>NZ_JBLZOM010000002.1:780208-1175585 GCF_049199125.1 Pseudomonas sp. QD4
CCCCGCTCCCCGGGTGCTCCAAACCCACACCCCCGCCGGTTCCCCCCCCCCCCCCCCCCCAACCACCACCCCCGGGGGGGCCCCGCGGGCCCCCCCCCCGCGGCCAACGCGATTAAACTAGTCGCCCGCTCCCGCGGTCTCTGAATCAGGAAGTTCAGAGCGCACGCCCCTGCATGGCCAAGACCTGCGACTACGCACACCAGTGGTTCAACACCCAAGGCTGGAAGCCCTTCACCTTTCAAAAGACGGTGTGGGCGGCGGTCAAGCGTGGCCAGTCGGGGGTGCTGCACGCCAACACCGGCGCCGGTAAAACCTACGCCCTGTGGTTCGCCGCGCTCAATCGCTACGCCAGCTCGACCGCACCCGGTACCAGCGATACTCCACGCCGGCGCAAGCCCGTGGCGCCCCCGCTGACCGTGCTCTGGATCACCCCGATGCGCGCCCTGGCCGCCGACAGCGCCCGTGCGCTGCAGGCGCCGCTGCCCTCTCTGGGCATTGCCTGGAGCGTCGGCCTGCGCACCGGAGATACCAGCGTCAGCGAACGCGCACGCCAGGGCCGGCGCCTGCCCACGGCGCTGATCACCACTCCGGAAAGCCTGACCCTGCTGCTGGCCCGCGCCGATGCCGAAACCGCGCTGGCGACCTTGCGCATGGTGGTGGTGGATGAATGGCACGAATTGCTTGGCAACAAGCGTGGCGTGCAGTTGCAACTGGCCCTGGCCCGCCTGCGCCAATGGCACCCGGAACTGATCGTCTGGGGCGTTTCCGCCACCCTGGGCAACCAGGCTTATGCCGAACAGGTACTGATCCCCCAGGGGCCGGCCCTCAGCGTGCAAGGCGACAACCGCAAGCCATTGCAGGTCGACACCCTATTGCCGGCGGTCATCGAGCGCTTCCCCTGGGCCGGGCACATGGGGCTGCGCCTGCTGCCCCAAGTGGTGGCAGAAATTGACGGCAGCCCCAGTTGCCTGGTGTTCACCAACACCCGCGCCCAGGCCGAGGTCTGGTATCAGGCGCTGCTCGAAGCACGGCCGGATTGGGCCGGCCTGATCGCCCTGCACCACAGCTCCCTGGCCCGGGAAACTCGTGACTGGGTGGAGCGCGCGCTCAAGGATGGGCAACTCAAGGCGGTGGTCTGCACCTCGAGCCTGGACCTGGGGGTGGATTTCCTGCCGGTGGAGCGGGTGCTGCAGATCGGTTCGGCCAAAGGCGTGGCGCGCTTGATACAGCGCGCCGGCCGCTCGGGCCATGCGCCGGGGCGCGCCTCGCGGGTGACCCTGGTGCCGACCCACAGCCTGGAACTGATCGAAGCCGCTGCCGCACAGGACGCGGTGGCCCAGCGCCGCCTCGAACCGCGCACCTCGCCGCACAAGCCCCTGGACGTGTTGGTGCAGCACTTGGTGAGCATGGCGTTGGGCGGCGGTTTCGAGCCGGCGCAACTGCTGCAGGAAGTACGCAGCACCTGGGCCTACCGCGACCTCAGCGACGCCGAATGGGCCTGGGCCCTGGCCTTTGTGCGCCACGGCGGGCTGTCCCTGACCGCCTATCCCGACTACCGCCGAGTGGAGCCGGACGAACAGGGCATCTGGCGCGTGCCGGATGCGCGCCTCGCCCGCCGCCATCGCATGAGCATCGGCACCATCGTCAGCGACGCCAGCCTGCAATTGAAGTTCTGGAGCAAGGGTGGTGGCGGCAAGACCCTGGGTAATGTCGAGGAAGGTTTTATCGCCCGCCTGCGTCCGGGAGATGGTTTTTTGTTCGCCGGCCGCCTGCTGGAACTGGTGCGGGTGGAAAACATGACTGCCTATGTACGTCGCAGCACCGCGAAAAAGGCCGCCGTACCGCGCTGGAACGGCGGACGCATGCCACTTTCCGGGGAGCTGGCAGCTGCGATGATCCAGCGTTTTGGCGAAGCTGCCCAAGGCCAGTATCGCGGCCCGGAAATGCAGCGGGTGCAGCCCCTGCTGGAGCTCCAGCAACGCTGGTCGAGCCTGCCGACGCCGCAGACACTGCTGGCGGAAACCCTGAAATCCCGCGAAGGCTGGCATCTGTTTCTTTACCCCTTCGCCGGCCGCCAGGTGCACCTGGGCCTGGCCAGCCTGCTGGCGTGGCGTATCAGCCAGCGCCAGGCCATCACCTTTTCCATTGCGGTCAACGACTACGGCCTGGAACTGCTCAGCGCCACGCCCATCGACTGGCACCACTCATTCAACGGCGAGCTGTTAAGCCGTGAGCAACTGCTGCCCGATGTCCTGGCCAGCCTCAATGCCGGGGAGCTCGCCCAACGGCGCTTTCGCGAAGTGGCCCGTATCGCCGGCCTGGTGTTCGCCGGCTACCCCGGCGCGCCGAAAAGCACGCGCCAGGTGCAGGCGTCCAGCAGCCTGTTCTTTGAAGTGTTCAAACAATACGACGCCGGCAACCTGCTGCTGGCCCAGGCTGCCGAGGAAGTGCTGCGCGAAGAACTGGATGTGCAGCGCCTGGAGCAGACCCTGGCCCATATCAGCCAGTTGCGGCTCGACCTGCATGCCATCAAACGCACAACGCCCCTGGCATTTCCGTTGCTGGTGGAGCGTTTCAGGGAAAGCATGAGTTCGGAAAAACTCGCCGACCGTATCGCGCGGATGGTCAGCGACCTGGAAACCTCGGCTGACCGCGCAGGCCGATCATGAGCGCGCACTGCCCGGTCACCCTGGCGGGTGAAACCCTGTGGTTGCTGGCGGAAAAAGCCATCTACTGGCCCGCCCGGCGTTGCCTGCTGATTGCCGATGCGCATTTCGGCAAGGCCGCCGCCTATCGCAGCCTGGGCCAGCCGGTACCCCGGGGCACCACCGCGAGCAACCTGCTGGTGCTTGAAGGGTTACTGGCCAAACTGGACTGTGAGCGGCTGATCTTTCTCGGCGACTTCCTGCATGGCCCGGGCTCCCAGGTCGAGGCCACCCTGGCGCCCTTGCGTGCCTGGCGTCAGCGGCATCAGGCACTGCAGGTGACCTTGATCCGCGGCAACCACGACCAGCGGTCCGGCGATCCGCCGGCCGACCTGGATATCGAGGTGGTCGATGAACCGCTCAGCCTCGGGCCCTTCGCGCTGTGCCACGACCCCGTCCCACGCGCCGGCCAGCACGTACTGGCCGGCCACGTGCACCCGGTGTATCGCTTGCAGGGCAAGGGCCGGCAAAGCCTGCGCCTGCCGTGCTTTCAACTGGGACATGAAGTCAGCCTGCTGCCGGCATTCGGCGCCTTTACCGGCGGCTATCGAATAGCGCCGATGCCGGACAGCCGGATCTATGTGGTGGGTGAGCAACGGGTCTGGCCAGTCAGTTGAGCGTCCAGCGCAGCGCCTGACTGGCCATCGACCGGCCTCAGGCCACGGGGACGGGAGGCGGTTCGTCCGGCAGGGTCGGTTCGCCGGGCTCGGTAGGCTGGTTGGGTTGCGGGGTATCGGGATCAGGCTGGCCAGGGATGCCGCCTGCCATGCTGGCCGGATGGGCCAGGAGGGACCAGGCCAGTACACCGACCTGATTGGGTTCAAGCCTCGCCAATTCGGCGCTTATTCGCGGATCGATCTTCATAGGACACTCCTGAGCTAAGCGCGGCCCGCCTTGCGCGAACCGGGGCAGTACACTCATAGAGTGCCTGCCGGCTCAGGAATTCCCACAGTTCGTCAGATCAATGACTCAGGTACGCGGCAGAGTCACGCCACGCTGGCCTTGGTACTTGCCGCCACGGTCCTTATAGGACACTTCACATTCTTCATCTGATTCCAGGAACAACATCTGTGCCACGCCTTCATTGGCGTAAATCTTCGCCGGCAGCGTGGTGGTGTTGGAGAACTCCAGGGTCACGTGACCTTCCCACTCGGGCTCCAGCGGGGTCACGTTGACGATGATCCCGCAGCGCGCGTAGGTGCTCTTGCCGAGGCAGATGGTCAGCACATTGCGCGGAATACGGAAGTATTCGACGGTGCGCGCCAGGGCGAAGGAGTTCGGCGGGATGATGCAGACGTCGCTTTTGATATCGACGAAGCTCTTTTCGTCGAAGTTCTTCGGGTCCACGGTGGCCGAATTGATGTTGGTGAACACCTTGAATTCATCGGCGCAACGCACGTCGTAGCCGTAGCTCGAGACACCGAAGGAAATCACCCGGTCGGCGCCTTCGCCACGCATCTGGCGCTCGACGAAGGGTTCGATCATCCCGTGTTCTTGCGCCATGCGGCGAATCCACTTGTCCGATTTGATGCTCATGGCGGGTGTCCTGAAATAGCGAGGTGGAAAAATTCTGTCCGGCATCTTACCGGGGCAGGTCGCCGGGTTCAAAGACTGGGGCGTTTTTCTCGCTAATCCCCGCAATCCCTGGGGCTTCCCGGGGTTGACCGACACCGTCAGTCACGAAAACAGAGAAACCTTCGCAAAGACCATTGGCACGTTCCGGAAAAAGGGTTAAGGTGGCGCCACTGTGCTGCTTGTGTCACTGAGAATCTCTACACGATGTTGAATTTCGATCCAACCATCTCCAAGAATTTTTCCTGCTCTTTGCACTCAGTCTCGGCCAGGGCTTTTCCTGAGTCGCAGTTAACTTTGTCCAAGGAGATACACCATGTCTAATCGCCAAACCGGTACCGTTAAGTGGTTCAACGATGAAAAAGGCTTCGGCTTCATCACTCCACAATCCGGTGACGACCTGTTCGTACACTTCAAAGCAATCCAATCCGACGGCTTCAAAAGCCTGAAAGAAGGCCAACAGGTTTCTTTCATCGCTACCCGCGGTCAGAAAGGCATGCAAGCTGAAGAAGTTCAAGTTATCTAACTTGTACTGATCCAGTAAAAAGCCCCGCCCTCAAAAGCGGGGCTTTTTTGTGCCCGTCTGTTTTGTCTGCAGCGCTGCAACTCAAGACGGACCGAGCCCTCAGGCCCGCCTTGAATCAGCCAACTACCAGGTGACGCCAAAACCTGCGGTGTAGCGAGTCTTGCTCAGGTCGCTGTCTTCGGTGCCACTGATCACGTCTTTCTCGGCCTTGAGATTGAGGGAAGCCCAGTCGGTAACCTTGTACCGCAAGCCCATCTCGGCATCCAACGCGTAATCCGCCACGCCCGATAATGGCCTGCCCACCTCGCCCGTAGTGAAGAACTCGACTCGCTTGCCGATCAGGAAGCGGTTGTAGTCCCACTTCATGGCCAGGGAATAGAAGTTGTCCTTGCCGCCATCGGAATATTCGTAATCGGTACGGTTGAGCAGCGAGCCCAGGGAGAATGCACCCAACTCGTCATCCCAGAACTGGTAGCCCGGGCCGGTACCCACCACCCGCTGACGAGACAGGTCTTCAACCTTGTCGCGCTTGTAGGTCAGCCGCCCCTGCCAGAACCACTGATCAGTGATAAAGCGATCCAACGCGTACTCGGCTCGCCAGTTGTCCGTGGTCACCACGTCATCCTGGAACTCGCGGTTGTACTCGCCTTCGGCGGTGTGCCGCCATTTGCCGTGACGGGCCGAGGTCTTGAAGTCGACGTCGTAGTCGTCTGTATCCTTCTCCGCGCGCTGATAATCCAAGGCCACGTCGACGTGCCCTTTCCAGATCAGATCCTCGACCACCGGCTTGGGCTTCATGATCTGCTGGATACTGGCCAGCTCGACCGTGCGCGGCGCCTCACCATTGGCCAAAACCACCTTGCCATCATCGGCAGGCGTCAGCGATTTGGCCTTCTCGCCGGTGTAGGCGTCTTGCTTGACCAGCAACTCCTGATCGCTTTCCAGGGTCTTGACCTGTTTCCAGTCGATCGGGATCGCCCCGGCGTAGTCGGTCTGGATCAACAGCTTTCCGCCGTCGAACACCTTGATCTTGCCGCTTAACCGGTCACCGTTCTTTAACCAGACGGTGTCGGCCAGCAAGGGCGTGGAGGCGCTGAAGACAGCGAGGCACAGCAGGGTTCTTGGCAACATAAGCAAATACAGGGCTCGAGTTTGCGAAAAAAAGCGGCATTATCCCGTTGGATCAGGCCTTAGCTAGGACTGACCCAGGCATTTATAGTGAGTTCAATTCTCACTCCCTATTAAATGACTGCCCCGACCAACGACCGACAGGCAGATCAGGAACCACAAACGTGACCGAACCGAGCGACGCCGCTGAAAGCCCCGCGCAAATCCGACGCACGGCACTCTACCTGACCCTGGCCCAGGTGCCATCCGGCAAGGTTGTGAGCTACGGCCAACTGGCGGACATGGCCGGCTTGGGGCGAGCGGCGCGCTGGGTCGGACGCACCCTCAGCCAATTGCCGGCCGACACCAGCCTGCCCTGGCACCGGGTCCTGGCCGCCGGCGGGCGTATCAGTTTGCCTGCGGGCAGCCCCTCGGGAGATGAACAGCGTGCGCGCCTGCGCGATGAAGGTGTCGTTATCCTGAACAATCGGGTGGATATTCGGTGCCATGGCTGGCGCCCGGTAGAGCACAGCGGTTAGAGTGCGCGCTTTGTTTCCGCAATCTGAGGCAGACTCCAGCCCATGCCCCGTAAAACCTGGCGCGCCGCGCTCGCCGCCTATGCCAGCCCCTCGACGCTCGTGCTGTTGCTGCTTGGTTTCGCCGCCGGCTTGCCATACATGCTGGTGTTTTCGACCCTTTCCGTCTGGCTGCGTGAGGCCGGTGTGGCCCGCGAGACCATCGGCTATGCCAGCCTGATTGGCCTGGCCTATGCCTTCAAGTGGGTGTGGTCACCCCTGCTCGATCAATGGCGCCTGCCACTGCTGGGCAAACTGGGCCGCCGCCGCTCCTGGCTGGTGCTGTCCCAGACCCTGGTGATTCTCGGCCTGATCGGCATGGGTTTCTGCGACCCGCAAAAACATTTGTCCTGGTTGATCGCCATTGCCGTGGTCGTGGCCTTCGCCTCGGCCACCCAGGACATCGCCGTCGACGCCTATCGCCTGGAAATCGCCGATGACAGCCGCCAGGCCGCCCTGGCTGCCAGCTATATGTCCGGCTACCGAATTGCCGCGCTGCTGGCAACCGCCGGCGCGCTGTTCTTCGCCGAAGGTTTCGGCTCCACCGGCTTCAACTACAAGCACTCAGCCTGGACCGGCACCTACGTCCTGTTTGGCTTGCTGATGGTGCCGGCCTTGCTGACCACCCTCTTCATGCGCGAGCCGCCGGTGCCGCTGCGCACTCAGTTGTCGGCCGGGCGCTACAGCTTTGTTCACCAACTGATGTCGGTCTTCGTGCTGATCGTGCTGCTGGTCTCGGTACCGGCCATGTTCACCCAGCTGTACAACACCGACTTCGCCAGCGTGCTCTTCGGCGCTGCCAGCCCGCTTGACCTGCTGCTGGACGACCGCGCCTTCCTGCGGGCGATTCTCTACATCACCCTGACCACCCTGTGCTTGTCCACCATGGGCCGCCGTGGCCTGGCGCCGGTACTGACACCGGTCAACGACTTTATCCTGCGCTACCGCTGGCAGGCCTTCCTGCTGCTGGGCCTGATCGCCACCTACCGCATGTCCGACACCGTGATGGGCGTAATGGCCAACGTGTTCTACATCGACCAGGGCTTTACCAAGGACCAGATCGCCAGCGTGAGCAAGATTTTCGGGCTGATCATGACCCTGGTCGGCGCCGGCATGGGCGGTCTGCTGATCGTGCGCTTCGGCATTTTGCCGATTCTGTTCATCGGCGGCGTCGCCTCGGCCGGCACCAACCTGCTGTTCCTGATGCTGGCCGACATGGGCGCCAACCTGCAGATGCTGGTGGTGACCATTTCCCTGGACAACTTCAGCTCAGGCATGGCCACCTCGGCGTTCGTCGCCTACCTGTCGAGCCTGACCAACCTCAAGTTCTCCGCCACCCAGTACGCCCTGCTCAGCTCGATCATGTTGCTGTTGCCGCGCCTGATCGGTGGCTACTCCGGGGTCATGGTGGAAAAGTTCGGTTACCACGACTTTTTCCTGATCACCGCCCTGCTCGGCGTGCCGACCTTGATTCTGATCGCCCTGCACTGGTTCCAGGAAAGTCGCCGCTCCGGGCCGACTGCCACGCCGGAACCCGTCACGACGCCTGCCGCCGCCAGCGAAAATTCATAGCAAACCCCGGGGGTTGCGGGCTTTGGCCTGCCTCCCCCGCCCGGCCCGGCCACACGCCTGTACGCCAGCGGATCTCGCCCGTACAATGCTCCGTCATTTCTCGTCATCAGCAACCGACAACGGCCAACCATGCGCACCAGTCAATTTTTGCTCGCCACACAGAAAGAAACGCCTTCCGACGCGGTCGTCATCAGCCACCAGCTGATGCTGCGCGCCGGCATGATCCGCAAACTCGCCTCGGGCCTGTACACCTGGCTGCCGATGGGCTTGCGAGTGATGCGCAAGGTCGAAGCCGTCGTTCGTGAAGAAATGAACGCCGCCGGCTCGCTTGAAGTGTTGATGCCGAGCACCCAGCCGGCTGAGCTGTGGCAGGAATCCGGGCGCTGGGAAGAGTACGGCCCCGAGTTGCTGCGCTTCAAGGATCGTCACGGCCGCGACTTCTGCGCCGGCCCGACCCACGAAGAAGTGATCACCGATCTGATGCGCAACGAGTTGAGCAGCTATAAGCAGCTGCCGATCAACCTGTACCAGATCCAGACCAAATTCCGCGATGAAATCCGCCCACGCTTCGGCTTGATGCGCGGCCGCGAATTCATCATGAAGGACGCGTACTCCTTCCACGCCGACCAGGCATCGCTGCAAGTCACCTATGACCGCATGCACCAGGCCTACTGCAACGTCTTCACCCGCCTGGGCCTGAAATTCCGCCCGGTTGAAGCCGACAACGGCTCCATCGGTGGCGCCGGCTCCCACGAGTTCCACGTATTGGCCGAATCCGGCGAAGACGACATCGTCTTCAGCAACGGTTCCGACTACGCGGCGAACATCGAGAAAGCCGAAGCCGTGCCACGGGAAACGTCCCGCCCTGCACCAAGCGAAGAGCTGCGCCTGGTAGACACCCCGGAGACCAAGACCATCGCGGCCCTGGTGGATAAATTCAATCTGCCGATTGAAAAGACCATCAAGACCCTGATCGTGCACGCCGAAGAAGAAGGCAAGCTGATCGCCCTGGTGATCCGTGGCGACCACGAACTCAACGAAATCAAAGCCGCCCAGCAGCCAGGCGTGGCCAGCCCGCTGGTCATGGCCTCGGATGCCGAACTGCGTGACGCCATCGGCGCCGGCGCCGGTTCCCTGGGCCCGCTGAACCTGCCTCTGCCGATCATCATCGACCGTTCGGTCGAGCTGATGAGCGACTTCGGCATCGGAGCCAACATCGACGACAAGCACTACTTCGGCGTCAACTGGGAACGCGACCTGCCAGTTCCGACCGTTGCCGACCTGCGCAACGTGGTGGCCGGCGATCCGAGCCCGGATGGCAAGGGCACTCTGGAAATCAAGCGCGGCATCGAAGTCGGGCACATCTTCCAGCTGGGCAACAAGTACAGCAAGGCGATGAAGTGCGAAGTGCTGGGCGATAACGGCAAGCCGGTGACCCTGGAAATGGGCTGCTACGGCATTGGCGTATCCCGCGTGGTAGCCGCTGCCATCGAGCAGAACAACGACGCCAACGGCATCATCTGGAGCGACGGCCTGGCCCCGTTCCAGATCGCCCTGGTGCCACTGCGCTACGAAACCGAACAGGTGCGCGAAGCCACTGACAAGCTGTACGCGGAACTGACCGCTGCCGGCTTTGAAGTGCTGCTGGACGACCGCGACAAGAAAACCAGCCCGGGCATCAAGTTCGCGGACATGGAGCTGATCGGCATTCCTCACCGGATCGTGGTCAGTGACCGCGGCCTCGCCGAAGGCAACCTGGAATACAAGAGCCGCACCGAAGCCGAGGCACAAGCGTTGCCGGTGGCTGACGTACTGTCCTTCCTCCAAGCCCGTATCCGTCGCTGAAACCAGATCAAGAGAAGTCATGTTCAAGCGAAACACCTTAAACCTCGGTGGTGCCGCCCTGTGCGGCACCCTGTTGCTCAGCGGCTGTGCCAATCAGATGTCACAACGCAGCGAGCACGAGGAGCGGGTCGAGCGTAAATTGCTCGATCACAGCCTGCAGATCGATGTCGGTGAGCCTAAGGTGCTTGAGCTGCCGCAACGCCGGGTTCGTATCCACGAGCAGAAGACCTTCGAAGTCACCGAATTCGAGGTCACCCGCCGCTATGATCGCTATACGCCCTACCAGCCCTGGCGCGAACTCTATGAGATCCCGGCAGGCCTGGTGGCGGTCGTCGCCGGCGTCGGCGCCAATGTGGTCAACGTCTTCGCCCTGGGCAACCTGCCGGACAGCGTCACCAAGGACTGGATCAGCTACGGCGTAGCCGGGCTCAACCCGTTCATGAACGTGCAGTCCCACGGTCGCGCGCAGCAGAACCTGGCGGGCATCGATGAAGTCCAGCGCGACAAGCGCGTGGAGTATTCGAGCCTGCCTTGGAGCGAGCGCCCGGTGCAGGTCACGGCCGGCAAGCTGACCCACGAGCTGAGCACTGACCGCAACGGCGTGTTGCGCCTGAACCTGCTGGACAGCCCGTTCTCCGAACAGGACCTGAACCACGTCGGCAAGCTGCTGATCCGTGTCGAAGATGCCCAGGATGACGTGCACACCGACTCCTCCCTGGCCATCAGCGGCAACCTGCGCAACAAATTGCTCGAAGCGCACACGCTGATCTACGACGACCTGGAAGACGACGAAGTGAGCCAGTGGGTACACCGGGTCAAGCGCCTGTCGGAACTGGGCCTGGAAGAAGAAGCCAGTGAGCTGGAACAAAGCCTGATCGAACTGACCCGCAACGACCCGGAACTGCAAAGCGAATTTCTCAAGTCGCTGACCAAGAACGCCGGCCGTCTGGTCGCCGACCCTGGCGCCAACTGACCCCCTGCGCAACCGATCGCCGGCTTACCGGTGATCGGCTTGCCACCTCAGCGATTGAACAACTCCAACTGTTCATGCCCGCCGCGCAAATCCTGCAATCGCACGCCAATCCCCAGCAAGCGTACCGGCTTGCCGCCGCGCTTGAACGCCTGGGTCAGCAACTGCTGATAGCTTTCCAGATCCCTGCCGGCCCCCGCCTGCTCCAGCGTGGTTTGGGTGAAGTCGTGGAATTTCACTTTGACGAACGGCTTGCCAGGTCGATAGCTGCTGTCGATACGTTCGATGCGCCCGGCCAGGGTCGCCATCAGCTCGGGCAGCTTGTCCAGGCAGGCTTCCAGATCCGGTAGATCGACGTCGTAGGTATTTTCCACGCTGATCGATTGCCGGCGGCTGTCGTTCTGCACCGGGCGCTCATCGATGCCACGCGCCAACCCCCACAGCCGCTCGCCAAAACTGCCGAACTCGCGCACCAGCGCCAGCTTGGTCCAGTCGCGCAACTCCTCACAGTTGACGATACCGAGCCGGCCCAGCTTGTCGGCGGTGACCTTGCCCACGCCATGCAACTTGTTGACCGGCAGCGCCGAGACAAAATCCTCCACCAGGTCCGGGGTGATCACAAACAAGCCGTTGGGCTTCTTCCAGTCACTGGCGATCTTGGCCAGGAACTTGTTCGGCGCGACCCCGGCCGACACCGTGATATGCAACTGATTGGACACCCGGCGCCGAATATCCTGGGCGATGCGCGTGGCACTGCCGGCGAAGCTCTGGCTGTCGGATACATCGAGGTAGGCCTCATCCAGCGACAGCGGCTCGATCAGGTCGGTGTAGTCGCGAAAGATCGCCTGGATTTCCTTCGACGCCTCGCGGTAGGCGTCCATCCGCGGCTTGACGATGGTCAGGTCCGGGCACAGGGTCAGCGCGTGCCGCGAAGACATTGCCGAACGCACGCCATAGGCCCGCGCTTCGTAATTGCAGGTGGCAATCACCCCGCGCCGCTCCGCCGAACCGCCCACCGCCAGCGGCTTGCTGGCAAGCGTCGGGTCATCGCGCATTTCGATGGCGGCGTAGAAGCAATCACAGTCGATATGGATGATTTTGCGCTGCGTCATATAAAGGCAGAGTTCACGGACAGAGGTAACTATAAACCGGGCCGGCAGTATCTCACTGACACCTGTATATAGCACCAGTGCTTTGATTCCTCTGATATGAATGTAGGAAAAATCCGCGATGAATTTATTTCTTCAATCGTTCGCCCCCCTTCAATAGAGCTGAAAGCCCCGTGCGACAGGCCTCGCAGCCCCTTCCAAGGCCCCACCAGAGGCGCTAAGCGATTGAAGGAGAAGAGGTTTTCTTGAATTAGCATTTGACAGCCCAGCATTCCTCTGTAGAATGCCGACACACAGACGCGGGATGGAGCAGTCTGGTAGCTCGTCGGGCTCATAACCCGAAGGTCGTCGGTTCAAATCCGGCTCCCGCAACCAAACATCAAAAAAGGCTACTCGAAAGAGTGGCCTTTTTTGTGTCCGCAGGTTTTACCCCTTCCCGGCTCAGCCAGTCCGAAGCAAAAGCAAAACCCCTTGCAGGACCATGACTTACCCGCACTGATAACCGTTCAACGCTTATTTGACCCGTTTCTGCATTAACGGTTGACACTCAAGCGTTCGTCTGTAGAATGCCGCCACACAGACGCGGGATGGAGCAGTCTGGTAGCTCGTCGGGCTCATAACCCGAAGGTCGTCGGTTCAAATCCGGCTCCCGCAACCAAACATCAAAAAAGGCTGCTCGAAAGAGTGGCCTTTTTTGTATCCGTCGAAAAAGTTCTTTCGCAACAATGATCTGGCAATGTATGGCGATGCGTCAGCCGGCGCCCCCGACTCTTCTTATGCAGACTATGCTCAGTCGCAAACGACACCCTTTTGACACGCAAGGGTGCACAGTCGTCGACCATGGCAAGACGCGTTAATATTTGAAATTATTTTTTCTACAGGGATTGGTAACTTGGCTGGATACCTCCATCCTGTCGCGCACAATCCAAGAGGTGATTGATGCGCGCCAACTCGTCTGATTCACAAGACACCGATACCGTTACAGCGACCCAACCGATCACAGTCACTCGTTTGCGCTGGCTGGACCTATTGAGCAAATACCGCCAGCCCATCGGCCTGGCCGTGACCCTGCTGCTGTTCGCCATCGCCCTGATCGCCTGTCGCCACCTGCTGAGCGAGCTCGACCTCTACGCCCTGCATGACTCGATTCTGGAAGTGCCGAAACCGGCGCTGCTGGGCGCCTTGGGCGCAACCATTGTCGGTTTCATCATCCTCCTGGGGTATGAATGGTCCGCCAGCCGTTATGCCGGCGTCGACTTGCCGGCGCGGACCCTGGCCCTGGGCGGCTTCACCGCCTTTGCCATTGGCAATGCCATCGGGCTGTCACTGCTGTCCGGCGGTTCGGTGCGCTACCGACTCTATGCCCGGCATGGCGTGGGCGCCTCCGATGTGGCCCATATGACCCTGTTCGCCAGCCTGTCCCTGGGCTGCGCGCTGCCGCCGCTGGCTGCATTGGCCACCCTGAGCAACCTGCCGGCGGCCTCCGCGGCCCTGCGCCTGCCGGAAAGCCTGCTGGGCGGGATTGCGCTGGCGGTCCTGTTGCTGGCTGCCGTGCTGACCATCGGCATTTACCGTCGGCGCCTGCCGGAACAACCGCTGCGCGACAACCTGCTGGTCAAGGCCGGGCGTCGCACCCTGCGCCTGCCGGGCCGACGCCTGACCCTGCTGCAATTGCTGATCACCGCATTCGACGTCGCCGCTGCCGCCACCGTGCTGTACCTGCTGTTGCCCGAGGCTCCGCCCTTTGGCGCGTTCCTGCTGGTGTACCTGCTGGCCCTGGCCGCCGGTGTACTCAGCCATGTGCCCGGCGGTGTCGGGGTGTTCGAGGCGATTCTGCTGGCCGCCTTCGCCGATCAATTGGGTGCCGCGCCCCTGGCCGCCGCCCTGCTGCTGTACCGGCTGATCTATGTGGTGCTGCCGATGCTGGTGGCGTGCATTCTGCTGCTGATCAATGAGGCGCAACGGCTATTTCAGTCTCGCCAATCGCTACGCGTCGCCTCTGGCCTGGCCGCGCCGATCCTGGCGGTGCTGGTATTCCTGTCCGGGGTGGTGCTGCTGTTTTCCGGGGCCACGCCGGAGATCGACACCCGCCTGCAACACATCGGTTTTCTGATCCCCCATCGCCTGGTGGATGCCTCGCACTTTGGCGCCAGCCTGATCGGCGTGCTCTGCCTGCTATTGGCCCAGGGCCTGCGCCGTCGCCTGTCGGCGGCCTGGATGCTGACCACCATTTTGCTGCTGGTGGGCGCCCTGCTCTCGCTGCTCAAGGGCTTTGACTGGGAAGAAGCCTGCCTGATGACCCTGACCGCCAGCCTGCTGGCGGTGTTCCGGCGTTCGTTCTATCGCCCGAGCCGTCTCACCGAACTGCCGTTCTCGCCGCTGTACCTGGTGGCCAGCGTCTGCGTCTTGGGGGCCTCGATCTGGCTGCTGCTGTTCGCCTATCAGGACGTGCCCTACAGCCATCAGCTGTGGTGGCAGTTCACCCTGGACGCCGATGCCCCACGTGGCCTGCGCTCCCTGCTGGGTGCCGCGGTGTTGCTGGTGGTGGTCTCGCTGACCTGGCTGCTGCGCACCGCGCGCCCGGTGATCCACCTGCCCACCCCCGAAGAGCTGGAAAAAGCCGCCAAGATCCTTATGGCCTCCTCCCAGCCCGATGGCGGCCTGGCCCTGACCGGTGACAAGGCGCTGCTGTTCCACCCCAACGACGACGCGTTCCTGATGTACGCCCGTCGCGGGCGCAGCCTGGTGGCCCTGTACGACCCGATCGGGCCGACCCAGCAACGGGCCGAGATGATCTGGCAGTTCCGCGACCTGTGCGACATCCACCATGCGCGCCCGGTGTTCTACCAGGTGCGTGCGGAGAACCTGCCGTACTACATGGACATCGGCCTGACCGCGATCAAGCTCGGTGAAGAAGCCCGGGTCGATCTCAAGCGCTTTGATCTCGAAGCCAAGGGCAAAGAGATGAAGGACCTGCGCTACACCTGGAACCGAGGCACCCGCGACGGCCTGTCGCTGGAGATCCACGAACCCGGTCTTGCGCCGATGGACGAGCTGAAAGTCATCTCCGACGCCTGGCTGACCGGCAAGAACGTGCGCGAGAAAGGCTTCTCCCTCGGCCGTTTCAGCGATGAGTACCTCAAGCACTTTCGCATCGCCATCATCCGCTTCGAAGGGCGCCCGGTGGCCTTTGCCAATCTGCTCGAGACCTACGGCCATGACCTGGCCAGCCTCGACCTGATGCGCGCCCACCCCGACGCGCCCAAGCTGACCATGGAATTCATGATGGTCGGCTTGATCCAGCATTATAAAAACCATGGCTACGCCCGTTTCAGCCTGGGGATGGTGCCGTTGTCAGGCCTGCAACCGCGTCGCGGCGCACCGCTGACCCAACGCCTGGGTTCGATGGTGTTCCGCCGCGGCGAGCAACTGTATAACTTCCAGGGCTTGCGCCGCTTCAAAGACAAATTCCAGCCTGACTGGGAACCCCGTTACATGGCCGTGCCCGCCGGACTCGATCCGCTGGTTGCCCTGGCCGATACCGCCGCCCTGATCGCGGGCGGCTTGACTGGATTGGTGAAACGCTAATGATTCAACGCTCTTGGCGGTATGTACTGGCCACCCTGGTGGTGCTGGCCCTGATGGCGGGCGGTGGTTACTGGTTCTGGAATCGTCCAGCCCCCGAGCCGACCCTGGAACACCTGAGCCAGGCCGATGGCTCGACCATGACCCGCGTCATCCCCGGCACCACGCCCAAGGCCCAGGTGGCCGTGGCGGTCCTGGCCGACGCGACCCTCAGCGACAACCAGCTGCTGGCCCTGAGCCGGGGCGGTGCCGCGCAGATCGTGCAAGTGATCGTGCCCAAGGACGACTGCAAGGCCCAGGAACAAGCCCTGCAAAACGCCCTCGGCCAACTCAACGGTCCAGCGACCCTGGTCAGCGGCATCGGCCCAGGCGCAGCCCTGGCCTGGCGCTGGGTAGCGACCCAGAACAATGACAAGGCCCAGGCCGTGTCGGTGGGCTTCACCATCAACGAGCCGGGCTGCAGCGACCCACTGCCGAAAACCCTGGCCCACGGCCATTGGCTGGTGGCCTGGAACGACAACCCGGACGACGAAAGTGCCGGTTTCGTACGCGACACGCCGAACGCCACCACCAGCATCAGCGACTACGACATCCACCTGCCCCAGGTGCTGAACAACGAACTGCGCAAACTGCTGGTGGGCTCGGAAAACGGCGGCCTGAATATTCCGGTGGTGGAAGTCCCGGCCGGCCAGGCCAAGGACACCGTGACCCTGTTTCTTTCGGGTGACGGCGGCTGGCGCGACCTGGACCGCGATGTGGCCGGGGAAATGGCCAAGATCGGCTTCCCGGTCGTGGGCATCGACACCCTGCGCTACTACTGGCAGCACAAGACTCCGGAACAAAGCGCCACCGACCTCACCGAGCTGATGCAGCACTACCGGCAGAAATGGGGCACCAAGCGCTTTGTGCTGACCGGTTACTCGTTCGGTGCCGACGTCTTGCCGGCCATCTACAACCGCCTGCCGGAAGCCGAGCAGCAGCGAGTGGATGCCATTATCCTGCTGGCCTTCGCCCGCACCGGCAGCTTCGAGATCGAAGTCGACGGCTGGCTCGGCAACGCCGGCAAGGAAGCCGCCACCGGCCCGGAAATGGCCAAGCTGCCCGCCGCCAAAGTGGTGTGCATCTACGGTGCCGAAGAAGTCGACGAAAGCGGCTGCACCGACAAGACCGCCGTGGGCGAAGCGATGAAGCTGCCCGGCGGCCACCACTTCGACGAGAACTACCCGGCCCTGGCCAAGCGCCTGGTGGATGCCATCGAGAAGCGCCAAAGCAAAGCCGAGGAGTGATCCTGACGCTGCGCAAACAGCCTCCGCCGCCTTAGGGTTGCGGGGGCTTTTTTACGCGTGCTGCAGCCGGGAACCGAGGGTCGGCGGCAACATGCCGTACCGTTTGGCTGCGCAATACCGGATGACTCCCGATGACCTCGTAGGCAAACTCCGAGAATTGCGTAGGGGGTGCGTTTTGGGCACTTTGCTGCCTTGTTGGCCTGCGCTTCGACGGGCTAGGCTCCGGGTGTCGCTGACTATTCAGTGACCGGGCTTGGAAACCCGAAGAATCTGGGCAACTAGCACCCCCGTTGTGATTGCAGACGAATTAACGCCTGCAGTCCATCAGTTATGGCGGCTGTGCGCGGGAGACCTTCGAGGTCTGCCGGTTTCCTGGTTCCCGGTTTTCCAACCTGCGCACAGCTGCCACCCATTCGCTTGGAAACGAACGTGGCAGCTCCTCAAATTCAGGAGTTGGACCATAAACAAAGCAAACCCGCCTCAGCTATCAAACCTGAAAACTGTCGGCTTAACCCATTTCATCTACTGCTCAGACCATCCCCTATTCCAGGTCAGCCCCGGCGCCCCCATCGGCGAAGCCCTGGCCCAAGCCTCCGACCTGCTGTCCCTGGCCAAGGCCTTCGCCGAGGACGCCGTCTACAGGAGAGACAGCGACCGCCACGCCTGGGCCGCCCATTACCTGACCGCCTTGGGCAAGGCGGTGATTGACGATGTGCTGCAAGGGCTGAGCCTCGAAGTCGCCTGCCATTGATCCCCCAGAAACCAAAAAGCCCCCGCTGCCGGCAGGCAACGGAGGCTTTTTTGGGGGAGCGCTTACATCTCGACCTGGGTCCCCAGCTCGATCACCCGGTTCACCGGCAGATTGAAGAACCGCAGGTTGCCGTTGGCGTTTTTCAGCATGAAGGCGAACAGCGCCTCGCGCCAACGGGCCATGCCCACCAGCTTGGAGGCAATCACCGTCTCGCGGCTGAGGAAGTAGGTGGTACGCATCGGGCTGAAGTCCAGGTCGTCCAGATGGCACAGCTTCAGGGCTTCCGGAACGTCCGGCTCGTCGGTAAAGCCAAAGTGCAGGATCACCCGGAAGAAGCCCTCGCCGTAGGAGTCGACCTCAAACCGCCGCTGCGCCGGCACCCGGGGAATATCCTCATACACCACCGTCAGCAGCACCACTTGCTCGTGCAGCACCTGGTTATGCAGCAGGTTGTGCAACAAGGCGTGGGGCACCGCGTCCGGGCGCGCAGTGAGAAACACCGCCGTGCCCTGGACCCGGTGCGGCGGCTGCACGCGGATACTGCTGATAAAGATCGGCAGCGGCAGGCCACCTTCGTCGAGGCGATCCACCAGCAATTGCTTGCCGCGCTTCCAGGTGGTCATCAGCACGAACAGCACGATCCCGGCGATCACCGGGAAGGCACCGCCCTGGACGATTTTCGGCACGTTAGCGGCGAAATACAGGCCGTCCACCAGCAGGAAACCAATGGACACCGGCACCGCCAGGATCGGTGGCCATTTCCACAGCAGCAGCATCACCGCCGACACCAGCACCGTGGTCATGAGCATGGTCCCGGTCACCGCGACGCCGTAGGCCGAGGCTAGGGCCCCGGAGGACTCGAAGCCCAGCACCAGCAGGATCACGCCGACCATCAGCGACCAGTTCACCGCGCCAATGTAGATCTGGCCTTGTTCGGCACTGGAAGTGTGTTGAATGTGCATGCGCGGGATGTAGCCGAGCTGGATCGCCTGGCGAGTCAGGGAGAAGGCGCCGGAAATCACCGCCTGCGAGGCAATCACCGTGGCCAGGGTCGACAGGCCGACCAGGGGAATCAGCGCCCAGCTCGGTGCCAGCAGGTAGAACGGGTTGCGCGCGGCTTCCGGATCGCCCAGCAGCAAGGCGCCCTGGCCGAAGTAGTTCAGCACCAGCGCCGGCAGCACCAGGATAAACCAGGCACGGGCAATCGGCTTGCGGCCGAAGTGGCCCATGTCGGCATACAGCGCTTCAGCACCGGTCAGGGCCAGGACCACCGCGCCGAGGATGGCGACGCCGATGCCCGGGTGCACGATAAAGAAGCGCACGCCCCATACCGGGTTCATCGCGTTCAGGACTTCCGGGTGCTGCAGGATGCCGTACACCCCCAGGGCGCCGAGCACCACAAACCAGGTGACCATGATCGGCCCGAACAGGATGCCGATGCGCGCAGTGCCATGGCTCTGAATCAAAAACAGCGCCACCAGCACCACCAGCGACAGCGGCACCACCCAATGGTCGATGCCGTCGAACGCCAGCCCCAGGCCCTCGACCGCCGAGAGCACGGAGATAGCCGGGGTAATCATGCTGTCGCCGTAGAACAGCGCCGCACCGATCAGCCCGCACACCACCAACAGGCTGCGCAGCTTCGGGTGCCCCGCCGCCGCGCGCCGCGCCAGGGCGGTCAGGGCCATGATCCCGCCTTCACCCTGGTTGTCGGCCCGCAGCACGAACATCATGTATTTGAATGACACGACCCAGATCAGCGACCAGAAGATCAGCGCCAGGATCCCCAACACCCCATCATGGTTGACCTGGACTCCATAGCCGCCGGAAAACACCTCTTTAAGGGTATAGAGCGGGCTGGTACCGATATCGCCATACACCACCCCGACTGCGGCTACCAGCATCCCCAGAGGCTTGGCCGCAGAATGCTCGCCGCCCACCGCCTGACTACTTGCCTGACCCATCTACCACCACTCCTACTACCCAGACCGGGGCTTGATATGAAAAGCCTGGCAACAAAAACACGCCAAGCCTTAAAACCTGCGCAGCATGCGCTGTTTTACCTGTTGTTACAGACGAACGGTTGACTGCGTCATTTCACTAGCAAGCAACGGCGCGAAGCATAGCGCAGCACTCGTCGTATTTCCCTGCATAAAGCTGGTCAAGTGCTTTCAGCATCGCTAGAATTGCGCACTTTTTGATCAGAGGCGCAGCCAGCGCCCAACCGTCGCACTTGCCCCCCAAGTGATTCGACACCATACCGAGGTTAGACATGTCCACCCCCTCCACGCCGGCCAACCCGAAAGTCGGCTTCGTTTCCTTGGGCTGCCCGAAAGCCCTGGTCGACTCCGAGCGCATCCTTACCCAACTGCGCATGGAAGGCTATGACGTGGTGTCCACCTACCAGGACGCTGACGTCGTGGTCGTCAACACCTGCGGCTTTATCGACTCGGCCAAGGCTGAATCCCTGGAAGTGATCGGCGAAGCCATCAAGGAAAACGGCAAGGTCATCGTCACCGGCTGCATGGGTGTGGAAGAAGGCACTATCCGCAACGTGCACCCCAGCGTACTGGCCGTCACCGGCCCGCAACAGTACGAGCAGGTGGTCAACGCCGTGCACGACGTGGTGCCACCGCGCCAGGACCACAACCCGCTGATCGACCTGGTGCCGCCCCAAGGCATCAAGCTGACCCCGCGCCACTACGCCTACCTGAAGATTTCCGAAGGCTGCAACCACAGCTGCAGTTTCTGCATCATCCCGTCGATGCGCGGCAAGCTGGTCAGCCGCCCGGTGGGTGATGTGCTCGACGAGGCCCAGCGCCTGGTCAAGTCCGGCGTGAAAGAGCTGCTGGTGATCTCCCAGGACACCAGCGCCTATGGCGTCGACGTCAAATACCGCACCGGGTTCTGGAACGGCGCGCCGGTGAAAACCCGCATGACCGAGCTCTGCGAAGCCCTGAGCAGCCTCGGCGTCTGGGTCCGCCTGCACTACGTGTACCCGTACCCGCATGTGGACGAGCTGATCCCGCTGATGGCCGCCGGCAAGATCCTGCCGTACCTGGACATCCCGTTCCAGCACGCCAGCCCGAAAGTCCTCAAGGCCATGAAACGCCCGGCCTTCGAAGACAAGACCCTGGCGCGGATCAAGAACTGGCGCCAGATCTGTCCCGAGCTGATCATCCGCTCGACCTTTATCGTCGGCTTCCCGGGTGAAACCGAAGAAGACTTCCAGTACCTGCTGAACTGGCTGACCGAAGCCCAGCTCGACCGCGTCGGCTGCTTCCAGTACTCGCCGGTGGAAGGCGCGCCGGCCAATGACCTGGACCTGGACGTGGTGCCCGATGACGTCAAGCAGGACCGCTGGGAGCGCTTTATGGCGCACCAGCAGGAAATCAGTTCGGCGCGTCTGCAACAGCGCATCGGCAAGGAAATCGAAGTGCTGATCGATGAAGTCGATGAGAATGGCGCGGTCGGCCGCTGCTTCTTCGACGCTCCGGAAATCGACGGCAACGTGTTTATCGATGGCGCAGGCGATCTCAAGCCGGGCGACAAAGTCTGGTGCCGGGTTACCGATGCAGACGAATACGACCTGTGGGCCGAAACCCTGTAACGGGTAAAAAAATCGAAAAGCCCTGCTCTCTTCCCGAGATGCGGGGCTTTTTTAGGTCTATCGTTTGCTCAACAGACGGCCTCCATCAAGGCGGCCAGGCACAACACAGGACCCGGCGGCATGCGCCAGCACGCGATCATCCACACCCCGAAAAACAGCGACTACGCGGAACTGACCCGGGTCTGGGAGGCGTCGGTACGCGCCACCCACGACTTCTTGCCGGACAGCTACATCGAACTGCTGAAAAATCTGGTGCTGACCCGCTACCTGGATGCGGTGATGTTGATCTGCACCCGCGACCATCGCCTGCAGATCACCGGGTTTGCCGGGGTGGCCGCGGGCAAGATCGAGATGCTGTTTATCGACCCGGCCCATCGCGGCCAAGGCCTGGGCCGGCAGTTGCTCAAGTACGCCGTCGAGCACCTGAATGCCTGCCAGCTGGACGTCAACGAACAGAATCCGCAGGCCCTGGGGTTCTATTTCAAGCAAGGCTTCGAAGTCATCGGCCGCACGGAACACGACGGCATGGGCCAGCCTTATCCGCTGCTGCACATGCGCTTGAAACAGCCGCACCTGCAAGCCGGACGCGGCTAAAAGCCACAACCGGCAAATGGACCCGGGATTAACCGGCGCCGGGCAGGTACAATGCCCACCCCCTTTTACTGCGGCCCCTGTCATGACTGACCCGATTCGTCTCTCCAAACGCCTCATCGAACTCGTCGGCTGTTCCCGCCGGGAGGCTGAGCTGTTCATCGAGGGCGGCTGGGTCACGGTGGATGGCGAGGTGATCGACGAGCCGCAGTTCAAGGTCGAGAACCAGAAGGTCGAGCTCGACCCGGAGGCCAAGGCCACCGCACCGGAGCCGGTGACGATTCTGCTGAACGTGCCGGTGGGCATGGATGCAGACAGCGCCATGGCCAGCATCAGCGCCGACACCCTGAGCGAGGAGCATCGCTACGGCAAGCGCCCGCTCAAGGGGCACTTCCTGCGCCTGACCGCCAGCAGCGACTTGCAGGCCAACGCCAGCGGCCTGCTGGTGTTCACCCAGGACTGGAAGATTTTGCGCAAGCTCACCGCCGACGCCAGCAAGATCGAGCAGGAATACGTGGTCGAGGTTGAAGGCGACATGGTGGCTCATGGCTTGAACCGCCTGAATCACGGCCTGACCTACAAGGGCAAGGAGCTGCCGCCGGTCAAGGCCAGTTGGCAGAACGAAAACCGCCTGCGCTTTGCCATGAAAAACCCGCAACCGGGCGTGATCGCCCTGTTCTGCCAGGCCGTCGGCCTGAAGGTCGTCGCCATCCGTCGGATCCGCATCGGCGGCGTGTCCATCGGCAAAGTGCCCCTGGGGCAATGGCGCTACCTGTCCGGCAAAGAGAAGTTCTAAGACCTCTGCCGCCGCCTTACATTTCGGCGCCGCAGCCTATGCGGCGCCCACTGCTGAATATCAGGATTGCACACCATGATTCATAACGACGTACTGCGCAGCGTGCGCTACATGCTCGACATCAGCGACAAGAAAGTCATCGAGATCATCAAACTCGGCGGCATGGACGTGGCCCTGGCCGACCTGGTGACCTACCTCGACAAGAAAGAGGAAGACGAAGAAGGCTTCGTCCGTTGCCCGGATGAAGTCATGGCGCACTTCCTCGACGGCCTGGTGATTTTCAAGCGTGGCAAGGACGAAAGCCGTCCGCCGCAGCCGATCGAAGTCCCGGTGACCAACAACATCATCCTGAAAAAACTGCGGGTGGCCTTCGAACTCAAGGAAGACGACATGCACGCCATCCTCAAGGCCGCCGAGTTCCCGGTGTCCAAGCCTGAGTTGAGCGCGCTGTTCCGCAAGTTCGGCCACACCAACTACCGTCCGTGCGGCGACCAGTTGCTGCGCAATTTCCTCAAGGGCCTGACCCTGCGCGTCCGTCCCTGAGCACCTCGGAGGCGGCTGACTACGGTCACCGCCTCCGCGCATGACGCCGTATTCCCTGTAAAAATAGTGGCTCCGCTGCACCCACCTGACGACTAGGGTAACCCCTTACTCCAAGCCCTCAGGACTCGCCATGCATCCCTACTTCTCCCTGCAAGGCCGCACCGCCCTGGTGACCGGCGGCACCCGTGGTATCGGCAAAATGATCGCCAAGGCCTTTGTCGAGGCCGGCGCCAGCGTTTACGTGTGCGCGCGCGATGCCGAGGCCTGCCGGCAGACCGCCGAAGAACTCGGCGCCCTGGGGCAATGCCGCGGGCTGGCTGCCAACCTGGCCACCGAAGAAGGCGTGCAGCAATTGGTCGCGCAGCTGGAGCAGGAGGTCGCCCAACTGGACATCCTGGTGAACAACGCCGGCACCACCTGGGGCGCACCGCTGGAAAGCTACCCGGTCAAGGGCTGGGAGAAGGTCATGCAGCTCAACGTGACCTCGGTCTTCACCTGCATCCAGCAATGTCTGCCGCTGCTGCGCAAAGCCGGCTCGGCGCAGAACCCGGCGCGGATCATCAATATCGGCTCGGTGGCGGGCATTTCTTCCTTTGGCGAACAGGCGTACGCCTACGGCCCGAGCAAGGCTGCCCTGCACCAGTTGTCGCGGATCCTGGCCCGCGAGCTGGTCAGCCAGCACATCAACGTCAATGTGATCGCTCCGGGGCGCTTTCCGAGCAAGATGACCCAGCACATCGGCAACGATGAGCAGGCACTGGCGGAAGACACCGCGCTGATCCCCATGGGGCGCTGGGGGCGCGAAGAGGAAATGGCCGCGCTGGCCATCAGCCTGGCGAGTACCGCCGGGGCCTACATGACCGGCAACATCATCCCGCTGGATGGCGGCTTCAGCCTCTGAAGGAGCGGCGTTCGCGGGCGCTGGCCGCCGGGTGCGCTATCATGCGCGCCTCACCCGGCCTCGACCCCTGACCATGACCTACAGCGTTTCCCCCATCGGCTTCGTGCGTTCCTGCTTCAAGGAAAAATTCGCCATCCCGCGCCAGCCACAACTGGCCCCGGCCGCGCGCGGCGTGCTGGAGCTGGTGGCGCCATTCGATCAAGGCGACGCGGTCCAGGGCCTGGAGCAGGTGAGCCACGTGTGGCTGCTGTTTGTGTTCCACCAGGCGCTGGAGGACAAGCCGCGGCTCAAGGTGCGCCCGCCGCGCCTGGGCGGCAATAAATCCATGGGGGTGTTTGCCACCCGCGCCACCCACCGCCCCAACGGCATCGGCCAATCGGTGGTCAAGTTGGACAGAGTTGAAGCCGGCCGTCTGTGGATCTCCGGCATCGATCTGCTGGACGGCACGCCGATCCTCGACATCAAGCCCTACGTGCCGTACGCCGACATCATCGACAGCGCCCACAACAGCATCGCCAGCACCGCACCGCAACTGATCCCGGTGCATTGGGCCGACGAAGCGCTGCAACAGGCTCATACGCACGCTCAGCGCCTGCAAGAGCCCTTGGTCGAGCTGATCGAGCAGTGCCTGGCCCAGGATCCGCGTCCGGCTTATCAGGCACCCACGCCGGAACGCCAGTACGGCGCGCAATTTTGGGACCTGGACGTGCGCTGGCATTATCCGGAGCCGGGCTTGATTCGAGTGCTGGAAGTGGTCCCCGCCGCCTGAACCGCAGAAACAAAAAAGCCCGCGCTGCCTTCTCAGGCAACGCGGGCTTTTTAGTGGAGCGAGGCGCTTACTTCTCGACGAAGGCGCGCTCGATCAGGTAATCCCCCGGCTCGCGCATACGCGGCGAAACCTTGAGGCCGAAGCTGTTGAGCACTTCGCTGGTCTCGTCGAGCATGCTCGGGCTGCCGCACAGCATGGCGCGGTCGTCCTGCGGGTTGATCGGCGGCAGGCCGATGTCGCTGAACAGTTTGCCGCTACGCATCAGGTCGGTCAGGCGGCCTTCGTTTTCGAACGGCTCGCGGGTCACGGTTGGGTAGTAGATCAACTTGTCACGCAGCGCCTCGCCGAAGAACTCGTTCTGCGGCAGGTGCTCGGTGATGAATTCGCGGTAGGCGACTTCGTTGACGTAGCGCACGCCGTGGCACAGGATCACTTTTTCGAAACGCTCGTAGGTTTCCGGATCCTGGATCACGCTCATGAAGGGCGCCAGGCCAGTACCGGTGCTGAGCAGGTACAGGTGTTTACCAGGCTTCAAATCGTCCAGCACCAGGGTGCCGGTCGGTTTTTTGCTGATGATGATCTCGTCGCCTTCCTTCAAGTGCTGCAGTTGGGAAGTCAGCGGACCATCAGGAACCTTGATGCTGAAGAACTCGAGATGCTCTTCCCAGTTAGGGCTGGCAATCGAGTAAGCGCGCATAAGCGGGCGGCCGTTGGGTTGTTGCAGGCCGATCATCACGAACTGACCGTTCTCGAAGCGCAGGCCCGGATCGCGGGTGCACTTGAAGCTGAACAGCGTGTCGTTCCAGTGGTGAACACTGAGGACACGTTCGTGGTTCATGTTGCTCATGTACGGGGAACTCCTGGAAAGTTGTCTGCGCAAGCTCAGTGCACAATGAGCTGAGCACAATTGCATAGCATTCTAATGGCGGCGACAATATCTGTTAAATGGATTATTAAGATAAGGGTTATCGGTTATATCGATATGCGATTTACTCTCCGTCAACTTCAAGTATTCGTCGCCGTTGCCCAGCAAGAGAGCGTGTCTCGCGCTGCCGGGTTGCTGGCCCTTTCCCAATCCGCCGCGAGTACCTCGATCAGTGAGCTCGAACGGCAATCGAGTTGCCAATTGTTCGACCGCGCCGGCAAGCGCCTGAGCCTCAACGCCCTGGGCAAACAGCTGTTGCCGCAGGCGGTGGCGCTGCTGGACCAGGCCAAGGAAATCGAGGACCTGCTCAACGGCAAATCCGGCTTCGGCTCGCTGTCGGTGGGCGCCACCCTGACCATCGGCAACTACCTGGCCACCTTGCTGATCGGCAGCTTCATGCAGGTCCATCCGGAAAGCCAGGTGAAGCTGCATGTACAGAACACTGTGCATATCGTGCAACAGGTCGCCCACTACGAAATTGATCTGGGTCTAATTGAAGGTGACTGCAGTCATCCTGATATCGAAGTCCAGACCTGGGTCGAAGATGAGCTGGTGGTGTTCTGCGCCCCGCAGCACCCCCTGGCCAAACGCGGGCACGCCACCATGGAGGAGTTGACCCAAGAGGCCTGGATCCTGCGGGAACAGGGTTCAGGTACGCGCCTGACCTTCGACCAAGCAATGCGCCATCACCGTAGCGCGCTGAATATCCGCCTGGAACTGGAGCACACCGAGGCCATCAAGCGCGCGGTGGAGTCTGGTTTGGGGATTGGCTGCATCTCTCGGCTGGCCCTGCGCGATGCCTTCCGCCGTGGCAGCCTGGTGCCGGTGGAAACCCCGGACCTGGACCTGGCCCGGCAGTTCTACTTCATCTGGCATAAGCAGAAGTACCAGACCTCGGCCATGCGCGAGTTCCTGGAGCTGTGCCGCGCGTTCACAGCTGGCGTGCAACGCAGCGACGAGATCGTGCTGCCGAGCATTCCCTAGATCAGGATCACCGCCCATACGGCGGCAATCATGCTCAGTGCCACGAACTGCGCGGCGCTGCCCATGTCCTTGGCGTTTTTTGACAGGGGGTGGCGATCCAGGGAAATCCGGTCGATCGCCGCTTCCACCGCCGAATTGAGCAGTTCGACAATCAGCGCCAGCAGACAGACCGCAATCAGCAACGCGCGCTCGACCCGGCTGACGGACAGCAAGAAGCTCACCGGAATCAAAATGACGTTGAGCAGCACCAGTTGACGGAATGCGGCTTCGCCAGTGAAGGCGGCACGCAAACCATCGAAGGAGTAGCCGGAGGCGTTGAGGATGCGTTTAAGACCGGTTTGACCCTTGAAAGGCGACATAAGGTAGGCAACTGAGCAAAAAAAGAAGTGGGAAAACTAGTTCAACAAGAGTCAAAAAAGCGTGAACAAACCGACCATCAGTGGCTGGAAATTGACTCAAGTTGTTGCAGGAGCAAGGCGGCCTGGGTCCGGGTACGCACCCCGAGCTTACGGAAAATGGCCGTGACGTGGGCCTTGATCGTCGCCTCCGATACGCTCAGTTCGTAGGCTATCTGCTTGTTCAGCAACCCTTCGCAGACCATGGTCAACACCCGAAACTGCTGCGGCGTGAGACTGGCCAGGCCCTCGCTGGCGGCCTTGGCTTCGGCAGAAACGCTGACCTGTTCAAACGCCTGCGGCGGCCACCAGACGTCACCGTCGAGCACGCTGCGCACTGCTTTCTGGATGACTTCCAGTGGGCTGGATTTGGGAATGAAACCGCTGGCACCGAACTCACGGGAACGCACCATGACCGAGGCTTCTTCCTGGGCCGAAACCATCACCACCGGGATTTGCGGGTACTGACCGCGCAACAGCACCAGCCCGGAAAAACCGTAGGCACCGGGCATGTTCAGGTCCAGCAGCACCAGGTCCCAGTCGGCCTTCTCGCTCAAGCGCGATTCCAGCTCGGCGATACTCGCCACCTCCACCAGCCGCACATCAGGGCCAAGGCCCAGGGTCAGCGCCTGATGCAGTGCACCACGAAACAGTGGATGGTCATCAGCTATCAGGATTTCGTATGTGGCCATTTTTCAAATGATCCTGTTTTTTATGGCTGAACCGATGCATTCGGTCCTCACCAAAACAACACAGATGCGCGCCAGAATGCGCCATCTGAAAACAGCACGATCAACGCCAAGAGCCCGGGAAAGCGGCGTTTCAAACTTCGGTCGCGCCCTAATCGGCGCCAAGCATGCCCAGCGAAGCCGGGGTGGTCAAGTTCCAAGCTTTGCGGCATCGTAGCCGGCTAACTAATAAGAGAGCCATCATGCGAAGCCGAGCCTTGCGTGCCGATGTCCTGATGCTGGTCACCGCCATTATCTGGGGCTCAGCCTTTGTCGCCCAAACCACGGGCATGGACCACATCGGTCCTTTCCTTTATTCCGGCCTGCGTTTTGCCCTCGGCTCGCTGTGCCTGCTGCCCTTGGTGCTGCGCCGCCAGCGCGGTGAGTCCAAGGCTGAGCCACTGCTGACCCGGGGTCTTTTGCTCGGAGGCAGCCTGATGGGCCTGGCCCTGGCTCTGGGCATCAACCTGCAACAAGTCGGACTGATGTTCACCAGCGTCACCAATGCCAGCTTCATCACCGGGCTCTACGTCATTGTAGTGCCACTTCTGGGGCTGCTGATCGGGCAAAAGACCGGGTTGGGTACCTGGCTCGGCGCAGTGCTGGCGGTGGTGGGGATGTTTCTGCTGAGCGTCAACGAGGGCTTCACGGTGGCCTCCGGGGACTGGCTGCAGTTGATTGGCGCCTTTGTCTGGGGTGGGCACGTGGTGCTGGTCGGCATCTTCGCCAGCCGTCACGACCCGATTCGCCTGGCCTTTCTGCAATTCGCCACCTGTTCGGTGGTCAGCCTGATCCTAGCCCTGTGCCTTGAGCCCATTGAATGGACCGCGATCATCGCTGCCGGCCCGGCCATCGTGTATGGCGGGGTGATTGCCGTGGGGATCGGCTACACCTTGCAGGTGATCGCGCAAAAGGACGCGATCGCCTCCCATGCGGCGATCATTCTCTCGCTGGAAGCGGTGTTCGCCGCCATTGCCGGCGCCTGGCTGCTGGATGAGTCCCTGCAGATGCGCGGCTATATAGGCTGTGCGCTGATGCTCAGCGGTATGCTGGTGGCGCAACTCTGGCCCAGAAAGCCGCAACGGCTTAGGGCGCAGACGGCAGAAAGGGCTTGAGCCGGTTATGGACCTCATCATCGGGGTCGATGACCAATTGATACTTGGCCGCCAGATAATGAGTGCTGAACACGTCCAGATAGGCGTCCAGCACCTCACTGGCAAGCGGGTCCTGGGCCAGTTCCAGGCATAACGCGGCCACCTCCGCAGTGCAAAAGTGGTCGTCGCGCTTGGAGCGTCGCAGCTTATAGCGCGACAGTTGCTCGGGCTCCAGGCTGAGCACTGGCAAGTGTTCCAGGTACGGGCTCTTGCGAAACATCTTGCGCGCTTCGCTCCAGGTCGCGTCCAGCAGAATAAACAGTGGGCGCTTGCCTTCTTCCAGGTGAACTTCGCTCACCACCCGCTCCGGCGCCACGAACTCCCCCGGAAAAACGATGTACGGCTGCCATTGCGGATCGGCAATCAGCGCCAGCAACTCGGGATCGACTTCGGTCCGCGACCAAGGGAATGCGCTGGTCTCATCGATCACGTCAGCGATCAGCCAGCCGGTATTGCTGGGTTTGAGCGGCTCCACATCATGCATCACCAGGCACATGGCCGATCTGGCCGAAACCTTGGGCCGCCAGGCACACATGCAATGGGAGGGAATAACCCGGCAGCCGGGGCAGCGTTCGGCCCGCGAACCTCGTGCAACGAAGGGTTTGACGGCACGGGCCAGGCGCTGGGCGCGCAAACGGGAAACAGCGTGGCTCATCGCAAGCAGCCCCGGCAAAGCAGAAGAATCGACACGAAAAGCACTCGGCAGGGTAAAAGTCGCGCAAGTTTATCAGAGCTATCTGCGCAAACCTGTACCGCCTTCCCAGCACTCCCCTATAATTCGCGCCACTGAACGCACAGCCCAGCGGCTGGTCGAAGCATCAGTCACTGCACCAGGAGAGTTTCATGTTGCGCTTTATCGTCCCCACCGTTGCCCTGCTGCTGGCTCTGCCCTTCAGTGCCCAGGCTGCGTCGTTGCAAGACTTCGAACTGAACAAAACGCTGCAGAAAGTGGCTGAAGAAAGCAATGTCGGTACCCCCCGGGAAGTTAACGAGAACATCCTGGACCAAGGCTACACGGTTGAAGGTAAAGAGCTGATCAACCACCTCAGCGTGCAAGCCGACCACGCGGCAAAAATGCGTGAGAACCCCAAAGCGGTGTATCTGCAATTGGGCGCCAGCGTTTGCCGTAACCCGAACTACCGCAAGTTGATGGCCAGGGGCGCGATCATGCGTTACGAATTCACCGAGAACCGCACCAATCGCCCAGTGGCCTCGGCGCGCTTCCAGGAATCCGACTGCCCCGCAGCCACCCCCGCCAAGAAAAAGTAATTACCCACTGACTGGCGCAGCTGCCGATCATCGATCCGCAGCTCGACCGGCAAGCCTGCATCTGACGTACACGGCGCTTCCATCCAGCAAGCGCCGCCGCCGATGCCCTTGATGCTCGATGACATCGGCCCTCAAGCTGACGACGACCGAGTTCTCCTATCCCTCTCTGCGATACCCCTCTGACGCTGACACCTGCATGTCTTGTTTGCGCGATAGGGTGCTTATCTGCTCATAGCGGGTTGGCGGCTCACATTGATCTGTCGCTGAATCACCTGGCAAATCGCCAATATCCTGTTGCCAGGCAAGACTTTGTGGGCACATGATCGAGTCATTCAGAGCGTACTGCCGTTAACTGTCCCGGGCAGTTGGAGGAGCCCGATCACGTCTTGCCGTGCAACTGTTGTCTCAAACAAGGAAAAGCAGAATCGGTATTCATGACTGCTCGTCAGGCCACTCAGTGACGGCCACGACCAGTCAGAAGTCTCAGCCAAAATCTGGGCGAATAGCGACACATGCAGTGTCGTGGCGCTGGTGAATACCTCGCCCGTGCCGAAGGTTCTGTGCAGAAGGAGAAGTTTTTAATGCCTTATGAATCGAGTGACCTACTCAGCCGTCATTTTCAAAACGAGGGTATCGACCTCACTAGCAAGGTCGAAGAGCAACTCAACCTGATTGCCCCCAACAGCCCGAATATCCCTCTTTATCGCGACATGATCCTGACCGTGCTACGCATGGCCCAGGATGACCTGAACCGCTGGAACGCCAAAATTACCTTGCAGGCCCTGCGCGAACTCGAGCATGCATTCCGCGTGCTGGAACAGTTCAAGGGGCGACGCAAAGTCACGGTATTCGGTTCGGCACGCACGCCGATCGAACACCCGCTCTATGGCATGGCCCGGGAACTGGGGGCCGCCCTCGCCCGCTCCGACCTGATGGTAATCACCGGCGCCGGCGGCGGCATCATGGCGGCAGCCCATGAAGGTGCGGGCCTTGATCACAGCCTGGGGTTCAATATCACCCTGCCCTTCGAGCAGCACGCCAACTCAACGGTCGGCGGCACCCACAACCTGTTGTCGTTCCACTTCTTCTTCACGCGCAAGTTGTTCTTCGTCAAGGAAGCCGATGCACTGGTGCTATGCCCTGGCGGTTTTGGCACCCTGGATGAAGCCCTGGAAGTCCTGACCTTGATCCAGACCGGCAAAAGCCCGCTGGTGCCAGTGGTACTGCTGGACGTTCCCGGAGGCAGTTTCTGGCAAGGCGCGCTGGACTTTCTCCAGCAGCAACTGGAAGCCAATCATTACATCCTGCCCACCGACATGAAGCTGATGCGCCTGGTGCACAGCACCGAGGAGGCAGTGGCAGAAATCAACCAGTTCTACGCCAACTTCCACTCCAGCCGCTGGCTGAAGCATCAGTTTGTAATCCGCATGAACCACAAACTCAGCGATGAGGCACTGGAGCAGATGCAGGCCACCTTTGCCGATTTGTGCCTGAGTGATCACTTTCATCAGCATGCCTACAGCGGCGAAGAGCACGACGAACCCCAGTTCAGCCACCTGGCTCGCCTGGCATTCACCTTCAATGCTCGCAACAACGGTCGCCTGCGAGAACTTATCGACTTTATCAACCTGCCGGAAAACTGGGCCAATACTCAGGCCAAGACGCAACATCGAGTCAGGGAGCCGATCAAGGTCACTTGATCAGCACGTGGTGGCCCGAACCTTTCAGGGCAGGGCCACACTGTCAGTCGTCTGATCGACCGCTGAACAAGCGGTTGATCAACTCCATCGAATACCCCCGATAACTCAAAAAGCGCCCCTGCTTGGCGCGCTCACGGGCATCGATCGGTAAATGGCCGGCAAACTTGCGGCGCCAGACATCCTGCAATTGTTCTTGCCAGTCGATACCTGACTCACGCAAGGCCAGTTCGATATCGCCGCGCTGCAAGCCACGCTGACTCAGCTCTTCGCGGATACGCAAAGGGCCGTAACCAGAACGGGCACGGTAGGAGACAAAACTTTCGAGGTAACGAGCTTCGGAGAGCAGGCCATCTTCGGTCAGACGGTCAAGTGCTTCTTCGATCATTTCGGGAGAGGCGCCGCGCTGACGCAGTTTACGCGTCAGCTCGACTCGACCATGCTCGCGTCGCGCGAGCAGGTCCATTGCAGTTCGCCGCACCGCGACGAGGGTATCGAGTACGGCGGTCATTGGCTCAATCAGCTATCAGCATCAGCCAGGTCAGCAACGCTTTCTTTGGCTGGCGAAGCTTTGACATCTGGAGCCGGGGTCAGCAGCTTGTCGCGAATCTGCTTCTCGAGGGCTGCCGCGATATCCGGATTGTCCTGCAGGAACTTGGCCGAGTTGGCCTTGCCCTGGCCGATCTTGTTGCCGTTGTAGGCATACCAGGCGCCGGACTTCTCAACGAAGCCATGCAGCACGCCAAGATCGATCATCTCGCCGTTGAGGTAGATGCCCTTGCCGTAGAGAATCTGGAACTCGGCCTGACGGAACGGCGAAGCCACCTTGTTCTTCACGACTTTGACGCGGGTTTCGCTACCAACGACTTCATCACCTTCTTTCACCGCGCCGGTGCGACGAATATCCAGACGAACCGAGGCATAGAACTTCAGCGCGTTACCACCAGTGGTGGTTTCCGGGCTGCCGAACATCACGCCGATTTTCATACGGATCTGGTTGATGAAGATAACCAGGCAGTTGGCGTTCTTGATGTTACCGGTGATTTTACGCAGCGCCTGGGACATCAGACGGGCTTGCAGGCCCACGTGCATATCACCCATTTCGCCTTCGATTTCAGCCTTTGGTACCAGAGCGGCTACGGAGTCAACGATGATCACGTCAACAGCGTTGGAGCGCACCAGCATGTCGGTGATTTCCAGAGCCTGCTCGCCGGTATCCGGCTGGGATACCAGCAGGTCGTCGACGTTGACGCCCAGCTTGCCGGCGTACTCAGGGTCCAGGGCGTGCTCGGCGTCGACGAATGCGCAGGTGGCGCCGGCTTTTTGAGCCTGGGCGATCACCGACAGCGTCAGCGTGGTTTTACCGGAAGATTCCGGACCGTAGATTTCAACGATACGGCCTTTTGGCAGACCGCCAATGCCGAGCGCGATGTCCAGACCCAGAGAGCCAGTGGAAATAGCCGGGATCGCCTGACGGTCCTGATCGCCCATACGCATTACGGCACCCTTGCCGAATTGACGTTCGATCTGACCCAGGGCCGCAGCCAAGGCTTTCTTCTTGTTGTCGTCCATTAAAGTCCTCACGTAATCAATAAGGCCTGACGGCCAACACCTGTATAAGTAGCCAGTATTATTCCACAGCGCTTGAGGATCGCCTACCCCTGATTTGAGATTTCTGCCGCGGCATGTTGCAGCAGCCCCTCTAGCGCGGCCTTCACCGTTTGTCGGCGGACCTCATCCCGGTTACCGGCGAAGTGCCGCAGCTCACTGACCAGCGTCTCTCCCGCGCCCCAGGCGAGCCAGACGGTGCCCACCGGCTTCTGTGGCGAGCCCCCGTCCGGCCCGGCCACCCCACTCACCGCCACGGCAAAATGGGCCAGGCTTTTATCCTGGGCGCCGCGCACCATGGCCTCGACCACCTCGCGACTGACCGCGCCCACCGAAGCGAAAAGCTCGGCAGGCACTTCCAACTGCTGGGTTTTCTGCCGATTGGAATAGGTGACATACCCGGCCTCGAACCAGGCCGAGCTGCCGGGAATGCGAGTGATGGCTTCGGCAATTCCGCCGCCGGTGCAGGACTCGGCCGTCGTGACATGGGCATTGAGCACCTGCAGACGCCTGCCAAGTTCAGCGGCGAGTTGGGTGATTTCTTTCACGGAGGCTTCTCCTGATGGGGCGGGCAAGTGAGTTACCGTACACCAGCAGGTTGCGCTTGCAAGACACAGTCTGGATCAAAATGTCAGTGGAGGATTGCCCTGACATACGCCTGGCATGCCTGCAGGGCAATCAGTCCGCGGTCTCCGGCGTCGGTGATGGCGATAATTCGTTGAGCATGCGCCGGGTCAAGTCGGGCTCGTGAGCCTGCATGAACCAGGCCGCCGCTGGTGGCGGAGGCAGGCACTGCGCAGCCGGCGCGTGGATCGTCGGCGTCGAGTAGGACTGACAAGCGCAAATCAGCAGTGGCAAGGCGATCGCGCAAGCGACCTTGATCACGTTGTGCATCGGTTAATGCTCGGTAATGAACTTGCTCGCTGGCCTGCAGCTGTTGCTCCAGCACCATGCGTTTATCCTGCTCGGCGCGCTGTTGCGTAGCAGCCGACAGGGCCAATTGGTCCAGGGTTTCACTGTGCAATCGATGCTGTTCTGCCAATTGCCCGGCGTAACGCCAGCCCTGAATACGCCAGGCCAGCGCCGCCGAGCCGCCGGCCACCACGGCCAACAGCACGACAACACCTAGCACCCGATAAGTCGCGAAGTTCAGACCGAGGGCTGGCATAACACCGCCCTCGCTCGAGCCCAGAGCTGCAAGCGATCCTGCAGCCCATTCAAGCCGCCATTGATGCGGCGGGTAATGCTGTTGAACTCGTCGCGATCGGCCAGGGCATTGAGCCCGCCCTGTTCCCAGAACCAGGCCGCTGACTCGGCGGCCCATTGCGGCTGCTCCAACAGTTGCGGCAACTCCAGCAGGCGCTCATCACCGAACAGCGCCAGGCTGCAACGACGATAGTTGCTGCGCCCGGTGACCTGGATCAGTCCGCGCCCACGAAAACGCTGGCCATCGCCATCGGCTTCGGGGGTATTACCCAGCCGCGCCGCGAGAGTACCGGTGTCGTATTTGCTCAGGTATTGATCGCTGCCCAGTTCACGCACGTATTGCAGTTGCCCGGATTCATGACCGATCTGCGCAAGAAAGGCCGCCTGGCGCTTCGGCGTATCGATCTGCCGACGGGCCATGGCGGTGTTAAGTGGAGAAACAAAAACGCCCGCTTGGCGGCGGGCGTTGGGGAGGATTTGTTGCAGTTGTTGTTCGGTGATTGGCATGGTCAGGATTTCTGGGATGGATAAAAAACGCCCCATCAGTGCGGGGCGTCTATTCAGTCTGTTCAACCACCCAGGGTGGCGCTAAAGGGCGATACAGAGGATCAGGAAAGTCCGGTGACTGCGGCCAGTCGCGTAGAGCCTGCATGTACACAAGCAGTTCCTTGAACTGAGCACCTGCGAGCGTTGTCACTACTTCAAGTTCCGTCTGGTCACGGTGTCGATCGCGCAACCACATCACCAAAGCCAGTGTTGAGTCTCGCCAGTTGCGCTCGTCTTCTGCCTGTACAGGCGACGTCGCTGTCGCACTTTCGATATGAACTCGAACCTCCTCTTCGGACATCGGCACCAGATGGCTCAAGATGAAATGCGTGGGGGCGTCGTCATCATAAGCGTGAACATTATTTGTCTCCGGGTTATGGAAATACTTCATGTACGCAACTCCGACCAGACTGGATTCACTGGACTATTAAAGGTCACTGTATAGGTTGCACCGGTCGGGACGACGAACGATGCGTGAAAGGCGGAAGTTGCCACGGTCACACCACCACAGGTTGCAAAAACCGCACCGGTCGTAATGGATGCCTGGACCTGAATCGGGCGACCCGTAGTGTTTGTATAAACAGTGCCAGAAACACGACTAGCCGTTACGTTCTGCCAAGCTTGTCCATCACCCACTCCCCGCGGCCGCGTCTCTAGCGCTGAGACATTTGCAGACAAGGCGGCAATATCGATACTTCCCTGGTTGATAGGCGCGTTCCAGGCCTTGATGCACCACATGACCGATAAGTTTCGTGGACGAGAGACTCCCACAAGATCGTTGGTAATTGGCAGTCCATACCCCTGGGCAGCAATACCAGCAAATCCCATCTTCAAATTGTATGAAAATTGGGATGAAGAAAAATCATCGACACCGATGGACGTAGCCCGACTTCCTACAGGCCCACCCATACCGACAACAGCGGTAAAACCGTCAGCATCGGCGTCATAAGCGACCAAAGAGCCTCGTTGCAAACTCCCGAGCGCTCGCCCCGCATCCACCCCCCGCCCATGATCCCACCCACGCAAAAACTCCCCACGCGACTCCGGCAACCGGAAGTTGCCCGCCCCTTCGCCACCGGTATTGAACGTAGTCCCCAAATACGCCGCCAGATCCGGCAACGCCGCAATGCTCTGCACACTGCCATCCACCTCCAGGAACCCCGCCGGCACCGTCCCTTTGGGAAAAGGCACCATGGCTCCCACCGGCAACGCCGACATGTTCTTCAGCAGTGCCTCGATCTCTGCTTTGGTGTAGGTCACCGACTTGGTGTAAGCATCGGTAATCCCGTACGCCGCCAATGTCGTCCTGATCTTTTCCGGTGGAATGGAGTCTTTGACGATCGCCTTGATCGCCGCCAATAGCTGGTCATGCTCGGCCTCGACCGGCTCATCGCCGCCGGCACGAATCACGTTCAGCAACTCATCGGTCACCGCGTTGCCCCACTCGGAGGAAATCAATGATCCGACCTGGCCCGTGATCGGGTTCTCGTCGACAAACTTGCCATTCACCAGCCCTACGCTGGGCACACTCTTCGGGTAATCCATTCGTCTGTCCTTTGGTTATCATTGATATGCGCCGATCAAAGTTCGACGCAGTGCCATAAATCAGATAATTCGGGTTGCAGCGTTTTACTCGGCGACTGACGTCCGTACATTGCTAACTGACAGGATTCACTCCGCTATGTGTAGCGCGACGGGAGGCTTCAATTACCGAGCTTTCAACGATTGGGATAAGAGTTATAACCAGTATCAAATCGACACCGGCATACTTGGAACTTAACAACGATGCGGAAGAAAAAGATGGCAGGCTTAAGTCAAATCGATAAAGTTACTTGAGCTGGTCTGGGGACATTGGCCACTCCACATCCACTGGAAACTTCTCCTGCTTCTCGATTCGGTTAAGCGCAATCCGGTAACGTTTCCACCTGAGCAAGCTTTCTACTTCTTCCTCAGTCGCATTTTCGGTGTCGACTGCATCTTGCAAGGGCCCCATGCGGTTGCCTGCAATAGCCAATAATTGGTCCCGCTGCGCCTTGATTTGTGCGCTAAGTTCTTCAACAGAAAATTGCGCTACGGATACATTCAACGGCTGCTTATCAGTGAAGATTTCATTGGTCATCAATTCACTGATGTTATCCACGGCACGCCATCCGGCAGTGCCATCATTTCGAACGGCAAAACTCATACATCATCCTCCCAGCCATAACACATAAGTCCTGCGGTTCCCGCGCCGAAGTAATAGACCTTGGACTCTTCCAGCAAGAACTGCCCCTGGGTGTTGTGCTGGGTGCTTGTTGAACCAATGCTATTGAGTGGCGGACAGTTTGGCCCGCTGTAGCCGCCCGAATAATTTGCACTGGGTGCAGCAGATGAGTTGCTGTTGGTGGCCCCAAGCAATTGAAGCGCAATGCCAATGGCAGTGACCGAAACAAACGGAATAATACTGACCGGGACCAGGCTGGTTCCCGTCCCCATTGCTCCGGACGCCATCATCGGAAGGGCCGCCAGGTTGGAGCCGATGGCGACTTTGTAACGGAAATTCTTTCCCAACTGCACGAAGGACAACGGGAACTTGTTTGCAGATGCATCGGTAAAAAATGCATTCACCCGCACAGCCACATAATCAGCAGGCAAGACCGGCTCATACACAAAACGCAGCGTAGTGCTCGCACTGGTCGCGGTCGCAGGCATGCTGGCCGTAATCTGCCCCGCCGAGTCCACGGACTTGATAAAAGCCCCCGGCGCAAAATTCACCCCGCCAAACGGCATGCCCGGGCGCATCGACGCGGTACTGGAAATACCGGTGACAATCGCTGAACCCGCCGTGGTGGAGCACGAGATAAGCGGCATCAGCGCTGCAATCCCCGCGACTCGGGTGCCGTTGCTGACAACCCAGGTGCTGTAGCAACTGGACGCTGCCAGCGCGCCTGTATCCAGGCCATCCAGTCCAGTGGTCTGAAGATTGATACTCAAATCCACGCCGTTCAAGGCCTGAGCGGCACCGCCGCTGCCCACGATCAAACTGCGGGCCTTGACCGAGATCAGCGCGTTGGTTCCGCTAGCAGAAACGCAGAGCCCTTTGTAGGGGGCACCCGAGAGGTTCTTGAGCCTTTGCACCTCTGCCGCCAGCGTGGCGATATCGATATTTCCCTGATTGATCGGCGCGTTCCAGGCTTTGATGCACCACATCACTGCCACGTTGCGTGGACGGGTTTCAATGCCGCCAGCGGCTCCCGTCACCGCTACCTGACCTTGATTGCCTGCTATCCATCCATTACCGCCGGTACCGGGGGTCGAGTTCAGCATAATTGCCGGCGAGTTCACATGTGTATGGCTCCTGAACTCGTCAGCCTGAGAACTGCCAATCGAGCGGCCGGCGTCAACACCGCGTCCATGATCCCACCCCCGCAAAAACTCCCCACGCGACTCCGGCAAACGGAAATTACCCGCCCCTTCGCCCCCCGTGTTGAACGTCGTGCCCAGATACGCCGCCAGATCCGGCAACGCCGCAATGCTTTGCACACTGCCATCCACTTCAAGAAACCCCGGCGGCACGCTGCCCTTGGGGAACGGCACCATGGCGCCGACCGGCAAGGCCGACATGTTCTTGAGCAGGGCCTCGATCTCGGCCTTGGTGTAGGTCACCGACTTGGTGTAGGCGTCGGTGATCCCGTATTGCGCCAGCGTGGTTCTGATTTTTTCCGGTGGGATGGAGTCTTTGACGATGGTTTTGATCGCGGCCAGCAACTGGTCGTGATCCGCCTCGGAGGGTTGCTCACCCCCTGCGCGAATCACGTTCAGCAACTCGTCGGTCACGGCATTGCCCCACTCGGAGGAAATCAGCGAACCGACCTGGCCGGTGACCGGGTTTTCATCAACAAACTTGCCATTCACCAGCCCTACGCTGGGTACACTTTTTGGAAAATCCACTCGTTTTCTAATCTCTAGTCATAGTTGATGTACACCTGCGTATGCGCCGGTGCACTGCGATGAATCAGGCATTCCAGGGCGCTGCCCGGGTTGGTGCCAAAACGTTCTCCCCAGTAGCTGGCGCCGAAGCGCCGGCCCAGCAGCAGTCGGCCGCCGGTGTTGAGGGTCCACATGAAATGCGCCTGCCAGGTGCCGAAGTGCGCGTCGCCAAAACGCGAGCGACCCATGCGCGGGGTGCGCAATTCAGTGACGCTGGCGTTGGGGTAGCCCTGGCTGCGGGCGATTTCGACGAAGTAGCTGGCGCGCTGGCTGCCGACGGCCAGCAAGCGGCGGCGCACCGCCAGGCGGCGGTCGTCGAACAGCGGGGTCAGGCCCAGGCAGGGGTCGGGCAGGTTCATGACCTTTTCCCAATCCGGCACCAGTTCGCTGACGCTCGCCGGGTCCATTTCGTTTTGCAGGTCGACGGCGCGGGCGTCGATGCGCGCCAGTTCCTGGGCCACGCCTTGCAGCACCTGCTGCAATTCCGGCAGGCGCTCCGGGTCCCAGGCCGGGCCGCTGGGCAGCAGGCTGCGCAGTTGGCCCTGGTATTGCGCGGCGCTTCTTATTCCAGCCATACACAACCTCCGAACACCAACAGTTGGTTGTTGGCCGCGGGCACATCCTGGGTGGGCGCCAGCAACCGGTGATCGCGCTCGCCGGTGGCACTGCTGATGGCCTCGCTGATATGGGTCAGCAGCAGGCTTTCGCCCAGCCCGGCTTCGCGGCTGTGCAGGTCGCGCAGTTCAGCCTCGACAGCGGCGCGCACGGCGCTGGTGTCGGGGGTCAGGCGCAGCCTGTAGGTCACGGGTTGCATCACCGGCGCCAGTACATAGAGCTCGGCGGTCACCGGACGCAGAGGTTCGATGTAGGCCTGAACCTGCGCCAGTTGCTCGGCATTGGGGATCGGCTGCGGGTCGTCGTCGCGCATCACAAACAGGCCGACGGTGCCCGGGCCCAGGTAGTTGCGGCGGCACCAGGCACGGGTGATCCCGGCGCATTCCAGGGCCCAGGTCTCGTAGTCGTCGGCGGCGCCACCATGGGGAATGATGCGGTACGACCGAATCACCCGAGCCCGCAGCGACTCAAGGCTTTCCTCGGCCACGCCGCCACTGACGCCCGGCGCCAGCACCGTGAAGCTGTTGCCGATGCCCTGGATCGGCTGCACCGGAATCAGGCTCAGGCCCTCTTCGGCATTGCCCAGGGTGCCGGCGTCCACGGCCTGGATGCTGGTGCTGTTCAGGCCGGCGCTGGTGGTGCGCGCCGCGGTCACTTTGTAACTGCGGCCGTCACTGCTTTGCAGCAGGGTATCGACATCCAACACGGCACCGGCCACGGCACTGAAGCTGACACTGCCGCTGCCGGCCTGGGCCGCTTTGCGCGGCTGGTTCAGGCGCAGCGCGGCGATGCGTTCCAGGGTCGACTCATCGGCCTTGTCCGGCAGGATCTGCTCGGCGATCCAATCCAGGTAGCCATACAGGCCAAAGGCGGCGCCGCTGAGGGTGCGGGCCAGCACTTGCGCATCGGACTGGCGCAGCGCATCGCTGGCCAGGTCGCTTTGGGTGCGCTTGATCAGCACCGGCAGCGAAGGCGTTTCAAACGGCATAGGTCACCTGCCAACTGTGAGTGGGGTTGATGTCCAGGCGCTCGCCATCGGCCAGGGTCAGCACCGTGCGCAGGTTCAGGCGCTGGGCGTCGAGGCGTTCGCTGATGATGTCGATGGCGCTGCAATGGCCGTCGTCGATCAGCCATTGCAGGGCTTCGCGGGCATAGAATTCAGCGTCGAGCTGGGTCTGCCGGGTCAGCTTGACCCGCCGTAGCAACCACAAACGCGAGCCGATGCGGTCGTCGGCGACACTGGGAAAGCTGTCGCCCCACCAGCCGAAACGCTCGTCGTCATCGAGGGCGTCGTCATCGGCGGCGCGGCGCCAGGTAAACAGGCTGATCAGCACCGACCGGGTCAGCGCGGCTTTCAGGTTCAGAGAGGTCAACATACTCAGCCCCCCACCGGCATGCCGGTCTGCCCCGGGCCCGGCTGCACACCAGAGTGCACGTGCTGGATCTGGCTGATGCCACCTGCGATCTGGTCGCCCTGGGAGACGATCTGGCCGCTCTGGGTCAGGGTCGGCGTGTCGATATTTACCGCACTGCTGGCGCGGATGTTCAGGGTCGCGGTGTCGATGTCGATGATCCGCCCGCGCTTGAAGTGGATCTTGTCGCCCTCGTCGGTGTAGATCGCCACCTCGCCCTCGGCCAGGGCCTTGAGCCGGTAGCGACGATCGGCGACCACCAGCACCACGGCATGGGAACGGTCGCCGCCGAGAAAGGTGGCGATGCCTTCAGCCCCGGCCAGGGGGTTGCTGGTAAAGCCGTAGGGTTCGAAATGCTCCATGTCATCGCTCACCTCACCGGCGGTCAGGCGCATTTGCAGCGATTGCAGTTTATTGGCCGAGTTGGCGAGCACGACGGTGCCGCGCGCCAACAGGCGTGTCAGTAAGCTCATGGTGGAATCCTTTGCAGCAGGTCGCCGCGGGTGAGAAGCCGATGGGCTGGCCATGGATGCTGAGCAGAACCGATGGAGCGCCAATGCCGGCAAGCGGCGTCTATAGCGCTCAATCGGGCCCGGGGTCAGCGTTTGGTCGGCACCGGGTTGGCGTCGAAGGTTGAGGGCGGCGCCACTTGCAGGGTGGTGATGGAGCCGCGCTCGGACAGCGAGTAAGTGACCTTGGAGATCAGCATCTCCTGATCGAAGCCCAGCACCTTGTCGATCACCCGTACCAGGCAGTTATGACGCCAGAGGTCGCCATTGGCCTGACGCCAACCTTGCACGCTGTAGGTGGTGGTCAGCGCCTTGCCCTGGCGGGTGGCGCTTTCCCAGTCGGCCCGTTGCTGGGCCAGCTCCGGGGTCAGTTGCGCCGCCTCGCTGATCACCGTGACCCGCTTGCGGGTGGTCTGCGCATCGCTCGCCACACCGGACACTTCACTGACCGCGCTGCCGCTTTTCTGGTCGCTGCCCTTGTGCTGGCCGATCACCCGGTACTCGGAAAACACCGCGGAGAAATCCATCGCTGCATTCGCCGACAGGATGTTCTTGCCCAGCTCCAGCACATCACTGGCGCGCCCGCCGCTGCCCGGTGCCGCCAACAGCAACGCACCCTCGACATCGTCGGTGGAGAACACCCGGTACAGGGTCAGCAAGCGGTCGATGGAAGCGAACACCGTTTCCCCCGGGACGATGCTGTGGGTGTGCAACTTGCTGGTGGTGGGGATTTCGCTGCGCACGGTCACCCCATAAGGCTGGGCCAGGGCGCGAACGATGTTCAGCAGGTCCTGCTCGCGCCATTGGCTGGGGCGATTGATGGCGGCGCAATCCACCAGGTCCTGGGTCAGCGAACTGCCCTGGATACTCAGGCTGATTTGCTTGCCGTCGTAACTGATGGGCGCCTTGTACACGTGCCCGGTGAGCACCAGGTCGCAGCCGATACGCACCTGGCAGCGCGCTCCGGGCTTGATCCGCACCTGCTGGTCCTGCCCCGGCCACTGCCAGGTGATGTTCATGCTGAAGGTGCGAAACTGACGCTCCAGATCGGCAACGATTTCCACGTTTTTCCAGCCGCTGTAATCCAGGCCGTCAACGGTCAGGGTCACGGTATTCTGCAGTTCGGTCATGGCTTACTCCCGGGCGACTTTAAGGTCTTTGGCCGGCAGGAACCCGGGGTGCGCCGCGCCATTGCGCTGGATCACTTCGCCGACCCGCGTCGCATCGGCAAAACGCTGATAGGCCAGGACCAGCGCCGGTTGGCTCTGCGTGGGCGACAAGGTAATCAGGCGTACCCCGGAGGACGCCACCGCGGTCAGGTGACCGAACAGTTGCTGGCGCAGTGCGTTGAGCACTTCGTAGTGCCGGGCATCGGCCTTCAGCGCCGCGCCCCAGATCACCTCATTCAGGGCATCGCGCAGGGCCAGCACATCGTCGGCCACCGGCACCTCAAGACGCTGCACCGGTTGTACCGCCTGCTGCCCGACGGCCGGCGTGGAGTTGAGCTTGACCACCGGCGTCGCCACCGGCATCTGCGCCACCTTGTAGCCCAGCTTCACCAGCAGTGCGTCCTGCACCAGGTTGGCCATGGCCTGGGCTGCTGCCGTGGTGTCCTTGCCAGTGGTGAGTTTGGGCGTATCGATCTGCTTCGCCGCCTCGACCTGCTGCGAAGCATTGGCCAGAATTCCGCGATAGCCCTCCCGGGCGAAATCCTTGAGCTCGCGGATATCCCCCAGCAGGCCTTCGAACTCGGCGCTGACTTCACGCGGCAGTTCCTTGATCGAACGCACCAGCAGGCTGAGGTCACGGTAGGTGTCGAGCACTTGTTTGAACTCATGCTCGATCACTTGATAGACGTCCTTGAGGCTGTCGCGCAGCTCCTTGACCCCTATCCGCACCGCCTTGATCAGGCTGACCGCTTCTTCAAAACGGCTCACCGCCGAACCCAGCAGGCTGTCGGAGGCCACCAGCAACTGCTGCTGGGTGTTGACCGCTGCCGAGGGAAAGCGCAGCGGCTGATCCGGGTAAAACTTCAGGCTGAAGGTCACCAGTCCGCCGTCCTGGCGGGTCTGGGTCATCTCGCACTCGCCGACCTTGACCTGCATCCTCCCCAGCCACGGGTGCACCAGCTCACCGGCGCCCTCCTCCAGGGCCTTGAGCAGTTTGTCGCGCTGCTCCAGGCAATCGGCGCCGACGATAAATGCCGTCAGGTCATGGATCTTCGCCTGCTGCCCCAAGCCCTCGAAAAACGGCTGGTCGCGTTGTGGGTATTCGTGCAGCTGGCCCTTTTGGCCGACCGGGGTTTTCGCCTGATCCACCCAAAACGCCACGCCACGAAACGACGCCGGCAATAAACGATCACGCCAGGAATCAGACATTGGAACCTCCCAGGGAAAGCGAGCGATAGCCGACGGTGGAGGCCACGGTCAGGCCTGGCTGGTTGGTTTGGGCTTGGTCGACGCGTAGGCCGGCAGGGGCGTTGGCGAAGCTCACCATCAAGCCGCCTTCGAGTTGAGTACGGTTATTGGCGGCGGTTTGCTGGATCAGCGCACTGGAGTTTTGCGTCAGCGCGCCGCCCTGCATTGAAGCCAGCCCGTTGCCCGCGGCATTGATGGTCCTTTGTGCCTCGGTGAGGCCTTCAACCTTGCCGGTGACATTGGCGATCACCCCGGCGAACCCGCCCTCAAACAGCTCTTTGATCGGTGCGATCACGTCCTGGAGTCGTTGCCACAACCCCACGAACCACTCGGTGATCGGCTCCCAGTTATTGATCACCATCCCCAGCGGCGACCAGTCGAACAGCGTGCCGAAGAACGCCTTGACGGCCTCGGCCGGCGGTTGCAACGCAGCCCAGATCGAACTGAAGTAATCGCCGATGGCTCCCCAATTGTTGATGACCATCCCCAGAGGAGAAAAATCGAACAACAGGCCGAAGAAGTCCTTGATGATTTGAGCCGCCGATTGCAGGCCCGCCCAGATCGAACTGAAGAAACCGCCAATAGCCCCCCAGTTGTTGATGATCATCCCCAGCGGAGAAAAATCGAACAACAGACCGAAGAAGGTCTTGATCACTTGGGCAGCCGGTTGCAACGCTGCCCAGATCGAGGCAAAGAACCCGGTGATCGCCCCCCAGTTGTTAATGATCATGCCCAACGGCGACCAGTCGAACAGCCCCTTGAGAAACGCCATGACCGGCACCGTCAACGCCTTGAGCAGATCCCAGATCGCCGAAAACAAGCCGGTCAGGCCGCTCCAGTTATCCATGACCAACCCCAACGGCGACCAGGAAAACACCGCCTTCAGGAAATCGACAACCGAGCCCGCCAGCGCTTTGATCCCGTCCCACAGACTGGAAAAAAACGCCGTGATCGAGCCCCAGTTGTTAATCACCATGCCCAGCGGAGTCCAGCTGAACACTGTGCTCAGCACATCCATCGCCGTCGCCGCGGCGCTTTTGACGCTCTCCCAGAGGCTGACAAAAAAGCCTGAAATCGGAGTCCAGTTGGCCACGATCAAGCCGGCGGCCAAGGCGATGCCCATGGCGATCAACATCACCGGGGAGGCACTGAGCACTGTGCTTATCAGGCCAAACACCTGAGTCGCCCCGGTGACCGCCGTCTGCATCGCCGAGAAAGCAATGGCGCCAGCAGCCAACCCTTCAACCAGCGCCGGGTTGTCGTTGAGCAGGCTGCCCACGCTGTTAAGCATGGGCTCCAGGCCCACCACCAGTGCACCTACTGCCGGCAACAATGCCGCATCGATGGCGGCTGAAACCTTGCCCATCGACTGGCTGAACACATTCATGTTTTGCGCAGCGCCCGGCATATCGGTACCGCTGGCCGAATCGCCAACCTCGGCCAACTTGCCCTTGAATGCATCGCAGGCCTTGATCCCTTCCACGAACGGCGTCATCAGGCTGCCGCCCTTGAACAGACCGCTGATATCCAGCTTGCCCAGCCCCGTCTGCTCAAGGTTCTTCTTGAACGTGTCGACCTTGCCCTGAAGAGAAGCGAGTTTGGGGGACAGCTCATCGATGCCGCTGAGCAGCACCGATTTCTTTTCTACGGTTTGTGTGTCTGCCATCACTGCACCTGCTGCATCGCATTGATCCGTTGCGCGTGCTCCAGGGATTCCCGGAGCACATCCAGTGGCCTGGCCAGCATCTGTTCGGGGTCTACCTTCCAGAACCAGGCCAGGTCATAGGCGACAGCGATCAGGTCGGCGATGGCTGCGATGCCGCACTCATGAAAAAACTCGCCACCGCCCAGCTCAAGGCATTGAGGTCAGCCAGGTCCAGTTGGTTGACCGAGGACGGCGGAATGCCGGCGCAGACCGCGATGTATTTGGCCGCGACGTCCATGTCCAGGCTGACTTCCTCACCCTTGTCGATCTTGTACGGCAGCGCCTTGATCGTGCGCACTTCCTGCACCGTCGGCCGGCGCAGGGTGAGTTCCAGCAACGGCTCGCCGTGAGCTTCGATCGGCACTTGCAGCTTTACCAGGCTGCTCATTGCCAGGTCCCCTTCTGCCCTTCGAAGCTCAGCTCGATGGTGGCGTCATCGCCCTTGGCCACCGGTTCGTCCACCAGGTAGGCACCGGCCAGCACGTAGACCTTGCCGTTGGCGAACTCGCAGGTGACGGTCATGTCGGAACCGGCAATCAGCTGCTTGAGCGGGAAGTCCGGGGTGTGCAGCGCGGTGACTTTGAACGACGGGGTGAGGTCGGTTTCCTTGTAGAAACCCGGGACCACGGTTTCCCGCTTGACGGCCATCAGCGGTGCTTCGCAGCCGCCGTTGATGGTCAGTTGCGCGCCGTCCACTTTGACGTAGCAGGTGCCTGCAATCAGTTGACCCATGATATTTCTCCGAAAAAATAAGCCCGCTCGAGGCGGGCTGAAAAAACGCTATGCAACAGGCCCGATTCAGGCCGCCGCGTCGTACTGCAGGCGGAACTGGTTGAGCAGCGCGAACACCCGCAGGCCATTGATGTAGTCCGGCGGGAACAGCACGTTGACCCGGCTCGGGTCCTGCACGTCGCGCTCGACGATCAGGTGCTCGGCGAACAGCTCGGCGTTCTCCACGTGGCCTTCCATTTCCAGCTTGGCGTACTGGGCAATCAATTCGCCGCGGATGGTGCTCGGGGTCACGATCGGTTGCCCGGCGCCAAAGCGGGTGCCATCGGAAGCCAGCTTGTGTCGCCCGTATTTGCTGGTGATCACGCTTTGCAGGCGACGCACGATAAACGCCGACTGGTGCATGGTTTCGCTGTCCAGGTAGGAGTTGTCGGCCTGGCCGTAGGCGTTTTTCTGGTAGGTGGTGATCGAACGCTGGATCCGCACGTAACCGCCTTCGTAATAGGCGGTGGCGATGCCGTAGTTGAGCAGCGACTGACGCTCGGTCAGGGTGAAACGCTCGCTGGCCGGTGCCGGATCGACACCCGGCAGGCTGCCACTTTGAGTCGGACGGCTGGCGTCGGCAGAGATAAACACCGAGGTCCGCGCAGCCAGGGCGGCGGCTTGCACCCACACCGGTTGCGGCACGCCGGCTTCCAGGGCCTGGATGGTCATGTGCTGGTCATTACGCGCCTGGCCCGCTGCTACCAGCGTGCCGACGGTGCCGCGCTTGGCGCTGTAGACATGGCCGAACAGTTGCTTGGCCCAGGACCAGCGACCGGTGCTGTCATCCATGACCGCTTGCCAGGCGTTGAGGGTCGAGGTGTCGGTCCAGGGCATGCAGATAAATTCGAAAGGCTCGTCGCCCAACGCCGCCAATGCCGCGACCTGATCCGGCACACCGGTGCCGCCGGCCATCTTGCCCAGGGTCAGCGACAGGCCGGCCGGGGTTTCCTCGCCATTGCTCTTGCCCAGGCGATTGAGTTGCAGGCTGATGTCATTGCCCGTGTCGCCGGTCCACTTGGCGCTCAGGGTGACGGTGCCATCAACGGCAGCCGCCGTGACCGGCAGATCGACCGCGGCGTTGATCTTCAGCGCCAGCGCCGCGGCGGCCTGAGTGGCTGTGGCGCCGGTGACGATCGAGGCCTGCACCCGCACACCGCCGACATACAGATTGAGCAAGCCGCTCTGGGTCGCCGCGCCGGTGAGCTTCAGCTCGGCCTTGGCCATGCTGCCCTCGGTGCTGTGCAGCGGCAGGCACCAGATCTCGCCGACCGGGTCGGTCTTGCGCCAGGTTTCGTACATGGCGGCGAGCATCGAGCCAGTGCCGCCGATGCTTTTCGCCAGGGCCACACTGGATACCAGCACCAGGCTGCCGACTTCGGTGCTGGTGGCGTTGTCGTTGACCTGGGCCACGATCAGGCGGCGCATGGACGACGAAGCACTATTGGCTGCCGAATTGTCCATCTCGGCGTAGAACAGCGGTACACGAATGTCCGCAGGGATATTGCTGAAACCGATCGCCATTATTTGGCTCCTTGTGATTTCGCCGCTTTCACGGCTTTGCTGGTGATATCGCCATCGGCCAGACGTCGACGCCACCAGGCGTTGTCCGGTACTTCACGGCCGGTGACAGGCAACAGATCGCCCGCTTCCGGGTCCGGCACCGCGCGGCCAGCGGCCGGCAGCACAGTGATGCGTTTAGTCATGGGGTTACGTCTCCTGAAAAAGTCAGCTCCAGACGCCCGTCGGGCCCCGGACGTTGCAGATTGGGGTCGGCCGGATCGATGGCATCGACCCGCACCGTGACCCCGGTAAAAGACGGCAAGCCGTCGAGTTCACGTTCATGCCAGGTTTCCGCCGGCTGGCTGGGCAGGTTGCGACCCAGCTGGAACTCAGCGAAAAAGTGCAGGCGGTAGAGCAAGCGGGTGGCACTGAGCGACACCAGCTCGCCGCCGTCGTATTCGATGGGGTTGTAGTCGAGGCCGGGTTTGAAACCGACCAGGGCCCGCCAGACTTCGGCGCGCAGGTCGTGGAGCTGGTCGAGGGCTTGTTGGGGGTGACTGGCATCGATGGCCAAGAGGACTTCGAAGAGATCACGGATGACTTGGTAGTTAGTATTTTTTCCAGACTCTAGAGAAGCCTGATCAGCTCTAACCAACAGAAAAACAATAGGAGACTGCGACATAAAATCAACTTTCAACGCATCAGCAACATCACCAAAAAATATCCTGGACTCTAGACCACGACAATATTCTTTGAGCTGGCTTAATATCGACGTAACTCTCACTCATCCTCTCCCTTAAACCCTGACACAAGATACAAACCCCTCAACCAATTAAAACTAAAGCACTGCTTTTTCCTAGACAAACTCATACCCCAACCCTTCAACACTAGAGCCTTTTAATAAAAAAACTACTGCAGCCGGAATATAAAAACAGGGAAAAGCCTGAAACCACTCGACTTAAAAATCACAAGCTATATTTATTCCCTAGAAAAATCACCAATAGGCTCCTTAGGGTATTTTTCCTTGACAGCAAGTATACTTGAATAGAAAGGCTCAACCTTATCAAGCAAACTGCAATTCATCCCATGCCAAATCATATCAAGCTGATCCTCCACACTTGGATAGGAAATAGCGCGAGCCTTTGCATAACTAACTGAGTGTTTTATTTTCATAGAAAACCCCTTCATCCACATACGGCCAAATGCAAATCTTAATATAATGAGTCTTTTCCAGATCAAACTCCAATTCGATATCCGTACCATCAGCCTCATAAATAGAGTCATCAATAAATAGCTTAGCTCCTTTTACAACCCCCTTTAAAACCCTACCTTCAACAGTAACTGACTGCATAGGCCGGTTTACTACGACACCACCGACCACAATATGAAGCTCATCTGTAACCAATACTTCGGAAGATACTATAAGGGCCTCTGGATATAAGCGCTGAGCAATATGCTTATCCCAAAAGTCTATAACCCGATAAATTTCTCCAGTTTGCATACAATACTCAACTACCTTAATCATCGCTTAACCCCCATAAACATAAGAGAACGCTGAGAAAGAACCTGAGTGAAACCAGCCGCACCACTCATATTGGGCTGAGCAGCCACTTGAAATGATATCGTATACAGCCCTTTCGTTAGTGACGTCCCATAGTTAAATCCAGCCATACCTATATAGTTCAGCCCTCCACCGACTACATGAGCACCATTGATAAGCAACCGCCATTGCGCACCACCACCAATACCACGCCCACTTCCATCAGCAGAAAATGACCCTGACACATTAGCAAACAAGTCCTGATCAAGATCCACCACAACCTTCTGAACATCTACAAAGTCATAATATCTTTGATTTGCGCCTGCGAACAAAGTCATAGACCCAGCGGTATAGGCCTGCGCAGGAATGGTTACAGCATTCCCTTTAATCTTAAGAGTGCTAACACTCAGATCTTGAATCTTAGCTGCTGTCACGGACAAATCTTCAATCTTAGAAGTTGTAATTGACGCATCTTGTATTTTTGCAGATGTAATGGCCGCACTTTCAATTTTTGCACTAGAAATTGAGCCACTTTCAATCAATGCCGAATTTATATAAACCTCATCACCCTGTATAACAAATGGATAAAACACTTCAGATCTATTTGGATCAACAATAGCAAACCGACTTGCCGCAATAAGCACCTGACTAGTGATGACCCCTTCATCGTTCTCTACTCCGATACCAATACCTGCCAGGTAAGGTTTTCCATTGACGGTGAGCTGAGTCTTGATGCTGTACATCGCCGCCAACTCACCCTTCAGCGCCTCCACCTCAACCTGAGCGCCTCCACCTGAGTCGATCCTCTCCAGTAGGTGCTGGCTCAACTGAGTCTCGGTGATCTGGTCATTGAGGTAATCCAGAATCGGGCCAGCATCAGCCGAGGACTGGCCTGTCACAGGCCCGAAGAACGCTCCTACGTTGCCGATACGATCCACCAGCCGCGCCCAGAAGAAAAACCGTACGCCGGCGGCCAACCCCATGATCGTCAGATCCGTCTGCGGATAGGCGTAATCACCAAACTTGGTAGCTGTTCCAACTTCATTCGTCTGGCTGTACCAGATCTCAGTTCGCTGCAGGTCGGCAGTACCAACTCCTGCTGGAATCGCCCACTTCAACTTGATGCCAAACACAATCGACTCAGCAGTGAACGCCACCACCACCGGTGGCGGTGTGGTCTTGCCATTCAGGACGGTCTCAGTGGAGGTTGCGAATACCGAGCCAATATCCAGCGAGTTGATCGCTCGAACCTTGGCCACATAACGCCCGGCATAGATCCCGTTGACTTCAATCGAGGTCGCACCGGTACGTCCGGCGAACACCCACTCAGCATCGTTCTTGCGCCAGTACACCTCGTAAGCAATTGCGCTTTCGGGGCGATCCCATTCGATGGTCATGACGCTGACCGCACTGCCTTGGTCAACAAAGTGATCGTTGCTCACCCGCACGTTGCTCGGCGGCCGTTGCACACTTGGCGGAATCACCGTCACCGGCGGCCGTTCAATTCGTGCACCGTTATCAATCGCTTCAAACTTGCTGGCGACATGCTTGACAGCACTGATGCTGTACTTGATGGAGTCATCAGTGAAGTCTTCAGCCACTGACAGCACTCGAAACTGTTGGGCTGCCAACGTCGGCGAATCAATCGCCCACATCGAATGCACTGGCGGCAGCTCATCCAGATCCGTGCCCAGTACCACACGTTGAACTTCAGCCGGGAACCCGGTGGTGTCGAAGGTGATATCCCCGTTGTCCCAAGTGATTCCGGTACTGTCCCAGGTCAGCGGATAACCCACCGACTTGATCACGCGCGAGATGGCCTTGCCGGTGGGCATGATCAGCGTGACGGTGTCACCCGGATAGGCTTTCACATCGGCATCGAGCACCAGGGTGTCCAGAGTCGCAGAGCGCAGTCGCCCGCCAATTCTGCGCCCGGCCCTGTCGTTATCGGCTACCCGGATGATCTGGCCCGGACGGGCCAGGGTGCCATCCAGGCCCACGGAGAAACTCACGCTTTCGGTTTCCAGGCGGTTAGTCAGCAGCGCCCATTTGCCAATGCGCTGGGCCTGAGCCTGTGAGGTGCAACCGGTGGCGGTGATTTCGGTCTGTTGTACCCCGTAGCGGGCAATGCCTTCCGGGTCATCGACGTACTGCACCTTCTGCCGGTAGAAGTCCGTCGGGTCGTTCCAGCTGACCAGCGCTACGCTGTAGCGGGTCTTTTTCGCCGAGCCACCGTAGACGAACTTGCCGTCGACCACGTTGGCATTGCTGTAGGTGTACACCGGGTCTTCCGGCATATCGGCCACGGCCATCACCGAGCCTGCGCCCCAATAAGCCATGCCGCGGAAGGTGGTCGCCAGGTCCTGCAGCACTTTTAGGGCATCGGCACGGACCGACAGATAGAGGTTGCAGGTGAAGCGCGGCTCCGTGCCGCCCTTGCCGTCGGAGACCGGTTGGTCGCAGTACTGGCCAATGCGGTACAGCTCCCACTTGTCCACCTGGGCGGCGTTGAGCAAATGCCCCAGGCCATAACGTGGGTGCAACAACAGGTCGTAGTAGATCCAGGCCGGGTTGTCGGTCCAGGCCGACTTGAAGGTGCCATCCCAGACGCCGCTGTAAACCCGGGTCAACGGGTCATAGTTGCTGGGCACGCGGATGATCCGGCCCTGCAATTCAAAGGAGCGGGTGGGGATCGACTGGAACTGCGAGGCATCGAATTGCAGGCCGATGATCGCCGACCCTGGGTAGCGCAACTTGGCATCGATCACATCGGTGATGGATTCGACACTGGTGGTGTCGGCAATCGCACCGCTGGTGGAATTCGGCGTCAGGCGGCGCACACGAACCGTCCAGCCGGCGGTAGCAGCAGGCAGATCGACACGATGGGAACGCTCATATTTGCTCGAAGTCTTGCCACTGAACGCCGCTTGCAGCACTTCAACGAAGGCAGCGCCATCAGTGGAAAGGTCAATGGCATAACGAACGGTATAACCGTTGGTATCACCGTTGCTGGTATTGGTCTGCGCCAGCCGCGAGACTGCCAGGCGGATACGCACCGCCGACAGTTGCAGGTTGGTGATGGCCTTGCTCCAGGGCTGATCGCTGCGCAACTCCACCGCCACCGAGGCCTCGTTCTCCACCGCCGGAAATCCCGGAATGTAGGTCTGGTCCTGGCTGCCGTTGCGGGTTTCGAGGCTGACCCCGGAGAAGTTCAGGCTACCGTCAGCATTGGCCAGGGGCGTCTCGTTGAGAAACACCGAGCGTTTGCCGTTCTTCAAGCCCACGATCTCGCCCTCGCTGACGAGGTCGAGAATCCGAGCGTAAGCCGTGCTTTGCAGGCTGTCTGGCGCCTCCACGGAGGGACGGGGCTTGGAGCCGCCGCCTTTGCTGCCAGCGAGAATAAGGTCAGTCATGGCTTTCCTTCAGGCGAAATAAGGCCCACGCAATGGCAGGCTGATTGAAGACGGGAGGGGTTAGAGTTGGTCTTCGGCGTAGATGCCGGAGCTGATCACGGCGCTACCGACGGTCAACTGGCCGTAGAGCAATCCCACCGGATTCCCCTGGACGCTGGTGTTGACCGGGCCATTGAAGCTGTAGCTGGGGCGGTTTTCCGGGCTGTCCTGGGCGGCTAGCCCCTTTGGCACCGGAGCCAGCATCTGCATGACGCCCCCCATCGCCATGGTCGCCCCAGTCATCATCAAAAACGAGGCGGCTGGGCCGGTCAGGTAACCGAAGGGGTTGAAGTAAGCCACTGCCATCAACACCGCCCCGAGAATGGTCTGCAAACCTCCAGCACGCTTCGAGCCGCTTAGAACCGGCGCGATACGGATCACTTCCTTGCCCAGGGGCTGATGAATCTCGGTCTCGGAAAGGTTGTGCCGCCCTTTGAACACGGCGAATCGCAATCCTTTATCCGCACTCTGCACCATGTAGCGCTCGAAGCCGGGAAACTGCCGGAAGTACCCCATCACTTCCTTGAAACCGCCGGCGATGGCCACCCTGTGCTCACGCCCGAACATTCTCGCCAGGGAGCCTGACAGCAGCACGGTTTGCATCTTTTGTCGTTCTACGGCCAAGCCCATGGGGTTCTCCTGGCAATAAAAAACCCGCCGAGGCGGGCTTCAACGGAAGGACGGATACAGCCTGGTTCAGAGCTGATCCTGCGCATAAATCCCGGCACTGATCACCGAACTGCCGACAGTCAACTGACCGTATAACAGCCCCACCGGGTTGCCTTGGGCGCTGGTGTTAACCGCACCGTTGAAACTGTAGCTGGCACGATTGTCGGGGCGATCCATGGCACCGAGGCCCTTTAGCTGCGGCGACATCATCTGCATGACCCCGCCCATGGCCATGGAAATTCCGATATTGGCCGCGATGGTCCAGCCTGTAGTGCTGCTGCCACCGATCAGTGCCGAACTGCCTCCGGCGGCAAACATGCCCCCTGAAAAGTAGGAAGCAGCTACCACCAAGGCAACGCCGATAATGGTTTGAAGCCCGCCCGAACGTTTACTGCCGATCACTACCGGAGCAATACGGATATCGCTGTTTCCACTGGGCGCGTTCAAACGGTCGTGACCGATATTGTCGCGGCCGAGAAACAGCGAGTAGGTCAGCCCGCGGTCCTTGGACCCCATCAGGAAAGCCTCGAACCCCGGAATCAGGATGCACAAGGCACGTACCGCTTCCGAGGCATTGCTCACCGCCAGCCTGTGCACTCGGCCAAAGCGCGCTCCCAGGGTCCCGTAAAGACGGATGACCCTGATTTTTTGCTGATTCATCACATCACTCCCAGAAACAAAGATCCTCGGTTTAACTCAAGGAAAGGCGATGGGTTTCAAGCCTTCGCCATAAGCCGGCGATGGCGCCAGATGCTGACCGTGACTTCGTCCCAGTAACCGCCGTAGGTATCGCGCTTGCTGTCACGTCCGTAAAGGTGATGCAGGATCGAGCCCGGGGCTGGAAAATGTTGCGGTTCGCTCTTGAGCATGCCATCAGCCAGGTAGATCGCCGCGTGATTGGGGACTGGCGAGCGAATTTGCATCAGCACCACATCGCCCTGACGCAAATCACTGACGCGCTCGAAACCGGCCTGCGGCAGGTGTTGCAGGTAAAGGTTGCCGCCCTTATCCCACCAACCGTCTTCACGCTGATAACTTCCCAGCTCAATACCCAGCTCCCGGCGGTAGTAATCCAGGATGATGCTCAAGCAATCATGTATGCCGTGGGCAAAGGCACGGCCGATCAGGGGGGCTTGATACCCGGTGGGCACCAGGCTCGCCCACTCGCCCTTGCACACCTTGCCGTCGTCGCCCTTGCGCACTTCAAGAATGTGCCAGGGCAGGCCCGACGCCTCACAAGCCACCCGATCCGCCTCGCTGGGCGCCGGCGGATAATCCGGGTGGCTGTGAATCACTGCCAGCACCTCGCCGCGCTCTTCCGCTGCCGCATAATCTTCGGGCGCCAAGCGAAAATGCTCGCTGGGCGTGGTAGCAGTATTGCGACACGGCACGTAGACGCGCTTGCGCCCCTCACGAATCAGCAACCCGCAACACTCATGGGGGTACTCGGCCAGGGCATGGCGCTCGATGGCCGCCAGGTTTGCCTTGTTCATGGTCAGCTCCGTAGCAGCCCAGCCGCTGGAAATGAGCCAAAGGGCAGCGGATTGTTTTCACCGAAACGCAGCTTGCAGCTGCTCAGGCGCCCACCGCATTTGTCCTTGGCGGCGTCCGTGACAATCACATCGTTGCTATCCGCCACCGGGCCGCCGTTATAACCGCAATAGGGCCCGCGATAGCCACCACAACTCAGCCACCAGCAGACGTTGGCGACAATCTGCCGCCGCGGCAGCTGCACGCCGTTAAAGTCCAGGGCGCTGGCCAACTCGAACTTCACAACCTCGTTGTCTTCGGATGACTTGCGCTCGACGTACCAGATATCCGGCGGCAGTTCCTCCTCAGGATCCGCTTCGGGCTGGCCATCCAGGTACTTGCCGAGAGTCCGGTGACGAATCAGCCGGGCCCCCACCAAATCTTCGAAATACAGCACCAGGGCAGTGATAAATCCGCCGACGTTACCCACCGAAAGTGTCGGCGTCGGCTGCGAACCCTGGCCGGACATTTCAAAACCCTCGGCCTGAATCGGCCAAGGGGAATACTCCAGTCCCTGCCAAAAGATCGACGACTGCTGTGGGTAACCGTGAAAACGATAAAGCTCGGCACCAAGACTCGTGGCGTCGAGCTCAAAAAGCTCCACCCACGCGCCTGGCTCCAGGGTCTGGATATCGGCCGTGATCGGCATGGTGATTCCTCAGGCAAAAATAAACCCGCTTGGGGCGGGTAGCGGTGATCGCAGATGCTGTAGCGCTTAAAGCATCCAGTTGGGCTTGAATTGCAAAGGAACCAGGCAATCAACCGCAGCGTTCGAGAGGTACACCCCGTATTGGCCCTGGTGCCCCCAGCCGTAGATCATGCCTTCGTTGTCCATCGCATAGACTACCGAGGCCCCGGTAGCGGCATGAGTAGTGTTCAGAAAGCCAATGTTGTCGATGGTGATGGTCTTCCCGGAGTTGCCAAGCTTTGGCAGCGCTACCAGTGTAGGAGTGGTAAGGCCCCCAACAACGCCGCGTCCCCCGTCGCCATAACCATTGACGCCCATGTGGTACAGGTTGCCCGCAGCGCTCCGGATAAACATCGGGAAACAGTAACTGTAGTAAGGCCGGTCGTAATCTTGAGTCATGATTTTGCCGACTTTACGGTCTGCGGTCGTTCCGTCAAAAGTCGGATGTTTGGTAGGCACTAGAAGATTGGTCGCATTGCCATTGCCCAACTGCGAGGTAGCGTTATAGCCCCAGACCCAAAGCGCACCATCTGCATCCACACCGTAGCAACTGCCCACGCCACCGCCGCATACGCTCAGTTGAGTAAAGGCCTGCGGGATTTTGAAGGGAGTCGCCAGGGAGGTGGTACTCCCACTGCCCAGTTGAGCATAGGTGTTGACGCCACAAGTACGCACCGAGTCCGTGAACCACATCACAGTGAATCCGCTAGCGTTTGCAGCGGTGTCAGCCCATCCGCTGCCGCCTTTGATACTCAAGAGTTTGGCGATTTCATCGGCTCCACCCCACGCAGCGGTCACCTCAGTAAAGGAGACGATGTTAACCGGCGCAGCCACACCGGCCTGCCCATTCCCGTTATAGCCTGCAAAGAACAAACGATTATCCGAGGTCTGTACCCAAGTACGCCCGTAGGAACTGCCAAGGTTCCACACCGACTTGATACCACCTTGAGTCGGCACATCCCAAACCTTGGTCCAGGAGTTTCGCAGGGTGGTGTCACCACTACCGAGCTGGCCATACCCGTTATAGCCGGCAGCGTACAAGCCATCAGCCCTGCGAATCAGCGCCTTACCTCCGTCAAAACTGTGACCAGAGTTGGTCTCATGGAAGTAGATATCGAGCACTCCACTCGTGGATAGCGTGGGTAGTGGAACCAACGCCACGCTCCCAATCCCCAACTGCCCATAGTTGTTATAGCCCCAAGCCCAGAGTTCCCCGTTTGCAAGAAGTGCATAGCCGTTGTAACCCACAGCACCTGCTTTGATTACCGGAGACGTGCTGGGGATATTCACTCGACTGAAGTTATTCAGGCCATAAAGCGAAGTAGAAGCGTTAGGTCCGCGACCGGCTTGAAAGTTGCCATATACAGTCGCGGCACCACACGCGGACCACAGCACTCCATTGACGATGGCGTAAACGCTGTTGACCAGGCAATTGCTGATCCAGGAAGGCTTAATCGGATTGATAACTCCTTCCAACTTCGTGACCCGCTGGGCGCTGTTGTCCACTTGAGTGGCCAGGGCAGGAACATTCACTTCTCCGGGCACAGAAGCAACAGCGGCAGCCATTGTGATCCAGATTACGCTGGAGTTGGCCATACGGGTTTCTGAGCCAACCCGGGGGGGTCCATTAATACGATCGGATACCGCTCCCCCGGTGTGTGTGCAGTACATCGATGCCTGCACAGCTGCCGCGCTGCGTGCACCATTAGTGGTCGCGGTGTCCGTGTTAAAGCCAATAGGGACAAGCGTGCCAGGGGTAGCACTGGCTTCAGCCGTACGATGATTCATCGCCTGTGTCTGGTCAGCCTGGTGACCCCCTACAACCCCAGCAGAGTTCAACCCATAACCCCGGTAAGTGACCCCGCCCACACCAAGCTGGTCGTATTTGCCATTGTCATCCGGCATCCGGAAGGTCGTGGAACCATCACCATGGGAATAGCAGCCGCGGAGTCTGACATTTGACTTCCACTGATCGTCCGCCACTGCTGCAGCCTGGACCTTGGCCCACAACCCAGGCCATACGGCGCGCTGCAGAAGCTGTCCGGAGCGCTCCACGAACCCGGCTGGAATCGTCTCCACCGGCAGGGTCCAGGGAATGGTCGAGCCCACAGGCAAACCGGTGCCGCTGGCCACTTCCTTGAAGGTCCCATCACTGCACAGGAAGCGGTCTTTATCCGTCTCCAACACAGGCGGAGCGGGAACCAGGCCTTTTGCACCGCCAGCGGAGGCTGTCGCCCCCCTCATGGTGGCGCTGTAAAAAGCAGCAGGCTGGCCTGCGAGCTTGTCCGAGTCGGCCGCTGTCTCACTCTTGCCGAGCTTGGTGTTGAGCTGGCCCTGCACCTTGGCAAAGCCCTGCAGCAGCGTATCGCTAGCCACGATTGCAGCGTCGACCTGCTCCCCCATGCCCACCAGCGACGTCGAACGCACCCGGGCCGCAGTGAAATACTGGTTGGTCGCTCCTTCCGCCACCTGGTCGGTTGATCCTGGTGACGAAGGGATCAACACAAATGCCGAACCACTCCATCGATATTGCTTCGTGGGGTTGTTCAGGCTTTCACCATCGTTGACCGCAATATAGATCTTGCCGGCCTCCCCCATCACCGGAAAATCGGCCAGTGTTGGAAACTCCAGCACATCTCGAGGTAACTGCGAAGCTGGCACCGTTCCGTTGACCAACTGCGCCACAGTCGTGCCCAAGGCTGAGGCTGGAACTGCCGCATCAGCTTTGGCCTTGGCGACTGCGGCGTCCGTCACACCCTGGTCAGCCTTGGCCTGCGCGGCGGCAGTGCGGCTGTCCAGCTCCACAAAATTGTCGTTGATGGTCTGGGCACCCGAGCGCAGGTTCTGGCCACTGCCATCGTTGGGTGCACTGCCAACGTTGATCGGATCGATAGTCATGGATGAAACGCCTGTTCAAAAGTTGCGCTGAGCGAATAGACCCCCGCCCCTAACGGCGAGGGCTGATAGGTCTGGCAGCGATACAGCCCTTGCTCGCCCAGCGGCGGCGTCCAGTAAAAAGGCATGGCGCCTTGATGAGAGTCGATGAAGTCGATGATCGGCTTGATCTTCTTGTCATCACCGACAAAGGTCAGTGGCCAGGACTGGGTCTTGTTGTTGATCCCGTCCTGCGCCACCTGCCGATAACCATCACCGAACTGGGCAGATTTAAGACGAAACTCGACGCTGCCCACGGGTTCCACCTTGGGTACCCAGGTGAATGTTTCAATAGTCATGTTTTTCTCCGGGCGTGAGCCGTTGCGGCCGCTGGGAATCAGCGGCCGTTGATGACGGACCAGATTTGGCCGCCCGGTTTCAGGTCACGAGCGATCTGCTCGGCAGCGCCTTGCTTGGCGGCACTGGCGTAGGCATTGGCGAGGTTCTGCGAGTTCATGCCGGCCCCAGAAGCGCCAGCCTGACCGTCGGCCACATTGATGGTCTGCTGGATGACCACTTGCTGGTTACTGGTGGTGCCAGACTGTCCGCCGCCCAACGCAACAACACCCAGCGAACCGTCGGAGCCACGACTCAAAGGCATGATGGCTTCTGGTCCGGCTTCACCGAAAAGGGCCATTGGCGCCAGCGTCGGCCCCATGGCCACGGAGTTAGTAAAGACCCCACCTTTGGCATGAGAAAACACCGGCGGCGTTACACCGGAAGCATCGAGTTGCGGGGTGAACACATTCGATACACCACCCACAGTGAAGGTGCGGGATGCTGGGGCAGCACTGGGGAAAAGACTACTTACCGTAGAACCGATCATGCCGAACAACGAACTTAGCGCACTGGAAGCCGCCGTCTTTGCCGCCAGCATCGCCATGTCCTTGAGCACCGACTTGGCAAAATCTGAAAAGGAGAATTTGCCCGTGGTGGCGAACTGCAGGATCGCCTCATCCATTTGTTGGAAGGCACTGGTAAACACGGCCTTGGTCTTGCCTGCCACGTCGTTGGCGCTACTCATGTAGTCGCTAAAAGCGGACTGCGCTCCATTCTTCCATCCATCGAGCAACTCGCCCATCTGCCCATAATCGCTCTGGATCTGTTGCGTGGTTTCGCTGTGCTTGGCCTTCAATTCATCAAGTTTTGTCGCGTAATCGGCGCTCTGCTGCGTTACCCGGCCGTAAGCATCACCTACTGGAAAACTGATTCCCGCCTTGTCGGTGTAGCTCGCCGGGGCCTGCGCTGCGCTTTGTAACCACTGTTTATCCAGAGACTGGGCATACTCGGCTCCAACACTCTTGTTCTGCTGGAGCAGTGCGTTCAAGGCGCTCTGGCTTTTTACAAATTCATCGGCTGCTTTGGCTGCCGGGTCATAGGCCTTGCGTAGATCGCCGAAGGCACTGGAAGTCGCGTCCAACGCAGACGCAGACGAAATGGCTAAGGCATCAGCCATTTTCTTTCCGGCCTCTTCGACTCGTCGCTGCATGCTGCGCATGCCTTGATCGGTAATACGCTGTGCTTTATCCAAGGCCCGTTCCAGGCTGCCAAGGTCCAGCAGCAGATTCCCTTGGGAAGCAGTTGCCATAGGTTTCTCCGGGTCATGAAAAAACCCGTCGAAACGGGTTTGAGAAAAGTGGCCTGTCCTAGCACCACTCGTTCATTGCGCGCTCGAGTGACATCCCCAAGCGTTGTTCATAAGGCATGAAATCCAGCAATTCAGCCGTGCCCCCGCCCAGCCGGTGGGTCTGCAATGCAACCAGTGCGTTGCCCGCCTCCAGCCGCCTACCGGAATGCAGGGAGCCATATCGATCGATATAGCGCCCCCACGCCAGGGCTTCGTGATAGGTCATGCGCTCCTTGGCTTCAGCTATGGTCCGGCCGCCGACTCCGTTCAGTACAAGTTCGTGCCAGAACTCATCGGCGGCACTCAGTTTTTTGCGGCGGCGCCACCTGTGCCGTTGACCTCATTCACCGCGTTCAGGATCAGGAAACCCAACGACGGTTCAAGGTTATAGGCGTCGTCGTAACTGAGGCTTTCCGCGCCTTCAGCACCCAATGCCACCGATGCGGCGATGAAACTGGCATTGCGACTAGACTCGGACTCACCCTGGGCAAACAGGCGCTCGATCACACCGAAGGACTGCCGACGGATGTGCAGGGTGAAGGTGTCGGTCACCTCCTTCCCCGTTTTGCTGTCTGGATGAGTCCAGCTCACTTCCTTTTTGACTGCTTGACCGTCGACGATGCCGCCTTTGGCTTTCAGTTGTTTGAGGTTCATAGGGCCTCTCAGGCTTTCTTGATCCAGGTGGAACCACCCGTGCGTTGAATGGTGACGGTGGTAGTGACCACCGCGTTCAGCGCGAAGTTGAAAGGGAAGTCCGAGACGTAGCCGTCGAAGGCAAACCAGGTGCGAGTGGCCGGTAGCTCGAAGTTGTCACCCTTGGTGTTGACGGTGGGTACCACGCCTTTACCGTCGGACCAGCCCACCACCCACTTGACGCTGGTGTCGCCATCAGCCTCGGAAAGCTGATGCAGGCGGATATGGCTGGCGTTTGCAGGGTCGGCGTTCAGACCCAGGCTGGCGGTGCCTGGAGTACGCAGACCTTTTTTGTAGCTGCGCTCTGCTGCGTTGAGGCTGGTGTCTTCGATTTGCTCAGCGGGTGCACCGCCTGGATCGAAAGAGGTTGCGTGTTCGATTTCCAACACGGTGTACGGACCGCTGCCGGCGAGCGACGGAACAAGGGCAAAAATTTGAGTACCTTGGGTAAGAATCGACATCGGGTGTTCTCCTGCGAACAATAAAAAACCCGCAATGGCGGGCAATGGGTATGACTCGGTTTGAAAGGCTGGCTCAGGCCGCCCGGCAGCTCACGGAGCGGGCGTGCCATCGAGATAAGGGGGGGCGTTCGGATCTGGCTCTCGGCTCTTGATCAGATCGACCAGCGCCTGATTACTCTGGGCCAGCAGACGGATGGCTGCGTTCAACGCCAACTGACCATCTGCTTGGGTTTGCAGGGCCGCAACCAGACGATTGATCGCCGCCAGTTCTTCATCATTCATCGCTGTTCATTCTCTTCGCGTTGATCGGGGTGGTGATCACGTGGGGCGTTTCAAACGTTGATACATCCAGACTTGTCCTTAATTACTTGGTGATCAACAGGTCGATGGTGCTGGTATCGCAGTAATAAGCGCCCTTCTTGTCGAGAACAAAATAGAGGGAGGACGCTTTGGTAACAGGAACTTTACTTACTGAAACGATAGCCCCCTGACCTTTGGCCAAGGTGCCAGACTGAAGAACCGTACCGTCAAGGTTCAGGGACCAGCTGACACCGTCACCACAACCATAGTGGATGTGATTGATACGCCCGAGAACATTGACCTCTCCAACCACAGGGCTGGCCCAGCGGATGATTGTTTGGCTATTTTTGCCAGGGTGTAGCCCCACGTTACCTGGCTCGAGAACATAGCCGACGTTTTCGGTAAAGGTGTAAGTCTTGAAATGGACCGATACAAGAGACTCAGATACTGGATCTCTCCAGCAGGTTGCTGGCTTGCCGCCACAGTCGTCCGCTTTAAAGTAAGGCAGCAGGGTGTAGTTTTCGGGCTTATTCAGTCCCGAGGCATTCTGCATAAATGTCCAAGGCGAGTTCGTCGCAGGGTTCTCCTTTATAAAGATCACGTCCCTCGCCAAGTTCCAGGACAGTGCGGTATCCGCCCAGGAGTTAATTGAAATACTCATCAACGAAAACAGACTCAACAGCAATACAGCTTTAATCTTTCCCATAACATCTCCGATAGTATTTTTACGAGCTTACGTGCTCATTTTTGAAACGGCCTTGCATACAAAAAACTGCTGCAACTCCTTACGACGTGCGATCAACTAATCGGCGTCCATCACTCATAACTAATTATTAATTGCTCATTGATCAGAGTGAGAGTCCCGCGGTGGCACCTCGCACACCCCAATCCGCTTGGCCGCCCAACGTTCATAAAGGCCGATGGCGACATCGGCGCCGGCCATGGCGGTCAGGCAGCCGAGTGCGCAGGCGGTCCAGATCGACACGCCGACGCCGTACAGCAGCATGATCGCCGAGACACCGCAGACCACGCAGGCGCCGGAGCGCAGGGCCAGTCGTCGCACCAGCAGCCAGCCTCGGGCACCCTCCTTGTCAGCGCGCCACATCTCGCCGGACACGCCACCCACCAGAGCGAGGACGATGACCAGCCAGATCGGCATGTCCAGCAACGCTTGTTGCTCGTTTGTCATGTCTTACCTCCAGTGCGGGAAAAGCCAATTCATTGGCCGGAAAATAATGCGGGTGCTGCTGTGAGCCTGTATCGCCAAGGGGCATACAGTTAGGCAGGCATTCCAAAAAGCCCGGTTGCCCAGGCTTTTCAGTAATGCGGTCCTTCTGATCTTTCGGCGCTACTGGCGCGGTACGGATCCATTTAAATTGTTCCTCCGACCGCGACCCTGTCCGCCGGATAACTGCTTCTGGTGCTTTACGCTGCACACCCGGGTCAGTTGCCAACCCTCTGAACCGTTGAGGCCGGTTCATCGCTGCCTTTGCTTTGCCACTAAAGAGCGGTGTTGGTCGCCGTTGTTGAGCGGCTTGAGACAAAGAATATGCGTTTATGCATATACAGTCAATGCATAAATGCATTTATTTGCGCGCAAGAAATGCACGAGCGCATGAATCCCTTGTCGCACAAGGCTCACGGCTTTTCTGCATGCGAAAAAAAACCCACTCGGTGGCGGGTTTTATCTGACGGCGGTTCGGTTAGCGGGCGTACATGCCCCACCAGAAGACGTGGCCGAGGATGGTGATCTGCTCTTCCTGAATTTCCTGGAAGCTGTAGTCCTCATCCGGATGCTCGTCGCGATTGAAGCTGCGCAGGCGAATGCCGGTAGGCAGGCGATACAGCTGCTTCACCCGCAACTGGCCATTATGGTTAATGGCGTAGAGGTCGCCATCGACGATGTCGCCGATACCGCACTTGCCGGCATTGACGCCCACGGTGGCGCCGTCGCGCAGCACCGGCAGCATGCTGTTGCCGCGCACTGTGACGCACTTGGCCTGGTCAAACTGCACACCGTTATGGCGCAGGCTGCGCTTGCCAAAACGCAGGCTGGCGCGCTCGCTTTCCTCGATGACGAATCTTCCTGATCCTGCAGCCAATTCAACCTCTCGAAGAAAGGGGACCGAGACCTCGTCGTCATCGACAGGCGTATCGTCGTCCCACAGACTTATGTCCTTGAGTTCGGAATGTATCTCGTCGCCAATCGCCGCGCGGCCTGGGGCAATCTCAGCGCGCCCGCGCAGTTGATCGGTACTGACCTGGAAGTACTCGGCGATGCGCGAGATGTGCTTGTCCGACGGATCAACGATCTTGCCGCTGAGGATCCGCGAGAGTGTGGATTGAGGCACGCCGGTTCGACGGTGAAGCTCCGTAGGGGAGATTCCGTTGCGATCGAGCAGTTCTCTTAAGACGGTAGAAACATTGCGTTTTTGCATAACGCGCATATTGCTCGTTCTTTTCGCCGATGACAAATGCTGATTTGCATATTTTATGCATTCTTTTCAGAAACAACCTACGGCCTCACGCCTGCGAAGGGCCGACCGCCCATGGTAACCTTGCGCCCATCGCGGAAACGCCGGGCCGATGCCCCGCCCTTGCCCCACCACTTTCAACGAATTTGCCTACCTACCCGATGAATAAAGCACTCTCAGACTTGTCCTCCCACACACCGATGATGCAGCAGTACTGGCGCCTCAAGAACCAGCACCCTGATCAGTTGATGTTCTATCGCATGGGCGACTTCTACGAAATCTTCTACGAAGACGCCAAGAAGGCCGCCAAGCTGCTCGACATCACCCTGACAGCACGCGGGCAGTCGGCGGGCCAGGCGATTCCGATGTGTGGCATTCCTTACCATGCGGCGGAAGGTTACCTGGCGAAGCTGGTCAAGCTCGGCGAGTCGGTGGTGATCTGCGAACAAGTGGGCGACCCGGCCACCAGCAAAGGTCCGGTGGACCGCCAGGTGGTGCGCATCATCACCCCAGGCACGGTCAGTGACGAGGCGTTGCTCGATGAACGCCGCGACAACCTGATCGCCGCGGTGCTGGGTGACGAGCGTCTGTTTGGCCTGGCGGTCCTGGACATTACCAGCGGCAACTTCACCGTGCTGGAGATCAAAGGCTGGGAAAACCTGTTGGCGGAGCTGGAGCGGGTCAACCCGGTCGAGCTGATGATCCCGGATGACTGGCCACAGGGTTTGCCGGCAGAGAAGCGTCGTGGTGTGCGGCGTCGCGCGCCTTGGGACTTCGAGCGTGACTCGGCCCACAAGAGCCTGTGCCAGCAGTTTTCGACCCAGGACCTCAAGGGATTTGGCTGCGAGAACCTGACCCTGGCCATCGGCGCCGCCGGTTGCCTGCTCAGTTACGCCAAGGAAACCCAGCGCACCGCCCTGCCCCATCTGCGCAGCCTGCGGCACGAACGCCTGGACGACACCGTGGTGCTGGACGGCGCAAGCCGGCGCAACCTGGAGCTGGACACCAACCTGGCCGGCGGTCGCGACAACACCCTGCAATCGGTGGTCGACCGTTGCCAGACCGCCATGGGCAGCCGCCTGCTGACTCGCTGGTTGAACCGTCCGCTGCGTGACCTCAAGGTCCTACAGGCGCGGCAGACCTCGATTACCTGCCTGCTGGATGGCTATCGCTTCGAGAAGCTGCAACCGCAGCTGAAAGAGATCGGCGATATCGAGCGGATCCTCGCCCGTATCGGCCTGCGCAATGCCCGCCCGCGCGACCTGGCACGCCTGCGTGACGCATTGGCGGCGCTGCCCGAATTGCAAGTGGCAATGGCAGAACTGGAAGGTCCGCACCTTACTCAACTGGCACAGACCACCAGCACCTACCCGGAGCTCGCGGCGCTGCTGGAAAAAGCCATCATCGACAATCCGCCGGCGGTCATCCGTGACGGCGGCGTGCTGAAGACCGGCTACGACGTCGAGCTCGATGAACTGCAATCCTTGAGCGAGAACGCCGGGCAGTTCCTGATCGATCTCGAGGCCCGGGAAAAAGCCCGCACCGGCCTGGCCAACCTGAAGGTCGGCTACAACCGCATTCATGGCTACTTTATCGAGCTGCCAAGCAAACAGGCCGAACAGGCTCCGGCGGACTACATCCGACGCCAGACCCTCAAGGGCGCCGAGCGCTTTATCACCCCAGAGCTCAAGGAATTCGAAGACAAGGCCTTGTCCGCCAAGAGCCGGGCCCTGGCCCGCGAGAAAATGCTCTATGAGGCCCTGCTGGAGACCATGATCAGCCACCTGCCGCCCCTGCAGGACACCGCCGCGGCCCTGGCCGAGCTGGACGTGCTGAGCAACCTGGCAGAGCGTGCGCTGAACCTTGACCTGAATTGCCCGCGTTTTGTCAGCGAGCCCTGCATGCGCATCAGCCAGGGACGCCACCCGGTGGTCGAGCAGGTGCTGAGCACGCCGTTCGTGGCCAATGACCTGAGCCTGGATGACAACACCCGCATGCTGGTGATCACCGGTCCGAACATGGGCGGTAAATCCACCTACATGCGTCAGACCGCCTTGATTGTGCTGCTGGCCCATATCGGCAGCTTCGTACCCGCCGCCAGTTGCGAGCTGTCACTGGTGGACCGGATCTTCACCCGGATCGGTTCCAGCGACGATCTGGCGGGCGGCCGCTCGACCTTCATGGTGGAAATGAGCGAAACCGCGAACATCCTGCACAACGCCACCGAACGCAGCCTGGTGCTGATGGACGAAGTGGGCCGCGGCACCAGTACCTTTGACGGTCTTTCCCTGGCCTGGGCTGCGGCAGAACGTCTCGCCCACCTGCGCGCCTACACGCTGTTCGCCACCCACTACTTCGAGCTGACGGTGCTGCCGGAAAACCAGCCGCTGGTAGCCAACGTGCACCTCAATGCCACTGAGCACAACGAACGTATCGTCTTCCTGCACCACGTGCTGCCAGGGCCGGCCAGCCAGAGCTACGGCCTGGCCGTGGCCCAGCTGGCTGGGGTGCCGAGCGAGGTGATCCTGCGTGCCCGCGAGCACCTGAGCCGTCTGGAAACCACCAGCCTGCCCCATGAAGTCGCACGCCCGGCTTCGGAAAAAACGTCGGTTCCACAGCAAAGCGACATGTTCGCCAGCCTGCCTCATCCGGTGCTTGAAGACCTGGCCAAGCTCGATCTGGACGACATGACGCCACGTAGGGCATTGGAAATGCTCTATACATTGAAGACACGCATCTAACGCAGACGCCTTCAAGCTGTTAGAATCTCGCGCGGTTTGGGATGCTGCGGACTTTTAAGCCTGGTCCGCAGACTATCGCTCCCAAACCTGGCGACCCCGTCATGAAGGGGCTCCGCTGCCGCCGCCTGAGGAGAGAATTAGAAATGACCTTCGTCGTCACCGACAACTGCATCAAGTGCAAGTACACCGACTGCGTAGAAGTCTGTCCGGTGGACTGCTTTTACGAAGGCCCGAACTTCCTGGTGATTCACCCGGATGAGTGCATTGATTGCGCGCTGTGCGAGCCTGAATGCCCAGCTGTAGCCATTTTCTCCGAAGACGAAGTCCCGGACGAGATGCAGGAATTCATTCAGCTGAACGTTGAACTGGCCGAGATCTGGCCCAACATCACTGAGAAGAAAGAATCGTTGCCGGATGCCGAAGAGTGGGATGGCGTCAAAGGCAAGATCAAAGACCTCGAACGCTGATTACCGCCGCGTTCCCGAAAAGGCCCCTTGCGGGCCTTTTTGCTTTTCAGGGAAAGAGCTTTTCTACTGTCACTTTTTTACAGGCGAAAAAAAGGGGCGGTATGACCCGCCCACATTTTTCCCTATTCCCTGTAGTCCTTTTCATCGTCCTGATGAATCGCTTCCTGCGATGTCCCTGACCATCGTCCTTGATGGCAGTGTCTATCCGTCGACACAGGGCTGATATTAAAGACTTTCAGCCAGGTAGCAACTGCTGCCGACCCTGTAAGAAGTGCCTTTACTCAACCGCCACATAAAAATAAATACATATAAATCAATTACTTAGAAAAATACCCACACATAAAAGGGCAACTTCCAAGCCGTTAGAGCCCAAACACTTACGAAAGAGTAGGCTTTGGCTTACACGCGATTTCTAACTACTCCCATTTGGCAGTGCATCTCCTTTGCTAAAAACATTCCATAGCCCATAAAAAAGCCCCGAACAGGTCGGGGCTTTTTATCGACGACGGCGGCCAGCGCTATTATTGGAACAATGACTCGCTGGAAAGGCCGTTCTTCTCAAGGATTTCCCGCAGGCGTTTCAGACCTTCTACCTGAATCTGTCTGACTCGTTCCCGAGTAAGACCGATTTCGAGCCCTACGTCTTCAAGGGTGCTGCTTTCATGACCGCGCAAGCCGAAGCGCCGGATGACGACTTCACGCTGCTTGTCGGTCAACTCGGACAGCCATTGATCGATGCTCTGGGACAGGTCGTCATCCTGCAGCAGCTCGCAAGGGTCAGTTGGACGGTCGTCGGTGAGGGTGTCCAGCAAGGTTTTATCCGAATCCGGACCCAGCGAGACATCAACCGAAGAAACCCGCTCGTTCAAGCCCAGCATGCGCTTGACCTCTCCCACTGGTTTTTCCAGCAGGTTGGCGATTTCTTCGGGGGAAGGTTCATGGTCGAGCTTTTGAGTCAGCTCACGTGCGGCCCGCAGGTAGACGTTGAGTTCTTTGACCACATGAATCGGCAACCGAATGGTGCGGGTCTGATTCATGATCGCGCGTTCGATGGTCTGACGAATCCACCAGGTCGCGTAGGTCGAGAAGCGAAAACCACGCTCCGGATCGAATTTTTCCACCGCCCGGATCAGCCCGAGGTTGCCCTCTTCGATCAGGTCCAGCAGGGAAAGGCCGCGGTTGACATAACGTCGGGCGATTTTCACCACAAGTCGCAAGTTGCTTTCGATCATGCGCTTGCGCCCGGCCGGGTCACCGCTCTGCGACAGTCGCGCAAAGTGGACTTCTTCTTCCGGGGAGAGCAACGGGGAAAAGCCGATCTCATTGAGGTACAGCTGCGTCGCGTCGAGCGCTCGCGTGTAATCAATGTACTTGTGTTGCTTAAGCGTTGCGGAGTGTTTGGATTTGGCGCGAACGGAAGGCGGTGCAGCCCCTTCATTATTCGACATCGAATCCATAGCGATGCCGGTCTCCATAAGGAGCACCTCATCGTCGATGTCAAACTCCGGCACTTCTTTACTGAGAGCCATTGTTATAGTCCTTTGGTGAGTTCGACCTCAAGCTCAAGCGGCGCCTTTATCCTTGGCAACGCTGGAGCCTGTTCCCTCTACGTGACGGAACAGGCTGGTAACCGATCAACGACGTGGCAAGAATTGCAGCGGATCTACAGGTTTCCCTTGTCGGCGAATCTCAAAGTGCAGTTTCACCCGGTCTGTACCAGTTGACCCCATTTCGGCAATTGTCTGTCCGACTTTGACCTGCTGCCCCTCCCGAACCAACAACCTGCGGTTATGACCGTAGGCACTGACGTAGGTATCGCTGTGTTTGATGATGACTAATTCGCCGTAGCCCCTTAAGCCACTCCCGGCGTAAACCACCGTCCCATCAGACGCAGCTAAAACAGGCTGTCCCAAATCCCCGGCGATATCAATGCCTTTATTCAAACTACCGTTTGAAGAGAATTTACCAATCAAAATACCGTTCGAAGGCCAGCCCCAGCCAGTCGGGGCGGGGCCTGCAGGCGGTAATGGCGCCGGCGCCGGCTTGCTCGCAATCGTTGGCGAGGCGCCGACAGGGCGCCGCGTGACCGTAGTTTTACTCGAAGAAGAGGCGGTTGATTGTGAACTAGTGACAACTGTCGTTGGCGCCGAACCTGTACGGCCGTCAAAACGGATCGTCTGCCCAGGGTGAATGGTGTAGGGCTCGGGAATGTTGTTGCGCGCCGCCAGTGCCTTGTAGTCCCAACCGTAACGAAAGGCGATCGAGAACAAGGTATCGCCACGCCTTACGGCATATTGCCCAGTGGTCACGGTCGGACGCTGTGGGGCCGCATTGTTGCGGTCAACCACGCCGACGCTGCTGGATTTGGTACTGGAACAGCCGACCAACAAGGAACTCAAGACAAAGCCGATCATCAGTCGCTGAAAGCTTGTGGTACCCATACGCTGCGCAATGACCGTGAGACTCACCCGCCGCTCCCTTTGTGGTGGTGGAATATGAAAGCTGCCCGATTCGGGCATCAAGTGTCGCCAGTATAACTGGCCGCTCGCGCTTTACCGTGGGCTTGACCAAATCATTGGACGCACCACCAGGCTTGCGGGGGCACAAGGCGGGTTTCTTGATTCGTCCGGCTGTAAGACACAGCCGATCAAACAGAATTCACCCCGCGTAAACAAATGCTCAGGCCAGCGGGCCATTGAGCAACGGCACAAACCGCACGGCACCCAGCACATGCCGTGAAAAGCCCTGCTCTTCACGGACAATCAGCATCAGTTGCTGGACTTCGCCGGCGCCGACCGGGATCACCAGACGCCCGCCAGGAGCCAGTTGATCCAGTAACGCCTGGGGCACGTCGGTGGCGACGGCGGTCACGATGATGCCGTTGTAGGGCGCCAGCGCCGGCCAGCCTTCCCATCCATCGCCCCAACGGAATACCACGTTGCGCAGGTTCAACTCGACCAGGCGCTCCTTGGCCCGATCCTGCAGCACCTTGATGCGCTCGACGGAAAACACCCGCTCGACCAATTGCGAAAGTACTGCCGTCTGATACCCCGACCCCGTACCAATCTCCATCACCTTGTCCAGAGGCCCGGCAGCCAGCAGCAGCTCGCTCATGCGCGCCACCATGTAGGGCTGGGAAATGGTCTGGTTGTGACCGATCGGCAGTGCGGTGTCTTCGTAGGCTCGGTGCGCCAATGCTTCATCGACGAACAGATGGCGTGGCGTACGCCTGATGACTTCCAGTACCTGGGCGTTGGACAGGCCTTCGTCGTACAGACGCTGAATCAGCCGCTCGCGGGTGCGTTGGGAAGTCATTCCGATACCGCGACGCAGCAAATCGTCTTGCTCACGAGCCATCAGCGCAGCCCCTCCAGCCAGCCATCGAGGCTGTTGAATGCATCGCTGAAGGTGCGATCGAGCTGCAACGGAGTGATGGACACGTAACCCTGCATGACGGCATGGAAGTCCGTGCCCGGGCCGCCGTCTTCGGCGTCGCCGGCGGCGGCAATCCAGTAGCCGGCCTTGCCGCGCGGATCAACCACCTTCATCGGCGCCGCCGCACGTGCACGATGGCCCAGGCGAGTCAGCTGAATGCCGCGAATATGATCGAGTGGCAAGTTGGGAATATTCACGTTCAGCACTGTACGCGGCGGCAGATCCAGCGAGCCATGGGCCTCCACCAGCTTGCGCGCGAAATAGGCGGCAGTGGGCAGGTTCTCGACCTGGCGCGATGCCAGCGAAAAGGCAAAGGCCGGAAGCGCAAGGAAACGCCCCTCGAGTGCAGCCGCGACAGTGCCGGAATACAGCACGTCATCTCCCAGGTTCGCCCCCAGGTTGATCCCGGAAACCACCATGTCCGGTTCGCGCTCAAGCAGGCCATTGAGGCCAAGGTGCACGCAATCGGTCGGCGTACCGTTGATACCGATAAAGCCGTTGCTCAAGATATGCGGATGCAGCGGACGGTCGAGCGTCAGCGAGCTGCTGGCGCCGCTTTTGTCTTGATCCGGGGCGATAACCACGCATTCGGCATAATCCGCCAGCGCAGCATGAAGCGCGGCGAGACCGGGTGCTGTTACCCCATCGTCGTTAGAAATCAGAATACGCATGGGCTGTCCGTCTGCCCTACCGGCACCAGATCGACCAGTTCGCGCACCAATACGGTGGCGAAGCATCCAGCCGGCAGGACGAATTCCAATTGCAGAATGTCAGGCTCGGGATAATGCCACGTCAACCCGCCAATGGGCAGCCGCAGGATGCGACGTTCGTGGCTCATTCCGGCTTTTATCAACCAATCGCACAGGTCAGCCTCGCGGGTAGCGACTTGCTGCTCCAGGGCATGGGTCAGACCGGCGGCGGGCGATTCGCCCTCCCCCCACTGCGGCCCGGTCGGGTGCAGGTCAAGAATCGCCAGCCTTGGATCGCTGCATTCCGCCTCACCGGCCGGGAAAAAACTGCGGCTGTCGGTGAACGCCAGCAAATCGCCGACCTGGGCACGCTGCCAGCTGCCATCGGCCACTCGCGCCGCCAGCACCTGGTTGAACACATAGCTGCGGGCCGTCGAAAGCAGACGCGAGCGCACATTACGCTGCTCCGGCAAGGCCTTGCGTGCCGCCCAATCGCGAGCGTCCACCAGGTTGCCGCCGTCATGGCCGAAGCGTTGGGCACCGAAGTAATTGGGAATGCCCTGTTGCGCGATCAGTTTCAGGCGCTCGTCGATAGCGGCCTGGTCGGCCTTGAGCTGGGTCAGACGCAGGGTAAAGCCATTGGCGGCATGGGCACCGCGTTGCAGCTTGCGTTTGTGGCGGGCGGTCTTGAGGATCTTCAGGGTGTCGTTTTCCGCCGCGGCAAGATCGGGGTCGGCCTTGCCGGGCAACTGCACGCTAAACCACTGCCGGGTCAGCGCCTGGCGATCCTTGAGGCCGGCATAGCTGACGGTGCGCAAAGGCACACCCGCCGCCTTGGCAATCCGCCGGGCCGCCTCTTCGGTGTTCAGGCCACGCTTTTCCACCCACAACCACAGATGCTCGCCTTCACCCGTCAGCGGAATATCCAGCACTTCGTCGACCTGGAAATCCTCGGCGCTGGCTTTCAGCACCGCGCTGCCCAAAGCCTGGCCATAGGCCCGCGGGCCCAGCAATTCCTGTTCCGTCATGCGCGCAGCAACAAGGCGACGCTGTGCACGGCGATGCCTTCTTCGCGACCGACAAAGCCGAGTTTTTCGGTGGTGGTAGCTTTCACGTTCACTTGATCCAGTTCAACTTGCAGATCCGCGGCAATCAGCGCGCGCATCGCTTCGATATGGGGTGCCATCTTCGGCGCCTGGGCCACGATGGTGTTGTCGACATTGCCGACTTTCCAGCCTTTGCCGTGGATCAGTGCGACCACGTGACGCAGCAGCACACGGCTGTCGGCGCCCTTGAATTGCGGGTCGGTGTCCGGAAAATGCTTGCCGATATCGCCCAGCGCCGCAGCACCGAGCAAGGCATCGCTCAAGGCGTGGAGTACCACGTCACCGTCGGAATGGGCGAGCAGCCCGAAGCTGTGTGCAATTCGCACGCCGCCCAGAGTAATGAAGTCGCCTTCAGCAAAACGGTGCACATCATAGCCGTGGCCAATACGCATAAAAAAACGCCCCGATTTAGTCAGGGCGTGATTCTACCTGCTTTGTCGGACATTAGGCGCTAAGAGCACGCGCGTGATGCTGCAGGTGGTCGTCGATGAAACTGGCGATGAAGAAATAGCTGTGGTCGTAGCCCGGTTGCAAACGCAGGGTCAGCGGATGACCCGCGGCCTTTGCCGCCTGCTGCAAGGCTTCCGGCTTGAGCTGGGTCGCCAGGAAATCATCCCGATCGCCTTGATCCACCAGCAGCGGCAGCTTCTCGCTGGCTTCGGCGATCAGCACGCTGGCATCCCACTCACGCCAGCGCGAACGCTCTTCGCCCAGGTAACGGGAGAAGGCCTTCTGGCCCCATGGGCAATCCATCGGGTTACTGATCGGCGCAAGGGCCGACACCGACAGGTAGCGCCCGGGATTGCGCAAGGCGCAGACCAAGGCCCCATGCCCGCCCATGGAGTGCCCACTGATACCGCGCTTGTCCGAGGCCGGGAAATGCGCCTCGACCAATGCCGGCAGCTCCTGCACCACGTAGTCGTGCATCCGATAGTGCTGGGCCCAGGGCTCCTGGGTTGCATTGAGGTAGAACCCGGCGCCCAGGCCGAAATCCCAGGCACCGTCGGGATCCGCCGGCACGCCGGGGCCACGGGGGCTGGTGTCCGGGGCAACGATGATCAGCCCCAGTTCTGCAGCCATGCGCATCGCGCCGGCCTTGTGCATAAAGTTTTCATCCGTGCAGGTCAGCCCGGATAACCAGTACAGCACCGGCAGCTTGCTCCCCGCCTCCGCCTGTGGCGGCAGGTATACGGCAAACACCATGTCGCAGCCCAAGACCTGGGAGTGGTGCTTGTAGCGCTTATGCCAGCCGCCAAAGCTCTTTTGACACGAAATATTTTCCAAGCTCATAGGGCCTCCAGAGGCAATTGCAGGCCATCAGCTTCAAGTGGCAAGACCGCTGGAACCACTTGCCGCTGACAGCCTGCAACTCCCCGCTGCTCCTCAGAAATGAATGACGGTACGAATGCTTTTACCTTCATGCATCAGGTCGAAAGCCTTGTTGATGTCTTCAAGGCCCATGGTGTGGGTGATGAAGGTGTCCAACGGGATCTCGCCGCTCTGGGCCATTTCTACGTAGCTTGGCAGCTCGGAACGACCGCGCACGCCACCAAAGGCCGAACCGCGCCAGACACGCCCGGTGACCAACTGGAACGGACGGGTGGAAATTTCCTGGCCGGCACCGGCAACGCCGATGATCACCGACTCGCCCCACCCCTTGTGGCAGCATTCCAGCGCCGCACGCATCAACTGCACGTTGCCGATGCATTCGAAGGAGAAGTCCACCCCGCCATCGGTCATGTCGACGATGACCTCCTGGATCGGACGATCGAAGTCTTTCGGGTTGACGCAGTCGGTAGCGCCCAGTTGCTTGGCGATTTCAAACTTGGCCGGGTTGATATCAATAGCAATGATCCGCGCCGCCTTGGCCTTGACCGCACCGATCACGGCCGACAGGCCGATACCGCCCAGACCGAAGATGGCCACGGTATCGCCGGGCTTGACCTTGGCGGTGTTGATCACTGCGCCGATACCGGTGGTGACACCGCAGCCCAGCAGGCAGACTTTTTCCAGTGGTGCTTCTTTCGGGATCTTGGCGACAGAGATTTCCGGCAGCACGGTGTATTCGGAGAAGGTCGAGGTGCCCATGTAATGGAAGATCGGCTGACCCTTGTAGGAAAAGCGCGTGGTGCCGTCCGGCATCAGGCCTTTGCCCTGGGTGGCGCGAATTGCCTGACAGAGGTTGGTCTTGCCCGACAGGCAGAATTTGCACTTGCCGCATTCCGGGGTGTACAGCGGGATGACGTGGTCGCCCACTGCAACCGAAGTCACGCCTTCACCGATGGCTTCAACCACGGCCCCGCCTTCGTGCCCCAGAATTGACGGGAAGATACCTTCCGGATCAGCGCCGGACAGGGTGTAGGCATCGGTATGGCACACACCGGAAGCGACCACCCGCAGCAAGACTTCACCGGCCTTGGGCATGGCCACATCGACTTCGACGATTTCGAGAGGCTTCTTGGCCTCGAAGGCAACGGCAGCGCGCGACTTGATCATCCTGGGGGTCTCCAATGAATAAAAACGAGACGCGCAGTGTAAAACACCGCTGAACGATTAATAATCCAAGCAAAAGCAAAACATTATTGCTGTACAGGGATAATTGACATGAGTGAAAACCGCTGGGAGGGCATCGACGAGTTTGTCGCAGTGGCCGAATACAGCCAGTTCACTGCAGCAGCCGAGCGCCTGGGGGTGTCCTCCTCCCATATCAGCCGGCAAATTGCCCGCCTCGAGGAGCGCCTGCAAACTCGCCTGCTCTACCGCAGTACCCGCCGCGTCACCTTGACCGAGGCAGGTCAGACGTTTCTTCAACATTGCCAGCGCCTGCAGGACGGCCGCGAGGAAGCGTTGCGCGCCGTGGGTGATTTGACCAGCGAGCCCAAAGGCATGCTGCGCATGACCTGCGCCGTGGCTTATGGCGAGCGCTTTATCGTGCCGCTGGTGACCCGCTTTATGGGCCTCTATCCGCAACTGCGGGTGGACATCGAACTCAGCAACCGCCCACTGGACCTGGTGCATGAGGGGCTGGACCTGGCGATTCGCCTGGGGCGACTCCAGGATTCACGCCTTGTGGCGACGCGCCTGGCGCCGCGGCGCATGTTCCTGTGCGCCTCGCCATCGTATCTGGAGCGCTACGGGCGCCCCCATAGCCTGTCGGAGTTGAGCCGACACAATTGCCTGATTGGCAGCTCGGATATCTGGCAACTGGAACAGAACGGGCGGGAGTTTTCCCAGCGGGTGCAGGGTAATTGGCGCTGCAACAGTGGGCAGGCAGTACTGGACGCGGCGCTGCAAGGGGTTGGGTTGTGTCAGCTGCCGGACTACTACGTGCTCGAACACCTGCGCCGCGGTACGTTGATCTCCCTGCTGGAGGCCCACCAACCGCCAAATACCGCCGTCTGGGCGCTGTATCCACAACAGCGGCATTTGTCGCCCAAGGTGCGCAAGCTGGTGGATTACCTCAAGCAAGGCCTGGTCCAACGCCCCGAGTACCAAGATTTGTAGCGGCTGACGCGGGGCCTCTTGGGCGTTGGGCTGAATCTGGGAGAGAGCCGGTGTTGATCAGGGCCAGCGCAGGTTCGGCAGCGGCTACGGGGACTACGTATGTAGCCGCCACAGGCTGCGCTGGCCCTTACGTGTACCTAGGTGGTTCGCTGCTACGCAATCAGCGGCGGTTGGCCCAGCGCTGGCGCAGCCATTCGAGGTCTTCGGGGCGGGTGACTTTGATGTTGTCCGAACGCCCTTCGATCAGGCGTGGCGCCTGGCCCGACCATTCCACTGCCGAGGCTTCATCGGTGATCAGCACATCCGCCACCAGGCTGTCAGCCAATGCCCGATGCAAGGCGCCCAGGCGAAACATCTGTGGCGTGTAGGCCTGCCAGATCAGGCTGCGATCGACGGTTTCCACCACACGGCCGTGCTTGTCGACGCGCTTCAAGGTGTCCCGAGCCGGCACGGCAAGCAAGCCACCCACGGGGTCGTCCGCCAATTCACCGAGCAGCTTGTCCAGGTCATCGCGGGTCAGGTTGGGCCGAGCCGCGTCATGCACCAGCACCCAGTCCTCATCCGCCGCGCCCTGGGCATGCAGGTGCAACAAGGCATTGAGGACCGAACCGGAGCGCTCCTGCCCACCGTCCACGCGCTGAATCCGCGAGTCATGGGCACAGGCCAGGGTCGGCCAGAAGGGATCGTCGACAGCGAGACTGACCACCAGCCCCTTGAGGCAAGGATGGTCGAGGAAACAGCCGAGGCTGTGTTCAAGAATAGTGCGTCCACCCAGCTGCAAATACTGCTTGGGGCGGTCCGCGGCCATACGGGCACCAACGCCCGCGGCAGGAATCACGGCCCAGAAGGCCGGCAAACGCTCGATCATTGGGCCAACTGGTAGAGGGTCTCGCCCTCCTTGACCATGCCCAACTCATGGCGAGCCCGTTCTTCAACGGTCTCCATGCCCTTTTTCAACTCCATGACTTCCGCATCGAGTACGCGATTACGCTCCAGCAAACGCTCGTTTTCGGCGTGCTGATCGGCAATCTGCTGAGTCAGGTCAGCTACCTGCGCCAAACTGCCATTCCCCACCCACAGGCGGTACTGCAGGCCAGCCAGCAGCAAGAGCAAGACGAGGAACAACCAATTGGGACTGCGCATCGAATATCGGGTATCCAGTGAAAAAAGACAGCCATGCCCACAACTTCGAACCTACTGATAGCACGAAGCCTGGAAGAACCAGGCTTGTGCTCATAAGGCATCAGATTAGAGGCAAAAAAGCCGCTATAGCGATTTTTCCGACACAATCCGGTGTCTTTTTACCATCTACCGCTTAGCCGCGAAACTCGCTGCGACCGTTGTACTTGGCTTTGCCATTCAATTGCTCTTCGATGCGCAGCAATTGGTTGTACTTGGAAACTCGGTCGGAACGGCACAGCGAACCGGTCTTGATCTGGCCAGCCGCAGTGCCCACGGCCAGGTCGGCAATGGTCGAATCTTCGGTTTCACCGGAGCGGTGCGAGATGACGGCGGTGTAACCGGCGGCCTTGGCCATCTGGATGGCTTCCAGGGTTTCGGTCAGGGTGCCGATCTGGTTGAACTTGATCAGGATCGAGTTGGCGATCTTCTTGTCGATGCCTTCTTTCAGGATCTTGGTGTTGGTCACGAACAGGTCGTCGCCTACCAGTTGGATTTTCTCGCCGATCTTGTCGGTGAGGACTTTCCAGCCGGCCCAGTCGGACTCGTCCAGGCCGTCTTCGATGGAGATGATCGGGTAGCGCTCGGTCAGGCCTTTGAGGTAGTCGGCAAAACCTTCGGAAGTGAATACGTGGCCTTCACCGGACAGGTTGTACTTGCCGTCTTCATAGAATTCGCTGGCCGCGCAGTCCAGAGCCAGGGTCACGTCAGTGCCCAGGGTGTAACCGGCGTTGGCCACGGCTTCGGAGATCACTTTCAAAGCGTCTTCGTTGGATGCCAGGTTCGGCGCGAAACCACCTTCGTCACCTACTGCAGTGCTCAGGCCACGGGCCTTCAGCACAGCCTTGAGGTGATGGAAAATCTCGGTGCCCATGCGCAGGCCTTCCGAGAAAGACTTGGCGCCAACCGGCTGCACCATGAATTCCTGGATATCGACGTTGTTATCGGCATGCTCGCCGCCGTTGATGATGTTCATCATTGGAACCGGCATCGAGTACACGCCTGGGGTGCCATTGAGGTTGGCGATGTGGGCGTACAGCGGCAGGTCCTGGTCCTGTGCAGCAGCCTTGGCCGCAGCCAGGGATACAGCGAGGATCGCGTTGGCGCCCAGGGTGGCTTTGTTTTCAGTGCCGTCGAGCTTGATCATCGCGTGATCCAGCGCTTTCTGGTCACTTGGGTCTTTGCCCAGCAGCAGGTCGCGGATCGGACCGTTGATGTTGGCTACAGCCTTGAGCACGCCTTTGCCCAGATAACGGCTCTTGTCGCCATCACGCAGCTCGAGCGCTTCACGCGAGCCGGTGGAAGCACCGGACGGCGCGCAGGCGCTACCGATGATGCCGTTATCGAGAAGCACGTCCGCTTCGACGGTGGGATTGCCACGGGAGTCGAGAACTTCACGACCTTTGATGTCGACGATTTTTGCCATTGTTGTAAACACTCCAAAGTTGACGAAAACGACGCAGCTGTAGGAAATCTCTTTACCGTCGGCAAGTGATGGGCAGCGGGCAGGCTTGCAGACGATAAGGCTCAGGCCCGAGGGCCTGAGAAATAATCGTGCGGTACTTTACCGGAGAAATCGGTTTTAGGCGGTTTCTACCGTCGGAAAACTCTTCACCAGTTCGTCCAGCGCCTTGAGCTGAGCCAGGAACGGCTCAAGCTTGTCCAGGCGCAGGGCGCAAGGACCGTCACACTTGGCGTTGTCCGGGTCCGGGTGGGCTTCCAGGAACAGGCCAGCCAGGGACTGGCTGATACCGGCCTTGGCCAGGTCGGTGACCTGGGCCCGACGACCACCCGCCGAATCGGCACGGCCACCCGGCATCTGCAGGGCATGGGTCACGTCGAAGAACACCGGGTATTCGAACTGCTTCATGATGCCGAAGCCGAGCATGTCGACGACCAGGTTGTTGTAGCCGAAGCTGGAACCGCGCTCGCAGAGGATCAACTGATCGTTACCCGCTTCTTCGCACTTGCTCAGGATGTGTTTCATTTCCTGGGGCGCAAGGAACTGGGCTTTCTTGATGTTGATCACCGCACCGGTCTTGGCCATCGCGACCACCAGGTCGGTCTGACGCGACAGGAAGGCCGGCAACTGGATGATGTCGCAGACTTCAGCGACGATCGCCGCCTGGTCAGGCTCGTGGACGTCGGTGATGATCGGCACGCCGAAGGCTTGCTTGATGTCCTGGAAGATCCGCATGCCCTCTTCCAGGCCGGGGCCACGGTAAGAGGTCACGGAGGAACGGTTGGCCTTGTCGAAGCTGGCCTTGAACACGTAAGGGATCCCAAGCTTCTGGGTCACCTTGACGTACTCTTCGCAGACCTGCATCGCCATGTCGCGGCTTTCCAGCACGTTCATGCCACCGAAAAGCACCATGGGCTTGTCGTTGGCAATCTCGATATCGCCTACACGGATGATCTTCTGGGCCATCAGGGTTTATGCCTTCTTCTGGTGTTGAGCCAAGGCCGCCTTGACGAAACCGCTGAACAACGGGTGACCGTCGCGCGGTGTCGAGGTGAACTCAGGGTGGAACTGGCAAGCGACGAACCATGGATGATCCGGTGCTTCAACCACTTCAACCAGCGCGCCATCACCGGAACGACCGGAGATTTTCAGGCCGGCTTCCATGATTTGCGGCAGCAGGTTGTTGTTCACTTCGTAGCGATGACGGTGACGCTCGACGATCACGTCCTTGGCGTAGCAATCGTGAACCAGGGAACCCGGCTCCAGCAGGCAATCCTGGGCACCCAGGCGCATGGTGCCGCCCAGATCGGAAGCCTCGGTGCGGGTTTCGACAGCGCCGGTGGCATCTTCCCACTCGGTGATCAGGCCCACGACCGGGTGACCGCTGGCGCGATCGAACTCGGTGGAGTTGGCATCTTTCCAGCCCAGCACATTACGTGCGAACTCGATAACGGCCACTTGCATGCCCAGGCAGATGCCGAGGTACGGCACCTTGTTTTCACGAGCGTATTGCACGGCGGTGATCTTGCCTTCCACGCCACGCAGACCGAAGCCGCCAGGTACGAGGATGGCATCGACACCTTCGAGCAGCGCGGTGCCCTGGTTTTCGATGTCTTCGGAATCGATGTAGCGCAGGTTGACCTTGGTCCGGTTGCTGATGCCGGCATGACTCATGGCTTCGATCAGCGACTTGTAGGCGTCCAGCAGCTCCATGTACTTGCCGACCATGGCGATGGTGACTTCGTGTTCCGGGTTCAGCTTGGCGTCAACCACGGCTTCCCACTCGGACAAGTCAGCGCTGCCGCATTGCAGGCCGAAGCGCTCGACGACGAAATCATCCAGGCCCTGGGAGTGCAGGATGCCCGGGATCTTGTAGATGGTGTCCGCATCTTCCAGTGCAATCACCGCACGCTCTTCAACGTTGGTGAACTGGGCGATCTTGCGACGCGACGAGATGTCGATCGGGTGATCGGAGCGGCATACCAGTACGTCCGGCTGCAGGCCAATGGAACGCAGTTCCTTGACCGAATGCTGGGTCGGCTTGGTTTTGGTTTCGCCGGCGGTGGCGATGTATGGCACCAGGGTCAGGTGCATCAGCATCGCGCGCTTGGCGCCGACTTCGAAACGCAACTGGCGGATGGCTTCGAGGAACGGTTGGGACTCGATGTCACCCACGGTGCCACCGATTTCAACCATGGCCACGTCGGCATCGCCGGCGCCCTTGATGATCCGGCGCTTGATCTCGTCGGTGATGTGCGGAATCACCTGAATGGTCGCGCCCAGGTAATCACCACGGCGCTCTTTGCGCAGCACGTGCTCGTAGACACGGCCGGTGGTGAAGTTGTTGTTCTGGGTCATGGTCGTGCGGATGAACCGCTCGTAGTGGCCCAGGTCCAGGTCAGTCTCGGCGCCGTCGTGGGTGACGAACACTTCACCGTGCTGGAACGGGCTCATGGTGCCCGGGTCGACGTTGATGTACGGGTCCAGCTTCAGCATGGTGACCTTAAGTCCCCGCGCCTCCAGGATGGCCGCCAATGAAGCCGAGGCAATGCCTTTCCCCAATGAAGAAACAACACCGCCCGTGACGAATATGTAGCGCGTCATGAAAAACCCTAGAAGTCTGCGTTAAAGCGGTCCGAGCCGCCGGGGAAAGCGAAGGAAGGCCGAAGCCCCCGATCACCTGCATTAATCACAGTGCATCTTTCGAAAAAACCGCCGCGTTGTGACAGACCGGATGCAAAAACACCGGTACGTTGCTCGCTACACATTTTTTGGAATCGCCCAGCAAAGACTGCTTGGTAATCGGCAACTTCTGCAATTCAGGCGAATCCACAGAAGTTGTATCAAGAAGGGAGCGTAGTCTACCGGAAAGGGCCTTTCAGCTCAAACCTTGATCGCTCGTCGGCGGCTGCCAATGCAATTGCCAACAACCATGGGCGTTTGCGACAAGACCTGGCAGGTTTGCCACCGCCAACAACTGCTCGCCCTGATACAGCAGCGGCAATCTGCCACGGGCAAAGGCCGGCAGGCCACTTTCATTGAGCAAGCGCTTCAGGTCGCGATGGCCTCGACCCGGTAAATGCATGACTTCGCCACCTTGACGATAAGCCACCTGCAACGGTCCCCTGGGCCCCTGGCCGGTGATATGCAACTGCCCGTTATCCGGTAGCACCAGCGGTCGGGAAACGTCTGCCCAGGATGGCGCATCAGGCATCGGGCGCAACCAGGCGCCCGCCAACCACCACAACCGCCCGCAGGCTCGATGCAGTTCGCCATCCGCCAGGCGCCAGATCGGATGCCCATCTTGCGCCGCATCGCGTAGCGTCTCCCAACCCAACCAGTGCTCGCTATCCGGCAAACGGCTGCGAAGGCTCAGCCAGTGGCTCAGGGCGTTGCGCTGGCGAGCGGGAGAAAGCGCTTGCAGGGGTGCCAACTCCAGTGACGGCAGGCGCAACCAACTGACGTCGCTGGCAGTATCGGCCGCAGCAAGATCCATCTGCGCCAGCTCATCGAGCAGCCCTTGAGCCTCACTCAAGTGCGCCGCGCTGCGCGCCATGCTGGCCAGTGCCCGAGGCCAGCGAGCAGTGAGCTGGGGAAGCACCGCGTGGCGCAGGTAATTGCGTGAAAACTGCTGATCGAGATTGGAGGGATCCTCGATCCAGCTCAATCCACGCTCATCGGCATAACGCAGCAGTTCGGCCCGCGATACATCCAGCAACGGCCGCAGCAAATATCCCAGGCCCAAAGGGCGGGATTCAGGCATCGCTGCCAGCCCTCTTGCCCCCGCGCCGCGCAACAGCCGAAACAACAAGGTTTCCGCCTGATCGTCACGATGCTGCCCAGTCAGCAGCAACTCGTTGTCAGCTGTTGCGCGCTCAAAGGCGCCGTAACGCGCATCACGGGCCGCACGCTCGAGGCTGGCGCCCACTTGCACTTGCACGCGCATGACCTGCAAGGGCACCCCCAGCGCGTCGCACACGGACTGACAATGGGCCGGCCAGGCATCGGCCGCAGCCTGTAGACCGTGGTGGATATGCAGGGCAGTCAACGGTGGAAGTGGGTGTTGTTGCGCCAGATCGGCAAGCAGGTGCAGGAGGACGGTGGAGTCCAGACCGCCGGAATAGGCAATACGCCAGGCGCAGGCGTCACGCCAAGGAGCCAGGCGATGCAGCAATTGGGCAGATAGGTGATTCATCAACGGACAGGACCTGTGGGAGCCGGGCTTGCCTGCTGCAGACGCTGGAGCGGTGAAGGGATCCACCGCCGCGTCCGGACCGCAGGCAAGCTCGCTCCTACAAGAAGGAGCGACGGCGTATCAGAGACCGTAGCTCATCAGGCGGTCATAACGACGCTTGAGCAAGGTTTCGGTGTCCATGCCCTTGAGCATCGCCAACTGCGAAGTCAGCTCGGCACGGATCGAGGCAGCAGCGGCTGCTGGGTCACGGTGTGCGCCCCCCAGAGGCTCGCCGATCACCTTGTCCACAATGCCCAGGCCTTTGAGACGCTCGGCAGTGATACCCATGGCTTCGGCGGCATCCGGGGCTTTCTCGGCGGTTTTCCAGAGGATGGACGCGCAACCTTCTGGGGAAATAACCGCGTAAGTCGAGTACTGCAGCATGTTCAACTGGTCGCAAACGCCGATCGCCAATGCACCGCCAGAACCACCTTCGCCGATGACCGTGGCGATGATCGGGGTCTTCAGGCGGGCCATGACACGCAGGTTCCAGGCAATGGCTTCGCTCTGGTTGCGCTCTTCGGCGTCGATACCCGGGTAGGCGCCCGGCGTGTCGATAAAGGTCAGGATCGGCATCTTGAAGCGTTCGGCCATTTCCATCAGGCGGCAGGCCTTGCGGTAGCCTTCCGGACGCGGCATGCCGAAGTTGCGACGAACCTTCTCGCGGACTTCGCGGCCTTTCTGGTGACCAATGATCATCACCGGCTGGTCATCCAGACGGGCAACCCCGCCGACAATGGCAGCATCGTCCGAGAAGTGACGGTCGCCATGCAGCTCGTCGAACTCGGTGAAGATGTGGTCGATGTAGTCCAGGGTGTACGGACGACGCGGGTGACGCGCCAGACGAGCGATCTGCCAGCTGGTCAGCTTGCCGAAGATGTCCTCGGTGAGCGTGCTGCTTTTATCCTGCAGGCGGGAGATCTCATCGCCGATATTCAGCGAATTGTCATTACCGACCAAGCGCAACTCTTCGATCTTGGCTTGCAGGTCGGCGATCGGCTGTTCGAAATCTAGAAAATTCGGGTTCATAGGCGTCCGTCTTGGGTCGACATCCAAGAGAGCTTGGGTCGGCCGGTTGTCTATTCGCGCATTACCTTAAGGGACAGGCGCGTTCAGGTCGAGATTAAAATCCGGGTCGAGGTCAGGGCAAACCCGATAACGCAAGGAATGCCCGCTGACCGTCAACGGTATTGGAGGAAGACGTTGTCTCGCCCGAACTGGTCACGCAGGGCTTGAATCAATGCATCCGCCGGGTCGATTCGCCAGCCTTCGCCGAACTGCAGCAAGGCCTTGGAATCATCCCGGGCATATTCCATGGTCACCGGGCAGGCACCGCGATAACGCTTGAGCAGCTCGCCCAACCAGCGTAGCTGATCACCCTTGAGGGCCTCGGTATGAACCTTGAGCCGCAGGCTTTCCGCCAGGTTGGTCCGCGCATCCTCCATGCTCATCACGCGCTTGACCCGCAGGCGCAGGCCGCCGGAGAAGTCATCGTTGCTGACCTCGCCCTCGACCACCACCATCGCGTCGGTCTGCAGCAGGGACTGCGCCGAATGGAAGGCCTCGGCAAACAGTGAAGCCTCAATCCGCCCCGAACGGTCGTCCAGGGTAATGAAGCCCATCTTGTCGCCCTTTTTGTTCTTCATGACCCGCAGGGCAATAATCATCCCCGCCACGGTCTGGGTATCCCGCGCAGGCTTCAGATCGATGATGCGCTGGCGGGCAAAACGGCGGATTTCACCTTCATACTCGTCGATCGGGTGACCGGTCAGGTACAGCCCCAGGGTGTCTTTCTCGCCTTTGAGGCGCTCCTTGAGGGTCAGCTCCTTGGCCTTGCGGTGATTGGCGTAGACATCGGCGTCTTCTTCCACGAACAGGCCGCCAAACAGGTCGGCGTGGCCGCTGTCGTGGGTCCGGGCCGTCTGTTCGGCCGCCTTGATCGCTTCTTCCATGGCGGTCAGCAACACCGCCCGGTTCTGGTCGATGTTGGCCTGATAGGCCTTGGGCTCATCGTGGAAATATGGGCCCAGTCGGTCCAGGGCGCCACTGCGGATCAAACCGTCAAGGGTGCGCTTGTTGATACGCTTGAGGTCCACGCGGGCGCAGAAATCAAACAGGTCCTTGAACGGCCCGGCCTGGCGCGCCTCGGTAATGGCCTCTACCGGCCCTTCGCCAACCCCCTTGATCGCCCCCAGGCCATAAATGATCCGACCTTCGTCGTTCACCGTGAACTTGAACTCCGAGGTGTTCACGTCTGGCGCATCGAGGCGCAGCTTCATGATCCGCACTTCCTCGATCAAGGTCACGACCTTGTCGGTGTTGTGCATATCCGCCGAGAGCACCGCAGCCATGAACGGCGCCGGGTAGTGAGCCTTGAGCCAGGCGGTCTGGTACGACACCAGGCCATAGGCCGCGGAGTGGGATTTGTTGAAGCCGTAACCGGCGAACTTCTCCACCAGGTCGAAAATGTTACCCGCCAGGTCCGGGTCGATATTATTGGTGGCGCAACCCTCAATGAAACCGCCACGCTGCTTGGCCATTTCCTCGGGTTTTTTCTTACCCATCGCCCGGCGCAGCATGTCCGCACCACCGAGAGTGTAACCGGCCATGACCTGGGCGATCTGCATCACCTGTTCCTGATACAGGATGATGCCGTAAGTCGGTGCCAGTACCGGCTTGAGGCCTTCGTACTGGTAATCCGAGTGCGGGTAGGCCAGTTCGGCGCGACCGTGCTTACGGTTGATGAAGTCATCCACCATGCCCGATTGCAAAGGGCCCGGACGGAACAGGGCCACCAGTGCGATCAAGTCTTCCAGACAGTCGGGCTTGAGCTTTTTGATCAGCTCCTTCATGCCTCGCGACTCAAGCTGGAACACCGCCGTGGTTTCAGCCTTTTGCAGCAGGCTGTAGGTCGGCTTGTCGTCGAGCGGGATGAAGGCGATATCCAGCGGCTCTTCGTCGACCTTGGCCCGCTCGCGGTTGATGGTCTTGAGGGCCCAATCGATGATGGTCAGGGTCCGCAGACCGAGGAAGTCGAACTTCACCAGGCCCGCGGCCTCGACGTCATCCTTGTCGAACTGGGTAACCAGGCCATCGCCTTCTTCGTCGCAATAGATCGGCGAAAAGTCGGTCAGCTTGGTTGGCGCGATAACCACGCCACCGGCGTGCTTGCCGACGTTGCGCACCACGCCTTCAAGCTTGCGCGCCATCTCCCAGATTTCCGCCGCTTCCTCATCGACCTTGATGAAGTCGCGCAGGATCTCTTCCTGTTCGTAGGCTTTTTCCAGGGTCATGCCGACTTCGAACGGGATCATCTTCGACAGGCGATCCGCCAGGCCGTAGGACTTGCCCTGGACCCGCGCCACGTCCCGCACCACAGCCTTGGCGGCCATGGAACCGAAGGTGATGATCTGGCTGACCGCGTTGCGGCCATACTTCTCAGCCACGTAGTCGATCACCCGGTCGCGACCGTCCATGCAGAAGTCGACGTCGAAGTCGGGCATGGAGACCCGTTCCGGGTTGAGGAAACGTTCGAACAGCAGGTCATATTCCAGCGGATCGAGGTCGGTGATCTTCTGCACGTAGGCCACCAGGGACCCGGCACCCGATCCACGGCCCGGACCTACCGGGACACCGTTGCTCTTGGCCCACTGGATAAAGTCCATAACGATCAGGAAGTAACCGGGGAAGCCCATCTGGATGATGATATCCAGCTCGAAATTCAAGCGATCGACGTACACCTGGCGCCGGGCTTCGTAGTCTTCGGTCGTGTCTTTGGGCAGCAGCACCGACAACCGCTCTTCCAGGCCGTCGAACGAGACCTTGCGGAAATACTCATCGATGGTCATGCCATCGGGAATCGGGAAGTTGGGCAAGAAGTGAGTGCCCAGCTTGACCTCGATATTGCAGCGCTTGGCAATTTCGACCGAGTTCTCCAGCGCCTCGGGCAAGTCACTGAACAGTTCGGCCATCTCATCGGCGCTTTTCAGGTACTGCTGGTCGCTGTAGTTCTTCGAACGCCGCGGATCGTCGAGGGCGCGGCCCTCACCAATGCAAACACGGGTTTCGTGAGCTTCGAAGTCTTCCTGCTTGATGAAACGCACATCGTTGGTCGCCACCAACGGTGCACCGAGCTTGTCGGCCAGGGCCACGGCTGCGTGCAACTGCTCTTCGTCATTCGGACGATTGGTGCGCTGGACTTCCAGATAGAAGCGATCCGGGAACACCGCCATCCAATCGCGAGCGAGGGTCTCGGCTTCCGCCAGGTCACCACTGATCAAGGCGATGCCGATCTCACCTTCCTTGGCGGCCGACAGCATGATCAAGCCGTCCGCGGCCTCGGCCACCCACTCCCGCTCGATAATCACCTGGCCATTACGCTGCCCATCGATAAAACCGCGGGAGATCAGCTCGGTCAGGTTGCGATAGCCGACGGCGTTCATTGCCAGCAGGCTGATCCGGCTCAGTGGGTTGTCCGGATCCTTGTTCGACAGCCACAGGTCGGCGCCGCAGATCGGCTTGATACCCGCGCCCATGGAGGCTTTATAGAATTTGACCAGGGAACACATGTTGTTTTGGTCGGTGACCGCCACGGCGGGCATGCCCATGCCGGCCAGCGTCTTGACCAGCGGCTTGATCCGCACCAGACCGTCGACCAGTGAGTATTCAGTGTGCAGGCGCAGGTGAACGAATGAAGCCGGCATAGTGATCCTGTAAGTAAGCACAAAAACAACAAGGCCCGGATTGTACCGGGCCTCGGCTAAAACATCAGCCTCAGGACTGTGTCTCGCTCAAGCTCTCACGTGCTTCATAGGCTTGGCGGACCGGCGCGAACGAACGCCGGTGAATCGGCGTCGGCCCCAGGCGGGCCAGCGCTTCGAGGTGCACAGGCGTCGGATAACCCTTGTGGCCGCCGATGCCGTAACCCGGATAGATCAGCTCGAACGCCGCCATTTCACGGTCGCGACTGACCTTGGCCAGAATCGACGCGGCGGCGATTGCCGGCACCTTGCTATCACCCTTGACCACCGCCTCCGCGGGCATGGCCAGCCTCGGGCAACGATTACCGTCGATCATCGCCAGCTTCGGGGTAATGCTCAGCCCTTCCACCGCGCGCTGCATGGCGAGCATGGTCGCGTGCAGGATATTCAGTTCGTCGATTTCCTCGACTTCAGCGCGGGCAATGCACCAGCTCAGGGCTTTCTCGCAGATCTCGTCGTAGAGTTTTTCTCGCCGGGCTTCGGTGAGTTTCTTCGAATCGTTGAGACCAAGGATCGGCCGGTTCGGATCCAGAATGACCGCCGCCGTGACCACCGCACCGCACAACGGACCGCGTCCGACTTCATCGACGCCGCACACCAGCTCTTCTGTAGCGGCTACCAGGGTAAAGTCCAGGCCCATCTGCATCTTCAGGTTACTCATTGCGCTTTGCCGATCAGGTTCAGGACTGCATCAGCCGCCTGGTTCGAGGCGTCCCGACGCAACGTCCGATGGATTTCGTCGAAGCCGCGAGTCTGCTCCTCGCCCCCCTCGATGAGCGGCGACAACGTCCGCGCCAGGGCTTCGGGCGTCGCCTCATCCTGCAGCAACTCGGGCACCAGCAAACGTTGGGCCAGCAAGTTGGGCAGGGAGATGTAGGGGCTTTTAACCATGCGCTTGAGAATCCAGAACGTCAGCGGCGCCAGGCGATAGGCAACCACCATCGGCCGCTTGTACAGCAGCGCTTCCAAGGTCGCGGTGCCGGAGGCAATCAGTACCGCATCGCAAGCCGCCAAGGCCCGGTGGGACTGGCCGTCAAGCAAGGTCAACGGCAAGTCACGACCGGCCAGCAGTTGCTCCAGCTGGCTACGGCGCTCGGGGCTGGCACAGGGCATGACAAAGCGCACGCCGGGGCGCATGGCTCGCAGACGTTGCGCAGTATCGAGAAACAGCGCACCCAGGCGCCCGACTTCACCGCCACGACTGCCTGGCATCAATGCCACCAGCGGGCCATCGGGCAAACCCAGTTCAGCACGAGCCGCAGCACGATCAGCTTCCAGCGGAATCGCATCGGCCAGGGAGTGGCCGACAAACCGCACCGGGACACCCTTCTCTTCGTAGAATTTTGCCTCGAACGGGAACAGCGTCAGCATCAGATCGCAACCTTCGCGGATCTTCAGCACACGCTTCTGCCGCCAGGCCCAGACGGACGGGCTGACATAGTGCACCGTCTTGATCCCCGCCTGTCGCAGCTTGAGTTCGATATTCAGGGTGAAATCAGGTGCGTCGATACCGATAAACACGTCAGGTTTTTCGGCGATGAGGGTCTGGATCAGCTTCTTGCGCCGTGCCAACAGCTCACGCAGCCGCCCCAGCACTTCCACCAACCCCATGACCGCCAGGCGCTCCATGGGGAAGTACGAAACCAGGCCCTCGGCCTGCATCAGCGGGCCGCCGACACCGATAAATTCAACCGCAGAATGCCGGGCCTTGAGCGCGCGCATCAAACCGGCGCCGAGAATATCGCCGGAGGCCTCGCCAGCCACCAGCGCAATACGCAGATTGCTCATGATTAACGAGTGATGCCACGGGTCGAAGACTGGATCGAGTCACGGAAGATCGCGACTTCGGGGAATTGCACAGAAGGCTCGACCAACTCGGCCAGGGCCTGGTCAACGGTCAGCCCCTGGCGGTACACCACTTTATAGGCCCGGCGCAGGGCATGGATCGCGTCTTCGCTGAAACCACGGCGGCGCATGCCTTCAAAGTTCATGCTGCGGGCTTCCGCGGGGTTGCCGAATACCGTGACGAACGCGGGTACATCCTTGCCGATGGCAGTGCCCATGCCGGAAAAGCTATGGGCGCCAATATGGCAATACTGGTGAACCAGGGTGAAACCGGAGAGGATTGCCCAGTCATCCACGTGCACGTGCCCGGCCAACGCGGTGTTGTTGACCAGGATGCAGTGGTTGCCGATCACACTGTCATGGCCGATGTGGGCATAGGCCATGACCAGATTGTGATCGCCCAAGGTGGTTTCGGAGCGATCCTGGACCGTACCGCGGTGAATGGTCACGCCTTCACGGATGACGTTGTGATCGCCGATCACCAGGCGGGTTTCTTCACCCTTGTACTTGAGATCGGGCGTGTCCTCACCTACCGAGGAAAACTGGTAGATGCGGTTATGTTTGCCGATCCGGGTTGGCCCCTTGAGAATCACATGGGGGCCAATCACTGTACCCTCGCCGATTTCCACACCAGCGCCGACGATCGACCAGGGGCCGACCTCGACGTCGTCGGCCAGAACGGCCGTCGGATCGATGATTGCGCGAGGGTCAATCAAACTCATAGCTTGCGTTCCGCACAGATGATTTCAGCGGAGCAGACTGGCTTGCCATCGACCGAAGCCTGGCACTCGAACTTCCAGATCTGACGCTTGCAGCTGAGGAACTTGGCTTCAAGGATCAGTTGATCACCCGGCAGCACCGGCTGGCGGAAGCGCAGCTTGTCGGAACCAACGAAGTAGTAAAGGGTGCCATCGGCCGGCTTCACGTCCAGCATCTTGAAACCAAGGATGCCGGCAGCTTGAGCCATCGCCTCGATGATCAGCACGCCCGGCATGATTGGATGCGCGGGAAAGTGACCATTGAAGAAAGGCTCGTTGATGCTGACATTCTTGTAGGCACGAATGCGCTTGCCCTCAACATCCAAGTCCACCACCCGGTCCACCAGCAGGAACGGGTAACGGTGAGGCAGGTATTCGCGAATTTCGTTGATGTCCATCATTTCGTGGGGAAGCCTGTAGTAAAGATTGGGAGCGCGCGACTAATGCGTGCTCCTCTAGCAAATCAAGGAGGCAGTCTAGCGGCTGTGCACACTTGATATGGAAATGGTTTCAGCCATCTGATGAAGCATTACCGTCAGGGGTCACGTCCCCAACGCGCTTTTCCAGATGCCGCAGGCGTCGCGCGATGTCATCGAGCTGACGGATACGGGCCGCGCTTTTGCGCCACTCGGCAGCAGGTTGCATGGCAGTACCGGAGGAGTAGGAGCCAGCCTCGGTAATCGAGTGGGTCACCATGGTCATCCCGGTCAGGAAAACGTTGTCACAAATCTCGATATGGCCGACCAACCCGACACCACCTGCAAGCATGCAGTGCTTGCCAATCTTGGTGCTGCCGGAAATCCCCACACAGGCGGCCATGGCGGTGTGATCACCGACTTGCACGTTGTGGGCGATCTGAATCTGGTTGTCCAGTTTCACACCATTGCCAATGACGGTATCGGCCAGGGCGCCACGGTCGATGGCGGTATTGACGCCAATCTCCACATCGTCGCCAATGGTGACCCCGCCAATCTGGGCAATCTTCTGCCAGACGCCCTTCTCATTGGCGAATCCAAACCCTTCGCCACCCAGTACCGCACCGGACTGAATGACCACTCGCTTGCCGATCCGCACGTCGTGATACAGCGTGACCCTTGGCGCAAGCCAGCCGCCTTCGCCAACCACGCTGCGAGCCCCCACAAAGCAATGCGCACCAACCGTCACCCCGGCGCCAATCGACGCGCCGCTTTCGACCACCGCAAACGGCCCGATACTGGCCGACGGATCGACCACGGCGTCATCGGCAATCACCGCTGAGGGATGAACGCCAGCCACCGCCTTGGGCTTGGGGTCGAACAGATGGGAAATTCGCGCATAGGCCAGATAAGGATCAGGCACCACCAACGCATCACCGGCATAACTCTCGGCATCAGCCGCTTTAAGCAGCACAGCACCCGCCTGGCTATCAGCCAGGTACTTGCGGTACTGAGGATTTGCCAAAAAGCTCAACTGAGCTGGGCCAGCCTCCTGCAAGGTGGCTAGCCCAGTGATTTCTTTCTCCTGGTCGCCACGCAAGGTGGCGCCGAGGAACTCGGCCAATCGGCCGAGCTTAATAATCGCGGTCATGGGTTACTTCAGCTGATTCATGCGCTCGATAACCTGGCGAGTGATGTCGTACTGAGGTTTGACATCAATGACTGCGCCACGCTCGAAGACCAGGTCGAAACCGCCCTTCTTGATCACTTCTTCCACTGCGCTGTCGAGCTTGGGCTTGAGTTGCTTGAGCATTTCGCGGTCGGCAACAGCCTTGGCTTCGTTCAGCTCCTTGGACTGGAACTGGAAGTCACGGGCCTTTTGCTTGAATTCAAGCTCCAGGCGCTCACGCTCGCCCTGCTGCATCTTGTCGCCACCGGCAACCAGACGGTCCTGAATGCCCTTGGCACTGCTTTCCAGAGTCTTGAGCTTGGTCAACTGAGGACCGAACTTCTTCTCGGCATCCACTGCGTACTTCTTCGCAGCGTCCGACTCCAGCAGAGCCATCTGATAGTTCAGTACCGCGATCTTCATGTCTGCAAAGACCGGGGTCGCGACCAGAACGGTGGCCAGGAGAACCAATTGAGTCAACTTACGCACGATGCACTCCTACAAAATCCATTGTCATTATCTTGGATCAGGCTCTTAGAAAGTCTGACCGAGGGAGAATTGGAACACCTGGGTTTCAGCGTCATCCGGTTTCTTGATCGGCATCGCCAGGGCGAAGCTCAATGGTCCCAGGGCGGTGACCCATGTCACACCGACACCCACGGAACTGGCCAGATTGCTGAGACTGATGTCGTTACATTCCGTTTTAACGTTCGAAGCGGCGATGGTGTTGGAAGTCGAATCGCACTTGGAACTGAACACGTTACCCACATCCCAGAATACCGAGGTACGCAGGGAGCGCTGATCTTTGACGAACGGCAGCGGGAACAGGATCTCGGCACCACCCTGGATCAGAACGTTACCGCCGAATGGCAGTGGATCCTGATCCGGGTCGGCCGCTGTACCGGCGTTACCTGTCACACCTACACCACGACTCGGCGTACTGCGTGGACCCAGGGTGCTGTCCTTGAAGCCGCGAACCGAGTTGAAGCCACCAGCATAGTAGTTCTCGTAGAACGGCAAGCCCTTGGTGTCGCCAAAACCATCGCCATAACCCAGTTCGGTGTGCAGGCGCATGGTGTAGTTTTCGCTCAGTGGCTGGAACAACTGGCCACGGTAGTCGAGTTTGAAGAACGACAGGTCACTGCCAGGCGTGGTGGTTTCCAGAACCAGGCTCTGAGAGTGGCCACGGGTTGCCAGAACACCTTTGTTCAAGGTCGACTCGGACCAGCCGGCCGAAGCCTTGAAGTTCAGGTAGCTGTCGCCCTGCTTGTTCACGAAGTCGAAGATTTCGTCGACGGTGTACAGGCCAGTCTTGATCTTGTCTTGTTGCGCGGTCAGGCCGAAGGTCAGACGCGAGGTCTCGCTGATCGGGTAACCCACGCTGACACCCGCACCCAGGCTGTCAACGGCATAGCTGGCAACATCGACATCAAGGTCTTTGTAGTCAGTGGTGCGATAGAAAGCGTTGTAACCCAGGCTCACGCCGTCAGCGGTCCAGTAGGGGTCGACATAACCGAAGTTATAGCGGCTCTGGTATTCACTGCGGGTCAAACCGATGCTGACCTTGTTACCCGTACCCAGGAAGTTGTTCTGAGTGATGGAACCACCCAGGATCAGGCCCGCACTCTGGGCGAAACCGACGCTGGCGGTGATCGAACCGGACGCTTGCTCTTCAACTGCATAGTTGACGTCGACCTGGTCATCGACACCCGGAACTGCCGGGGTTTCGACGTTGACTTCCTTGAAGAAGCCCAGGCGCTCAAGACGGGTCTTGGATTGATCGATGAGGTAGGTCGAAGCCCAGCCACCTTCCATCTGACGCATTTCACGACGCAGCACTTCGTCTTCGGACTTGGTGTTGCCACGGAAGTTGATGCGGTTGACGTAGGCACGCTTGCCTGGATCCACGACAAAGGTGATGTCGACCGTGTGGTCTTCATCGTGCGGCTGAGGCACGCCGTTGACGTTGGCGAAGGTGTAGCCCTCGTTACCCAGACGGCGGGTGATCAGTTCGGAAGTAGTGGTCATCAGCTTGCGCGAGAACACCTGGCCTTTTTCCACCAGCAACAGGGACTTGACCTGGTCTTCAGGCACTTTCAAGTCGCCACTGAGCTTGACGTCGCGAACGCTGTACTTTTCGCCCTCGTTCACGTTGACCGTGATGTAGACGTGCTTTTTGTCCGGGGTGATGGACACCTGGGTCGAAGCGATATCCATATTGATATAGCCGCGATCCAGATAGTAGGAACGCAGACGCTCCAGGTCACCGGAGAGTTTTTCACGGGCGTACTTGTCGTCGTTCTTGAAGAACGACAACCAGTTGGTGGTCTTGAGTTCGAACAGGCCGATCAGGTCTTCGTCAGGGAATACAGTGTTGCCCACGACGTTGATGTGCTGGATCGCAGCAACCGTGCCTTCGTTGATGTTGACCTTGAGGCCGACGCGGTTACGCGGCTGCGGCACCACTTCGGTGTCGACGGTGGCCGAGTAGCGACCCTGAGCGACGTACTGGCGCTGCAGCTCGTTACGCACGCCTTCGAGGGTCGCACGCTGGAAGATTTCACCTTCGGCCAGACCGGACTGCTTCAGGCCTTTCATCAGGTCTTCAGTCGAAATCGCCTTGTTGCCTTCGATCTCGATACTGGCAACAGACGGACGTTCGACTACCGTAATGACCAGGACGTTGCCATCGCGGCCCAGCTGGATGTCTTGAAAGAAACCGGTTTTGAACAGCGCACGAGTGGATTCCACCAGGCGACGATCATCCGCCTGCTCGCCGACGTTCAACGGCAAGGCACCAAAGACGCTACCCGCGGAGACCCGCTGGAGGCCGTTGACGCGGATATCGGAGATAGTGAAGGACTCGGCGTGAACTTCGGCGATCATCAATACGGTGAGAACCGCAGTTAGCAGCAGACGTTTCATGAAGTCCTTTCTTATTCCAACTGGCAATAAACAAACTGCCGCAAAATGCGGCAGATTCGCAATTCAGCGAAGCGTTACAGTCGACCCAAATCGTTGACCAGGGCAAGAAACATCACCCCGACCACCAAGCTGATACCGATCTGTATCCCCCAACCCTGCACCCGATCCGACAAGGGGCGACCACGCACCCACTCGATCAGATAGAACAACAAATGCCCCCCATCCAGTACAGGAATGGGCAGCAAATTCAGAACCCCCAGGCTAATACTCAGATAAGCAAGGAAATTCAGGAAATCAGCGACACCCGACTGGGCAGAAGCGCCCGCCACTTTAGCAATGGTTATCGGTCCACTCAAGTTTTTTACCGAGAGCTCGCCGAACAACATTTTCTTCAGTGAATCGAGGGTCAATACACTCATGGTCCAGGTGCGTCGGGCACCTTCGCCAATAGCCGCCAACGGACCGTAGCTGACCTCGCGAATCATCTCCGGCGGCCAATCGACCGCTTTCACTCCAGCGCCCAGATAACCGGTAGCCGCCTTGGCTTCGCCACGGCTTGCCAAGGTCACAGGGACGTCGATTTGAGCACCATCACGCTCGACTTGCAGCACAATTTTGGTATCAGGACGTACACGCACCCAATCGACGACCTGCTGCCAATCGCCCAGCGCCTGACCATCCAGCGCCAGCAGGCGATCGCCGGTCTTCAACCCGGCCGCCAGGGCCGGCCCTTTCGGGTCGAGCTCAGCCAAAACCGGAGGCAACGCAGGTCGCCAAGGTCGAATCCCCAGGGAGTGGATCGGGTCCGGCTCATCTGCACCCTTGAGCCACTTGTCCAGCACCAGCTGGCGCGGCGAGTCGACCGTCGCACCCTGCTCGCGCACCGAAAACAGCAACGAGCCACTCTCGCCCAGACGTCGCACCAACTGCAGGTTGACCGCGGCCCAACCCGATGTCGGCTCGCCGTCGATGGCGACGATTTCCTCGCCGACATTCAAGCCGGCCTTGGCAGCAATACTGCCCGCCTCCACCGCGCCGATGACCGGTCGTACCTGCTGGCTGCCGAGCATCGCCAACACCCAGAAGAACACCAGGGCCAGCAGGAAGTTGGCAATCGGGCCCGCCGCAACAATGGCGATACGCTGGCGCACGGACTTGCGATTGAAAGACTGATCGAGCTGGTCGGCAGGCACCTCGCCTTCGCGCTCATCAAGCATCTTCACGTAGCCGCCCAGCGGGATCGCGGCGATGACAAACTCAGTGCCACGGCGGTCATGCCAGCGCAGCAGCGGCATACCAAAGCCCACGGAGAAACGCAGAACCTTGACGCCACAGCGGCGCGCCACCCAGAAGTGGCCGAATTCATGGAAGGTAACCAGCACGCCCAACGCAACCAGGGTGCCGACAATCATATAGAGCGCGCTCATCTACTTTCTCCGCAATCCTATCCGGTGCCGACCGCTTGGCCAGTCACAACGCTTATCGCCCGTTGCGACTCAACCATTGCTCAGCCAAGGCACGGGCTTTGGCGTCCGCCGCGAACACAGCGTCCAGCTCGTCGACCGCAACCACCGGCTCGAGGCTTAAAACTTCTGCGATGATACTCGCGATCTCAGGGTAACGGATGCGCCGTTCGAGAAACGCGGAAACTGCCACTTCATTGGCCGCATTCAGCATGGCCGGAGCGCTATTGCCTGCCTCCGCCGCCTGACGCGCCAAGCGCAAGCAGGGGAATCGCTGTTCATCCGGAGCCTGGAAATCCAAACGCGCAATGGCAAACAGATCCAGGGGCGCAACACCGGAGTCGATGCGCTCAGGCCAGGCCAGGGCATTGGCGATAGGCGTGCGCATATCGGGATTGCCCAACTGCGCCAGCACCGAACCGTCCACATAGTCGACCAGGGAGTGAATCACGCTCTGAGGATGGATCACCACTTCGACCTGGGAAGGCTTGGCGTCGAACAGCCAGCACGCCTCGATCAGCTCCAGGCCTTTATTCATCATGCTCGCGGAGTCGACCGATATCTTGCGCCCCATCGACCAGTTGGGATGGGCGCAGGCCTGCTCCGGAGAAACATCCTGCAACTCATTCAACGGCGTCTGCCTGAATGGGCCACCGGACGCGGTCAGTAGAATCCGTCGTACACCAACATTGCTCAAGCCGCGGGAAAAGTCCGTCGGCATGCACTGAAAAATCGCATTGTGCTCACTGTCGATCGGCAGCAGTACCGAGCCACTTTTACGCACAGCCTGCATGAACAAGGCGCCGGACATCACCAGCGCCTCTTTATTGGCCAGGAGAATCTTCTTACCTGCCTCGACCGCCGCCAGGGTCGGGCGCAAACCCGCCGCACCGACAATGGCCGCCATGACCGCATCGACCTCGGGGTCGGCAGCCACCTGACACAAACCTTCTTCACCCACCAGGACCCGGGTCTGCAGCCCGGCAGCACGCAGGTCATCCTGCAGGTTGCCGGCTGCTGCGGCCTCAGGCACCACGGCAAAGCGCGGTGCATGACGCACGCACAGCGCCAACAACTCCGCCATGCGACTGAAGCCGCTCAAGGCAAACACCTGGTAACGCTGCGGATGCCGGGCAATCACATCCAGGGTACTGAGGCCGATAGAACCTGTGGCGCCGAGAACCGTAATCTGCTGAGGACGACTCACAATCCAGCCATCCACAACAGCACCGCAAACACCGGAATAGCAGCCGTCAGGCTGTCGATGCGATCCAACACACCGCCGTGACCGGGCAACAGGTTACTGCTGTCCTTGATCCCGGACTGACGCTTGAACATGCTCTCGGTCAGGTCGCCGACCACCGAGATAAACACCACCAGCGCTGCACCCAGCAGGCCCAGCAGTATCTGAGCGACAGACCAATCGCGAACCAGGCCCACCACCGCGGTGATCACCAGGCTCAGCGCCAGGCCGCCATACACGCCTTCCCAGCTCTTGCCCGGACTGACCTGCGGCGCCAGCTTGCGCTTGCCGAACGCCTTGCCGGAAAAGTAGGCGCCGATATCAGCCCCCCAGACCAGAACCATCACCGCCATGATCAACCAGTTGCCCAACGGCAGCTGCTTGATGAACACCAGGCCTTGCCAGGCCGGCAACAGGATCAACAGGCCGATCACCAGCTTGGCGGCAGCGCCCGCCCAATGTTCGCTGGTGCGCGGATAGGTCAGCACCAGGAAGGTCGCTGCCGCCCACCAGAGCACCGCAGCACCCAGCACCCAGGGCGCAATACCGGGCACCAGGTACATGAGAAACAGCAGCACCGCGACCACCGCGGCATATACCACGCGTGCCGCCTGGCCATCGAACCCGGCCAGACGCGCCCATTCCCACGCCCCAAGCGTCACTACCAGCCCGATAAACAGGGCGAAACCGGCTCCCTGGAGCAGGAAGAACCCGCACAAGGCGATCGGCAGCAGGATCAGCGCAGTAATGATTCGTTGTTTAAGCATTAAACCCGGGCTCCAGCCTCGACCTGCTCGCTCGTTTTACCGAAGCGCCGCTGGCGAGAAGCGTAATCGGCCAGCGCAGTACGCATGGCATCGTGTTTGAAGTCCGGCCAGAACAGGTCGGAGAAGTACAGCTCGGCGTAAGCCAGCTGCCACAGCAGGAAGTTACTGATGCGGTGTTCACCGCCGGTACGGATGCACAGGTCGGGCAACGGCAGGTCGCCGGTCGCCAGGCAGGTCTGCAACAATTCCGGAGTGATGTCCTCCGGCCGCAGATGACCGGCCTGCACTTCGCGCGCAAGGCGCTGGGCGGCCTGGGCAATGTCCCACTGACCGCCGTAATTGGCGGCGATCTGCAGGATGAAGCGATTGCTGCCCGCCGTGATGGCCTCAGCCTCGCGCATCGCCGCCTGCAGTTCCGGATGGAAGCGGGAACGGTCACCGATGATCCGCAGGCTGATGTTGTTCTCATTGAGACGCTTGGCCTCGCGACGCAGCGCCTTGAAGAACAGATCCATCAAGGCACTGACCTCGTCCGCCGGACGCTGCCAGTTCTCGCTGGAAAAGGCGAACAGGGTGAGCACTTCGACCTTGGCCTCGGCGCACACCTCTATCACTGCACGAACAGCGTCGACACCCGCTTTATGCCCGGCGACACCGGGCATAAAGCGTTTTTTAGCCCAGCGATTATTACCGTCCATGATGATCGCGACATGTCGCGGCACCGAAAACGATACGGACTGCTTGGTCTTTTCCATGAAAACGTCTGACCCTTATACGGCCATCAAATCCGCTTCTTTCTGCTTGGTGGCGGTTTCGATATCAGCCACCGCCTTGTCGGTCAGCTTCTGCACGTCATCAGCGGCACGACGCTCTTCGTCTTCGCTGATTTCCTTTTCCTTGACCAGGTCTTTCAACTGGCTCAGCGCATCGCGACGGATATTGCGCACGGCAATCCGCGCGTCTTCCGCTGCGTCACGCGCCTGCTTGGCGAAAACCTTACGGGTTTCTTCGGTCAGGGCAGGCATGGAAATCAACAGCAATTCGCCCAGGTTGGTCGGATTGAGGTTCAGGCCGGCGCTCTGGATCGCCTTGTCAACAGCCGCCAGCATGTTGCGCTCGAAAGCCACGACTTGCAGGGTGCGGGAGTCTTTAACAGTGACGTTGGCCACTTGGCTCAGCGGGGTGTCCGAACCGTAGTAAGGCACCATCACGCTACCCAGGATGCTCGGGTGCGCCTTGCCGGTACGGATCTGACCAAATGCATGGGCCAGGGATTCCAGGGATTTTTTCATGCGCTCTTGAGCGTCTTTCTTGATCTCGTTGATCATTGTTGGCCTTCCTCGATCAGGGTTCCTTCGGCGCCACCATGCACAATATTGAGCAGGGCGCCGGGCTTGTTCATGTTAAATACACGCAACGGCATTTTGTGGTCGCGGCACAGGCAGATGGCTGTCAGGTCCATGACACCCAGCTTGCGATCCAGCACTTCATCGTAAGTCAGATGATCGAACTTCTCGGCATGCGGGTCTTTGAACGGATCTGCAGTGTAAACACCATCAACCTTGGTTGCCTTGAGCACTACGTCGGCATCGATCTCGATCGCGCGCAGGCACGCAGCGGAGTCGGTGGTAAAGAACGGGTTGCCGGTACCGGCAGCGAAAATCACCACTTCCTTGGAGTTCAGGTGGCGCATGGCTTTGCGGCGATCATAGTGATCGGTCACACCCACCATGGAAATAGCCGACATGACGATGGCCGAGATATTCGCACGTTCCAGCGCATCACGCATGGCCAGGGCGTTCATCACAGTGGCCAGCATGCCCATGTGGTCGCCCGTGACACGATCCATGCCCGCTGCACTCAGCGCTGCGCCACGGAACAGGTTGCCGCCGCCAATCACCAGACCGACCTGAACGCCGATGCCGACCAGCTGGCCAACCTCCAGCGCCATGCGATCCAGGACTTTGGGGTCGATCCCGAACTCTTCCGAGCCCATCAGGGCCTCGCCGCTAAGCTTGAGTAGAATGCGTTTATAGCGAGCTTGATAACCACTGCCCTGCTGAGCCATTGCGAATCTCTCCTGCGGCGTATTTTAAAAAATTCTCTGCAAGCTGTTTGCAGCCTGCGCTTACTCTAGCTTGACGCTGTCACAGCGCCATCAGAACACGGCTTTGTAAGCCAGTTCCGGAGGTAGCCAACTAAAATTGGCCTCCCCATTTGAAAAGAGGCTGCGCGCGTGAGCGGGCAGCCTCTTCAGGGCGACAGTTGAAAACTGTCTTATTGCTTGCTGGCAGCCAGCTGGGCAGCAACTTCTTCAGCGAAGTTGTCGACCGGCTTCTCGATGCCTTCGCCTACCTGGAAGCGAGTGAAGGAAACGATTTCAGCGCCGCCTTGCTTGGCCAGAGTACCGATGGTCACTTCTGGATTCTTGACGAAAGGCTGCTCAACCAGGCTGGCTTCAGCCAGGAACTTGCTGATACGGCCAGCAATCATCTTCTCGACGATTTCAGCAGGCTTGCCCTTCATCTTGTCTTCGTTGAGGCTCAGGAACACGGCTTTTTCGCGTTCGATGGCTTCAGCGGAAACTTGCGAAGGCAGCAGGAACTCAGGGTTGCTGGCCGCTACGTGCATGGCGATGTCTTTAGCCAGTTCAACGTTGCCGCCTTTGAGGGCAACCACAACGCCGATCTTGTTGCCGTGCAGGTACGAACCCAGCACGTCAGCTTCAACGCGAGCCAGACGACGGATGTTGACGTTCTCGCCTACTTTGCCAACCAGCGCTTCACGAGCCGGCTCTTGAGCAGCGATCAACGGAGCAACGTCGGTCAGCTTGTCAGCGAACGCTTTTTCAACGCTGGCAGCAACGAAGTTTTTGAAGTCTTCTTGCAGAGCCAGGAAGTCGGTTTGCGAGTTGACTTCGATGATCACGGCAGCTTTGCCGTCTTCTTTGATGGCGATCGCGCCTTCAGCAGCTACGTTACCTGCTTTCTTGGCTGCTTTGATCGCGCCCGAAGCACGCATGTCATCAATGGCTTTCTCGATGTCGCCGCCAGCCTTGGTCAAGGCCTTTTTGCAGTCCATCATGCCTTCGCCAGTACGCTCACGCAGTTCTTTAACCAACGCTGCAGTAATCTCTGCCATTTTCAAATTCCTCTTGGATAGGTTTTCAACCATTCCACCCGACCGAACGGGCGATCAAATCTTGAGCTCTGCCTCGAATACACTTGATAGCCGCATCGCGTTACAAAACAGCAAATACGCACACAACAAATGATTTCCGAGTTGGCAAAAAGGGGGCCAAGCCCCCTTTTTGCTTACTGAGTCAACGCCAAGGCGTCAATTACTCAGCTGCAGCTACCGGAGCTTCTTCGACGAACTGCTCGGTGCCGCCAGCAACGTGGTTGCGACCCTTGATAACAGCGTCAGCCATCGCACCCATGTACAGCTGGATAGCGCGGATTGCGTCATCGTTGCCTGGGATGATGTAGTCAACGCCTTCCGGGCTGCTGTTGGTATCGACTACGCCGATTACCGGGATACCCAGCTTGTTGGCTTCGGTGATCGCGATGCGCTCGTGATCAACGTCGATAACGAACAGTGCGTCTGGCAGACCGCCCATGTCCTTGATACCACCCAGGCTACGATCCAGCTTTTCCAGATCGCGAGTGCGCATCAGCGCCTCTTTCTTGGTCAGCTTGGCGAAGGTGCCGTCTTCGGCTTGCACTTCAAGGTCACGCAGACGCTTGATGGAAGCACGGATGGTTTTGAAGTTGGTCAGCATGCCGCCCAACCAGCGGTGATCGACGTACGGCGAACCGCAACGTGCTGCTTCTTCAGCAACGATCTTGCCAGCGGAACGCTTGGTGCCGACGAACAGAATCTTGTTTTTGCCCTGGGCCAGGCGCTCTACGAAAGTCAGAGCTTCGTTGAACATTGGCAGGGTTTTTTCAAGGTTGATGATGTGAATCTTGTTACGCGCGCCGAAAATGTACTTACCCATTTTCGGGTTCCAGTAACGGGTTTGGTGACCGAAGTGCACACCGGCCTTCAGCATATCGCGCATGTTGACTTGGGACATGATAGTTCCTTAATAAGTCGGGTTTGGCCTCCACGTATCCCAATGACCAACCAGCAGCATGAAAGCTTCCGGCACCCAGGTCATCGTGTCGACACGTGTGTGGATTTAAGCTTTTCAGGGTATCCCCGGAAAGCGGCGCATTTTATACCACAGGAAGGGTAAAAACGGAACCAGGATTGTGCATTGCGCTGTGGGGCTTTTTTACCAGGCCCTTGGAATCGGGCCAGAATGCTCCATTCTATAGAGAGAAGCGGCGTCAGAGGGTCAGATTTGCCTTGGCCGTCTGTTAGAATCGCACCTTTGCGGCTTTTGAAAACGGCGCGAGCCCACCCAGGCTTTGCCTTCAATACCGCCGTTTTCAAGCCATTCCGTGTTTATAGCGCCACCGAGCGTCGAGAGAGCCTGTATGACCGTCACCCTCAAAACCCCCGAGGACATCGCCAAAATGCGTGTCGCTGGCAAACTGGCCGCCGACGTGCTGGAAATGATTGCCGAGCATGTCAAACCCGGTATCACCACCGAAGAGCTGGACCGCATCTGCCACGACTACATCGTCAACGTGCAGCAGGCAATTCCTGCGCCGCTGAACTACAAGGGCTTTCCCAAGTCGATCTGCACCTCGATCAATCACGTGGTCTGCCACGGCATCCCGAACGAGAAGCCGCTCAAGGACGGCGACACCCTGAACATCGACGTCACCGTGATCAAGGATGGCTACCACGGCGACACCAGTCGCATGTTCCACGTCGGCAAAGTGCCGGTCTGGGCCGAACGCCTGTCGCAGATCACCCAGGAATGCATGTACAAGGCCATCGAGCTGGTCAAGCCAGGCTGCCGCCTGGGCGATATCGGCGAAGTGATCCAGAAACACGCGGAAAAGAACGGCTTCTCGGTGGTTCGCGAATTCTGCGGCCACGGCATTGGCAAGGTATTCCACGAAGAGCCGCAGATCCTGCACTACGGCCGCGCGGGCACCGGCATGGAACTCAAGGCCGGCATGACCTTCACCATCGAGCCGATGATCAACCAGGGCAAAGCCGACACCAAGGTCCTGGGCGACGGCTGGACCGCCATCACCAAGGACCGCAAGCTGTCCGCGCAGTGGGAACACACCCTGCTGGTGACCGAGACCGGCTACGAGATCTTCACCTTGCGCAGCGACGACACCATTCCCCGCGTTTCGGCCTGATTCCCTACGCCGGGTTGTTGCCCTTATAGAAAGAAAGGAAAGCCAATCGATGCCGCAGGTGGATCCCGAGTTGTTCGACCGCGGCCAGTTCCAGGCTGAACTGGCCCTGAAGGCAAGCCCCATCGCGGCCTTCAAGAAAGCCATCCGTCAGGCACGGGAAGTGCTCGACACACGCTTTCGCAACGGACGGGATATCCGCCGGCTCATCGAGGACCGCGCCTGGTTCGTCGATAACATCCTGCAAAAGGCCTGGGACCAGTTCAGTTGGAGCGAAGACGCCGACATCGCCCTGGTGGCGGTCGGCGGCTACGGCCGGGGTGAGTTGCACCCCTACTCCGACATCGACCTGCTGATTCTGCTCGACAGCGCCGATCATGAGATTTTCCGCGACTCCATCGAGCGTTTCCTGACCCTGCTCTGGGACATCGGCCTGGAAGTCGGGCAAAGCGTACGTTCGGTGGACGAATGCGCCCAGGAGGCGCGGGCCGACCTCACGGTGATCACCAACCTGATGGAAAGCCGCACCATCGCCGGCCCCGAACACCTGCGCCAGCGCATGCTGGAAGTCACCAGCACCGAACACATGTGGCCGAGCAAGGATTTTTTCCTGGCCAAGCGCGCCGAGCAGAAGGCCCGGCATCACAAGTACAACGACACCGAATACAACCTGGAGCCCAACGTCAAAGGCTCCCCCGGCGGCCTGCGCGATATCCAGACCATTCTCTGGGTCGCCCGCCGCCAGTACGGCACGCTGAACCTGCGGGCCCTGGCGGGTGAAGGGTTCCTGGTGGAGAGCGAAAACGCGCTACTGGCGTCGTCCCAGGAATTCCTGTGGAAGGTGCGCTACGCCCTGCACATGCTGGCCGGACGCTCGGAAGACCGCTTGCTGTTCGATCACCAGCGCTCGATTGCCAAGCTGCTGGGGTTCGAAGGCGATGACGCCAAGCAAGCCATCGAAAGCTTCATGCAGCAGTACTACCGGGTGGTAATGAGCATCGCCCAACTCAGCGACCTGATCATCCAGCACTTCGAGGAGGTAATCCTCGCCCCCGAAGACGAAGCACCGCCGCAGCCGATCAACTCGCGCTTCCAACTGCACGACGGGTACATCGAGGCGATCAACGACAACGTGTTCCGCCGCACGCCGTTCGCCATGCTGGAAATCTTCGTGCTGATGGCCCAGCACCCGGAAATCAAGGGCGTACGGGCCGACACCATTCGCCTTCTGCGCGAACATCGGCACCTGATCGACGACGAGTTCCGCAACGACATCCGCAACACCAGCCTGTTTATCGAACTATTCAAATGCGAATTCGGCATCCATCGCAACCTGCGGCGGATGAACCGCTACGGCATTCTCGGGCGCTACCTGCCGGAGTTCGGCTTTATCGTCGGGCAGATGCAGCACGACCTGTTCCACATCTATACCGTCGATGCCCACACCCTGAATCTGATCAAGCACCTGCGCAAACTGCAGTACACCCAGGTCTCGGAAAAATTCCCGCTGGCCAGCAAGCTCATGGGCAAGCTGCCCAAGCCCGAGCTGATCTACCTCGCCGGCCTGTACCACGACATCGGCAAGGGCCGGCATGGCGATCACTCGGAAATCGGCGCAGTGGATGCCGAAGCCTTTTGCCAACGTCACCAGTTGCCGGTGTGGGACAGCCGCCTGATCGTGTGGCTGGTTCAGAACCACCTGGTGATGTCGACCACCGCCCAGCGCAAGGATTTGTCCGACCCGCAAGTGATCCACGACTTTGCCCAGACCGTGGTCGACCAGACGCACCTCGACTACCTGTACGTCTTGACCGTCGCCGACATCAACGCCACCAACCCGACCCTGTGGAACTCGTGGCGTGCCAGCCTGTTGCGCCAGCTGTACACCGAGACCAAGCGCGCCCTGCGCCGCGGCCTGGAAAATCCGGTGGATCGCGAAGAGCAGATCCGCCAGACCCAGAGCGCCGCCCTGGACATCCTGGTGCGCAGCGGCACCGATCCGGACGACGTCGAGCAGCTTTGGTCGCAACTGGGGGATGACTACTTCCTCCGCCACACCGCTGGCGACGTGGCCTGGCACAGCGATGCCATCCTGCAGCAACCCGCAGACGGCGGCCCGCTGGTGCTGATCAAGGAAACCACCCAGCGCGAATTCGAGGGTGGCACCCAGATTTTCATCTACGCCCCCGACCAACACGACTTCTTCGCCGTGACCGTGGCCGCGATGGATCAGCTCAACCTGAACATTCACGACGCCCGAATCATCACCTCCAGCAGCCAGTTCACCCTCGACACCTACATCGTGCTCGACAACGACGGCGGCTCGATCGGCGATAACCCGCAACGCATCAAACAGATCCGCGACGGCCTGACCGACGCCCTACGCAACCCGGATGACTACCCGACCATCATCCAGCGCCGGGTTCCGCGCCAGCTCAAGCACTTTGCCTTTGCGCCCCAGGTGACCATTCACAACGACGCCCAGCGTCCGGTGACCGTGCTCGAACTGAGCGCCCCCGACCGCCCCGGCCTGCTGGCACGGATCGGCAAGATTTTCCTCGAGTTCGATCTGTCGCTGCAAAACGCCAAGATCGCCACCCTGGGCGAGCGCGTGGAAGACGTTTTCTTCATTACCGACGCGCACAACCAGCAATTGTCCGACCCGCAACTGTGCAGCCGCCTGCAGGACGCCATCGTCGAGCAGTTGAGTGTCAGCCAGGAACCGAATATTGAATTGTCGCGCCTGAGCATCTAACCGCGCGCCACGACCCGCCGCATTGAGTGAGATACCGCACCGATGAACAACGCTCTAAACCAGTTGCAGCCCTACCCGTTCGAGAAACTGCGCGCCCTGCTCGGCAGCGTGACACCCAATGCCGACAAGCGGCCGATCGCGCTGTCCATCGGCGAGCCGAAGCATCGCTCGCCAAGCTTTGTCGCCGAAGCCCTGGCCAACAACCTGGACCAGATGGCGGTCTACCCGACCACCCTCGGCATCCCCGCCCTGCGTGAAGCCATCGCCGGCTGGTGCGAGCGACGCTTTGGCGTGCCCGGCGGCTGGCTGGATCCAGCGCGCAACGTGCTGCCGGTCAACGGCACTCGCGAAGCGCTGTTCGCCTTCACCCAGACCGTGGTCAACCGTGGCGACGACGCGCTGGTGGTCAGCCCCAACCCGTTCTATCAGATCTATGAAGGCGCAGCCTTTCTCGCCGGCGCCAAGCCCCATTACCTGCCGTGCCTCGACGAAAATGGCTTCAACCCGGATTTCGACGCGGTTTCGGCCGACATCTGGCAGCGCTGCCAGATCCTGTTCCTGTGCTCGCCGGGCAACCCGACCGGGGCCCTGATCCCGCTGGACACCCTGAAGAAACTGATCGCCCTGGCCGATGAGCACGACTTCGTGATCGCCGCCGACGAGTGCTACAGCGAACTGTACTTCGACGAACAAACGCCACCACCAGGCCTGCTAAGCGCCTGCGTCGAACTGGGTCGCAAGGACTTCAAGCGGTGTGTGGTGTTCCACAGCCTGTCCAAGCGCTCCAACCTGCCGGGCCTGCGCTCCGGTTTCGTCGCCGGCGATGCCGAGATCCTCAAGGGCTTTTTGCTGTATCGCACCTACCACGGTTGCGCCATGCCGGTTCAAACCCAGCTGGCCAGCGTCGCAGCCTGGAACGATGAGGTGCATGTGCGGGCCAACCGCGCGCTGTATCGCGAGAAGTTCGATGCCGTGCTGGAAATCCTCGCGCCGGTGCTCGACGTGCAGCGCCCCGACGGCAGCTTCTACCTGTGGCCGAGCGTGGCCGGTGACGACGCAGCCTTCTGCCGCGACCTGTTCGCCGAAGAACACGTGACCGTGGTTCCGGGTTCGTACCTGTCGCGGGAAGTGGACGGCACCAACCCGGGCGCCGGGCGCGTGCGCATGGCCCTGGTGGCGCCATTGGCCGAATGCGTGGAAGCCGCCGAGCGGATTCGCGACTTCGTGCTGCGTCGCCGCGGCTGACACCTCGCCCGACTGGCACCTGCACTTATCCCCCGCAGGCGCCAGTTGGCATCAGCCGATCACTTGACTGGACCCAGATTCGCTTCGCTCAAATCCAGTTCGCCCAGCACTTCGCGCAATACATCGTCGCCAATCTGGTGATGCCGGCTGAGCCGGTACAGTTCCAGGCGTTGCGCGCGCAGGGCTTTCAGACGCAGGCGCCGCTCCAGTTGGTCCATCTGGAAGGCCAGGGCCTGAGCCTCGGCGGAATCGTTGAAGACCTCCAGTTGATGGCGGTATTCCGACATCAGGCGCGCCTTGAGTTCGGTAGCCAGGGCGGCCTGGGCCGCGTCCGGCGCATCGCTGGTTTCCACCAATTCCTCGGCCTCCAGGGCATGAATCGCCGCCTCGGCCGTCTTGCGCCAGGCATCACGCACCTCACCACGCCGCTTGTCATCCGGACTCTGCTGGATACCACGCAACAGCAATGGCAGGGCGATGCAGGCCGCCACCAATGACAACAGGATCACGCCGGCGGCAATGAAGATCAGCAGATCGCGCTCGGGGAACGCCTCCCCGGCCCCCAGCATCAGGGGCACCGACATCACGCCCGCCAGGGTCACCGCACCGCGCACCCCACCCACCGTCAACAGCCAGCAGGAACGCGCGGTCGGCACCAGGGTCAATTCACCCTTGCCGCGCCAACGGCGCAGCCAGCCCGACAGGCGCCAGATGCTTTGCACCCAGACAAAACGCAGCACCAGCAACACCAGGAAGATCGCCAGCACGTCCAGGCAACGGTAGAACAAGGTCGGCCAGAGCGAGGTTTCGTGGCTGGCCACGGCCTTGATGATGTCCGGCAGCTGCAAGCCCAGCAGCAGGAAGATCAAGCCGTTGAAGGCGAACTCGAGCAATGACCAGACGCTGCGGTTGAGCAGCCGGGTACTGGTCTGGCGCGGCAGCAGGTCGAGCCAGCTCTGCATCATCCCCGCCGCCACCGCCGACAGGATCCCCGATGCGCCCAGGCGCTCGGCCAATACATAAGCGGCGAATGGCAGCAGCAACATGAACACCACGTGGGTGGCCGGATCATCCCAGCCCCGGGCGATCATCCACGCCCGCAGGCGCCCGACCAGCCAGCTCAGGGCCACGCCTATGGCCAGGCCACCGAGCGCTACCAGGACAAAGGTCAGGCTGGCATTGGTCAGGGAAAACACCCCGGTGACCGCCGCCGCCAAGGCGAACTTGAATGTCACCAGGCCCGAGGCATCGTTCATCAACGCCTCGCCCTGCAGCATGTGCATCAAGGGCCGGGGCAAGCGGTTCTGGGCGATCGCCGAGACCGCCACGGCGTCGGTTGGCGAGAGCACCGCCGCCAGTGCGAAAGCGACCGGCAACGGAATGGTTGGCAACAGCCAGTGGATAAAGTAGCCAGCGCCGACCACGGTAAACAGCACCAGGCCCACCGCCAGGGTCAGGATAGGCCCGCGCAACTGCCAGAACTCGCGCTTGGGCATGCGCCAGCCATCGGAGAACAGCAGCGGCGGCAGGAACAGAAAGAGGAACAGCTCCGGGTCCAGCGCCACATGCAGTCCAAGGGTCGGCCAGGCCAGCAAGGCACCGGCGGCAATCTGTACCAGGGGCAGCGGCACCGGAATCATCCGCCCGACCAGTCGTGAAACACTCACCAACATCAGCAGAATGAGTACGGTGTAGGCGGTTTGCATAAAGCGAAAATTCTCCATCTAAACCAGGCAAAAGCGCATGCAGCTACGGCAACAGTCACCCGTAGAAGTGCCATATTAGCCGCTTAGACTGATCCCGACCGCTGCACAAAGGTCGCAATCACCCCATTCGCGCAATACATTGCGACAAAGCCGGGCGCTGGGCGACGCCGAAGTCGCGCGGCCATGGCATAATCCGTGACCTTTAATTTTCGGCACCTGCAAAGGGGGCAATTCCTTGACCGTTTCAAGCAAAACGTTGCACCTTTTCGGCATCAAAGCCTGCGACACCATGAAAAAGGCGCGCACCTGGCTCGATGAACACGCTGTCAGCTATGACTTTCACGATTACAAAACCGCCGGCATCGACCGCGAACACTTGACCCAGTGGTGCAATGAGCACGGCTGGCAGGTGGTGTTGAACCGTGCAGGCACGACCTTTCGCAAACTCGAAGACGAACGCAAAGCCGATCTCGACCAGGCGAAAGCTATCGAACTGATGCTCGCACAACCCTCGATGATCAAGCGCCCGGTGCTCGATCTCGGTGACCGAACCCTGATTGGCTTCAAGCCAGATATTTATTCGGCGGCCCTCAAGTAGGCCTGCCCATTCATTTTTTGTAGAGGTAACAACATGTCCAATTCCCTGTTCAGCCTGGGCTTCGGCGTCGGCACTCAGAACCGCCAAGGTGCCTGGCTGGAAGTGTTCTACGCGCAGCCACTGCTCAACCCATCTGCCGAAATCATCGCGGCCATCGCCCCGGTACTGGGTTACACCGAAGGCAACCAGGCCATCACCTTCACCGTGGCCCAGGCCTCGCAACTGGCCGACGCACTGAAAAATGTCGATGCCGCCCAGGCTGCCCTGCTGACCCGCCTGGCCGAAAGCCACAAGCCACTGGTCGCCACCCTGCTGGCCGAAGACGCCGCGCTGACCTCCACTCCCGAGGCCTACCTCAAGCTGCACCTGCTGTCCCATCGCCTGGTCAAGCCCCACGGCCTGAGCCTGGCGGGCGTATTCCCGCAGCTGCCGAACGTGGCCTGGACCAGCCAGGGCGCGATCGACATCAGCGAGCTGGCCGAGCGTCAACTGGAAGCCCGCCTGCGTGGCGACCTGCTGGAAGTGTTCTCGGTGGACAAGTTCCCGAAAATGACCGACTACGTGGTGCCGGCAGGCGTGCGTATCGCTGACAGCGCGCGTATCCGCCTGGGCGCCTACGTGGGCGAAGGCACCACCGTGATGCACGAAGGTTTCGTCAACTTCAACGCCGGCACCGAAGGCCCGGGCATGATCGAAGGCCGTGTTTCAGCTGGCGTATTCGTCGGCAAGGGCTCGGACCTGGGCGGCGGTTGCTCGACCATGGGCACCCTGTCGGGCGGCGGCAACATCGTGATCAAGGTCGGCGAAGGCTGCCTGATCGGCGCCAACGCCGGTATCGGTATCCCGTTGGGCGACCGCAATACCGTGGAATCGGGCCTGTACATCACCGCCGGGACCAAGGTTGCGCTGCTCGATGAAAACAACGCACTGGTCAAGGTGCTCAAGGCTCGCGAGCTGGCTGGCCAGCCGGACCTGTTGTTCCGTCGCAATTCGCAGACCGGCGCCGTGGAATGCAAAACCCACAAGTCGGCCATCGAACTGAACGAAGCGCTGCACGCTCACAACTAGGATCTGTACCAAAACTCGCCGAGCAAAGATCAGGCGCGCCTGTTTTTAACGCCGCATGATCGAAGCGCAGGCAGTTGTCGTACAGAGACTAAGCAGCAACTCGCACCAGCAGCGTCCGGGCGCGTATCATCAGCGCCCGGCCTGCTTATACGAGTCCCGACCACCATGCTTGTGCCCTCCCCCTGGCGCGCCGATTTTCCGGCCATCGCCGCCCTGCAACGGCAAGACCAGACCTACCTGGACAACGCCGCCACCACGCAAAAGCCCCAAGCCCTGATTGACGCCCTGACCCATTACTACGCCAATGGCGCAGCCAATGTGCATCGCGCGCAGCACCTGCCCGGCGCCCATGCGACCCAGGCATTCGAGGACAGCCGCAGCAAAGTGGCGCAATGGCTCAATGCCGGTGACAGCGGGCAGATCGTCTTCACCCACGGCGCGACTTCTGCGTTGAACCTCCTGGCCTACGGCCTGGAACACCAATTCAACCCGGGCGACGAGCTGGTCATCAGCGCCCTGGAGCACCACGCGAACCTCCTGCCGTGGCAGCAACTGGCGCAACGCCGCGGCCTGGAGCTGGTGGTCTTGCCCCTGGACACTGCCGGCCTGATCGATCTCGAAGCCGCCGCGCAGTTGATCGGCCCGCGCACCCGTTTGCTGGCCGTCAGCCAACTGTCGAACGTGCTCGGCGCCTGGCAGCCGCTGCCGCAATTGCTGGCCATGGCCAAGGCGCGGCAGGCGCTGACCGTGGTCGATGGCGCCCAGGGCGTGGTCCATGGTCGGCATGACGTGCAGGCGCTGGGCTGCGACTTTTATGTATTTTCCAGCCATAAGCTCTATGGGCCGGACGGCCTTGGGGTGCTGTACGGGCGCAACGAGGCGCTGCAAGGCCTGCGTCACTGGCAGTTCGGTGGCGAAATGGTGCAGGACGCCGAGTACCAGCACGCGACCTTCCGCCCTGCGCCCCTGGGTTATGAGGCGGGGACACCGCCCATCGCCAGCGTGATCGGCCTGGGCGCGACCCTGGACTACCTGGCCGGCCTCGACCAGGACGCGGTCGCCGCCCATGAAGCCGCGCTGCACGACTATCTGCTGCACGGCCTGCAGGCGCGCAAAGGCATCCGCCTGCTGGGCGCACCGCACTTGGCGCTGGCCAGTTTTGTGGTCGACGGCGTGCATAACGCCGACCTGGCGCACTTGCTCACCGAACAGGGCATCGCCGTACGCGCCGGGCATCACTGCGCCATGCCCCTGCTCAAAAGCTTCGGCCTCGCAGGGGCGATCCGGGTGTCGCTGGCGCTGTATAACGATTCCGCCGATCTGGAGCGCTTCTTCGAAGCCCTGGACCAGGCGCTGGAGATGTTGCGATGAGCCTGCCGGACGAGGCGCTGCTGGCGTTGCAGACCTTTCAACAGGCCACCGGCTGGGAGCAGCGCGCGCGCCTGCTGATGCAATGGGGTGATCGCCTGCCGGCCCTGGACGACGTCGACAAGGTCGAGGCCAACCGGGTGCATGGCTGTGAAAGCCAGGTCTGGTTGCTGGGCGCGGTGCATGCAGGGCATTGGCAGTTTGCCGCCAGCAGCGACGCACGCCTGATTCGCGGGTTGGTCGCGTTGTTGCTGGCGCGGGTCAATGGCTTGTCGACCCAGGAGCTGCAAGAGGTGGACCTGCCCGACTGGTTCAACCAACTGGGCCTGTCGCGCCAGCTCTCCCCCTCCCGCAGCAACGGCCTCAACGCCGTGCTGCAACGCATGCGCGAACTGGCTCTGTAGCCGCTGCCGCAGGCTGCGCTGGCCGGCATGGCGCTGTGGGCTGGGGCTGTGCCTGTGGGCGGTCAGGTCAACTTGTTGCGGCATTGAAGGCCAGCGCAGCCTCGCGGCGGCTACGGGGTTACGCGGGTTTGACGCGCTCTGCGGGGCGGCGCACGCCGGCAACGAGCTTATCCACAGCCTTGGTGGCGGCGACCATGCCGAAAGTGGCGGTGACCATCATCACCGCACCGAAACCACCGGCGCAGTCGAGCTTGACCCCATCGCCGACAAAGCTCTTCTGCAGGCAGATGCTGCCATCGGGCTTCGGATAGCGCAGCTGCTCGGTGGAGAACACGCAAGGCACGCTGTAGTGGCGGGTCACGGTGCGTGAAAAACCGTAGTCCCGACGCAAGGTGGAGCGCACTTTGGAGGCCAGCGGGTCATTGAAGGTGCGGTTCAAGTCGCAGACCTGGATCAGCGTCGGGTCGATCTGCCCGCCCGCGCCACCGGTGGTGATGATCTGGATCTTGCGGCGTTTGCACCAGGCAATCAGCGCCGCCTTGGCGTTCACGCTGTCAATGCAGTCGATCACGCAGTCAATGTTGGGGGTGATGTACTCGGCCATGGTCTCGCGGGTGACGAAATCCGCCACCGGGTGCACGTTGCAGTCCGGGTTGATCCCGCGCAAACGCTCGGCCATGACCTCGACCTTGGGTTTGCCCACGGTGCTGTCCAGGGCATGCAACTGGCGGTTGCTGTTGCTGACGCAGACGTCGTCCAGGTCAAACAGCGAAATTTCGCCCACCCCGCAACGAGCAATGGCCTCGGCCGCCCAGGAGCCGACCCCGCCCACCCCGACGATCGCCACATGGGCCGCGCGCAAGCGTGCCAGGCCCTCGATGCCATATAAACGGGCGACGCCAGCAAACCGTGGATCTTCTGTGCTCATGACCATTACCTGAAAAACCGGCGCGCATTATAGGGCTTCGCAGCGACAAGTTTTAAGTTGCCAGCTACAAGTTAAGAACTTAAGAGCAAATACAGTGCCCAAGGTCTGGCTTTTCTTTGTGCGCTGTACGCTCAATTGAGGGCCGGTGTAGGATGCCCACCGTTTGGCGCCTGCCAACCCTTCCCTCGTTCCACACCTTTTGGAACCCGAAATAGCTATGTCATCGCGTAAATTTGGACTCAATCTGGTGGTGGTGCTGGCAATTGCTGCGCTCTTCACCGGTTTCTGGGCGCTGATCAATCGCCCGGTCACGGCCCCCAACTGGCCTGAACAGATCTCCGGTTTTTCCTACTCGCCTTTCCAGCAAGGCCAGTTCCCACAGAAAGACCAGTTCCCGTCCGACGACGAAATGCGTCGCGACCTGGAAATCATGAGCAAGCTGACCGACAACATCCGTACCTACTCGGTCGACGGCACCCTGCAGGACATCCCCAAGCTGGCTGAAGAGTTCGGCCTGCGCGTGACCCTCGGGATCTGGATCAGCCCGGACCAGGAGCGCAACGAACGGGAAATCACCCGCGCCATCGAACTGGCCAACAGCTCGCGCAGCGTAGTGCGGGTGGTGGTGGGTAACGAGGCGATCTTCCGCAAGGAAATCACCGCCGAAGAACTGAGCGTGATCCTGGATCGGGTCCGCGCGGCTGTGAAGGTCCCGGTGACCACCTCCGAGCAATGGCACGTCTGGGAAGAGAACCCGAGCCTGGCCAAGCACGTCGACCTGATTGCCGCTCACGTCCTGCCCTACTGGGAATTCGTGCCGGTGGATCAGGCCGGCCAGTTCGTGCTCGACCGTGCCCGCGACCTGAAAAAAATGTTCCCGAAAAAGCCGCTGCTGCTGTCCGAAGTCGGCTGGCCGAGCAACGGCCGCATGCGTGGCGGTGCTGATGCCAGCCCGGCGGATCAGGCGATCTACCTGCGCACCCTGGTCAACAAGCTCAACCGCCAGGGTTACAACTATTTCGTGATCGAAGCCTTCGACCAGCCGTGGAAGGCCAGCGACGAAGGTTCGGTGGGCGCCTACTGGGGCGTGTTCAACGCTGCGCGCCAGCAGAAATTCAACTTTGAAGGCCCGGTGGTGGCCATTCCGCAATGGCGCGTGCTGGCCATCGGCTCGGTGGTGCTGGCGCTGCTGTCGCTGACCCTGCTGATGATCGACGGCTCGGCACTGCGCCAGCGCGGTCGGACCTTCCTGACTTTTATCGCCTTCCTCTGCGGTTCGGTGCTGGTGTGGATCGGCTACGACTACAGCCAGCAATACAGCACCTGGTTCAGCCTGACGGTGGGCTTCCTGCTCGCCCTCGGTGCCCTCGGGGTGTTTATCGTGCTGCTGACCGAGGCCCATGAACTGGCCGAAGCGGTCTGGACCCACAAGCGGCGACGTGAATTCCTGCCAGTGGTGGGCGATTCCGACTACCGGCCGAAGGTCTCGATCCACGTGCCCTGCTACAACGAGCCGCCGGAGATGGTCAAACAGACCCTCGACGCCCTGGCCGCCCTCGACTATCCGGACTACGAAGTCCTGATCATCGACAACAACACCAAGGACCCCGCGGTCTGGGAGCCGGTGCAAGCCTACTGCGAGACCCTGGGCCCGCGCTTCAAGTTCTTCCACGTCGCGCCCCTGGCCGGTTTCAAGGGCGGTGCGCTGAACTACCTGATCCCGCATACCGCCAAGGACGCCGAAGTGATTGCGGTGATCGACTCCGACTACTGCGTCGATCCGAACTGGCTCAAGCACATGGTGCCGCACTTCGCCGACCCGAAAATCGCCGTGGTGCAGTCGCCACAGGATTATCGCGACCAGAACGAAAGCACCTTCAAGAAGCTCTGCTACGCCGAGTACAAGGGCTTCTTCCATATCGGCATGGTCACCCGCAACGACCGTGACGCGATCATCCAGCACGGCACCATGACCATGACCCGGCGCTCGGTGCTCGAAGAGCTGGGCTGGGCCGACTGGTGCATCTGCGAAGACGCCGAACTGGGCCTGCGGGTATTCGAAAAAGGCCTGTCGGCTGCGTATTACCACACCAGCTACGGCAAGGGCCTGATGCCCGATACCTTTATCGACTTCAAGAAACAGCGTTTCCGCTGGGCCTATGGGGCGATTCAGATCATCAAGCGGCACACCGCGAGCCTGTTGCGCGGCAAGGACACCGAGCTGACCCGTGGCCAGCGCTACCACTTCCTCGCGGGCTGGTTGCCGTGGGTGGCGGACGGCATGAACATCTTCTTCACCGTCGGCGCCCTGCTGTGGTCGGCGGCGATGATCATCGTGCCGCAACGGGTCGATCCGCCGCTGCTGATCTTCGCGATCCCGCCTTTGGCGTTGTTCGTGTTCAAGGTCGGCAAGATCATTTTCCTCTACCGTCGCGCGGTAGGGGTCAACCTCAAGGATGCGTTCTGCGCGGCCCTGGCGGGCCTGGCGTTGTCCCACACCATTGCCAAGGCAGTGCTGTACGGCTTCTTCACCAGTAGCATTCCGTTCTTCCGCACCCCGAAGAATGCCGACAACCACGGCTTCTGGGTGGCGATCTCGGAAGCTCGGGAAGAGGTGTTCATCATGCTCCTGCTGTGGGGCGCGGCGCTGGGGATCTTCCTGGTGCAGGGCCTGCCGAGCAACGACATGCGCTTCTGGGTGACCATGCTGCTGGTGCAGTCGCTGCCGTATCTGGCCGCGCTGATCATGGCGTTCCTGTCTTCGCTGCCTAAACCGGCGGTGGAAACAGAGGCGGCACCGGCGGTCTAAATCCGCAGCAACGACTAAACGGCGGCCTCTGGCCGCCGTTTTGCTTTAAGATATCCGCCATTTTGCGCGCCCCCCATTACCTGTAGGAGCTGGCTTGCCAGCGATCAACACCACGCGGTGTCCCTGATAAACCGCCACCGCCGGCCAACCGGCCCCTACATAACGCCTTGCACCGGAGTTTTCCCATGACGGCCCCCGCCGAGCTTTCGCCGACCCTGCAACTCGCCTGTGACCTGATCCGTCGTCCGTCGGTGACCCCGATCGATGCCGACTGCCAGAAGCTGATGATGCAGCGCCTGGGTGATGCCGGTTTTGCGCTCGAGCCGATGCGCATCGAGGATGTGGATAACTTCTGGGCCACCCATGGCAAGCATCCCGGCCCGGTCCTGTGCTTTGCCGGTCACACCGACGTGGTGCCCACCGGCCCGGTCCAGGCCTGGCAGAACGACCCGTTCCAGGCGCTGATCGACGAACACGGCATGCTCTGCGGGCGTGGCGCGGCCGACATGAAAGGCAGCCTGGCGGCGATGCTGGTAGCCGCCGAGCGTTTCGTCGGCGACTACCCGGACCACAAGGGCTCTGTGGCGTTCTTGATCACCAGCGACGAAGAAGGCCCGGCCCATCACGGCACCAAGGCTGTGGTCGAACGCCTGGCCGCGCGCAAGGAGCGCCTGGACTGGTGCATCGTCGGCGAGCCGTCGAGCACCAGCCTGGTCGGTGATGTGGTCAAGAACGGCCGGCGCGGCTCCCTCGGCGCCACGCTCACCGTGCGCGGCGTGCAGGGCCACGTGGCCTACCCGCATCTGGCCAAGAACCCGATCCACCTCGCAGCCCCGGCCCTGGCCGAACTGGCCGCCGAGCACTGGGACAACGGCAACAGCTTCTTCCCGCCGACCAGCTTCCAGATCTCCAACCTCAATTCCGGCACCGGCGCGACCAACGTGATCCCCGGTGACCTGGTGGCGGTGTTCAACTTCCGTTTCTCCACCGAGTCGACGGTCGAGGCCCTGCAACAACGGGTCGCCGCCATCCTCGACAAACATGGCCTGGACTGGCACGTCGAATGGGCGCTGTCGGGCCTGCCGTTCCTCACCGAGCCGGGCGCCCTGCTCGACGCCGTATCGGCGAGCATCAAGCAGATCACCGGCCGCGAAACCAAGGCGTCCACCAGTGGCGGGACTTCCGACGGTCGCTTTATCGCGACCATGGGCACCCAGGTGGTCGAGTTGGGCCCGGTGAATGCCACCATCCACCAGGTCAACGAGCGGATCCTGGCCAGCGACCTCGACGTGCTGACCGAAATCTACTACCAGACCCTGATCAAGTTGCTCGCCTGATGCTCGCCTGTCCCATTTGCAGCGCACCGCTGGGCAACGTCGAGAATGGCGTGGCATGCCCGGTCGGCCACCGTTTCGACCGCGCGCGCCAGGGTTACCTCAACCTGCTGCCGGTGCAGCACAAGAACAGCCGTGACCCGGGTGACAACCAGGCCATGGTTGAAGCTCGCCGCGATTTCCTCAACGCCGGACATTACGCCCCCGTGGCCCGGCGCCTGGCGGAACTGGCCGCCGAGCGCGCCCCCCAGCGCTGGGTCGATATCGGTTGTGGCGAGGGTTACTACACTGCGCAAATCGCCGAGGCCCTGCCCGAGGCCGATGGTTATGCCCTGGATATCTCCCGCGAGGCGGTCAAGCGCGCCTGTCGACGCAACCCGCACCTGACCTGGTTGATCGCCAGCATGGCGCGCATTCCCCTGGCTGACGCCAGCTGCCAGTTTCTGGCCAGCGTGTTCAGCCCCCTGGACTGGGAAGAAGCCAAACGCCTGCTCAGCCCCGGTGGCGGCCTGATGAAAGTCGGACCCACCAGCGGCCACCTGATGGAGCTGCGCGAACGCCTGTACGACGAAGTGCGCGAGTACACCGATGACAAGCACCTGGCCCTGGTTCCCCAGGGCATGAGCCTGCAACACAGCGAAACCCTGGAGTTCACCTTGAACCTGGACCAGCCCCAGGACCGTGCCAACCTGCTGGCCATGACCCCTCATGGCTGGCGCGCCAGCGCCGAACGCCGGGCCCAGGTCATCGAGCAGGCCGAGCCGCTCAAGGTCAGCGTGTCGATGCGCTACGATTATTTCGTGCTGCAATAACCCTTTAACCCAAGGCCTTGAGCATCTGCCCGAGGCCGAATAAATCCGCGAATGGATTTTTCAGACCCGCAGTGAGGACATCCATGCGCCAACCCGATATCGAGATTTACCTGAAAGACGCCGACGTCGACTACAAGGCGATTGCCGCCTGGCTCGGCACCGCCCTAGGCCCTTGCACCGACTGGGTTCAGAAAGGCCAGACCTACAAGTGCAAGGCCGGCAATGTCCCGGTCACCTGGCTGCCCAAGGCCGTGGGCAAGTGGAACAGCCTGTACCTGGAGAGCGACCAGACGCCGTGGGAAGACGACATCGCCTGCGCCCGCGCCGCCTTTGCCGCGCTGAACGTTGAAGTGCGTTGCGCACCCGGCAGTTGGGTCGAGGAAGAAGGTGAGGAGTCGGCTGATCGCTGGATGCGCATCAGCGCCGATGGCGAAGAAGAAATTACCTGGCGTACTGCCTGATTGCGAAGGCCCCATGCGCGGCATGGGGCCTTTCGAAGCGCTGGAGGCTGAGCCTGGCCAGCGACCGGATTACAGGCCGACCACGTCTTCGGCCTGCAAGCCTTTCTGCCCTTCCACCACCGCGTATTCCACTTGCTGGCCTTCGAGCAGCGAGCGATGGCCTTCGCCACGGATCGCGCGGTAGTGCACAAACACGTCCGCACCGCCCTCACGCTGGATAAAGCCATAGCCCTTGGCGTCGTTGAACCACTTCACATTGCCGGTCTCGCGAGTAGACATGAATCGGTACTCCATCTTTTTATTATGGGATTGGCTCTGGAAAACAGAACCTTGAACGCGTGTCTTGAGAACTTTCGTCAGCATTGGGTAATCCATATGCCGGGTTGACGAGCCCGGCGGACAGCCGGCCGAGTATATGACAGGCAGAAAAACTCTCAACTCAATATTAACGGGTGGCTTTTTTGCCGAACTTCGGCGAATACGGCACACTGTCGAACCCGAGCAACTGCTCGGTTTTCACTCACTTACGCAGAAGCCGTATGACCCGCTCTCCGATCCGTCGTCTTGTGTTTGGCACCTTGCGCCGACTGTTGTACCTCTGGGTTCGCTCGGAGACGATCAACCAGTCGTCCTTCACCCTTAACCTCGACCGCAGCCGGCCGGTGTTCTACGTCCTGCAAAACCCATCGCTGACCGACCTGGCAGTGGTCGACGCCGAATGCACCAAGGCCGGCCTGCCGCGCCCGGTGCTGCCGGTTTCGGTGGGCAACCTGATGGAACCAGCGGCCTTTTTCTACCTGACCCCGGAGCCCGACTGGCTCGGCCGCCAGGACAAACGCGGCGCGCCACCGACCCTGACCCGACTGGTCAGCGCCCTGACCCAGAACGCCGCCGAAGACGCCCAGATCATTCCAGTCAGCGTGTTCTGGGGCCAGTCGCCAGACAGCGAATCCAGCCCCTGGAAGTTGCTGTTCGCCGACAGCTGGGCCGTCACCGGGCGCCTGCGCCGGCTGTTGAGCATCATGATCCTGGGGCGCAAGACCCGGGTGCAGTTCTCGGCACCGATCCACCTGCGCGAGCTGATCGACCACAACAAGGGCCACGAACGCACCGTGCGCATGGCCCAGCGCATCCTGCGGGTGCACTTTCGCAACCTCAAGGCCGCCGTTATCGGCCCGGACATCTCCCACCGGCGCAACCTGGTCAAGGGCCTGCTGAACCAGCCCCTGGTCAAGCAGGCAATCCTCGACGAAAGCGAGCGCGAGAAGATCACCCCGGAAAAAGCCAAGGCCCAAGCCCTGCGCTATGGCAACGAGATCGCCTCGGACTACACCTACACCGCGATCCGTTTCCTGGAAGTGGTGCTGAGCTGGTTCTGGAATAAGATCTACGACGGGATCAAGGTCAACAACATCGAAGGCGTGCAAAAGGTCGCCCAGGGGCACGAGGTGATCTATGTGCCCTGCCACCGCAGCCATATCGACTACCTGCTGCTGTCCTACCTGCTGTTCCGCAACGGCCTGACCCCGCCGCACATCGCCGCCGGGATCAACCTCAACATGCCGGTGATCGGCAGCCTGCTGCGGCGCGGCGGCGCGTTTTTCATGCGTCGCACCTTCAAGGGCAACCCGCTGTACACCTCGGTGTTCAACGAATACCTGCACACCCTGTTCACCAAGGGCTTCCCGGTGGAGTACTTCGTCGAGGGCGGGCGCTCGCGCACCGGGCGCATGCTGCAACCCAAGACCGGGATGCTGGCGATCACCCTGCGCAGCTTCCTGCGCAACTCGCGCATGCCGATCGTCTTCGTACCGGTGTACATCGGCTACGAGCGCGTGCTGGAAGGCCGCACCTACCTGGGTGAGCTGCGCGGCGCGAGCAAGAAGAAAGAGTCGATCTTCGACATCTTCAAGGTCATCGGCGCACTCAAGCAGCGCTTCGGCCAGGTCGCGGTGAACTTCGGCGAGCCGATCAAGCTGGCCGAATTCCTCGATCAGGAGCAACCGGACTGGCGCGCCCAGGAGCTGGGCCCGCAGTTCCGCCCGGCCTGGCTCAATGACACCACCAACCGCCTGGGCGAGCGTGTGGCCCAGCACCTGAACGAAGCGGCGGCGATCAACCCAGTCAACCTGGTGGCCCTGGCCCTGCTTTCCACCAGTCGCCTGGCCCTGGACGATCGCGCCATGGCTCGGGTCCTCGACCTGTACCTGGCGCTGCTGCGACGCGTGCCCTACTCGGCCCACACCACCCTGCCCGAGGGCGATGGTCAGGCACTGATCAAGCACGTCAAAGACATGGACCTGCTGTCCGAGCAGAGCGATGCCCTGGGCAAGATCCTGTATCTGGATGAGCAGAACGCCGTCCTGATGACCTATTACCGCAACAACGTGCTGCATATCTTTGCCTTGCCGGCGCTGCTGGCGAGTTTCTTCCAGAGCTCGTCGCGCATGAGCCGCGAGCAGATCCTGCGTTACACCCGCGCGCTCTACCCCTACCTGCAGGCAGAGCTGTTCATTCGCTGGTCGCTGGAGGAGTTGGACGCGGTGGTCGATCAGTGGCTGGAAGCGTTCGTCGAACAAGGCCTGCTGCGCTTTGAAGGCGAGGTTTACCTGCGCCCGGCCCCCAGCTCACGGCATTTTGTGCTGCTGACCCTGCTCTCCAAAAGCATCGCCCAGACCCTGCAACGCTTCTACATGGCCATCTCGCTGCTGCTCAACAGCGGCCAGAACAGCATCAGCGCCGAGGAGCTGGAAGACCTGTGCACGGTCATGGCCCAGCGCCTGTCGATCCTGCATGGCTTGAATGCCCCGGAGTTCTTCGACAAGAGCCTGTTCCGCCACTTTATCCAGACCCTGCTCGACGTCGGCGTACTGCGCCGCGACGAAGCCGGCAAGCTGAGTTATCACCCGGCCCTCGGCGAGTTGGCCGAAGGTGCGGCCAAGCGCGTATTGCCGGCGGACATCCGCCTGTCGATCCGCCAGGTCGCGTTGCACCGCAGCGAGGACGCCAGCGAAGACGCCGCCGAGCAGCTCGCAGCCCCCGTACAAACCGACTAGATTCTTACTGGCGCCAGGTTGTCGCTGGCGCCTTAGACGGAGATCCACCATGAAAAAAATCTGCCTGCTGGCCGTCAGCACTTTGCTTGGCGCCTGTCAGACCCTGCACCCCGCGGCCAAGGCCGACCTTTCAGGAGAAGTGTTCTACCTGCAACGCATCGCCCTGCCACCGGCGGCGACCCTGAGTGTCAGCCTGCAGGACGTGTCCCTGGCCGATGCGCCGGCGGTGGTCCTGGCCGAGCAGAAAGGCCCGGTCAAGGGCCAGGTTCCGCTGCCCTTCCACCTCAGCTACGACCCGGCCCAGGTCAAGCCCGGCCACCGCTACTCGGTGAGTGCGCGGATCGAGGTCGATGGCCAGCTCATCTTTATCAGCACCGAACATCACGCAGTCAACCTCGACGGCCAGGATCCTCAGCCGTTGAAAATCCGCGTCGACGCCGTCCGTTAATCCCCCTTGAACAAGGAAGCCGCCATGCTCCGCTCCTCCCTTCGCTTCACCGGCCTGTGTGCAGGCCTGCTGCTGTCCGCCAGCGCCCTGGCCCTGTCGCTCAGCGACCTGTCCCAGAGTGACGCCAGCGGCGGCCTCAAGGACGCCCTGACCCAAGGCGCGCAAATCGCCGTCAAGCAACTGGGTACCCCGGGTGGTTTCAGCAACAACCCCGAGGTGCGCATCGAGCTGCCGGGCAACCTGGGCAAAGTCGCGAAAAAAATGAAGCAGTTCGGCATGGGCGATCAGGTCGACCAGTTGGAAACCAGCATGAACAAAGCCGCCGAGGCCGCTGTGCCGCAAGCCCAGGCGCTGCTGGTGGATGCCGTGAAGAAAATGACCGTGGCCGATGCCAAGGGCATCCTCAGCGGTGGCAATGATTCCGCGACCCAATACCTGAACAAGTCGAGCCGCGAGCAGATTCGCGCCAAGTTCCTGCCCATCGTCAAGCAAGCCACCGATCAGGTGGGCCTGGCCAAGCAGTACAACTCGTTCGCCGGCCAGGCCGCGACCCTTGGCGTGGTGGATGCCAAGAGCGCCAATATCGAAAGCTACGTCACCGAAAAAGCCCTCGACGGCCTGTTCGAAATGATTGGCAAGCAGGAAGAAACCATTCGCCAGAACCCGGCAGCCGCTGCCACCAGCCTGGCCAAGAAAGTCTTCGGCACCCTGTAAAACCCCGCACCCCACCAGCGCCCGGGAGCAACTCCCGGGCGCTGGCTGCTAAGTCTTCTTGATCCTGAACCACGCCGCATACAACGCCGGCAGGAACAGCAGGGTCAACGCCGTCGCCACAATCAAGCCCCCCATGATCGCCACCGCCATCGGTCCGAAGAACACGCTGCGCGACAGCGGGATCATCGCCAGCACCGCCGCCAGCGCGGTCAGCACGATTGGGCGGAAACGCCGTACCGTGGCTTCGATAATCGCATCCCAGGGTTTGAGGCCAGCGCTGATGTCCTGCTCGATCTGATCCACCAGGATCACCGAGTTGCGCATGATCATCCCGGACAGGGCGATGGTGCCGAGCATCGCCACAAAGCCGAAGGGCTGGCGGAACACAATCAGGAACAGGGTCACGCCGATCAGCCCCAGGGGCGCGGTGAGGAACACCATGACCGTGCGCGAGAAGCTGCGCAGTTGCAGCATCAGCAAGGTCAGCACCACCACGATAAACAGCGGCACACCGGCCTTCACCGAGTTCTGGCCACGGGTCGAGTCTTCGACGGTGCCGCCCACGTCCAGCAGGTAGCCGTCAGGCAGCTCGGCACGGATCGGCTCCAGGGTCGGCAGAATCTGCTTCACCAGGGTCACCGGTTGTTCCTGGCCATAGATATCGGCACGGACCGTGACGTTCGGCAGGCGGTTGTAGCGCCAGATAATGCCCTCTTCGAAGCCATACTCCAGGGTAGCGATCTGCGACAACGACACGCTTTTGCCGTTGTCGGTGGGCACCGAGAGGCTCGGCAGCAACGACAGTTCGGTGCGCTCATGCACGGTGCCCCGCAGCAGGATCTCGATCAACTCGTTGTCCTCGCGGTACTGGCTGACGCTGGAGCCCGACAGCGAGCTTTGCAGGAACTTCGACAGGTTCGCGGTGCTCACCCCCAGGGCCCGCGCCCGGTCCTGGTCGACGTTGAGGTACACCACCTTGCTCGGTTCTTCCCAGTCCAGGTGAACGTTGACCACATGCGGGTTCTCGCGGACCTTGGCCGCCACCTTGCGCGCCAGGGCGCGCACCTCGGCGATGTTCTCCCCCGACAGCCGGAACTGCACCGGATAACCCACGGGCGGGCCGTTTTCCAGGCGCGTGACCCGCGAGCGCAAGGCCGGGAACTGTTCATTGAGGGTTGCGATCAGCCAGCTGCGCAGGGCTTCACGTTCCTCGATGGTCTTGGCCAGCACCACGAACTGGGCAAAGCTTGCCGCCGGCAGTTGCTGATCCAGGGGCAGATAGAAACGCGGTGACCCGGTACCGATATAGGCCACGTAGTTATCGATCCCCGCGTGGTCCTTGAGCATCGCTTCCAGGCGCTTGACCTGCTCGGCGGTGTTGCTCAGGGAGGCGCCTTCGGCCAGCTTCAGGTCGACCATCAATTCCAGGCGGCCCGAAGCCGGGAAGAACTGCTGCGGCACGAAGCGGAACAGCACCACCGAGGCCACGAACAGCACCACGGTCAGGGTGATCACGGTCTTGCGACGCCGCACGCACCAGCCCACCAGCCCCCGTACCCGCTGATAGAACGGCGTGCCGTAAGGGTCCGGCTGACCGTCCCCGGTGCCGTGCTTGGCGGCATGAATCTTCGCCAGATCCGGCAGCAGTTTTTCACCCAGGTACGGCACGAACACCACCGCGGCAATCCACGAGGCGATCAGGGCAATGGTCACCACCTGGAAAATCGAGCGGGTGTACTCGCCGGTGCCGGACTGTGCGGTGGCAATCGGCAGGAAGCCGGCAGCGGTAATCAGGGTCCCGGTGAGCATCGGGAACGCGGTGCTGGTCCAGGCGAAGCTGGCGGCCTTGATGCGGTCGTAGCCCTGCTCCATCTTGATCGCCATCATTTCCACGGCAATGATCGCGTCGTCCACCAACAGGCCCAGGGCCAGGACCAGCGCCCCCAGGGAAATCTTGTGCAGGCCGATGCCCAGGTAATACATGGTGGCAAACGTCATCGCCAACACCAGGGGAATCGCCAGTGCCACCACCATGCCGGTGCGCACGCCAAGGGAGAAGAAGCTCACCAGCAACACGATCGCCAGGGCCTCGACCAGCACCTGGACAAACTCGCCGACCCCGGTTTTCACCGCCGCCGGCTGGTCAGACACCTTGCGCAGCTCCATGCCGGCCGGCAGATGCTTCTGGATCCGCGCAAACTCGACCTCCAGCGCCTTGCCCAGGACCAGGATGTCGCCACCGTCCTTCATCGCCACGGCCAGGCCTATGGCGTCTTCGCCCATAAAGCGCATGCGGGGCGATGGCGGGTCGCTGAAACCACGGTGCACATCCGCCACATCGGCGATGCGGAAGGTGCGATTGTCGACGCGAATCGGGAAGTTCCGGATCTGCTCGACGCTCTGGAAATTACCGGAAACCCGCAGCTGCAGGCGCTCGCTGGAGGTCTCGAAGAAGCCAGCGGTAGATACCGCGTTCTGCTCCTGCAACGCCTGCTGCACCGCAGCCAGGGGCAGGCCGAGGGTGGCCAGCTTGACGTTCGACAGCTCGATCCAGATTTTCTCGTCCTGCAAACCCAGCAGGTCGACCTTGCCCACGTCCTTGACCCGTTGCAGTTGGATCTGCACGCGGTCGGCGTAATCCTTGAGCACCGCGTAGTCAAAACCGTCGCCGGTCAGGGCATAGATGTTGCCGAAGGTGGTGCCGAACTCATCGTTGAAAAAAGGCCCCTGCACACCCGGTGGCAGGTTCTGGCGGATATCGCTGACCTTCTTGCGCACCTGATACCAGAGGTCGGGGATCTCTGCCGAGTGCATCGAGTCCCGGGCAACGAAACGCACCTGAGATTCGCCGGGGCGCGAGAAAGAGATGATCCGGTCGTACTCGCCGGTTTCCATCAGCTTCTTTTCAATACGCTCGGTGACCTGGCGCGAGACTTCCTCGGCGGTGGCCCCCGGCCAACTGGTCTGAATGACCATGGCCTTGAAGGTAAAGGGCGGGTCTTCGCTCTGCCCCAACTTGGTGTAGGACAAGGCGCCGACCGTGGCCAGCAACAGCATCAGAAACAGGACGATCTGGCGATTGCGCAACGCCCATGCAGAAAGGTTGAAACCCATCGGGAATTACTCCTTGGCCGCCAGATTGACCACGCGGTTGGAGCGATCCACTGGGCGAACTTGCTGGCCCTCATGGAGCACATGGACCCCGGCAGCCACCACCCAGTCGCTGGCATTCAGGCCTTCGAGCACCGGCACGCTGTTTTCACCGAACGCACCGACCCGGACCGGGGTTTTCTGCAAGGTATTGTTGGCGTCCACGCGCCAGACATAGGTTGCGCCGTTTTCCGCCGTCAGCGCCGACAGCGGTACGGACAGCGGCACCACATCGGCGCTCTGGATAAACACCCGGGCGCTCTGCCCCAGCTCGGCAGGAACCTTGCCGGTGCTGAAGGCGATACGCGCGGCGAAAGTCCGCGACTTGGGGTCGGCCGCCGGCGACAACTCACGGATCCGCCCGGCAAAACGCTGGCCCGGCTGCGTCCAGAGTTCGACCGAGACCGGCTGCTCGATCTTGAAACGCCCGAAGCTCTGCTCGGGAAAGCTGATCAGTACCTCACGCTCGCCATCGGTGGCCAGGGTGAACACGGTTTGCCCGGCCGCCACCACTTGCCCGACTTCCACCGCACGCTTGGCCACCACGCCATCCTGGGGTGCACGCAATACTGCGTAGCCAGCCTGGTTATTGGCGACGTCGAACTCGGCCTTGATCTGCTGGAGGCGTGCTTCGCCGGAACGGTAGAGGTTTTCGGCGTTGTCGTATTGCGAACGACTGACCATCTGCCGCTCGAGCAAGGTCTTGTAGCGATCACGCTCGGCCCGCACCAGGCTCAGGTTGGCCTGGGCCGCCGCGACCTGCGCGCGACTGGCCTCCAGTTGCAGGCGCACGTCCTGGGGATCGAGCTCCGCCAGGGGCTGGTTGGCCTTGACCCGCTCACCCTCGTCGACCAGTCGTCGGCTGACTTTACCCGGGATGCGGAACGCGAGATCCGGCTCGTAGCGTGCCCGCACCTCACCGGGATAGCTGTCCATGCCGCGCGCCGATGGCTCTGGCTGAACCACCATGGCCGGGCGCACGGTGGTCTGCACCGGTTCTTCATGCCCGCAGGCAGACAATAAAAAAGCCAGACTGACTGGCAGGGCGATGGGCAGGGCATAGCGGAACATGGTGGCGGACCTTTCGCTAATGGCGCTTGGAATAATTATACTGGCCGGTATGTTATTAATAGCAAACTCACCAGTCCAGTATTAAAAGCGAAGAATGTCAGACAATAATTCCGTATCCACCGGCCCCGGCCGCCCCAAGGACCTGGCAAAACGCCAGGCCATTCTCGAAGCAGCTAAAAAACTGTTTTTGAGCAACGGATATGCAAACACCAGCATGGATGCGGTAGCCGCCGAAGCCGGCGTGTCAAAACTCACGGTTTACAGCCACTTCACCGACAAGGAAACCCTGTTCTCGGCCGCCGTGGTGGCCAAGTGCGAGACCCAATTGCCGAACTTGATGTTCGAGCTGCCGGACGGCGTGCCGATCAAGCAGGTGCTGCTCAATATCGCGCGCGGTTTCAACGTGCTGATCAACAGTGAAGACTCGGTGAACCTGCATCGGCTGATCATGGCCCTGGGCAGCCAGGACCCGAAGCTGTCGCTGATCTTCTTCGAAGCCGGGCCCGAACGCGTACTCAAAGGCATGGAGCGCCTGCTGAGCAAGGTCCATCAGCTCGGCACCCTGCACATTGAAAAACCGCACAATGCCGCCGAACACTTCTTTTGCCTGGTCAAGGGCGGCGCCAACTTCCGCTTGTTGTTCGGCTGCGGCGACGTCCTGATCGGCGACGCAGCAGAAGCTCACCTGCTGGAAGTGGTGGAATTGTTTATGCGGGCTTATCGGCCTGAACCGGCCTGAGAAATAACGCCCTGGCAGGTCGGCCCCTGCAGGCATGACCTGCCAGGGCCGACGCGGCGGCCATCAAGCCTTGAGCGCTTTTTTCGGATAGATGTCGTAGCGGCTGGACTTGCCGTCCAGCGCGTGGCTGGGCTTGGGCCCCTCGATGCAGGGCGCCTTGCGCGGCCGCTTGACCACCACCCGGTGGCTGGCCAAGGCCAGGGCCGCCTCAAGCAGCGCTGGGGCATCGGGGTCGTCGCCAACCAAGGGCCGGAACAGGCGCATTTCTTTCTTCACCAGCGCGGTTTTCTCGCGGTGGGGGAACATCGGGTCGAGGTAGATCACCTGAGGCGGCTCGCCCTGCCAATTGCGCATCAACTCGATGGAGTTGCCCTTGAGCAACTGCATGCGCGCGACGATCGGCGCCACTTCAAAATCCGCGGCAGCCCGCAACAGGCCATCTTCCAGCAGGGCACCGATCAGCGGCTGGCGCTCGATCAGGCTCATCTGGCAGCCCAGGCTGGCCAGCACGAATGCATCCTTGCCCAGCCCGGCGGTGGCATCCAGCACCCTGGGGCGCACGCCCTGGGCGACGCCGACCGCCTTGGCGATCATCTGCCCACTGCCGCCGCCATACAGCCTGCGATGGGCCGCACCACCCTCGACAAAGTCGACCCGCACCGGCCCCGGAGCGTCCGGCCCCAGTTGCTGCAACTGCAACCCCTGCTCGCCGAACTGCAGGGCAAACTCGGCATCTGCGTCCTGCAACGGCAAGCCCAGGCGCTCGGCCCACTGCCGTGCCGGGTCGGCGAACGCCTCGGCCAAGGCCTCGACTCTGATGCGGCAGGCCGCTGGTTGCTCACTCATCGTTAAAACACGCTCAAAAAATTAATGATCGGCAAAAACTGCCGATAAAAGAACTATCAGGCATTTTGCCAGAGCTGAGCGTCGACCGAGAGAAATGTCAGACATTCAATCCATCCCAGTAGGCTTTATCTCGCCCTATGGCGATTACGGCTTGCGCAATTCCCAGGCACTGAGCGGCGTCAGCCATCTGTGGCAGGATTTCTTTGCCCGGGCATTGGCCGAGCAACAGGGTGATGGAGCGAAGGCTGTTGGCGACCAGCCGCTGGCAGAACTTGACCCTGCAGTCGAACCCAGCGCCGGCAGTGACCTGTTGATGCAGATCGTCAGCCAGCGCCAGTGCGACGTGAAAGACACCGAAGTCCGTCCGCCGGAACCGTTGTTCCTGCCCATCGCCGAGTTCGAGACCGACCTGCTGGACAAACCGTTCCCGCCCTTCCCGCCGGAAGAAATCACCGCCCAGCAGCGCCAGCAGGATTTCGAGAGCGGTTGGGTCCGCCCAATCGTGCTCAACGCCGGCCAGCCACTGCCTGAGCCGGGCCCGGCGCCCGAGCCACGGCCGCTGCACCTGCCCATCGCCGAGTTTGAAATGGACCTGCTGGACAAACCGGCCGAGCCGTTCCCGCCTCAGGAAATCATCGAGCAGAACCGCCAGTTCGATTTCGATATCGGCTGGGCGCGCCCGCTGGTCCTGCAGAACCTGCGCATCGCCGCCTGACCCCTACCCGCTTCAGCGACAGATCCACCACGGCCCCACATCCAGATGGAAGTGATTGCGATGGGCGGCGTTGTAGTCCGGGCCCAACACCACATTGAAACTGTCGCAGGCCCCATCCCGGGCCAGGCGTAGAAAACGCGCGTCCGCCCCTTGCTTGGGCCAGTCCTTGAGTACGCTGATGCTGCGCCCGTCGGCCAGGCGAAAGCCGGCGATGTCCAGGGCATTGGCACTGGCATGCTGGCTGCGGGCACCCTGCTCGCGCCCGTACATGTTGCGGCAGGCAAAGCTGCCCAGATGATCGACCCGCACCACCGCCTGCCCATACACCGCTTGAGCGGCCGGCTGCAGCCCGTGACGCTCGAACAGGGCAAAGGCCACGGCCAACGGGCAGCTGGCGAGAAAGCTGCTGCTCAACGCCACCTCACCGCCCTGCACCCGCAAGGTATTGCTCAGCGGGCACGTCACATCCGGGCGGCTGTCCTGCTGGCGGGTCACCCGCAGGCCGGACCGGCTCAGCACCTGATCGCACAATTGCGGGTTGTCCCGCAGGCGGCTCAGCTTGTAGCGGGTCAGCAGGTTCGGTTCGGCGCGCACATCCAGCGGCGCCCAGGGATTCCAGGCCGGCGGCAACCAGTCGCGCCAGGCACTGAGGACAAACAGGGCAATGATGAGCAGTAACGGCAAAAGCACTTTCAGGGACCGCACGACAACTCCTGGCTGATCAGTTCTTGAACAATTGATTGATCTGCCCGAACGGCATCGCCTGGTTGGCCAGGTCAAAGCGCCCCTGGCCCTGAATCTCCTGTGCCGCCGCATAAAACGCCCCGTAGGCGGCGCGGGCCAGCGTCGAGCCGAGACTGATCCGCTTGACCCCCAGGGCCCCAAGCTCGGCCACGGTCAGGCTGAGGCCGCCGGACATCAGCACGTTCAACGGTTTTGGCGCCACCGCGCGCACCACCGCCAGGACCTCTTCAGGGGTCCGCAGGCCCGGGGCATACAGCACGTCGGCGCCGGCTTCGGCGAATGCCTGCAGGCGGCGAATGGTGTCCGCCAAGTCATTGCGGCCATGCAGCAGGTTTTCGGCGCGCGCCGTCAGGGTGAAAGGCAGGCCGAGACTGCGCACTGCCGTGACCGAGGCCTGGATGCGCTCCACAGCCAGCTGGAAGTCATAGATAGGGTCCTCGGCGCGGCCCGTGGCGTCTTCAATCGAGGCGCCGACCGCGCCACTGGCGGCCGCTTGCAACAGCGCCTGGGCGCAACCGGCCGGGCTGTCGGCGAAGCCGTTCTCCAGGTCCACCGCCAACGGCAGGTCGCTGGCGCCGACAATCGCCCGCATATTGCCCAGGGTGTCCTCCAGGGACAACGCGCCTTCGGCATCCGGACGCCCCAGGGAAAAGGCAAAACCGGCGCTGGTAGTGGCCAATGCCTCAAAACCCAAGCTCGCCAGCATCCTGGCTGAACCGGCATCCCAGGGGTTGGGGATTACAAAAGCACCATCGCGCTGGTGCAGGGCTTTGAAGGCATGGGCACGGCGGGTTTGAGCATCCATGGGCTCACTCCTGAAGAAGGTCGGGAACCCGCGTCAGAGCAAGCCGAGCTGCTCCGCGGCGGGTTCTCTGTATAACTCAGGCAAGGCGGGCAAGCCAGGCAAACGTGCCATCAATTGCTGATGAAAACGCCGCGCCAGCTCGGCGGCCAGACGGTTGTCGGCGGTGTGCAGGAAGATATAGGGGGTGCGCCCTTCCTCGATCCAGCCGGCGATTTTCTCGACCCAGGGCACCAGGAACGGATCATTGGCCTCAAGCTCCGGATGGCCGATAAAGCGCACCTGGGGAAACTGAGTGAAGGCCGCGGGCCGTGGTGGCACCTTGGGCTTTTTCGACTGGGCGTGGAGCAACGATGGCGCGGTGGAAGTGCAGCTGAACAACGCTCGTGGATCCAGGCAGATCCGCTCCACGCCGCGCTCCAGCAGCAAGCGGTTGAGCATGCGCTCGGCATCGCCCTTGGCGAAGAACTCCGGGTGCCGGACCTCCACCGCCAACGGCCGCTCAAGGCCATCGATAAAGCCCGCGAGCTCCGCCAGGCGCTGCGGGGCGAAGCTTGCCGGCAGTTGCAACCACAAGGGCGAGACCCTCGCACCCATGGGGCTGAGCAACTGCACAAAGGTTTCGGCGGCGGTCAGTTGCTCGCGCAGGTCGCCGCCGTGGCTGATGTCGCCGGGGAACTTGGCGGTGAAGCGAAACGTCTCGGGCATGATCTGCGCCCAGCGCTCCACAGTACTGGCCGAGGGCCTGGCATAGAACGTGGTATTGCCTTCCACCGCGTTGAACACCTGGCTGTACAGCCCGAGGAAGTCCGTCGGGCGCGCGTTATCCGGGTACAGGTACTCACGCCAGGCGTTTTCGCTCCAGGAAGGGCAACCCAGGTAATACGGCAGCATCAGATATGCAGATCGAGCCCCAGCACTTCCATGTCCCAATCAACAAAACCGGCGGTGGTCAGGTAACTGGCCAGGGCATTGGCCACGCTTTTGCTCATGGCGCGCTGGAAAATCATGTCTTGCTGGCGGGCGGGGAGATTGCTGGTGCGTCCGGCGGATGCCTGGGAACGCGGTTGGGCGGGGCTGGCGTCGGCTTGAACGTCAACGGCATCGGCATCTTCCAGGGACTCGTCAACCAGCACATTACCTTTGCGAGGCTTGCGCTTGATGGGATACGAGTGAGAGGAAACGCCGTCGATGCGCATAAATACATGCCCGGTATCAATGATGGCAATTTAGCGGCACAACACCGACTTAGCAAATGCCCAAGTGATAACTAGAACACAGAAAACGTAAAAGGTTTAAAAACCGGGGAAATCTGGCATGAAAACCAGACGATTGACCAGATCCTGAAGAGAAAACCGCAGAAAATCCGGCGTGGGCGGCACGCCGGTCAACCTGGCAGCAAGCCTCAGCGGGCCTTGGGCGTGGCCACTTTATCGCGCAGATACACCGGTTGCGCGTCATCCGCGGCAATCGCCTCGCCCCGAGCCCAGGCAAACCGCGCCAGGCTCAGCAGGTCTTCGGCGTGGGGCAGCATGGCCGCATCCTGCCCCGCCGTTTTGACGCCAATGCGTTCGGCATAACCCCAGCCGGTGCCGGCACCGAACCAATCGCCGCTGGCATCGACAGGCAGCGCTGCCGCTTCGGGTGGCAACACCGCTTCAGCACCGACCAGACGCATCTCGCCGGCGGTTTCCTGATAGCAGCCCCAGTAGACTTCATCCATCCGCGCATCGATGGCCGCGGCCACTTGGGTGGCGCCGTGTTCACGCAGGGCGCGCTGGGCCAGCACCGCCAGGTTCGACACCGGCAATACGGGGCGTTCCAGAGCAAATGCCAGGCCCTGGACCACGCCGATCGCAATCCGCACCCCGGTGAAGGCACCCGGGCCCCGGCCAAAGGCAATCGCGTCGACCGCCTGCAAGGTGGTGCCGGCATCGGCCAGCAGTTGCTGAATCATCGGCAACAGTTTTTGCGCATGCAGGCGCGGGATCACCTCGTAATGGCTCGTGACCTTGCCGTCATGCAGCAAGGCAACGGAGCAAGCTTCAGTCGCGGTGTCCAGGGCCAGCAAGGTGCTCATCGATGTTTCCGTTACAAAGTGGGAGTAAAAAAGTCACGCATTATAAACAGCAACGGCCCGCAAGCGGGCCGTTGAAGATGCAGCAAAACCGACTTATCAGCTCAGTGCTTCAAGCACCTTGCCGGTGATCGCTTCTACCGAGCCAACGCCAGCTATGTGGCTGTACTTTGGCTTGCCCTGGCTGGCGGCCAGGTTCTGGTAGAACTCGACCAGCGGTTTGGTCTGGGAGTGGTAGACCGACAGGCGATGACGCACGGTTTCTTCGGTGTCGTCTTTGCGCTGCACCAGCTCTTCACCGGTGATGTCGTCCTTGCCAGCGATTTTCGGCGGGTTGTAGACGGTGTGGTAAACCCGGCCAGAGGCCTCGTGTACACGGCGACCGGCGATACGCTGGACGATTTCTTCGTCATCGACGGCGATTTCGACCACGTTATCCAGCTCGACGCCGGCCTTGACCAATGCTTCAGCCTGGGGAATGGTGCGCGGGAAACCGTCGAACAGGAAACCGTTGGCGCAGTCAGCCTGGCTGATGCGTTCCTTGACCAGGTTGATGATCAGGTCGTCGGATACCAGGCCACCGCTGTCCATGACGCTCTTGGCGATCAGGCCCAGCTCGGTGCCGGCCTTGACGGCTGCACGCAGCATGTCGCCGGTGGAGATTTGCGGAATGCCGAATTTTTCGGTGATGAACTTAGCCTGAGTACCTTTACCGGCCCCGGGAGCTCCCAGCAGAATTACGCGCATCGATGTGCTCCTCAATTTTTTATTTAGAAACGCTCGGATTCGCCTCGTGGGGCCAATCTCGGAAATAGGATCGCGGCCGCCCAAACGGCCAAAGGCTGATCAAGATACACAGCCGACACAGAGCACACAAGCAGCCGAAAGTCGGAGGAACCCGCTCCATTTGTGCCCTGGCGACGGGGTGCGACAAGTCGCAACCCCATAACAAACTGTCGCCTGGCGACGCTGACCAGGGCCCGACGCACGGTTACCGGCCGACGGCGCCAAGCCCCTGAAATACCGGCAAATACCTCAACCGGTATTGCGCAACCCGGCGGCGATCCCCGCTACAGACACCAGCAGCGCTTGTTCTACCGGGCTGCCCTGGACCACATCCGGTTGCCGCGAGCGTGCCAGCAGTTCGGCCTGCAATAGATGCAGCGGGTCCAGGTAGGTGTTGCGCAAGCGGATGAACTCCAGGGTGTCCGGGCTATGTGCCAGCAACTGCGACTGGCCGGTCAGGCCCAGGACCACGGTGCACGCCTGCGACAATAGGTCGCGTAAATGGGCGCCCAAAGGCAGCAGATCCGCCTCGACCAGGCGCTCGTCATACGAGCGGGCGATGTCGGCGTCGGCCTTGGCCAGGACCATTTCCAGCATATCGATACGGGTGCGGAAAAACGGCCACTGCTCACGCATCTGCCCCAGCAACTCACCCTCGCCGCGTTCCAATGCCTTGCTCAGGGCCGCTTCCCAGCCGAGCCAGGCCGGCAGCATGAGGCGGGTCTGGGTCCAGCCGAAAATCCACGGGATGGCGCGCAGGCTTTCGATGCCGCCGGCGCGGCGCTTGGCCGGCCGGCTGCCCAGGGGCAAGCGGCCCAGCTCCTGCTCTGGTGTGGATTGGCGGAAATACTCGACGAACTGCGGGTTCTCGCGCACCACCGCGCGGTAGGCCTTGACCCCATCGCTGGCCAGTTCGTCCATCAGGTGGCGCCAGGCCGGCTGCGGCGGCGGTGGCGGCAGCAACGTCGCCTCCAGCACGGCGGCCAGGTACAGGTTGAGGTTCTGCTCGGCGATGTCCGGCAGGCCGAATTTGAAACGAATCATTTCCCCTTGCTCGGTGGTGCGGAAACGCCCGGCCACCGACCCCGGCGGCTGGGACAGAATCGCCGCGTGTGCCGGGCCACCGCCCCGTCCGACGGTGCCACCACGGCCGTGGAACAACAGCAGCTCGACCTGCTGCTCGCGGCAGATTTCGACCAATTGTTCCTGGGCCCGGTACTGCGCCCAGGCGGCCGCGGTGGTGCCGGCATCCTTGGCCGAATCGGAGTAGCCGATCATCACCTCCTGCGGGCCGTGCAAGCGCGAACGATAGCCCGGCAACAGCAGCAGCTTCTCGATCACTGGACCGGCGTTATCGAGGTCGGCCAGGGTCTCGAACAGCGGTACTACGCGCATCGGCCGCAGCACGCCGGATTCCTTGAGCAGCAGTTGCACCGCAAGGACGTCCGAGGCGGCGCCGGCCATGGAAATCACGTAGGAACCCAGGGACGCAGCCGGCGCAGCGGCCACTTCGCGACAGGTGGCCAGCACTTCGGCGGTGTCCGCCGAGGGTTTGAAATGGCCCGGCAGCAAGGGACGACGGTTGCTCAGTTCGCGCATCAGGAACTCGATGCGCTGCTCTTCGCTCCAGTCCTCGTAACGGCCCAACCCCAGGTAATCGGTGATTTCGCTCATGGCGCCGCTGTGGCGGCTGGAGTCCTGGCGCACATCCAGGCGGACCAGGAACAGGCCAAAGGTCACCGCCCGGCGCAGGCAATCGAGCAACGGCCCATCGGCGATCACGCCCATGCCGCATTCGTGCAGCGAGTGGTAGCAAAGCAGCAACGGATCAAGCAGATCGCGATTGTTCTGCAGCACATCCGGGGTGGCCGGCACCGGTCCCTTGAGCGCCGCCTGCGCCCAGTTGCGGGTTGCCCGCAGCCGCTCGCGCAATTGTTTGAGCACCGCGCGATAGGGTTCAGAGCTGTCCCCGGCCTTGGCCTGCAGGGCGGCACTGGCCTGTTGCATGGACAGTTCGGCCGCCAGGTGATCGATATCGCGCAAGTACAGGTCCGCCGCCATCCAGCGTGCCAGCAGCAGCACCTCGCGGGTCACTGCGGCCGTGACATTGGGGTTGCCGTCGCGATCGCCGCCCATCCACGAAGCGAAGCGGATCGGTGCCGACTCCAGCGGCAGGTGCAGGCCGGTCGCCGCATGCAGGGCTTTGTCGGCCTTGCGCAGATAGCTCGGGATGGCCTGCCACAGGGAATGCTCGATGACCGCAAAGCCCCACTTGGCCTCATCCACCGGCGTCGGCCGGGTGCGGCGGATTTCTTCGGTGTGCCAGGCTTCGGCGATCAGCCGTTGCAGGCGTTCGTGGATTTGCGCGCGCTCGGCACTGGTCAGGTCGCGATGGTCCTGGGCTGCCAATTGCGCGGCAATGGCGTCGTACTTTTGAATCAGGGTGCGACGGGCCACTTCGGTGGGGTGCGCGGTCAGCACCAGTTCGATTTCCAGGCGCCCCAACTGCTTGGCCAGGGACTCGGCACCGTGGCCCTCGGCGCGCAGCCGCGCCAGCAGCTCGGGCAGGACTCGTGCCTCGAACGGCGCCGGTTGCGACTCATCGCGACGGTGAATCAATTGGTATTGCTCGGCGATGTTCGCCAGGTTGAGAAACTGGTTGAAGGCCCGGGCCACCGGCAGCAGCTCGTCTTCGCTCAACTGGTCCAGGCTGGCACTCAGTTCGGCGCTGGCCGAACCACGCCGGTCGGCCTTGGCGCCCTTGCGAATCTGCTCGATCTTGTCGAGAAACCCCTCCCCGTACTGCTCGCGGATGGTGTTGCCCAACAGCTCACCCAAGAGGTGAACATCTTCGCGCAGGCGCGCATCAATATCGCTCATGTACCTGTTCTCCGGCTGATTCGGGGCGGCTCGCAAGCCTCAAGAGTGCCGTCAGCACAAGGTGCTTAGCAAGCGCGCGACCAACTGACTTTAAACCTTGCGCGTTGCGGCTAGTCTCAAGAGTACGCCGCACAACGGCGCAGCGCCGGCCCGGGCCGGTCATTCACCCACCCCTGCCACGAGCAGGTGTCGATTGAGGTCGCCATGAAAATCCGTGAGCTCGCGCAACACTGGGAAGAAAACGCCAAGGGTCGCCTGACCAAGACCGGCTATGTGATCCATCTGGATGTCGAAGCCGCTGCACGCCTGGCCGCCATTGCCGAGATGTACCCCAAACGCCAGACCGAGGAACTGCTGGGCGAACTGATCGGCGCCGCCCTCGGAGAACTGGAAGCCAGCTTCCCCTACGTCCAGGGCCAGCACGTCGTTGCTACCGATGAGGAGGGCGATCCACTGTACGAGGACGTCGGCCCTACACCCCGCTTCCTGGCCTTGTCCCGGCGTCATCTGCAGGATTTGTCAGCGCAACCCGACGAACAAAAGCACTGATCCAACCGCCCCTTTCCTGACCTTGCACAGTGTTATTCCCGACCCGTCCCCGGGTCGGGAATACCCCTGCGCGCCGCAAAAGTTCCCGGCCTAGAGCGCTGTCCGTTCGGTCAGAAATTTTTTTAGGCAATTCGCCATCTGTGCTGAACTATTCAAAAAAGCTTCGGGTCACAGCCAGTAGCCATCACTGGAACAGCCGTTTCAAATTTTGTGAAGAGCGTCACTGCCACTCAGGGTCGCGGCGCTAGAACCGGGATGGATTTAGATGTTTTCCAGGAGTTACCCAATGGAGTTGAAGACCATGAAGATCAGCACTGCCACATCCTCGTCTAACCCTTTGCGCGGGCTCAAACTGGCCGCCCTGGCCCTCGGTAGCAGCCTGGTTCTGGCCGGTTGTGCCGGCAACCCGCCAACCGAGCAGTACGCTGTGACCCAATCTGCGGTCAACAGCGCCGTCAGCGCCGGCGGTACCGAGTTTGCTGCCGTGGAAATGAAGTCGGCCCAGGACAAGCTCAAGCAAGCCGAGATTGCCATGCACGACAAAAAGTATGACGAAGCCAAGCGTCTGGCCGAACAGGCCGAGTGGGACGCCCGCGTCGCCGAACGCAAGGCCCAGGCCGCCAAAGCCGAACAGGCTGTGAAGGACTCTCAGAAAGGTGTTCAGGAACTGCGTCAGGAAAGCCAGCGCACCGTGCAATAAGCACCGTGCCCACGCCTACCGAACCTCGTTACCTGAAGTTTCAACCGATAGAAAGGACGAACCATTATGCGTAAACAATTGATGATCCCAGCCCTTCTGGCCCTGAGCGTTGGCCTGGCGGCCTGCTCCTCACAGCCAAACGTGAACCTGGAACAAGCCCGGACCAATTACTCGGCGCTGCAAGCCAACCCTCAGGCCAGCAAAGTAGCGGCCCTGGAAACCAAGGACGCCAGCGATTGGCTGGACAAGGCCGACAAGGCCTATATGAACAAGGAAGACCAGGCCAAGGTCGACCAACTGGCTTACCTGACCAACCAGCGCGTTGAAGTGGCCAAGCAGACCATCGCCCTGCGCACCGCTGAAGCCAATCTGAAAGATGCCGCTGCGCAACGTGCCCAGGCCCGCCTGGACGCTCGTGACGCACAGATCAAGCAACTGCAGAACAGCCTCAACGCCAAGCAGACCGAACGCGGCACCCTGGTGACCTTCGGTGACGTGCTGTTCGCCACCAACAAGGCCGACCTGAAATCCAGCGGTCTGGTGAACATCAACAAGCTGGCGCAGTTCCTTCAGGAAAACCCTGATCGCAAAGTGATTGTCGAAGGCTACACCGACAGCACCGGTTCGGCGGCTTACAACCAGTCGCTGTCCGAGCGTCGCGCCACTTCCGTGCAGGTTGCGCTGATCAAGATGGGTGTCGATCCATCGCGCATCGTGGTCCAGGGCTATGGCAAGGAATACCCGGTAGCGGATAACACCAGCGTTTCCGGCCGTGCCATGAACCGTCGTGTGGAAGTCACCATTTCCAACGACAACCAGCCGGTTGCCCCACGTTCTTCGATGAGCAACTAAGACGGGGTCGCCCCCAGCCTGGTAACCGCCAGTAAAAAGCCCCGCCTATGCAGATAGGCGGGGCTTTTTTTCGACCGCGATCTCTCGCCCGTGTGCTTACTGTTGCAGCTGCGGGGTTTCCTGGCCCATGCAGCGCACGGCTTTTTTCTTGCTGTTGATCAGCACGCCGCTCAGGCCCTTCTGCTCGGTATCGAACAGCACCAGCACGCCGTCGATGCACTGGGCAACTTGCGCCGCCGGTTCCAGGGAAACCTTGTAGTCCTCGCCCGGCACGGTCTTGAGCATGGTGAAATCGCTGAGCAGCAGCGCATCCTCGGGTTTGGCGAAGTGCAGGTAACCGTAGTACCAGAGGCAACCCACGGTGCCGAGGATGGTGCAGATACCGGTGATGATCAGGGGGATGGCGTTACGTTCTTCGCTCATTGCGGACTCTCTGGAGGTTCAACTTCTGAATTCGGGGGTGTCGGGTAGTTCGGGATCTCGCCAAGGCGGCGCAGGCCGTTGAAGTGCAGCGGATCCTCGAGGTAGCGCAGCATCACCTGGCGCCAGGTCGAATCGGCAAAGGTCTGCACGTGGCCGCCTCGGGTCAGTTGCAGCACCCGCGGCGCGGGCGCAGCTTGATACAGACGGATGCCATTGGAAAGGGGCACGATCGGGTCATCGATGCTGTGGTACAGCAGTTTCGGCACCCCGGTCAGGCGCGGTATGGCGTGGATGGCGCTGTCGGCGTCCGGCACCAGCCACGACAGCGGCACCTGCAACGGCCAGGTCAGCCATGAGGTGCTCAGGGCGTACTGCCCGACATCGCGGTAACTGGCCGGCACACCGTCGAGCACGATGGCCTTGAGCTGGCGCTGGCGCTCCGGGTGCTCCACCAGGTAATGAATCGCCAGCGCGCCGCCCAGGCTCTGGCCGAGCACGATCAGCGGCTTGCCCTGGACCTCCGGAGCCTGGTCCAGCCATTTGAAGGCGGCATCGACGTCCTGATAGACCGCCGGCAGGCTGGGCGCGCCCTGGGACAGGCCATAACCGCGATAGTCCACCAGCAACACCTGGAAGCCCTGTTCCGGCAACCACCAACTGCCACCCAGGTGCCAGGCCAGGTTGCCGCCATTGCCGTGCAGATGCAGCACCGTGCCCTTGAGCGGCACCCCGGCCTTGGCCGGCAGCCACCAGGCATGCAGCTTCAGGCCATCGGCGGTGGTCAGGGTGACGTCGCGGTACTCGAGCTTGGCGCGCTCGGGGGTAAAGGGCAGGCCCTGCTCGGGGTAGAACAGCAGTGAGCTGCAAGCGCTGAGAGAGAGCAGCAGCGCCAGGGCGGCAACGATTCGGATCATCGCGCGCCCCCGGTGGCGACTTTTGAGATCAGGGGTGAGCTCACGCTGGGCGTCGACAGCGCTGTCGAGCGCGGCCTGCGGCAGCGGCTACAAGTGGTGGGTGAAGCGTCCATGTGCAGCCCCCATGAGCGTCAAAGGATATTGGAGTAGTCGGCCTCGATCCGGTCCAGGCTCAGGTGATTGAGGAAGTTGGAGAAGCACATCCAGGCCGACAGCGCGTTCATGTCGCGGAACTGGTCCGGCAGGTACTTGGGCGGCACCACCAGGCCTTCGTCCACCAGCTGGCGCAGGGTACGCATGTCTTCCAGGGTGGTCTTGCCGCAGAACAACAGCGGCACTTGCTCCAGCTTGCCTTTACGCACGGCCAACTGAATGTAGTTGTAAACCATGATAAAGCCCTTGAGATAGGACAAGTCTTTGGTAAATGGCAGCCCGGTCGGCACCGAACCACGGAACACCCGGCTGGCGTTGCCGTAGCTTTCGGCCATTTCAAATCCCTGCTCGCGGAAGAACTCGAACACCTGCAAAAAGTCGGCGCCCTCCTCCACCATGTGGATCGCCCGGGTACGGTTGGTCAGTTTGCGCAGGCGGCTAGGGTAGGACGCGAAGGTGATGATTTCCATCAGGATCGCCAGGCCTTCCTGGGTCACGGTGGACGAAGGCGGCCCCTTGGACAGGAAGGTGCAGATCGGCTGGTTCTGCCCGTTGAGGGTGGTGCCCACATGCACCAGGCCTTCGTGGACTTCCAGGGCGCGCACGTCACGGTCGTTGAACATGGCGTCGGCGCGGATCTTGATGTAGTCGGCGCCAGCCGCGGCATCGGCGACGATCCCGTCCGACTCGAATACGCGGATGGTTTCCTCGGCCTCGCCGAACACCTTGTTCAGCCGGCTTTGCAGCAGGCTTACGGCGTCCTTGGCGGTCAGGGTCTTGGGCTCGTCCTTGAGGTCGCCACGGCCGTCGATGTTGTTCAGGTAGTCGGAAAGCATCAGCCCGAGGTCGGCCAGGGTCGGGTCGCCGGCGTGAAACGCATCGGATGCGGCGCCGTACAGCTCCTGGGAGATCAGGCCGAAGTCCTCGGTGCCGCGGGCTTCGAGCATGCGCACCACCATGCGGTATTCCTTGCACATGCGCCGCATGATCTGCCCGACCGGGTTGAACTGCCCGAGTTGGCGGGTGATGTCGCGCTCGATGTTCTGGAACTCCAGCTTGACCGCGCTGGAGTCGAAGGACAGGGGTCGGTTCTGGTAGTAATCACGGTCGACCGCAGGCATTTCCTTGCCCTGGGCCTTGAGGAAGCTCTTGCGGATGTTGTCGTCCCACTTCACCGCATCCAGTACCCGGATTGGCGTTTGTGCCAGCACTATGCGATCGGACAAGGTGCGTATCGTCTGCTGGTAATCGTCCACCCGAAGTTCCTCTTGATAACGTTTGTGCCGCGTCCTGGTTACTTGCCCGCGCGGGTGAAGCGCGCCGCCTCGACAAACACGTCAGAGTTGGCCGGGTCGTCCAGGTACGCGAAAACCTCAGGCAACGGGCTGCTGATCAGCACGCCATCGCCTTCGGTGGTAGTAAAGGCTTCGCCGCTCAGGGCTCTTTGACCCAGGGCCTGGTTGATCTGTTCCAGATCGAGGTTGTACAGCACCAGTTCGTGCTGCTCGTTGAGTTCAAAACCGGCGATGGTGAAGCGTCCGCCCAGACGCTGGGGAACCGCCGCCGACAGGTACCAGCGGTTGCCATGGCGCGACACGGTGAAATCATAGCTCTCGCGCTGCCGGGATTGCCCCGGGTGAGACGTCACGGCCTGGTAGCGATTGCTGGCAATGCGCTTGAGTTCAAGGCTCAGGGGCTCGCCCCAGGCATTCTTGCTGGTCCATTTGCCCAGCAACGCCGCAGGCGCGGCCTGATCGGCGGGCAGCGGGTCCTTGAAGGTCACCAGGCAGCCGCTGAGCAGGAGAAACGACAAGGCGATCAGGGCACGCCAGGCTTTCATTCAACACTCCTAATGGACACAACAGTGGGCCGGCGGCGGTGACCGGTGAACCTCAGACCGAGGCCAGCACCAGGTGCATGTAGCGGGTGAGGATACCGAGCATGTCTTCGTCAGCCAGAGGCTCTGCGCCGTTGAGCAGGCCCTGATATTCCATCCGTCCGATAATCGCCGTCAACACTTTGGCATCTTGTTGTGGCTCCCGAGAACCCAATACCTGAAAAAACTGGCAAGTGCCCTGCAAGAGAATTTGCTGGTGCGAGCGCACCAACAGCGCCAGGCGCGGGTTGAGCAAGGCTTCCTGGCGGAACGCCTGTTCAGCCATCAGGTGCTCGCGGCGGTTTTGCAACTGGCGCTGGACGTAGTCAGCCGTGAGTCGGGCAATGTCATCGGCCAGATGGGAGCGCGACTCGGGACTGCCGTCGCCGTAGGCCACCATCTCGCGCAGCAGGCCTTCATTGTTGGTCCAGAACTTGGCCATGTACGCGGCACTGCGCTCGACGTATTGGGCAAAGGTATCGGTGAGCAGGTCATCGATATCCTTGAAGTAGTAGGTGGTGGCCGACAGCGGTACACCGGCTTCGGCGGCCACCGCGCGATGGCGCACGGCGCGCACGCCGTCACGCACGACAATGCGCATGGCGGCGTCGAGAATGTCCTGTCGCCGTTGCTCGCTGCCCTGCCGGCTGGCTTTGCGCCCCTGGTACTGAACGCTTTCAGCTACCGCAGTGGCGATACCCGCTGCGCCTTCTTGAGCAATTGCACGGTTCACGACAGGTCTTCCTCTTAAAAATCACACAGAATTAAAAGCGGTACGTCAGTTCCACACAGACAATAAAAAGCCGCCTGATAAAGGCGGCTGATTATTCAAGGCACTTACGCCTGCGGCCGCATGTGCGGGAACAGGATCACGTCACGGATCGACGGCGAGTTGGTCAGCAGCATCACCAGGCGGTCGATACCAATGCCTTCACCGGCGGTCGGCGGCATGCCGTATTCCAGGGCACGTACGAAGTCGGCATCGTAATGCATGGCTTCGTCGTCGCCGGCGTCCTTGTCGGCCACCTGGGCCATGAAGCGCTCGGCCTGGTCTTCCGCGTCATTGAGCTCGGAGTAGGCGTTGGCGATTTCGCGGCCACCGATGAACAGTTCGAAACGGTCGGTGACGTTCGGGTTCTCATCGTTGCGACGGGCCAGCGGCGACACTTCGAACGGGTACTGGGTAATGAAGTGCGGCTGCTCCAGCTTGTGTTCCACCAGCTCTTCGAAAATCATCACCTGCAACTTGCCCAGGCCTTCGAAGCCCAGGACCTTGGCCCCGGCTTTCTTGGCGATGGCACGGGCCTTGTCGATGTCGTTCAAGTCATCGGCCGTCAGGTCCGGGTTGTACTTGAGGATCGAGTCGAACACCGACAGGCGCACGAACGGCTCGCCGAAGTGGAACACCTTGTCGCCGTACGGCACGTCGGTTGTCCCGAGAACAAGTTGCGCCAGTTCGCGGAACAGCTCTTCGGTCAGGTCCATGTTGTCTTCGTAGTCGGCGTAGGCCTGGTAGAACTCCAACATGGTGAATTCAGGGTTGTGACGAGTCGAAACGCCTTCGTTACGGAAGTTGCGGTTGATCTCGAACACTTTCTCGAAGCCGCCAACCACCAGGCGCTTGAGGTACAGCTCCGGGGCGATCCGCAGGAACATTTCCATGTCCAGCGCATTGTGGTGGGTTTCGAACGGCTTGGCTGCCGCGCCGCCAGGAATGGTTTGCAGCATCGGCGTTTCGACTTCCAGGAAGTCACGCTGCATCAGGAAGCTGCGGATGTGGGCGATCACTTGCGAACGCACGCGGAACGTCTGGCGTACTTCTTCGTTGACGATCAGGTCGACGTAGCGCTGGCGATAACGCTGCTCGGTGTCGGTCAGGCCGTGGTGCTTGTCCGGCAGCGGGCGCAGGGATTTGGTCAGCAGACGCACGCTGGTCATTTCAACGTACAGGTCACCCTTGCCGGAACGGGCCAGGGTGCCTTCGGCAGCAATGATGTCGCCCAGGTCCCAGGTTTTCACCTCGGCCAGGGTTTCTTCCGGCAGGGTCTTGCGGTTGACGTAGACCTGGATGCGCCCGGTCATGTCCTGGATCACCATGAACGAGCCACGGTTGAGCATGATGCGACCAGCAACCTTGACCGGGATCGCAGCCTCTGCCAACTCTTCCTTGGTCTTGTCGACGTACTGCTTCTGCAGGTCCTGGCAGTAGCTGTCACGGCGGAAGTCGTTGGGGAAGGCGTTGCCCTTGGCGCGCTCGGCAGCAAGCTTTTCCTTGCGCAAGGCGATCAGGGTGTTTTCTTCCTGTTGCAGGGCTTGCGGGTCGAGTTGTTGGTCGCTCATGTCTTTTGAAATTCCATCACAGGTTCGTTGCCCCCACGGGTGGCAGGGGACTTAAGGTCTAGGCTGACGGTTTACAGCCCCGATTTCAGGCTGGCTTCCAGGTATTCGTCGATATCGCCGTCGAGCACCTTGTCGCAGTCGCTGCGTTCGATGTTAGTGCGCAGATCCTTGATCCGCGATGCATCGAGCACATACGAACGGATCTGGTGACCCCAGCCGATATCCGACTTGGTGTCTTCCAGCGCCTGGGAAGCGGCGTTGCGTTTCTGCATTTCCTGCTCGTACAACTTGGCCCGCAGCATTTTCATGGCGGTGTCCTTGTTCGCGTGCTGGGATCGTTCGTTCTGGCAGCTGACCACGGTGTTGGTCGGTACGTGGGTAATACGTACGGCCGAGTCGGTGGTGTTTACGTGCTGACCACCGGCACCGGAGGAACGGTAGGTGTCGATCCGCAGGTCGGCCGGGTTGATCTCGATTTCCACCTTGTCGTCGATCTCTGGCGAGACGAACACCGCGGAGAACGAGGTGTGGCGACGGTTGCCGGAGTCGAATGGGCTCTTGCGCACCAGACGGTGCACGCCGATCTCGGTCCGCAACCAGCCAAAGGCGTATTCACCCTTGATGTGTACGGTCGCGCCTTTGATACCGGCCACTTCACCGGCCGACAGCTCCATGATGGTCGCGTCGAAACCGCGTTTGTCGGCCCAGCGCAGGTACATGCGCAGCAGAATGTTGGCCCAGTCCTGGGCCTCGGTGCCGCCGGAACCGGCCTGGATGTCCAGGTAAGCGTTGTTCGGGTCCATTTCGTGGCTGAACATGCGGCGGAATTCAAGCTTGGCGAGGTTTTCCTCGAGACGGGCCAGCTCGGCGACGACATCGCCCACTGCGCTCTCGTCATCTTCTTCGACGGCCATGTCCAGCAGGTCGCGGCAATCGCCCAGACCGGTGTTCAGTTCGTCGAGGGTTTCGACGATCTGTGCCAGCGCAGCGCGCTCGCGGCCCAGTTCCTGGGCGTATTCAGGTTTGTTCCAGACGCTCGGATCTTCAAGCTCGCGATTGACCTCGGTCAGACGCTCATGCTTTTGATCGTAGTCAAAGATACCCCCGAATAGTTTCGGAGCGCTCGGACAGGTCCTTGATGGTGTTAAGGATCGGGTTGATTTCCATGGCGGGCAGCACTCGTTGGCGAACTTTTGAAAGCCGGCGAGTATAACGGAATCGCCGATTCACGGCAGCCCGCTTAGCGGGTTTAGCGGCGAATCAGCCATCTAATTTTGCCGATAAGGCCTGCAAAAACCTGCTGTACGGGCAATTTGATCCCGCGTATCGCCCCGCCCCCCCTCGTAGCCGCGGACAACCACGGTACCCCGGGACCGGCCCGCGCTATACAATCCCCGGGCGAAATGACAAGGAAGCAGCAGGCACCATGGGCAGACGACTCAGCCACGCCGAGATCGAACACATCAAGCGCCGGGAGCGCCGAAACCTCAGGGGTGGCCAGGCGTTCATCTCGGCGCTGCTCAGTGCACTGGTCTGTATGCCGTTGATGGCGGTCTGGCTGATTGTCTCGCCGGAGCTGGCCTGCGTGCTGGGGTTGGTTTGGCTGATCTTTCTGTGGTGGTGGGTCTGCTACCGCCTGCGAGCGATGGTCGATGAGGTCGGCGAGCAAACCCAATGGCTGCAAGCCAGCTTCAGCGCACACCCGGTGTATGCCCACCGGAACTTCCACTTCGACTATCGCTTTGGCGACTACACGATTGCCGGCAGCAACCTGTTGAACAACTGGTTTATCGACAACACCCTCAACACCCACACCCTGTACCGCATTGAGGCGGTCACACTCACCTGCCCGCAGACCTCGGCCGTCAGCTATTACCTGCTCCGGGAGACCCTGGTCGAAGCGACACCCGCGCAGGTTGTCGCCAACGAGGCCGTCCCACAGGCGGCACGCTGAAAACGCCTACTCGATCCCGACCTGATTGCGCCCATTGTGCTTGGCCAGGTACAGGCCCTTGTCCGCCGCCGAAATCAACTGCCGGCAGTGGCTGTTGGGCTGCGGGGTCATGGTCGACAGGCCGATGCTGATGGTCAGGCTCGAACCTTCGGTCGGCGCCAGATGGGGGATTTTCAGCATGGCAACGGTCTGGCGCAGCTTTTCAGCCACCAGGCGCGCCCCGCCCGGCGAGGTGTTGGGCAGCACCAGGGCGAACTCCTCACCGCCATAGCGCGCCGGCAGGTCCGAAGGACGGCTGCTGGCCTCGCGGATGGCCGTGGCCACTTTGCGCAGGGCCTCGTCGCCCTCCAGGTGGCCGAAGTTGTCGTTGTAAGACTTGAAGTAGTCGACATCGATCATCAGCAGCGACAGCTGGGTCTGATCGCGCATGGCCCGGCGCCACTCCAGCTCCATGTATTCGTCGAAGTGGCGGCGGTTGGACAGCCCGGTCAGGCCATCGGAATTCATCAGCCGCTGCAGCACCAGGTTGGTGTCCAGCAGTTGCTGCTGGCTGACGCGCAGGGCCCGGTAGGCCGCGTCACGCTGCAACAGGGTCATGTAGGACCGAGAGTGGTAGCGAATACGCGCCACCAGCTCGATGTTGTCCGGCAGCTTGACCAGGTAATCATTGGCCCCGGCAGCGAAGGCCGCACTCTTGATCAGCGGGTCTTCCTTGGTCGAAAGCACAATGATCGGAATGTTCTGGGTCGCCGGGTGATTGCGGTACTCACGCACCAGGGTCAGGCCGTCGAGGCCGGGCATCACCAGGTCCTGCAGAATCACCGTCGGCTTGATACGGATCGCCTGGGCGATGGCCTGGTGCGGATCGGCACAGAAGTGGAAATCAATGTTTTCTTCATTGGCCAACCCACGCCGGACAGCTTCACCGATCATTGCCTGGTCATCGACCAACAACACCATGGCGGCATTTTCATCGGTCTTGAATTCGTCGAGCTGTAAATCATTCATGGGTTGTCACCTGAATTGCTACCTGGCCAGGACAGCTGCGTGTGTCAGTCATTTGGCAAATATCTCCAGCAAACGTGGAGCGATCTTGTCCAGTGGGCGAATCTCTACGGCGGCGTCGATGGCAGCGGCCGCCTTGGGCATGCCATACACCGCGCTGCTGTTCTGGTCCTGCGCGATGGTCATATAGCCTTGATCACGCATGAGTTTGAGGCCCTGGGCACCGTCGCGCCCCATGCCGGTCAGCAGCACGCCAACCGCATCGCCATTCCAGTAGGTGGCGACGCTCTCGAAAAACACATCGATCGAGGGTCGATAGATTTCGTTCACCGGCTCGGCGGTGTACGCCAGGGTGCCGTTCTTCAACAGACGGATATGGTGATTGGTGCCCGCCAGCAGCACCGTGCCGCTTTGCGGCGGCTCGCCTTCCCGGGCCAGGCGAACCTTGAGCCCGGAAGCGCTGCTGAGCCATTCGGCCATGCCCGCGGCAAACACCTGGTCAACGTGCTGGACCAGCACAATGGCGGCGCGAAAGTCCTGGGGCAAGCCCTTGAGCAGGACCTCCAGGGCCGCCGGACCGCCTGCGGAGGAGCCGATGGCCACCAGGCTCTGGCGCGGCGCGCTGCTGCGCAAGGGCGCCGGCGCCGAACGCACGCGGCTGCCACGCTGGCCGATCAGCCAGCCGATATTGAGGATCTTGCGCAACAGTGGCGCGGCCGCCTCCTGGGCATTGCCGGCGCCCAGGGCCGGGGTGTCGACCACGTCCAGGGCGCCATAGCCCATGGCCTCGAACACCCGGTGCACGTTCTGCTGGCGGTCGACGGTGACAATCACAATGGCGCAGGGAGATTCGGCCATGATCCGCCGGGTCGCCTCCACGCCGTCCATGACCGGCATGATCAGGTCCATGAGAATCAGGTCCGGGGTCAGCTCGGCGCAGTACTTGACCGCCTCCGCGCCGTTGGTGGCAACCCACACCAACTCATGGCTCGGATCGAAAGCCAGGGCTCTGCGCAAGGCCTCCACGGCCATGGGCATGTCGTTGACAATAGCGATTTTCATGCCCGCGCTCCTCCAATCAACTCCACCACCGCGTCGAGCAGGGCGTCGTCGTGGAAACTGGCTTTGGCTAGATAATAGTCGGCTCCGGCGTCCAGTCCACGACGGCGGTCCTCTTCCCGATCCTTGTAGGAAACCACCATCACCGGTAGCGACTGCAAACGGTTGTCGCGACGTAAAAGTGTGACCAATTCAATACCGTCCATGCGGGGCATATCGATGTCGGTGATCAGCAGGTCGAAGTCTTCGGAACGCAAGGCGTTCCAGCCATCCATGCCATCGACCGCGACCGCCACGTCATAACCGCGATTGAGCAGCAGCTTGCGCTGCAATTCACGCACCGTCAGCGAATCGTCGACCACCAGAATGCGCTTGCGCGCGGCCTCGGCCTGGGGCCGGTCATGCCGGGCAATCCGTTCCAGACGCCCGGTATTGAGCAGTTTGTCCACCGAACGCAGCATGTCTTCGACATCGACGATCAGCACCACCGAACCATCGTCGAGCAGAGCACCGGCGGAAATATCCTGGATCTTGCCCAACCGATCATCCAGCGGCAGCACCACCAGGGTCCGCTCGCCGATAAAACGCTCTACCGCCACGCCATACACCGCGTCGCGCTCGCGAATCACCACCACTTTCAGGGTCTGCTGGCTGCCTTGCGCCGCGGGGCGCTGCAACAACTGGCTGGCGGCCACCAGGCCGACGTGGCGGCCTTCATGCCAGAAATGCTGGCGCCCCTCGACCTGCACAATGTCCTCGGGCGCGAGGTCGCACATGCGTTCGATATGGGCCAGCGGGAACGCATAGGCCTCGCCGCCGACCTCCACCACCAGACTGCGCACCACCGACAGGGTCAGCGGCACTTCAAGGTGGAAGCGACTGCCTTCGCCGGCGGTCTGCTCCAGCACCACCGCGCCGCGCAGCTGGCGAACCATGTGCTGCACCGCATCCAGCCCCACGCCCCGTCCCGAGACCTCGGTAACTTTGTCACGCAGGCTGAAGCCGGGCAGGAACAGAAAGGTCAGCAGCTCTTCTTCGCTGAGCTGGGCGGCGGTTTCCGCCGGAGACAATTGGCGCTCGATGATGTTCTGCCGCAGCCGGTCCAGGTCCACGCCGTGACCGTCGTCAGTCAGCTCCAATACCAGCAGGCCGGCCTGGTGCGAGGCCCGCAGGCGGATCAGGCCTTCGGCCGGCTTGCCGGCCAGCAGACGATGGTCCGGCGGCTCGATGCCATGATCGACGGCATTGCGCAGCAAGTGGGTCAGGGGTGCTTCGAGTTTTTCCAGCACATCGCGGTCGACCTGGGTCTTTTCACCTTCAATCTCCAGGCGCACCTGCTTGCCGAGGCTGCGGCCCAAGTCGCGGACCATCCGCACCTGGCCTGCCAGCACATCGGCGAACGGGCGCATGCGACAGGCCAGCGCGGTGTCGTAGAGCACCTGGGCGCGCTGGCTGGCCTGCCAGCCGAACTCGTCGAGCTCGGCGGTCTTTTCCGCGAGCAACTGTTGCGATTCGGCCAACAGCCGGCGGGCATCCTCCAGCGCTTCCTGGGCCTCCAGGCTCAGGGCGTGCTCCTTGAGGTGCACATTGAGACTTTCGAGGGCGCGCAGGCTGTTGTTCTGCACGCGCTTGAGGCGCTGCAGATTGGCCAGATAAGGTTTCAGGCGCTGGGTTTCCACCAGCGACTTGCTCGACAGGTCGAGCAGGCTATTGAGGCGTTCGGCGGTGACCCGCAATACTCGCTCGCCGCCTTCGGTCAGGCGCGAGCCCTTGCGCACCGGGGCCGCCACGGACTCCGCAGGAGCCTCGGGCAGCAGCGTCTCGGGGTTGGGCTCGGCAGCGGGCTCGCTGCTCGGCGCCTGCAACTGCAACTGCAACTCGGCCATCGGCGGGGGCGCCACGGGCGGCGGGACCGGGCTCGCGCCAGGCGTTGCCGGCGCCAGCAGGCGCGCCATCAGCTCGACATAGGCCTCGATATCCTGGGGCCCGACATTGGCACTGCCCGGGGTGGCGATGCGCATCAGGAAGTCAGTGCCCTGGAGCAAGGCATCAATATGTTCAGGCAGCAGGTACAGGCGCCCTTCCTGGGCACTGACCAGGCAATCTTCCATGACGTGGGCGACGCTGACGCCGGCATCGACGCCGACAATCCGCGCCGCGCCCTTGAGGGAGTGCGCCGCGCGCATGCAGGCTTCCAACTGGTCGGCCTGGGTCGGGTTGCGCTCCAGGGCCAGCAGCCCGGCGCTGAGCACCTGGGTCTGGGCCTCGGCCTCCAGGCTGAACAACTCCAGCAGCGATGCGTCGCGCATTTGATCGGGGGTCATGAAAGGCTCCGGGTCACGGCCGCGAGCAATTGCTCTTCATCCAGCAGGCGCAAACTGCGCCCCTTCCACTGCAACACGCCACGGGTGTAGCGGGCGCTGGCCTGCGAACCCGAAACCGAAGCGGCATTGAGGGTGCGCTCATCGATGGCGTGGATGCCGTCCACCTCATCCACCGGCACCACCACTGGCCCGCCATGGGCCGCGATGATCAGCATGCGCGGCATGATCCGTGCGCCCGACGCCACGCCGACAGTGGCGTCCAGCCCCAGCAGTTCGACCAGGGACAGGCAGGCCACCAGCGCGCCGCGTACATTGGCCACGCCCAGCAGGGCGCGCGAGCGCTGGTGAGGCAACGAGTGAATGGTCTGCAACGGCGCCACCTCGACCAGGCAACGGGTCGGCAGGCCCAGCCATTCCTCGCCCAGGCGGAACATCAACAGCGAACGGGTGACGATGTCGCTGTCGACCTCCAGCGCCATGGATTGCACGCGGTCCTGTTGCTGCAACGAATATCGATCGAGCAAGCGGGTGGCCGCCGCCGAGTACACCGAACAGTTGCGGCAATGGATATGCTCGACCAGCAGCGGACAGGATTTGTCGCCATGGATGCCGATGCGATTCCAGCAGTCATCGATCTGCTGGGCATCTTCATGGGTCACGTTCAACGAATAGGAGCTGCTCATCGTTCAGGCTCACGGTCAACGGTGCGTACGCTGCGGGCGGCACGCTCCTGCAATCGACGGGCACCCGCGGTATCGCCCTGGGACGCCAGCAAGGCGGCCAGGTGCGCCAGCGCCTCGGGATGCTGCGGCTGCAGGTACAGGGCCTTGCGATAAAAACCCTGGGCTTGCAGGGTACTGCCGGCCACATCACTGAGCAGGCCCAGCCAGTAAAACACTTGGGCGACCGGCTCATGGCTGCGCAGATACAGCTCGCAGGCGGCACGGGCTTCGGCGCTCTTGCCTTCATTGGCCAGCGCGGCAATCTTCGCCAACAAGGCGTTGGCGTCGCTGGGCGGCGCTGCCGGAGCCGGCCGCGCAGGCGCCGGCATGGAACTGAAAGGCCGAGCACGTGGTGCCGGCGGCGGCACACTGCGCAGTGGCTGGCGCGGCGCCAGGGGCAACACCGGTGGCGCCAGGACCGGGGCAGGAACCGGCAACGGTGCCGGCTCGACATGGCGACTGAAGGCAAAAGACTGCGCGATACCGATCGAGCGCATGCCCAGGCGGCCCAACAGGCTGCCTTCGGCCGGGCCGATAAACAGCACGCCGTCGACATGGGTCAGCCGCTTCAGCACCTCGAACACCTGCTGCTGGGTCGGCTGGTCGAAATAGATCAGCAGATTGCGGCAGAACACAAAGTCATAGGGCGGCTCATTGGCCAGCAGGTGGGGGTCGAGCAAATTGCCGACTTGCAGGCGCACCTGCTCGCGAACCCGCTCATCCAGCCGATAACGCTCGTCCTCGACACTGAAGTGGCGCTCGCGAAACCCGCTCTGCTGGCCGCGAAAGGAATTCTTGCCATACACCGCCGCCTTGGCCCGCTCCACCGACAGCGGGCTAACGTCCAGGCCATCGACCTTGAACTGGTGCGGTGCGATGCCGGCATCCAACAGGGCCATGGCAATGGAATAGGGTTCTTCACCGGTGGAGCACGGCAGGCTGAGCAGGCGCAGGGCGCGCATGCCGCGAATCTCGGCCAGGCGCGCCTGGGCCAGTTTGGCCAGGGTTGCGAAAGACTCCGGATAGCGAAAGAACCAGGTCTCCGGGACGATCACCGCCTCGATCAGTGCCTGCTGCTCATCCTTGCTGCCGCGCAGGGTGTTCCAGTACTCCTCGGCATCCCGGGCCTGTTGCGCGGTCATGCGTTGGCGCACCGCGCGCTCGATGATGGCCTCGCCCACCGACGCCACGTCGAGGCCGATGCGCTCCTTGAGAAAATCGAAAAAACGCTGGTCGCGGCTCACGGCAGTTCCTCGAGCAGCGCCGGATCCAGCGGCGGAGACGGAAACAGCAGCCCACGCACCTGGGTATCGAGCAGGTCGTCGACCCGCACCCATTGCAGCAGGCCGTGCTCGTCTTCACGCACCGGGCCCAGGTACGGGCTCTGCCGGTTATCCAGGCCATAGGGCTGGAACTGCGCCGGGTCGCAGCGCAAGGTGTCGCTGGCCTGCTCCAGGATCAAGCCCAGCAACTGGCCGGCCTGCCCGGGGCTGGCGCGATAGTGCACCAGCACCAGGCGGGTGCTGGTCCGTGCCTGTGCCGGCTGGCCAAACGTCAGGGCGCTGAGGTCGATGACCGGCACCACCACGCCCCGATAGGCAAAGATCCCAGCAACCCAGGCCGGGGCCTGGGCGATGGGCTTGAGCAACAGGCGCGGCAGGACTTCGACCACCTCGGTGGCCTGCAGGGCATAACGTTGGTTGCCGATGCGAAACACCAGAAACAACACCTTCTTCGGCGGCGCCTGTGAGCCCCGCCTGGCCGCGAGATCGCTCATCAGACTTTGAAACGCGAGACGCCGCTACGCAGCCCCACGGCCACCTGGCTCAACTCGTCGATGGCGAAGCTGGCCTGGCGCAGGGATTCAACGGTCTGGCTGCTGGCATCGCCCAGTTGCACCAGCGCGTGGTTGATCTGCTCGGCGCCGGTGGCCTGGGCCTGCATGCCTTCGTTGACCATCAGCACCCGTGGCGCCAGCGCCTGGACCTGATGAATGATCTGCGACAGTTGCTCACCCACCTGCTGCACCTCGGACATGCCGCGGCGCACCTCCTCGGAGAACTTGTCCATGCCCATCACCCCGGCCGACACCGCCGACTGGATCTCGCGCACCATCTGTTCGATGTCATAGGTGGCCACGGCGGTCTGGTCCGCCAGGCGCCGGACTTCGGTCGCCACCACGGCAAACCCGCGTCCGTACTCACCGGCTTTTTCGGCCTCGATCGCAGCGTTGAGCGACAACAGGTTGGTCTGGTCGGCGACCTTGACGATGGTCACCACCACCTGGTTGATGTTGCCGGCCTTCTCATTGAGGATCGCCAGCTTGGCGTTGACCAGGTCGGCCGCGCCCATCACCGAGTGCATGGTGTCTTCCATCCTCGCCAGGCCTTGCTGGCCGGAGCCCGCCAATACCGACGCCTGGTCGGCGGCGGTCGACACTTCGGTCATGGTGCGGACCAGGTCCTTGGATGTGGCGGCGATTTCCCGGGAAGTGGCACCAATCTCCGTGGTCGTGGCCGCGGTCTCGGTGGCGGTGGCCTGTTGCTGCTTGGAAGTGGCGGCAATCTCGGTCACCGAGGTCGTGACCTGCACCGAAGAGCGCTGGGCCTGGGACACCAGGGCCGTGAGCTCGGTCATCATGTCGTTGAAGCCGGTTTCCACTGCGCCGAATTCGTCCTTGCGGTCGAGGTTGAGGCGCCCACTGAGGTCACCCGTACGCATCACGTCGAGAATCTTCACGATGCGGTTCATCGGCGCCATGATCGCGCGCATCAACAGCAGCCCGCACAACCCGGCGGCCAGCACCGCAATCAACAGCGACAGGCCCATGCTCACTTTGGCCGCGGCCACGGCATCATCGATCGCCGTGGTGGCGGCATCGGCCACCGACTTGTTCTCGCTGATCACATCGTTGAGACGCATGCGCCCGGCGATCCAGGCTGGAGTCAGTTGTTCGTTGAAAGTGCGATTGGCCTCGGCATCCTTGTTTTGCTGGTGCAGGTCGAGAACCACCGCCTGGATCCGGTTGAATTCCTGATGCTGGGTTTCGAAGGCGTCGAACTCGACCTGATCTTCACGGCCGTTGATGGTGGCCCTGTAGCTGGCCATGTGTTGCTGCAGGCGTTGTTCGAAGGATTTGAAGTCCGCGGCGTTTTCGGGGCTGATCCCCTGCCCTTGCTTGAACCCGAGGATCTGCTGGGTCAGCAGGTAGCTGTCGACCCAGGCGCTGCGAATCATCGAACTGTAATAGACCCCGGGGATGGCGTCGGTGCGCATGCGCTCTTCACCGGCCTCGATTTTCAACAGACGGGAGTACGAGACCACGACCATCAACAGCATGATGGCGATAATCACCGCAAAGCTCGCCAAAATGCGTTGGCGCAACGTCCAGTTCTTCACAGTCAGTCCTCGGGGCCGTTCAAATGGGGGGCAGTATAGCCGAGGGCGGGCCATCATTTATCTGCGGTTTGCGCACCAGGTCTCACTCGGCGCTAAAGCCTGCGTGGGCTCTGGGTGGCTACTTTCCGCCATATGACCGAGCGCGAGCCAGTGCTGTTTCGGCAAATACAGCCAGCATATCCGCCATCCACCCCGCCCCCCCCGGCGCGCCCACGCCGCAACCTCCCCGCCCCTGGCCTCAGGTCGCGGCCAGACGCACCTGGTTTTCCAGTTCGCGCTTGAGCCCCGGCTCGAGTTTGAGCTGACGCGCCAGTTCGTCCAGGTAGGACTTCTCCATGAAGTTCTCTTCATCCACCAGCATCACGCTGGCGATGTACATTTCGGCGGCCATTTCCGGGGTGCTGGCGACGCGGGCGACATCCGCCGGATCCAGCGGTTTGTTGAGCTCGGCGTGCAGCCAGTGCTGCAACTCCTGATCGTTATCCAGGCGGGTGAACTCGCCCTCGATCAGGGTCCGTTCGCGCTCATCGACATGCCCGTCGGCCTTGGCCGCGGCCACCAGCGCCTTGAGGATCGCCTGGCTATGCTGTTCGACCTGCTGCGCCGGCAGGCGGTCAATGGTCTGGGGTTCGCGCTGGGGAGCGGTTCCCTGCTGCGCCTGCCAGTTGCCATAGGCCTTGTAGGCGATCACCCCGAGGGCGGCCAGGCCACCATAGACCACCGCCTTGCCGCCGAACTTGCGGGCTTTTTTATTGCCCAGCAGCAGGCCCATGGCGCCGGCGGCCAATGCACCGCCGCCGGCACCGGACAACAGGCCGCCCAGACCGCCGGCACTGCCACCGAGCAAGCCGCCCAGCGCGCCCTTGCCGGCCGGGGCCTTGCCCGATGCGCCTGAGGCCTTGTTCTGCAGCAGGTCCTGGCCGGACTTGAGCAATTGATCGAGCAATCCACGGGTATTCATTGCGACCTCCGGAAACTTCGGTTCAGTGGCTAAATAAGGCCACCAGCCTAGTGGGAAGTGCCCGTGCGCTGTGCTCGAGAGTGCTTCGGGATGTTGCCTGGACGCAGCGGCCCATCGATTAAAAAGATATACACTGCGAAAAATCTATAAAACCGTCCAACCGGTATCCCCCACCATGATGACCCTGCGCCAGATCCGTCACTTTATCGCCGTGGCCGAAACCGGCTCGATCTCCGCCGCCGCCCAGGCAGTGTTCATCTCGCAATCGACCCTGACCCTGGCGATCCAGCAGTTGGAACAGGAGATCGGCGTCAACCTGTTCAATCGCCACGCCAAAGGCATGACCCTAACCCACCAGGGCCACCAGTTCCTGCGCCAGGCGCACCTGATCCTGGCCACCGTCGACAACGCCAAGCGCAGCCTGCAACAGAGCACCGACCAGGTGGCCGGGCAATTGATCGTCGGCGTGACCAGTCTGGTGGCCGGCTACTACCTGGCGGACCTGCTGACCCGTTTCCAGCGTGCCTACCCCAATGTGGAAATCCGCGTGATGGAGGACGAACGCCCGTACATCGAGCACCTGCTGGTCAGCGGCGAGATCGATGTCGGGGTGCTGATCATCTCCAACCTGGAAGACCGTCACGCGCTGCAGACCGAGGTCCTGACCCACTCGCCGCACCGGCTCTGGCTGCCGGCCCAGCATCCGCTACTGGAACGCGACAGCATCAGCCTGGCAGACGTTGCCGGCGAGCCGCTGATCCAGCTCAACGTCGATGAAATGGACCACAACGCCCAGCGCATGTGGACCGGCGCCGGCCTGCAACCGCGAATCACCCTGCGCACGGCCTCCACCGAAGCGGTGCGCAGCCTGGTGGCTGCCGGGCTGGGGGTGTCGATCCAACCGGACATGACCTACCGCCCGTGGTCGCTGGAGGGCGACATCATCGAGGCACGCTCCCTCGCGGACCTCGGCCAGACCCTCGACGTCGGCCTGGCCTGGCGCCGTGGCACCGCCCGTCCGGCACTGGTGGACCCGTTCCTGACCGTGGCCCGCGAGCAGCCCCACGGTGGGCGCAAGCCATCGATTTAATCGAATGTTCAATTCTGTATTTAGTATTTGTCGCCCTTCTGCCCGGCCACTAGTCTCTTCCCACTCCGGAAGCGGCGGTGGTCGGACACCGGGCACCCGGGAGCAACCATGGCTACGCAAGAAAAGAGAACCCGCAAAATGGCTGGCGTGCACACTCCGTTACTGACCGCGTTATTGATCGATGGTGAACTGGTGGCCGGCCAGGGCTTTGTCGAGCCGATCATCAATCCGGCCACCGGGGAAGTGCTGACGCACATTGCCGAAGCCAGTACCGAACAGGTCGAGAGCGCGATTCTGGCCGCGCACCGCGCCTTCTCCGGCTGGTCGCGGACCACGCCCCAGCAGCGCTCGAACATCCTCCTGGCCATCGCCGACGCTATCGAAAAACACGCCGATCACCTGGCCCGCCTCGAATCCCTGAACTGCGGCAAGCCATTGCACCTGGCGCGCCAGGACGACCTGAGCGCCACCGTCGATGTGTTTCGCTTCTTCGCCGGTGCGGTGCGCTGCCAGACCGGCCAGTTGTCCGGCGAATACCTGCCGGGCTTTACCAGCATGGTGCGCCGCGATCCGATCGGCGTGGTGGCGTCGATTGCGCCGTGGAACTACCCGATCATGATGGCCGCCTGGAAAATCGCCCCGGCCCTGGCCGCCGGCAATACCCTGGTGTTCAAGCCCTCGGAGCACACGCCGCTGTCGATCCTGGCCCTGGCGCCGACCCTGGCCCAACTGCTGCCGCGCGGGGTGATCAACATCATCTGTGGCGGCGGTGAAGGCGTCGGCAGCCACCTGGTCAGCCACCCGAAAGTGCGCATGGTGTCGCTGACCGGGGATATCGTCACCGGGCAGAAAATCCTCCAGGCCGCGTCCAAGACCCTCAAGCGCACCCACCTGGAACTGGGCGGCAAGGCGCCGGTGATTGTCTGCAACGATGCCGACTTGCAGGCGGTGGTCGCCGGCGTGCGCAGCTATGGCTACTACAACGCCGGGCAGGACTGCACCGCCGCCTGCCGTATCTACGCCCAGGCCGGAATCCATGACCGTCTGGTGGCCGAACTCGGCGCCGCCGTCAGCAGCCTGCGCTTTGCCGGCAAGCGTGACACCGACAACGAAATCGGGCCGCTGATCAGCACCCGCCAGCGCGACCGCGTGGCCAGCTTTGTCGAGCGCGCCCTGGGCCAGCCCCATATCGAGCGGGTCACCGGAGCCGCCGTGCACACAGGCCCTGGCTTCTATTACCAACCGACCCTGCTCGCCGGCTGCAAGCAGAGTGACGAAATCGTCCAGCGCGAAGTGTTCGGCCCGGTGGTCACCGTGACCCGCTTCGACGAACTGAGCCAGGCGGTGGACTGGGCCAACGATTCGGAATACGGCCTGGCGTCCTCGGTCTGGAGCCAGAGTCTGGACAAGGCGATGCAGGTTGCGGCGCGCCTGCAATACGGCTGCACCTGGATCAACAGCCACTTCATGCTGGTCAGCGAAATGCCCCACGGCGGCCTGAAACGCTCCGGCTACGGCAAGGACCTGTCCAGTGATTCGCTGCAGGACTACAGCGTGGTACGGCACATCATGGCCCGCCATGGCACCGACCTTTAGGAGCAGTTGCTGGCGGCGAGCTACAAGCTGCAAATGAGCGCGGGTTCTACTCGCAACTTGCCGCTTGCAACGTGCCGCGGCTCAAAAGCAGGTGCCTTCGGCGTCGCTGCACACCCCATACGGCGTATTGCTGATAAACCAGTTGAGCCAATGGGGCTCCCAGTCCCGCCACTGGATAAAGTAGGTCTTGGTCTCGGTGTTGAATGTCACGCCGAAAATACTCAGTTCCCGGACACTCTCCGACATGCGCATGTCCAGCGAATCGTCGTAGATCAAGGGCGAGCGGTAAACCCGCTGCGGGTTCTGGAGGTCAACCACCTGCAGATACCCCAGGTGCCTGAAGGGTATGAACAGGTTACCGGCATGGACATGCTGCATGAGGTAGCGCCCCGAAGATCCTCTGCTGGTGTAAGGCTCGCGATTGAGCACCTCACTCAACTGTTGGATGAACACCCCGGCGCCGCAGGCAAGCAGTATCAGCAGTCCGAAAACGGTCTTCCTGAGCTTCATCGGGCAGCGCCCTGGAGGCTGCAATTCATTGACCTGATCTCCCTGAAAAGGCGCCATTGAACGAGTTCTGGATAAGCGAATCAAGTTGCGGCACTATCCGCCGCCATAAAGTGCCCGCCGCCCTCCACCGGGGCGCTGGAAACGTACCCAGGTAGCAAGGACGCCCCCATGTCATACCCACCATTGTCCGTCCGAAGCGGGTCGACTCCGCTGCGGAGCGCCCGGCGATGACTTCCGCCCGTGACGAGCTGATTCGCCTGATCACCGCCCTTCTGGCCCACAGCCTCGCGGTGGCCGCTTGCGTGTTGATCGATTACTACGGCATCCCGTTCTACGAGCAGATGTTCGGCAGCATCAGCAAGTTTTTTGGCTTTGGCCCGATGATGCGCACCCTGTTCTGCCTGTTCGTCGCGGTCAATCTGCTGATCGCTATCATTCCGGTGCTCAGGATCAAGCTGTTGCTGATCCTGCCGCTGTTGCTGCTGACCGCTTACATAATGTTCCCCCACAACCCGATTCGTGGCCTGGTCTACTGCTCGGAGCTCGGCCTGCTGCCCTTGGCGGCGATCTATCTGTCCCGAGGGCTGCATCAGTTGCTCAGCCCAAGGGCGAAACGAGCCTGCGCCCCGTGAGCCGCGACACGTTCATCCGCATAGGCTGCGCGCTATTGGCACACGGCCTGGCGGTCGCGCTGTTTTACCTGGCGCATCTGCTGGGCGTGCCGCTCTACCTGCAGCTATTCGGCTCGATCTCGCGTGGTGTCGCGGTGGGACTTGGGGTCTATTACCTGTTCATCCTGTTTATCGGGGTCAACGTACTGGCCGCGCTGGTGCCCAACCTCAAGCTCAAGCTGGGCCTGATCCTGCTGCCGGTGCTGGCCAGCGCCTGGATGTTTTTCCCCAGCAACCCCATACGCGGCATGGTGTATTGCGCCTTGTCCAGCGGCTTGCCGTTACTGGCGATCTGGCTGGCGCAGCGCCTGCATCGATTGCTACGCCCCAAGGACCTGCCCCATGAGTGATGGCCTGCGCCTGCCGGCGCCCCTTCGGTACCTGAGCCTGCTGCTGGTGCTGGGCGCCAGCGGCAATTGCCTGGCCATGAGCCTGGACCAGCAGTTCGCCGGCCTGGCCAGTTGCAGCGTCGAGCAGGTGTTTCTCGACCCCAGCAACCAGCAGCTCAGCGGCCAGTACTTTGTCGAGCGCCAACTGCAACCCTGCGACCTCGATGAAGGTGCGCGCTTTTGCGTCAAGGACCAGTTCCACGGGCTGGCGGTGCATGCCATCGGCATTCCGTATCGCGGGCCGTTTTCAGTGCACGCGCTGTACCTTGACGCCGATGTGCAGACGGCGCGCCAGCAACTGGGCCAAGGCTTCGACGGCGACGGTGTACAGGCCCCGTTGTTGATTGCCGACCCGAAGAATCCCGGCGGCTCGGTGCTGTACTGCGACCCGGACAGCCAATAATCCCTTTTGCCCCACCCGCGACGGAGCTCTCGATGCCCTCTCCCTTCAACACCCTGGGCCTGGCCCTGCTCGGGCTGCTGATCAGCCTCGCGCCCCCGGCCCTGATGGCGGCGGAATCCGGCTGTCCGAGCGGCGATCTGCCGAGCTTCGTCCAGGCGTTCGCCAGCAGCCCCGAGTTGCAAAAGACCTACACTCGCTCGCCGCTGATCGAACAGCGCCCGGCCTATGGCGATCAGGGCTATGGGGTCACGACCCTGCACAAAGTGCCCGCCGCCAACCCCGCGAGCCTGGCCCTGCTCGACCCTAAGGTCCAGGCCAAGGCCGGTTTGCAGACCTTCTGGATCGACAAGCGCAGCCTGGTGGTGCACGACAGCCTGGGCGATGTGCTGCAGGTCTTTGTGTTCCAGCAGTTGCCGTGCTGGACCCTGGTCCGGGTCGAACAGTGGTCGCTGCAAGGCCTGCTCGATGAGCGGGTGCCGGCCAATGAAACGCCCTTGCAGCGCGAGCTGCGCAAAGCCGACCTGTTCGAAGGCTATGGCGCGGTGGAGCTGTATCCGCTGACCACGTACTTTTTCGAGCTGGCGCAGCGCATCGACCTGCACGCCGCCGACAACGGCTCGGCCGCCGGCGCCACCCGGGCCGTGATCCTGGGTTATTCGGGGATGTCACCGGAAGTGGAACCGGCGCGGATCGAATCCCTGCTGAGCACCTATGCCGAATCGGACGTCGAGGCCAAGTTGCTGCTGGCGGACTTTTACTGCTTCCGGGGCAATCAGGTGTCGGAACGAAAATGCCAGGCGCCGCGCCAGGCCGAAGACACCGTGACCCAGGCCGCCCGACAGTTCGACACCGGCATGGCCTATGCCACGCTCGGCTATGGCTACAGCGAAGGCCTTTGGGGCACCGCCGACCTGCCGCGTGCCCTGTCCTGCTTCAAGGAAGCCGCCGACCGCCATGAGCCGAGCGTGCTGCAGAACCTGGTCCACTACGCCAAGGAAGGCCAGGTGCCACAGCCTGGGGTCAGCTGCCTGCAAGCCCCGGCACCGACCGCCGGTTGAGTGTATCGGGCAATGGACTGGCGCCGCTGATCCATGCTTTCGGCCAGCAAAACCGGGGGAAATAAGGGCTTTTTGCTGGCGCGATGGCTTTTTTACCAATGGATACAGCTAATCATTTTTTCAGATATGGCGAACCGTTTATCCTCTGCGGCATCTGTTTAAAGTCCGTTGCGTTTGGCCGAAGGCATGACCGAACCTCACATAGCGATCCAGCGCGCAGCCAGGAAGGCCTCGGGATCCCCAGAACAAGGTTCACCTATGCACCGCAGGAATCTACTCAAAGCCTCCATGGCTCTGGCTGCCTACACCGGCCTTTCGGCCAGCGGCCTGCTGGCGGCCCGTGCCTGGGCCGGCGCTGCCGATGGCGAGGCGCAGACTTTTGATTTCGAGGGCCTCAAGGCCCAGGCCAAGCAGTTGGCCAGCAGTCGCTACCAGGACACCAAGCAGGTGTTGCCGCCCACTCTGGCGACCATGACCCCGCAGAACTTCAATGCCATCCAGTACGACGGCGCACACTCGCTGTGGAACGACCTGAATGGCCAGCTGGACGTGCAGTTCTTCCACGTCGGCATGGGCTTCAAGCAGCCGGTGCGCATGCACAGCGTCGACCCGAAGACCCGCCAGGCGCGGGAAGTGCACTTCCGTCCGCCGCTGTTCAACTACCAGAACACCAGCGTCGACACCACGCAGCTCAAGGGCGACCTGGGTTTTGCCGGGTTCAAGCTGTTCAAGGCTCCGGAGCTGGACAAGCACGACGTGGTGTCCTTCCTCGGCGCCAGCTACTTCCGCGCGGTGGACGCCACCGGCCAGTACGGCTTGTCGGCCCGTGGCCTGGCGATTGATACCTACGCCAAAAAACGCGAAGAATTCCCCGACTTCACCCAGTTCTGGTTCGAAACCCCGGACAAGGACAGCACCCGCTTCGTGGTCTACGCCCTGCTCGACTCGCCAAGCGCCACCGGAGCCTATCGCTTCGACATCGACTGCCAGGCCGAGCGCGTGGTGATGGACATCGACGCCCATATCAACGCGCGCACCGCCATCGAGCAACTGGGCATCGCCCCGATGACCAGCATGTTCAGCTGCGGCACCCATGAGCGGCGCATGTGCGACACCATTCACCCGCAGATCCACGACTCCGACCGCCTGGCCATGTGGCGCGGCAATGGCGAATGGATCTGCCGCCCGCTGAATAACCCGGCGAACCTGCAATTCAACGCCTTCGCCGACAAGGATCCGAAAGGTTTCGGCCTGGTACAGACCGACCACGAGTTCGCCAGCTATCAGGACACCGTGGACTGGTACAGCCGGCGCCCGAGCCTGTGGGTCGAACCCACCACGGCCTGGGGCGAAGGCTCGATCGACCTGCTGGAGATCCCGACCACCGGCGAGACCCTGGACAACATCGTGGCCTTCTGGACCCCGAAAAAACCGGTGGCCGCCGGCGAATCGCTGAACTATGGCTACAAGCTGTACTGGAGCGCCCTGCCACCGGTGGGCACGCCGCTGGCGCGGGTGCATGCCACGCGCTCGGGCATGGGCGGCTTCGTCGAGGGCTGGGCTCCAGGCGAGCACTACCCCGAGGTCTGGGCCCGGCGCTTTGCCGTGGACTTCACCGGTGGCGGCCTCGATCGCCTGCCGGCCGGCACCGGCATCGAACCGGTGGTCACCGCCTCCAACGGCCAGGTCAAGGACTTCAATGTGCTGGTGCTGGACGAAATCAAGGGCTACCGCATCACCTTCGACTGGTTCCCCACCAACGACAGCGTCGACCCGGTAGAACTGCGGCTGTTCATCCGCACCCATGACCGAACCCTGAGCGAAACCTGGCTGTACCAGTACTTCCCGCCCGCCCCGGAAAAACGCAAATACCCCTGACCCGTAACCTCGCAGCCCGGCAGCGGCACACACTTTGTAGCCGCTGCCGCAGGCTGCGCCGGCCCCAAAAGGGCGCCGTGCCGTGTCAGCTGTACTCGATGCTTTAACCGACCCTTCGATTACGGCGCGCCATAAAAAACCGGTCTACAGGGCCAATGCCGATCAGTTAAGCGCTAGAGCGAACGAAACATAACCTGTGGCGAGGGAGCTTGCTCCCGTGGGGCCGGCCGGGGCTCCGGGGCGTAGCAGCCCCATTTTTGGGGCCGCTGCGCGGCCCAGCGGGAGCAAGCTCCCTCGCCACAATGACGGTGCTTGCCCTTAACTGACTGGCATTAGCCGACAGGGCCGGTTTTTTATGCCGCGGGTTTGTCAGTCGCGCAGATCCGATTCATGAATCGGCTGGTCCCTGTGGGTCGCCCGCTGGTACTGCGCCGGCCAGGTGGCCTTGCGTCCGCCCAGGTCATCGTCGGCGTGCAGCGGCCAGTACGGATCGCGCAGCAGTTCGCGAGCGAGGAAGATGATATCGGCCTGGCACGTGCGCAGGATGTGCTCGGCCTGAGCCGGCTCGGTGATCATGCCGACGGTGCCGGTGGCAATCCCGGCATCCTTGCGCACCCGTTCGGCGAAGCGCGTCTGATAGCCGGGGCCGACAGGAATCTCGGCATTGGCCGCCGTGCCCCCGGACGAGACATCGATCAGGTCCACCCCCAACGCTTTCAGGCGCCGTGCCAGCTCCACCGTTTCATCCGGGTTCCAGCCGTCTTCCACCCAGTCGGTGGCCGACACCCGCACAAACAGCGGCAGCTCTTGCGGCCAGACCGCGCGCACGGCTTCGCTGACTTGCAGCACCAGGCGAATCCGGTTGTCAAACGAGCCCCCGTACTGATCGCGCCGCTGATTGCTCAACGGCGAGAGGAACTGGTGCAGCAGGTATCCGTGGGCCGCATGCACTTCGACCACCTTGAAACCGGCAACCAGCGCGCGTTTGGCGGCGTCGACAAAGGCCTGGATCACCTCGGCGATCTGCCCCTCGTCCAATTGGGTGGGTGGCGTGTGCTGCGGGTCGAAGGCAATCGGCGAAGGCCCGACCGGGGTCCAGCCGCCGTCTTCGACCTTGACGCTGCCATGCTTGCCCAGCCATGGCCGATGGGTGCTGGCCTTGCGCCCGGCGTGGGCCAGTTGAATCCCGGCTACCGCGCCCTGGGCGGCGATAAAGCGGGTGATGCGTTGCAGCGGTTCGATCTGTTCGTCATGCCACAGGCCCAGGTCCTGGGCGGTGATGCGCCCGTCGGCGGTGACCGCCGTGGCCTCGGTGAAAATCAGCCCGGCACCGCCCACGGCACGGCTGCCCAGGTGGACCAGATGCCAGTCGTTGGCCAGGCCATCGACGGCGGAGTATTGGCACATGGGTGAAACCGCGATGCGGTTGAGTAGGGTCAGTTGACGCAGGGTATAGGGTTCAAGCAGCAGACTCATGGGGCACCTCTCGATCAATGGTCAGGCTCCAGGGTTCTGTTTGAAAAGTCGACGAGTGACAACAAGGTGAAACGCCCGCCCCCGCGGGGTGAAAAAGGACAAGAGGTCACAAGGCCAATCAGACAGTGCTTAGAGACTAGTCGACAACATTGGCCGGAGCAGGGTTCCTGGTAAAAAGCCCGTGAGGGGTGGGCGCTGGAGTATCTGGAAGAACGGCGGCGGGTGTAGCCGCTGCCGCCAGGCAGTGCTGGCCGGGACAGCCGCCGAATGGTGCCAGGAAGAGCGGCGGTGAGGCTGATGGCCAGCGCAGCCTGGCGGCGGCTACAGGAGCCGGCCGAGGGGTGTCAGGCGGAGCTGGCCATCAGGATCAGCGGGGTTCGATATGGGCGATCATCAGTTGCACGGTTTCCTGGCCCCGGAATTCGTTGACGTCGAGTTTGTAGGCCAGCTCCACCCAGCGGATGGTCGGGTTGGGCCAGACTTCGCGGTCGATGCCGAAGGCAATGCCGTCGAGTTTGAGCGAACCGCACTCGCTGCGCAGCACCACCTTCAAATGGCGCTCGCCGACGACGCGCTGTTCCACCAACTGGAACACACCATGGAACAGCGGCTCCGGAAAATGCTGCCCCCAGGGCCCGGCATGACGCAGGGCCCGGGCCAGTTCCAGGTGGAATTCTTCGATGGCCAGGGTACCGTCCGACAGCAGGCGTCCGGTCAGGTCTTCCTCCTGCAACTGGCGTCGGACTTCTTCATCGAACGCCTCGGCAAATGCCGGGAAATTCCCCTCAGGCAACGACAAACCGGCCGCCATGGCATGCCCGCCGAACTTGCTGATCAACTGCGGGTGCCTGGCGGCCACCGCGTCCAGCGCATCGCGAATATGGAACCCCGGCACCGAGCGCGCCGAGCCCTTGAGCATGCCCTCGCCGGCATCGGCGAAGGCGATGGTCGGCCGGTGATAACGCTCTTTGAGGCGCGACGCGAGAATCCCGATCACCCCCTGGTGCCAGTCGGCATCAAACAGGCACAGGCCGAACGGCATGGACTCCAGCGGCAGGTCCTTGAGCTGGGCCAGGGCCTCGCGCTGCATGCCCTGCTCGATGGATTTGCGGTCCTGGTTCAGCTCGTCGAGCTGCCCGGCCATTTCCCGCGCTGCCGCCGCATCGGCGGTGAGCAGGCATTCAATGCCCAGGCTCATGTCGTCCAGGCGCCCCGCCGCGTTCAAGCGTGGGCCGATGATAAAACCGAGGTCCGTGGAGGTGATACGGGCGTGATCGCGCTTGGCCACCTCAAGAATCGCCTTGAGCCCCGGCCGCGCACGCCCGGCGCGAATCCGCTCCAGGCCCTGGTGCACCAGGATCCGGTTATTGGCATCCAGCGGCACCACGTCGGCCACGCTGCCCAGGGCCACCAGGTCCAGCAGCTCGCCGATGTTCGGCTGCGGCTGCTGCTCGTACTTGCCCAGGCTGCGCAGGCGAGCACGTAGCGCCATCAGCACATAAAAGATCACCCCAACCCCGGCCAGGGCCTTGCTCGGGAACTCGCAACCCGGCTGATTGGGGTTGACGATGGCATCGGCCGCCGGCAGCTCATGGCCCGGCAAGTGGTGGTCGGTCACCAGCACCTGCAAACCCGCTGCTTTGGCTGCGGCCACGCCCTCGACGCTGGAAATACCGTTGTCCACCGTGATCAGCAACTGCGGCTCGCGCTGCAGCGCCACCGCGACGATTTCCGGGGTCAGGCCATAGCCGTATTCGAAGCGGTTAGGCACCAGGTAGTCGACATGGGCCGCCCCCAGCAGTCGCAGGCCCAGCACGCCCACGGTGCTGGCGGTGGCACCGTCGGCATCGAAATCGCCGACGATCAGAATGCGCTGGCGCTGCTCCAGGGCCACCACCAGCAAATCCACGGCGGCATCGATACCCTTGAGTTGCTGATAGGGAATCAGCCGCGCCAGGCTCTTATCCAGCTCGGCCTCGGACTGCACGCCGCGGGCGGCGTACAGGCGGGTCAGCAAGGGCGGCAGATCACCGAGAAACGGCAGGGTGGCGGGCAACTCACGGGGTTCGATACGCATGGGGCGATTGGGGCTTCTCTTCTAATGCAGGGTGACGTCAGAGGACGGGAACGAACGGTTGGCAATCAGCCGCGATCGCCCATCAGCCATTCGAGCTGGACTTCGTGCTGGCCACGGTCATCGGTGACGAAGATCGTGCCTTCGCTGATCATCACGTCCCACTTGATCACCCGGGGCATGTCCTTGGCCAGGGTCTCCAGCACGTCCTGGGGCACGCCAGCGATGTTGACGTTTTTCAGGTTCTTCAGGGTGTCGACCACCCGGGTCTGCCACACACGCAGGCTGCCGTAGGCCAGCAGGCTGGTGCGCTCGGTGCGACGCGAGCACCAGGTCAGGCGGTCGGCATCCGGCTGGCCGACTTCGATCCAATGCAGGACGCGATCATCCAGGCTCTTTTCCCACAGGGCCGGCTCATCCACATCCGACAGGCCGCGACCGAACGACAAGTGCTCGTTGTACCAGAAAGCGTAGGCCAGCAGCCGCACGGTCATGCGCTCTTCGGTTTCCGAAGGATGACGGGCGATGGTCTGCTTGACGCTCTCGTACACCCCACGGTCGAGGTCGGTGAGGTTCAGTTCAAACTTGTAGGTGGTGGACGGCTGGGCCATGTGCGCGCTTCTTGATGTGCGAAAAGGCGGCAAGTCTAACCCGAAACCTTTCCCCCTGCCCGGCCGATGACCCGCCGTCGGGCACCTGGCGCCACCCCACGCCAGCCCGGCGGCCGCTATCCAAGCAGGCAGGCGAAGGCAAGACCCTGGCACCGATTGCCACGATCCGCGCGAGCAGGGGTTGTTCCCAGGCGCCGAGGGCTTTATAACGCTCGCGCGATTCAGGATGTGCGTTGTGCCGACCTGAAGCCATCAACGGAAAAGGAAGCTCATGGAAGTGTTTGTAGGAATCGGTGCCGTGGTTGCCGTGGTCGCGGCAGGCTATTGGTTTTACCGGCACAAGAAAGCCAAGGCCCTGCGCCTTAGCCCCCACGACGTCGCCCAGATCAATCGGGTCAATCTGGTGCTCAGGAGCGAACCGCTGCTGGCGCTGGAAATCGCCCAACGCCTGGAAGGGTATGCACGGCAGCTGGCGTTGCAATATGTGGCCCCGCAGTTGGTCAGGAACGGGCACCGCGCCGCCGGCTTCCAGGCCCTGGCCGAACTGGTCAAGCCCAACCACGCCGACCCGCTGAAAACCATCCTCGAGATCCTTCTCGAACAAGGCGATCCCAAAGCCGCCCGGGAGCTGCTGGATATCAAGGGCTCGCAACTGCCGATCGACGGGCATATCGTCGGCATCGACCTGGCCCTGGCCACCGGCAACAAGGCCTCGGCGGTGCAACAGCTCAAAGCCATCACTGAACTCCAGGAAGTCGCCGGGGCCTTTGTCCTGTCGCGCGCCGACAGCCTGAAAATGGCGGCCCGCCAGCGCGCCATGCATATGAAGCAAGCCGCGTCCGTGAGCATCGCCTGGGCCTGGTCGACCCTGGGCGCCGATGGCACCCTGGACCGCCAGGAAATACGCGCCATCCTCCAGGAGTTTTTCGCCCAGGAGGGCGCCGCGCGGGTTATCGAACTCGCCGAGCAACTGCCCGAGGCCTACAAGGATTGCGCCGCCAGCGTGCTGTTTGAAGGTGGCGCACTGGAACCGGCCTTTATCCTGCTGGGCCAGGCCGGCGCGGAGCTGCCCTATGAAACTTACCCGCAACTGCTGGCGCTGGCCCTCGCTGCCGAGCGTCGGGATGACGCCCTGCGCCTGATTGACGCGGATCCTGAGTATTACACCGACGATCTGCTGCTCACACTGCTGCAATGGCACGTGCAGCGCGGTGAAACCGCAGCCGCCGACGCCCTGATCCAGGCCCGCCTGAAAACACCCGAGCAGTACCTGACGCTGGGTCTGGAGCTGGCGACGTTCAGCCACGCCTACCAGCCGCAATGGAGCCTTGCCTTGCGCCAGCGCACCGAGCAACAGCTGGAGCATATGCAGGGCGCGGAAAACGAGACGTGGTATCAGTTACTGGTGCTGGAAGGCCGGTTGCAGGCCCAGGCTCACCTGCCCGAAGCACACCGCGATCAGGCGCTGATAGGCAACCTTCAGCAACAGATCGCCGAGCTCAACACCGCGCTGGAAATGCCGGCCATCCAGGAGCGTTATGAAGCACAAGCCGTGCTCCTGCATGCCCTGGGCCAGGACGATGCTGCCGGCCAGCGGCTGCAGGCGCTGGCGCAGTACATCAAGGACCATCCGGATGAAGATGACGAGGAGGAGGACGAAGGCCCGGGCAGCTATGGCTTCAGCCAGAAACTGGACCTGGAGTGCGTGGCCGAGGCCTATCTGCGGATCGACCAGCCGCTGCCCGCCATTGCACTGCGCGATGAACTCGAGCGGCACGACTATCCGTGCCGTGACGTGTCGCTGCAGATCGCGCTCAATCACATCCGCCACCAGCGCCTGACGCAAGCCATCGAAGCGATCGATGTGAGCACCCTGACAGGCGGTGAAAACCTGCTGGCGCCGCTGCACCAGGCCATTGAACAGTTGCAGGCACAAGCCCCGACCCGCTATCGCGAGTTGCGGGAAAAGCTCCTCGACACCTTGATCAACGGCGACCTCTAGCCAGCGCCATGACCCAGGCGCCCGCGCGCCGCTGACGGACGCGGGCACCACCCGCCATGCACAGGAAAGCTCATGGATACACTCACAGCAACCGGATTGGCCGTGGCCATTGCCGGCGTTGCGGCCTATAGCTTTTACCGCTACCGCAACGCCCTGACCCTGCGCGTGACGGCGTCGCAGTGGGCGGTGATCAATCGCGCCCTGCTCCTGGCGCGCAGCAACCCCCTGGTGGGCCTTGAGATAGCCCGTCAGCTGGATGGCCATGCCCGGCAAATCGCCCTGCAAGGCCTGGCCCCGCTGCTGGTCGGTGCCGGCTACCGCCAGGAAGGCCTGCAGGTCTTGGGCGAGCTGGAAAAAAACAACCTGCCACAGCCCCTCAAGGAAGTGGTCGAGCTGCTGCTGGACCAGGGTGATCACCTGGCCGCACAGGCCCTGCTGGATCAGACCGGGGTACTGATGCCGGTCGACGGGCATATCGCGCTGATGAAGCTGCGGTTTGCCAAAGGCGACCAGGACGGCGCACTGCAAATACTGAAGATGATCGGCAGCGTCCAGACCCAGTCAGGCGCGGACTTGATCTCGGCCCACGACAGCCTGCGCATCGCCCCGCTGCAACGCCAGTTCGGCCAGACCGAGTGCGCCGCCATGAGCATCGCCTGGGCCTGGATCAACGCACGCGAGGCAGACGGCAGCCTGGCGCCGAAAAAACTGCGCGCCCTCTTGCACGAGTTCTACCTGCAGGACGGCGCTACGCGGGTGATTGAGCTGGCCCAGCAACTGCACGCAAGCGAGAAAGCCATCGCCGCCAGCGTGCTGTTCGAGTTCGGTGCTCTGGAACCCGCCATGACCCTGTTGGGCGAAGCCGGCAAACACCTGGCTCACGACGCCTACGAGCAGTTGCAGCGCCAGGCCCTGGCTGCCGACGAGCTGGACAAGGCCGAACGTTTGATCGAACTCGCCCCCGCCTACGAACACCATGAATTGCTGCTGGGACTGATGAACTGGCACGCGAAACGCGGCGCCACCGCCCTCGCCGAGGAACTGCTGGAAACCCGTATCCACCCTGCCGAACAGCGCCTGGAGCTGCTGCTCAGGCTGGTGAAAATGAGCCATGCCAGCCAGCCGCAATGGAGTGCCGCACTACTGGATCGGGCCTCGGAGTTTCTGCCCGCGACGCCGCACGGGGAGGCCGACAACTGGTATCGCCTGCTGATCCTGGAAGGCCAGTTGCAGGCCCAGGCCCGCCTGCCCGAAGCTCGTCGCGACCCAAACCTGATCAGCCACAATCTGGTGCAACTGCAGGGGCTCAACCCGGACCTGAACCTGGAGGAAAAGCTCGATCGCTACTGCGCTCAGGCGCCACTGCTGCACCTGTTTGGCCAGACCGGATACGCTGTGCAGCTCCTCGATCACCTGGTGCAGCAACTTCGCGACAATCAGGAGGCGGACCCCATCGAGCAGCAGTTCGATCTGGAGCGAGTGGCGCAGGCCTATCTGAGCATCGACCAGGTCGAGCCGGCCATCGCGCTGCACGAGAGCCTGCGCACACTTGAGGCGCTCTACCGCCACGAACTGGCCCAGGGCATCGTGCTCAACCACGTCCAGCACCAGCGCTTTGCCGAAGCCATCGCCGCCATCGATTTCAGCATCCTGCTCGACCCGAACCGCGTGCTGACCGCCTTGCTCCAGGCCTTGCAGCACTTGCAGTTGCAGCAACCGGAGCAGGCCCGCGCCTTGCACCAGCACCTGCTCGACACCCTGATCCATAGCTCGCTGACCACAGGCACCCCGGACTGACATTCGCCTAGCCGCAACCCGGTGGTCCACGCCGGCCCTGACCCGTACCAGAGGAAAATCGAATCATGGAAGTGTTTATCATCCTGCTGCTCATCACCGGCGTGATCTCGCTGCTGGTGGTGTATGCCCACAAAAGCAGCAGCACCAGCCTGGGCCTGGGCATCACCGAGGGCGAGGCGGCGCAGATCAATCGCGCCGCCCACCTCAGCACCGTCGAACCCCAGGTAGCCTTGCAACTGGCCCAGCGCCTGACGGGCAAAGCCCGGCAACTGGGGCTGTTCCAGATACCCAGCGCGCTGTACAAGCAGGGAAATCAGGAACAGGCCCTGGAAGTACTGGCCGAACTCGATGAAACCTACCAGCCCATGGCGCTGAACCAACTGCTCGAAACCCTGCTCGACAAGGAGGGCCCCCAGGCGGTGCTGAGCCTGCTGGAGCGCCTGCAGCAACCCCTGCCGTCAGCGCCCCTGCTGCGCATCCCGCTGCTGGTGGCCATGGGTGAACGCGAGCAGGCCCGCGCGCTGCTGGTGACCTTCGGCGTCGAGCAGTTGAGTCCGGACTCCCCCAGCGAGCACCGGCAGTTGGCTGCCCTGCAACGCAGCCTGGGCCTGGCGGATAAAGCCGCCATCAGCATCGGCCTGGCCTGGCAACTGCTGCTGAAACAGCCGGCCGACGAACTGGACGCCTATGAAGTGGAAGAGACCCTGCTCGAGTACCGTGCCCAGGGGCAGGATGCGCAGTTCCCGGCCATGGCCGCGCAGTTGCCCGAGGCAGTGCAGATCATCGTCGTGGTCCTGCTGATGCAGGCCGGGGAGTTCGACGCCGCGTTCGAGGTGCTGGCGCTGAATCCCGAGCCCGACGATTACTTGCGCTACCCGCCGCTGCTCAAGCTGACCCTGGACGCCAACCGCCCGGAACTGGCGCGACAGCTGATCGCCCAGGTGCCGGAGACCTACGCCAGCGAGCTGCTGTTGAGCCTGTTGAATTGGCATGTCGCGCGCAATGAGATGGCCGAGGCCGAGTCGGCCTTGCAGGCCTGTGCCGTTTCGACCGGGCAGCGTATCTGGTGCCTGATCTGCCTGTGGGGCACCTACGTCGAGGAACACGCGCAATGGGGCGCCCACCTGCTGGAGCAGGCCTTGCAGGCATTGGAGACCTTGCGTGGCGATGAGCAATGGCCGTGGTTGCGCCTGCTGATCCTGGAAACCCAACTGCGGGTCCAGGCCGACCTGCCGCGCCTGCGCCGCGACAGCTGGCTGATCCGCAACAACCTGGAGGAGATGGCGCGCCTCAACACCCAGCTCGAATATGCCGATCGCCCGATGAAACAGGCCTTGCAGGCCAAGCTGCTGCACGACCTGGAGCAGACCCGGCAAGCCGGCGAACTGCTGGACCAGGCCGTGCAAGCCCTCGACGACGAGAGTCAGAATGCGGCGCTGGACCCTGGGGAAAAAAACCTGTTTCTGGAACAGCTGGCGCTGAGCTACGTCTACATCGACGACCAGGCAAAAGCGCTCGCGCTGCAGACCCGCCTGGAACAACAGGCGACCTTCACCCACCAGTTGAGCCAGGCCATGGTGCTGAACCATATCCGCCAGCAACGCTTTGAGGAGGCGATTGCCGGCCTGGAGCTGCGCAATCTGTTTATCGGCGAAAACCCGGTGCAACAGTTGCACCTGGCCCTGGAAACCCTGAGCCACAGCGCCCCGGAAAAAGCCCAGGGGCTGCGCCAGAAACTGATCGACAGCCTGGCTGCCGAGAGCGCCTGGGGTTACCCGAACGCAGCCTGAGGCCGTGTCGAGGCCAGCCGCTGCACGCCTTAACGCGGCGCGTAGCGGCTCCAGAGTTCGTTGAACTCCTTGAGATAACTGGTCACCAGTAGCGGATGGTCGATCACCAGCAGGTTTTCCTCATTGCCGGTGGTGGCGCTGCGGGTCCAGTTGAAGCTGCCGTTGAGCAAGGTGCGGCCATCGAACACAGCGAACTTGTGGTGCATGTGGAACGGCGTGTCGTCGATCCGTACCGGCACGCCGGCCTCGCGCAACGCGGCGATATCACTGCCGACATCGAACTGCTTTTCACTGTCGCTGATCACCCGCACGGCCACGCCGCGCTGGTGGCAGGCGCGGATTTCATCGCTCAGTTGATCATCGGAAATGGTGAACACGCAGATATCCACCGAGATTCGGGCCTGGCGACACAGATCGCGGATCTTGCGCCGGCAGTCTTCGCCAGGGCTGAAGTGGGCGCTCGCCTGGTCTCGCACCGGGGCGTTGTTGACATCCAGGGTCTTGATCACCTGCTCCAGCCATTTCAACGCCGGCAGCACATTGGCGCTGTCGGCCAGGGCCAGCTCGCGCACCAGGTCAAAGGCACGGTTACGCATGTAGCGCACCTGGTCCTGACCCAGTTCACTGCCCAACTGGCGCAGCTCGTCGCGCTCTTCGTTGCTCAGCCGCAGGTCCAGCACGCTGTCGCGCAGTTGACGGTCCAGCCCTTCAAAGTCCATGCAAACTCCCTGTTGTTCAGATCCACGCAAGTGGCGCCCGCAGCCTTGGCCCGGGCGACTCGGTTCAAGGCTGCTTGTCGTCCAGGGTCGGCACCTGGCCATTGCCAAGCATCTGCCCCAGCTCATTGAGACGGTTGGAGATGTCAGTGATGCGGTGGTGGGTGTAGAGATCGACGTCGATCTTCTTGTGCATGACCTTGATCAGCGGCAAGAAACTGCTCTCCAGGTTCACCGCCAGGCTTTCCAGGACCTCGCGCAGGCCCTTTTGCTCCGGCGCCAGCACTTCGACCTCGATGTTGGTCGGCTGGCGCCCCAACTGCTCCAGCCCGGCCAGCAGCTCGCGCCATGGCAAGCCGCTTTCGGCATTTTCAGCCGCAGGCTGGCGCGCCAGGCCACGCACACCTTCCACCAGGTCGTTGAGCTGGGCCACCACGCGGCTGCCAACGTCGCTGTCGCTGCCGCCCATGGAGCGGTTGCGCTGGAAGTCGCGCTTGATCTGCGTCCAGCGCTGCACCTGCTCCGGTGTCTGGTTACCGCGCAGCTCGGCGAGCTTGAGCAGGTTTTCCTCGGCACCGGTGGTCAGCAGCTGGGACTCGCCCTGGTAGTGATCGGCGAGCAATTGCAAAAGCTCGGCGTCGTTCATCACCGCGGAAATCTTCTCCGCCATTTTGTTCATGTTGCGGTAGCTGCCCTGCAACTTGAACGGCGGTTCGGTGCGGTACTGGTCGGCCTGGGCCGCACTGGCGATGTACTGCTGGTTGACCTTGAGCACCACGTCGCGCACTTGCATCAGGCGCTGCAAGGTGGTGGTGATCTCGTTGATCTCGGCACCGCTGTAGCTGTGGCTCAACTCGTTGCTGGAGAACGGCTTGCCCTCGGCCTTGGCCACGAAGCGATAGACGTCGGCCATGTCGCGGGTGGCCAGCGGCGCCAGCACCGGGTTGGAGGTCAGGCCGTTTTCGATGTAGCTCAGGGCGAAGGATTCCTGCATGCCGCCCAGGGTGTCGCCCAGGTTATAGATATCGGCCCGGTTGGCGAGCATGTCGGGGATCTTGAACACATCGCCGGACTCGGTGTACGGGTTGCCCGACATCACTACGCAGAACTTCTTGCCGCGCATGTCGTAGGTCTTGGTCCGTTCCTTCCATACGCCTTCGATGCGCCGGGTGCCGTCGCACAGCGAGATGAATTTCTGCAGGAACTCGGGATGGGTGTGCTGGATGTCGTCGACATACAGCATCACGTTGTTGCCCATCTCCAGGGCCAGGTTGAGTTTCTCCAGTTCCTGGCGCGAGGTGGCGTCCGGGGCCTGGGCCGGGTCCAGGGAGCGCACGTCGTGCCCCAGGGCCGGACCGTTGATCTTCATGAAGATCAGGCCCAGGCGATGGGCGACGTATTCCATCAGGGTGGTCTTGCCGTAGCCCGGTGGCGAAATCAGCATCAACAGGCCCATGAGGTCGGTGCGCTTGTTCTCGCCGACCGTGCCCATCTGCTTGGCCAGGTTGTCGCCGATCACCCCCAGGTACACATCGTTGATCAGCTTGTTGCGCACGAAGGAACTCAACGGACGCGGCTTGAATTCGCTCAGGCGCAAAGCCTCGCGCTCGCGGCCGATGATGCCCTGGCGCAATGCCTGGTAGCGCTGCAGGCCCGGCAGGAAGTGCTCGCGATGGCTGCGCAGGCGGGCGAAGAACTCGTCCACCGCCAGGGTCAGGCTGCGCTCCTTGATCCGCGGGTGTTCACCCATCAGGTTGTCGACGCTGAACCGCAGATCGACTTCGGTAATGCGCTTGGCGAAGTCCTGGGGCAGCAGCGACAGGGCCACGGCCTCGGGCACGTAGTCCGCCAAGGCGGCCAATTCGGCCTCCGAGCACAAGCCATCGAGCCAGTTGCCGGCCAGCGCCCATTGCGCCGCCGGGCGATCCTCCAGCCGCGCCAGCGCCTGCTGGTAGTCGTCCCACATGCGCGCACCCTGCAAGCGCACCTTGAGTGCTTCCTGCAGTTGCTTGGCGTACTTGCTGAAGGTGAATTCGATGCGTTCGGCAGCCAGTTCCTGGACCAGGTACTCGGCGGCCTCGGCCACCTGCGAGCCATTGAGCGCCAGGGGTTGTTCAAGCAAAAACTGCTGCATCGCCGTGGCGATTTCCGCCTGCAATTGCAACAGCCCTTCGCGACGCCCGAACAGTTGCTGGATATGCCGGCTGGTGCGCGCCCGTTCCGACCACTGCGCCGGGGCTTCAAGGCTGCGTTGCAGGTTCCAGAACACACTGGCGAAGGCCCGTGGCAGCGGGCCGTAGCGCAGCAGCCCGGCGCTTTCGCGCAGCGGCAGTAGCTGGATCAGAATCGCCGCCGCGTCGTGATCGTGGATGCCTTTTTCGTAGCCTTCCTTGTAGCGTGGCGCGGCGAAATCACGAATCACCCGCGCCAGTTCTTCCGGCTGCGCCAACAGCGGCTTGAGCAGTTCCAGACTCAGGCCTTCCTGCCCGGCATCGGCCGCATCCAGCACCTGGCCGGCGAGGTATTCGGCGCGGTAGAGCTGGGCCGATTCGGACTCCAGCGCCACCTGCCAGAAGTCGCGCAGCGCTTCGAGTTCGGCATCGTGCAACGGCTCGAGGAAATCGGTGCCGGTCAGGTGCAGGTGCAGCTCGTCACCCCGGGGCATCAGGGTCAGGTCGAGTTCCTGGGTGTTGACGCTGAAGCGATGGCGCGGGCCGAGCTTGATGACATTGCCGCCCTCTTCGAACAGCTCGGTCTTGTCGCGCAAAGCCCGTACCGCCTGGTCGCGGGCGCCCTTGAGGCGGGCCTCGACGTCGTCGGCCTTGACGCTGTCCTTGAGCTGGCGCAGGCGTTCGGCCAACTCGCGCAACTTGAGGATCAGCGGGTCGGCGGCGAAGAATGCATTGAGCTCTTCAGCCTGGGTGAACTTGGCGGTGCGCCGGGTCAGGCTGTCGAGAATCCGCCGCGCGGCGTCGAGCAGGCCCTGGGCCTTGCGCTGGCGCTCGTCGAGCAGGGATTGCTTGTGGGCTTCGAAGGTTTCCAGCAACTCCTCACGCTTGGTGAGGATGTCGCCCATGAATTGTTCGTGATCGCCGAAGCGGCTTTCCAGCTCCTCCAGTTGCACCAGCAGGCGCGACAATTGTTCGTCGCAACGCTCCGGGTCCTGGGCCTGTGCCAGGGCATTGGTGATGCCCTGGCTGAACAGTTTGAACTGGGCGCCGAACTGGGCCACGGTCTCGGTCGAGCCCAGGGCCTTGCGCCGCTGTTCGGCGCGGGCCTTGGCCTGGTTCAGGCGGGCGTAGATCTCGGAGATGGACTCGATGATCCGCGTGCGCTGGGTCGCGTCGTCGATCTGCAGCGAAGCCATCAGTCCGGACAGCATGTCCAGGTCGGCAGCCATGGCTTGCAAGGCCTTCAGCGGCTCGGCCAACTGGGCCACGGTCTGGGCTTTCTGCGCCTCGCCGTCGAGGGCCTCCAGACGCGTGACAAACGGCTGCAGCGCCTGCTCGCTGGCGAGGAAGGTCGCGGTGCCGGCGGCGGTGCGTTCCTGGGCCTGGAGCAGCTCGGCTTCCATGGCATCGATGCGCGCCACGTCGATGTAGCGGTATTCGCGAATGGTCAGCAGCAGGCCGCGCTGGGCGGTGATGGCGTTGAGCGCATCGACGAAGTTCTGCACCTGGTCCCAGCTGTCCACCAGCAGGCCGGCGAGCAGGGCTTTCTGCTTGTCCTCGGCGCTGAGCATGGCCTGGTCGGACTGGCGACGAATGCCCTCGACCTTCTCGTACTCATCGAGCACCAGCTCCGAGGTGGCGGCCACTTCGCGCAGCAGCGGCGCCAGGCCGCCGACTTCCTCGCTGCCCAGCCAGTGGTAGACGTCGAACAGGCGACGGGTGTTCTGGCACAGCAGCGAATAGCGCTGCACCGACACCGCCGGAGTGCCGATCTCACGGCACAGGTCGTAGAGGTCGGACACGCTGCGCACCAGCTCGGCATTGCCGATACGCCCCAGGAAACCGCTGCGCGCCGGCTGACGAGCCGCGTATTCCTCGGTGAAAAACGGCGTCTGCCAGACCTGCATCGGGTGGATACGGGTCGGCTCATCACCTTCGGCGGCAAAGATCACCATGCGCCCGTCTTCCAGGCGCGCGTAGCCGTGGCCGAACAAGGGGTTCTGCAACTGGCGGTTGATCATGTTGTAGGTGAGCAGGACCGAACGCCCCTGCTCGGGGTGATAGAAGATGTACTGCACGTCTTCGCCGTTGGGCGAGCGTACCGAGCGCTTGAAGCGCATGCCTTCCATCGATTGCTCGAAGGTCTTGTACTCGCCGCTCTGCAGGTAGTAGCCACCGGGGAAGATGATGCCGTGGTCTTCCGGCAGCTGCACGCAGGCCAGGCCAATGGCATCGATGCGCTCGACCTGACGGGTCAGGCTGTTGAACACCAGGTAGCGCCACTGCTCTTCGCGGTACGGCAGGATCTTGAGCAGGATCAGGCTGCCCAGGCGGGCGAATTCGATCTGGCCGTCGTCCAGGGACTGGGTCTTGTCCAGCACCTCCTCGCGGTAGATGCCCAGGCCATCCTCGGTGTTGTTCTCGACCTTGACGGTGAGGTCGCCGCCCATGGTTTCGACGAACACGGTGTCGAGGATGTTCATGTGCGGGAAACGGCCTTCGACGGCCATTTCCCGGGTTGCTTTGCGCCACTCGAAATCGAACGGGGCCGGCAGCGCTATGTCGCGCTCGCCGCGGTTGTCGATGTAGCGCACGTCGCGCCCATCCAGGGAGATGGACCAACGGAACACCCGCACGTCGGTGATGCGTTCTCCGATCTGGAAACTCGCCAGCAGCTTGCCGTCGCGAATCGCCAGTTGCAGCAGGCGGGTGTTCTTGTAATAGGTGTAGAGCTCGTTGAAGTCGTTGAGAAAGCCCTGGGCGGCAAGGAAAGTGCCTTCCAGCGGCACGGGTTCGGCCTCGTAGCCTTCGCCCTCTTCCACCAGCCGATAGAGGGAGAACACGTCGGCGACGCTGGTCTCCTTCTTCAGGCCGATAAAAACGTTGTAGCCAAACAGCAGGCAGTCGCCGACCTGGACGATGTCCCGGGCGATGCAGTTGTTTTCGGTGCGGATGCGCACGCGCCCGACCACTTCCATGCGGCTGTTGCCGAACTCTTCCAGGCGGCGCTGGTTGAGGCCTTCGGCGGTTTGCCGCAGGCGTTGGCCCTGGTCCAGCAGGCGCTTTTGCAGCACCTCATAGGCGCCGCCTTCGGCGACGGCCTTGTCCAATACATCCTGTGCGGGAGTTGCGGCTTGTGCGTCCGACATCGTGGCCTTCCTGGATCTACGGCGGTGTACAAAAAAAGAAACTGAGCGCTGCTAGCTGATGCGATGGGCTGTAGCTGGCGTGGCTGCTGAAGGTTGAGGGCGCTGGCGCCTGACAAACCGTTGATCTTCCGGGGTTATCCGGAGGGTTGTCAGGGCCAGCGCAGCCTCGCGGGCTCGGCAGCGACTACAGGTGCATCAGGCTTCGGCTGCCGGAGTTTCGAGCTTGCGCTCGGCAGCAGCGGCGGCCAGCTCGGCGGCTACGGCGGGAATGCCTTTGCCATTGAGCAAGCGGGACAGGACGTCCTGGACCACCGGGCTCTTGCCGACCACGCCTTCGATGGCCTTGCCCACCGACAGCGACTTGGCGAAGGAGTTGAAGAAGTCGCCTTCGCCGCCGACGATTTCGATCTTCGCCTTGCTGAGGGCAGCGGACAGCACTTGTGCCTGGTCCTTGGCGATGTCCTTGTTGGCGGCGATGGCAGCCATCGCTTCCTCGAAGTTCTTCTCCAATTGCATGCGGAACTCTTCGTGCTGACGGGCGCTGTCGCTGAGGGAATCCAGGGCACCGAACTTCTTGCCCAGGCCTTCGGCTTCGGCGTTCAGGCGCTCCAGCAATACTTCGGCCTCGGCCGAACCCATGTCCTTGGTGGCCTGGGCCTTGGCCGCGCCCAACTGGGCTTCGCCACGGGCCTGGGCACCGAGTTTCTCTTCCATGACCTTGGCTTCGGCCAGGCCATCTTTCTCTTTGGCTTGCGCCTGGGCTTCCATGACGCGGGCGTCGGCCAGGCCTTTTTCCTGCTCGCCACGGGCTTCAGCGATCATCTGCTCGGCGCGAACCCGTGCCTGGGCCATGCCTTCCTTCTCTTGCGCGGCGACGGTGACTTCCAGAACCCGCGCATCGGCCAGACCAGGTGCAGCGCGTTCGGCTTCCAGGCCTTCGGCCAGGCGTTTCTTGGCTTCGGACTGCTTGGATGCGGCTTCCAGATCGGCCTGGGCCAGGTTGTTGATTTCCACCGCGCGATGCTTGGAGCGGGTTTCGTCGGCTTCGGCCTGTTTCACCTGGCGGACCATTTCCTGCTCGGCTTCGGCTTGCGCCTGGAGCACGACGACCTGCTTGGCACGTTCGGCCTGGGAGATCTCGCGCACTTCCTTGATCCGCTCTTCTTCCTGGGCCACGGTCTTCTCGACCGCCACGCGCTCACGAATCACCACGGCGATGTTCTTGCGCTGCTCTTCCAGGGCTTTTTCGCTGTCGATGCGTTGCAGCTCGACTTCACGCTCGCGCGAGACGATTTCCAGGTCTTTGGCGCGGGTGACTTTCTCCACCTCGATCACCACCGCACGCTGGCGGTTCTGCTGCGCCACTTCGACTTCGCGCTGATGGTTCTCGGTGCGTACGTCGATTTCCTGCTGGGTCTGGATGCGAGCCTGCTCGGACTTCAGGCGCTCCTCTTGCTGGACCTTGGAGGTCTCGGCTTCTTCGCGGGCGCGGATGGTTTCGATCTCGCGCTTCTGCCGCGCTTCGGCATCGGCCTGCTGGCGTTCGAGGGACAGCGAGGCTTCGCGGGTCTCGACGTTTTTCTTCTGGATCGCCAGTTCCTGGTTACGTTCCAGTTCGTTGGTGATCACGTTCTGCATGGCGGTCAGTTCGGTGATCTTGCGAATACCCTCGGCGTCGAGAATGTTGCTCGGGTCCAGGGAATGCTTGGCGGTCTGTTCCAGGTAGTCGATGGCCACGTCTTCCAGCACATAGCCGTTGAGGTCGTTGCCGATCACTTCGATGATGCGATCGCGGAAATCCTGGCGGTTCTCGAACAGCTGCACGAAGTCGAACTGCTTGCCGACGGTTTTCAGGGCTTCGGAGAACTTGGCGTTGAACAGCTCGTTGACTGCCGAGCGATCGGAGGCACGATCGACACCGATGGCCTTGGCCACCTTGAGCACGTCTTCCTGGGTTTCATTGACCCGCAGGTAGAAAGCCACGGTGATGTCGGCGCGCATGTTGTCACGGCAAATCAGCCCGTCCTTGGCGCGACGGTCGACTTCCAGGGTCAGCAGGGAGATCTTCATGAACTCCTTGAGGTGGATGACCGGGTACACCAGGGCGCCGGTGAAATGCACCTTGGGTGTCGAGGACATGTCGTTGACGATCAGCGCGGTGCCCTGCGGGACCTTGATGTAGAACGCCTTGAACAGCGCCAGCAGGCCGAAGACCACCAGAACGACAAGGCCGACCCCGAACAGGATGGGCAGCAGTGACGGTAAGTTCATTGAAATCAATCTCCTTTGATCTGAGGGAGTCGGGGTCAGATGCCCCGGAACTCGGCCTCGGTAATGACCCGATAGGCGTGTTGCGCCTCCAGATACTCCAGTAACACGACGCGATCGCCGCGTTTGAAAGCCAGTGCCTCATCGGCACGCACGCGCAGGATCAGGCCCGCGCCACCGTCTTGCAGAATGGCTTCGCCGTGCTCCAGGGTGACCCGGCCACTGCGTATCACCGCCGTTTGCCCGATCACTGATCGGCTGTTGGGCGCTTCCATCTTGTGAAACAAGGGCCGCAACGGGCTGCATACCAGCGCACTGATGGGCGCGGCGATAAACAGCGCGATCACGGCCAGCACCAGGCCCAGGGGATAGCGCAACAGCCCCAGGTCCAGGTGGCTGAGAACGAACAGCTCGGCGAAATAGGTAATGAACCAGCTGAAAAAAAACAGCAGGGTCAGGACCAGGGTCAGCGGAATGCCGTTGAGTTTGAACTTGATCAGCAGGCCGGCCAGGCCCTCGGCGTTGCCAGTGCCTTCGAGCAGCGAGTCGGCCTCGACGTCCAGCAGGTCGATGTCGATCATGCCCAGGGCGACGATCGCCCAGTAGATGACCGCCAGGCACAGCATGAAGCTGAACAGCACGGTGGGAAATGACAATACGGTCTGCAGGAAGATTTCCATCGCGTTCCTATCCCTGAAAAAAGCGGGCAAGGCCAGTTGGCCCCGCCCATCGACAACGGTGAATCAGGTCTTGCCCTGGTCCTTCAGACGCGCCAGCACGCTGTTGGCGCTATGGCGGTCTTCAATGATCCCGGCGGCCCGCAGCTTGGCATGCAGCGCGTCCTCGGGGCTGGCGGCGCTGGCCAACTCCTCGGCCGCCTCCATCTGCGCCGCGCGTTCAGCCTGCTGGCGCTTGATGCGCTCCAGGGACTCGACCGCGGTTTGCAGTTTGTTCTGGGTACCGCCATAACGCTGGGCCACGGCCAACTGGGCCTTTTGCACGCTTTCGGTGGCCTTGACCGTATCCACCTGTTGTTTCAAATGCTTGATATTGCCCTCGGTCTGATTCACCGCCTTGCGCAACTGACTGACGCTGGCGGCAAAGCCCTCGGACTGTTCCCGCTCGGCACGCAACTCGGCTTCGAGCTGGGCGATCTTCTCTGCCACTTCCAGGGCCAGGGCTTCGTTGCCGACTTCCAGGGCCTTGAGGGCATGGGTTTCGTATTCACTGACACGGGCCGCGGTTTTCTGCACCTGCTCGGACGCCAGCTTCTGGCGCGCCATGATCTGCGCCAGAGACTCTCTTGATGAGCGCAACGCCTGCTCGGCATCGCGGATTTCCTGATCGAGAATACGCAGCGCCTGGCTGTCCACCAGGGCCTCGCCGGCTTCCGTCGCGCCACCACGCAGAGCGGTGAGCAATTTGCTCCAAACGTTCATGTGCATTCCTCCAATCAGGCCTGAGCCTTGAGATAGCCTTCGTAAGCCTCGGTCGCGCGAATCACGTTGCTGGCCAGGGTCTCGATCTCGTACAGCACGTTGGACAGCAGCGAGGTCGCGCTCAAGGCGCCGAACATGCTGTAGCAGCGTTCGCCATCGGCCTGGGCGTCCAGACCGATGCTCGACAGCGGAAACAGTTGGCGACTGAGCAGCACTTCCTCGTTGAAAGCCGCCACATCACTCACCGCGCTCTGCGGCCAGAGCAGCGCCTCAACCAGGATCTGCCCTCCGTGCAAGGCCACGAACAGCGGCAAGTCGCCGTATTCATGCATCGTCACGTGGAGGCTGGCGTCGGCGCCGTCGAGCAACTCGACACTGGCATCGCCAGCGCTGAACAACTCGGTGCCGGCCAGGGCCTGACACAGTGCTTGGGCATTCCAGGTTTGCGGCATGCTCATGTCTCCTTCCTTTTCCACCGGGCCCCGGTCATGCAGGCGTTGGCGAAATATTCGTGGGTATTAACTGAGGACTCGGTTTGCATGGAAGAGAGATTAATTCATCACGCGTGAGAATTTCAATAGCATCACGCGTGATACTAAAAAGACATTTTTTCGGCACGCAAAACAAAACCTCAGGGCACGCCTGAAGCCGGAAAAAGGGAGGGAGGTAAACAAGACACGAGGACCTTTCCCTGGTTTTCCGAAGCGCGCAATCCTTGGCAGACGGCAATTAAACCCGCTGGAGCCCTGAATGAGAAGCACCAATTGCCCGGCCACGCCACGCCGCCCAGGAAAAAGGCCAGCGCCCGGCAGTGCCCTAAACGCCATCAATGGTCTAGGCTAGGCGGATTTTCCTGCCTCGCGGACGCCCCATGGATACCCTCAGCAAGCCTCTCGCCGGATTGAAAGTGATCGAACTCGGCACCCTGATTGCCGGCCCCTTTGCCTCGCGCATCTGCGCCGAGTTCGGGGCCGAGGTGATCAAAGTCGAGTCCCCGGATGGCGGCGATCCACTGCGCAAGTGGCGCAAGCTGTATGAGGGCACTTCGCTATGGTGGTTTGTCCAGGCACGCAATAAAAAGTCCCTGACCCTCAACCTCAAGCACCCCGACGGCCTGGCCATCCTCAAACAGTTATTGAGCGATGCCGACATCCTGATCGAGAACTTCCGCCCCGGCGTCCTGGAAAAACTCGGGCTGGGCTGGGACGTCCTCCACGCCCTCAACCCGAAGCTGGTGATGGTGCGCCTCTCCGGCTTCGGCCAGACCGGCCCCATGAAGGACCAGCCGGGTTTTGGCGCGGTCGGTGAATCCATGGGCGGCCTGCGCTACATCACCGGCTTCGAGGATCGCCCGCCGGTACGCACCGGGATTTCCATCGGCGACTCGATTGCCGCCCTGTGGGGCGTGATCGGCGCATTGATGGCGCTCCGCCATCGAGAGGTCAACGGCGGCCAGGGCCAGGTGGTCGACGTGGCGTTGTATGAAGCCATTTTCGCGATGATGGAAAGCATGGTTCCGGAGTTCGATGTATTCGGCTTTATCCGCGAGCGCACCGGCAATATCATGCCCGGCATCACCCCCTCGTCCATTCACACCAGTGCCGACGGCAAACACGTGCAGATCGGGGCCAACGGCGATGCGATTTTCAAGCGCTTCATGCTGCTGATCGGTCGCGAAGACCTGGCCAACGACCCGGTCCTGGCCAGCAATGACGGGCGTGACAGCCGGCGTGACGAACTGTACGGAGTGATCGATCGCTGGGTCAGTTCGCTGCCGCTGGACCAGGTGGTCGAACAGCTGAACCGCGCCGAAGTGCCCGCCAGCCGGATCTTCAGCGCCGAGGACATGTTCAGCGACCCGCAGTTTCTGGCCCGGGAAATGTTCCTCCAGGCCAAGCTGCCGGACGGGAAAGATTTCAAGATGCCCGGCATCGTGCCGAAACTCTCTGAGACGCCGGGCACTTGCGAATGGGTCGGCGCGCAATTGGGCGAGCACACCACGCAGGTGCTGGACGCATTGGGTTATGACCGCGAGCAGATCAGCCGTCTGCGCGCAGCCGGGGCGATCTAGCCCCTGACGAGGATGCAGCAGGATGAATGTTTGCCACAGAGAATCGACCCCCTGATGGACCCACGCAGCAGCCGGCGAACCACTTCCGTGAAGCGCATCCTGCCGCTGCTGCTGGTATTGAGCGGGTTTCCACAGATCGGCCAGGCCAAGGAAACCCTACTCTGGCTGTTACGTGACCTGCCGCCGACCACGATTTTCGATGGCCCGCAAAAAGACCAGGGCGTGGTCGATCAAATACTGCCCGCCCTGTTCGCCAGCATGCCGGAATACGAACACACCATCGTCCACGTCAACCGCGCCCGCGGCATACAGATGCTCCGCGACTCGCCCTTCGCCTGCGACCCATCATTGATGCTGACCCCGCAGCGCGCGCAGTGGGTGGCGTTTTCCAAAATCAGTTTTCGCGCCTTCAGCAATGGCGTGGCGGCCCTGCGCCAGGATCATGCCAGCCTGCGGCCATTTATCCAGGACGGTCGGCTGGACCTGGCAGCGTTGCTGGCCAGCGGACCGCGTAGCGTCGGCATCGTTGCCGAGCGCAGTTATGGCGATCAGATCGACAGCCTGCTGGGCAAAGCCCCCAGCGACGCCCTGACCGCCCACTATGGCAACAGCGCCATTGGCAACCTGCTGCAGATGCAGCGCCTGGGCAGGCTCAAGACCCTGATCGGCTACCAGCCGGAAATCCGCTTCCAGGCGCAGCAGCAAGGCATCGACCCGAGCAGTCTGGAGTTCTATCCGATTATTGGCGTACAAAAATACCAGGCGGTGCATGTCGGCTGCTCGAACACGGCCCAGGGGCGACACGCCATAGAGCGCATCAACCAGACCCTGCTGCAACTGCGCCAGAACCGCCTGATCGAGCTGTATGCCGCCTGGCTGGAGCCGCCGATACGCGAGGAATACCGCAAGGATGCCCTGGCGCTTTTTCGGGAAAAACCCGAGCAGTAATAAACGCCGGACAAAAGAAACCCCGAGAAGTGGGGAGACGACTCGGGGTTAAACGTGGCCTACAAAGACCAGTACAACAAGCTACAAGCACCGGAGCACAATGCTTGATCCTGCTGATACAAGGTCTGACGACCCTGGGGCAGGAAGGTTCCGCAAAAAGTTAAATCAGGGCCTTCTGTCGAAGGCCTTTTCTTGCGCCGCATTGCGCAAGGCTGCAATCACGCAGGGTTCCAGACGCCCTTCGGCAATCAACAAATCTCGGTGCAGGCCATCAACGACATCGGTCAACAGGCGCTTGTCAGTCAACTGCGCCTGATTGATCTCACGTTCGAGCACAATGGCGCCCTGCACATTTTTCAAGGTCACCAGGCATTCGCCATGGGCACCCGACGGGGTCAGAGTTACCTGATACGGGCTCAAAGCTTCACCCAGCAATAGGCTGATACTTTCCATCTCGATCACCACTCAATAGTCCGAAAACACAGTGCTTTAGGGCGTGTCCACAATAAGTGACCACCGGCCCGAGAAGAAAGTTCGTCAGCAGGCCCCAGGTCATGCCGACCCGAGTCTTGCGAGCATGCACGGCAAAGATGACAAGGATAAAACACAGACCGGTTCCCATCGGCACAATCCGCCTGGGCGACAACCACAAAAAAGCCCGTCATCAGACGGGCTTCAAGAGCTGCGCAGCCTGCTCGATCAGAGCGGCTTGCCGCGGTTACCGTGCTGGCTGACAAACCCCTGGACCGCTTTCAGGTCGTTGGCCAGGACCGTGCAGCGCTCCTCGCGCTCGAACAGATCGGACAGGTGCGCCGGCAGCTCAAGGGCCTTGCCAACACCGGCCTTCTCCACCGCTTCCGGGAACTTGACCGGGTGTGCGGTACCGAGGATCACCATCGGCGTATCCAGGCTGCGACGGCACTCGCGGGCCGCTTTCACGCCGATGGCGGTGTGCGGGTCCAGGAGCTCGCCGCACTGGGCGAAGACTTCAGCGATGGTCTCGCAGGTCTGTGCGTCATCCACGGCCAGGGAATCGAACAGTTTGCGGGCTTCGGTCCAGCGCTCTTCTTCAACGCTGAAACCACCACCCTGCTTGAAGCTGTCCATCAGGCCGGCGATGGCCGCGCCGTTGCGACCGTGCAGGTCAAACAGCAGACGCTCGAAGTTCGACGAGACCATGATGTCCATGGACGGCGACAGGGTCGCGTGCAGGGTTTCCTTGACGTACTGATTGCCACTCATGAAGCGGTGCAGAATGTCGTTGCGGTTGGTGGCGACGATCAACTGGTTGATCGGCAAGCCCATGTTGCGCGCCAGGTAACCGGCAAAGATGTCGCCGAAGTTGCCGGTCGGCACCGAGAACGCCACCGAACGTGCCGGGCCGCCCAACTGCAGAGCTGCGTGGAAGTAATAGACGATCTGGGCCATGATCCGCGCCCAGTTGATCGAGTTCACCGCCACCAGCCGCGTGCCCTTGAGGAAGCCCTGGTCAGCGAAGCTGTTCTTGACCATTTCCTGGCAGTCGTCGAAGTTGCCTTCGATGGCGATGTTGTGGATGTTCTCGCCAAAGATGGTCGTCATCTGCCGACGCTGCACTTCCGACACACGCTTGTGCGGGTGCAGGATAAAGATGTCGACGTTTTCGCAATGCTTGCAGCCTTCAATCGCCGCCGAGCCGGTATCACCGGAGGTCGCGCCGATGATCACCACGCGCTCGCCACGCTTGGCCAGCACGTAATCGAGCAGGCGACCCAACAGTTGCAGGGCGAAGTCCTTGAACGCCAGGGTCGGGCCATGGAACAGCTCCAGGACCCATTCATTGCCATTCAGCTGACGCAATGGGGCGATGGCGCCGTGGGAAAACACACCGTAGGTCTCTTCCAGGATCTTCTTGAAATCCGCATCCGGAATGCTGCCTGCAACGAACGGGCGCATGACCCGGAACGCCAGCTCGTGATACGGCAGGCCGGCCCAGGAGGCGATTTCTTCCTGGGTGAAACGTGGCAGGCACTCCGGCACATAGAGACCACCATCACTGGCCAAACCTGCCAGCAGCACATCTTCGAAATTCAGGGCCGGTGCCTGGCCACGAGTACTGATATAGCGCATAGGAGCAAACCTTCGGTTTGAGCGACAAGCTGCAAGCTGCAAGCGACAAGTGAAAAGCGGCTCTGCTCTCACTTGCAGCTTGAAGCCTGAGGCTTGCAGCTGCTGTTAATTCAGATGTTCGACACGGATGCGGACCACCGGACCCACGACACCCTGCAGGGCTTCCAGGGCGTTGATCGCATCGTTGATGCGCTGTTCCACCACGCGGTGGGTCAGCAGGATCATCGGCACCAGGCCGTCATGCTCTTCGACTTCTTTCTGCATGATCGATTCGATGTTGATGCCGCGCTCCGACAGAATGCTCGCCACCTGGGCCAGCACGCCAGGATGATCCTTGGCCTGGATCCGCAGGTAGTAGGCGCTTTCGCAGGCCTCGATCGGCAGGATCGGGTGGGCCGACAACGAGTCCGGCTGGAAGGCCAGGTGCGGCACGCGGTTTTCCGGGTCGCTGGTCATGGCACGAACCACGTCCACCAGGTCGGCGATCACCGACGAAGCGGTCGGCTCCATGCCGGCGCCAGCGCCGTAGAACAGGGTCGAACCGGCGGCGTCGCCATTGACCATCACGGCGTTCATCACGCCGTTGACATTGGCGATCAGGCGATCAGCCGGGATCAGTGTCGGGTGCACGCGCAACTCGATGCCGGCAGCGGTGCTGCGCGCCACGCCCAGGTGCTTGATGCGGTAGCCCAGGGCCTCGGCGTAGTTCACGTCGGCAGTGGTCAGCTTGGTGATGCCTTCGGTGTAGGCCTTGTCGAATTGCAGCGGGATACCAAAGGCGATGGACGCCAGAATGGTCAGCTTGTGCGCTGCATCGATGCCTTCGACGTCAAAGGTCGGATCGGCTTCGGCATAGCCCAGGGCCTGGGCTTCGGCCAGCACGTCTTCGAAGGTACGGCCCTTCTCGCGCATTTCGGTGAGGATGAAGTTACCGGTGCCGTTGATGATCCCGGCCACCCAGTTGATGCGGTTGGCCGACAGGCCTTCACGAATCGCCTTGATCACCGGGATACCGCCGGCCACTGCAGCTTCAAAGGCGACGATCACGCCCTTTTCACGGGCCTTGGCGAAGATTTCATTGCCGTGGACGGCAATCAGCGCCTTGTTCGCGGTAACCACGTGCTTGCCGTTTTCGATGGCCTTGAGCACCAGCTCGCGGGCCACGGTGTAGCCACCCATCAACTCGATGACAATATCGATTTCAGGGTTGGTGGCCACGGCGAAGACATCGTTGGTAATCGCAATACCGGTCGTCTGGAACTGAGGCTTTGGCGTACGCATGGCAATTTGTGCCACTTCGATTCCACGCCCGGCACGGCGGGCAATCTCCTCGGCGTTACGCTGAAGTACGTTGAGGGTGCCGCCACCGACGGTACCCAGCCCACAGATGCCTACTTTGACCGGATTCACTTTGAACTCCCCATAAAACGGCCGACTCAAGGTCGGCCGTGGAAATCAGCCGCAGACCGCGCGGCTCTCTATTAATGACGCAGCGACCGAAAGCGCCACGCCATGATCGTCAAAGGCTCGACGACGCAGGATTATTTCGCACCCAGCGCCAGTTTGGCGACTTGTGGCGCAGGCTGGTAGCCCGGAATCACTTGGCCATCAGCCAAAACGATGGCCGGCGTACCGTTCACACCAATCGACTGGCCCAGGGCGAACTGCTTGGAAACCGGGTTGGCGCACTTGGCCGCCTTGACTTCCTTGCCGTCGGTCATCTTGTCCATGGCGGCTTTTTTATCCGCCGAACACCAGACCGCCTGCAACTGCTCGTCGCCCGGCGAGCCAAGACCCTGGCGCGGGAACGCAACATAACGCACTTCGATACCCAGCTTGTTCAGCTCGGGCACTTCGGCGTGCAGCTTGTGGCAGTAAGGGCAGGTGGTGTCGGTAAAGACGGTGATGTGGGTCTTGGTTTCGCCGATGGCCGGGTAAACCACGGTTTCCGCAACAGGGATGCCGTTGATCAATTTGGAAATGCCCAGGCGCTCGGTTTTTTCGGTCAGATTGACCGGCTTGCCGTCCTTGAGCTGAAACAGGTAACCCTGCATCACGAACTGGCCGTCGGCGCTGGCGTACAGCACGCGGCTGCCCTTGAGCTTGACTTCGTACAGACCGGGCAGCGGGCTGAGGGTGATGCTTTCCACCGGCACTTCAAGCTGCAGGCCTTCAAGGCTCTTGCGAATGGCTTTTTCAGCGCCGTCATCGGCAACGGCAAAGGTACTGACCAACGCAATGGCTGCGGCGGCGATAATCTGGGTCACGCGCATGGGAACTCCTGGAGGCGGACAAATGGGACGGGTAGAACGCCCGTACTGGAACACCGGGTCATAACCGCCCACTTTGCAAACCGGCAAAGCCTATCACATATGCCCGCAGGGGCCGACTACAGCTGACGCAAGAGCGTTGGCAGCGGTCGGTTATCGATCAGCCGCGCGGATGATGCCGGGCATGCAGATCCTGCAGGCGGGCGCGGGCCACATGGGTGTAGATCTGGGTGGTCGAGAGGTCGCTGTGCCCCAGCAACATCTGCACCACACGCAGGTCGGCGCCATGGTTGAGCAGGTGGGTGGCAAAGGCATGGCGCAAGGTGTGGGGCGACAGCGACTTACCGATCCCCGCGACCTTGGCCTGGTGCTTGATGCGATGCCAGAAAGTCTGGCGGGTCATCTGCTCACCGCGCTGACTGGGGAACAGCACATCGCTGGGCCGTCCGCCGAGCAACTCGCCCCGGGCATCGCGCATATAACGCTCGACCCAGACAATCGACTCCTCGCCCATGGGCACCAGGCGCTCCTTGCTGCCCTTGCCCATCACCCGCAACACGCCCTGGCGCAGGTTGACCTGTTCCAGGGTCAGGCTGATCAATTCAGTGACCCGCAAGCCGCAGGCATACAGCACTTCGAGCATGGCGCGGTCGCGCTGGCCGATGGCATCGCTCAAGTCCGGCGCGGCCAGCAGGGCTTCGACATCCGCTTCCGACAGCGACTTGGGCAGCGGCCGGCCGAGTTGCGGCATGTCGACTTGCAGGGTCGGGTCGACGGCGATCAGTTTTTCCCGCAGCAAGTAACGGTAGAAGCCCCGTACCCCGGATAGAAAACGCGCGGTGGAACGCGGCTTGTACGCCTGCTCGACGCGCCAGGCCAGGTGATCGAGGATCAGCTCGCGCCCGGCATTGGGCAGCTCCAGCCCTTGCTCCTGCAACCAGCCGTTGAACAGCGCCAGGTCACTGCGATAGGCATCGCGGGTGTTGTCCGACAGGCCTTTTTCCAGCCACAGCGCATCGAGAAAACGGTCGATCAGGGGATGGTCGATGGCGGCCATAAATACTCGAAAGGCGCAGGCCAAAGGCCGCGCTTAAATAAATAGTGAACTGTGCTGAGGGTCGCTAGTCTTTCATAGCCGGCTATTTCAAGGAACAGGGAGCTTCAATGAACGAACAACAGATACTGCTGGCCATCGGCGGCATCGGCGTCGCTGCCCTGGGCTGCCAATGGCTGGCCTGGCGCCTGAAGCTGCCGGCCATCCTGTTCCTGCTGCTGAGCGGGATCCTCGCCGGCCCGCTGCTCGGCTGGCTCGACCCGCAAGAGCTGTTCGGCCCGCTGCTGATGCCCATGGTGTCGCTGGCGGTGGCGCTGATCCTGTTTGAAGGCAGCCTGACCCTGCGCCTTTCCGAGTGGCACGAAATCGGCCGAGTCGTGCGGCGCCTGGTGACCATCGGCGCCCTTTCGACCTGGGCCGTGATCAGCCTGGCAACCCATTGGCTGCTGGGCTTCGACTGGATGCTGGCCCTGCTGTTCGGAACCCTGACCCTGGTCACCGGACCCACAGTGATCGTGCCGATGTTACGGGTGGTGCGCCCCCGGGCCTCGATCGCCAACATCCTGCGCTGGGAAGGAATTGTCATCGACCCCATCGGCGCCCTGCTGGCGGTGGTGGTCTACAGCTTCATCATTGCCAGCGCATCCGGCGACGGCCTGAGCCACAGCCTGATGACCTTTGGCGGCGTGATCCTGTGCGGCAGCCTGTTCGGTATCGGCGGCGGCTGGGCCCTGGGCAGTGTCATGCGTCATCAATGGCTGCCGGAGTATCTGCACAACCTCGCCACCCTGGCCACGGTGCTGGGGATTTTCATTGCCGCCAACCAGGTGATGCACGAGTCGGGCCTGCTGGCGGTGACGGTGATGGGCATGTGGCTGGCCAATATGAAGGGCGTCGATGTGCGGCAGATCCTGCACTTCAAGGAAAACCTCAGCGTGCTGCTGATTTCCGGCCTGTTCATTCTGCTGGCGGCGCGCCTGGACCTGCAGGCACTGATCGCCCTCGGGCCACTGGTGCTGATTCTGCTGCTGGTGATCCAGTTCATCGCCCGCCCGCTGAACGTCATGCTGTCCACCGCCGGCTCAAGCCTCAACTGGCGCGAGCGCGCCCTGCTCTGCTGGATTGCCCCCAGGGGCATCGTCGCCGCAGCCGTATCGGCAATCTTCGCCATCCGCCTCGACCAGGCCGGCCACGAAGGCGCCTTGCTGCTGGTGCCGCTGACCTTTGCCGTGATCATTGGCACCGTGGTCCTGCAAAGCGCCACCGCACGCCCACTGGCGCGCCTGCTGAAAGTCGCGGAGCCGGCGCCCAGCGGCTTTCTGATCGTCGGCGCCAACACGCCCGCGCGAACCATCGGCAAAGCCCTGCAGCAACTGGGCAGCCGGGTACTGCTCACCGACTCCAACTGGGAGAACATCCGCGCCGCCCGCATGGACGGCCTGCCGACCTACTTCGGCAACCCGGCCTCACAACATGCCGACGCTCACCTGGACCTGGTCGGCCTCGGCCACCTGCTGGCGCTGTCTCCCGCCGGCGAGCTGAATGCCGTGGCCGCCATGCGCTTTCGCCACGACTTCGGCCACCAGCGCCTGTTCACCCTGACCAGCGGCCTGGAAAACCGTCGCACCGACAAACACCGCGCCAGCCTTGAGCACCGCGGGCACCTGCTGGGCAGTGAAACCCTGACCTACAACAGGCTGGCCAGCCTGCTGAACCAGGGCGCCGAGCTCTACAGCACCCACCTGACCACCGGGTTCACCTGGGACGACTACCAGACCCTGCACGGCGAACGCGCGACCCTGCTCTTCGCCCGCGACAGCAGCGGCTGGGTGCACGTGGTCACGCCAGAGAGCGCATTGCAACCGACTGCCGGCTGGACCTTGCTGGCGCTGATCGAGAAGGACAGCGCCTGAGTCGTTACTCAGGCGGCAAAACCCGGCAGCACCGGGACCGGGCGTTTGTCTTCGTCAATCGCAACAAAGCTGAACAGGCCGTGAATGGCCTTTTCACGCCCATCGCAACTCATGCTTTCGACAAACACCTCAACCTCGACCTTGAGGCTGGTATTCCCCACTTTCACCACCCGCCCCACCAGCTCGACGATCGAGCCGGCGGCAATCGGGTGGTTGAAGTCGATGCGATCGGTGGACACGGTCACCAGCGGCAGGCGGCAGAAACGGGTCGCGGCGATAAACGACACTTCGTCCATCCAGGCCAGAGCAGTACCGCCGAACAGGGTGTTGTGGTGGTTGGTGGTGGAGGGGAAGACCGCCTTGGTCACACGGGTGACCGACAGCTCGGTACGGCGCTGGATTTCTTGCTCACGAAGGGTCATGGGTCTACTGCCTGAATGGGTCGACCCGCGCATGGGCACGCTGCGGGCATAAAGGGCCGATGAGCGCTGCACGGCAGCGACCAGGGGGCTCGATGGGAACAACGGGGTGGCCGCCCGCCTGTGGATAACAACAGGCCGGGGCCGCCGTGAGGATGTGACGCACCCTCTGGCCCATGCAGGCTGCATGGCTCGGGCGATCACACTTTATTGGGGGCGGCGAGTATATCGCCGCCCGCCCGGGGCCGATAGAACCCGCGATACGCCAGAGGCGACGCTCAGCCACAAAAAAATGCGATTATCCGCGCACCGAAAAAGGAGACCCTGCGCCATGGATGCCCTGCCCACGCCCTTGCTCGTCGAGCACCTGCTGCAACGCCTGAGCACCGACAGGCCGGATCATCCAGCCTTTGTTGGCGCACCGATCGATATCAGCCCCCTGACACCCGCTCAGTTGGGCAGCCTCTGGCCGGCTATCCGCCGGGCCCTTCGCGACTATGCAAACCCGGCTGCGCAACAGATGGCGACCTCGATCCTGCAACAGGTCACGCAGCTGGAACTGAGCCCGACTCTCGATCAAGGCACCCTGCTGGAGGCCCTGCGCACTTGCCTGAACTGGCAGGAAGCTGTGGAGCAACTGGCTTATGCCACCGGCCAGCCGAGCGCAGCATTGGCCAGCGAGCTGCGCAGGATCCTCGATGAACCCTCTGCGCACTGGGCGGCGAATTACCACCAGGCCTACGTCCTGACGCAGTGGGTCGATGAAGAAGCCCAGGCCGCGCTGCGACGCTGCGTGCAAGAGCGTTACGCCAATGCGCCCTATGCCCGGCAGGAGTTCGAGCTGCTTGAGCAACTGGAGCCACAATCACGACTGGCCCTTGCCGGCAGCGACTACTGGACCGGTCATCACCACCTGAGCGCCGATCCCGCCTGGGTGCTGATGGGGGACGCCGTGTACGTCGAGTTCTCGCAGCACATCCTCAACCTCGCCGCCCGGCGCCTGGAAGATATCCACAGCGGTCACACGCCCTATGTGGCCGATGGCGCTTTCACCATCGATGACACGCCGGTGATCGCCCGCGCTGCCCGGGTGGCGTTAATGCGCGATGCCCCGTGGCTGCCGCCGCTGATGGACAGCTTACTGCCCAAGGCCTGCGTCGCCCCGACCCAGGCCAAGACCGCGCCGTCGCAATCCCTGGCCATCGCCCTGGGTCACTGCATTGAGCAGGTCCCCACTCCGGAAAGTGTGCAGGCTCTGCGCAGCGCCTTGAGCCTGGTGCGGCATGCCAGCGTCCAGAAAAAACTCACGCGCAACCTCAAGCCTGCCGAACGCGGCCTGGCGCAACGCCCCGAAATCGCCCTGCGCCTGGCACCGACCACCGCGCCCGGCAAGGCCCAGCACGCACTCCTGGCCAGTTGCCTGGAGTCCGGGCTGTGGCAGCCCTTTGAGTTATCTTTTAGCGACTGGCGAGCGCAACTGGCGGACTCCGCCGTGGGCGCGCCCTTTGCCCGCTCACTGATATGGGTTGCCCATCAGGACCAGGGGCCAGGTCGCAGCTTCGTGCTGAACGCCAACGCCCATGCGGTTGATGCCCAGGGTCAGCCGCTGACACTGGAGGCCGGGGGCCGGATTTCGCTGTGGCATCCATTGTCAGCCGGCGCAGCGGAACGCCAGGCCTGGCAACGCCTGATCATCGAACGCCGGATCAAGCAGCCACTGCGCCAGGTGTTTCGCGAGTTCTACCTGCCGCCGCCAGAGGAACTGGAGAGCCACGCCAGCCAGGTATTCGCCGGGCACAGCCTGTCCATCCGCCCGCTGATCGGCCTGGCGCGTCGCGAAGGCTGGAAGATCGACCGCGACGGCGGCCTGAACCGGAACCTGGGGGATATCCGGGTCACCTTCGAAGTGGGAGCCGAACTCTACCCGGGCCTGCAGGGCCACTGCCTGTCCGGCGCCGTACATTTCGCCCGGCGTAGCGAGAAACACTGGCGGCCCGTGCTGCTGAAAAATGTGCCGCCACAGGTATTTTCAGAAGCCTGCCGGGCCATCGATCTACTGGTCAGCATCAGCAGTTTCGCCATCGAGGAGCTGACGCAGAACACCGCTGGCGAGCCCATCAGCCCAATGCCCCCAGGCAAGAGGGAGCAACGCCTGGAGCTTCTGTCTGGACATAATCTCAACCAGATGACACTGATGCGCCGACAGGTACTGAGCACGGCCTTCGCCCCGCTGATCGAGGAAGGCAAGGTGGCGATGGATGGGCGTCATGTGCGGGTCGGGGATTACGCGGTGCACCTGGTCACCGGGCGCGTGTCGCGCGACGGAGCGCCGGCGGATGTGGCGTTGGCGGCGCAAAGTGGCAAGTTGGCTGCCCTGCCCTGGCTGCCGTATGACGAGGTACTGCTGGAGAGGATCGCCAATACCGTCTGCGCCCTGCTGAATCCGTCAGGGCGCTAAAAGCCAGATAATAAAAAAGCAGCCCGTAGGCTGCTTTTTCTGCATCGGAAGCTGGACTTAAGCCAGTTTTTCCTTGATGCGAGCTGCTTTACCCGACAGGTCACGCAGGTAGTACAGCTTGGCTTTACGTACGTCACCGCGACGCTTAACAGCCATGCTGTCGATTTGCGGGCTGTAGGTCTGGAAAGTACGCTCTACGCCAACACCGTTGGAGATTTTACGAACAGTGAAAGCACTGTTCACACCACGGTTACGCTTGGCGATTACGACGCCTTCGAACGCTTGCAGACGCGAACGGTCGCCTTCCTTCACTTTCACCTGAACGACAATAGTGTCGCCCGGGGCAAAGGTAGGGATCTCTTTGGTCATCTGCTCTGCTTCGAGTGCAAGAATGATTTTGTTAGTCATGCTGTGCTCCTAAGGTAAATCGTCTGACTTACCATCGATACGTTGTTAACTATCGTCCCGCTCGCGGATGTATTCCTCGAGCAGCTTCTTCTCTTCTCCAGAAAGCGAGCGGCTTTCCAGAAGATCGGCGCGTCGTTCAAAGGTCCGACCAAGGGACTGCTGTAAACGCCAACGCCGGATGTGTGCGTGGTTGCCACTTAGCAACACGTCGGGAACACGCTGATCCGCATACACCTCCGGTCGGGTGTAATGCGGGCAATCAAGCAGACCGTCCGTAAAGGAATCTTCCTCAGCGGAGTCCGCATGCCCTAAAGCTCCAGGCAGCAGTCGTGTAACCGCATCTATCAGGACCATCGCCGGCAGCTCGCCACCGGAGAGTACATAGTCGCCAATCGACCACTCTTCATCGACATGAGCTTCAATAAAACGCTCGTCAATGCCTTCATAGCGGCCGGCAATCAGGATCAGTGCATCCTCATTCGCCAACTCGCGTACCGCCGACTGAGTCAGTTGACGGCCTTGGGGGGACAGGTAAATAACCTTCGCCGCCTCCCCGGCTGCTGCCTTGGCCTGAACCAGAGCATCTTCCAGGGGCTTGATCTTCATCACCATGCCCGGGCCACCGCCAAATGGGCGATCGTCCACAGTGTGATGTCGATCCGTCGTGTAGTCTCGCGGATTCCAACAGGTGAGCTGCAACAGCCCCTGTTTCACCGCACGACTGGTGATGCCGTACTCGCTGATGGCGGAAAACATCTCGGGAAACAAACTGATCACTTCAACGCGCAAATTAGCCACGCTTAGAAGTCCGCGTCCCATTCCACCTTCATCTCGCCCGCTGCCAGGTCGACGGCCAACACGCATTGCCCGGTATAGGGCAACAAGCGTTCACGATCATCCAGGCTGCCAGCGCAAGGCTTGACCACCATTACATCATTGGCGCCGGTCTCCAGAAGATGATCGATTTTCCCGAGCAATTGCCCAAGTTGATCAATAACCTTCAGACCTTCCAGCTGGTACCAGTAGTACTCGCCGTCGGTCAATTCAGGGAACAGGTTGCGCGGCACGCAGATCTCATAACCAGCCAGAAGACGAGCTTCTTCACGATCATCAAGACCCTTGAGCTTTGCGACCAGGAACTTATCGCTCCCGCGTCCACTGACCAGCTCGACCTGTTTCACACTACCCTCGCGCTTGAGCGTCCAGGTTTTGTACTGCAACAGGTTTTCGGTTGGATCAGTAAAGGAATAAACCTTCACTTCGCCGCGAACGCCATGAACAGAATAAATCTTGCCGATAACGATCAAATCATCAGCAATGGCAGGCGTCGCGTTCATATTGCTCAGGCCGCAGCCTTAGATGCATCCTTCAACAACTGAGCAACGCGCTCAGAAGGTTGTGCACCAACGCTCAGCCAGTAGGCTACGCGCTCTTGGTTCACGGACAGGCGGACTTCTTGACCACGAGCGATCGGGTTGAAGAAACCAACTTGTTCTTTGTGCGAACCGTCGCGTGGGTTACGGCTGTCGGTCACGGTCAAGTGGTAAAACGGGCGCTTTTTGGAGCCGCCAAGGGCAAGACGGATTGTTAGCATGTGAACATCGTTCCTGTAGTCGGTGCTGCAAATCTAAATGCACAGCGGGCATAGGTGCCCGAAAGGCCGCATATTCTAAGGAATATCCGGACTTTTGCAAATGTCTTTTTCCGGCGCCTATCGGCTCGCCATCCAGATTTGCTATGGAGCCATTGCGAACAACGGCTGGTCAGCGCCCCCAAGTGCGGGTTTGCTGGAGATTCCACGTCCCCGTGGAAAGCGCCGGCATGACTGCCGACGCGGATTCTTTACATCTTCGGCATGCCGCCGCCGGGCAACATTCCGCCCATGCCGCGCATCATTTTGGCCATTCCGCCCTTGGCGGAGAACTTCTTCATCATCTTCTGCATCTGCTTGTGCTGCTTGATCAAGCGACCGATGTCCTGCACCTGGGTGCCGGAGCCCATGGCGATCCGACGCTTGCGCGAACCGCTGATCAGCTCAGGGTCGCGGCGCTCGGCCGGGGTCATGGAATTGATGATGGCTTCCATCTGCTTGAATTGCTTCTCTGCCGCGCCCTGGGCATTGCCCATTTGCGCCAGGTTGACGCCACCGATATTCGGCAGCTTGTCCATGAGGCCGCCGAGGCCGCCCATGTTCTTCATCTGTTGCAACTGATCACGGAAGTCTTCGAGGTCGAAGCCCTTGCCCTTCTTCAGCTTCTTGGCCAGTTTGTCGGCCTTGTCCTTGTCGAGGGTCGCTTCAGCCTGCTCGATCAGGCTGAGCACGTCGCCCATGCCGAGGATCCGCGAAGCGATACGCTCAGGGTGGAACGGTTCGAGCGCTTCGCTCTTCTCGCCCATACCGATGAACTTGATCGGCTTGCCGGTAATGGCCCGCACCGACAGCGCGGCACCACCACGGGCATCGCCGTCGACCTTGGTCAGGATCACACCGGTCAGCGGCAACGCATCGCCAAAGGCCTTGGCCGTGTTGGCGGCGTCCTGGCCGGTCATGGCGTCGACCACGAACAGGGTTTCTACCGGGTTGATCGCGGCGTGCAGAGCCTTGATCTCGCCCATCATCTCTTCATCGATGTGCAGGCGACCGGCGGTATCGACGATTACCACGTCGATGAATTTGAGTTTTGCTTCTTTAATAGCTGCTTGCGCGATATCGACCGGCTTCTGGCTCAGGTCGGACGGGAAGAAGGTGACACCGACTTCGCCTGCGAGCATTTCCAGCTGTTTGATGGCTGCCGGACGATAAACGTCGGCGGACACCACCATCACCGATTTCTTTTTGCGCTCTTTAAGGAAGCGCGCGAGTTTGCCGGCGGTGGTGGTTTTACCCGCGCCCTGCAAACCGGCCATCAACACCACGGCAGGCGGTACGGCGCTGAGGTTAAGGTCCTCGTTGGCCGCGCCCATCAGGCTTTCGAGTTCGGCCTGGACGATCTTCACGAAGGCCTGGCCCGGTGTCAGGCTGCGCGACACTTCGGTGCCGACCGCACGCTCCTTCACCGAGTTGACGAAGTCCTTGACCACCGGCAGGGCGACGTCGGCTTCGAGCAACGCCATGCGCACTTCACGCAGGGTGTCTTTGATGTTGTCCTCGGTCAGCTTGGCCTTGCCAGTGACATGGCGCAGCGTCTGCGAGAGACGGTCGGTTAAGTTTTCAAACATTGCGCGATCCTTTCAGGCCCTGTGTAGACCGGGATAATGGCGGCCCAGACCGGAATCAACATGTGCTCGGCGAGCCTGCGGCGTGGGCAGGTCGCGGATTATAGCGAAGACTGCGCGCGGCGGACACCTCGCTGTCTGGTTGCGCGGTCTTTCGTGCCATAAGGGTTCTATGCCAAACTCAACGCCTTTCGGGCTTGTCTCACAGGATTTATGCTCCCCTTGTCACCCAGCTTGCTAACCACTCTCGCCGCCGCCTGTTTATATGCCGCTGCGACCTTCTATCAAGGCACTCGTCTGGCCAAGGGCGCCAAGGCGAACAAGCGCCTGCTGGTCACGCTGGGCATCCTCGCCCTGCTGGCCCACAGTGCCAGCCTTTTCACCCACCTGATGACGCCGGTCGGCCTCGGCCTGGACTTCTTCAGCGCCGCCAGCCTGATTGCCGCTGCAGTGATCGCGCTGACCCTGCTGGCCTGCTCGCGGATCCCGGTGGAGAACCTGCTGTTGCTGCTGTTCCCATTGGGTGCAGCCACGGTGCTGCTGGCGCAGTTCGCGCCCACCGGCACGGTGCAGATCATCGACGAAGCGCCGGGGATTCTCGCCCACATCCTGTTGTCGATCCTGGCCTACGGCATGTTCACCATCGCCGTGTTCCAGGCCTTGCTGCTGCTGGTGCAGGACCATCAACTCAAGAACAAGCACCCCTCCGGACTGATCAAGAATTTCCCGCCGCTGCAAACCATGGAAAGCCTGCTGTTCGGATTCCTCTGGGCCGGCTGGACCCTGCTGTCGCTGTCGCTGATTTCCGGCTGGCTGTTCGTCGAAAACCTGTTCGCCCAACACCTGGTGCACAAGACCCTGCTGGCCTGCCTGGCGTGGATCGTGTTCAGCGTGCTGCTGTGGGGGCGCAACCGCCTCGGCTGGCGCGGCCACAAGGCCATTCGCTGGACCCTGGCCGGTTTCTGCCTGCTGATGCTGGCCTATTTCGGCAGCAAGCTGGTCCGCGAATACATCCTGCATATCTGACGAGCAGCCATCATGGACAACTTGCCCATAGGGCCGATGCTCGCTGTATTGGCCCTGCTGGTTTTATGGTCGGCACTGTTCACCGCCATCGAAATCGCCCAGCAGCACCTGCTGACCCTGCGCAACGCCTCTCGCTCCGGCGACAGGCCCCTGGCCCGCCTGAGCTTCCCTCGCGAAAGCCTGATCCTGTGCAACACCCTGTGCCGGGTGTTGACGGTGATCCTCAGCACCCTGCTCGCGCTGTTCTACTGGGAACAGAACGGCCCGTGGATGGCCTGCCTGATCGCCACCTGCCTGCTCCTGGTGCTCGCCGACTACCTGCCGCGAGCCCTCGCCGTGCGCTACCCGGAAGGGGTTCTGGCCCTGGGCAATACCCTGCTGGGCGTACCACTGAAGATCATCTATCCGGGGGCCTGGTTGCTGAATGCCATCAGTCTGTTGCTGCTGCGCCCCTTTACCCCGAAGGTCGGCGTGGTCAAGCACAGCGAGGATGACCTGGCGCCCGAGTCGGAACATCCGTCGGGCCACGAGCCCGCCAACTGCCGCCCGCACCTGCTGTCGGGCATCCATGCCCTGGACAACATCACGGTCAACGACATCCTGGTGCCGCGCAGTGAAGTCGACGGGATCAACCTCGACGACCCCATCGAAGACATCATCGAGCAGCTGCGCGTCTCCAAGCGCACTCGGCTGCCGGTGTTCCACAGTGATATCAACCAGGTCGAGGCGGTGCTCAACACCCGGCAGATCCGCCACCTGCTGCCGGATGCCAGCCTGACCAAGGACGCTCTGCTCAGCGCCTGCCACGAACCCTATTTCGTTCCGGAAAGCACACCGCTGCAACTGCAACTGCTGAACTTTCACAAACAGCAGCGCCGCCTGGGCATGGTGGTCGACGAATACGGCGAAGTCCTGGGCATCGTCACCCTGGAAGACATTCTCGAAGAAATCGTCGGCGAGTTCGAAAGCGAACACAGCCTCGACAACCCGCACATCCACCCGCAAGCCGATGGTCGCTACGTGATCGAAGGGGCCGCGTCGATTCGCGAGTTGAACAAGAGCCTGGGCTGGCACCTGCCCAGCGATGGCCCGAAAACCCTCAACGGCCTGGTCACCGAAGCCCTGGAAACCATCCCCGACAGCGCCGTCTGCCTGAAGATCGGCCGCTATCGCCTGGAAATCCTCGAGACCGAAGACAACCGCATCAGCCGCGTGTTGATCTGGCACACCAGCTCGACACCCGTCACGAGATAAATCTCAAGCTAAGGCGAAATCAGCGCAAAACAGCCGCCTCATAGCGATAAAACCCGCAAGCTAGCGGCTGTTTTCTGAAAAAAAACGCTGTTTTCCCCCCTTGTTGAATCGATAGCCCCCTTCCTATAATCCCCTGGCTTACCCAAGCCCCGCCCGACCGCGTGCTACCCGCACTCAGCGCGTCCAGGCACCGCTTTACTGTGTCTGAACGGTGTTTGCTCCCATCCCGAGCCACCCCGCGCACGCCCCTGACCCAGGGGGTGTACGACTAATAATAATCCGCGTCCAAACGCGCAATGACCGTCAGGGATATTTCAATGAGCACCACCTATAACGAGGCCGCGACCGCCGCCCCGACCAACTCGACCGCTCGCGTTGCCACGGCGAGCATCGTTGGCACTGCCATCGAGTTCTACGATTTCTACATCTACGCCACGGCCGCCGCGCTGGTGATCGGCCCGGTATTTTTCCCGCAAACCTCCGGCACGGCGCAGATGCTTGCCTCGTTCCTGACCTTCGGCATTGCCTTTATCGCCCGCCCCATGGGTTCGGCGCTGTTCGGCCATTTTGGCGATCGCATCGGCCGCAAATCGACCCTGGTGGCCTCCCTGCTGCTGATGGGGGTCTGCACCACGCTGATCGGCTTGCTGCCCGGCTATGACAGCATCGGGGCCTGGGCGCCGATCCTGTTGTGCGTACTGCGCTTCGGCCAGGGCCTGGGCCTTGGCGGCGAATGGGGCGGCGCGGCGTTGCTGGCCACCGAGAACGCGCCAAAGGGCAAGCGCGCCTGGTTCGGCATGTTTCCGCAACTGGGCCCCTCCATCGGCTTCCTGGCAGCCAACGGCTTGTTCCTGATCCTGGCCATGAACCTCAGCGACGAGCAGTTCCGCAGTTGGGGCTGGCGCATCCCGTTCATTCTCAGCGCCGCGCTGGTGATGGTTGGCCTGTATGCCCGCTTGAAGCTGCATGAAACCCCGGTGTTTGCCAACGCGGTGGCCCACGAAGCGCCCGTCAAAGTGCCGCTGGTAGAACTGTTCAGCCAGCATTGGCTGCCGGTCCTGCTGGGCGCGGCGTCAATGGTGGTGTGTTACGCGCTGTTCTACATCACCACGGCGTTTTCCCTGAGCTACGGCGTGTCGACCCTGGGCTACAGCCGTGAAACCTTCCTCGGACTCTTGTGCTTCGCCGTGCTGTTCATGGGCCTGGCGACACCGATTGCCGCCCTGGCCAGCGACCGTTACGGGCGCAAGCCGGTGCTGATCGTCGGCGCGGTGCTGGCCATCCTGTCGGGCTTCACCATGGAGCCGCTGCTGACCCACGGCTCGACCTGGGCAGTGGCGCTGTTCCTGGCCCTGGAACTGTTCCTGATGGGCGTGACCTTCGCCCCGATGGGCGCGATGCTGCCGGAGCTGTTCCCGACCCGCGTGCGTTATACCGGCGCTTCGGCGGCGTATAACCTGGGCGGAATTGTCGGCGCATCGGCGGCGCCCTTCTTTGCCACTAAGCTGGTGGCGATGGGCGGCCTGAGTTATGTCGGCGGGTATGTGTCGGCGGCAGCGCTGCTCAGCTTGATCGCTGTGCTGTGCCTGAAAGAGACGCGGGATAACGACCTGAATCGGGTCGCTTGATAGAACGGATCGCCGGCAATCCGGCCCCTACACGGTTAAACGCACACCTGTAGGGGCCAGCTTGCCGGCGCGGCCTTTAGAGCTCGACCACCACCGCTTGCGAAGCGCGGGTCGCCTTGGCCCGTGCGGCCTCGATCGACTCGTCACGCGCCAGGGCCACGCCCATACGGCGCTGACCATTGACTTCCGGCTTGCCGAACAGGCGCAGGGCGGTGTCTGGCTCGCTCAGGGCGGCGCCCAGGTTGGCGAATGCGGTCTGGGTCGACTGGCCTTCCACCAGAATCACTGCCGAAGCCGATGGCCCGAACTGGCGAATCAGTGGAATCGGCAAGCCCAGGATCGCCCGCGCATGCAGGGCAAACTGCGACAAGTCCTGGGAAATCAGGGTCACCAGGCCGGTGTCATGCGGGCGCGGCGACACTTCGCTGAACCACACCTGATCGCCCTTGATAAACAGCTCGACGCCAAACAGGCCACGGCCACCCAGCGCCTCGGTCACGGCCTTGGCCACGCGCTCGGATTCCGCCAGGGCCTTGGGGCTCATGGCCTGGGGCTGCCAGGACTCCTGATAGTCACCTTTCTCCTGACGGTGCCCGACCGGCGCGCAGAAGGTGGTGCCGCCGATGTGACGCACGGTCAACAGGGTGATTTCGTAATCGAAATCGATAAAGCCTTCGATGATCACCCGGCCCTTGCCGGCACGTCCGCCTTCCTGGGCGTAATCCCAGGCCTTCTGCACGTCGTCGGCGCTGCGCAGCAGGCTCTGACCCTTGCCCGAGGAGCTCATGACCGGCTTGACTACGCAGGGGAAGCCCAGGTCTTGAACCGCCTTGGAATAGTCCTCGAAGGTGTCGGCGAAGTGGTAGGGCGAGGTCGGCAGGTCCAGCTCTTCAGCGGCCAGGCGGCGGATGCCTTCACGGTTCATGGTCAGTTGCGTGGCACGCGCAGTCGGGATCACGGTGAAGCCTTCGGCTTCCAGTTCGACCAGGGTCGCCGTGGCGATGGCTTCGATCTCCGGCACGATAAAGTGCGGTTTCTCCGCCTCGATCACTGCCCGCAGGGCCGCACCGTCGAGCATGTTGATGACGTGGCTGCGGTGAGCCACTTGCATCGCCGGCGCATTGGCATAGCGATCCACGGCAATCACTTCAACGCCCAGGCGCTGCAGCTCGATCACCACTTCCTTGCCCAACTCGCCACAGCCACAAAGCAAAACGCGGGTCGCGGTTGGCGACAATGGAGTTCCGATACGGGTCATCTGCAGGTCCTCAAAAGGAGCGGATCATCGAGGGCCGCGCACCAGACGGGCGACCCATGGGGAGAAAGCGCGGCATTTTACATGAACCGCGGGGTTTGGCCTCAGCTGGCGCACGTCGCCTTGCGCAAGCGCCAGGCCATGGCCAGCCAGACCACCGTCACGCCGGCGAACTTGGAACCCAATGCGGTGAGCACGACTCCGGGTGTCAGCGCGTCGATCAGGCCGAAGAAGATAAAGGTGTCCAGCGGGATGCTCAGCGCCGAACTGATCCATAGCCGGTCGTGCAGCGGGCGCTTGGTAATGCTGAACACCAGCCAGTCGATGCACTCGGAGACCGCGAATGCCGTGGCGCTGGCCAGGGCGATCGTCGGATCGGAGGTCACGTAAGACAGCACCAGCGCCGCCAGCATGGCGAGCAGTGCACCGTGGCCGAAGCGGGTCTGCACCATATCGCGCAGCACAAACACCAACCCGCCCCAGGCCGACCAGATGATGTCCAGGTGCGGGGCACTGGAAAAGGCGTAGTTGATCAGCACGACGCTGCTGATGTAAGCGATCAGGAAGAGCATGGCGCGAAAGGTACCTGTAGATAAGGCGCACAGGGTACTTGAGCGGCCAGGCGCACGCAAAATCTGCCGCCCTCCAATCATCCCACCGGTGCCGCTGCCGCAGGGTCGGGCCGCGTTCGGACGCTGGCCCTAAAAGAGATCGTGAATCCGGATGGAATGGACGGTGTCTGATGGCCAGCGCAGCCAGCCGCAGCAGCTACAGGTCAGTTGGAGGTGCCCACCATCCACACCAGGCCGCTGGCTTTGGCTCGCTCGTGGCACAGGCCGAGCACTGTGCGCCGCTCGTCGTTGTCCATGCGGCTCCAGCGGGTGATTTCATCCACGGTTCGCTGGCAGCCGGTGCAGATGTCGTCATCATCCAGGGCGCAGATGCTGACGCAGGGCGAGGCAACCGGGCGCTCGGTGCTGGTCATTGTTCTTGCTCGACCAGGTCACGGGCGTAGCGCTGGGCGTTGTGCACATAGTGCGCGGCACTGGCTTCGAGCATTTTCTTTTGCGGCTCGGTCAGTTCGCGCACCACTTTGCCGGGCGAACCCATCACCAGCGAGCCATCGGGAATTTCCTTGCCTTCGCCAATCAGCGAATTGGCGCCGATGATGCAGTTTTTGCCGATTTTCGCCCCGTTGAGGATCACTGCATTAATACCGATCAGGCTGTAATCGCCAACGGTGCAGCCATGCAGCATGGCGTTATGGCCGATGGTGACGCCCGTGCCGATGGTCAGCGGGTAGCCCATATCGGTGTGCATTACCGTGCCATCCTGCACATTGCTGTTCTTGCCGATCAGGATCAGTTCGTTGTCGCCACGCAACACCGCGTTGAACCAGACATTGGCACCCTCCTCCAGCTTGACCTTGCCCACCAGCGTGGCGTTCGGGGCGACCCAGCTTTGCGGGTGGGTTTCAACTCGGGCATCGCCCAGGCGGTATTTCATCTTCTTATCCTCAGGGCTCAGGCGGCCGCGGGTTCATGCCATACGAGCGATGGCTTCAAATATTGATAGAGCTCTTGGGGGGGTGATGCAGGCTGATTTTGGCGTCATACAGCAGATTGATCAGTTCGACGATCATGATCGCCGTCAAACCCCAGATCTTGTATTCGCCAAAGCGATAACTGGGCACATACCAACTGCGGCCCTGATAGTCGATGCGGTGGGTATGCTCGCGCGGGTCCTGGCGGAAGAACTCCAGCGGCACACTGAACACCGCGGCAATCTCGGCGTCGTTGGCCAGGTACTCGACATAATCGGGAATCACCCCGACATAGGGTGTGACCTTGATCCCGTGCAACGAAATCAGCGGGCTCAAGGGACCAATGACTTCCACCAGCCCCGGAGGCAGGCCGATCTCCTCTTGCGCCTCGCGCAGTGCGGTGAAGATCAGGTCGGGGTCTTCCGGGTCACGCCTTCCACCGGGAAACGCCACTTCACCGCCATGGGTCGACAGCCCGCTGGCACGCAGGGTCAGCACCAGTTCCGGCTCTTCACTGCGGGTAATAGGCACCAGCACCGCCGCCTCCGGAAAACGGCGATCAGTCTCCAGCGTTCGTGGCGTATGGTTGGTTACCCGATGAAGTAGCTCGTCCAGCATGAGTCATCTCGATCTGTTGGCTACCGTGCATCATGCACCAATCCCGGCATCGGCCCAACCCCCGGCCCCTGGCATGTCGCTTAACGACAACTTGCCGACAAACTGGCCGCACGCCAAGATAGGCCCAGCCTTTTCGGAAGCCCAGCATGAAATTTTGCAGCCAGTGCGGTAAACCGGTAACCCAGCGTATTCCCGAGGGCGACTCACGCCTGCGGTTTGTCTGCGACCACTGCCAGACCATCCACTACCAGAACCCGAATATCGTCGCCGGCTGCGTGCCGACCTGGGGCACCCAGGTGCTGCTGTGTCGCCGCGCCATCGAGCCACGCCGTGGCTACTGGACCCTGCCCGCAGGCTTTATGGAAAACGGCGAGACCATCGAACAGGCCGCCATCCGCGAAACCGCCGAAGAAGCCTGCGCCCGGGTCCGCAACCTGAGCATCTACACCTTGATCGACGTCCCCCATATCAGCCAGGTGCATGTGTTTTTTCGCGCCGAGCTGGCGGACCTGGACTTTGCCGCCGGCGAAGAGAGCCTGGAAGTGCGCTTATTCGAAGAGTCGGAGATCCCTTGGTCCGAGCTGGCTTTCCGCACGGTCGGGCGTACCTTAGAATGCTTTTTCGCTGACCGGCACACCGAGGACTTCCCCGTGCGCTCCGAGTCGATTCCTCCGCTCGCTCAGCCGGCCATCACGTAGAACCTGCTCCCGATCTGACGAGCGACGCTCAGGCTGGACAAAAAATGGCTGAGATCGCTCAATTTAAGCAGCTAAATGAGCATTTCGAAGGCATTTTTAGCGCCACATGAACCAAGCGCAGCAGATCGCAAAGTGGTTCTTAAACAATAAAACGTACGCAGCACCGGTGTACGCCTAGGGATATCGTTTCAATGCGCTGGTTGCTTGCCCTTCTCTGCTTGTCACTCACTGTTGCGTCCCACGCCTCTACGGTAGAAACCCTGGACGGCAAGATCATCGAAAAAGTGCTGGTCCTCAAGTCGGCCCACCAACTGCAACTGATCAACGACGGCAAGCCGCTCAAGACCTATCGCATTTCCCTGGGCAAGCAGCCCAAGGGACCAAAACTGATGGAAGGCGATAAACGCACGCCGGAAGGCTTCTACTGGCTCGACTGGCGCAAGACCAGCGATCGCTTCAACCTGGCCATGCACATCTCCTACCCGAATATCAGCGACTCCGCCCGCTCACGCCGCGAAGGCGTTCCACCGGGCAGCATGATCATGATCCACGGCACGCCGGACAGCGAAGACTACCCCGAGCAGTTCTTCCACACCCTGGACTGGACCGACGGCTGCATCGCCATGCGCAACGTCGATATGCGAGAAGTCTGGGGCCTGGTCAAGGACGGCACCATGATTGAAATCCGCCCCTGAGCGCTGGCTCCGCCTCATGAAAAAGCCCGCTGACCGTTACCGGTTCAGCGGGCTTTTTCGCAATGGCGGGCCTAGAAGTCTTCCAGGCGCCAAACCTCATAAGCCGGCGTTTCGTAGGGATGGCTCTGTTTCAGGGCCATCACCACCGAACGGATCAGCTCATCGGCCACCACCAGCTCGACCTTCCACTCCTCGACCTGCTCGACCAGGCCGTTTTGCCCGAGAAACGGCTGGCTGCCGTCCAGCGGGCGAAACTGACCCTGGCCCAGCACCTGCCAGGCGCAGTGGTCGTAGGCACCGATTCTACCGCCACCGGCGGCGAATACAGCGCTCTTGACCACGTCCACATGGCTGGGAGGAACAAAGAAGCTGAGCTTGTACATGTCCCTTAGTTCACCCAGACCCGAGCGTTACGGAACATGCGCATCCACGCCGCATCTTCGTTCCACTCTTCCGGGCGCCAGGAGTTCTGCACCGCGCGGAACACCCGCTCCGGGTGCGGCATCATGATGGTGACGCGACCGTCACGGCTGGTGAGACCGGTGATCCCGCGCGGCGAGCCGTTCGGGTTGGCCGGGTAGTTCTCGGTGACCTTGCCGTGGTTGTCGACGAAACGCAGGGCCACGCAACCGGACAGATCGGCTTCGAGCAGAGCGTCTTCGTTGGCGAACTCGGCATGGCCTTCACCGTGGGCGATGGCGATCGGCATGCGCGAACCGGCCATGCCCTGCAGGAAGATCGAGTTCGACTTCTGCACTTCGACCATGGCCACACGGGCTTCGAACTGCTCGGAACGGTTACGCACAAAGTGCGGCCAGAACTCGCTGCCCGGAATCAGCTCGTGCAGGTTGGACATCATCTGGCAACCGTTGCACACACCCAGCGTGAAGCTGTCGGTACGTTCGAAGAAGCCCTGGAAGGCGTCCCGCGCACGGCTGTTGAACAGCGCCGACTTGGCCCAGCCCTCACCGGCACCCAGTACGTCGCCGTAGGAGAAGCCACCGCAAGCGACCATGCCCTTGAAGTCGTTCAGGTCGACACGCCCGGCAAGGATGTCGCTCATGTGCACGTCGATCGCGTTGAAGCCCGCACGGTCGAAGGCCGCAGCCATTTCCACCTGGCCGTTGACGCCCTGTTCACGCAGGACCGCCACTTGAGGACGGACGCCCTTCTTGATGTAAGGCGCGGCAACGTCCTGGTTGACGTCGAAGGCCAGCTTGACGCTCAGGCCCGGGTTGTCTTCTTCCAGCAGCACGTCGAACTCTTGCTCGGCGCAGTCGGCGTTATCCCGCAGGCGCTGGATCTGGTAGCTGGTTTCAGCCCACTGACGTTGCAGCAGACGACGCTGGCCGGAGAACACGGTGTCGCCATTGAAGGTGATGCTGACTTCGCCGTTGTTCAGTGGCTGGCCGATGACCGACACGCAGTCGCCCAGGCCGGCGGCGCTGAACTGTGCCAGTACGTCTGGGGTGGCGTCCTGGCGTACCTGGATCACGGCGCCCAGCTCTTCGTTGAACAGGATCGCGGCGATGTCGGCCGAGGTTTCAGCCACGCCGTCGAGGTTCAGGCTCAGGCCGCAGTGACCGGCAAAGGCCATTTCCACGGTGCTGGTCAGCAAACCACCGTCGGAACGGTCGTGGTAGGCCAGCAGGTGACCGTCGGCGTTGAGGCCCTGGATCACTGCGAAGAAGGCCTTCAGGTCTTCGGCGTCATCGACGTCCGGTGCCTGCTTGCCGAGCTTGCCGTGAACCTGGGCCAGGATCGAGGCGCCCATGCGGTTCTGGCCACGGCCGAGGTCGATCAGGATCAGGTCGGTGATGCCCTTGTCCATGCGCAGCACGGGGGTCAGGGTCTTGCGGATATCCGCCACTGGCGCGAAGCCGGTAACGATCAGCGACAGCGGCGAGGTCACGCTTTTGTCGACGCCCTCGTCGCTCCAGCGAGTGGCCATGGACATCGAGTCCTTGCCCACCGGAATGGTGATCCCCAGCTCCGGGCACAGCTCCATGCCGACCGCTTTCACGGTGTCGTAGAGGCGCGCATCTTCACCCGGGTGGCCGGCAGCGGACATCCAGTTGGCCGACAGTTTGATGTCGGAGATTTTCTCAATGCGCGAAGCCGCGATGTTGGTCAGGGTTTCGCCAATCGCCATGCGCCCGGACGCCGGTGCGTCGAGCAGGGCCAGCGGCGTGCGCTCACCCATGGCCATGGCTTCACCGGTGTAGACGTCGAAGCTGGTAGCAGTGACGGCCACGTCAGCCACCGGGACCTGCCACGGGCCGACCATCTGGTCGCGGGCAACCAGGCCGGTAATGGTGCGGTCGCCAATGGTGATCAGGAAGCTTTTGCTGGCCACGGCCGGGTGGTGCAGGACGCGCTCCACGCAGTCGTCGATGGACAGGCTGCTCGGGTCGAAATCATCGCCCAGCTCGGTCTCGCGGACCGCCGAACGGTGCATGCGCGGGGCTTTGCCCAGCAGCACTTCCAGAGGCATGTCCACCGGGCTGTTGCCGAAGTGGCTGTCGGTGACAGTCAACTGCGGCTCGGCGGTGGCTTCGCCCACTACGGCGAACGGGCAGCGCTCGCGCTCGCAGATCGCCTGGAAGCGCTCGAAATCTTCAGCGCCGACGGCCAGGACGTAACGCTCCTGGGATTCGTTGGACCAGATTTCGTGCGGGGCCATGCCCGGCTCGTCATTGGGAATATTGCGCAGCTCGAAACGGCCGCCACGGTCGCCATCGTTGACCAGTTCCGGGAAGGCGTTGGACAACCCACCCGCACCGACGTCATGGATGAAGCTGATCGGGTTCTTGTCACCCAACTGCCAGCAACGGTCGATGACTTCCTGGCAACGGCGTTCCATTTCCGGGTTTTCGCGCTGTACCGAGGCAAAGTCCAGGTCAGCCGAACTGGTGCCGGTGGCCATCGAGGAAGCAGCGCCGCCACCCAGGCCGATCAGCATGGCCGGGCCACCGAGCACGATCAGCTTGGAGCCGACGGTGATCTCGCCTTTCTGTACGTGTTCGGCACGGATGTTACCCATGCCGCCGGCCAGCATGATCGGCTTGTGGTAGCCACGAACCTCATCGCCACGCGGGGTGGTGATGGATTGCTCGAAGGTACGGAAGTAGCCGGTCAGGGCTGGACGGCCGAATTCGTTGTTGAACGCGGCGCCGCCCAGCGGGCCTTCGATCATGATGTCCAGCGCGGTGACGATGCGCTCGGGCTTGCCATACGGCACTTCCCACGGCTGCTCGAAACCCGGGATCTGCAGGTTGGATACGGTGAAACCGGTCAGGCCAGCCTTGGGCTTGGCGCCGCGACCGGTGGCACCCTCGTCACGGATCTCGCCACCAGAGCCGGTGGACGCGCCCGGGAACGGGGCGATCGCCGTCGGGTGGTTATGCGTCTCGACCTTCATCAGGATATGCACCGGCTCCTGGACCGCGCCGTACTGGCGGGTCTCGGGGTCCGGGAAGAAACGGCCGGCGACGTTGCCGACGATCACCGAGGCGTTGTCCTTATAAGCCGACAGAACACCTTCGCTGTGCATCACGTAGGTGTTCTTGATCATGCCGAACAGGCTCTTGTCCTGGCTCTGGCCGTCGATGTCCCAGCTGGCATTGAAGATCTTGTGCCGGCAATGCTCGGAGTTGGCCTGGGCGAACATCATCAGTTCGATGTCGTGCGGGTTGCGCTTGAGGCCCTGGAAGGCACTCATCAGGTAATCGATTTCGTCTTCGGCCAGGGCCAGGCCCAATTCGCGGTTGGCGCTTTCCAGCGCTTCGCGACCACCGCCGAGGATATCGATGGCGGTCAGCGGCTTGGGCGTGGCATGGCTGAACAGGCCGGCAGCCTGCTCCAGGTTGCCCAGGACGATCTGGGTCATGCGGTCGTGCAGGACGTCGGCGACCTGTTGCGCCTGGACATCGCTGAACTCACCGGCCACGTAGAAGGCAATACCGCGCTCCAGGCGCTGGATTTTTGCCAGGCCACAGTTGCGGGCGATATCACTGGCCTTGCTCGACCATGGCGAGATGGTGCCAAACCGCGGCAGCACCAGGAACAGGCGACCGGTCGGTTCTTGGACCGGTACGCTTGGACCGTACTTCAGAAGGCGCGCAAGCACCTGCTGTTCGTCGCCGGTCAGGTCGCCGGTGACTTCGGCGAAGTGAGCGAATTCAGCATACAAGCCACTGACAGCCGGGACAGATCGGCTCAGTTGCTCAAGGAGTTTGCTGTGGCGAAAGGCAGAAAGGGCAGGAGCGCCGCGCAGGATCAACATCTTCGGGACAGCCTCGGGAAGGGGTGTGCTTTGAGGCCGTGCATTCTAGCCTAAAGCGCCCGCCACGGCACCCGAAACGGCACGCGAGACTGCGGCCAGACGTCGGCCCAGGGACCGCCGGCTATAACAAAGAGGCATCAGGCCCATTCAGAAGGGTTATTTTAAGCGTCACATTGAGCAGCGAGCCGCCATTCACAAGGGCTCCAGCGCCGGCGGCGAATCTCTAGCAGACCAGCCCTTATCTGTCGAGATATGGCGGCCGTGGTCCTTTGCGTATACTGCGCAAATGTTTTCCCCTATGGCTTTACGTCCGCGCTGTGCCAGATGGCTCATCGCAACCGGACTCTTCCTGATGCTCGGTGCCTGTGTTGAAAAACCCAGCACCCTGGAGCGTATAAAGGAGGATGGTGTGCTGCGGGTGGTCACCCGTAACAGCCCGGCCACCTACTTTCAGGATCGCAATGGCGAAACCGGCTTCGAATACGAGCTGGTGAAACGCTTCGCCGACGATCTGGGCGTTGAGCTGAAGATCGAAACCGCCGACAACCTCGATGACCTTTTTGGCCAGCTGGGTAAACCTAACGGCCCGGTGCTGGCTGCTGCCGGTCTGGTCAGCAGCGAGAAACGCCAGCAACAAGTCAGGTTTTCCCATCCTTACCTTGAAGTCACCCCGCAGATCATCTATCGCAACGGCCAGTCCCGGCCGACCAACGCCGCCGACCTGGTGGGCAAGCACATCATGGTGCTCAAGGGCAGCACCCACGCCGAGCAACTGGCCGATCTGAAGCTGAAGTACCCCGGCATCGAATACGAAGAATCGGACGCGGTGGAAGTGGTCGACCTGTTGCGCATGGTCGACGAAGGGCAGATCGACCTGACTCTGGTCGACTCCAACGAAGTGGCGATGAACCAGGTGTACTTTCCCAACGTGCGCGTGGCCTTCGACCTCGGCGACGCCAGCAACCAGAGCTGGGCCGTGGCCGCCGGCGAAGACAACAGCCTGCTCAACGAGATCAACGCCTACCTCGACAAGGTGCAGAAGAACGGCACCCTGCAGCGCCTGAAAGATCGCTACTACGGGCACGTGGATGTTCTGGGCTACGTGGGCGCCTACACCTTTGCCCAGCACCTGCAGCAGCGTTTGCCCAAATACGAGAAGCACTTCAAGGCCTCGGCCAAGCAGGAGAAGGTCGACTGGCGCCTGCTGGCAGCGGTCGGCTACCAGGAATCCATGTGGCAGCCCGCGGTGACGTCCAAGACCGGCGTGCGCGGCCTGATGATGCTGACGCAAAACACCGCCCAGGCCATGGGCGTGTCCAACCGCCTGGACCCCAAGCAGAGCATCAGCGGCGGGGCCAAGTATCTGGCCTATATCAAGGAACAACTGGACGACAAGATCGAGGAACCGGATCGCACCTGGTTCGCCCTCGCCGCCTATAACGTCGGCACCGGCCACCTGGACGACGCGCGCAAGCTGGCGGAGAAAGAGGGGCTCAACCCCAACAAGTGGCTGGACGTGAAGAAAATGCTGCCACGGCTGTCGCAGAAACAGTGGTACAGCAAGACCCGTTACGGCTACGCCCGGGGCGGTGAGCCGGTGCACTTTGTGGCCAACATCCGGCGCTACTACGACATCCTGACCTGGGTCACGCAGCCGCAGCTGGAAGGCGACCAGGTGGCTGAAGGCAATCTGCACGTGCCCGGCGTCGACAAGACCAAGCCCCCGGCGGAAAACCCACCGCTCTAAAGCCCCACTCTCAATACATCCCGTAGCCGCTGCCGAGCCCGCGAGGCTGCGCTGGCCATCCGCAACGCATCAATCTACCTGACACCCCACAGCGCCCGGCACGGCCAGCGTCCGAACGCGGCCCGAGCCTGTCGTCAGCAGCTACAGAGTTGGGTCAGGCTTTGGCGGCGGCCAGGATCAGGGCCTTCATTTCCGCCACGGCGCCTTTGAAGCCGACGAACAAGGCATGGGCCACCAGGGCGTGACCGATGTTCAGTTCGTTGATGCCCTTGATTGCCGCCACCGCCTCGACGTTGTGGTAATGCAGGCCGTGCCCGGCATTGACGATCAGCCCTTGAGCCAAGCCGATTGCCACGCCCTCAGCCACACGCTGCAGCTCTTGCGCGACCTCGGTTGGGGTCTGCGCATCGGCGTAGCGCCCGGTGTGCAGCTCAATGGCCGGGGCGCCGACACGGCGGGAAGCTTCGATCTGCCGCTCATCCGCGTCGATGAACAACGACACTTCGGCGCCGGTTTTCGACAGGCGCTCGACCGCGGCCTTGATCCGCGCTTCCTGGCCCGCAACATCCAGGCCGCCCTCGGTGGTCAGTTCCTGGCGGGTTTCCGGGACCAGGCAGATGTGTGCCGGACGGATGCGTTCGGCGAACGCCATCATTTCCTCGGTAACGCCCATCTCGAAATTCATGCGGGTCTGCAGCACGTCCTTGAGCAGCACGACGTCGCGCTCCTGGATGTGCCGCCGGTCTTCGCGCAGGTGCACGGTGATGCCGTCAGCGCCCGCCTCTTCTGCATCCAGCGCGGCCTTGACCGGATCGGGATAACGGGTGCCCCGCGCCTGACGCAAGGTGGCGACGTGGTCGATGTTCACGCCAAGAAGAATGCGATTGCTGGTGGTCACGGAAGCGCTCCTGAATAAATGAAGATTCGGCGCACAGCATACGGGGTGATCAGGGCTTGCGAAACAACTCGCGACTGACCAATGGCCGACCGCCCAGGTGCACCGCCAGGGCCTGGCGCATCAAGCGCTTGGCGGCCGACAGCGCACCGGGGGCACTCCAGTCGGCCTCAGCCATGGCCAGCAGCTCGGTGCCGTTGAACAACCCCGGCTGCAACAGGTAAACCTGCTCCAGCCCGGCATCCACTTGCAGGCGGTACAGGCCCTTGGCGTCTATCGGCTGGCCATGGATATCGCTATCCAGGGCAAAGCCGTAGCCCAGGTCATCCAGCAGCCGCCATTCGAACGCCCGCAACAAGGGCTCCAGGGGACGCCCCTCGGCCAGGGCCAGCAAGGTCGCGGCATAGTGATCGAAGACCGCCGGATGAGGATCCTCGGCAGGTAACAGACGAATCAGCAGTTCATTGAGGTAGAGCCCGCTGAACAGAGCCTCGCCATTGAGCCAGGTGGAGACGCCGGCACTTTCCATGCGCCCGACGTTCTTCAGCTCGCCGCGCCCGCGAAACTCGACTTCCAGTGGCACGAATGGCCGGGCCAGGGTTCCGGCCTTGCCGCGCGCACTGCGCAGTACCGCACGCAGGCGGCCTTGGGGCGTGAGGAAGTCGACCAGGGCACTGGTTTCGCGGTAGGCGCGACTGTGCAGGACATAAGCGGGCTGGCCGACGGGGGGGTGGGTAGACATCAGTGTCCGGTTCTCAGGTGAGAGAGGGTGAGGGAGCGCACTCCCCCACTCCAAGAGCCGGCGCTATTACAGGTCGCCGTAGCCCAGGGAACGCAGGGCGCGCTCGTCGTCGGACCAGCCGCCTTTGACCTTGACCCACAGGTTGAGCATGATTTTGGAGTCGAACAGCACTTCCATATCCTTGCGCGCCTCGGTGCCGATGCGCTTGATGCGCTCGCCCTTGTCACCAATGATGATTTTCTTCTGGCCATCGCGTTCGACGAGAATCAGCGCATGAATATGCAGGGTTTTGCCCTGCTGCTTGAATTCTTCGATTTCCACGGTGATCTGGTACGGCAGCTCGGCCCCCATCTGGCGCATGATCTTCTCGCGCACCAGCTCGGCGGCGAGAAAGCGGCTGCTGCGGTCAGTGATCTGGTCTTCAGGGAAGAAGTGATCGTTTTCCGGCAGGTGCTCGGCGATCACTCGCTCCAGCGCTTCGAGGTTGTGCCCGTGCTGGGCCGAGATCGGCATGATCTGCGCGTTCGGCAACTGCTCCTGCAACCAGGACAGGTGCGGCATCAGCTCGGCCTTGTCTTCGATGCGATCGGTCTTGTTCAGCGCGACGATCAGCGGGCCGGTCACGTACTGCACACGCTCGAGGACCATCTGGTCTTCGTCGGTCCACTTGGTGCGATCAACCACGAAGATCACCACGTCGACGTCTTTCAACGCCGCCGAAGCGGTCTTGTTCATGTAGCGGTTGAGGGCCTTTTCGCCACCTTTGTGCATGCCTGGGGTGTCGACGTAGATCGCCTGGACAGCGCCCTCGGTCTTGATCCCGAGCATGTTGTGACGGGTGGTCTGCGGCTTGCGCGAGGTGATGGCCAGCTTCTGTCCGAGGATGTGGTTGAGCAGCGTCGATTTGCCCACGTTCGGGCGGCCGACGATGGCGACATAGCCACAGCGTGTTGCAGTTGAATCAGTCATGGCCATTCTCCACGCCCAGGGCAATCAGTGCTGCAGCGGCCGCTACCTGTTCGGCAATACGACGGCTGACACCCTGACCTCGGCTTTTTTCATTCAGTAAGGTGATTTCACATTCGACGAAGAACGTCCGGCAATGGGGCTCACCCTGGATATCCACCACTTCGTAACGCGGCAGGTCGCAGGCACGCGATTGCAGGAATTCCTGCAGGCGGGTCTTGGGATCTTTATTGGTGTCGACCAGCGTCAGGCTGTCGAACTCGGAGGTCAGCCAGGCCAGCACGCGGTCGCGCGCTGCGTCCATGCCGGCATCTAGGTAGATCGCACCGATCAAGGCTTCCAGGGCATCGGCAAGGATCGACTCACGACGAAAACCGCCGCTCTTCAACTCACCGGACCCCAGGCGCAGGTACTCGCCCAGGTCGAAACCACGGGCCAGTACGGCCAGTGTTTCACCTTTTACCAGGCGCGCGCGCAAACGCGACAACTGGCCTTCGCGAGCCTGGGGGAAACGCTCGAACAGCGCCTCGCCGGCCACGAAGTTGAGAATGGCATCACCGAGGAATTCCAGGCGCTCATTGTTGCGCCCGGCAAAGCTGCGGTGAGTGAGGGCCAGGATCATCAGTTCCTGGTCCTTGAAGGTGTAGCCGAGCTGACGCTCGAGACGGCTCAAAGAAACGCTCACGGTTTACCCACGCTGAGTTCGTGGTCGAATTTCACCACCATAGGGAGGCATACAGTGCCTGTGGCAATTAACGCAGTGTTCAAATGCACATCCTGAATATCGTTGACTGCATGCTTCTGGAGCCTGGGCGATCCCGGTCGTTCGCCGTTATCCCCGCTCCAGAAAAGCATTCGGCGCTGTGTTCAACAGCGCCGTGGGTGTGATTACTTGATCAGGCCAACCCGCGAGAAATTCGGCAGGTGGCTGAGTTTCGGTTCGGGCCAGCTCATCCAGACTGCAAAGGCCTTGCCGACGATATTCTTGTCGGGAACCATGCCCAGCAAGTCTTTGGGAATGCTCGGATCATCCCAGTAACGGCTGTCGTTGGAGTTGTCGCGGTTGTCGCCCATCATGAAGTAATGACCGGCGGGGACCACCCACTGACCATCGGTCGGGGCGTGGTAGCGACTCATCTCTTTGCGAATCAGGTGCTCGACTTCGCCGAGTTTTTCCTTGTACAGCTCCGCACTGCCCAGGCTACCGGGCTGCGAGCCCACCAACAGTTCAGCGACCGGCTGACCATTGATGAACAGCTTCTTGTCGCTGGTGTAGCGCACTTCATCACCCGGCAGGCCGACTACACGCTTGATGTAGTTGACGTTGGGGTCGCTCGGGTAGCGAAACACCATCACATCGCCGCGTTTCGGATCACCGACTTCGATGACTTTCTTGTCGATCACCGGCAGGCGGATCCCGTAAGAAAACTTGTTCACCAGGATGAAGTCGCCTACATCCAGGGTTGGCATCATCGAGCCCGAAGGGATCTGGAACGGTTCCACCAGAAACGAACGCAGCACCAATACGATGAACAGCACCGGAAAGAACGACTTGCCGTATTCAACCAGCAAAGGCTCTTTGTTCAGCTTCTCGACCACCACCCCATCCGGCTCGCTGACGCTGCCCTGATAGTTGGCGATGGCCGCACGCCGACGTGGCGCCAGAAAGATCAGATCGAGCAACGCCAGGAAACCGCAAACGGCGACGGCGATGACCAGCAACAGCGGGAAATTTAGTGACATAGGACCTAACTATCCAACCTGAGCACTGCAAGGAAGGCTTCTTGTGGAATTTCCACGTTACCGACTTGCTTCATGCGTTTTTTACCGGCCTTCTGCTTTTCCAACAGCTTGCGCTTACGGCTAACGTCACCACCGTAGCATTTGGCCAATACGTTCTTTCTGAGTGCCTTGACGGAGGTCCGCGCAATGATCTGCCCGCCGATGGCGGCCTGGATCGCGACGTCGAACATCTGGCGCGGAATCAGTTCTTTCATCTTCTCGGTCAACTGGCGACCTTTGTAGTGCGCGTTATCCTTGTGCACGATCAGCGCAAGAGCGTCGACCTTGTCACCGTTGATCAGCACATCCAGTTTCACCAGATTAGCCGACTGATAACGATCGAAATGGTAATCCAGCGAAGCATAACCACGGCTGGTGGATTTGAGACGATCGAAGAAGTCCAGGACCACTTCGTTCATCGGCAAATCGTAGGTCACCTGGACCTGGGAGCCGAGGAACAGCATGTCGTGCTGCACGCCACGCTTTTCGATACACAGGGTAATGACGTTGCCCAGGTGCTCTTGCGGCACAAGAATATTGGCGCGAACGATTGGCTCGCGCATGTCTTCAATGGACGACAAGTCTGGGAGCTTGGACGGGTTGTCGACGTAAATCGTTTCACCGGTTTTCAGCAACAGCTCGAAAATAACGGTCGGCGCGGTGGTGATCAGGTCCAGGTCGTACTCGCGTTCGAGGCGCTCCTGGATGATTTCCATGTGCAGCATGCCGAGGAACCCGCAACGGAAGCCGAAGCCCAGGGCGTCGGAGCTTTCCGGGGTGTACTGCAGCGACGAGTCGTTCAGGGTGAGCTTCTGCAGGGCCTCACGGAAGTCTTCGAAGTCGTCGGAGCTGACCGGGAACAAACCGGCGTAGACCTGCGGCTGAATCCGCTTGAAGCCTGGCAGCACATCGACATCGGGCGTCGAACTCAGGGTCAGGGTATCGCCCACTGGCGCACCGTGAATGTCCTTGATACCGGCGATGATGAAGCCCACTTCACCGGCCTTGAGGTCGGTGGTGGCGGTGTGTTTCGGGTTGAATACACCGACGCTATCCACCAAGTGGATCTTGCCGGTGGATTTGACCAGGATCTTGTCGCCCTTCTTCACTCGGCCATGGCGCACGCGCACCAGGGACACAACGCCCAGGTAGTTGTCGAACCAGGAGTCGATGATCAACGCTTGCAGCGGATCTTCGTAGTTGCCGGTTGGCGCAGGAATGGTCTTGACCAGACGCTCGAGCACTTCATCGACGCCCAGGCCGGTCTTGGCACTGCACTCGACCGCGTCGGTGGCATCGATGCCGATGATTTTCTCGATTTCTTCCTTGACCCGATCCGGATCGGCCTGGGGCAGGTCGATCTTGTTCAGGACGGGCATGACTTCCAGGCCCTGCTCGATCGCCGTGTAGCAGTTGGCAACCGACTGCGCTTCAACGCCTTGGCCGGCATCCACCACCAGCAATGCACCTTCACAGGCCGCCAGCGACCGGCTGACTTCATAGGTGAAGTCGACGTGGCCCGGGGTATCAATGAAGTTCAGCTGGTACTTGATGCCATCGCGGGCGGTGTAATACAGGGTGACACTGTGGGCCTTGATGGTGATACCGCGCTCACGCTCAAGGTCCATGGAGTCCAGGACCTGGGCTTCCATTTCGCGTTCGGCCAGGCCGCCGCACATCTGGATGAAGCGATCAGCCAGAGTCGACTTGCCATGGTCAATGTGGGCGATGATGGAGAAATTGCGGATATGACTCAAATCACTCACAGGTCAACACTCAAAAAGGCTGCAGGCATAGCCCGCCGAAAAATAGCCGGGAATTGTACCTGAAACACCGCGCTAGCGTCACGTTCGCCTGTCAGCCACCGGCAAATGCGCAAACGCCCCGATCTTGCGACCAGGGCGTTTGTCATCCTGCAGCGCCTGTCGGCGGCATCATCAGCCGGCGCGACGCAACAACCAGAAGCCGGCCAGGGTGCAAATAGCGGCGGGCACCAGCACCGCGAACAGCGGCGAGAAGCCGAACACCAGGCTCGACGGCCCCAGCAAGTCCTGGGCGATGCGGAAGGTAAAGCCCACCAGCACCCCGGTGAACACCCGCTGCCCCAGGGTTACCGAGCGCAAAGGCCCGAAAATGAAGGAAATCGCCATCAGCACCAGGGCGGCGGTGACCAGCGGTTGCAGCACCTTGACCCAGAAGGCCAGCCAGTACCGGCCGTTGTTCAGGCCCTGGTCCGCCAGATAGTGGATATAACCCCACAGGCCGGTGATCGACAATGATTCCGGGGCCATGACCACGGTGCTCAGCAATTGCGGGCTCAACGCTACGTCCCAACGCTCATCCGGGGTGCTGATGACCTCGGTGTGGCCTTCACGGAAGTAGGTGGTGGTGACATCCGTCAGCTGCCAGTAATCCTTGTCGAACTTGGCATGCTTGGCGAAGCTCGAGGACAGCAGGTGGCGTTCCTTGTCGAAGTGGTAACGGGTCACGCCGTACAGCAAACCATTGGGCTGGACCGCGTTGATGTGGATGAATTCATCACCCTGGCGGTGCCACAGGCCGTGCTTGGAGCTTTGCGCATCGCCCGAACCCTGGGCCAGGGCGCGGTTGGCCTGGGCCTGGCTTTCGGTGGCGGGCGCCACGTACTCACCCACCAGCACGCCGACCAGCATCAGCACCAGCATCGGCTTCATCACCGCCCAGACGATACGCCCGACCGAAACACCGGCCGCACGCATGATGGTCAGTTCGCTGTTGCTGGCCAGGCTGCCCAGACCGATCAGGCAGCCGATCAGCGCCGCCATCGGCAGCATCTCGTACACCCGACGCGGCGCGGTCAGCAACACGAAGCCCAGCACGTCCATCACGGTATAGCTGTCGCTGACACTGCCCATCTCATCGATAAAGGCGAACAACGAAGCCAGGCCGAGAATAATCCCCAGCACCGCCAGGATGGCCATGAATACACTGCTACCAATGTAGCGATCGAGCTTAACCACGGGCCATCTCCTGCACGCTGCGGCGACTCGCCAGTTTCAAGCGCAAAGGCTCCCAATACAGCAGGGCCAGGCCGACCAGCAGGAACAACACATGCACCCCCCATAGGCCCAGCACTGGCGACAGCTTGCCCTTCTCCAGGGAACCACGGGCGGCAATCAGGATAGTCAGGTAAGCCATATAAAGAAGAATCGCCGGAATCAGCTTGAGGAAACGCCCCTGCCGCGGGTTGACCCGCGCCAACGGCACGGCCATCAGGGTCACGATAAACACCAGCAACGGCAGCGACAGGCGCCATTGCAACTCGGCCACGGCCCGCAGGTCGGTCTTGCCGAACAGGTCGCGGGTCGGCATGGCGTCGCGGTCGGTGACTTCGTCACTGACGTCCGGCTTGGCCAGCAATACGCCGTAGGTGTCGTACTTGATCACCCGGTAATTGGCCTCGCCCGGGTTGCCGTCATAGCGATAGCCGTTTTCCAGAATCAGGTAGCGGTTGCCGTCCGGACGGATGTCCTGGTGGCCTTTTTCGGCGACCAGCACCGAAATCCCCTGGTCCTTCTTGTCCTTGTTCAGGCGTTTTTCCGAAATGAACACGCCGCCCAGATTGGCCCGGTCCTCGGACAACTGCTCGGTGTAGGTCACACGAGTACCGTCGTTGAGCGCCTGGAAGCGACCCGGCACCAAGGTGTCGAACTCGGTCATGGCGTCCTGCTTGTTGAGCAGCAGCTGGAACTGGTTCGCTCCCTGCGGCGCCAGGCCCAGGCTCAACCAGCCGACCAGCACGGCGATCAGCGTGGCCGGAATCATGGTCATGCCCAGCAGGCGCTGCTGGCTCATGCCCGTGGCCGAGAGCACGGTCATTTCACTTTCGAGGTACAACCGGCCATAGGCCAGGAGAATGCCGAGGAACAGGCCCAGCGGCAGAATCAGTTGCAGGAACCCGGGCAGACGAAAGCCCATGATCAGGAACAGCGAACCCGGATCCAGCGCTCCCGAGGCAGCTTGGGCCAGGTATTTGACGAAGCGCCCGCTCATGATGATGACCAGCAGCACCGCGCTCACGGCGCTCAGGGTCAGCAGGACTTCGCGAGATAGATAACGAAAGACGATCAAACCAGACACTCCAGGGCTGTCAGGCTAAGGCGGCCAAACAAGCAAACGTATCGAGCCGGCCCGCCAAGGCAGGCCGCCGAAAAAAGATGGCGCATTATCCTGTGAATGCGTGCGCCTGTCACTGCACATGCTCATGCAGGCCTCTAAAGCGGCGAAGTTCGCACGCTGGAGGGTTGTCAGGCTCGGGCGGCGAGGTTCAAACTGGCGGCTTTGTCGTCGCTGGCTGACGATACTTTCTTCTATATATAGATACGCCCCGCGCAGGGCATCGACCTTGCGCTCTTTGACCATTACCTCAGGGATCCGGACATGGAACTGGTTGTAAAAAGCGTTAGCCCAGAAACCTTGAAGACCGCCACTCTGGTGGTCGCCATCGGCGAAGGCCGCAAGCTCGGCACGGTCGCCAGCCAACTCGACGAACTCAGCGGCGGCGCCATCAGCGCCGTCCTCAAGCGCGGCGACCTGACCGGCAAGGTCGGCCAAAGCCTGCTGCTGCACAACGTGGCCAACCTCAAGGCCGAACGCCTGCTGCTGGTCGGCATCGGCAAGGACGCTGAACTCGGCGACCGCCCGTTCCGTAAAATCGCCAGCGGCGTACTCAATACCCTCAAGGGCCTGGGCGGCAGCGATGCCGTGCTGGCACTGGACGAAGTGGTGGTCAAGGGCCGCGACAGCTACGGCAAGTCCCGGCTGCTGGCCGAAACCCTGGTCGATGGTGGCTATGTCTTCGACCAGTTCAAGAGCCAGAAGGCCGAACCCCGCGCCCTGAAGAAAATCACCCTGCTGACCATCAAGGCCGCCCAGGCTGAAGTCCAGCGCGCAGTCACCCACGCCACGGCCATCGCCAATGGCATGGCTTTCACCCGCGACCTGGGCAACCTGCCGCCGAACATCTGCCACCCGACCTTCCTCGGCGAACAGGCCAAGGCCCTGGGTAAGGAGTTCAAGGGCCTGAAAGTCGAAGTGTTCGACGAGAAGAAGATCAAGGAACTGGGCATGGGCTCGTTCTATGCCGTGGGTCAGGGCAGCGACCAGCCTCCACGCCTGATCGTCATGCAATACAACGGCGGCAAGAAATCCGAGAAGCCGTTTGCCCTGGTCGGCAAAGGCATCACCTTCGACACAGGCGGCATCAGCCTCAAGCCGGGCGCGGGCATGGATGAAATGAAGTACGACATGGGCGGCGCAGCCAGCGTCTTCGGCACCCTGCGCGCGGTCCTCGAGCTCAAGCTGCCGATCAATCTGGTGTGCATCCTGGCCTGCGCCGAGAACATGCCAAGCGGCGGCGCGGCGCGTCCGGGCGACATCGTCACCACCCTGAGCGGCCAGACCGTGGAGATCCTCAACACCGACGCCGAAGGCCGCCTGGTGCTGTGCGACGCCCTGACCTACGCCGAACGCTTCAAGCCGCAATCGGTGATCGATATCGCCACCCTGACCGGTGCCTGCATCGTAGCCCTGGGTTCCCACACCTCAGGCCTGCTGGGCAACAACGACGAGCTGATTGGCCAACTGTTGAGCGCCGGCCAACAAGCTGACGACCGTGCCTGGCAACTGCCGCTGTTCGACGAGTACCAGGAACAACTGGACAGCCCGTTCGCCGACATCGCCAACATTGGTGGGCCGAAAGCCGGCACCATCACGGCGGCCTGCTTCCTGTCGCGCTTCACCAAGAACCTGAACTGGGCGCACCTGGACATCGCCGGCACCGCCTGGACCAGCGGCGGCAAGGACAAGGGCGCCACTGGCCGTCCGGTTCCCCTGCTGACCCAGTACCTGCTGGATCGCGCCAAAGCCTGAAACCCATGACCTCGGTCGGCGCCGCTTGCGGGCGGCGCCAGCCCAGGCTCAGGAATCGCAATGACCAAAGTCGACTTTTATATCCTTCCCAGCGCGGATCCTTCAGCGCGCCTGGATTTTGCCTGCAAGCTCACGGAAAAAGCCTGGCGCATGGGCCACCGCATCTACCTGCATTGCAGCGATGCCGCCCAGCGCGAAGACCTGGATGCCCGCCTGTGGCGCTTCAAAGGTGAGACCTTCGTGCCCCACGGCCCCGCCGAAAACGAGCCAGAGGGCTTGATTGTCCTTGGCCTGGGCGATGACTGCGGCGCCCACCAGGATCTGCTGGTGAACCTGGACCTGAAAGTCCCGGGCTTTGCCAAGGCGTTTGCCCGGATCGCCGAAGTCGTGGTCGAAGACCCGACGATTCGTCAGGCCGCCCGCGAGAGTTTCCGTTTCTATCGCGAACAGGGCTATCCTCTGCAAGATCACCGTTTACAGCGACTCTGAGCACCCGATGGACACTCCAAAACCGCAGCAAAAGTCCGCGCACCTGCTGGACGACCTCGAGTCGATCCGCCAACTGCTCGGCGATGACAACCTGCAACCGCCGCTGCTCACTGAGACCGTGACCGGCGACGTGCAAATCCCCCTGCTGTTCGACATGGTCGGCGGCAAGCAGCCCGAGGCCGCCGTTGAGCCCGCCCCCGCCGCATCCGTCGAGGCGCCAACCCCTACACCAGCGCCCACCCCGGCAGTGGCAGCACCTGCCGCCAACTCCGGCCCGGACGCCCTGCTGCACCTGGATCGCGAGCTGCGCGCCGCAGCGCAGTTGATCATGCAAGACGTGATCGACGACTTTGCCCCCCATATCGAAACCGAAATCAAACGCCGCCTCGAAGCACGTATGGAACGGCTGCTGAATAACCTTTAGCGCCTGCCGAGCTTGCGAGGCTGCGCGGGTCATCCGCAACGCTCTTGTTCCATCAGGTAGTTCTCTAGCGTCAGTCCCGACCAGCGCAGCCTGCGGCAGCGGCTACAGGCCGATTTCGTAGGCGCCGCTGACCACAAGCAACGCCACTGCTTTCCCGGTCACGCCTGCGCATGCGGCTGGCCGGTAGCTTGCTGGCGGGCGCCTCCGCTATACTTGCCGGCTTTCCTGAATAAATGCCAATAGGGTCCCGCCGCGCATGGATAAGACCTACCAGCCGCACGCCATTGAAACTTCCTGGTACCAGACTTGGGAGTCCGAGAACTACTTCGCCCCGCAAGGCGCGGGCGACTCCTACACCATCATGATTCCGCCGCCGAACGTCACTGGCAGCCTGCACATGGGCCATGGCTTCAACAACGCGATCATGGACGCCTTGATCCGCTTCCGCCGCATGCAGGGTCGCAACACCCTGTGGCAACCGGGTACCGACCACGCCGGTATCGCCACGCAAATGCTGGTAGAGCGTCAGATCGAAGCCCAGGGCCAGAATCGTCATGACCTGGGTCGGGAGAAATTCCTGGAAAAAGTCTGGGAGTGGAAGGATCAGTCCGGTGGCAACATCAGCCGCCAGATCCGCCGCCTGGGCTCCTCCGTGGACTGGAGCCGCGAGCGCTTCACCATGGACGACGGCCTCTCGGAAGCAGTCAAAGAAGCTTTCGTACGCCTGCACGAAGACGGCCTGATCTACCGCGGCAAGCGCCTGGTCAACTGGGACACCAAGCTGCACACGGCGATTTCCGACCTCGAAGTGGAAAACCACGACGAGAAAGGCTTCCTGTGGAACCTCAAGTACCCGCTGGCCGACGGCGCCAAGACCGCTGAAGGCCAGGACTACCTGATCGTCGCCACCACCCGTCCGGAAACCATGCTCGGCGACTCCGCCGTGGCCGTGAACCCGGAAGACGAGCGCTACAAGGCCCTGATCGGCAAGTTCGTCGAACTGCCGCTGGTAGGCCGTCGCATCCCGATCATCGCTGACGACTACTGCGACCCTGAATTCGGCACCGGCTGCGTGAAGATCACCCCGGCCCACGACTTCAACGACTACGAAGTCGGCAAGCGCCACAACCTGCCGCTGCTCAACATCTTCGACAAGAACGCTGCCGTGTTGTCGGCCTGCCAGGTGTTCAACCTGGATGGCACGCTCAACGAAAGCATCGACGGCAAGATCCCGGCCGAGTACGCCGGCCTCGACCGCTTCGAAGCACGCAAGCAGATCGTTGCCGCATTCGACGCCGCCGGCCTGCTGGTCAGCGTCGATGATCACGCCCTGAAGGTGCCCAAGGGCGACCGCTCCGGGACCATCATCGAGCCGTGGCTGACCGACCAGTGGTATGTCTCCACCAAGCCCCTGGCAGAACCTGCCATCGCGGCGGTGGAAGACGGTCGCATCGCCTTCGTGCCGAAACAATACGAAAACATGTACTTCTCCTGGATGCGTGACATCCAGGATTGGTGCATCAGCCGCCAGCTGTGGTGGGGCCACCGGATTCCGGCCTGGTACGACGAGTCGGGCAAGGTCTACGTAGGCCGCGATGAAGCCGAAGTACGGGCCAAGCACAACCTCGGCCCGGACGTTGCCCTGCAGCAGGATAACGACGTGCTCGACACCTGGTTCAGTTCGGGCCTGTGGACCTTCTCCACCCTGGGCTGGCCGGAGCAGACCGACTTCCTCAAGACCTTCCACCCGACTGACGTGCTGGTGACCGGTTTCGACATCATTTTCTTCTGGGTTGCCCGGATGATCATGCTCACCATGCACCTGGTGAAAAACGAGGACGGCACACCGCAGGTTCCATTCAAGACCGTTTACGTCCACGGCCTGGTCCGCGATGGCCAGGGCCAGAAGATGTCCAAGTCCAAGGGCAACGTCCTGGACCCGCTGGACATCATCGACGGCATCGAACTCGAAGCCCTGGTGCAGAAACGCACCACCGGCCTGATGCAGCCAAAACTGCAGAAGTCCATCGAGAAGCAGACCCGCGCCGAATTCGCCGACGGTATCGCCAGCTATGGCACCGACGCCCTGCGCTTCACGTTCTGCTCCCTGGCGTCCACCGGTCGCGACATCAAGTTCGACATGGGCCGCGTCGAGGGTTATCGCAACTTCTGCAACAAGATCTGGAACGCCGCGCGCTACGTGCTGGACAAAGGTGAAGACTGCGGCCAGAACGGCGAGGCCTACGAGCTCTCCCTGGCGGATCGCTGGATCATCTCGCAGTTGCAACGCACCGAAACCGAAGTCACTCGCCAGCTCGACCAGTTCCGTTTCGACCTGGCTGCCCAGGCGCTGTACGAGTTCATCTGGAACCAGTACTGCGACTGGTACCTGGAACTGTCCAAGCCTGTGCTGTGGGACGAGAACGCGCCGGTCGAACGCCAGCGTGGCACCCGTCGCACCCTGGTCCGAGTACTGGAAGTGGCCTTGCGTCTGGCTCACCCGTTCATGCCGTTCATCACCGAAGAAATCTGGCAGCGCCTCGCGCCGCTGGCAGGTAGCACGGGCAAGACCATCATGCTGCAGCCTTGGCCGGTGGCTAATGAAGCACGCATCGACGAGGCCGCCGAAAGCGATATCGAGTGGCTCAAGAACCTGATGCTCGGCACCCGCAACATCCGCGCCGAAATGAACATCGGTCCAGGCAAGCCGCTGGCGGTGTTCGTGAAAAATGCCAGCGCCGAAGATCAGCGTCGTCTCACCGAGAACGATGCACTGCTCAAGAAGCTGGCGAAGCTGGAGTCGATCACCGTATTGGCTGCAGGCGCAGAAGCACCGCTGTCCGCCACCGCCCTGGTCGGCGAGATGGAAGTGCTGGTGCCCATGGCGGGCCTGATCGACAAGGGCGCCGAACTGGCACGCCTGGACAAGGAAATCCAGCGCCTGCAAGGCGAAGTGCAGTGGGTCGGCGGCAAGCTGTCCAATGCCTCGTTCGTCGACAAGGCCCCGGCCGAAGTCATCGACAAGGAACGCGCCAAACTGGCCGAAGCCGAACAGGCTCTGGGCAAGCTGGCTGAGCAGCACGCACGGATTTCCAGCCTGTAAGGTGGGGCCCGAGTGAAAAAAGAGACCTTCGGGTCTCTTTTTTTATGGGCGGCCACTTTTGACCGGGCTTGCCCAGGAATATGGGACAATAGCCGCCACTTTTGAAACAAGCCCAGAATCGACGCAGCCCATGACCGCCCCCAGCACACCCAAAGCACCGCGCAAAAAGCCAAAACCCGCCACCCCGGCCAAGGCCGTCGTGCCCCGGAAAGAGGCCACCCTGCACCCGCGTAACCGCCACCAAGGCCGCTACGACTTCCCGGCCCTGATCAAGACCACGCCGGAGCTGGCGCAGTTCGTGATCATCAACCCGTACGGCAAGGAAAGCATCGACTTCGCCAGCCCCGACGCGGTACGGGTGTTCAACCGCGCGCTGCTCAAGGCCTTCTACGGCATCAAGCACTGGGATATCCCGGCCGATTACCTGTGCCCGCCGGTGCCAGGGCGTGCCGACTACGTGCACTTCCTCGCCGACTTGCTGGCCAGCGTCAACGAAGGCGTGATCCCCCGTGGCGCGCCGGTCAAGGTGCTGGACATCGGCATGGGCGCCAACTGCGTCTACCCGCTGATCGGCTACAGCGACTACCGCTGGCACTTCCTCGGTTCGGAAATCGACCCGACAGCCGTGGCCGCCGCCAAGGCGATCGTGCAGTCCAACGGGCTGAGCAAGGCCATTCAACTGCGCCAGCAAAGCAATCCCAAGCACATTCTGCTGGGCCTCCTGGAGCCGGGCGAGCGCTTTGACCTGACCATGTGCAACCCGCCCTTCCATGCCTCCATGGACGAAGCGACCAAAGGCAGCGAACGTAAATGGCGGGCCCTGGGCCGCGCCGACCCGAAACGCAAATTGCCAGTGCTGAACTTCGGCGGCCAATCGGCTGAACTGTGGTGCGAAGGTGGCGAGGCGCGGTTTGTGACCCAGTTGATCGCAGAGAGCGCACACTTCCAGCACAAAGTGCTGTGGTTCAGCACCCTGGTGTCGAAAGCGTCCAACCTGCCGGCGATTCAGACTGCGCTGAAGAAGGCCGGGGTGCTGGAGAGCCAGGTGGTGGAGATGTCCCAGGGGCAGAAGCAGAGTCGTTTTGTCGCCTGGACCTTCCAGACGCCGAGCGAACAACAGATCTGGCGCCAGCGCTGGGTGCGCAAGGACTAAAAGCTGCAGGCAACAAAAAACCGTGCCCGGATCGCTCCGGAGCACGGTTTTTTTGCTGCGTCTTACTTGTTAACAGCGTCGGTCAGGCCTTTAGCCACGACCAGCTTGATAACTTTCTTGGCAGCGATTTCGATGGCAGCGCCAGTCGATGGGTTACGGCCAGTACGGGCAGGACGCTCGGTCACTTTCAGCTTGCCGATACCTGGCAGAGTGATTTCGCCGCCATTTTCCAATTGATCAGCAACGATTTGGGCCAGTTGGTCCAGTGCGTTACGCGCGGTGGTTTTCGGCGCGTCGATAGCTTCAGCGATATCAGCGATCAGTTGGTCTTTAGTAATAGCCATTGTGGTGTTCCTTCCCTATCAAATTCATTTGGATTGCAGAGTGCAGTGTCAGCCATCGAGCCAGATCTTTTGGATCTGGCACCCCGGTTACAACCACGACAGATCGGGGTTATAGATACCGAAATCAGGGTTTGGTTCGACCTGACAAATGCTGAATGCACGCTTAACGCTGATACATCGCGTAAGACGGGGCAAAACTAGCACAGAGACGGGGAAATATCCGCCTCTACCTAGCCATTTGGTCAGCTTTATTGCTCTAAATCCGTAAAAAATTGCATAAGCCCCGGGGTCGGGCCATTCCTGTCCCGGCAAACACCGCCAAAACCAGCAGGTGCGGTACACTGGGCACTTTTTCGGGGAGCCCGCCCTCCCCCAGCCAACCAGCCGAGAAGCCCATGCCGATCCGTCATTGCATCGTCCACCTGATCGACAAAAAACCCGACGGCACCCCTGCAGTTCTTCACGCCCGCGACTCCGAACTGGCCGAGTCCGCGGCGATCGAAAACATGCTTGCCGACCTCAACGAAAGCTATAACGCCAAACAGGGCAAGGCCTGGGGTCTGTTCCATGCCGAATCCGGGGCGCACCCCTTCAGCGGCTGGCTGAAGGAATACCTCGATGGCGGCAAGGACTTCACCGCATTCAGCCGGGTTGCGGTCGAGCATCTGCAGAAGCTGATGGAAGAGTCCAACCTGTCGGTCGGCGGCCATGTGTTGTTCGCTCATTATCAGCAAGGCATGACCGACTACCTGGCGATCGCCCTGCTGCACCACAGCGAAGGCGTGGCGGTCACCGACCAGCTGGACGTGACCCCCTCGCGCCACCTGGACCTGGGCCAACTGCACCTGGCCGCGCGGATCAACATTTCCGAATGGCAGAACAACAAGCAGTCCAAGCAGTACATCTCGTTCATCAAGGGCAAGAACGGCAAAAAGGTCTCGGAATACTTCCGTGACTTTATCGGCTGCCAGGAAGGCGTCGACGGCCCCGGCGAAACCCGGACCCTGCTCAAGGCCTTCAGTGATTTCGTCGAAAGCGAAGACCTGCCCGAAGAAGATGCCCGGGAAAAGACCAAGACCCTGGTCGACTACGCCAGCAGCCAGGCCAAGCTCGGCGAACCCATGGGCCTGGAAGAGCTCTCGGAGCTGATCGACGAAGACCGCCCCAAGGCTTTCTACGACCATATCCGCAACAAGGACTACGGCCTGTCGCCGGAAATCCCTGCCGATAAACGCACCCTCAATCAGTTCCGCCGCTTCACCGGGCGCGCCGAGGGCCTGTCCATCAGTTTTGAAGCCCACCTGCTGGGCTCGAAGATCGAATACGACGAAGAGGCCGGGACCCTGATCATCAAAGGCCTGCCGACCCAACTGACCGATCAGCTCAAACGGCGTAACTGATGGTGGGCGGCGTACTGAAAAAGGTACTGCTGATCCTGCTGGTGGTAGTCCTGTATCAGAACTGGGGCAAGATCGAACGCCTGTTCAACCCGTCGGGGATGGCATCGGAGCAGGTCCGGGCCAACGCCCGGGTCGTGCTCTATGCCACTGACTGGTGCGGCTACTGCAAGGCCACCCGGCGCTTCCTCGATCAGAAGGGCATTGCCTACCGCGAGTTCGATATCGAAAAAGACGCCCAGGCGCGCAGTGCCTATGAGGCCCTGGGCGGGCGCGGCATTCCGATCCTGGATGTCAACGGTAGCTTGATCCGCACCTATGACCCCGAGGCCATCATGGCGGCGCTGAAGTAACAACGCGCCGCCATTTGCCCTCGCTTACTGGGCTTCGATGCGAAAGCCCAGGCGCGGAAAGTGCACATGCACCACACCGCCACGGGGGTCTTCGCGACGCAGGATCAGTTCCTCGCTACCCGCGAACAACAACTCCCCCAGCACCGGGTCGACGCCGTAGTCGGTCGCCGCAATCAGCACCTGCTGCCCGGGCTTGAAGCCATTGGGGTCGATGAACGGCTCGGCCGGCAGCGCCGCCGGCGTGGCCGTGCGGGCTACCTCCAGCGCTTCCTCGGCGCTCATGTCGCTGGCGGCGCCATGGCCGAAGCCCATTACCCGCGCGTGCCAGGCGCTTACCGCAGGGTAGGCATCGACCAGAGGTGCAGTGACCGGCGTCGCCTTGAGGAACCACAGCGGATGCGCCAGGGCGAAGTCGGCAATCGAGGGCTCGCCGAACAGAAAGTCGCCCTGCTCGCGCTGCAGTTGCTGCTCGAGGCGAGCCATGAGGGTCGGCCACTGATGCTTGGCCTGCTCAGCAGAGACGCGGGTGGCACTGCCGCCACTGAACAGCCCGGCGCGGTCTGCGAGAAAGGCCTTGATCGCTTCCGGCGACAACTTGCCAAAACGCACGGCGACCGATTCCGGCTGGAACACCAGGCTCACCGCATGCTGGAACACCACCGAATCGGCCCACGCGGCGAACGCGGCAACCACCAGTTCCTGGCCTTCGGGGTACAACGTCGGCGCGGCCTTCTCCTGCTCCAGGCGACGGGCGATCAGGGCGGTGTCGCAATAGATATCGGCCCCCACCTGCAACACCGGCGTCTTGCGATAACCACCGGTCAGCGCCGTCAGATCAGGTTTTGGCATCACCGGGGAGATCTTCACCGAGCGCCAGGACAGGCCCTTGAAGCCCAGCAGCAGGCGTGCTTTTTCCGCAAAAGGAGAAGTCGGGTAATGATGGAGAATCAACTCTGACATGCTGCAGTCCGCCGGATAAGTAGGAAAAACCAGCTTAGCGCGCAAATCCCCGGCGGCCTACAGATGCGCCTGATGGGAACTTATCAGTCAGGGTGATAAGCCCGGGGAGGCCGAGGCCACCAGGCATTCCTTGGCGCTTTTTCGAAGCTTTTTGATCAGCCGCTCCTGGCGCAACGCATCACTCTTGTCGCGGCAGACTTCGGTGTACACCAGGGCCACCGCCGGGCTGGAAAGGAAGAAGCGCGCGCCCTTGCCGCTCTGATGCTTGGCAAAACGCTTGTGCGGGTCGTCGCTGATGCCGCAGTACAACGAACCGTTGGCCGCCCTGACCAAGTACACAAACCAGGGTTTGCTGGCCACGGCGGCAGGTTCGGGTTCGGCGCAGGGGATTGGGCTGGGGGTGCTCACGTGACGATCAGGGCTTGTGGATAACAAGCCGCGATCTTAGCAGAGGACGCGCCTCAACGACCGGCCTGGAACGCCTTCAAGCCTTTCAGGGCCTGGCCGCGAACTGCGTTTTTGACCAGCGGCGTCCAGCCCAGCAGCAGGCCCTTGGTGCCCAACGCCTGCCGCGCCCAACGCCACAGGTCGAAGTGATCGTGGTGCTCGCAGATCTTGCCGTCACGAAACACGAAGCGCGCCTGGATATCGTTGACCACGATGTTGCCGGTCTGGCTGAACAGGTAAGTCGCGACCCAGTGCGCGCCGCCGGTGCGCTCATCGGCGCGGACGTTGTCGAACGTCAGGGAAAAGTCCTTGGCCCGGGTCGTGAGCAGGCGCCACATGTCGCCGGCATCGCGCCCGCGCAACTCGCCGAAGGCCGGGTCGCTGAACAGCACATCGTCGGTATAGCAGGCAGCCATGGCCTCGGCATCCAGGCGCTGGAACGCTTGATAGAAGGTGGTAATCAAGGCGCTGTGGGCATCACTCATGGGCAGGCTCCGAACGATCAAAATATGATGCGCACAATAATCTGCCCACGCGCAGAACACTATCGGCATTCGTGGCGGGAATACCGAGAGTAGTGCGGGTCAGATTTTTTCGCTTTCGACCTGCACAAACAGCGAGCGACCGGCACCCAGGCCGGCAGCGATGGCCCCCAGGCCGATCACCCCGAAGATCCAGCCCAGGGCCGTCCAGCCGCCGGTCCAGTCGTGCACCAGACCGACTGCGAATGGCCCCATCGAGGCCAGGGTGTAACCGATGCCCTGGGCCATGCCCGACAGGTTGGCCGCCACATGAGCGTCGCGAGAACGCAGCACAATCAGGGTCAGGGCCAGGCTGAACGTCCCTCCCTGCCCCAGCCCGAGCAGGATCGCCCAGCCCCACAGCCCGTCGATCGGCGCATACAGGCAACCGAACAGGCCGCCCAGGGTCAGCAGCATGACAATCACGATCGCCAGGCGCTGGTCCTTGCCACGGGTCGCCAGCCAGGGCGCCGCCAGGGAGCTGGCCAGTTGCACGATCACCGAACCGGACAACACCAGCCCAGCCTGAGTCGGGGTCAGGCCACGGCCAATCAGAATCGACGGCAACCAGCCAAAAACGATGTAGGCCAGGGATGATTGCAGGCCCATGTAGAGGGTCACCTGCCAAGCCAGGGGGTCCCGCAACAGGCCGCGCACGCGGTAGGCCGCATGATGTGCGCCCTGCTTCTTGCCGACCTGGGGCAGCCAGAACACTGCCGCCACCAGCGCCGGCAGCACCCAGAACCCCAAGCCCATGGCCCAGCTATCACTGAAATGATGGCTGAGCGGCACCGTGGCCCCGGCCGCCATGGCCGCGCCCAGGCACAGCGCCATGGTGTAGACCCCGGTCATGGTGCCAGCGTGCTTGGCAAAATCGCGCTTGACGATGCCCGGCAACAGGACGCCGATCACGCCGATGCTGGCGCCGGCCAGCAGGCTGCCGGCAAACAGGCCGAACTCGCCAAGGCTGCTGCGCAGGATAATCCCGCCCGCCAGGGTCAGCAGAATCCCCAACACCACCCGCTCGGCCCCGAAACGCCGCGCCAGCAGCGGTGCCAGGGGCGCGAACAGGCCCAGGCAGAGCACCGGCAAGGTGGTCAGTAACCCGGCCTGGGCCGCTGACAGGCCGAGGCTTTTAGAAACGTCGCTGAGCAGCGGCGCCATGCTCGACAGCGCCGGACGCAGGTTCAACGCCACCAGGATCAAGCCCAGCAACAACAGCCAAGGGCGGCGCAGCACCGGGTGGCTGTGCTGGACCTGCTCGTCATCGGCCTCGGCGTCGATCAGCAGTTCTTCAAGTTCCGGCGTACGCCGGCTGGGGGATGGCGTGGCGTTGTCGGCCTGGTGACTGGACATGGGCTTCTCGGTATCAAGGTTCATTGATCAACTGCCGGGAAAGGGCTTTGGCCCGCTCCGGGTCACGCTGTTCCACCGCATCGAGCAGTTGCACATGCAGGTCGAAAACCTGCTGACGCCGTGGAGAAATATTCAGGGTCTTGCGCAACTGGGCACCGACCACGCTGGAGAAGTAGCGGTACAGCTCGCTCAGGGTCGGATTGTGCGCGGCATCCACCAGCAACCCGTGGAACACCAGGTCGCAGGCAATGTAACGGTCCAGGTCGCCGTGATAATGCGCACCGCTGACCGCGAGCGCTTCGCGCAGGGCCCTGAGGTCCTCATCGGTGCGGCGCAACGCGGCCAGGCCAATGGCCTCGACTTCGAGAATCTGCCGCGTCTCCCGAGCCTGCTCCTGGGTGCAGCCGGACAGCGCCTTGAGGGTGTCCAGAGGGTCGGCCAGGGCACGCAGGTAACTGCCATCGCCCTGGCGGATCTCGATCAACCCGGAAAACGCCAGCACGCGCATGGCTTCACGCACGGTATTGCGGCTGATGCCCAGTTCGGCAGCCAGTTCCGGCTCGGTAGGCAAGCGCTGACCAACGCTCCAGGCGCCATGATTGATGCGCAGGCGCAGTTGCTCCAAGGCCTGGTCAACCAGGGAGCGTTTCACCAACGGGGAAATATCTGACATAAACCTCAGCCTTTCATCCAATCATCGGACGAATTTTCTGACATGTTAGTCAGCTTCATCTGAGAAGGCAAAAGGTTAGGGTTACGGAGCAGGCAATCTGGGAAAAATTCGATTGCTTAAAAAACCCTTTGAGGGTAATTTCCAGCCACGCAATGCAAGGTGTCTTATGGAAAAGCACACAGCGCATTACCACCTGTCAGTGGTCAAGGCCGAGGTTTTGCGGCTCGGCGCCAGAGCCTTCACCCGATCCGCCCTGGAGGGCGGTCGAAGGCTCGGCCTGAGCCTTGGGCACATGCAGCGCATCGTCTGCACCCTGAAGCCCGCCATGCTCGACAAATCCATGACCAGCTACGCCGACCATCAACTCTGGCAGGACATCTAGCACGCAACACACCAGGGCCTGGAGATCTACATCAAAGTGACGTACCGCCCAGGCGGTACCGCTCCGGTGATCTCCTTCAAGGAGAGAAACACATGAACCGACAGCAATGCATGAGTTGCGGCTCCCCCGATGAGATGAAGCCGTTCAACCATCGCAGCGAAATCATCGACTACAAGCACCTGACCCGCCCGGTGCATGACCTGGCAGGCTGGGAATGCCAGGTCTGTGCCGAAGTCGAATTCGACGCTGACAGTGCAGATCGCTACGCCGCCGCCGGCGATCAGCTGATCGAGGACTGCCGGCAATTGATCGCCGCCGAGATGAAACGCATGCGCCGCAAACTGCACCTCTCGCAAAAGGAGGCCGTGCAGCTGCTTTCCGGCGGTGGACACAATGCCTTCTCCCGCTATGAACGGGGTGAAGTCGCGCCGCCCCAGCCACTGCTGATGCTGATGCGCCTGCTCGATCGCCACCCTCACCTGCTGGCGGATGCCCGCGAATTGAGCGAGGCCGGCGACCTGCAGCAACTGCTGTTCGCACGCCACCCGCCGCACGAAACCACCCTCGCCAGCTGAACCCCAGGCAAAAATAAACCCGGCGCCAGGCCGGGTTTATCGTCAGACACCGGGCTCGATCAATGCAGGATCTGGCTCAGGAACAACTTGGTGCGATCGTTTTGCGGATTGTCGAAGAAGTCGTTCGGCGCGGCCTGTTCGACGATTTCGCCCTTGTCCATGAAGATCACCCGGTTGGCCACGGTCCGGGCAAAGCCCATTTCGTGGGTCACGCAGAGCATGGTCATGCCGTCTTCGGCGAGGCCGATCATGGTGTCCAGCACCTCTTTCACCATCTCGGGGTCGAGGGCTGAAGTCGGTTCATCGAACAGCATGATTTTCGGTTTCATGCACAAGGCGCGGGCAATCGCCACACGCTGCTGCTGACCGCCGGAGAGTTGCCCCGGGAATTTGTGCGCCTGCTCTGGAATGCGTACGCGCTCCAGGTAGTGCATGGCAATTTCCTCGGCCTTGCGCTTGGGCATCTTGCGCACCCACATCGGCGCCAGGGTGCAGTTCTGCAGGATGGTCAGGTGCGGGAACAGGTTGAAGTGCTGGAACACCATGCCCACTTCACGGCGGATCGCTTCGATCTGCTTGAGGTCATTGGTCAGCTCCACGCCATCGACCACGATGCGGCCCTGCTGGTGTTCTTCCAGGCGGTTGAGGCAGCGGATGGTGGTGGACTTGCCCGAGCCCGAAGGCCCGCACAGGACGATACGCTCGCCCTGTTTGACGTTGAGGTTGATGTCTTTCAACACGTGGAACTGGCCGTACCACTTGTTCACGCCCTGCATCTGGATAATGCCTTCAGGGCTCACAGGCTGTTTGATCGCTTCACTCATGAAAAAACTCCTAACGCTTGTGGCCAGTGTCCAGCTTACGTTCCAAATGCATGGAGTAGCGGGACATACCAAAACAGAAAATCCAGAACACCAGGGCCGCGAACACATAGCCTTCAGTGGCCATGCCCAGCCATTTCGGATCGGCGGCGGCTTGTTTGACGCTGTTGAGCAGGTCGAACAGGCCGATGATGATCACCAGGCTGGTGTCCTTGAACAGCGCAATGAAGGTGTTGACGATGCCGGGGATCACCAGCTTCAGGGCTTGCGGCAGAATCACCAGGCCCATGCTGCGCCAGTACCCGAGGCCCATGGCCGCAGCCGCTTCGTACTGACCTTTGGGAATCGCTTGCAGACCGCCCCGTACCACTTCCGCCACGTAGGCCGACTGGAACAGGATCACGCCGATCAAGGCCCGCAGCAGTTTGTCGAAGTTCATGCCTTCAGGCAGGAACAGCGGCAGCATCACCGACGACATGAACAGCACGGTAATCAGCGGTACGCCACGCCAGAACTCGATGAAGGTCACGCAGACCACACGAATCGCCGGCATGTTCGAGCGCCGCCCCAGCGCCAGCACGATGCCCAACGGCAAGGCCCCGGCAATACCGACGGTGGCGATGACCAGGGTCAGCATCAGGCCGCCCCATTGGCTGGTTGCCACGTTGGTCATGCCGAAGATGCCGCCATGCAGCAGGAAGTAGGCAACGATCGGGTACAGCACCAGAAAGCTCAGGCCGTAGATCGCCTTGCGCGGGAAGCGCGAGACGAACAGCGGCGCCACGCCCACCACCGCCAGCCACACAGTCAGGTCCACACGCCAGCGCAGGTCCTGCGGGTAGTAGCCGTACATGAACTGGCCGAAGCGCTGCTGAATGAAGACCCAGCAGGCGCCCTCCTTGGTGCAGTCGGCACGCGTGGTGCCGACCCAGTTGGCATCGAGAATCGCCCAATGCAGGATCGGCGGCACCACCAGGTAAATCAGGTAGAACGCAAACAGGGTCAGCAGGGTATTGAGCCAGCTGGAGAACATGTTGGCGCGCATCCACGCCACCACCCCGATGCTGCTGCTCGGAGGGGGCATGTCAGGTTTGAATGTATGAGTTGTCATGCGCGTTTCCTCACCGCTCGATCAGCGCAATGCGCTTGTTGTACCAGTTCATCAGCAGGGAAATGCTGATACTGATCGCCAGGTACACGCTCATGGTGATGGCAATGACTTCAATCGCCTGCCCGGTCTGGTTGAGCACCGTGCCGGCAAACAACGAGACCATTTCCGGATAACCGATACCGGCTGCCAGCGAGGAGTTCTTCGCCAGGTTCAGGTATTGGCTGGTCAGCGGCGGAATGATCACCCGCAGCGCTTGCGGAATGATCACCTTGCGCAGCGTTGGGCCGTTGCGCAGCCCCAGGGAGCGTGCCGCCTCGGTCTGGCCGTGGCTGACCGACTTGATCCCGGAACGTACGATCTCGGCGATAAACGCCGCGGTGTAGACGGTCAGGGCCAAGGTCAGGGCCAGCAGCTCCGGGATCAGCACCCAGCCACCGACGAAGTTGAAGCCTTGCAGCTTTGGCAATTCCCAGTGCAGCGGCGCGCCGAAGATCAGCGCGCACAACCCGGGGATCACCAGGATCAACGCCAGGCCGGTCCAGAACTTGTGGAACGGCACGCCGGTGGCCTCGAAGCGCTTATTGGCCCAGCGGCACATCAGCACAATGGCGACGATGGCCAGCACCACGCTCACCACGAATGGCCAGAACCCGTCTGCCGCCTGGGCGGCCGGCATGTTCAGGCCACGGCTACTGACAAAGAAGGTGTCACCGAAGTTGTGGCTGTTGCGCGGCCCCGGCATGGTCAGGAACACCGCGAAGTACCAGAACAGAATCTGCAGCAACGGCGGGATGTTGCGGAATACTTCCACATACACCGTGGCCAGCTTGCTGATGATCCAGTTCTGCGACAGACGCGCCACGCCGACGATAAAGCCGAGAATGGTCGCCAGGATCACCCCGATAAAGGTCACCAGCAGGGTATTGAGCAAGCCGATGACGAACACCCGGGCATAGCTGTCCGATTCGGTGTAGTCGATCAAATGCTGCGCGATGCCGAAACCGGCGCTGCGCTCGAGAAAGTCGAAACCCGAGGTAATGCCCCGGTGCTGGAGGTTGGTTTGGGTGTTGTTGAACAGAAACCAGCCCAGCGAGACCACCGCCACAATGGTGATGATCTGGAATAACCACGCACGCACTCGTGGATCGCTGAGACTGAGCCTCTGCTTTGGTGCGCCGATTGAATTTTGCATGAAGTGCCCCAGAAATAATGGAACAGAACATCACCCGGTGGTTGGCCCACCGGGTGATAGAACCATCAGCGCACTGGTGGTGCGTATTGGATGCCGCCGTTGTTCCACAGCGCGTTCAGGCCGCGGTCGATGGCCAGTGGTGTGCTCTTGCCGAGGTTTTTCTCGAACACTTCACCGTAGTTACCTACTTGCTTGACGATCTGTACTACCCAGTCCTTCGGCAGTTTCAGGTCTTTGCCGTATTCACCGTCCGCACCCAGCAGACGTGCAACATCGGGGTTCTTGGTGGACTTGGCTTCGGCTTCGACGTTTTTCGAAGTCACACCGGCCTCTTCGGCATTGAGCATGGCGAACAGGGTCCATTTGACGATGCTGAACCATTCTTCGTCGCCTTTACGCACGACCGGGCCCAGAGGCTCCTTGGAGATGGTTTCCGGCAGAACGACGTAGTCGGTCGGGGTCGCCAGCTTGCTGCGTTGTGCGTACAGCTGGGATTTGTCGGAAGTCAGCACGTCGCAACGACCGGATTCCAGCGACTTGGCGCTTTCATCGGAAGTGTCGAAGGTGATCGGGGTGTATTTTAGGCCGTTGCCACGGAAGTAGTCGGAAACGTTCAGCTCGGTAGTGGTACCGGCTTGGATGCAGATGGTTGCACCGTCCAGTTCCTTGGCGCTTTTGACGCCCAGCTTATTGTTCACCAGGAAGCCGATGCCGTCGTAGTAAGTCACGCCGGCAAACACCAGGCCCATGCCCGAATCGCGGGAGCTGGTCCAGGTGGTGTTGCGCGACAGCACGTCGATTTCGCCCGATTGCAGCGCGGTGAAGCGCTCCTTGGCGTTCAACTGGCTGAATTTGACCTTGGTCGCGTCGCCAAATACGGCGGCCGCAACAGCCCGGCACACGTCAGCGTCGATGCCCAGGATCTTGCCGGTGGCGTCCGGTACCGAGAAGCCCGGCAGACCGTCGCTCACACCGCACTGCACAAAGCCTTTTTTCTGCACTGCATCAAGGGTCGCACCCGCCTGCGCGAAGCCGCTCATACCCAGTACCGCGGCTGCCGTGACGACGGCCAGGGTGGATTTCAACATCTTCATTCAAACCTCCAGTTTTGCTCTTGTTGTGTCGGAGCTTGAGTCCTGCCGCACCCTTATGAGGCGCTGTTGACCCTGTGCTGGCTTTTTTTAGGGTCAAGCGGCGTAAGACCTTCGCTATGAGTCTAGTAGGATAAATCCCCGTAACGGAGCCCCCACATCTCACCAATCGGCCGAACGGGCTGTAGCCCTTTCATGTTCGCGAAGCCCGTAGCGGCCAGTGGCGAACGTCCATCACCGGATTTTTGCTATGCCCCAGCCAGCGGCAGCCTGATAGTGTTACCGCCGGGGGTAAGTGCAATCACTTCGATATCCCTGTTAGCAAAGCCCGTACCATATTCAGCGCTTAAGCGTTTCAGCCAATGGTCAATAGCAAAACGTTCAACCTTGCGACATCTTCTTCACAGATCAACATGCTGCGCACCTTGACCACGCACCTATTCAGCGCGCACGCACAACAATGGAGCAACCATGACCGAACCCTTGATTCTTCAGCCCAGCAAGCCCGTCGACGCCTGTGTTATCTGGCTCCATGGCTTGGGGGCAGATCGCTATGACTTCCTCCCGGTGGCCGAAATCCTGCAGGAAACCCTGCTGACCACCCGCTTCGTGCTGCCCCAGGCACCGACCCGCGCCGTGACCATCAACGGCGGTTATGCCATGCCCAGCTGGTACGACATCCTGGCCATGAACCCGGCCCGCGCGATCGACCGCGACCAGCTCGATCAGTCGGCAAAACAGCTTATCGATCTCATCGAACAACAACGGGCCGGCGGAATAGACGCCTCGCGGATTTTCCTCGCAGGTTTCTCCCAGGGTGGTGCGGTGGTGCTGCACACGGCCTTCCTGGAGTGGCAGGGCCCCCTGGGCGGCGTACTTGCCCTCTCGACCTACGCCCCGACCTTCAGCGACGAACTGCAACTTTCGGCCAGCCAACAGCGGATTCCGGTGCTGTCGCTGCATGGGCAATACGATGAAGTGGTGCAGAACGCCATGGGGCGGACCGCTTATGAGTATTTGAAACAGCATGGTGTCACCGTGACATGGCAGGAATACCCAATGGGCCATGAGGTGTTACCCGAAGAAATTCGCGACATCGGCGTCTGGTTGAGCGAGCGTTTACGCTAAAAACGAAACTTCCTGTAGTCCGAGACCCAACACACTACGCCGCGCCCGATTCTTGCATTACACTGCCCGGCGTACATTCCTTAACCAATTGATGAGATGACCGTGCTCAAAGCACTCAAGAAAATCTTCGGTAAAAGCGAGGCTGAGCAGCTCGCGCCAAGCTCCAGCGTCCCCTCCCCCAGCCCCAGCAGCCATCATGAAGGCCGTCAATCGGGCCGGACCGCGCCAGCTACCGCAAGCCAAAAAGAGCCGGTGACCACACCCGCCGCCCCTGCTGTTGCAGCCCCATCGACTCCCGCCCGCAGCGAAAAGCCCAAGGCCGAACAACCTCGTCGTGAGCGCGCGCCAAAGCCGGCCGTCAGCACCTGGAAACTCGAAGACTTCGTCGTCGAGCCCCAGGAAGGCAAGACCCGCTTCCACGACTTCAAGCTCGCCCCCGAGCTGATGCATGCCATTCATGACCTGGGTTTTCCTTACTGCACGCCGATCCAGGCGCAGGTCATGGGCTTCACCATCAATGGCCAGGACGCCATCGGCCGGGCCCAGACCGGCACTGGCAAGACCGCCGCGTTCCTGATCTCGATCATCACCCAGCTGTTGCAGACCCCGCCGCCGAAAGAGCGCTACATGGGCGAGCCACGGGCACTGATCATCGCGCCGACCCGCGAACTGGTGGTCCAGATCGCCAAGGACGCCGCCAGCCTGACCAAGTACACCGGCCTGAACGTGATGACTTTCGTCGGCGGCATGGACTTCGACAAGCAGCTCAAGCACCTCGAAGCCCGCCACTGCGACATCCTGGTCGCCACCCCGGGCCGCCTGCTGGACTTCAACCAGCGCGGCGACGTGCACCTGGACATGGTCGAAGTGATGGTGCTGGACGAAGCCGACCGCATGCTCGACATGGGCTTTATCCCCCAGGTACGGCAGATCATTCGTCAGACTCCGCCGAAAAATGAACGTCAGACCCTGCTGTTCTCCGCGACCTTCACCGAAGACGTGATGAACCTGGCCAAGCAATGGACCACCGACCCGGCCATCGTCGAGATCGAATCCGAGAACGTGGCCAGCGAAAACGTCGAACAGCACATTTATGCCGTGGCCGGCGCCGACAAATACAAACTGCTCTACAACCTGGTCACCGACAACGGTTGGGAGCGGGTCATGGTCTTCGCCAACCGCAAGGACGAAGTCCGGCGCATCGAGGAACGCCTGGTACGCGATGGCGTGAATGCCGCCCAACTGTCGGGCGATGTACCGCAGCACAAGCGCATCAAGACCCTGGAAGGTTTCCGCGAAGGCAAGATCCGCGTGCTGGTGGCCACCGATGTGGCAGGTCGCGGGATCCACATCGACGGCATCAGCCACGTGATCAACTTCACCCTGCCGGAAGTACCGGACGACTACGTGCACCGCATCGGGCGTACCGGCCGGGCCGGGGCCAACGGTGTGTCCATCAGCTTCGCCGGTGAGGACGACTCCTATCAGCTGCCATCGATCGAAGCCCTGCTGGGGCGCAAGATCAGCTGCGAAACACCGCCCACCGAGCTGCTGCGCCCCGTGGAGCGCAAACGCCCGCAAGCGACCTGAGGCACGGGCAGCGCCCGAAGCCTCTGCCCTGAAGAAAACGCAGCCCCACCAGGCTGCGTTTTTTTTCGCCTGGCGATTGCCGAACAAAACTAAAAGTCCATAATAGACAAATTAGTTTATATCCACTGCCGTGGGAGCCCCCGCATGTCCAGCACGCCTTATGTGATTGCCCAACCCCAAGCCCGCGAACTGCTGGCCCAGGTCGATGTGCCGCAGATCCTGCGCAAACTGTTTATCGACCTGGCCGCCGGGCGTGCGGTGCAACCGGCGCAGCAACTGGTGGAATTCCCCCAGGGGGCCGGCGACTTCATCAACTACCTGGGGGTGCTGGCCGATGATCGGGTGTATGGGGTCAAGACCTCGCCCTATATCGTTCGCGCCGAAGGCCCGCTGGTCACCGCCTGGACCCTGCTGATGTCCATGGACAGCGGCCAGCCGCTGTTGCTGTGCGATGCCGGCGAACTGACCACCGCCCGCACCGCCGCCACCACGGCCGTGGCGGTGGACGCCCTGGCGCCTGTCGACGCCCGCCAGCTGTGCATCATCGGCAGCGGTCCCGTGGCCCTGGCCCACCTGCATTACGCCAAAGGCCTGCGGCCATGGCAGACCATCCGCCTGTACTCGCCGAGTCTCGCCAGCACCAGCGCAGAACAACAGGCTCGGCTCCAGGCCCTGGACCCGCGGCTACAAATTACCAGCAGCCGTGAACAGGCCCTGGCCGACGCGGATGTGATCATGCTCTGCACCTCGTCCGCCGGGCCGGTCATCGACCCAGCGCAACTGAGCCGTCCGGCGTTGATCACTTCCATCAGCACCAATGCGCCACGGGCCCACGAGGTGCCGCCGCAAAGCCTGGGCCAGATGCAGGTGTATTGCGACTACCGCCAGACCACACCGGACGCCGCGGGCGAAATGCTGATCGCCAGCCAGCAGCACGGCTGGCACAAGGAGGCGATTGTCGGCGACCTGGGCGAATTATTCAGCGGCCAGGCCCCGCGCCCGAACGCCACCGGCTCGGTGTTTTTCCGCTCCATCGGCCTGGGCCTGGAGGACATCGCCCTGGCCAATGCGCTGTACCGCTTGCAGCTCAAGGCTGACGCAGCGCCAGCGCCCGCCCGATAAGCGCGGCACCCGGCCCTACCCAGACTTTTCCGGAGACACCCATGCCTCAGGCAGACTTCATCATCATTGGCGGCGGCATCGCCGGGGCATCCACCGGCTACTGGCTGTCAGGCCATGGCCGGGTCGTGGTGCTCGAGCGCGAGTCGCACCCGGCCTACCACTCCACTGGGCGCTCGGCGGCCCTGTATACCGCGGCCTATGGCACCGCCCAGGTGCGGGCCCTGACCCTGGCCAGCCGCGCGTTCTTCGACGCGCCGCCCGCCGGTTTCTGCGAACACCCGCTGCTGACGCCGCGCGGGGAGATGACCGTGGACTTCAACGGCGACCCGCAAGAGTTGAACAATCAGTACCTGAGCGCCAAGGCCTCGGTGCCGGAGATGCAACTGCTCAGCGCCGACCAGGCCTGCGCGCGCCTGCCGATCCTGCGCCGGGAAAAAGTCCACGGCGCGCTGTATGACCCCAGCGCCAGCGATATCGACACCGACGCCCTGCACCAGGGCTATCTGCGCGGTATTCGGCGCAACCAGGGTGAGCTGCATACCGACTGCGAAGTGCTGTCCCTGGCGCGTGACGCCCAGGGACTGTGGCACGTGACGACCGCCAACCAGACCTTCAGCGCGCCCATCATCATCAACGCCGCCGGCGCCTGGGCCGACCAGATCGGCGCCATGGCCGGCGCCCGGCGCCTAGGGCTGCAACCCAAGCGCCGCGCAGCCTTTATCTTCGCCGCACCCGAAGGCCTGGATATCCACCATTGGCCGATGCTGGTGAGCCTGGATGAGTCGTTCTACATGAAGCCCGATGCCGGGATGTTCCTCGGCTCGCCGGCCAACGCCGACCCCGTCGAACCCCATGACGTGCAGCCCGAAGAACTCGATATCGCCATGGGCATCTACCAGATCGAAGAAGCCACCACCTTGAGCATCCGCCGCCCGATCCGCACCTGGGCCGGCTTGCGCAGTTTCGTCAGTGACGGTGACCTGCTCTCGGGGTTCGACCCAAAGGTTGCGGGGCTGTTCTGGGTCGCCGGCCAGGGCGGTTACGGCATCCAGACCTCACCGGCCATGGGCCAGGCCAGCGCCGCACTGGTACGTGGCCTGCCCCTGCCCGAACCACTGACCCGCTTTGGCCTGGAGGCCGCCATGCTCTCCCCTGCACGCCTGGGCTGAAGCCTGGCTCAGGTGACGCGCCCCTGGGATTGCGGCAAACTCCCAGCGCCCTGGATGCCAGGGCGCTGACACCGCCTGGAGTACGACCCATGACCACACCTGTGCAGGACCCTGCCCTGGACAACTTCCGGGCGATCGCCGATGCCATCGCCACGCTGTTTTTCCCCCATGCCGAGGTGGTGATCCACGACCTGCGCACGCAAAAGATCGACTACATCGCCAACAACATTTCCAAGCGTGAAGTGGGCGACGACGCCGCGCTGGAGGACATGCTCAGCGAGGAGGTCAGCGAACGTAATATTGGGCCGTACGAAAAACTCAATTGGGATGGTCAGAAGATTCGCAGCCTGAGCAGTGTGCTGCGCGACAGCCAGGGCCATCCGTTGGCCGTGCTGTGCATCAACCTGAATATTTCCCTGTTTGAAAACGCCAAGGCGGCGCTGGACCTGTTTCTCTCGCCGAACAAACTGATCCCGCAGCCCGACTCGCTGTTTCGCGATGACTGGCAGGAACGGATCAACACCTTCCTCCACAACTGGCTGCGCGAACGCCAGCTGGGGCTGAACCTGCTGACCCGCGAGCACAAGCGGGAGCTGGTGCTGGCGTTGCACGCCGAGGGCGCCTTCAAGGGCAAAAGCGCCTCCAACTACGTGGCCAACGTGCTGAGCATGGGCCGCGCCACGGTGTACAAGCACCTCAAGGAATTGAAAGGCTGAACCTGTGTCACCCGGGCTCCGCTCAAGGAGCCGGGTGACGTCGCCGATCAATCGCCGTAGATGTCCGACTTGAAGTACTTGGCCTGGATCTTCTGGTATTCGCCGTTGGCGCGGATACCGTCGATGGCCTTGTTCAGCTCGCCAACCAGCTCAGTGTTGCCCTTGCGCACCGCGATCCCGGCGCCTTCGCCGACGTATTTCGGGTCCTTGAGCTCGGGGCCGACAAAGGCATAACCCGCGCCGCGCGGCATCGCCAGGAAATCGCTCAAGGGGATGGTGTCGGCAAACACCGCGTCCAGGCGACCGGACGCCAGGTCCATGTAGAGCTCTTCATTGTTGCTGTAGCGCATGACCTTGATGCCCTTGGGCTCGAACACCTCGGTGGCGTAGCGGTCGGTGGTGGTGGCCCGCTGCACGCCAACGGTCTTGCCCTTGAGGCTGGCGTACTGGTCATCCACCACTGCGCCCTGCTTCATCACCAGGCGCGAGGACGTGAAGTAGTACTTGTGGGTGAAATCCACCGACTTCTTGCGCTCCTCGGTGATGGTCATGGACGACAGCGCGAAGTCGATTTTCTTCACTTTCAGCGAGGGAATCAGGCCGTCGAACTCACCCTCGATCCACTCGCACTTGACCTGCATCTGCGCGCACAGCGCATTGCCGATGTCGTAGTCGAAGCCTTCGATCTTGCCTTCGGAGGTCTTGAAAGCGAACGGTGGGTAGGCGGCTTCGATGCCGATGCGCAGGGTTTTGTCGGCGGCGAACAGACTGCTGCACGCCAGCAAGCTCAGCACCAGGCCACTGATAAGGGGGAGTTTCTTCATGATCGTTCTCTCGCGGGGTTGTTGTAGGTTTGGCAAGACAGAAGAAAAGAGCAACGCAGGGGGAACCGCTATTTTGTACTTATAATTCCATACTGGACTTTTATGTATTTATCGTCAATGGAGCGCGCGCAGTTGCGCCGCGCCATCAAGCGCAGGGAATGTTCAGCAAGCCAGGAATGACGCAGGCGCCGGCAAGCCGGCGCCACGGGGGAAGGGATTAACGCTTATCTGAGGATCAGGGCTTCCAGCGATCCGCCGCCGCGTGATCGCTGTCGCGCCCTTGCACCCAGCGCGGCCCGTCGCGGGTGTTTTCTTTCTTCCAGAACGGCGCGCGGGTTTTCAGGTAGTCCATGACAAACGCGCAGGCCTCGAACGCCGCCTGGCGATGGGCACTGGCGACGCCGACGAACACGATCGGCTCGCCAGGCAACAACTCGCCGATGCGGTGCAGCACCTCCAGCTTGAGTAGCGGCCAACGCTGCTCGGCTTCAGCGACAATTTTGGCCAGAGCCTTTTCGGTCATGCCCGGGTAATGCTCGAGAAACATCCCCGCCACTTCCAGGCCGTCATTGAAGTCGCGCACATAGCCGATAAAGCTGACCACCGCGCCGACGCCGACGTTGGCGGCATGCAGCGCATTGACCTCAGCGCCCGGGTCAAAGGCGGCGGACTGCACGCGAATCGCCATCTCAGCCCCCGGTCACGGTTGGAAAGAATGCCACTTCATCGCCATCGCTGAGGGGCTCGTCAAGCTGGCACAGCTCCTCGTTGCGCGCACACATCAGGTTTTGCTCGGCCAGGACCTCGGCGCCATGACGCTCCACCAGCAAGCGCCGCACCTCCTCCACCGTGGCGAACTCACCCTCCAGCAGCAAGCCATCCATCCCCAGCGCTTCGCGGTAACGGGCGAAAAACTTCACGTTCAGCTTCATGGCGTTGGCGCCTGGTAATGGCCGCTCTTGCCGCCGAGTTTTTCCAGCAGGCGCACGCTTTCGATGGTCATGCCTCGGTCTACGGCCTTGCACATGTCGTAGATCGTCAAGGCGGCGATGCTGGCGGCGGTCAGGGCTTCCATCTCGACCCCGGTCTGCCCGGCAAGCTTGCAGCGGGCGACGATGTGCACGGTGTCGTCGCCTTCGGCAGTGAGCTCGACCTTGACGCTGGTGAGCATCAACGGATGACACAGCGGGATCAGATCACTGGTTTTCTTCGCCGCCTGGATCCCGGCGATTCGGGCCACGGCAAACACATCCCCCTTGGGGTGGCCGCCGCTGACGATCATGTCCAGGGTTTGCGGGAGCATGCGCACCCGCGCTTCGGCCACGGCTTCACGGGAGGTCACGGCTTTTTCGGTAACGTCGACCATATTGGCGCGACCTTGGGAATCGAGATGAGTCAGCACAGCCTTACTCCTGATCAGGAGCGGCGATTGTAAACCCCTGGGTCAATTTTTCGCACGCGCCTTAGCGCCCTTTCCCAAGCAAGCGTCTGGCCCGCCCAAGGGCCATCAGCCTGGGGAATGCACGGCATCAGAACAACGAATTGGCCGGGGTCGGCGAATCACCGTACAAGGTCGAAAACACAGGAGTTCATTGCATGACATTGCTCGTTCCAATCCTTCTCAGCCTGCTTGCCGGGTTCGCCGTCCCCCTCCAGGCCGGGACCAACGCCCGACTGGGGACGCTCCTGGGCCACCCACTGTGGGCCACCGGGGTTTCGCTGCTGGTCAGCCTGCTGGCGCTGATGGTCGTGCTGCTGGTGATCAAAGTGCCCAAGCCCAACCTCAGCGCCTTGTCAGGCGCCCCCTGGTGGATCTGGATGGGTGGGATCGCCGGCGTGCTCTACATCACCATCGCCCTGCTGATGGCCCCACGCCTGGGGGCACTGAACTTCATCATGGCGGTGATCATCGGCCAGTTGGTGATCTCGCTGATCATCGACTATTTCGGCCTGGTGGGCTTGCCGCGCAAGGACATCAGCCTGCAAAAGCTGGTCGGGGTACTGGTGGTAGTCGGCGGTTTTGTCATCACCACCCGCGGTTAAACCCTGGGGGCGGCCGCCACCTCGCTGACCTGCCGACGCAACCAGGCATGGGCCGGATCATCGCTGAAGCGCTGATGCCAGATGTGCACAAAAGGGAATGGTGCAATCGCCAGGGGGGGCGGCAGGCACAGCAGCAGCGGGTCGTTTGCGGCTTGATCCAGGGTGCGGGTGGCGACCGTCAGGATCAGGTCAGTGCCCAGGATCATCTGCGGCGCGATCCGCCAGTGGGGCACGCTGACCACCACGCGTCGCTGCAACCCACGGGCGCGCAACTGGCTGTCGACTTCACCGTTGAGGCTGGCATCTATCGACACCTGCAAATGGGGCCGGGCCAGGTACTCGGGCAGATCCAGCACGCCGCTGGCGGGCAACGTTTGCCGGTCCACCAGGCAGGAAAATGTTTCCTCGAACAGCACCTGCATGGCGATATCCGGCCCCAGGCTGGGAAACACCCCCAGGGCCAAGTCGATCTTGCCCCGGCTCACTTGTTCGAACATCTCGTGGCGGCTGCCCTGGGTCACGTTGAGGCTGATATTCGGCGCCTCGCGACGCAGGCGCACCAGCAAACCCGGGAGGATGAGCGCCGCCCCGTAGTCGGACATCGCCAGCTCAAAGGTGCGCTCGGAGCTGGCCGGATCGAAGTCCAGGGTCTTGCCGAGCAGGGTCTCGACCTGGCGCAGGATCTCCTTGAGCGGCGCCCGCAGGTTCTGCGCCAGCACGCTGAGCACCACCTCATTGCCGTCGCGGATCAGCAGCGGATCGTCCAGCAGGGTGCGCAGCTTGCCCAGGGAGTGGCTGATGGCCGGCTGGCTCAGGTGCAGGCGCTCGCCGGTGCGGGTCACGTGTTTCTCCGTGAGCAGGGCGTCGAGCACCACCAGCAGGTTCAAGTCGATGTTACGCAGTAACTGGGTGCTCATCCTGGCCTCATCTGGGCGGGCGCACGCCATGGCCGGGGCCAGGGCACGGGTCTGAATCGGCGCCCAGAATACCCGGTTGCCCGGTGCGCGATGCAAACAAAACGGGCGACCCAAGGGCCGCCCGCGTTCACAACTGCGTGGGTTACAGGTGGGTTTCGGCGTATTCCGCGAGAATCGAGCGTGGCACCCCTTGCAGGGTGATATGCACGCCGTTCGGGAAGTCCTTGAAGCGTTCGGTGAGGTAGGTCAGCCCGGAGCTGGTCGCGGACAGGTAAGGGGTGTCGATCTGCGCCAGGTTGCCCAGGCACACCACTTTGGAACCTGCGCCGGCACGGGTGATGATGGTTTTCATCTGGTGCGGGGTCAGGTTCTGGCACTCATCGATCAGGATCAGGCTTTGCTGGAAGCTGCGACCCCGGATGTAGTTCAGGGATTTGAACTGCAACGGCACCTTGCTCAGGATGTAGTCGACGCTGCCATGGGTGTTTTCGTCATCCATGTGCAGGGCTTCGAGGTTGTCGGTGATGGCGCCGAGCCAAGGCTCCATTTTTTCCGCTTCGGTGCCGGGCAGGAAGCCGATTTCCTGGTCCAGACCCTGCACGCTGCGGGTAGCGATGATCCGCCGATAACGCTTGCTGACCATGGTCTGCTCAATGGCGGCAGCCAGGGCCAGGATGGTTTTACCCGAACCGGCGGCCCCCGACAGGTTGACCAGGTGGATGTCCGGGTCGAGCAAGGCATACAGCGCCAGGCCCTGGTAGATGTCACGCGGTTTCAGGCCCCAGGCTTCCTGGTGCAGCAGGGGCTCCTGATGCAGGTCGAGGATCAGCAAGGTGTCAGCGCGGATTTCCTTGATCCAGCCGACAAACCCTTGTTCGTCGATGATGAATTCGTTGATGTGCACCGCCGGCAGGTTGTCGATGAGCTGCACCTGGTGCCAGGTACGGCCATGGTCCTGACGGGTTTCCACTTTGCTCACGCGGTCCCAGAACGAGCCGGTCATGTTGTGGAAACCGTTGGGCAGCAGGGACACGTCGTCGACCAGTTGGTCGGTGCTGTAGTCCTCGGCCGCAATTCCGCAGGCGCGCGCCTTGAGGCGCATGTTGATGTCTTTGGTCACCAGCACCACGCGCAGGTCCTTTTCGCGCGCGTGCAGGTCGATCAACTGGTTGATGATGATGTTGTCGTTGAGGTTTTCCGGCAGCAGGCTGTTGGGCTCCGAGCGCTTGGTCATCAGGATCGACAACAGGCCTTTGGGGCCGCTCTTGCCACGCTGGATAGGCACGCCCAGTTCGACATCTTCCGGTGTCGCTTCGCCTAGGGTCTTGTCGATCAGGCGAATCGCCTGCCGACATTCCGCGGCAACGCTGTGATGGCCGCTCTTGAGCTTGTCGAGTTCCTCCAGAACGATCATCGGGATGGCGACGTGGTGCTCTTCGAAGTTCAACAGCGCGTTTGGATCGTGAATCAATACATTGGTATCGAGTACATAAAGGATTGGCTGGTTGGAAGAAGGGCTGCGTCCGTGATCATCCATACTCGGTCACCTTATGTGGGAGCCAGTCGACGCAATACCATGGCGGTGCTGCGCCTCGAAAGGACCACCGAGTTCGTCCGTGGGGGCTCGGGCGACATGAACACAAAAGGAGTCTTGGAAGACGCCACCTGTGTTGCAGGTTTCGGCGGTCTGACTTTGGTAATACTCCAAAACCTGTGACAGGAAAAAGCACTTTGACGTTTTTTTGAAGTTTATTTTTCAGGGTGACGAATAGCCCTTGGCGCGCTGCCCGTCCACCGTTAAAGTCGGAAGTCCGCCTGCAACCATTTCTCGTCAAAAATCGCCCCTATCCAGCCAAAAACCCAGCATTTGCGGGCTTTTACGGCTTTCAGCGAAAGGCATCCTGGCAGTCTTCCCAACCAATCCCGCTTTGCGCGGTTTGTGTCAGCAACCAGGGCATAGCGGCCTTGACCGTGTCTTGTTTGGCGTTGAAAGCGATCACGCCGCGCCGCCATAACAACATCAGGGTCAGGACCCGCTGGCCGCTCTCTTCAGCCTTGAGCTTGCCCGGACCGTCCTGAGCGTCGATATCCCACAACGCCACCTGCAACCCCTGGGCATTGAAGAAGGCCTGGGCGTCGGCGCGGCGCTGACCATAGGGTGGGCGGAACAGGGGCACATAGTTTTCCGGCAGCTTGTTGCGCACCAGCTCGGCGCTGCGCTGGACCGAGTACTGCCAGTCCTGCCAGTGGCTGTGGGAGCGGTACTCCCAGCCCTGCACGCCAACACACTGCCGCGAGTACAACGACTGCAGGCTGGCCACCGAGGCCTGGTTCAGGCGGTTCTGAATATCGCTGCCAAGGACGAAGAAGGTGCCGTTGAGGTTCGACTTGCGCAGGTAGTCGGTCAACCACGGGGTGTTGTCGGGGGCCAGGTTGGCGGCGCTGTCGAACGTCAGCAGAAACAGGCGGTCGTTGAGTTCGTCGCCATTGCGCTCGTAGTCGCCAAAGCGGGCGACCTCGCTGCTGGTCTGCGGGAACAGCGCAGCCTTGCGCAACAGCTCGTCCAGGTATTGCTCATGAAACGCCCGGCTCGGCTCGGCCCAGCGGATATAGAAGGAATCGTCCCCCAGGTGAAACTTGCCGGCCTGCTCGCGCAGGCTGTCCATGTCTTCCACCAGGAAGCAAAAAGACGCGTCCTGGTCGCAGCTCTGCTGGGCATAGTTGTAATTGCTCAGCAGGCGCTGCCAGAGGCGCTGACGCAACGCATCGATCGCCTCCCTATTAATGATGCGCAGACCCAGGCGCTGCTTGAGCGAGGCCTCGTCCCAGGCTTCGCTGACCAGCAGGGTGCGGGCAAAGGTCAGGATCTCGGCGCGCGAGGCGACGTCGAACAGGGTCGGGCTGTTGAGCTTCTCCGGCCAGGTGCTGCGATCCAGGGTCGCCACGTCATTGGCCGCCGCCAGGGCGCCAAAGCTCATGAGCCAGGCCGAAAAAACAAATGCGATACGCAAAACAAACGCCTCCAGAACAAAACCCGCGCCGCACTATAGCCGATCCTCCCCTGTGGCGAGGGCACTTGCTCCCGCGCCAACCGCCACAACGCCCAGCACCCCCACCTTGCGTCACCTATCGCCTTCATAGGTGGAGTCCGGGCGCCCAAGCCCCTAGAATCCCCCGACGCTTACAGGAGACGACTTCATGCTGATGGTGATTTCACCCGCCAAGACCCTCGATTTCGAGACCCCACCGGTTACCCAGCGCTTTACCCAGCCGCAATACCTGGACCATTCCCAGGAGCTGATCGAGCAATTGCGCGAACTGAGCCCGGCCCAGATCAGCGAACTGATGCATGTCTCCGACAAGATCGGCGGCCTCAATGCCGCGCGTTTCGGCAGCTGGAACCCGGCCTTCACCCCAGCCAACGCCAAACAGGCGCTGTTGGCCTTCAAGGGTGACGTGTATACCGGCCTGGATGCCCAGACCCTCAGCGAAGCGCAGTTCGACTACGCCCAGCAGCATTTGCGCATGCTTTCCGGCCTGTACGGCCTGCTGCGCCCCCTGGACCTGATGCAGCCTTATCGGCTGGAGATGGGCACCAAACTGGCCAATGCCCGTGGCAAGGACCTGTACGCCTTCTGGGGCACACGCATCAGCGAATGGCTGAATGAAGCCCTGGCCGAGCAAGGGGATGACCTGCTGCTCAACCTGGCGTCCAACGAGTACTTTTCGGCGGTGAAACGCAGTGCACTGAATGCACGCATCATCAACACCGAGTTCAAGGACCTGAAGAACGGCCAGTACAAAATCATCAGCTTCTATGCCAAGAAAGCCCGCGGCATGATGAGCCGTTTTGTGATCGAAGAGCGCATCAACGACCCGGCCGCCCTCAAGCAATTCGATGTGCAGGGTTATCGCTACAGCGCCGAACAGTCAAAACCGGAAAATCTGGTGTTCCTGCGCGACCACGCCCCGGAATAAAGCACGTCTCGACGCGCTGTTGTCCTACAATCAGCGCGCCAACTTTACATCCTTCCCATACTCCCCGATCTTTTCGCGTCATTTAGTTGACGCGAATAGCCTTTGTTCTGAATTTATAACTTTTCTTTCACTCGACAGATGTGACTTTTTTCAGTAGTGGCACTTGTTTTTTTTAACGGTAGTGGCACAAAAGTATCCCCGCCTTGCAACTCCCCATAACTAAAGGTTCAAACCGCACGTGCCATCAATATGAGAGCAGTGCCATCTTTGTCCGTATTTCAAGAAATTTCAGAAAACAGGATGAGTGGGTCGGAACTATGTCCTTAACCACCGCTCATACCACCGGTAACGATTCTCATCGTCGCTGTAAGAGATGACTTACACGCAGGCAACTAACACTAGGCAAGTTAGCTTCAAAGTTTGACCGTTCAGTCTAAAACTTGAACTAACCCTTTAAGGACAGGAGATAACGCATCATTACTATCCCCTACAAGGCCAAGGCATAGCCCCTATTCAGCGCTTCCGAAAGCGCCGCCAACGCACGCCCGTCATGGCTTCCAGCCATTGCCACAGGGTCTGCAGCGAAGCTCGGAAAGGCCCTCCCACGGACGGCCGGCTACATTCAAGGGCAAGCCCTTACAACAAGGCCAAGTTGCGCACAACTTGAGTGCATTTATTTAGTCACTCGGAAATTAGTCTGCCCGCCACGGCATTACAGCGCCTGTTCGCTGCACTTCCGAGTGCGTAACTACAGCTGGCAAACATTAACTCCAGCCATTTAATGGCATGAATAACACAGAGGTAAATGCGATGCGCATCAGCATATTTGGTTTGGGTTACGTCGGTGCAGTGTGTGCCGGTTGCCTGTCTGCACGGGGCCATGACGTGATTGGCGTCGATGTTGCCAAAGACAAGATCGACATGATCAACGCCGGTAAATCGCCGATCGTTGAACCGGGCCTGGGCGAACTTCTGGCCAAGGGCATCGAGACCGGCCGCCTGCGTGGCACCACCAACTTCGCCGAGGCGATTCGCGATACCGACCTGTCGATGATCTGCGTCGGCACGCCGAGCAAGAAGAACGGCGACCTGGAGCTGAACTACATCGAAGCCGTGTGCCGCGAGATTGGTTTTGTCCTGCGTGACAAGACCACCCGCCACACCATCGTGGTTCGCAGCACCGTATTGCCGGGCACCGTCGCCAACGTGGTGATCCCGATCCTTGAAGACTGCTCGGGCAAGAAAGCCGGCGTCGACTTCGGCGTTGCGGTCAACCCCGAGTTCCTGCGTGAAAGCACCGCGATCAAGGATTACGACCTGCCACCGATGACTGTCATCGGCGAGTTCGACACCGCTTCCGGCGACGTCCTGCAATCGCTGTACGAAGAGCTCGACGCGCCGATCATCCGCAAGGACATCGCGGTGGCCGAGATGATCAAGTACACCTGCAACGTCTGGCACGCGACCAAGGTCACCTTCGCCAACGAGATTGGCAACATCGCCAAGGCGGTCGGCGTCGACGGCCGTGAAGTGATGGACGTGGTCTGCCAGGACAAGACCCTCAACCTGTCCCAGTACTACATGCGCCCGGGCTTTGCCTTCGGCGGCTCGTGCCTGCCCAAAGACGTGCGCGCCCTGACCTACCGCGCCGGCTCTCTGGACGTGGAAGCGCCGCTGCTCAACTCGCTGATGCGCAGCAACGAATCCCAGGTGCAGAACGCCTTCGACATCGTCGAAAGCCACGACAAGCGCAAAGTCGCGCTGCTGGGCCTGAGCTTCAAGTCCGGCACCGACGATCTGCGAGAAAGCCCGCTGGTGGAGCTGGCGGAAATGCTGATCGGCAAGGGCTACGACCTGAGCATCTACGACAGCAACGTCGAGTACGCCCGGGTCCACGGGGCGAACAAGGACTACATCGAATCGAAGATCCCCCACGTCTCGTCCCTGCTCAACTCGGACTTCGACTCGGTGATCGACAACTCCGACGTGATCATCCTCGGTAACCGCGACGAGAAGTTCCGCGCCCTGGCCGAAACCGCCCCCCACGGCAAACAGGTGATCGACCTGGTCGGCTTCATGTCCAAGGCCACCAGCGTCAGTGGCCGTACCGAAGGCATTTGCTGGTAAAGCAGCGGCAAGCTTCAAGCTACAAGCCGTAAGCAAGGGCTCCGCGCTTGGAGCTTGCGGCTTGGAGCTTGCAACTGATTTTAGGATGCTGATTATGCAATGGCTCAAGCACAGCCTGTTACAAGCCGCCGGTTGGCTGTTCTACCTCAGTTTGTTGATGGGTCTCGCCCTGGCGTTGCCCGCCTCGACCTTTGACGCCGAGTCGAAGGATTTCATATTCCTGATTGGCGCCGTAGGCATCTGGCGCTATTCGATGGGGGCCACGCACTTTCTGCGCGGCATGCTGTTCCTGTACGTGGTCTACCCGCACCTGCGGCGCAAAGTGCGCAAGCTGGGTAAGGCCGCCGATCCATCCCATGTGTTTTTGATGGTCACCAGCTTTCGCATCGATGCCCTGACCACCGCCCAGGTCTACAGCTCGGTGATCCGTGAAGCCATCGAATGCGGCTTCCCCACCACCGTGGTCTGCTCCCTCGTGGAAATGTCCGACGAGCTGCTGGTGAAAAGCCTGTGGGCCAAGATGAACCCGCCGGAGCGCGTCAAGCTCGAATTCGTACGCATCGCCGGCACCGGCAAGCGTGACGGCCTGGCGTTCGGCTTCCGCGCCATCTCCCGCCACCTGCCGGACGACCGCGCCGTGGTGGCCGTGATCGACGGCGACACGGTGCTGGCCGAAGGCGTGGTACGCAAGACCGTGCCCTGGTTCCAGCTGTTCGGCAATGTCGGCGGCCTGACCACCAACGAGTTCTGCGAAGTACGTGGCGGCTACATCATGAGCGAGTGGCACAAGCTGCGCTTCGCCCAGCGTCACATCAACATGTGCTCCATGGCCCTGTCCAAGCGCGTGCTGACCATGACCGGGCGCATGTCGGTATTCCGCGCCACGGTGGTCACCGACCCGGACTTCATCGCCGACGTCGAAAGCGACTCGCTGCAACACTGGCGCCTGGGCCGCTTCAAGTTCCTAACCGGCGACGACAAGTCCAGCTGGTTCAGCCTGATGCGCCTGGGCTACGACACCTTCTACGTGCCGGATGCCGCGATCAACACCGTCGAGCACCCGCCGGAAAAGAGCTTTATCAAGGCCAGCCGCAAACTGATGTTCCGCTGGTACGGCAATAACCTGCGGCAGAACTCCCGGGCCCTGGGCCTGGGGATGAAACGCCTGGGGCTGTTCACCAGCGTGGTGCTGTTCGACCAGCGCGTGTCGATGTGGACCTCTCTGCTCGGCCTGACCGTGGCAATCATCGCCAGCTTCAAATACGGCTTTGCCTTCATCCTCGCGTACCTGCTGTGGATCGGCATCACCCGCCTGATTCTGACCCTGCTGCTGTCCTGCTCCGGGCACCGGATCGGCCCCGCTTACCCGTTGATTCTCTATTACAACCAGATCGTCGGTGCGCTGGTGAAGATCTACGTGTTCTTCCGCCTCGACCAACAGTCCTGGACCCGCCAGGACACCAAACTGACCCGTGATCTCGCCAGCTTTCAACGTTGGTTCAACACCTGGTCGTCTCGGACCATGACCTTCTCTGCCGGCAGCGTGTTCGTCGCCGTGTTGCTGCTGATGGTCTGACCTGCCTTGCCTGAATTAACTAGGAAATAGCCCTTATGAACACCGCCGTGAACGTCAACGTAGTGCATGAATCCGAAGCCCAACGCCAACATGCCCGGGTCAAGATCCCGGCCAAGCTGCGCTTTTTCGGGACCGACCGTACGCCCCTGGAAGTCCGGGTCCACGACCTGTCCGCGGGCGGCCTGAGCTTCAACGCCGGGCAGCAGGTGCTCACCGTCGGCGAGGTGCATAAAGGCCGTCTGCAATTCGTCATCGACAACCTCGGCCTGGCCATGGACGTCGAGTTGCAGATCCGCTCCCACGACCGCCAGACCGGCCGCGTCGGCTGCCAGTTCCAGAACCTGGAGCAGCAGGACATTTCGACCCTGCGTCACCTGATCACCTCCCACCTGTCCGGCGATATCGTGACCATGGGCGACGTGCTCGCCACCCTGCAACGCGACAACTTCACCAAGGCGCGCAAGGTCAAGGACGGCGGCCACGGCATGACCGCCTTCGGCCGCCTGCGGGCCGTGACCTTCAGCGCCGGGATCTTCATCGTCGGCCTGGCCGCCTTCGGCTTCATCCTCAAGTCGGTGTACGGCATGTACTTCGTCAGCCACGCCCAGGCTGGCCTGGTCAACGTTCCGGGGATGAACGTGACCATGCCTCGCGACGGTACCGTGCAAAGCCTGGTGCAGGCCGACGGCGTCGCTGCCAAAGGCGCACCGCTGGCCACCTTCAGCACCAGCATGCTCGACGTGCTCAAGGGCCACCTGGACGAAGATCAGCTGCAACCGGCCAAGGTCGAAGAGCTGTTCGGCAAGCAGATGACCGGCACCCTGACGTCGCCCTGCGACTGCACCGTGGCCCAGCAGATGGTCGCTGACGGCCAGTACGCCAGCAAAGGCGACGTGATCTTCCAATTGGTGCCGCGCAACAGCCAGGCCAATGTCGAGGCGCGCTTCTCCTATCGCCAGTTCGCCGACGTCCGCCCGGGCACCCCGGTGAGCTTCCAGATCGCCGGCGAAGACAGCACCCGCACCGGCAAGATCGTCAGCAGCACCAGCCTCAACAGCGCCGACCTGTCGTCCGATATCCGGGTCCAGATCAAACCCGATGCCCCGCTGAGCAGCACCTTCGCCGGGCGTCCGGTGGAAGTCAGCAGCGATCGCGGTCCTTCCATGAACTGGCTGATCGATAAAGCCATGGCTGCGGGTCTGTAACCATGACAGTGCCTACCCATACCTCAGTCGCCGCGGCCCCAGGCTGCGACCGGCCACACAGCGGACTCCTGACACAACGCGCGGCCTGCCCTGGCCAGCGCCTTGCTTTCGATCGTCGCAGCCTGCGGCGGCTGCAGGTATCGGTGCTGCCCCTGGTTGCCGCCCTGGCCCTGGCCGGTTGCGCCGGCCTGCCCGACCAGCGCCTGGCCAACGAAGCCCTGAAGCGTGGCGACACCGCCCTGGCCGAACAGAACTACCGCCAGCTGGCGGACCTGGGCTACAGCGAGGCCCAGGTTGGCCTGGCCGATATCCAGGTCGAAAGCCGCGACCCGGCGCAGATCAAGCAGGCCGAAGCCACTTACCGCGCCGCCGCCGACACCTCGCCACGGGCCCAGGCCCGCCTTGGCCGGCTGCTGGTGGCCAAGCCGGGTTCGACCGAAGCCGAGCAGCACGAGGCCGAAGGCCTGCTGAAAAAAGCCTTTGCCAATGGCGAAGGCAATACCCTGATTCCCCTGGCGATGCTGTACCTGCAATACCCCCACAGCTTCCCCAACATCAACGCCCAACAACAGATCAGCCAATGGCAGACCGCCGGCTACCCTGAAGCCGGCCTGGCCCAGGTGCTGCTGTATCGCACCCAGGGCACCTATGACCAGCACCTGGATGAAGTCGAGCGCATCTGCAAGGCCGCGCTCAACAGCACCGATATCTGCTACGTCGAGTTGGCCACCGTGTACCAGAAACGCGGCCAGCCCGAGCAACAGGCCGAGCTGCTCAAGCAACTGCAAGCCGGCTACAGCCGCGGCACCGTCAGCGCCCAGCGCGTCGACAGCGTGGCCCGGGTACTGGGCGATGCGACGCTGGGCAAGCCCGACGAAAAAACCGCGCAGGCCCTGCTGGAACAGGTCGCCCCGGGCTACCCGGCGTCCTGGGTCAGCCTGGCGCAATTGCTCTACGACTTCCCGGAACTGGGCGACGTCGACAAGATGATGCAATACCTGGACAACGGCCGTGCCGCCGACCAGCCACGCGCCGAGCTGCTACTGGGCAAGCTGTACTACGAAGGCAAGTGGGTCCCGGCCGACGCCAAGGTCGCCGAGGAACACTTCCAGAAAGCCGTGGGCAAGGAAGTGGCCGCCGATTACTACCTGGGCCAGATCTACCGTCGTGGCTACCTGGGCCAGGTCTATCCGCAAAAGGCCCTGGACCACCTGCTGACGGCCGCCCGCAACGGCCAGAACAGCGCCGACTTCGCCATTGCCCAGCTGTTTTCCCAGGGCAAGGGCACCCAGCCCGACCCGGTCAACGCCTACGTCTTCAGCCAACTGGCCAAAGCCCAGGACACCCCGCAAGCCAATGAGCTTGCGCAACAGCTCGACACCCAACTGCCGCCTGCCCAGCGCGCCCAAGCCCAGCGCCTGCTGCAACAGGAACAAGCCCTGCGCGGCACCCTGAGCCAGAACACGCTGCAATTGCACGCCCTGCAAGAAGAAGACGGCGAGGAAACCCTATGACCCGCAATTCCCCATTCCACACCGCGGCGACAGGCATGCGCTTTCGTCTCTCGCAACTGGGCATCGCCCTGGGTTGCGTGCTGGTCTGGTCGACGCCGTCCCTGGCGGCCATGACCGACACCAAGAATTTCGGCCTGGAAGTGAAAATCACCGGCCAGTCCGAAGACGACCGCGACCTCGGCACCGCCAGCGGCGGCGACGTCAACGGCCTGGGCCTGGACCTGCGGCCCTGGGTCTACGGCGAACGTGGCGCGTGGAGCGCCTACGCCATGGGCCAGGCCGTGACGTCCACCGACATCATCGAGACCGACACCCTGCAGCAGGCCGACAGCGACGGCACCCAGGCCACCGACAACGGTGATCGCAAGACCAAAAAGAACTACCTGGCGATGCGCGAGTTCTGGGTCGGCTACAGCGGCTTCACGCCCTATCCCGGCGAGCAGTTGAAACTCGGCCGCCAGCGCCTGCGCAACGACGACGGGCAATGGCGCGACACCAATATCGAAGCCTTGAACTGGACCTTCGACACCACCTTACTGCGGGCCAACGTCGGCGCCGCCGAACGCTTCAGCGAGTACCGCACCGACCTCAAGGAGCTGGCGCCCAAGGACAAGGATCGCCTGCACGTCTACGGCGATGCCGCCTATCAGTGGACCCCGGGCAACTGGGTGGGCATTCGCGGCCATCACACCCATGACGACGGCAAGCTCGACTACCCGACCCCGGGTGAAGCAGCCGACTCCCTGGACAAGAAAGAAAACGGTGACATCAGCTGGCTTGGCCTCACCGCCGACAGCGACGCCTATAACTGGCGCAACACCAACACCGTCAACTACTGGGCCAGCCTGACCGGCATGCGCGGCGACCGCGACACGGTCAACGCCCTGACGACCGACGGCAGCCGCCCGGCCGAGGCCAAGCGCAGCGACGATATCAGCGGCTGGGCCACCGACCTGGGTGTGCGCCTGCGCCTGGACCCTCATTGGCAAGTCGGCGCGGCCTATGCCCGCGCCAGCGGCGACTACGAGCAGAACGGCCTGGAAAGCAACCGCTCCAACTACACCGGGACCCGCTCGCGGGTGCACCGTTTCGGCGAAGCCTTCCGCGGCGAAATGAACAACATGCAGACCGCCACCCTGTTCGGCTCGTGGATGCTCAACGACGAATACGACGCCAGCCTGATCTACCACAAGTTCTGGCGCGTGGACGGCAACAAGCCGGTGGGCAGCAACGGTATCAGCGCGTTCGACAACACCTACGACGGCTCGGGCGCGCTGATCTCCAGCACCTCGCTGCCTGAAGACGGCAAGAAAGACCTGGGCCAGGAGATGGACCTGGTGGTCACCAAGTACTTCAAGCAAGGCTTGTTGCCCGCCGCGCTGAGCCAATCCATCGACGAACCTTCGGCGCTGGTGCGCTTTCGCGGCGGCGTGTTCAAGCCCGGCGATGCCTACGGCAAAGACGTCGACTCGTACATGCACCGCGCGTTTATCGACGTGATCTGGCGCTTCTGATGCGAACCGCGAAGGGAGTGCCCACGATGAATTGCTACCCCATGAACAGCCATGCCGCGAAAGGCTGCCTCAGCCTGCTGGCCGGCGCGATGCTGCTGGCCAGCTCGGCCGCCTTCGCGACGGCCGAGCCGGCCAAGGCGCCAGTCGTGGCCAAGGAACTGCAACAGGCCAAGACCTACACCGTCAGCAGCGCGCCGACCGAGCCGCTGGAACTGGCCAAACCGACCCTGCCCGACCTCTCCGGCTACACCGCCGAGGCCGCCGCGGCCAAGATCGTGCGCAGCAAGCCGGGCAAGATCAGCGTGCGCCGCATGATGCAGGAAGACGCCCTGAAGGACTTTATCGGCGGCGATAACAAAATGGCCGAGTGGGTGGTGCGCCAGCACGGGATCCCCCAGGCGATTTTCGTCGACGACGGCTACATCAACCTCAAGGACCTGGTGAAAAAACTGCCCAAGCAGTACATCAGCGAAACCGCGCCCGGGGTCTACCTGGCCAGGATCCCGATCGTGGTCGGACGCCACGGCATCCTCGACATCGACCAGCAGACCAAGGAGCTGCGCCTGTCCCAGGAAGGCGGTTCGTTCCTGGTCAACGATGGCCAGCTGTTTGTGCGTGACACCAAGGTCACCGGCTGGCGCGAGAAGGACAACGGCCCGGCGACCTTCCGCTCGCCCAAGGAATTCCGGCCGTTCCTGCTGGCCTGGGGCGGCACCGAGACCTACATCGTCAACAGCCAGATGGCCAGCTTCGGCTACGCCAACAGCAAGTCCTACGGCGTGAGTATTTCCCAATACACGCCGAACATGGCCAAGGTCCTCAAGCGCCCTGAACCCACCGGCTGGATCGTCGGCTCGGAGTTTTCGGACATGTGGTACGGCTTCTACTGCTACGAAACTCGCGACTTCGTGGTCAAGGGCAACACCTACAAAGACAACATCGTCTACGGCATCGACCCCCATGACCGTTCCCACGGCCTGATCATCGCGGACAACACCGTGCACGGGACCAAGAAGAAGCACGGGATCATCATTTCCCGCGAGGTCAACGACAGCTTCATCTTCAACAACCGCAGCTTCGACAACAAACTCTCGGGCCTGGTGATCGATCGCAACAGCATCAACAACGTGATCGCCTACAACGAGATCTACCGCAACCACACCGACGGCATCACCCTCTACGAGAGTGCCGACAACCTGTTGTGGGGCAACAAGGTGCTGAGCAACAAGCGCCACGGCATCCGCATTCGTAACAGCGTGAATATCCGCCTCTACGAAAACATCTCCATGGCCAACGGCCTGACCGGGGTCTATGGCCACATCAAGGACCTCTCCGACACCGACCGCGATATCAAGCTCGATCCGTTCGATGCCCAGGTTTCGCTGATCGTGGTCGGCGGCGAACTGGCGGCCAACGGCAGCGGCCCGATGTCCATCGACTCGCCGCTGAGCGTGGAGCTGTACCGCGTATCGATGCTCGCACCGACCAAAAGCAGCGGCATCAGCTTCTCGGGGATTCTCGGCGAGCGCCAGGACGAGATTCTCGACCTGCTGGTGCGCCAACAAAAAGCGGTGCTGATCGACCCCGTCGAACGCCAGACCGAATTGCGCGATTGAGGATGACTTTTATGCACCCACACCTGATCAAGATCCTGAGCCTGTCGGCGTTGACCGCCGGCATCCTCGCTGCCAGCGCCGGCGCCCGCGCCGATGACGCGGCTGCCGAGGCCAAGGCGCCAACATTCAGCGCCGAGCCGTGCTGCAACCTGTGCCCGGCCGCCCACGACGCGAAGAATTACGTCACCCGCTACCAGCAGAACTTCACCACCCTGGTACAAGCCCAGGGCGACTGGCTGTTCCGCACCCAGGAAGACCTGCGCACCGAATTCAACACCACCCCGGAAGGCTTCCGGCGCATGAAGCAACTGCACGATGCCTTCCAGAGCAAGGGCGTGGAGTTGGTGGTGGTCTACCAGCCGACCCGGGGCCTGGTGAACCGCAACAAACTCAACCCCGAGCAGAAGGCCCGCTTCGACTATGACAAGGCGCTGAAAAGCTACCAGGGCATGCTCGGCCGTTTTGCCCAGATGGGTTATGTGGTGCCGGACCTGTCGCCGCTGACCAACGAACAGCTGCCCGACACCCTGCCGGCCCATGACTTCTACTTCCGTGGCGACCAGCACTGGACCCCCTACGGCGCCCAGCGCACAGCGAAGATCGTGGCTGAAAAAGTCAAACAGATGCCGGCCTTCGCCGACATTCCCAAGCGTGAATTCGAGACCCACAAATCAGGACGCATGGGCAAGACCGGCACCCTGCACAACATGGCCGGGCAACTGTGCGGCACCAGCTACGCGGTGCAGTACATGGACCAGTTCACCACCGAGCCCAAGGGCGAGGCCGGCGATGGCGACCTGTTCGGCGATTCCGGCAACCCGGAAATCACCCTGGTGGGCACCAGCCACAGCGGCAAGAACTACAACTTCTCGGGCTTCCTGCAGCAGGAACTGGGCGCCGATATCCTCAACGTCGCCTTCCCCGGCGGTGGCCTGGAGGGCTCGATGCTGCAGTACCTGGGCAGCGAAGAATTCCAGAAAAAGCCGCCGAAGATCCTGATCTGGGAATTCTCGCCGCTGTATCGCCTGGACCAGGAAACCATCTACCGGCAGATGATGGCGCTGCTCGACAACGGCTGCGAAGGCAAAGACGCCCAGCTCAGCGGCAGCACCACCCTCAAGCCCGGCAAGAACGAGCTGATGGTCAACAGCAAGAACATGGACCTGCGCAACAGCAGTCATCAGGTCGATATCCGCTTCGCCGACACCTCGGTGAAAACCTTGCAAGCCACCCTCTGGTACATGAACGGGCGCCACGAGGACATCAAGATCGAAAAACCGGAAACATCCGACACCGATGGGCGTTTCGCCTTTGAACTGCGCACTGACGAAGACTGGGCCTCGCAGAATCTGCTGGCGGTCGAAGTCCAGGGCCCCGAAGCGGGCACCGCAGGACAGAAAGTCGAAGCGAAAATTTGCAAACGCAACGTATTCCCGAGCGCCGGGCAACGCACCGCGCAAATCGGGCAATGAGGTTTCTATGCAAACTGCAACGCTGAAAAAACTCCTGACACCGACCCTGCTCAGCCTGGCGATGTTCGCCGGCAGCACCCAGGCCGCCGCCCCGCTGCGTCCGCCCCAGGGCTACTTTGCGCCGGTGGACAAGTTCAAGACTGGCGACAACAGCGAAGGCTGCGATGCCATGCCCGCGCCCTATACCGGCGCCCTGCAGTTTCGCAGCAAGTACGAAGGCTCGGACAAGGCCCGTTCGACCCTGAATGTGCAGTCGGAAAAAGCCTTCCGCGACACCACCGCCGACATCACCAAGCTCGAGCGCGGCACCAGCAAACGGGTGATGCAGTTCATGCGTGACGGTCGTCCGGAACAGCTGGAATGTACCCTCAACTGGCTGACCTCCTGGGCCAAGGCCGACGCGCTGATGTCCAAGGACTTCAACCACACCGGCAAGTCCATGCGCAAATGGGCCCTGGGCAGCATGGCCTCGGCCTATATCCGCCTGAAGTTCTCCGACTCCCATCCCCTGGCCGCCCACCAGCAGGAAGCGCAATTGATCGAAGCCTGGTTCAGCAAGATGGCCGACCAGGTGGTCAGCGACTGGGACAACCTGCCGCTGGAAAAAACCAACAATCACTCGTACTGGGCCGCCTGGTCGGTGATGGCGACCTCCGTCGCCACCAACCGCCGCGACCTGTTCGACTGGGCCGTCAAGGAATACAAGGTCGGCGCCAACCAGGTCGACGCCGACGGTTTCCTGCCCAACGAACTCAAGCGCCAGCAACGCGCCCTGGCCTACCACAACTACGCCCTGCCGCCGTTGGCGATGATCGCCAGCTTCGCCCAGGTCAACGGGGTTGACCTGCGCCAGGAAAACAACGGCGCCCTCAAGCGCCTGGGTGACCAGGTGCTGGCCGGGGTCAAGGACCCGGATATTTTCGAGAAGAAGAACGGCAAGGAACAGGACATGACCGACCTCAAGGTCGACTCCAAATTCGCCTGGCTCGAACCCTTCTGCAGCCTCTACACCTGTGGCCCGGAGGTGCTGGAACGCAAGCACAAGATGCAGCCGTTCAAGACCTTCCGCCTCGGCGGCGACCTGACGAAGGTCTATGACCCGTCCCATGAAAAGGGCTCTTGAAACGGATGCCGGTCGAGCGCGGGTGCGGCCAGGGAGCTGACTCCCTGGCCACATGAAGTCTTTGCAACAGGGTAACAACCCAACCGTTTTCCAACGGGGGGGTTTGGGGGGGCTGCGGCCTCTGTCTATTGGTTAAACACGGAGAGATCGGGATGGTTTTCTCATCCAATGTGTTCCTGTTTCTGTTCTTGCCGATCTTTCTCGGCTTGTACTACTTGAGCGGGCAACGCTATCGCAACTTGCTGCTGCTGATCGCCAGCTATGTGTTCTATGCCTGGTGGCGCGTGGACTTCCTGGCGCTGTTCGCCGGCGTCACCCTGTGGAACTACTGGATCGGCCTCAAGGTGGGCGCCGCCGGTGTGCGCACCAAACCCGCCCAGCGCTGGCTGCTGCTCGGGGTCGGGGTCGACCTGTGCATCCTCGGCTACTTCAAATACGCCAACTTCGGCGTGGACAGCATCAACGCGATGATGACCTCCTATGGTCTGGAGCCGTTCATCCTGACCCACATCCTGTTGCCGATCGGGATCTCGTTCTACATCTTCGAGTCCATCAGCTACATCATCGACGTCTACCGCGGCGACACCCCGGCCACCCGCAACCTGATCGACTTCGCGGCGTTCGTGGCGATCTTCCCGCACCTGATCGCCGGCCCCGTCCTGCGCTTTCGCGACCTGGCCGACCAGTTCAACAACCGCACCCACACCCTGGATAAATTCTCTGAAGGCTGCACGCGCTTCATGCAGGGTTTTATCAAGAAGGTGTTTATCGCCGACACCCTGGCGGTGGTGGCCGACCATTGCTTCGCCCTGCAGAACCCGACCACGGGCGATGCCTGGCTCGGCGCCCTGGCCTACACCGCACAGCTGTATTTCGACTTCTCCGGCTACAGCGACATGGCCATCGGTCTGGGGTTGATGATGGGTTTCCGCTTCATGGAAAACTTCAAGCAGCCCTACATCAGCCAGTCAATCACCGAGTTCTGGCGGCGCTGGCACATCAGCCTCTCCACCTGGCTGCGGGACTACCTGTACATCACCCTGGGCGGTAACCGCAAAGGCACCCTGACCACCTACCGCAACCTGTTCCTGACCATGCTCCTGGGCGGCCTGTGGCACGGGGCGAACATCACCTACATCGTCTGGGGCGCCTGGCACGGCATGTGGCTGGCGATTGAAAAAGCCATTGGCCTCAACACCTCGCCGCGCAGCTTCAACCCGATCCGCTGGGCCTTGACCTTCCTCCTGGTGGTCATGGGCTGGGTGATCTTCCGCGCGGAAAACCTGCACGTGGCCGGACGCATGTACGGCGCCATGTTCAGCTTTGGCGACTGGTCGCTGTCGGAACTCAACCGCGCCAGCCTCACCGGTCTGCAAGTGGCAACCCTGATCGTGGCCTACATGACCCTGGCGTTCTTCGGCCTGCGGGACTTCTACCGCAACCGTCCGCCCGTCAAGACCCAGCCTGAAGTCAGCGCCGCCAGCGATGGCCCGGCCGCCGCCCAGCCCGGCCTGATCAAGGCTGTGCCTGGCGACAACCCCGGCAGCATCCACCAGCCGGGTTACATCGTGGGCACCGACGCCCAGGTGCAACCGGCCTATTGGACTGCCGACTGGCCGCGCTACCTGATGCGCACCCTGGTGCTGCTGCTGTTTATCGCCTCGATTCTCAAACTCTCGGCGCAAAGCTTCTCGCCGTTCCTTTACTTCCAGTTCTGAGGGATCTGCCCATGACCCGCTCATTACGTATTTTCTATATCGCCCTGTTCCTGGTGACCCTGATGGTCCTGGGCCTGTGGTCGGTGCGCAGCTTCTTCGGCTTCAGCACCAACAGCGATGCCACCGTACTCAACGGACGCTGGACCAAGGCCGTGGAAACTCACTACGACAAAGAGTTCCCGATCAAGCGCCTGGGCACCAACCTCTGGGCTGCGCTGGACTTCAAGCTGTTCAACGAAGGTCGTCCGGGCGTGGTCCTGGGCCGCGACCAGTGGCTGTACAGCGATGAAGAATTCAACCCCATCGTCAACGAAGAACTGAACCTGCAAGGCAACTACGCCCTGGTCGAAGGCGTGCGCCAAACCCTGAAGGCCAAAGGCGTGAAACTGGTGATGGCGATCGTGCCGGCCAAGGTCCGCCTGTACCCGGAACACCTGGGTGACGTGCAGCCGGCGAGCATCCACGCCAACCTCTACCAGGACTTCCACGCCCGGGTCGCGGCCGACAAGATCCTCGCCCCCGACCTGCTGGGCCCGCTGCAACAGGCCAAGCAACAGGGTGAGCAAGTGTTCCTGCGCACCGACACCCACTGGACCCCGAGCGGCGCCGAAATCGCCGCCCGGCAACTGGCCAAGGCGATTGCCGAAAAAGCCCCGCTGAGCGGCCAGCCGCAGCGCTTCGTCACCGAAGCCGAGCAGACCGTGGAGCACAAGGGTGACCTGCGCCTGTTCCTGCCCCTGGACCCCTTGTTCGAAAACCTGATGCCGGCCCAGGAGCCGCTGCAAAAACGCGTGACCCGCGCCGCCGACGACCAGCCGGCCGCCGACGATGCGCTGTTCGCCGACAACCAGGTCCCGGTGGCGCTGATCGGCACCAGCTACAGCGCCAATCCCAACTGGAACTTCGTTGGCGCACTGAAGCAGGCGCTGCACAGCGACGTGGTCAATTACGCCGAAGACGGCCACGGCCCGATCCTGCCGATGCTCAGCTACCTGAAAAGTGACGCCTTCAAAAACGATCCGCCGCAAGTGCTGATCTGGGAATTCCCCGAACGCTATCTGCCTGTGAACAACGAAATCGGCGACGCCGACCCGCAGTGGGTCGCCGAGCTGAAAAAAGCCGGCGCCAGCCAACAAAACGTAGCTGCACTCAACAAATCCGAGACGCCCGACCGGGCGCAAAACTGAAAGAGAGGTACACCATGACTTTCACTACTACTCCGCGTCGTCTCGCCAAGGCCCTCACTCTGGCCGCCGGCATGAGCGTGCTGTCGATGTCCGCCTTCGCCGGCGACGCCGCGCTCTACGGCCCGACCGCGCCTAAAGGCTCGTCCTTCGTGCGTATCTACAACGCCAGCAACAGCGAAGTCAGCGCCACCGTCGGCAGCACCAACCTCAACGACGTCGCCCCGCTGGCCAGCAGCGACTTCAGCTTCATGCCCGGCGGCGACTACAGCGCCAAGGTCGGCAGCCAGACCGTGCCGGTCAAACTCGCCGCCGACCACTATTACACCCTGGTCAACAACGCCAGCGGCCAGCCGCAACTGATCGAAGAACCGCCGTTCAAGAACAAGCAGAAGTCCCTGGTACGGGTGCAGAACCTCAGCGACAAATCCCTGACCCTGAAAACCGCCGACGGCAAGACCGATGTGGTCAAGGCCGTGGCTGCGAAGGGCCGCGGCGAGCGCGAGATCAACCCGGTCAAGGTCAGCTTCGCCCTGTACGACGGCGAGAAAAAAGTCAGCGACCTCAAGCCCGTGGCCCTGGAGCGCGGTGAAGCCGCCGTGCTCTACGTCACCGGTAATGGCAGCAGCCTGTCGCCAGTGTGGGTGAAACGCCCCGTGTCGACGCGCTAAGCAGAATCTGTCGCCGCTGCCCAGACACGAGGCAGCGGCGACAACGAGACAAAAACAAGAGTGAAACGACAGAACGCAGTAGCTCTAACCCATACGATATTTGAAGGAGTAACAACATGATTCCGGTGATCTTGTCAGGTGGTAGCGGCTCACGTCTTTGGCCGCTTTCGCGCAAGCAATTCCCCAAGCAATTTCTCGCCCTGACCGGCGAACAGACCCTGTTCCAGCAGACCCTGGAGCGCCTGGTGTTCGACGGCATGGACACCCCGATCGTGGTCTGCAACAAGGACCATCGCTTTATCGTCAATGAGCAACTCAGTGCCCGCAAACTGGAATCGCAGCGCATCCTGATGGAGCCCTTCGGTCGCAACACCGCACCGGCCGTGGCATTGACCGCAATGATGCTGGTCAACGAAGGCCGTGACGAACTGATGCTGGTGCTGCCCGCCGACCACGTGCTGGACGACCAGAAAGCCCTGCAGCGCGCCCTGGCCCTGGCCACCGTGGCCGCCGAGCGTGGCGAGATGGTGCTGTTCGGCGTACCGGCGACCAAACCGGAAACCGGTTATGGCTACATCAAGTCCAGCAGCGATATCCACCTGCCCGAAGGCGTGAGCCGGGTCGCCCAGTTCGTCGAAAAACCCGACCACAAGCGCGCCACCGAATTCGTCAAGGACGGTGGCTATTTCTGGAACAGCGGCATGTTCCTGTTCCGCGCCAGCCGCTTCCTCGAAGAGCTGAAAAAACACGATCCGGACATCTACGACACCTGCCTGCTGACCCTGGAGCGCAGCGTGCAGGACGCCGACACCGTGGACATCGACGAAGCCACCTTCGCCTGCTGCCCGGACAACTCCATCGACTACGCCGTGATGGAAAAAACCCAACGCGCCTGCGTGGTGCCGCTGAGCGCCGGCTGGAGCGACGTGGGTTGCTGGTCGTCGCTGTGGGACGTGCATGAAAAAGACGCCAACGGCAACGTCAGCAAAGGCGATGTGGTGATCCAGGACAGCCACAACTGCATGATCCATGGCAACGGCAAACTGGTGTCGGTGATCGGCCTGGAAAACATCGTCGTCGTCGAAACCAAGGACGCCATGATGATCGCCCACAAGGACAAGGTCCAAGGCGTGAAACAGATGGTCAACACCCTCAACGAACAGGGCCGCAGCGAAACCCAGAACCACTGCGAGGTCTACCGTCCGTGGGGCTCCTACGACTCGGTGGACATGGGCGGACGCTTCCAGGTCAAGCACATCTCGGTCAAGCCGGGCGCCTGCCTGTCCCTGCAAATGCACCACCACCGCGCCGAACACTGGATCGTGGTCAGCGGCACCGCCGAAGTCACCTGCGACGAAAACGTGTTCCTGCTCTGCGAAAACCAGTCGACCTACATCCCCATCGCCTCGGTCCACCGCCTGCGCAACCCAGGCAAAATCCCCCTGGAAATCATCGAAGTGCAATCGGGCAGCTACCTGGGCGAAGACGACATCGAACGTTTTGAAGACATCTACGGCCGCTCCACACCGGTGGAACGCGGCGTGTCGGTCAAGACAATCGCGCAGTAAGCGCAGCGGAAAGCTTCAAGCGGCTAGCTGCAAGTAAAAGCGGATCGCCGTTGTCAGCAATACCTTCAACCCTCTGGTCCATTGCCTGCGTCCCCTATCCGCAGGCAATGGGCCAGGGGGATTTTTTTGAGGGGGCCTGTAGCCGCCGCCGCCAGGCTGCGCTGGCCTTTGAATACGCCGTGATGTGTCAGGTGTATTGGTGGCGTGATTGATGGCCAGCGCAGCCTGGCGGCAGCGGCTACAGGTGTAGCGTCACGCTACAAATATCGGGTTGACCGCCCCAGCGGGCCTCCCTATCCTCGCGCCTGTCACGACTCATTCGTGATCGGGTTTGACGGCTCGGCAACACTTTCAGGACGCATAGTTCCTCGACTCTGCTTGCGCTCTTCTGCGCTCGCAAAAAGTCTTATGGCGACTGTGCGTGGGGCATCTTCGGATGCGCCGGGTTCCTGAGACCGGTCCGTCAACCTGCGTACAGTTGCCACCCCATTCGTTTGACGGCGATCCAGTGGCAGCTCTATTTATTTCAGGAGCAACACACCATGACGGACCGCATCGCGCTAACCAGCAACGAATCCTCCACTCCCACCCTGTTCATCGACACCCGCGCGCCCCTGGACGAACTTCACGCCAGCGCCGCCTACCGCATCCTTGCGGTCACCCAGTTGATGGAAAGCATCGTCCATATGGACAACCGTCAAGCCGACGCCACCGACCTCTCACAAATCGCCCACGCCAGCGTCATCCTCCTGCGCGATGGATGCGATCTGCTGGACGTACTGGGTCGGCGTATTCGTGGCAGCCAGCACCTGAGCTGACACCCACACCACCCGCCCCCACCCAAGCGCCGCCCGGTAGGGCGCGCCAACAGGCGTTTGATCTTGATCCACCCGCCCCTTCGGCAGGCCGAGTGGAGGTGTTCATCAGGGGAATGGCGCGTAGCGCCCCTCGACGCAGTCGAGGACATCGCTAGTAGCGATGCCCCCTGAGGGACGCCGGAACGAGGGAACCCGAGCGCAGCGAGGGCCGTACGCTCGGGGCGAGACTTTTTGGTTCCTTTTGTGGCGTTTGACAAAAGGGACTCGCCGTAAGGGCGAAACCCTAAGCCGCCGTTACCGCAGCAACGGATATGCACCCAATCCGCAAAAAACCAGGCCGGCTAGCAGACCACCCCGAACAAAACAGCAGCACACATCCCAGCCCTGGACACCGAGCGCTTAAAACTGCGCATGAACATCCGCAAGCGTCTCAAAGATCTCCTTCCCATCAGCCGCCAGAATACCCAGCTCAGCAAACACCGCTTCCCAATTGCCCAACGCCTCCAGCGTCTGATCAATGTAGTCATCCGGCTTGAGAAACTTGTAGTCCGCACACAAGCGCCTGATCGCCTTTCTGGACGGACGCCCCTGGCCATCGAACGCGGTAGTGTGCTCGCCCATACCGGTGGAGAAGGTCAGGTCGTACGCGGGCGCCAGCACCCACTGCCCGTCCTGATCGCCTTGCCCCTCTTCGTACAGAAAAGCGAAGTTCTTCGCGTGATCGTCGTAGTTGTGGGCCAGGCCGTTGAACACCATGAGCCGGGCCATTTTCTCCACTTCCTTGGCGCTCCTGGTCAGGGCGAACGTCAACCTCAGCAAGTCCTTGTAGTCCAGGCACGGAACTCTGAAGTCCGCATGCAGAATCCCGGCAGCGGTCATCATGTGCACTTTCTGATTGTGCTTGCGATCAAAGCGCCGGGTCGCAAAAAAACGCTCGTTCCAGCCCTGCTCCGAGGGCACGGTGATGAGCTCGCTGTGAGCCATATCGACTCCAGCGGCGCGGGCCATGCGGGCGTAGGCGCATTCAATCGCGCCCATGGACCAGGGTTCCTCAAGGGACCTGAATTTCACGATCCAGTGCGCGTAGCCCTCCGGCAAGGGTTCAAACGCCGAAACCACCTGGGACAGATCCGCCGAAAACGCAACGGCAGCCTTGGGCCGTGCGCCCCCCGGCGAGCCACCGGCAATCCGCAGCGCTTTCAACACCTCAACCGTCTCCCCCACCTGGACCTGGACCGATGCCTCATACAACGCTGAAAGGCTGATGGGCTCCCGGGCCACTTTTTCCGACATGGGGTAGTACTCGAGGGCACCCATTCCCCGGTTGCCGATGTAGGCAAGACGGTCGAGCTGAGTCAGGCCGTGGGTAACCCGCGATCCATACTCCGCGGTAAAAAAACGCCCCATCAACAGCAAGCCCCAACCGTCGGGAAGAGAATCGGCGAAGGCCCCATGAAGGCCCAGAAACAGATGGGTATCGGGTTGCTGCGGCCTCTCGTCGAAGGCCAGTTGGGGCGACAGGTTGAACCCCTGGGTCAGCCACTCCTTGGCATAAGTGAAGTAAGTGCCTTGGCGGTTCCAGCTAAGCAGCCCCACCTGACGGCCATGCATGAAGACGCCCAACTCTTCGATCGGCTTGTACTTCTTGATGCCTCGTTCAGTCATCGGGTGCCCCTCTGGCGTTTTGAGTTTTGCAGCTCAAACAGCGTGTTTGGCGAAGGCGGCTTGAACAACTTGAGCAGCGGATCAAGCTCATCCAAAGCCGCCGCGATCAGCACCATCGACTCAAGGGAAATGGCTCCCTGCAGCTCAAAGCGCTTGATCGTCGACGCCGGCACCCCGGATTTTTCAGCCAAGGTTTTGCGCGACAGATTTTTTGACAATCTGAGGGCCTGGGCGTTTTTTCCGATCTCGGCCGTGATCTCGGACGGGGTGTACATAAAGCGAGTCAGTGACATAACTGATAGACCTGCCCAAGCGAGTGGGTACTTAACTTAATATGGACAACCTGATATCCATTATAGGCGTTTTATAGAAATAGAAGACCTTATATGGTCCACAAAAATCAGGCAGAGAGTGCTAGAGCAAAACGTATAAGGGCCATCAGCCTTCAAGCGGCAGGGAACTTTCCAGCCCCGACTCCGCCTGCGCGGTGTCGTACGCAGCCTGCGGCAGCGATTACAGGTCCGAGGCCTCTCGCCTACTCAAAATTTCTGCCTCCAATGCCCCAGAGGCGCCGCCCGGTAGGGCGCGCCAACAGGCGTTTGATCTTGATCTACCCGCCCCCTTCGGCAGGCCGAGTGGAGGTGTTCATCAGGGGAATGGCGCGTAGCGCCCCTCGACGCAGTCGAGGACATCGCTAGTAGCGATGCCCCCTGAGGGACGCCGGAACGAGGGAACCCGAGCGCAGCGAGGGCCGTACGCTCGGGGCGAGACCTTTTGGTTCCTTTTGGCTGGGCCGGCATTCCGGGCGTTTGACAAAAGGGACTCGCCGTAAGGGCGAAACCCTAAGCCGCCGTTACCGCAGCAATGGATATGTACTCCAACCATCCTCTCCAAGTAACCGCTACCACAAACTGCGCGGGCCCCTAAAACCGCCACAATCCTTCCTGGCCTATCCCGTCCAGCGCAGCCTGGCGGCCGCGGCTACAGACAGCGGATCGTGCAACCCCACGCGAATGCCATCCTGTTGCGTGCACTGCTGGCGAATTCGAAATCACCGTAGGTTGACGAGTTGCTACATTGACGCATTGACGCATAAAAAATAGGGAGCTAGCCTAAGGTCACTGAAAAACCACCCGCACGGGAGGGGAAAATGAAGACTGCCATTGGCAAACCCACTCAACAACCAATCCATTCCCAAGAGGCTGCCAAGGCTGCACTGATGGAGGGTTTTGAAAACTTCCTGGACAACCTGTCTCAGCCGCTTCTTATGGAAATAGCCAACCATGGGGCAGAAGAAACCTATTTCGACGCACTTCAGGCACTCCTGAAAAAAGTCGGCACCCAACAGCTGAGCCCCCAGGTACGTAATCAAATTGCCTATACAAAAGGCAAAGCGCTTTCATTTGAAAACATTAAGAAAACCTACGAACTGCTTGACTCTAAAACCGTCTGTGAAATCCTCGGCATCTCTCGGCAAGCGCTCAACAAGAGAGTCCAGGCCGGACAGGTCATTGCTTATACCGAAGGTGCTCGTAAGCACTACCCCGCGTTCCAGTTCAAGAACAACGCCGTGATTGCAGACATTGGCAAGTTGACCAAGGCCCTGGCCATCGACTCCAAAGAGGGTGCGAAAACCAATGTACTTTTGGGATATTTAGCCCAGGACATGGACTTTTCCAACCCAGGGGAGCCACAAAACCTGCAGCCCAGGTACACACTGCTCTCCAACAAGGATGCTTTTGAAATAATTGTTCGCGACTTCCAAAACAGATTGACCATGGGCAAGTGAAATCGGCGCCATTAAAGGGCCAACTCATTCTCACTCGATTGGAACCCGCATGCGATTTAACAACTCACCGACCGTTTCCCCATTAGAAAGCACCACACTTCCCAACGGCTGCTTACTCACTGCGACCAGTTGAGTAGGCCGGCCTTCAAACAACACCAGATTGCACCCCTCCAGGCTTGCCGTGATGGGATACACCTGCGAGGGATAGAGGATGCCGTCGACAGCAGGTTGCCAGCGCATGACAACGCCACTCAGGGTTTGCGTGTAGGCATAACCTTCATCGCCCTGTCCGCGCGACTTGACGATTGCGCCAAGGGTTTTGCCAGCGTTGCGAGCCAATGCCGCCGCATCGACCACCACCAATTGGCGAGTGGTTTGAATAAGATACAGTGACCTTTCCTCTACTTCGGACTGCAAAACAGGGCTTCCTGCCCCAGACCTTCCATGTTGCAACGTTTCCGCAAGTGCCACCCTATCGCTGAAGGAAACATAGCAGGTGCCGATTTTCTTCTGAGGATCGCCGTAGCGGGTGTCCGAATTGCGATTGTAATAAAGCGGGTCAGAATACTGTTGTTCTTGTACGCGATATACCGACATTCGCTCAGCGATGAGCCTGGTTGGCAGATCGTGCATTGAAAGGGCGGCATGAACTTCCTGCTTAGCTACTTCGAACGTAGTCTTTTTCTTGGTCATCGATTATTGGGCCTCTAATAAGGTTGTTTTTTTGCACTGGGCTTTTCCATTAGCACGTTCAAAGATTGCTCACATCAATTGAAACGCCATGTAACCCTTATGCAACTCATGATATCCGCCGGATTAAAAAACAGTTGTCCAAGACTGATCCTGGTGCAGATTCAATCTCAAAACCCAAGACCTTTCCAGACATTTTTATATTAAAAAACAATAAAAAAACTATGCCCGCCAAAGAATTACATCAATTAATACAGGCAGCCAACCCCATGAACCTTGGGGGACACCTTAGTTAACAAAAAACCGCCCAGATTATTTGATACAAATAAAACCCAATGTTTTTCCTGCTCTTATTTGATAAAAACCATCTTCACCCTGGAAACTTCTGGATAAGCTCTTTGGCTGACCCTATAACTGAAACACCGTTAAACTTTCGCCCATTTGCAAAAGCCCCTGATCAAAGCCATCCCTCATCGCCAACCCCACCTACGCTTAGGTAGGATGTCCCCCTCTCTTCCCCGAGGCGCATGTCATGTTCATCGGCGTTCTGCTGGTCATCACCTGGTTGATCCTGCTCCTGCGCTACCCCGCCAAAGCCCTGCCCGTGTCCCTGGCGGCAGCTTTTGGCCTGGGCCTGGTGGCCTGCTGGGTGGTCTGGCTCGACAACCGCGAAGCCCAGCAACTGGCGCGCCTGGAACTGCGCATCGCCTACGCTCCCCAAGCCTGCCCGGCCGACCGCCCCTTGCAGTTGAAGATGAACAACGGCAACGACGTACCCCTGATCGAATTGCGCTGGCGCATCGCCGCCTACGCCCCGGGGGATACGGTCAATCTTGCCGACAACCAGTACAGCGCCCCGCGCTATCGCGGCCCCGGCGAGTTGCAAGCCGGCGCCAACTGGGAAGACTGCTTGCCGCTGCCGCCCCTGCGCCCCGGCTACCGCCCACAGACCCTGGAGTTTCGCGCCGAGCGTTTGCAGGGTAGTTTCTCCGACTGATTGCCCCCTCCCTTCTTCCAGCACAAGGACCGCGCCATGCCCGTCGCGTTGATCACCGGTTGTTCCAGCGGTATTGGCCGCGCCCTGGCCGACGTTTTCAAAAACGCCGGTTTCACTGTCCTGGCCACCGCACGCAAGGGTGAGGATGTGGCTGCCCTGCACGCCGCCGGTTTTACCGCACTGCAACTGGATGTGAATGACGGCCCGGCCCTCAGCGCCCTGGGCGAGCAGATCAACCTGCAGTACGGCGGCCTCGACGTGCTGATCAACAATGCCGGCTACGGCGCCATGGGCCCGCTGCTCGACGGTGGCGTCGAAGCCATGCAGCGCCAGTTCGAAACCAATGTGTTCTCGGTGATCGGGGTGACCCGGGCGCTGTTTCCGGTGCTGCGCCGCAGCCGGGGGCTGGTGGTGAATATCGGCAGCGTTTCCGGAGTGCTGGTGACGCCCTTTGCCGGTGCCTACTGCGCCTCCAAAGCGGCGGTGCATGCCCTGAGCGACGCGCTGCGCATGGAGCTGGCGCCGTTCGGCATCCGCGTGATGGAAGTCCAGCCCGGGGCCATTGCCTCAAGCTTCGCCCGCAATGCCGGGCATGAAGCCGAGCAACTGATCAACGAGCAATCGCCCTGGTGGCCGCTGCGGGAAGGGATTCGCAACCGGGCCAAGGCCTCCCAGGACAAACCGACCCCCGCCAGCGAGTTCGCCGCCCACCTGCTCAAGGCCGTGCAGCAGGACTCGCCGCCGCGCCTGGTGCGGATCGGCAATGGCAGCCGTGCGCTGCCGCTGCTAGCCGCGCTATTGCCCAAGGGGCTGCTGGACAAGGTACTGATGAAGCGTTTCGGATTGAGCGCCAGGCTCTGATCGTTCAACGCCGGCCATCACGCGCATGACAGCGTTGTGCGCAGCGCCGATGCCCGTAGAATGCGCGCACTCAAATCGCAGGGAAGCGGCACCTCAAGCACGGAACGGCTGCACCCCGTCCCTGCTCATGCCCTCCTGGCGCCCTCGCTTTTACTCGATTGAACCTCAGGGACTCTCCATTGAAATGTCGTAGCCTGCTGCCCTTGGCCATCTTCAGTCTGCTGGTGGGCTGCAATGCCGCGTCACCGGACGAGAAACTCAATAACTCCCTGCCGGACTTGAGCCTCGAAGAGATCCTGCCCAAGGTCGAGGCCAACCAGTACTGCACGCCGGATATGGACAGCGAGTTGCTGCTCGGCCTCGGCAGCCGACTGAGCGATGAGGACGACCTGCTCTATGGCGCAGGCCGTACCTTGCAGGCCAGCAAGGAAATAAAAATGGCCCGCAGTTGCCTGATCATGGCCGCCCCTCGCTACACCACGAGCCTGTGCGTCCTGGCCGGCATTGTCGGCGCCAGACAAAACGACTATGACAAAAGTGAAGCCTTCAACTACATCGCTTACGCCGCCAAGCACAATGAATCCTGCGCGGAAGCAGGCCTGGCCGACCTCTACAGCGTGGGCAAGCTGGGCATTGCACCGAACAAGGAATTGGCCATGGGCTGGCTCGAGCGTGCCGCACGGCACGGCGACCAGGACTCGCAACAGGACATGGTGCGTTGGAGCCGCGACCAGGGCAATTTCCCGGTGGCCTATGCCTGGGCCAGGGTCCTGGATGATGCAGAAACAGTCGAGGCAGTGAAGCGCAAAATGAGCCCGCAGCAAATTGCCGAAGGCGAGCAGCACTACACCCAACTGCTCAGCCAACTCACCCCCGAAAAGGATATCAAGGAGGCGCTGCGCAAGATCGTCATCGCCATCAGCTCAGCGGATCTGTACTACAGCCACCCGCAGGTGTTCGAGGGCATGTCCCCTGTGCAACGGCGCGCGTTCGTGGCCCAGTTGGTGGACATGCAAGATCTCTACCCGCAGTTCCACACCCGTGGCCAGGTGATGGCCTACGCATTGATTGCCCGCAGTGTGCAAACTACCGGCCCGGCCGTGGACCTGTGGCAGGACCCGGCGCTGCATGCCTTGCTGATCAATGATGAGCTGAGCGTGGAAGAGATCGTCGCCAAGGCCAAAACCATCCTGGCCAAGCGCAAGCAGTAACGGCGCAAGTGACCGGCCCGCCCTCAAATGACCAGCATCGCGCCCAATGCCGTCAGGGCCAGGGCCCCCAGCAGCGCGCTGATAAACAGCCCGTTCCAGGTATCGGGGATGACCTCGGCAGGGTTGCCGGGGTTGTAGAACACCCCCACCGTGTCGCCGACCTTGGATTTGGAAAACTGACTTTTGAAATCATGGGTCAGCAGCGTGCCGTCAGCGGTGACATAGGACACGGTTCTGGAGGAGATATAGCTGGTGCCGCCCTGCACCCCGACCATCCGCGAACTGGAAAAGCTCAGCACCTGGGCCGGCGCATAAACGCCGTTGAGCCTGAGGGCAAAAAAATCGCGGGACGTATGATAAATACCCAGCCCACTGCCCAGCACCATCAGTAAAAAGAAAAACTTCGCGATATATCGCACCTGCACACTCCTGATCTGCTTCAACAGCTGACGCCCTACGCTCTTTCAACGCCCGGTTCAGGGCTCGACGGGCGGCCCCTGCGGCGGCGCTTTCATGGGCGTAAACGACGAAAACGCCAGCAGCCCGGCCAGGGCCCCGAGCGTCATCATCAGCCCGAAAAACAACGTCAGCCAACTGGCCGAAACCACGTCCTGGGGGTTCTCAGGTTTATACAGGAGGTCGACCTGGTCGCCCTCTTTCGCCCCGGACAACTCATCGTGAAAGCTGTGCTTGATCAGCGTGCCCTCGGCCGTGGCGAACTGGACATCGGTGTATCGGGTGTAGCTGGACTTGCCGCCGTTGTGCACCGGGTACACCGTGACCCGAAGCACCGTGCCGACACTGGGCAGGCCATTGAGGCGGTAATCGACAAACTGGTGGAAGAAATGCACGGCACCGGCGCCGAAAGCCAGTGCCGCCAGTAAAAAAATACTCCCTGGAAAAATCCTCACCCACGTCATCCCTGCTCAACAAAGTGCGGCGAATATAGAGAGCGGCTACAGGCAGCAGCAACCGTTTTGTGCAGCGGCTGCCATTCTGCCCCTATTGCTCCCCCTCCTGCCTGACTACCACGGTGCAGGTGATGCCCGCCGCCAGCAGCACGCCGTCCGGCACTTCATCGATGTGGATACGCACCGGCACCCGCTGGGCCAGGCGCACCCAGTTGAAGGTCGGGTTGACGTCGGCGATCAGCTCGCGGCTTTCCGGGTTGTCGCGGTCGTATATGCCGCGGGAGATGCTTTCCACATGACCCTTGAGCACTTCGCCGCTCATCAGTTGCATGTCGGCTTTATCGCCCACCCGCACGTGGGGCAACTTGGTTTCTTCGAAGAAGCCGTAGACCCAGAACGAGTTCATGTCGACCACGGCCATTTTCGGTTCGCCGATGCGCGCGTAGTCACCGCGATGCACGTTGAGGTTGGTGACATAACCGTCCACCGCCGCCCGTACCTGGGTGCGCGCGAGGTTGAGTTCGGCGGCGTCCAGTTGCGCCTGGGCATGCTGGTAATCGGCCAGGGCCGAGTCGGCGATGTTGCTGGCGTCGTCGCGGTTTTCCTTGGAGATCACCAGGTTGTCCAGGTCGGCGCGGCGGTGGGCGTTGACCTTGCGCATCTCCCAGGTGGCCTTTTTCGAAGCCACCAGCGATTGCGCCTGCTTGACCGCGATGCGGTAGTGCTCGGGGTCGATCTGCATCAGCAGGTCGCCTTTTTTCACCAACTGGTTGTCGCGCACCGGCACCTCGACCACTTCGCCGGTGACGTCGGCGGCGACGTTGATGATGTCCGCCCGCACCCGACCATCGCGGGTCCAGGGGGTGTTCATGTAGTGCTCCCACAGGGTGCGGCCGATCCACAGGGCAAGGGCCAGCACCAGCAGGGTCGCGAGCAGGCTGAAGAACTTTTTCATCGGATCACTCTCAACGGTAAACAGTGAGCGCCATGGCGCCGAACAGACAGGTGAACAGGCTCAGGCGCAGCAGCGCCGGGTGCCAGAAAAAGCGGTACAGGTCGTAGCCGGCGATAAACCGGTCCAGGGCCCAGGCCAGGGCCGCGGCGACAAAAAACATCAGGGTCATGGTCGGCATGTAAACGCCGTGGAAGGCGATTTCACGAGGCATGTTCGGGTCCTTGGACAGCAACGGGGCGCGGCGTGGCATAGGCCGCCAGCGGCGACTGGGGGTCGAGCAATGAGCTGCGGATAAAGTGCAGGTAGCTTTTCACCCGGCGCAGGGCCGAGGTGTCGAAGTGCGGGGCAAAGGGCTCGTCGGTGGCCTGGACCCGGCTGATGGCGTGGTCGACCGCGATCAGGCCGCGCTCCAGGTTGCTCTGGCTCGGTTGCAGGAACAGTCGCACCAGCGAGCGGCCCATGACCCGGATCGCCTGGCGCCACGGCTGGGATTGGGCATAGGCCGGGTGCACCGGCAGGATCGCCTGCTCTTTGCGCAATTCGATGATCGCGTGGCCGACTTCCAGCACCACGAACATCCAGCGCAGTAGCTCGCGCTGCACCTGGGGCTGCCCTACCGCCAGGCCATAGGCCTGGTGCAGCAGGTCGCGGGTTCGGCTCTCGAAGCTGGAGGCCAGACCCTTGAGCTTGCCGCTGATGGCGTACACCACCTGGCCGCGCAGGTCTTGTTCGAGTCGGCGCCACAGCCAGCGGCTGTTGGGCGGCAGGATGATCGCCCCGGCCGCCGCGCACACCAGCATGCCCATGACCATGGCGATGTAGTCGTTGATAAAGCTGTAGGGGTTGTAGACCGTGAGGTTGTCCGGCACCGAGCCGGTGCTGAAGAAAATCAGCAGCCCCAGGCCGACCCCGGCGTATTGCGGACGCGAGGTGAGGAACGAGCCCAGCACGATCACCGGCGCCAGCATCACGCACAACAGCGGGAAGCCGTCGATCCAGGGGAACACGAAGAACATTTCGACAAAGCCGATGATCGCCCCGATAAAGGTCCCGCACGCCATCTGGAACGCCATGCGTTTGGGGTTCGGCGTGGCCGCCGACAGGCCGATGGTGGCGGCGGCGATCAGGGTCATCGTTGCGCCGCTGGGCCAGGCCGTGGCCACCCAGTAACTGCCCAGTACCACCAGCACGAAGGCCGCGCGGATCCCCGAGGCGGCGGAGGCCAGCCAGTTGGTCTGCGGGGTGAAGGGTTCGTCCCAGCGCTCGCGTTCGTGGCTGTGGTCGGCCAGCGAGGCGTGGGTCTGGGCGTAGCCGTGCAGGTCGTCGACAAAGCGGTACAGCAGTTCGTAGGCGGTGTGGAAATCCAGCTGCTCGGCGTCACTGGGCTGCAGCTCCTGGAACTGCGCCCGCAGGCTGCGTACCCGGGCCGGCAGCTCGGCCTTGTAGGCCGCCAGGGCCGTGGCCAGGCGCGCCGCGTCGGGGCTGGTCAGGGCCCGGCCGGAGAAGCCGTCCAGCAGTTCGGCCAGGTCCTGCAACCCGGGCTTGATCGCGCCCACCACAGGGTCGGCACCGCTGCCACGCAGGCGCTCGAGCAATTGGTGCAGGGCGTTGAAGCGGGTGGTGATGCTCATGAACTCGCTGTTCAGGCGACTCAGGCGGCCGTTGCGCCGGCGCATGTGCGGGTCTTCAAACACCGTGACGCTGCGCAGGCCCTCCAGGCCCACCGCCTCGGCGATAAAGCGCACGTTGCCGCTCTCGAACGCCTCGCGCTGGCTGCGTCCCCGCAGGCCATCGGTGACAAACAGGGCAAACACCCCGAAGCGCTGGTACAGGGCATTGCGCATCGCGGCGCTGGCGGTCTGCGGCAGGATCGCGGCACTGACCAGGGTCGAGCAGAGAATCCCCAGGGAGATCTCCAGCACCCGCCACACGGCCGCCATAAAGGCCCCGTCCGGATGGGCCAGGGCCGGCAAGCCGACCATGGCGGCGGTGTAGCCGGCCAGCACGAAACCGTAGGCGCGAAAGTTGCGATAACGCGCCGCGCCGGCCGAACAGATGCCGACCCAGATCGCCAGGCAGCCGAGGAACAGCTCGGTGTTCTGGGCGAACAGGGCAATCAGCGCGACCATCACCGCCGACCCGGTCAGGGTCCCCAGGAAGCGGTAGAAACTCTTGGCGAACACCTGGCCGCTCTGGGGCTGCATCACGATAAACACGGTGATCATCGCGGTACGCGGCTGCGGCAGCTCCAGGCGCATGGCCAGCCACAAGGTGAGGAACGCGGCGGTCAGCACCTTGAAGATGTAGACCCAGGTCACGCCGTCGCTGCGCGCCCAGTCAAAGAAACCCCGGCGCCATTCAAGGGAGTGCAGCCAGCGCAAAGGTGCAGGCAAGGGAGTCATCGGGTCCTTCTCAGTCGTCAGCGATCAGTGGTCAAAGACGGCCAGGGCCGCCGGGGTCTTGCTCGGTTGGATCTTGACGTCCGCTGGCACATCGCGCCCCGCCTCCAGGCCGCCGCCCAGGGCCGTCACCAGCTCGGCATGGGCCGTGAGCCGCGCCGCCTGCACCTGCTGCTGGATCTGTTGCTGCTGGAACAACAGGCTCTGGGCGTTCAGCACATTGAGGTAGTCGGTGAGGCCGCGCTGGTAGGCGATCATCGCGATGTCATAGGTTTTCTGCGCCGACGCCACCGACTCGGCGGCAAAGCCTTGCTGCTTGTCCATGGACTCGCGGCGGATCAACTGGTCGGAGATGCTTTTCAGCGCATTGACCAGGGTCTGGTTGTAGTGCGCGACGGCGATGTCGTAGCCGGCCGAGGCTTCACCCAATTCGGCACGCAGGCGCCCGCCGTCGAAGATCGGCAGGCTGATGGCCGGGCCGACGTTGTAGGTGAGTTTCTTGCCAGTGAGGAACTCCAACGCACCGCCGCCGGTGGCCATGTAGCCGAGGCTGCCCACCAGGTCGACGTTGGGGTAGAAGCCGGCGTGGGCCACATCGATGCCACGGGCCTGGGCCGCCACTTGCCAGCGGCTGGCGACCACATCCGGGCGCTGGCCGAGCAACTGCGCGGGCAAGGCCGAAGGCAGGCGCAGTGCGGCGCCCAGGGCCAAGGTTGGCCGTTGCAGTTGCGCGCCGGCCCCCGGGCCTTTGCCGGCCAGGGCCGCCAGTTGGTTGCGGGTCAGGGCGATTTCTTCATCCAGGGCGTCGATCTGGCGATGGGTTTCCGGCAGCGGGGTTTGGGCCTGGCTGACTTCGAAGTGAGTGCCGATGCCCGCGTCCAGGCGCTTTTGCGCCAGCTCGAGAATCTGCTGTTGCTGCTTCAGGGTCGCCTGCACGATGTCGCGCCGGGCATAGTGCAGCGACAGCTGGATGTAGGCCCGTACCACATTGTTCGACAGCTCCAGCTGGGCCAGGCGCGCCTCGGCGGCGCTCATGTGGGCCAGGTCCACGGCGCGTTCGCTGGCGTTGCTTTCGCGCCCCCAGAGGTCCAGGGCATAGCTCAGGCCCAGGGCCGCGTTGTTGTCCCAGGTGGTGCTGTTGGCCAGGTCACCGGGACCGTAGAACTGATCAGTGGGCCAATTGTGGCGCTTGAGGCTGGCATCGCCCTTGATCTGCAGCGATTCGGCAGATTCGGCGACACCGGCCAGGGCCCGTGCCTGGCGCACCCGGGCGGCGGCCATGGCCATGCTCGGGCTGCCTTGCAGGGCGCGGTCGACCCATTGGTCCAGCTGCGGGTCGCCATAGGCCTGCCACCACTGGGCACTGGGCCAGTGGGCGTCCTGAGCGGCGCTCTGAATCGCCTCGTCGCTGGCCAGGGTATTGGCGGGAAGTAGCGTGCCTTGGGGCGCTATGCCTCCGGTTCCGATGCAGCCGCTGATTGCTAACGATAAAGCCCAAACACTGAGAGTCTTCAACTCTCTGCTGATGCGAGGCGGCACTGCTGCGAATTCCTGAGATCGGGGGAGGGGCAACTCTCTGGCAGGGGCCGTCTGGTGGGCGACACGATGCGTCTGGGACAACGCATTGCACGACAGGCTCCTGCAGATCGCGGCAATTCTAGGGGGCAGCCTCGATTGCGATAAGGTGGGTTTCCTGTGAATCTTTGTTACCGTAAACGCGATAATCCATTGGTCGTATCCCCAAGCCCCTGTAAACACTGAAACTTCGTGTCACAATTTGCCATCTCCCTTGAGAGCACCCCATGGACACTTTGCAAAACATGCGCGCCTTCAGCTGTGTCGCCGAGGCCGGCAGTTTCACCGCCGCCGCCGTGCAACTGGACACCACCACAGCCAATGTCTCGCGCGCGGTCTCCAACCTTGAGGCCCACCTGCAAACCCGCTTGCTTAACCGTACGACTCGACGCATCGCCCTGACCGAGGCCGGCAAACGCTACCTGCTGCGCTGCGAGCAGATCCTGGCCTACGTCGAAGAAGCCGAGGCCGAGGCCAGCGACGCCCATGCCCGCCCCGCCGGGCAATTGAAAGTGCACACCATGACCGGTATCGGCCAGCACTTCGTGATCGACGCCATCGCCCGCTATCGCAAGACCCACCCCGACGTGACCTTCGACCTGACCATGGCCAACCGCGTGCCGGACCTGCTGGACGAGGGCTACGACGTGTCCATCGTGCTCGCCAGCGAGCTGCCGGACTCGGGGTTTGTCTCCCAGCGCCTGGGGATCACCTACAGCATCGTCTGTGCCTCGCCGGCCTATGTAAAAGCCAACGGCTGCCCGAACAAGCCCATCGACCTGCTGAACCACGCCTGCCTGCGCCTGGTGAGCCCGGTTATCCCCTTGGAAAAGTGGACCTTCGACGGCCCGGAAGGCCAGGAAATGGTGACCATCAATGGCTCGCCGTTCCTGGTGAACTCCGCCGACGCGATGAAAACCGCAATCACCAGCGGCATGGGCGTCGGCGTGCTGCCGGTGTACGCCGCCATCGAAGGACTGCGCAACGGCACCCTGGTGCGGGTCATGCCGCAGTACCGCTCCCAGGAGCTGAACCTGTACGCCATCTACCCTTCGCGCCAGTACCTGGACGCCAAGATCAAGACCTGGGTCGAGTACCTGCGCGGCTCCCTGCCGGAGATCCTCGCCGCGCACCAGGCCGAACTCGCCGCCTACGAACTCAGCGGCAGCCTGGCCGGTGCACGCCTGACCAACTGAGCCTGCTCAACCGCTGTAACCGCTGCCGCCAGGCTGCGCTGGCCATCAGCATCAGGGCAAACACCCCTGATGCCCCCAGGCGCTCCCAATGGCCAGCGGCTACAAAAAAGCTGTCGAGAATGTTAGCTTGCTTGGCATTCTCTCCCGCCTGTCGAGCTTTCCCGCGATGAAAAAGACCGTACTTGCCTTCAGCCGCATCACTCCCGAGATGATCGAACGCCTGCGCCAGGAGTTCGACGTGATCGTGCCCGACCCCAAGCAGGGTGATATCAGCGCGCAGTTCAACGAAGCCCTGCCCCAGGCCCACGGCCTGATTGGCGTCGGCCGCAAACTGGGCCGCGCCCAGCTGGAAAACGCCGCCAAACTGCAAGTGGTGTCCAGCGTCTCGGTGGGTTACGACAACTACGATCTGGGCTACTTCAATGAACGCGGGATCATGCTCACCAACACCCCGGACGTGCTCACCGAAAGCACCGCCGACCTGGCGTTCGCCCTGCTGATGAGCAGCGCACGCCGGGTGGCCGAGCTGGACGCCTGGACCAAGGCCGGCCAGTGGCAGGCCAGCGTTGGCGCTTCGCTGTTTGGCAGCGACGTGCACGGCAAGACCCTGGGCATCGTCGGCATGGGCAACATCGGCGCCGCCGTGGCGCGTCGCGGCCGCCTGGGCTTCAACATGCCGGTCCTGTACAGCGGCAACAGCCGCAAACCCCAGCTGGAACAGGAACTCGGGGCGCAGTTCCGCAGCCTGGATCAACTGCTGGCCGAAGCCGATTTCGTGTGCCTGGTGGTGCCCCTCAGCGACAAGACCAAACACCTGATCAGCCAGCGTGAACTGGCGCTGATGAAGCCGAGCGCGATCCTGGTGAATATCTCCCGCGGCCCGGTGGTGGATGAGCCGGCGCTGATCGAGGCCCTGCAGAAAGGTCAGATTCGCGGTGCCGGGCTCGACGTCTACGAGAAGGAGCCGCTGGCCGAATCGCCGTTGTTCCAACTGAAAAACGCCGTAACCCTGCCCCACGTTGGCTCCGCGACCCACGAAACCCGTGAGGCCATGGCCAATCGCGCGGTGGATAACCTGCGCAGCGCCTTGCTCGGTGAGCGCCCGCAGGATCTGGTCAACCCGCAGACCTGGAAGGGCTGAGGGGCACGTCCAGGGGCGCCATGCCCCTGGAACCCGGCGGTTCTGCAAGCCCTGCCCCCATGATCAGCGACCTGGCCTACCTCCCAGCACCGGCTGCAGGTTGCGCTCAGGCAGCAGGGCGCAGATTCCCAGGGGTGACGGCCAAGGCCGGTTTCGGTTTGCGAAACACCAGCACGTTGCCCAGCATCACCAGGACCAGCCCGGCCAGTGCCGGAGCGGTCCACTGATAGCCTTCGGCGTAGGCCGACACATTCAGCGCCACCACCGGAAACAGCACGGTGCAGTAGGCCGCGCGTTCCGGGCCCATACGCCCGACCAGGGTCAGGTAGGCGGTAAAACCGATCACCGAGCCCGGGATCACCAGGTACAGCAGCGAGCCGATATAGCGCGTGTTCCATTCCATGGCGAACGGCACGCCCTGGACCAGGCAATACACTCCCAGCATCACCGCGCCGTAGGCCATGCCCCAGGCGTTGGTGGTCAGCGGCTTGAGCCCGGCCTTCTGTTGCAGGCTGGACAGCAGGTTGCCCGCCGAGAAACACAGGGTGCCGAGCAAGGCCAACCCAAGGCCCAGCAGGGTTTGCGGGCTGGCGCTGTGGCCCACCAGCTCCGGCCAGAACAACAGCCCCAGACCCAACAGGCCGAGGCCGCCACCCAGCAGCACGTTACGCGCCACCCGTTGGCCGAAGAACACCCGGGCATTCAGCGCGTTCCACAGGGTTGCCGTGGAAAACACCACCGCCACCAGACCGCTGGGGATCCACTGGCTGGCGTGCAAAAAGCACATGAAGTTGATGCAGAACAGGCACAAGCCCTGGGCCAGGCAGATCAGGTGCCCGCGCCGGTTCATCACCTGCAGTTTGCGGCTGAGCAGCAGCAATACGAACAGGATCAGCGCCGCCAGGCCGAAGCGGTAGACGATCGAGACCGGAATCGCCACCACGCCCAGTTGCAGTTTCAAGGCGATCCAGGTGGTGCCCCAGATCAGGACGGTGAGCAAATACAAGGCAAGGTTCATGGCGCTACTCCTGAGTTCGGCTTGCAGTGTCAGGCCCCATGCACCGCGCACGCTTGCATAAACTTGCGCTTTTGTCGGATCGGCAGCTGGCAGCGCCCTGTCTACGGAGTAGGATGCAAAGCCTTGAAGGCCGCGTCATCGCCCTCCCCCCGGGCCGTGCGCAGCCAACGGCAGCGGCTACAGGATCGTGGCGCACTCATTTTTCAACGACGTACAGACCATGCCCGCACTGGAAACCCTGCAAGTCTTCCAAGCCCTCAACCGCTCGCCCAATGCTCGCCTCGAGCACAGCGCCGAGCTCGGTGACGGCCTGGCTGCAGCCTTGTGGAGCAACCACCACGACGCCCAGGACTACGAGGCCCCCAGCCACCACACCCTGTCGTGCTACATCGCCGGCGGCACCGGGACCTTTCGCCGCGAGCAACCGGGCACCACGGGCGGGCCGGACAAACTGTGCATCCTCCCCGCCGAACATCAATCAGCCTGGGTGATCAACGGTGAAATCCGCCTGGCGCACCTGTATTTCAGCCCCGAACAATTCGCCCTGGGCTGCGTCACCCTGCTCGACCGCGAACCCCGCGAGCTGCAACTGCGCGAAAGCACCTTCCTCGATGACCCGCTTCAGGCCCGGCGCTTTCGCCGCCTGATCCAGCTCAACTGGGACGAACCCGCCGAACGCCTGCTGACCAGCAGCGTGGCCCACGAAATGCTCAGCCACGCGCTGCTCAACCAGGTCGGCCTGCGCCAGGGCCTGCGCTTGAAGGGCGGGCTGGCCGCGCACCAGCGCCGGCATCTGGTGGAGTACATCGACAGCCAGTTGGGCGAACCCATCAGCCTCGGGCAGTTGGCCGGGTTGTGCGCGTTGTCGGAATACCATTTTGCGCGGATGTTCCGCGCAAGCTTCGGCCTGCCGCCGCACCAGTATGTGCTGGCCCGGCGCCTGGCCCAGGCCCGGCATTTGCTGCGCAGTACCTCCCTGGCCCTGGGCGAAATTGCCCTGGCCTGCGGCTTCTCCAGCGCCAGCCATTTCACCAACCGCTTTCGCCAGACCCTGGGCGGCACGCCCGGAGAGTATCGCCAGGCCCTCGCCCGCTGAGCCAACTGAGCACGCCGCAGACCGGCCTCAGGGCGCCAGGGTCAGCACGCTGAAGGTATTGGCATGAAACAGCGGATCCGCCTTCGCCGGTGACGTTTGATCCAGCGGCTGGGTAAAGTCCATCGCCGCCAGGTACACCCGTTTGCTGCCCGGATCGAACGCCATGTTGTAGGCCATCGGCGTGGTGCTGACGCTGCTGCGCAGGCGGTAGTGATCGGCGTCCAGCTGGTCCACCAGGGTCAGGCTGGCGTCCACTCCGCTGGGGATCAGCAACAGGCGCTGCTGCGGGTCATACGCCAGCGCGTTGACGTCACGCCCAATTGGCAGGCTGGCCTTGAGCGTACCGCTGTCGCGGTCCACCACCAGCAACTGCGGCTGCTCACCGCGGCAGGCGATAAACAACCGGCCGCGCTCGGCGTCCTGGGCCAGGGAACTGGGCCGGCTGCATTGCGGGTAGCGCCAGGTGTCCAGCACCGCGAAGCTGCTGGTCGACAAGCGCGCCACCTGGCCTTCATCACGCATCGGCATGAAGAAGCTGCCATCGCCCTTGAGCAGCAACGGGTCGATCTTCTTCACCGCGAATTCATGGGCGGCGACGATGCGCTCCTGCCGGGGGTCGAACACGTACAGGGTCGAGCGGTCGGCGCGCCGGCCGCTGACGATGATCACCTGCCCGGTGCCGGGGTCGTACACCGCGCTGTTGAGGTTGCTGCGGGCCACCGCGATACGCTTCAGCGGCTTGAGGGTGGATAACTGCGCCACCCCCAGGCTGCCATCGGTGTTGAGCAGCAACAGGCGATCCAGCTCCGGCACCAGCACCACGCCATTGGCGCCTGCAGACTGCTCAAGGGTCTTCACTGGCCGTTGCTGGTCCACATCGAACACGCTCAGGCCGTTTTCCCGCCGCGCCAGGTACAGGTACGGCCGGCTTGGGTCCAGGGCGATAAAACCCCAGCTGGAGCCGGACCCGGGCAGCGTGACCCGATGCTCCCGGTGATAACCCCGATCGTCGCTAGCGGGCGCCGCCCAGGCGCCCGCGTTGAGGACCAGGGCCAGGCTCAACAGGTTCCAGGCCTTCATCAGAACTCCAGGGTGCTGGACAGCGACACTTGACGCGAATCGCCCATGGAGACAAAGAAGCGGCTCGCCGACGAGGTGTAGTAGGTCTTGTCGAACAGGTTCTTCACGTTGAGCTGGAACTTGACCTTCTGCCCTTCGACCTTGGTGTCGTAGGTGGCGAAGGCGTCGGCCACGGTGTAGGCCGGCAGGTCGAAGCTGTTGGGCGCATCGCCGGCCCGTTCGCCGACATAGCGCGCACCGGCGCCGACCCGCAGGCGGTCGCCGCCGATCAGGCTGCCGAAGTCATACACCGCCGACAGCGAACCGGTGTTCTTGGCCACGTTCTGCAAACGCTTGCCTTCGTATTGGGTGTCCTTGGTCACTTCGGCGTCGGTGTAGGCGTAGCTGCCGATCAGGCTCCATTGCTCGGTGAGCTGGCCGGTCAGGTCCATTTCCAGGCCGCGGGACTTCACTTCGCCAGCAACGCTGGTCACGGTGTCGGTGGCGGTCGCGGTGGTCACCAGCACGTTGCGCTTGGTGATATCAAACAGCGCCGCGCTGGCGGTGATGCGCCCCGGCAGGTCGAGCTTGGCCCCCAGCTCCCAGGACTTGCCTTCCTCCGGCTCGATGCTGCCATCGAGCACCACATTGCCGCCGCCCAGAGGCGCAATGCTGGAGTTGGGCTTGAAGGATTCGGTGTAGCTGCCATAGAACGACAGCGCGTCGGTGTAGCGGTACACCAGGCCGGCGCGCGGCACCCACTTCTGACCGTTGGTGTCGGTGTTGGCGTGGAACGGACGGCCCCGCCCCGCGTACTGGTCGTACTCCTGGAAGCGCGCACCGCCCACCAGAATCCACTGGTCGGTGAGGTGGATCGAGTCCTGGAAGAACAGCGAATCGGTGCGCAGCAGATCGGTCTGGTCGCTGTCGGCGGCGCGCACGGCAGTACCCGCCACTTGCTGGCCATACACCGGGTTGAGGTAGTTGAAGGTCGACGCGGTGCCGCGAATCAGGTCGGCGCGGTAAATCTTGCGGTACTCATCGTCCAGGCCGAACACCAGGTCGTGCTGCATCCCGGCCAGCTCGGTCTTGCCTTGCAGGGTGGCGGTGGCATAACGGTCGGTGGTCAGGGCGCCCTGGGTGCCGTCCATGGTGCGGGTCAGGGTGCCGTTGCTATTGACGGCCGTCAGGCGCACCTGGCTGGCGTCGTAGGTTTCGCGGTTCCAGCTGTAGCCGAAATGCGCCTTCCAGTTGTCGTTGAGGTCATGGTCGACCTCAAATCGATACAGGTCCGAGCGCCCTTCCAGGTTGTTGAACGGTTCGTCGAGGCGGCGGGTCGCCGGAATGTCCAGTGGGTGGTTGGTCCTGGGGTCTATCGCGGTGCCACGGTCGAACGGGGTCAGGAACTCGCGGTGCTCGTAGGCCAGCAGCACTTTGGTGTCTTCGCCGTACCAGGCCAGGGACGGCGCCACCAGCGTCTCGCGGTGGGTGCCGAAGTTGCGCCAGTAGTCTTCATCCTCGTGGTCGACAATCATCCGATAGGCCAGCCCGGAGTCCCCCAGGGCGCCGGTGCTGTCGAGGCTGCCACCGCTGCCGTTCTTGCCCGAGCCATAGCTGGAGCCGCGTACGGTCACGGCGTTGTACTGCTCGAGCTGGGGCTTTTTGCTGACAATATTGACCACGCCGCCCGGGTCCTGAATGCCGTAGAGCAGGGACGCCGGGCCCTTGAGCACCTCGACCCGCTCGGCGGTGGCATTCAGGGCGCGCCCCTGCATCACCGGCATGCTGTCGCGCATGATCGAGCCGTTACGGTTGTCGCCAAACCCGCGGATCATCACCGCATCCAGGGTGCCGCCCAGGGTGTTGCTCTGGGTGATGCCGCTGATATTGGTCAGGGCATCGTCCAGGTTGCGCGGCGCCTGGTCGCGCATGGCCTGGGCCGGCACCACGTTGATGATCTGCGGGATCTCCTGGTTCAGGGCCTGGGAGCGGGCGATCGAGGTGGTAGCCGGTGGCTGGTAGCTGGTGCTGTCGGCCGCGACCACGGAGGTGATGGTGGTCGCCCCCAGGTTCAGCGCACCGGCGGTAGGCTGCGGTTCCAGGGCCAGGGTGTGGGCGTCGGTGCGACGGAAGCTCAGCCCGGAGTTGCCCAGCAGGCGCTGCATGGCCTGCTCGGCGCTCAATGAACCGCTGACGGCCGGGGCCTGGATGCCATAGGGGGCCTCATCGGTGTACACCACGCTGATCCCGGTGACCCGGCTGAAATCGCTCAGGGCCTGGGGCAGCGGCTTGGCGGCGATGGCGAAATTGAACACTGCACTGTGTTGCGCGCTGCCGGCATCGGCCGCCAGGGCAACGCTCAACGGCAGCATGGCCAAGCCCGAAACCGCCAGCGCCGACGCGCCGAACCACCCTTTAACCGAACCGCTTGCCGCCATGTGTGCCCTGGACTTCATGCTCGAGACCTGTGTGTAGAACCGCTACGGATGCGAATGACTCGCACTTTCAAGCACTACACGAATGCCGCCCGGGTTTACCTCAGCAAAAAAATGAAAATATTTTCGAACCGGTGCGTTTGGGCTATGAACGCCCTTCATCTACCTGACACCCAACGACCCGGCATCAACGCAGGATAATCACGCGGCCCAGCAACTGGTGCTGTTGAAAGCCAAGCACGCCTTGCAGGGAGTCGAGCACCGCCTGCGGGTCCTGGCTGGGGAAGTTGCCGCTGACTCGGCGGGCGCCCAGTTCATCGTTGAGCAGCAGGATCCGTCCCGGGTAATAGCGCCCCAGGTCCTTGATCACCTCGGCCAGGGGTTGCTTGTAGAAGTTCAGCCAACCCTGGCGCCAGGCCAGGTGCGCCTCACTGTCGACACCATGCAGCGCCTGGCTGACGCCATCGGCATACGCCAACTGCTGGCCCGCGCCCAGCACCTCCTGGTTCGCGCCCGGTTGCGGGGTCACGCCCACGCGTCCGGAGAGCACGGTCACCTGGGCCCCAGCCGGTTGCAGCCGCACTTCGAACTGGGTGCCCAGCACCTGCACCCGGCCGCTGTCGGCCTCGACCACAAACGGCTGACCGGTGTGGGTCACACTGAAAAAACCGGCCCCCCGGCGCAGTTGCACATGGCGCTCGCCCTGGGTGAAGTCCACGGCAATCGCGCTGTCGGCATCCAGGGTCACCTGGGACTGATCGGCCAGGGTCACGGTGCGCACCTGCCCGGGGGCCGAGACATAGTCGGCACCAAAATCGTCGACCCAGCGCTGTGGCTGCCAGCCGCCCCCAATGCTGATCGTCAGCAGCAAACAAGCGGCCATCGCCAACCCGGCAGCCCAACGGCGCCGCGAACGGCCCTGGGCCCGATCCATCTCCCGCAAGTAACCCTGCAGGGCAAATTCATCTTCCCGAGCCAGGGTCCGCGCCGGCACTTCGCTGAGTTCCCACAGCACCTGGGCCTGGGCATAGGCTTCGATATGCGCCGGATCAGCCTGCAGCCATTGGCTGAATGTGGCCTGATCGCCACTGCTGGGCTGGTCATGCAACAGGCTGAACCAGGCCAGGGCAGCCTGCTCCTGGGCCGGCGTCGGGGTGACGCGAGCAATACTGTTCACGGTGCTTTCCCTGGCGTTCGCGTGGTCGAGGGTTCCCGCAGGCTGGCCTTGCAGGCTTCGAGGGCGCGCATCATATGTTTTTCCACGGCGCTTTGGGACAAACCCATGGCCTTGGCGATTTGTGCGTACTTGCGGCCATGGATGCGGTTGAGCAAAAAGATCTGCCGCGTACGCTCCGGCAGGCTGCGCAGCGCCGCCTCGACATGGCGCAGATCATTGCCCGCCTCCAGCGCCGCTTGCGGCTCGGCGCTGTAGTGATCCTGCTGCTCCGGCAGCCAGCTTTCATTGACCCGGACCCGCGCCCCCTCGCTGCGCAAATGGTCGATAGCAATGTTGCCGGCGCACCGCAGCAGGTAGGTGCTGAGCTCTTCGACCTGCACCAGCGGCCGGCGCCAGAAGCGCAGGAACAAATCCTGCACCAGGTCGGCCGCCGTCGCCCGGCAACCTACGCGACGGCTGACCAAGGCCTCCATCTGCGGGCGCTGGGACAAAAACACCTGCAGAAAATGCGCACGACTGCCCGAGGCTTCCGGGCGGTCGGGGTCAGGGTGTTCCGGAGGGGGACTGATGATCATCGGCCGGTCCGCTTAAAGCTGCGCAACAGCGGCGAGCGGGCTGGCCAGCAAGCCCAGGGCGGCCAGCCACAAGGCCAGGCGCGGGCGATAGGGCAACAGCAGCACCAGCAGCAAGGCACTGAGCATCAACACTGCGCACCACTGCACCAACCCCAGGCCCCAACCGGCAGCGGCCACCGCCGCCCACAACGACAGCCCCAGCAGCGACCAGCCGCCCAGCCTCAAACCCTGGCGGCGCCCTGCCGAGGCCTTGCGCCCCAGCAGGTCGCTGTGATGACGATCCATCGACAGGCACAAGGCGGCAAACCCGGCGTAGCACAGCAGCACGGCGAGCAGCATTCAGTTCACCTCGTTCTTGAGCGTCAGCGGCCGTGGCCGTTCGGCTCGCGGCTTTGGGCTGGGCTTGGAGTGGGACGAGCGCTGCATTTTCCAGGCGGCCCAGGCCAGGAATACACCGCTGCCCAGGCAGGTCAGGTCGAACCCGGCGAGCATCCAGTCACTGCCAGCCAGGCCGGCGGGCGCGGTCAACAGGTCGAGCAGCGGCACCGCGGCAAACAGCAGCGCGGCCAGGCCCAATTGCTCGACCCAGGCCCGCCGCCCACGGCGCACGGCGGCATGCACCAGGCTCAAGCCCCAGACCATGAAGAAGCTATTGACCTCCCAGTCCGCCCGTTCGGCAAAACCTGCCGGCAACAGGCGATTGGCCCAGAAAAACGCCGCGACCGCCAACACCAGGCCCGACATGCTGGCGATATTCAGCACCTCCACCAGCCGCAGCTCAATCGGCATGACTCCACTCTTGGCGTGCTTCAGTTGGCGCTTGCCGAGCCAGATCACCAGCCCGGTGCCGATCATCGCCGTACCGGCCAGACCGCAGATAAAGTACAGCCAGCGCAACACCGGCCCGGCAAACACCCCCATGTGCAGCCCATAGAAACTGCCGGCGATGGCCGTCGGCAAAGACTGTTCGGGAGATACCCTGAGCAGTTCGCCGGTCACGCCGTTGAACGAGATCACGCTGCCAAAGTCGTGCACCACCCGATCGGCACTGTGGCGGAACACATTCACCGACGCGTTTTCATCCCCGGGATTGTTCACCGCGATCCGCCCAATGTGCCCGCCCGACCACTGCTGCCGCGCCTGCTCCACCATCGGCCCCATAGGCATCAGCACCCCCGGTTTGCCCGAGGCCGGCGCATTGTTGGTGCCTGGAAACGCCTCATTGAAAAACGCCCGGGTGTCACCGTTATAAGCCGTGAGAATGCTGGCCGGCATGACCATGGTCATAAAGATCACCAGGCTGCTGTAGGTGATCATCAGGTGAAACGGCAACACCAGGACACCCACCGCGTTATGCCCGTCGAGCCATGAGCGCTGGCCCTTGCGCGGGCGGAAGGTGAAGAAGTCCTTGAAGATTTTCTTGTGGGTGATGATCCCGCTGATCAAGGCGACGAACATCACCATCGCCGCGCTGGTCGCCAGCCAGCGACCCCAGGGGTGGGGCATTTGCAGCTGGAAGTGGAAGCGGTAGAAAAACTCGCCGCCTCGGGTATCCCGGGCCTGGATTTCGCTGCCGGTGGCCGGATCGAGGAGTTTTTCCGTGAAGGCGCCGCGCTCGCCGGGCTTGACCGGGCCCTGCCACATCACCGACAGCGCCGGTTCACGGGCATCCGGCAGGTTGATGAACCAGCGCCCGGCGCCACTGGCATGTTGCTGCAGGTAGCCTTGGGCCAGGGCCAGGCTGCTGTCGGTGCTGACTGCCCGGGCCAGGACTTCCGGTTGCATCCAGTGGCTGATTTCCGCCTTGAAATACGACAGGGTCCCGGTGAAGAAAATCGCAAACAGCAGCCAGCCAAACACCAACCCGCTCCAGGTGTGCAGCCAGGCCATGGACTGACGAAAACCCTCTTTCATGGGCGCGCCATCCAGTAGGCCAGGCCGGCGATCAGCGCCAGCACCAGGCAGGCGCCCGCGACCCCGGCCCAGGCCCGCCAGGCGCTGCGACAGGCGAAACACCAGAGCACCGCCAGCAGGTAGAACACAAACGAGGCCGTCATCCCGCTGACCGTCGCATCGATCCGGGGCATGGGTAACAGCAAGGTCAGGCAGACACTGCCCAACGCCGCCAGCAGGTAACCGCCGAGCACCGCCGCCAGCACTCGCGAGGCCACGGCCAGGCGATAGGAAACGGGAGTCGCGCCAACTTTGCTTTTCATGTTCCGCCCTGGAAACGTTAAAAAACCTGCACCGCACAGCTCCGGGGCAAGCTTAAAGAGCGGCAATATTAATGATAAATATTCTCATACGCAAAAAGTGCCGATAAACCGATGCCTCGCCGTCGGTCCGCACTGATTGCCGAATGCCATATCTCGCCCCTACAATGCGAACAATTCTTGTTCTCTTAAGCATCTGTATGCTGCCGGAGCGTTCGCTTGGCCCACGCCTCAACCCTCGAAGTGCTCTATCACGCGCATCACAACTGGCTCAACGGCTGGTTGCGGCGCCGCCTTGGCTGCCCCCACAACGCCGCCGACCTGGCACAAGACACCTTCATGCGGGTGCTGACGGCCCGTGAAACGCCGCAGATCAACGAACCCCGGGCGTTCCTCACTACTATCGCCAAGCGCGTGCTGTGCAACCACTACCGGCGCCAGGACCTGGAACGCGCCTACTACGAAACCCTGGCGCAGATGCCGGAGCTGGTGGCGCCCTCCGAGGAAGACCGGGCAATCATCCTGCAAACCCTGGTTGAACTCGACGAGTTGCTCGACGGCTTGCCACGTCCGGTCAAGCGCGCCTTTCTGCTGGCCCAGGTCGACGGCCTGAGCTACGGCGAAATTGCCCAGGCGCTGGGCATTTCCATCGCCACAGTCAAACGTCACTTGAACAAGGCCGCCCTGCGCTGCTATTTCGCCCTGTGAATCACTCAATGCCCTCCCCCTTATGAACAACCCTTTCAATGGTGCGCCGGGCTTCTCGACCCAGGTCGCCGAGCAGGCCGTGCACTGGCTGATCGAAATCCAGAGCGGTGCCCTCAGTCCGCGCCAGCAGCAGGCCTGGCAGCAATGGCACGATGCCCACAGCGAACATCAGCGGGCCTGGGAGCATATTCAGCGGGTCAACCAGCGGCTGCGTGGCATGGGTTCGCCCCTGGCCCATGCCGCGCTCAATGCGCCAAAGTCCTCCAGCCGGCGCCAGGCTCTCAAGCTGCTACTGATTCTTGGAGCCGGTTCTGCCGTGGCCTGGGGCCTGCGCGAGCACAACCCGCTGCCGCCGCTGCTGGCCGACTACCGCAGCCCGCTGGGCCAGCGGCGCAAGCTGACCCTGGACGATGGCAGCCTGCTGCAACTCAATACCAACAGCGCGGTGGACCTGCACTTCGACGGTCAGCAGCGGCTGATCCGCCTGCTCGAAGGCGAAATCATGCTCAGCAGCGCCGACGACAACCGCCCGCTGCGGGTGCAGACCGCCGAAGGCCTGGTGCAGGCCGAGGGCGCGCGCCTGAACCTGCGCCAGTTCAAACAGCGCAGCCACTTGGCGGTGTTCAGCGGTCGGGTCAGCCTGAGCCCGACCGCCTTCAACGGCGCCCCCCTGCTGGTGCCGCCGGCGCGGCAACTGAGCTTCAGCGCCCAGGCCTGGGACACCCCGACGGCGCTGGACGCCAACAGCGGGGCCTGGAGCGAAGGGATGCTGGTGGCGGCCCATATGCGCCTGGCGGATTTTCTCGATGAACTGGGCCGTTATCGACGGGGCCAGCTCAATTGCGATCCCAGCGTCGCCGACCTGCTGCTCTCGGGCAGTTATCCACTGGACGACAGCGAACGGATTCTCGAGCTGCTGGAAATCAGCCTGCCGGTCAAAGTGCGCCGCTTCACCCGCTATTGGGTCACGGTCCAGGCCCGCGCTTGAGGCCGCGGCGACACATCGATGGTTAACGACGGATATTTTTTTGCTGGCGGCTGAGCCGTTTTGCACAGCTCGAGTGACAGACAAGGAAAGCCACCTTGATTCCCCCCTTCTCTGGACAGTCAGCCATGCCCCAGCACACCCCTCGCCTTACCCCACTAGCCCGCACGCTACGCAACTGGATGCTGGGCGCCAGCCTGAGTTTCGGCGCCCTGCCCATGGCCCATGCGGACGCCGCCCAGGCCAAGGCTTATCACATTGCCCCCGCGTCCCTGGAAAGTGCGCTCAACCAGTTCGGCCGTGAAGCCGGGGTGCTGATTTCCTTTGGCTCACAGGTCACCAACGGCGTGCAGAGCCCCGGCCTGGACGGCCACTACAGCACCGAACAAGGCTTGAAGCTGCTGCTCGACGGCACCGGCCTGCAAGCCCGGGCCGAAGGCAACAACGCCTACAGCCTGCAACCGCTGAGCAACGACAACACCCCGGCGCCCCTGGAGCTGGGGGCGTCGAGCGTGGTCGGGGACTGGCTGGGCGATGCGGCGCAGAGCAACGTGTTCGAGCATCCCGGCGCTCGGGACGTGATCCGCCGTGAAGAATTCGAACGCCAGGGCGCGACCCAGGCCCGGGATGTGCTCAACCGCATTCCCGGGGTCAACGCACCGGAAAACAACGGCACCGGCAGCCACGACATGGCGCTGAACTTCGGTATCCGTGGGCTCAATCCGCGCCTGGCATCGCGCTCGACGGTGTTGATGGATGGGATCCCGGTACCGTTCGCACCCTATGGCCAGCCGCAGCTGTCGTTCGCTCCCATCAGCATGGGCAACATGGACGCCGTGGACGTGGTGCGCGGCGGCGGCGCGGTGCGCTACGGGCCGCAGAACGTCGGCGGGATCGTCAACTTCGTGACCCGGGCGATTCCCGATGAACCCACGCTCAAGGGCGGGGTGCAGACCGAGACCAGTCCGTCGTCCAGCCATGACGGCTTCAAGACCACCGGCAACCTGCTGGCCGGCGGCACCGCCGACAATGGCCTGGGCGGCGCGCTGCTGTACTCCGGCACCCGCGGCGGCGACTGGCGCGAACACAGCGACACGCAGATCGACGACCTGATTCTCAAGGGCAAGTATCAACTCGACGAGGCCAACAGCTTCAACGCCATGGCTCAGTACTACGAGGGCCAGGCCGATATGCCAGGCGGCTTGAGCACTGCGGCGTACAAGGCTGATCCGTATCAGTCGACCCGGCCGTTCGACAAATTCTGGGGCCGGCGCACGATGTTCAATGTCGGCTACCGCTACCAGGAAGATCGCCGGGAATTCACCGTCAACAGCTTCTTCACCAAGACCCTGCGCAGTGGCTATCTGGATCAGCGCACCGTTATTTCACTGTCGCCACGCGAGTACTGGGTGCGCGGGCTGGAAAGCCGTTTCGCCCAAGGTTTCGACCTCGGCCCCACCAGCCACGAACTGGGCCTGGGCTACCGCTACATCAACGAAGCGGGCCACGAACAGCGCTTCATCACACCGATTGCCGCCCAGCAGTTGCCCACCACGGCTGATGCCAGGGACCGCAACACCCGGGGCAGCACCGAAGCCCATGCGATTTTCCTCGACGATCGCATCGATATCGGCAAATGGACCATCACCCCTGGCATTCGCTACGAGATGATCGAGTCGGAGCAGACCGACAAGCGCCTCAATGCCCAGTACAAGGGCGACTACAACACCGCGTTGCCGGCATTGAACGTGCTCTATCACCTCAACGACAGCTGGAACCTGTACGCCAACACCGAAGGTTCATTCGGCAGCGTGCAATACAGCCAGATGCGCAACCGCGTCGACAAAGGCGCGATCAAGCCGGAAAAAGCCCGAACCTGGGAATTGGGCACCCGCTATGAGAACGGCGGCCTGCGCGCCGAAGTCGGGGCGTTCCTGATCAATTTCGACAACCAATATGAAAGCAACCAGACCAACGACACCGTGATCGCCCGCGGTGAAACCCGCCATCAGGGGATCGAGAGCAGCATCAACTATGCCCTCGACGGCCTGAGCCCGGCCCTGACCGGCTTCGACCTGTACGCGACCTATGCCTATGTCGACGCCACCATCCGCGAGGACGGGCCGAACAAGGGCAATCGCGTACCGTTTTCATCCCGGCATAAAGGCACCCTGGGCCTGGGCTACACCCAAGGTGCATGGAAGCTCAACCTCGACAGCAGTTACCAGAGCAGCCAATTCGCCGACAACGCCAATACCTCGGCGGAAAACGCCATGGGCAACGTCGGCAATATCCCGGGCTACATGCTGTTCAGCAGTCGCGCAGCCTACGATTTCGGTCCGCAGCTGTCTGACCTGAACGTGGCGGTGGGGGTGAAAAACATCCTCAACCACCAGTACTTCACCCGCTCCTTCGACGACAACAACATGGGCAAATACGTCGGCGAACCACGCACCCTGTACGTGCAGACTTCGGTCGCCTTCTGATCGCCGACAACCTTTGCCATTCGTGCCCACAAAACAAAACGGGCCTGCAAATGCAGGCCCGTTGGTGGGGGACTTTCTCAGGCGTCAGCTATTGAGTGCAGCCTGTTCGTTTTCCAGAAATTCTTCTTCAAGCAGTGCGTCGGCCTCGCCGCTATCGGCTGTAGGCGTGGCGGCAGCGCGTTTGCTGCGCAACTTGCCGAACATGTGCTCCAGGGCGCTTTCGAGCTTGATGGCAGCTCCGTCGATCGCCTGCTCCAGTGTGTCGGCCTTGTGCGTTACAGAAATCGGTTGATGGCCTTTTGGCCGCGCCTCCAGTTGGCAGCGCAAATCGTGGGGACCGGGCTTGTCGCCGTTCTCGTCCCGCAGGTGAACCACAACCCGGGTCAAATCTTCTTCGTAGCGTTCCAGGGTGCTCTCAACAGTATTTTTTACCCACTCCTCCAGACGGATGCTGCTTTGAATATGGTTATCGCTATGGACTTGGATTTGCATAGTTCTTCCCTTATTTCAGCTAGCTCGCGAGAGACCCGGTAACACCTTGCGGTGTCGTTTTCGTGGCCTCTTGTTTACTAGAGTTGGGCAGAGCGGCGAACAATTCAACCCCCAAAAAAAGATAAATATTCATTCGCAAATAAACCCGGACAAGCAGCAAAAGCGCTGTTAATGTCGGGAGTTGGGTCGCCCTCGTACTCTGTCATCTTTGCTCATAATTGCCCCTCGCCCAGCGGGTGCATGCCGCGAAAAATCTCCGCTTCCTCCACCAGCCAGTCATGCACCGCACGCACGCCTGGGTGGCTCAGCGCACCCGGTGCATACATCAATACATAACGTTTGTGGTTGGGCACGGCGAGGCCGAACGGCACGATCAAGGTGCCACGCTCCAGCTCATCGTTGAGCAAGGTTCGCCGGGCGATGGCCACGCCCATCCCGGCAATGGCCGCCTCGATCGTCAGATGATTGCGGTTGAAGGTGTGCCCGCGCCGCACGTCCGCGCCTTCGAAACCGATGGCATTCAGATAGAACTCCCACTCCGCATACTCATAGCTGCCACGCCAGGCGGTGATGTCGTGCAGCAACGGAAAGTGCACCAGGTCCGCCGGCCCATGCAGCGGCGGACGCCCACGCAGCAGGCTCGGGGCACAGACCGGAAAGATCTGCTCGTCCAGCAGGGCTGTGGATAACAACCCCGGGTAACTGCCGTCGTTGAGGTCGATGGCCAGGTCAAAGTCGCCCTCGTGCAGGGCCACGCTGCTGTCTTCCGCAACCAGCCGCAACTGGATATCCGGAAAACGCTGCTGCAAGCGCGGCAGGCGCGGTGTCAGCCATTTGCCGAGAAAAGACGGGATCGAACGCAAGCGCAGGATTCCGCTGATCATCCCCGCATCCAACCGCCGCAGTTCGGCGTCGATGCTGCCGTAGGCCTCGTTCACCGTGACCGCCAGGCGCTGGCCTTCGGCGCTCAACTCCACGCCACGGGCACGGCGATGAAACAGGCGAAAACCCAGGCGCTCCTCCAACTGCCGGATCTGCTGGCTGACCGCCCCTGGGGTGATATGCAACTCCTCCGCGCAGCGGGTGAACGACAAGTGCCGTGCGGCACAGGAAAACACATGCAGCCAGACATAAGTCTGGGCATGAAACTGACGGCTCATCGTTTAGTCCTGCTAAAGGCTGTCTTAGGAAGTTTCGTTGGTCAGTGCTGACCGAGGCAGGCAGTATCGCCGACATTGCGCTCGGCCTACAAAAAATGGCAGCGATTCCTCCTCCATTGCTTGTAAGGCTTTAGCATGGCTATCAGTGTTTTCGATCTCTTCAAAGTCGGCATCGGCCCTTCCAGCTCCCACACCGTGGGCCCGATGCGCGCCGCCGCGACCTTCGCCCAATCGCTGTTCGACCAGGGCCTGCACGCCCAGGTACAACGGGTCGAAATCCGCCTGTACGGCTCGCTTTCCGCCACCGGTGTCGGACATGCCACTGACCGTGCCAGCGTCATGGGGCTGATGGGCGAATGGCCCGACAGCATCGACCCGAGCAGCATCGGCCCACGCATCCAGCACCTGCGCGAATCAGGCGAACTCAGCCTGGGCGGCCGCTCCACCATCGCCTTCGACTGGCACCGTGACTTGCTGCTGCTCGACGAAAGCCTGCCCTACCACCCGAACGCCATGGCCCTGACCGCCTTTGATGCCAACGGCCCGCTGTGGGAGCAGACCTACTACTCGGTCGGTGGCGGATTTATCGTCGAAGCCGCCGAAGTCGCCGCCGGCGCCGCCGCGGGCCACAGCGTCGAACTGCCTTACGACTTCAACAGCGCCGCCCAGTTGCTGGCGCTGTGCAAGCAGCACGGCCTGAGCGTTGGCGAGCTGATGATGGCCAACGAACGAGCCTGGCGCAGCGAGGCCGAGATCCGCAGCGGCCTGCTGCATATCTGGTCGGTGATGCGCGAGTGTGTCGAGCAGGGCCTGCGCCACGAAGGCACCCTGCCCGGCGGCCTAGACGTGCCACGGCGCGCGGCCAAATTGCACCGCAGCCTGCTGGAAATCGGCAAGCCGAATGTCATCAGCTCAACCTTGTCGGCCATGGAGTGGGTCAACCTGTTCGCCCTCGCGGTGAACGAGGAAAACGCCGCCGGCGGGCGCATGGTCACCGCCCCGACCAACGGCGCTGCAGGGATCATTCCGGCGGTGCTGCATTACTACATGAAGTTCAACGCCGACGCCTGCGAGGACGACGTCATCAACTTTTTCCTCGGCGCGGCAGCGGTGGGCATCCTCTGCAAGAAAAACGCCTCGATCTCCGGCGCCGAAGTCGGCTGCCAGGGTGAGGTTGGCTCCGCCTGCGCCATGGCCGCCGCCGGCCTGGCACAAATCCTCGGCGCGACCCCGGAGCAGCTGGAAAACGCCGCCGAAATCGGCCTGGAGCACAACCTCGGCCTGACCTGCGACCCGGTCGGCGGCCTGGTGCAGGTGCCCTGCATCGAGCGCAACGCAATCGCCGCGGTCAAGGCGATCAACGCCACGCAAATGGCCCTGCGCGGGGATGGCAAACACTTTATTTCCCTGGACCGAGTGATCCGCACCATGCGCGATACCGGCGCCGATATGCATGACAAATACAAAGAAACTTCACGGGGCGGCCTGGCCGTGAGTTGGGTCGAATGCTGAGGAGCATGGCCTGACTGTCCGCCCCACGTGAGCCCGAGCAAAAATAATAACGAGGCGATACCGATGACCGATGCACGAACACCTGCTGCCGAAAATCCCGCTGCACCACCCGTTTCCACGGCGACCACCCGCGACACCACCACCCGCAAGGGCTGGAGCAAGCACGACACCACCTGGATGCTCGGCCTGTACGGCACCGCCATCGGTGCCGGCACCCTGTTTTTGCCGATCAACGCCGGCGTCGGCGGCTTCTGGCCGCTGATCGTGCTGGCGTTGCTGGCGTTTCCGATGACCTTCTTTGCCCATCGCGGGCTGACCCGTTTCGTGCTCTCGGGGCGCTCCGGTGACATCACTGAAGTGGTGGAGGAACACTTCGGAGTAGGCGCGGGCAAGCTGATCACCCTGCTGTACTTCTTCGCCATCTTCCCGATTCTGTTGATGTACAGCGTGGCGCTGACCAACACCCTCACCAACTTCCTGGAACACCAGCTGCACATTGCCCCGCCGCCCCGGGCGGTTTTGTCCCTGGCACTGATCCTCGGCCTGATGGCCATCGTGCGATGCGGACAGGGCGTGATCGTCAAAGCCATGAGCGTGCTGGTCTACCCCTTTGTCGCCGCCTTGCTGCTGCTGGCGCTGAGCCTGATCCCGAACTGGAACGGCGCCTTCCTCGCCTCGGCCAGCGAAAGCATGCCGCTGTCGCTGTTCTTCAAGACCCTGTGGCTGGCGATCCCGGTGATGGTGTTTTCCTTCAACCACTCGCCGATCATTTCCGCGTTCGCGGTCGATCAGAAGCGTCAGTACGGTGCCCAGGCCGAACCCAGAAGCAGCGCGATCCTGGCCATGTCCCACGCGATGATGGTGCTGACGGTGATGTTCTTCTGCTTCAGCTGCGTATTGGCCCTGTCACCGGCCGACCTGGTGGCGGCCAAGGCGCAGAACATCTCGATCCTGTCGTACCTGGCCAATCACTTCCAGACCCCGGTCATCGCCTACGCCGCGCCCCTGATCGCCCTGGTGGCAATCACCAAGTCCTTCCTCGGCCACTACCTGGGTGCCAGCGAAGGCTTCCAGGGCCTGATCGTGAAAAGCCTGCGCAGCCGTGGCCGGGTGATTTCCGCGAGCTGGCTGGAGCGCCTGACTGCGCTGTTCATGATCGTCACCTGCTGGGCTGTGGCCACCCTCAACCCGAGCATCCTGCGCCTGATCGAAACCATGGGCGGTCCGGTGATCGCCTGCCTGTTGTTCCTGATGCCGATGTACGCGATCCGGCGCGTGCCTTCACTGCGCCAGTATTCAGGCCGGCTGTCGAATGTGTTCGTGGTGCTGATCGGCCTGATCGCACTGTCAGCGATCATTTATTCGGTCGTGCCCTGAAACGGGCGTCGATAAAAAAAGCGGACCTCATGGTCCGCTTTTTTATGCCTGCGTTTACTGGGTTTCGTGGTTAGCGGCATGCCCCTTGCTTTGTCAGCCCTTGAGGAATACGGACGTTATCAAACCTCAGCGAACGGCCTGCCAGTGGTCTGGTATCGCGAACTAATCTCGATCACTGCCGGTCAATGACTGCACGATCCAATCAAGCGGTGACGCATCATGGATAACCCATTTCAACTGATTACCGACACCTTCACCCCGGAGTACCAGGTCAACCTGAGCATCCAGGGCCTGGACGGCAGCATCATGCTGACCCTGTCCAAGGCCGGGCGGGTGGTGGCCAAGCGCATGATCAGCGCCCATCAGCGCAATGATCCGCAACGCCTCAAGCGCCTGGTGCAAAGCATCCAGTTCGGCATCGCCATCGAGCAGGGCCACAGCGCCATGGCGATCCTTGAAGCCATGACCAACAGCGACAGCCTGAAGCTGCCGCCACCGGCCGGCAGCGGCCCTTCACCCTTGGGCATGGTGGTTTAAAGTTCGCCCTTCTCCACTTCCGGATGCTCGCTGGAGCCCGCGCCGAGCTTGCGCTGCGGGTTCTCGATCTTCACCGAAGGGAACTGCGAGGAGGCGTAGCGCACCACCAGGATCGCGAAGGCCAGCAGCAGAATCCCGCCGCACAGGTAAATGATCCCCACGTCCGGCGGGTTGTGGTGCGAGACGTTGGAGATCAGCAGCCGGGTCAGGGCGGTGATCGCCACGTAGATCAGGAAGCGCACCGGCATGTGGTTGGTCTTGAAGTAGATCCCGACCATAGCGCCCAGCTCGAGATAGATGAACAGCAGCAGAATGTCGTCGATCTTGATATGACCCGCCTCGATCATCTGCAGGAACTCCATCACCGCGGCCCAGGCGGTCACGGCACCGATGGCGAACAGCGCCAGGTAATGGAACGACTCGACAAACAGATTGCCCAGGGACTCGGCCAGTTGATGAACGTTCTGCCGCAGGTTCTCGGCCCAATTGATTTTCACGATGGTTTTTCCTTAGGTCGCTTCGACCGGATGATGCGGGTTGGACGTGACGGTTGTTCTGCATGCAGAAAAAAGGCCAGAGGCGCGTCAGTAAGATGATGGCGGCGTGATATGAGGCACGTTCAACTTTTTATCGAACCCGAACCGGCCACGGAATTGTCCCGCGACAAAACAAAAATCCCGGCTACATTAAAAAGCCACTATCCAAGGGACAGAGATTCGCCTATCCTTTGACCTGTATATAAATACAGTAGTCGCAAAAGACCAATTATCGTGAAGGCATGTGAGGTGGTAAATGGCCGTCGAAGTGGTATACCGCAGCAGCCGAGATCTGGAGCGCTTGTTCATGGATAAAGCCGAAGCTGATCGTCATGACAAAATGCTCGAACTGGCTGAATTGCTCGCCGAAGTGCTGCAAAAAGCCGTGCCGTCGCTGAGCGAGCAGCAAGTGGAAGAAGCCGGGATCTACATGGCGAAAAACCGCGATGTGTTCGCCAAGGCATTCAAGAGCCAGCCGGACGCCCTGTCCGAGTTGCTCAGCGCTCCCGCTCCCGTAGTGGAGACTGTCGAAGCGGAGCAGCCCGCTGAAGTCGAAGCGCCGACCAAGCCGGCGAAAGCGGCCAAGGCTGCGAAATAAGCGTCACCCGAATTGAATAAGCCCTGTGCCCCTGGCACAGGGCTTTTTTCATGCATGGGGCAGAGCCACGGCCTCTTTGCAGCGGTCCATCAGGCTGAGATCGTCTCTTTCATACCAGGTACATCAATCCCATTGCGACGCAGCATGAACCTGATGTTTCGCACAAAGCTGGCAGGCAAGTCCGTTGAGTCTCCATACAGATCGACAATTCCGACTTCGACCGCGCTATCGACAATGCTGGAGAACGCCTCGATATCTTGAGACGACATCAAGGCGACAAGCTCCTTCGGCAAATCATCGCCCCGACCATTCAATGCCAGTAACGCCCCCGCCCTCTCCCACGCCAGTAGATGATCGTGTTCCGGATAAGCATTGAGGTGTTTCAGCAAGTCATCGATGGACGGGTGAGCCAGCCCCTTGCCCGTGCAGTAGGCCGCCAGGCACCCGGCAGCATAGAGCTGCAAGTCCCTGACAGAGCACCCGGTCAACGCCCGATCCGTATCTGCTTCTGTCATTGCGCGACGTCCCACACCCTGCACCCTGCCGAGCAGTACCCGGATGCTATATCCATGGCTTCCAGGATGCGATCTTCAACGTCTTCAGGCGCTGCAAGCCTGATGAATTGCAGATGGTTGTACACCGCCTGCGCTGTAAAACCCTTGTCCCGGTACTGCACCAGAACAGCACGTATCGCCTCAATGTCCGCGCCGCCGCGCAATCGAGACGCCAACTGCTGATCCAGCCCAGTGTCCAGCGCTTCAAGCATCGTCGAATACATTCCGTGTCAGTTGAGCAGTCGGGGGTTGGGCTCACGCCTGCAACCGTTGCGGGCGCTGATGTTACAGCGAGCACGCGCAACGGTTAAGACGCCTATGCCTGGCGATACAACGCCCGCTCCGCCAACTCATCCGCCACCCGGGCCGGGGAGCGTTTTTCGGCCTGGGCGTGGGCGAAGACTTCGGTCAACCGCGAGCTGATTTTCGAGAGATGGGCGGTGATGGTCGACAACTCTTCACCGCGGTGCTTGAGCGAGACATAGATCAGCCCACCGGCATTGATCACGTAGTCCGGTGCGTAGAGGATGCCGCGGCGCTCCAGTTGATCGGCCACCTGCAGGTTGGTCAGTTGGTTGTTGGCCGAACCTGCCACCGCCGAACAGCGCAATTGCGCCACGCTGTGGCTGGTGAGCACGGCGCCCAGGCCGCACGGCGCGAGGATGTCGCACGGGGTGCTGAGCAGCGCATCGTTGGCAATCGGGTGGGCGCCCAGTTGCTCCATGGCCAGTTGCACCTTGCCCGGGTCGATGTCGCTGACCAGCAACTCGGCCCCGGCGGCGTGCAACTGCTCGGCAAGGGCGAAGCCGACATTGCCCAGGCCCTGGATCGCCACGCGCAGGCCTTCCAGGTTGTCACTGCCCAGGCGCGCCATGGCCGTGCTGCGTATCCCGGCGAACACGCCAAGGGCGGCATAGGACGAAGGGTCGCCGGCGGCACTGGTGCTGGTGACGTGCTGGGTCTGTTGCGCGATGCAATCCATGTCGGCCACCGAGGTGCCGCTGTCGATGGCGGTGATGTAGCGCCCGTCGAGCTGCTCGATACAGCGACCGAAGGCTTCGAACAGCGCGGCGCGACTTTCCACATGGGGCGGACGAATGATCACCGCCTGGCCGCCGCCCTGGGGCAGCCCGGCCAGTGAGGCCTTGTAGCTCATGCCCTGGGCCAGGCGCGCAGCATCCGCCACGGCACTTTCATCGTCGGGGTAGGCAAGGTAACGACAGCCGCCCAGCGCGGGCCCCAGGCGGCTGCAATGAATGGCAATCACCGCCTTCAATCCGGTGACCGGATCAACGCTCAGGTGCAGCGATTCAAGGCGAGTGCTTTGCATGAGAGCGAACATCGTCGGGCTCCCCGAATCACTTCTTGTAGACGCCAGTATAGGCTTGCGCCTGGAATTTGCTGGAGCGCTCGGGAATAAGCCCAAGGCCTATGCGGGCTTTAGGAAATAACCTGCTACGGCGTGTGTGCAGTACTGGACGAACGAGCGTCAGCGGGCTAAAACGAGGCATCCGTCGGAGATCGAGATGAACCCGCGCCAAGCTTTTTTCGCCTGCCTGCACCGCTCCCCGCCCGCACTCTTCGAAGCGGCGCTGTGGATTGCCGCCGAGCACGACACCGCTGTCGCCCCCGAAGACCTGCTGCACGACTTCAAGGATTTGCAACAGCGGATCAGCTCGGGCTTGCCCATGCTGCCGGTCAGCGAACTGGGCCAGCCTTTGTTGCGGCGCATGAATGACCTGGGCTTCCAGCAGGACGAAGCCACACCGCTGCGCGCCCAGGCGGCCTTGCTGGACAAGGTCTTGCAACGTCGGCGCGGGCAGCCCCTGGCCCTGGGGCTGATTGCCCTGGAGCTGGCGCGGCGCCTGGAAATCCCCCTGGTGGGGGTCAACTTCCCCGGGCATTTCCTGTTGCGCGTGCCCGGCGCCGACCACCTGCTGGACCCTTGTGGCGGCCGACGCCTGTACCCCGCCGACTGCCGTGAACTGCTGCAACGCCAGTACGGCAACAACATCAAGCTCGTCGCCGAACACATGCTCACCGCGCAGCCGGTGCAGATTCTCCAGCGCCTGTCGCGCAACCTGCGCCAGTTGCACTTGGCCAACGATGATAACCTCGGCGCCCTGATCGATGCCGAGCGGGTGCTGGAACTGGGCAACGCCAGCGCCGCCGACTACCTGGCCCGCGCCAGTCTCTACCAGCGCCTGGACTGCCCGAACGCCGAACGCTTCGACCTGGAGCACGCCCTACTGCTCAGCGAGGACCCGATCCAGCGCCTGCGCCTGACCGAACGCCTGGGCCACTTGCCGCCCAATACCATCGTGCATTGAGCCTGCCGCTGCTCCCGCCTGGCATCGCCCGCCGCCACCCGCCCGAACCTGCCAGCATTTGAGCGATCACGCTCCTGGCCCTGACTCATGGATGACCCTTGATGCACGCACTGTCCGATACCGAGCTGTTCCTGCAGGATTTTCACCAGCGCCGCCCCGGCACCACCAGCGTCGCCTTCGCTCCCCTGAACATTGCCGGACGCGGCTCTTCCTACGCGGTACTGGCCTCGACCGTGAAATGCACAGCGCTGGCGCAGACGGTGCTGGATATCGCCTGTGGCGATGGTTACCTGCTGCAACTGCTGGCCGAACAGGACCCGGAGCTGGCGCTGATCGGCGTCGACATGAGCCACAGCGAACTCGCAGCCGCGCGCCAGCGCCTGGGGACGCGCGGACAACTGCTGCACGAACGCGCCCAGGCCCTGTCACTGCCTGCGGCCAGCGTCGACGTGGCGCTGTCGCACCTGGCCTTGATGTTGATGGATGACCTGCAACAGGTACTCGACGAGACTCACCGGGTGCTGCGCCCGGGCGGACAATTCGCGGCGATTGTCGGCCGGGGGTTTCTCCTGGGGGAAATCGGCGAGCTCTACCTGCAGGCCTTTCGCAGCGTGGCCCGGGAGCACGCCCTGCCTGCCTTGCCCATGGGCGATCCGCGCACCCGTTCGGAAGCGGGCTGGCGCGAGCTGCTCGGCGCCCGCTTCAGTGGCATCGAGTTCGACGAGCTGGACGTGGAGTGGGCCCCACACTTCGACGAACTCTGGACCGCGCTCAACGACACCTATGACCTGGATCGGCTATCAGCCGCCGGCCAGGCGTTGTTGAAGCAACGCCTGGAAACCTCGGTCACTGCGCTGCAACGCGCAGATGGCACAATCGCCACCGGCTGGGGCCTGCGCCTGATCCGCGCGACAGCGGCCTGACCTGCCCTGCAATCAACGGGTCGCGGCCTGGGGCTGGTCCGCTGGCGTCGGCGAAACGTCCAGCGGCGAACGCACCTGGATAATCAGCAGCGCCGCGATCACTGCCGGAATCGCGCAGAAGAAGAAAATCTGCTGCACCGGCACATGCATCGCCAGCAGCATGCTGCCGAACAGCGGCCCGAGAATCGAGCCGAAGCGACCGACGCCCAGGGCCCAGCCGGTGCCCGTGGCCCGCACATGGGCCGGGTAGAAGTTACTGGCGAAGGCGTTGAGGGTCAGTTGCCCGCCGATGATGCAAAACCCGGCGGCGAACACAAAAGCCACCAGATAACGCGGGCTGTCGTGGTTGAGGCCCAGCAGAATGGTGCAGACCGCAGCCGCAGCCAGGACGCCCGAGAGCAGGCGCACCTTGCGCTTCAGACGGTCGGCGAACCAGGCCATGCAGATGGCGCCGAGGGTGCCGGCGAACAGGAACATCGATGTCACCAGGTTCGCCTGATTGAGGCCCAGCCCGCTTTCCAGCAACAGCGAAGGCAACCAGCTGATCATGAAATACAGCAGGATCAGGCTGACGAAAAACGTCGACCAGATCAGCAGGGTCGGCCGCGCATAGCCGTGGCGGAACAGTTCGATCACCGTCAGTTGGCTGCCCTGCTCCTGCGCGTTCTGCTCGGCCGATGCGGCCGGTGGCGTCCAGTCGGGCAGCATTCGCGCACTGACTTTACGCAGGCGCGCATAGGGCGGCGCGTCACGCAGCAGGCGTGGCAGGGATTCGGGCAGGCACCAGGCGAGAAACGGAAACAGCAGCAAGGGCGTGACGCCGCCGGCCAGGAACACCGCCTCCCAGCCGAAGCGATCAATAAACCCGGCCGCGACAAAACCACCCGCCGCACCACCAAAGGAAAACCCGCAGGCGGCCAAGGTCACCATCAGGGTGCGCAGGCGCGGCGGCGAATAATCGGACATCAGCGCCATGGCACTGGGCATCGCTCCTCCCATGCCGATGCCGCAGATAAAGCGCGCTGCCATCAGGGTGTTCAGGGAGTTGGCGAAGATCATCAACACCGTGAGGCTGGCGTAGATCAGTACGCAGCAGAGCAGAATCCGCCGCACACCAAAACGGTCCGCCAAGGGCGTCACGGCCAGCGAGCCCAGGGTCAGGCCCAACAGGTTGGCGCTGAACACCGGGCCGAAGGCGGCTTTTTCCAGGCCCCAGTCCCGGGCCAGGGCCGGCACCACGTACCCCAGAACCTGAGCGTCATAGCCGTCGGTGACCAACAGCAACGCCAATAGCAGCAAGAGTAACCACTGATAACGCGACACCGGACGGGCGTCGAGCGCCGCCCGAAAGCTGGCAATCTGATTGTGCATCGCAAGGTACCTGTTCTGTTTTTTTCGTTATGTACAGCAGGGTTGCAGGTGGGGATGGAGCAGGCTCCGTTGCGGAGCCCTTGAAACCTTGAGTGACCCAGAGGTCTGCCGCCCCCAGGTCTGGCTGGGGGCGTGCAGGCGCCTCAGGCCGGGGTGTCGGGCTGGTTGGCGGGGTGCGCCGCGCGGAATGCCGGGTGCTCTGCGGCCAGCGCCGCAACCCGGAGAATCCGTGGGTAGGCCGCCAGCGACACCTTGAAGCGCTCGGCGGCATACAACTGTGGAATCAGGAACACATCGGCCAGCCCCGGCTGCTCGCCAAAGCAATAGCCGTGATCGCCGATCAGTTGCTCCACAGCCGCCAGGCCCTGGCTGATCCAGTGCTCGATCCACACCTGCAACTGCGCGTCCTCGTGGCCCCATTCACGCAACAGGTTCTGGGTGCTGGAGTTGTGCAGCGGGTGGATGTCGCAGGCAATCATCGCCGCCACCGCACGCTCATGGGCACGGGTTGCCAGCTCCCGGGACAGCAGCGGCACCTGTGGATAACGTTCGTCGAGGAATTCGACGATCGCCAGTGACTGGACCAGCACCTCACCGTCATCGGTGCGCAGCGCCGGCACCCGCCCCTGGGGGTTGATCGCCAGGTACTGCGGCTGACGGTTGGCGCCGCCCTTGGGCACCAGCAAATTGACCGGGATGGCCTGGAAGTCCAGGCCCTTGAGCCCCAGGGCAATGCGCACCCGATACGACGCCGTCGAACGGTAATAGGTATAGAGCTCCATGGCGCACACCTCTTAGCGGGCCGGCAGGACGGTGCCCCGGCATTCGCCGAAGCCGATGGAGGCGAAACCTTCACGCCGGCAACGCCCGCGCAGGATGATTTCGTCGCCATCTTCGAGGAACTTGCGCACCTCGCCGCTGGGCAACTCGATGGGCTTTTTGCCGCCCTCGGTGATTTCCAGCAGGCTGCCGAACTGGCCGTTTTCCGGGCCGGACAAGGTCCCCGAACCGAACAGGTCGCCGGCCTGCAACTGGCAGCCGTTGACGCTGTGGTGCGCGACCATCTGCGCCACGGTCCAGTACATGTACCCGGTGTTGCTCAAGGTCAGGCGGTGGGCCGGCAGGCCCTGCTCGCGCATGGCGGCGGTGGTCAGCAGCACCTCGAGTTCGATATCGAAGCCACCCGCAGCCTGGTCCCGGGCATCGAGCAGGTACGGCAGCGGCTGTGGATCACCCTCGGGACGCGCGGGTTGAGCGCGACGGAATGGCTCCAGGGCTTCGGCCGTCACCACCCAGGGCGAGATGCTGGTGATAAAGCTTTTCGACAGGAACGGGCCCAGGGGCTGGTATTCCCAGGCCTGGATATCCCGCGCCGACCAGTCGTTGAGCAGGCAGAAGCCGGCGATATGCTCGGCGGCATCGGCGATGGCGATGCAGTCCCCCATCGGGTTGCCCTGGCCAATCCAGATTCCCAGTTCCAGCTCGTAGTCGAGCCGCGCACACGGGCCGAAATTCGGCTCGGTCTGGCCGGCAGGCAGGGTCTGCCCCTTGGGCCGGCGAACCTCGGCGCCCGAGGGGCGGATGGTCGACGCGCGCCCGTGGTAGCCGATGGGCACGTATTTGTAGTTGGGCAGCAGCGGGTTGTCGGGGCGGAACAGCTTGCCGACGTTTTGCGCGTGTTCGATACCGACATAAAAGTCGGTGTAGTCGTTGATCTTCGCCGGCAGGTGCATCTGGCAGTCGGCCGCCAGGGACAACAGCTTGGCGCCCTGGGCCTGGATCTTGCCATGCAGGGTGCTGCCTTCGCCCAGCAGTTCCAGCAGGCGTTCGCGCAGGGCCACCCGTGGGCCACGCCCCAGTTCGAAGAAGGCATTCAACTGCCCGCCACGTGCGGCCTCGACGGCGCTGCGGGCGGCGCCTTCAAGCAGGCCCGCCTCCAGCGCGGCTTCCAGATCGAATATGTGCTCGCCGATTGCCACGCCAAAGCGCGGTGCCGAACCGTTGCGACTGAAAACGCCCAGGGGCAGGTTCTGCAAAGGGAAATCGGCATGCCCGTTGGCGGAGGCAACCCAACTGCGGGTGATGGTTGGCTGGCTCATGGGTTATCTCCGATTGGGGTTGAAGGTGGCGGGCAGCGAGGCCCAGCAAGCGTCGTAATTGTTCTGCAACTGCGGGCACTCCAGGGCGAACTGGCTCGGGCGCAGCACTTGGCTGGTCTCGAACATGAAGGCCATGGTGTTGTCGATCTTGGCCGGTTGCAGTTCGACATTGATCGCCTTGGTGCAGGTTTCGCCGTCCGGGCCGTGGGCGCTCATGCAGCTGTGCAGGGACGCGCCGCCGGGCAGGAAACCTTCGGCCTTGGCATCGTAGGCGCCCTGGATCAGGCCCATGAATTCGTTCATCAGGTTGCGGTGGAACCACGGCGGCCGGAAGGTGTTTTCGGCCACCATCCAGCGCGGCGGGAAGATCACGAAATCGAGGTTGGCCAGGCCGTGCACGCTGGTGGGCGAGGTCAGCACGGTGAAGATCGATGGGTCCGGGTGGTCGAAACTCACGGTGCCGATGGTGTTGAAACGGCGCAGGTCATATTTGTACGGCACGTTGTTGCCGTGCCAGGCCACCACGTTCAGCGGCGAGTGGTCGAGTTCGCAGCCCCAGAGTTCGCCGAGGAACTTCTGCACCAGAGGGGTGGGCTGCTTGAGGTCTTCGTAATGGGCGACCGGGGTCAGGAAATCCCGCGGGTTGGCCAGGCCATTGCTGCCGATGGGGCCCAGGTCCGGCAGGCGCAGCGGCGCGCCGTGGTTCTCGGCGACATAGCCGCGCGCCTCGGGGTCCAGCAGTTCGACACGAAACTTCAGGCCGCGGGGCAACACGGCGATTTCCAGCGGCTCAAGCTCCAACACGCCGAGTTCCGTGGCGATGCGCAGGCGACCCTGCTCGGGCACCAGCAGCAGCTCGCCATCGGCATTGAAGAACACCCGCTCCATGGAGCGGTTGGCGCGGTAGTGATAGACGCTGATGCCGGCGGGTTTCTGTGCCGGTGCGTTGGCCGCCATGCTCACCAGACCGTCGATGAAATCGGTCGGCTCGGCAGGCATATCCAGCGGGTTCCAGCGCAGCCGATTGGGCGTCACCTCACCCAGCGGACCGCCCGCCAGCTGACGCGCCAACTTGGCAAAGGCCGGGTGATTGGCCGAGGGCTGGATGCGGTACATCCAGGTCCGTCGCGCTTCGCTGCGGACCATGGTGAAGGCGGTGCCGGAAAAGAGTTCGGTGTACAAGCCGTAAGGGGCTTTTTGCGGGGAGTTCTGGCCGACGGGCAATGCGCCTGGCAATGCTTCGCTGGCGAATTCGTTGCCGAAGCCCGACTGATAGGCCAGGCCGGACGGCGTGGAATCGAGGTTCATGGAGCCTCCTGTGAATGGAGTGGGCGGCGATGCCCTGCTCCATTGCTGGAAGTCTCGGCACGCGGCGTTATTTTTATCGTAATCCAATTACGCATAACGTAATTTGATTGGTATTGACCGTCAAGCTATAAAGACGCCCATTCGTCTCGGGATCACACCGCCTCCATGGAAAAGCCGCGCAGCACCAGCGACAGCAACGGTAAACAGAAAGTCCGCTCGGCCGAGGTCGGCACCGACATTCTCAAGGCCCTGGCGCAGTTGGCACCGTCCACTTCGCTGTCGCGCCTGGCCGAACACGTGCAGATGCCGGCAAGCAAGGTCCACCGCTACCTGCAAGCCTTGATCGCCAGCGGTTTTGCCGAACAGAACAGCACCACCAACCACTACGGACTGGGCCGCGAAGCCCTGCGCGTGGGGCTGGCGGCGTTGAGCAGCATGGATGTACTGAAGGTCGCCGCCCTGCCCCTGGCGGAACTGCGCGACGAACTGAATGAAACCTGCTTCCTCGCGGTCTGGGGCAATCAGGGCGCGACCGTGGTTCATATCGAACCGGCGGTGCGTGCGGTGACGGTGGTGACGCAGCTGGGCTCGGTGCTGCCCTTGCTCAGTTCATCCACCGGCCTGGTGTTTGGCGCCTATTTGCCCAACCGGGAAAGCGTCGACCTGCGCCAGCAGGAACTTCAGGCCGGCAGTCCCCATGCCCTGGCGGACGAGCAGGTGTACGCCGAGGTCTGCGAGCAGATCCGCCATCGCGGCCTGCACCATGTGCATGGGCTGTTGATGCCGGGGGTCGACGCCCTGTCGGCGCCGGTGTTCGACGCCATGGGCAAGATCGCCGCCGTGCTGACGGTGGTCGGGCCGACCTCGCTGTTCCACGCCGACGAAGACGGCCCCGCCGCCCGCCGCCTGCTGGCCGCAAGCCAGGCCGTCAGTTGGCGCATGGGTTATCAACCCTGAACGTCGCCGCTGACTATCGGCAGCGGCTACCGGTGAGGTCATTCAATTCATCAGGCCCAGTGCTTTGGCCTTGGCCACGGCCTGGGTGCGTCGTTCTACCCCGAGTTTGCTGTGGATCCGGCGCGCATGGGTTTTCACGGTGTGCAGGGAGATGAATAGCTGTTCGGCAATCTGCTGGTTGGAGCTGCCGAGGGCGATCAGTTGCAGCACTTCAAGCTCACGCAGGCTCAGAGGATTGTCGCTGGCCAGGGGCTGGTCGGCGTCAGGCAGCGGCACTTCGCGGACCAGCAACATATCCGGCTGACGCAGGCGCAATTCGTGCAGCGCCTGGGGCAGTTGGCAACGGGCGGCCAGGGCCATGCCGGCCTGCAGCGCCTGCCCGGACAACTCAACGTCCCCCAGCAGGTAGGCGGTTTCGGCGAGGGCCAGTTGCAGTTCGGCCTGTAAACCCAGCATGCCCTGCTGTCGGGCCTGCTCCAGCAACCGCTGCAGCTTGGCCAGCGGCGCCTCGGCTTGCCCCAGGTGAACCTGGGCCAGCACCAGCAGGTATTCGATCCGCGGGATCAGTTCGATCGTGGCGGGTGGCGCCTGTACCGCGCCTGCGCCCTGATAGTGGCGCAGCACCCGGCTCAAGGCTTCATGAGCAAGCTCTGGACGCCCTTGCTGCAACCAGAAATGGCTGCTGATCTGCAGCAGCACCCCGCGGTACACCGTGTCCGGGATCTGCCGCTGCTGCATCAGCCGCTCGGCGTCGCGCAGCAGGACAAAGGCCTGGGCGTAGTCACCGCGATTCCCCGCCAGCAGCGCTTGCCCGAGAAACCCGTACAACGCCCGCTTGTCCTGGCTGCGCAGGCACTGCTCAAGCCCCGCCTGAAAGTACTCCGCCGCCTGCGGCTCATTGCCCTGGCGCAAGGCCAGGCGCCCGCGACGCAAGGCAATCCGCCCCAAAAGCGGCGTCGCCCGCCGGGTTTGCCGACGCAGCAACTCATCCAGCCGCGCCAGCAGGCTCTCGGCCCTGTGGGGGGCGCCGCGCTGTTCCAGCAGTTGCGCGTGATCCAACTCCAGCAGGCCTTCGAACAGCAGCGAATTCTGCGCCCGCGCCAGGCACAGCGCTTCACGGTTGATTGCCTGGGCCACATCCAGTTCGCCCCTGAGCAGGGCCTGCTGGGTCAGGCCCGACAGGCACAACAGGCGCGCCGGCCAGGCACTGGGCGACAGCTCATCCAGGGCCTGGAGAAAGTGTTCGCGCGCAGGCTCCATGCAACCTTGCAGATGCAACAGGCAGCCGCGCTGCGTTTGCCAGCGGGCGATCAATTGCCGTTGCAGGCTGGCACTGGGTTGCGGGGTGAAACGGGCCATCTGCGCGACACAGGCTTCGGCCTGATCGAAGCGCCCGGCAAACAGCAAAGCGGCCGTCAGCAGCCCGACCAATTGCGGGCTGCCCAGCATCAACTCTTCACCCTGCTGCTCGTACAGGCGCAGCAGCAACACCACGTTCTGCTGTTCGAACAGGTGCTCGAAGCTGAAGTGCTGCAACAGGCTGACGGCGACCTCGTACTCCTGGGCCAGCAGCGCCTGCTCGAACGCCGTCTGCCAGTCCTCCTGCGCGATAAACCACTGGCAGGCGCGCCGGTGCCAGGTACGGCCGGCCGGACAATCCTCATCCTGCATCAGCCGCGCCAGGGGCGGGAACACTTGCAACCAGTCGGCCGAGGCGTCCCAGGGCTCGATAAAGCAACCCAACTCCTGCAGATCACGCAAATACTGCGCGCCCTCGCCGGCGCCGAACAAATGCTCACACAGCGCCGCGTTGAAGCGCGGCAGATGAGCCAGCACCTGCCAGGCTTCGGCCAGCTCGGCCGACAACAGGCTGAACAGCTCGTGCTCCAGGTATTCACGCAGGGTGTTGGGCCGCCCCTGCTTGCAGGGCTGCGCTGCCAACTCGCTGCCTTCGAGCAGGGCAATGCGCACCCCGGCGCACCAACCGGCGCTGCGTTGCAGGATCCGGCTGGCGGTTTGCGCGCACATCGGTTGCGGCAGTTGTTGCAGCAACTGCTCGATATCCGCCTGGCTGAAGGCCAGTTGCGCGCCATCGCACTCGTACAGCTCATCGTCGAGCAGCAGCCGTGGCCAGTTGCACTGGGGCCGGCGCCGGGCCCCCAACCACCAGGTCAGGGCCGGGCTGCTGACCGCCAGCAACCGATCGAGCAACCCGTCGAGGCCGGCGCAGCCAACACGGCAATAGTCATCGATAAACAGCCAGGTCGGGGTTTGCAGACGCGCCAGATACGCCAGCAACGACAGTTCGTCGCGGGCCTGCAGGCCCAGGGCCTCGGCCAACAGGCCGGCAAAATCGGCGGCGCCCTGCTCGGCTCCCGCCATCGGTAACCAGCACACGTGCACCTGGGGCGGCGCCTGCAACAGGCACTCGGCAAGCAGTGCGGTCTTGCCACTGCCGGCCGGGGCACAGAGCAATCTGACCCGCGCCTGAGAGGCCAGCAACGGGCTGCTCAGACGACTGCGACACAGGTGATGGGAGGACAAGCGGGGCATGAGACCAGGACGGTCCAGACGGTGAGTCATGGCGGTCATCGCAACGTGCCTTTTTTATAGTTTTAGCCAGCGTGGCATCACCCTAGCCCTCAACTCCCCACTTGTTGAGAAGTATTCAGCAGGCTGATCAGGGCCCATAAAAAAGGCGACCCAACGGTCGCCTTCTGCCCATCCGGTAACGCCTGGGCGTCAACGCACCCCCGACGCCCGCAGCGCTGCCGGGGTGTAGTCGGCGGCCTTGGCGGCGAAGCCGAATTCGAAGCTGTGCTTCTCTTCGTTCTTCATGCCCAGGGCGATGTAGCGCCCGGCGATGATGTCGTACAGGGTCTCGACCGTGTAGGCCGGCACCTGGTGATCGTAATAGAACTGCGCATGCCCCTCGGCCACCCGCCACAGTTGGCCGCGACCGTCGTAATGGTCGACCAGCGCCACCTGCCAGCTGTCCTCGTCGAGGTACATATGGCGCTTGGCGTAGATATGCCGTTCGTTGGGCTTGACCGTGCCGACCACCTCCCATACCCGGTGCAGCTCATAGCGGGTCAGGTCCTGGTTGATATGCCCGGCCTTGATGATGTCGTCGTACTTGAGGCTTGGCGAATCCAGCTTGTAGCTGTTGTAGGGGATGTACATCTCCTTCTTGCCCACCAGCTTCCAGTCGTAGCGATCCGGCGCGCCGGAGAACATGTCGAAGTTGTCCGAGGTGCGCAGCCCGTCGGAGGCCGTACCCGGCCCGTCATAGGCCACTTGCGGGGCACGCCGCACCCGACGCTGGCCAGCGTTGTAGATCCAGGCTGAGCGCGGTTCCTTGACCTGGTCCAGGGTCTCGTGCACCAGCAGCACGTTACCGGCCAGGCGCGCCGGGGCCGTCACCGACTGCTTGAAGAAGGTCAGCACGTTGGCGCCTTTTTCCGGGTCCAGGTCGGGAATCTGCTGCGGCACTGCCACTTCTTCCTCGAAGCGGATCGGCGTGTAGCTGCCGTTGGTCTGCGGGGTGGCCTGGGTGATGATGCGTTTGAGGTTGCCGCCGTGGTAACGGGTGATGTGGTTCCACAGCACCTCGACGCCGTTCTTCGGAATCGGAAAGGCGTAGTAACGGTTGCCGGTGAAATTGGCCAGGCCGTTGCCCTCATTGATCGTGGTCACATTCAGCGCGCTGCGCTTGGCTGACTCGTAGATATCCGGCGGCAGGCCCACGGTGCGATGGCTCGGGTAGACCGGGATCTTGTAGGTTTCCGGGTAGCGCTTGAACATCGCCACCTGACCGTCCGACAGCTTGTCCTTGTACTTGTCGACCGTGGCCGCAGTGATCACGAACAGCGGTTTTTCATTGGCGAACGGGTCGGCGAGAAAGCCCTTGCTGTCCACCGCCCCGGCGTTTTTCGGGATACCGCCGGTCCAGGCCGGAATCGAGCCGTCGGCATTACCGGCCTTCTCCGCTCCCAGCGGGGTCAGGCTGGTGCCGAGTTTGTCGGCTTCCTGCGGCGTGACGGCCGCCATCACGTTGGCTGCCAGCAGGCTCAAGGCCAGGGCCCCGCATTGCAAAATCATCTTGCGCATAAAGTTGTCCTTCTCATGCTTGATCAGAAGTTCACGCCGAAGCTCAACGCGAGGAAGTCGCGGTCGGTGAGGGTGTTGTAGTCACCGCCGAAAAAATCGGTGTAGCTGAGGCTGGCGGTATAGGTATTGCGATAATCGGCATCGACCCCGAGGCTGACGGCCTTGGCGCCTTCGTTGAACAGGCCGTTGGGGCCGTAGCCCTTGACGTCGTGGGACCACGACAGGTTGGGCTTGAGGTTGATCCCGGCGATCACGTTGCTGTAATCGAGAATCGCCCGCGCGCGATAACCCCAGGACGTGGCAGTGACGAAACCGTCGGTGTCGCCGTTGAACCCGTACTGGCCGTAGACCGAATCGCGCCCGTAGCGCAGCTTGGTTTTCGACTCCAGGCCGCCGACCCGCACAATGGCGGCCTCACCCACCAGGGTCAGGCGATCGGCGCCTATCACGTTGTCGAAAAACTGGGTCATGCTGCTTTGCAGCTGGGTGATTTCCTTACGCCGGTAACCGGTGTTGTCGGCACCGAAGGTGGTCTGGATCGGCGATGCCGCACCACCGGCAATCGGGTTGAGCAGGGCCAGGGTCACGTCATTGGTATTGATTTGCACCGGTGCGTTGGGCCGGTAGCTGATTTCCCCGCTCCAGGCGGTGCCGGTGGGCAAGGTGGTGGAGAAGCTCGCGCCGTACAGGCGAATGTCTTCCGGGTACTCCAGGTAATACTGGCCGCGCCCGAGCATCACGCTTTGCACCAGGCCCGCGCCCGCGCCGGGGACCGTGGGCGCGGCAGCGGCGCCGGCGGCACCAATGGCGGCCAGGGTCGTCGGGCTGACATTGGCCGTGGTGGTGCTGACCACCGGGCCCCGCGAGTGATAGTTCATGAAGTACAGGCCGTACTCGGTGTCATCGCCGAGCCAGCGCAGGGCCGCGCCCCATTGCCCGGAGTCACGGGCATCACGGTCGCCGCCACGGGGCAGGATCACCCCCTCACGGGTGACCTGGAAGCCCTGGCCAAACGCAGCCGCCACCGGTTGCAAACCTGCCACCCCCGGGCTGCCGACGGTGTAGCCGGTGGTGCAGCCGTCCGCCACCACATCGTTGCCGAAGAAGGTGCCGCAGTTGTCGACCACGGTCTGGTCCCACTCCAGCTGGTAAAACCCTTCGACCGTCAGCTGGTTGGTCAGGCCCTGGGACGCAAACAGCATATTGACCGGGACCAGCCCTTCCTTGATCTCGGCCCCCGGCCGGCGGAATGCCGAAACGTCCACCGGGTTGATGCTGTTGATCGAGTTGCCGATAAAGGTGCTCTCGCCCCAGCTGACCACCTGTTTGCCGGCGCGCACGGTGCCCGGCAGGTCGGCAATGGAATAGTTGTGGTAGACAAAGGCATCGAGGATCTGCGCCCCGGACGACTTGGCGCCCTCCTTGCGGTTGTGGTCGCTGATGGGCTTGAACTCGCGGTCTTCGTCCTTGAGTTCGAAGTCGTACCAGTACTTGCCGCGCACGAACACGCCGCTGTCGCCGTACTTGAGCTCCAGGTCATGCAGGCCCTTGAAGATTTTCGAGAAGGTCTCGCCCTTCTTGAAGTTCAGGCGTCCGTCATCACCGGTGGACGACTGGGCGGTGCCGCCATTGACGGTCCCCACGTAATCCTTGTCGGCATTGCGCATGCCCCAGCTGGCGCCGACGGACAGCGATGAATCGAAGTGCCCTTCGATCTCGCCGATATTGAACGCGACCGCTTGCGCCTGGCCGCAGCAGCCCATGGCCACCGCGACGGCCAGGGCCTGCGGCGTGAAGATGGCGCGCATTGTTGTTTTTGTCATGCGTCTTCCCCGGTGAGTGACAGAAGGCCTCACCCTACTGCCGCCACAGGAGAGCGATAAGCGCACCAAGGAGGTATTCGTGTTGTCGCTCGAAAGGATGACAGCACCCACCGCACGGGGCTTTGCGCGACGTATCCACGGGCTGGATGGCGGCCCATCAGGAACATGGATTGCGCCATCACGGGGCGCGGTCGGCCCGTCTGCACCACTGTTGCTCAGGCTGTAACAGTCCTTGTCCTGATTCGCTATTTTTCCCCGCCGAGACACCCCTTACTATGGCCTCGCTCTCAAGGCAAAGCGCCTTCTGAAGCCCCTTCAACGTGTGAGTTCGGCACGTTTGAATCGACAGTTTTCAACGAGTTTGAAGCTCAGTTTCAGACCGTTACCCCGGGTTCACTGACGTTGATTTGTAGCTCCTTGATCTAACGTCTGACTTCGGCCGCTGCTCTTGCAGCGGCCTTTTTTATGCGCGCAATAAAAGGGCGAACACGGGTCGGGTCAAACGGCGTCGTCGCCGTCGTAATGAAACTTGTGCAGCAGACGATGCGCCACCGGGGTCAGCATCAGGCCGATGGCGGCGGCGAAGACGATGTTGGCGTAGAGCCCGTAGCTGGCGAGAAACAGCTTGCCGCCGGGGGTCAGCGGCATGTTGGCGGGGCCAATTCCGCCGAGCATCATGGCGGCGTTGATCAGGGCGTCATGGATCGACATGCCCTCTTCGAAATACAAATGGCCGCCGATGCCCAGGCCAATCGAGAACCCGATCAAGGCCATCACCATCAGGGCGTGAAGCAGCAACCGACGCAAAAACAACAGGCGGGATAACACAGGCTGATCTTTTGACTCGTACATAAACACCACTCCTTGTGCATTCAATGCTCGACGAGCATAGAGACGAATGCCTCAGGAGTACAACCGCCGGCCGGGCACCGCCCCATGGGCGAGGCCGGGCGCGGGCGGCGCGGTGCATCAGATCGCGTACTTTTGCAGATTCTGCATCATCTCCTTCAGCGCCTCGATGTTGTCCTGGGGGTGGGCTGCGCCTTCGAAATCGCAGATCTGCTGCCAGTGGGCCGCCACATCTTCAGGCGAAAAACCGACCCGCGGATCGAAGCCGGCCCCCAGGCTGCGCTCCCAGCGCACCTTGCCGATCCAGCCGCCGCCGACCTCGAACAACCCCGAGGTCTCCTGGCAGTTTTCGCTGGCCAGGTACACCACCAGCGGGCTGACCAGCTCCGGCTTGAGCTGCTCGAAGACTTGCGGCGGAATCAGGCCCTCGGTCATGCGTGTACCGCCAGTGGGCGCGATGGCATTGACCAGGATGTTGTTCTTGCGGCCTTCAATGGCCAGGGTCCGGGTCAGGCCGTAGAGCCCCAGCTTGGCCATGCCGTAGTTGGACTGGCCGAAGTTGCCATAGATGCCCGAGGTGGACGCGGTGAAAATCACCCGCCCGTAAGCCTGCTCGCGCAAATGGGGCCAGGCGGCGCGGGTCACCTTGTAGGCGCCCTCGACGTGCACGCGGTATACCAGATCCCAGTCGGCGTCCTCCATTTTGTGGAAGGTCTTGTCGCGCAGGATGCCGGCGTTGTTCACCACCACATCGACCCGGCCGAACACATCCAGAGCGTTCTGCACGATCTTGTCGCCATCGGTCACCGAGTCATGGTTGGCTTCGGCAATCCCGCCGGCTTCGCGAATCTGCGCCACGACGCGGTCCGCCGCCGAAGCATTGGCCCCCTCGCCCTGGGCCGAACCGCCGAGGTCGTTGACCAGCACTTTCGCCCCGTGCCTGGCGAACAGCAGCGCATGGGCCTGGCCCAGGCCGCCGCCGGCCCCGGTGACGATCACGACTTTATCTTCGAAGCGCACAGACTCACTCATACCGAACTCCAGCAGGACCCATGGACAATGGGTACGAGTGTCAGGCAGCCAGGCGGTGCCCACAACAAACCCGGCCAGGGCTGAATGGTGGGCAATAAGGCTGGGGGATGATTGGCCGAAATACCCCAGGCGCCAGGCCCGGGGCACCAGGGTTCAGGAACAGGCAAACTGGCGCGGCGGCAGCACCAGGTTCTCGCGAAAGGCCAGGTAGTGCTTGAGCACCTGCACCGGGGCCTCGGTCTGCGGGTAATGGCCGATCTCGGGCAGCAGCACGGTGTCCGGGTCTGGAATCAGTCGACGATAGAGCTCCAGCATGTGCGCCCCGGAGACCGGATCGAAGCCGCCGTCAATCAACCGCAGGGGCACTTCACCGCGCTGCATCGCCCTGACCCAGCGGTCGCGCTGCACCCGCCGCTCGGGGATGTAGCCGATCAGCTTGTGCAGGATCCGGGGCCCCTGATTGCTTTGCACCAGGCTCCAGAAATCATCCAGGGCGCTTTCGCTGGGCCACGTGTGCGGCCCGAAAATCTGGGTCAAGCTCTTGACCAGCGCATCGCGACTGAACGCCCGGCCGATCATCCAACCCACGGGGCTGAGCAGCAGCTTCTGCATCAACACCGGGCGATGGGTTTCGGGAAACAGGCCGCCGTTGAGGAACACGCAACTGGCGATATTGGCCCGGGTTTCGTAGTGCCGGGCCAGCAGCTCCTGGGCCACGCTGTCGCCGTAGTCGTGGGCCAGCAGGTGCACGGGCGCCGTGATCTTCAGGTGTTGCAACAGCGCCAGCTGCAGGTCGGCCTGTTCCAGCAGGCTGTATTCATGGTCCAGCGGCTTGTCCGAGTCGCCAAAACCCAACATGTCGCAGGCGATCACCCGGTAGCGTTGAGCCAGGGGTTGCCACAGGTAATGCCAATCCCAGCTGGCCGTAGGAAACCCGTGGATCAAAAGCAGCGGCTCTCCCTGGCCTGCCGTCCAGTAACGAATGGTCTGACCGCGAAACACGAAGCTATGCCCGCGTTTGCGCCAGACGCACAGAGGGATCTCGGCCAGTGGCATTAGAGTTTGTAACCCGGGTCTTGTTTATCGAGTTTGCGCAGCAGCGCCGGCCAGGCCAGCAGGCCGCCCATGCCCTGAGCGCTTTTGGTGACCCCGGCGAGCATCGCCTTGGCCCCCGCGAGAATCTGCGGCTCGATGGCAATCAGCTCCGCGCCGCCGTTTTGCGCCAGCACCTGGATATCGCAGGCGCGCTGGAAGGTGAACATCATCAGGAAGGTGTCGGCGATGGTGCCGCCACAGGTCAGCAGGCCGTGGTTATGCAGCATCAGAAAGTTGTTTTCGCCCAGGTCCGCCTGCAACCGCGCCTTCTCCTCAGGGTTCAGCGCCACCCCTTCATAGGCGTGATAGGCCAGGCTCGACAACACGAACAGCGACTGCTGGCTGATGGGCAGTACGCCCTGCTTCTGCGCCGAGACCGCGACGCCCGCCGCGGTGTGGGTGTGCAGCACACACACCACGTCGTGACGCACTTCGTGCACCGCGCTGTGGATGGTGTAGCCGGCCGGGTTGATCTCGTAGGGGCTGTCCATCAGCTTGTTGCCGGCCTGATCGACCTTCACCAGGCTGGAGGCGGTGATCTCGTGAAACATCAAGCCGAAGGGGTTGATCAGGAAATCTTCGGTGCCGGGCACCTTGGCTGAAATGTGGGTGAAGATCAGGTCATCCCAACCATGCATCGCCACCAACCGATAGCAGGCAGCCAGGTCGACGCGGGTCTGCCATTCGGCGGCGCTGACCTGGTCTTTCACACTCTGGGACGTTTGAACGGTGGCTAGACTCACGGCAAGCTCCTCGATGGGATGTTCTTATTATTGTGTGAACGTGGAAGCAGTCTAGTCAGGCACCCGGCTTCAGGTAGTTGCATTGGCAGCCAGCTTACTGGCCGAGCGAGTCAGTGTTCGTTTTGGTACCAATCGGTACAAATCGGCGTCAAAGCAACGACGCCAATAAGGGTGCGGCGAACAGGTTGAGCAAGCCGGTCAGGACCATCACCAGCCCCGCCACAGAGCCTTCCTCGCCCCCTACCTCATGGGCCCGGCTGACACCGGCGCCATGGGCACCGACGCCAAACAATGCGCCACGGGCCAGGGCGCTGCGCAGGGGTAACCAGCGCAGCAGCACACCCCCGAGCATCGCCCCGAACACCCCGGTGAACATCACGAACACCGCCGTCAGTTCCGGCACCCCACCCAGGTCCCTGGCCAAGGGCATGGCAAAGGGCGTGGTGATCGAACGCGGCACCAGCGACAGGGTCACCGAACTGTCCAGGGCCAGGGCATGGGCCAGGCCGTAAGAGCTGGCAATCGAGGCCGCGCTGCCCGCCAGCATGCCCAGCAGCAGCGCCGACCAGTGGCGTATCAACAGCTGCCGCTGCTGCCAGATCGGCACGGCGAACGCCACCGTCACCGGTCCCAGCACCAGCATCAGCCAATGGGTGTTGGCGGAATACTCGGCATAGGCGGTGTGCAACGGCACGGCGATCGCCAGCAACAACACCGGAACCAGGATTAGCGGCGAAAGCAGGTAGCGACCGGTGCGCTTGTACAGCCAGCGACTGAACAGGTAGGCGCCCAGGGTCAGCGCCAGCCAGAACATCGGCATCAGCTCAAGCTTCATGGCGCATCCTCCAACGGCACACCCACTCGACGGTAAAGGCCGTGACCAGCATCACCATCAAGGTGCTAACCGCGATCACCAGCAGGATCCGCCAGCCGTCATCGCGCAGTAGGCCACCATAGTCGAGCAGGCTCATCAGTGCCGGAATGAAAAACAGCAGCATCTCGGCCATCAGCAGGCCAGCGCCCAGTTGCAGCGCCGCCGGCTTGACCCAGCCCAGGGCAAAGCACAGCAACAACAAGGCCAGGCCGATGACGCCACCGGGTATCGGCCACGCCAGCCACAGGGCTAACTGGCAGCCCAGCAGATAAATACCCAGCAATACCGCCAATTCGCCGAGCAGGCGCCCCAGGTGTTTCAACAGTGCAGCGTTCATGGAATTCGGTCCTCGCAGGCCTGTATTTTAGGCAAGCACCTGCCATCACCGAAGCGAATTGTTAGACTGGAAGCCATTCCAATATGGAATCAAGACCATGGACTTCAAACAACTGCGCAGCTTCGTCGAAGTGATTCATCAGGGTGGCTTCACCCAGGCCGCCAAGACCTTGCACATCAGCCAATCAGCGGTCAGCAAGCAGATCGCCCAGCTGGAACAGAGCCTGGGCACGCCGCTGCTGGATCGTCTCGGTTCCCATATCCACCTGACGGCGGCCGGCACCGTGGTGCTGCAACGGGCCGAAGGCATGCTGCGCCTGCGTAACGAGTTGCTCAGCGAACTGGATGACTTGAGCCAGCTGGCACGGGGCGAATTGCGCCTGGGCTTGCCGCTGCTTGGCAGCGATGCGCTGTTCGCCAGCCTGTTTGCCGAATACCGGCGGCGCTACCCGAACATCAACGTGCAGTTGCTCGAAGGCGGCAGCCTGAACATCGAGCAGGCCGTGCTCAATGGAGAACTGGAGATCGGCGGCAGCCTCACGCCCAAGGACCCGCTGTTTGCCTATCAGCCGTTCTGCGACGAACCGCTGGACGCGCTGCTGCCGGCCGATCACCCACTGGCGATGAATGCCCAGGTACGCCTGGAAGAGTTGGCCGATACGCCGTTTCTGCTCTATCAGCGCAGCTTCGTGCTTAACGACCGCCTGCTGCAGGCCTGCCAGCAAGTGGGCTTTACCCCGCGCGAAGGGGGGCGCAGCGGCCAGGCCGACTTTCTCGCTGCACTGGTGGTGGCCGGCCAGGGCGTGGTGCTGCTGCCCAGCGTCGTGGCCCGTGGCCTGGTGCGCCCGGGCCTGGTGCGCCTGACGTTGCAGGCGCCCGACTATCTGCGCTGGGACATCGCCTTTATCTGGCGTCAGGGGGCGTACCTGTCCAAGGCCGCCCAGGCCTGGCTGGCGCTGCTGCGCGAGCGCTCGGTCAACCGCGCAGTACGTTGACCAGCTCGGCCAGCCAGGGCTCGGCGTCGGTTTCCGGGGTCACGCTTTCGCTGGCGTCCAGGCGCAGCATCTCCAGCACTTCGCGCACCCCAAGCTCGGCGAACAGCTCACGCAGTTGTTCGCCGCCGCCGCAATAGGTATCGCCGTAGCAGGCGTCGCCCAGGCCGATCACCGCGCCGGGCAGACCGCGCCAGGCGGCCGGCAATTGATCACGGATTGCCGAATACAAAGGTTGCAGGTTGTCCGGCAACTCGCCCATGCCGGTGGTCGAAGTCACGGCAAGAAATGCCTCGGGCGCGAAGGCCTGGACGTCCGCCAGGGTCGCACGCGGGTTGTGCCAGGCCTCGAAACCTGCGGCGTTGAGCAGCTTGGCGGCGTGCCGGGCGACTTCTTCAGCAGTGCCGTACACCGAGCCGGAAAGGATGGCGACTTTCATCAATCTGATCCTGTAACTGAGTAAAAGCCTGGGATATTACCAGCTGAACGGTACAATCCGATCCTTTAGCACTCATGGCCAGTGGACAGCTTGCCGGCATGTCTTAGAATGCCGGCACTGCCGATAAATGCGGACACCTGTAATGATCAACGCCCACCTGCTGCAACTGGTGATCAACGCCTCCAATGACGGGATTGTGGTCGCCGAACAGGAAGGCGAAGACAACATCGTTATTTACGTCAACCCGGCGTTCGAGAAGCTGACCGGCTACAGCGCCGATGAAGTGCTGTATCAGGACTGCCGCTTTCTGCAGTCCGGCGACCGTGACCAGCCCGGGCTGGAGGCGATCCGCCAAGCCCTGGGCCAGGGCCGGCCATGTCGCCAGGTGCTGCGCAACTACCGCAAGGACGGCAGCCATTTCTGGAATGAGCTGTCGATTACCCCGGTGTTCAATGAACACGATCAACTTACCTATTTCATTGGCGTGCAGAAAGATGTGACGGTGCAGGTCAAGGCGCAACAACGCCTGGCCCAGGTCGAAGGCCAGTTGGCTGAAGTCCAGGCTGAGCTGGCGGCGTTGAAAGCGACGAATGGCACCAACGGGCTGAAGATTTAATGTTCTTATTCATCGAATCCGCAGTGATTTCGTAACCTTTCCCTTCCGAGCAGCATCATGCAGCGTGACGCCCTCCTGACCCAGGATGAACTGGACTTCATTCAGACCATGCAGCACAACCCGCAACTCAACACGCGGGATGCGACGTCCAGCCTGCTGGTCAATGGCGGAGCACAGATCCGCGACCTGCTCACGCACCTGGCAGCCAATGAACAGGTGACGATCCAGGCCCATTTCGACAACCAGCAAATGACCTTCCCCCTGCAATTGGTGGAGGATGAATTTCATGCGCTGCATTTGCGTCTGGGCGTGCCCAGCATCTTTGAAGACGGGCCCATGGTCCGGCCGTGGCGCCTGAACCTGGAGCAGCCGGTGGCGCTGCAGAATGTGCGCGGCCAGCCCGGCGCGCTCTGGGTGCGTGAGGTTTCGTTCAAGGGTGTGTTGCTGGAAGTGCGCGGTCGCAGCAAGCCGCCTCGGCAGTTTGCCTTGTGGTTCAGCCCCTCAGGCTATGAACGCATCGCACTGCGCGGCACCTTCGAACGCCAGACCGCCAAGGGCTGCTATGCCTATCGCCTGAATCAGTCCGACAAGGATCAGACCGAGCGCCTGCGCCAATACATCCTGCAACAGCACCGCCTGACCCACCCCGACCTGCATATTTGAACCCGTCGCGGGCGCCTCAGGTGTCCAGCTTGCCGCCGAGAAACTGCCGCAAGCGCTGCGGCATCAAGCGTCCGTCATTGCCCAGACAGCCCACCGCCGACGCCTGCAGGCTTTCCTGGGCCAGCTCTGCGGTATCACCCGCCAGCAGCACCGGGCAGTTGAGGGTCATGGCCAAGCGGACCAGGCGGCGTGGCAACTCGGTGGTCGGCGCCCGGCTGGAGAACAGCACCAGCGCCGCCGGTTGGATTTTTTCACAGACCAGGGTCAACTCGTCGAAGGGCACGCCCAGGCCCAACACGCTGACGCCAATCTCGTCGTTGCCCAGTATCAGCGCCGCCACCAGCAACTCCAGCTCGTGACAGTGCTCGCCGAGGGCCGTCAACAGCACCCGACGCGTCTGGCTGCCGCGTTGCAGCAGCAGGCGCTGGGTCATGCGCGAACGCAGAAACCCATCCAGAAACAGCCACTCGCTGGTGTGGCCGAAGGGCTCCTGATGCTGTAACAGCTGCTTCCAGAACGGCATCAGGATGTCCTGGAACACCACCGGCAGCGCATAACTGGAAAAGATCTGCCCATAAAGCCGCTCCAACTGGGCCTCGTCAAAAGCGCTCACCGCTACTTTCAGCTGGCTGCACCACTGCTTGTACTCGCCGGCCAGGCTGGTGTCCGCCAACACGCTGGGCAGGGACTGGGCAGCCTGGGTCTTGGCCAGGATCTTGCCGACCTTGCTCACCGCGACGCCGCGTTCGATCCAACTGAGGATTTCACGCACTGTCTCGACATCGGCCGTGGAATACAGGCGGTGCCCACTTTCGGTGCGTGTCGGCTGGATCAGGCCATAGCGCCGCTCCCATGCCCGCAAGGTGACCGGGTTGATACCGGTACGCCGCGAGACTTCACGAATCGGAAACAGGTCCTCCTGCGCGACTGCGCTGGCGGGCTGGTGAGCACGGGCAAGTTCAGTAGTAACGGGCATCTGGGCAGAAACACCGATCAACAAAGTGGCGGCCATTCTACTCCCCCTGAGTGCTTGCGCCTCAATAAACAGAAAATCGACCGCTGACGCTGGCGTATTTGACGCAATCAGGAATAATCCTTGCTTGTTTTTGTGAAGAGCCAGGCGCGCCCACCACCCCGGGCCGTATCTGGTGTTTGCCTTACCCAGGCAACGCATTGGTTTTACGGAGATACATAATGTCTACCTCACCCGTCACCCTCATGGTTGCGCGTCGCGTCGCCAATGGTCGCTATCAGGACCTGATCGCCTGGCTGCGCGAAGGCGAACAACTGGCCACCGACTTCCCCGGCTACCTGGGCTCCGGCGTGCTCGCCCCGCCGCCCGACGATGATGAATTCCAGATCATCTTCCGTTTCGCCGACGAACAGACCCTGCATGCCTGGGAGCATTCCGCTTCGCGTACAGCCTGGCTGGGACGTGGCGGCGACCTGTTCGCGCACCCGTCGGAACATCGGGTCAGCGGCATCGATGGCTGGTTCGGCGCCATCGGCCAGCGTCCGCCACGCTGGAAACAGGCAGTGGCCATCTGGCTGGCGTTCTTTCCGGTATCCCTGCTGTTCAATTTCGTCCTCGGCCCGCTGCTTGCCGACCTGGGGCTGTTGAGCCGGGTATTCGTCAGCACCCTGGCCCTGACGCCACTGATGGTTTATCTGTTTATTCCGCTGTCGACCCACCTGCTGTCCGGCTGGCTCAACAGCAGCGCGCCGCGTCCGCTGCCTGCCGCAGCCTCGACCCAGAACCCTTGAGCCCCGGCGGCCGCCGAGCGGTCGCCTGCATTGCCCGGCCGTCGCTGGTATAGTTTTGCTCCACCCGCGACGCGAGCCGTTCATGAATGCTTCCCCTGCCCCGATCCTGATCACTGGCGCCAGCCAGCGAGTCGGCTTGCATTGCGCACGGCGGCTGCTGGAAGACGGCCACCCGGTGATCGTCACCTACCGCACCGAACGCCCGGGGGTCGACGTCCTGCGCAACCAGGGCGCGACCGTGCTATTTGCCGACCTGTCCGACGAAGCCGGCATCCTCGCCTTCATCAACCAGCTGAAAACCCACACCGACCGCCTGCGCGCCATCGTGCACAACGCTTCCGAGTGGCTGGCAGAAAGCGCCGGCGACGAGGCCGAGGCCTTCACCCGGATGTTCGGCGTGCACATGCTGGCGCCCTACCTGATCAACCTGCATTGCGCCGAGCTGCTGCAGCGCTCGACGGTTGCAGACATCGTGCACATCAGCGATGACGTGACGCGCAAGGGCAGCAGCAAGCACATCGCTTACTGCGCCAGCAAAGCCGGGCTGGAAAGCCTGACCCTGTCGTTCGCGGCCAAGTACGCGCCGCAGATCAAGGTCAACGGCATCGCCCCGGCCCTGTTATTGTTCAACCCCGACGACGACGCGGCGTACCGCGCCAAAGCCCTGGCCAAGTCCGCGCTGGGCATCGAGCCCGGCAGTGAAGTGATCTACCAGAGCCTGCGCTACCTGCTGGACAACCCTTACGTCACCGGCACGACCCTGACCGTCAACGGCGGACGGCATGTCAAATAAGCCTTCCTTCGAGGATGTTGTATGACTTTATCCCTGCCCCAGCACTACCGCGAAATACTCAAGGGCATCGGCGAAAACCCGGACCGCGAGGGCTTGCTGGACACCCCCAAGCGCGCGGCCAAGGCCATGCAGTATCTGTGTCATGGCTATGCCCAGTCGGTGGACGAGATCGTCAACGGCGCCCTGTTCGCCTCCGACAGCGATGAAATGGTGATCGTCGCCGATATCGAGCTGTATTCCCTGTGTGAGCATCACCTGCTGCCCTTCATCGGCAAGGCCCATGTCGCTTACATTCCGACCGGCAAGGTGCTGGGGCTGTCGAAGATCGCGCGGATCGTCGACATGTTTGCCCGACGCCTGCAGATCCAGGAAAATCTCACCCGGGAAATCGCCGACGCCGTGCAACAGGTGACCCAGGCCGCTGGCGTCGCGGTGGTGATCGAAGCCAAGCACATGTGCATGATGATGCGCGGCGTCGAGAAACAGAATTCGACCATGCACACCTCGGTGATGCTCGGCGCGTTTCGCGAATCGAGCACCACGCGCCAGGAATTCCTGCAATTGATTGGACGGAGCAAGTAGCAATGCCACAACTTCAGCCAGGAATGGCACGCATCCGGGTCAAGGACCTGTGCCTGCGGACCTTTATCGGCATCAATGAGGAAGAGATCCTCAACAAGCAGGATGTGTTGATCAACCTGACCATCCTCTATGCCGCTCAGGACGCCGTGCGCGATAACGATATCGACCACGCCCTGAACTACCGCACCATCACCAAGGCGATCATCGCCCACGTGGAGGGCAACCGTTTCGCCCTGCTTGAGCGCCTGACCCAGGAATTGCTGGACCTGGTCATGGCCAACGAATCGGTGCTCTATGCCGAGGTCGAAGTCGACAAGCCCCACGCCCTGCGCTTTGCCGAATCGGTGTCCATAACCTTGGCGGCAAGCCGCTAGCCGCAAGCGGTACGTTCAAAACGGACCGGCTTCAACGTGCAGCTTGCCGCTTGAAGCTTTCCCCCACTTCTTCTGCCAGTGAATCCCATGACTTCCCAAGAACGCCTGGAACTTGAAGCCGCCGCCTTTCGCCGCCTGGTTGCCCACCTGGACAGCCGCAAGGACGTGCAGAACATCGACCTGATGAACCTCGCCGGCTTCTGCCGCAATTGCTTGTCCAAGTGGTACAAGGCCGAGGCTGATGAACGTCAGATCGAGCTCAGCCTCGATGACGCCCGTGAAGTGGTGTATGGCATGCCCTACGCCGAGTACAAAGCCAAATACCAGAAAGAAGCCAGCGCCGAGCAGCAAGCGGCGTTTGCCAAAGGAAAACAGCATGACTGACCTGAACACCCTGCGCACCAGCCTCAACAGCGGCGAACACGCCTTCGCCGACACCCTGGGCTTTATCGCTGCGCATTACGACTATCAACCCCAGGCCTTCGACAATGGAGGCCTGGAAAGCAGCGCCGGGCAGAATGAAGGTTCGTGCAAGACCCTGGGCCTGGCGTTGCTTGAAGGTTTGAGCGATGAAGAGGCCCTGCTGGCCTTCGGTGAGCATTACCGTGCGGTGCTGGCCACCCCTGAAGGCAGCGATCACGGCAATATCCGCGCGCTGATCGCCCACGGCCTGGCCGGGGTCAAATTCGCCAGCGCGCCGCTGACGCGCAAAGCCTGACCCGCAACGGCGACCTTTGAATCGTCCATAAAAAAACCGGCTTGCGCCGGTTTTTTTTATGGCAACGGCCTTAGAACGAAGCGTTCTGCAGGCCGTCCAGGTAACGCTCGGTATCCAGGGCCGCCATGCAGCCGGCGCCGGCCGAGGTGATCGCCTGACGGTACACGTGGTCAGCCACGTCGCCGGCCGCGAAGATGCCTTCAACGCTGGTGGCAGTGGCGTTGCCGTCACGGCCGCCCTGCACCACCAGGTAGCCATCCTTGAGTGTCAGCTGACCTTCGAACAACGAGGTGTTCGGGGTGTGGCCGATGGCGATGAACACGCCGTCGACTTTCAGCTCGTCGAAGCTGCCGTCGTTGTTCTTCAGGCGCGCACCGGTCACGCCCATGTTGTCGCCCAGCACCTCGTCGAGGTTGGCGTTGAGCTTGAGGATGATCTTGCCCTCGGCCACCCGGGCGTTGAGCTTGTCGATCAGGATCTTCTCGGCGCGGAAGGTTTCGCGACGGTGGATCAGGGTCACTGTGCTGGCGATGTTGGCCAGGTACAGGGCCTCTTCAACCGCGGTGTTACCACCGCCGACCACAGCCACCGGCTTGTTGCGGTAGAAGAAACCGTCGCAGGTGGCGCAAGCGGAAACGCCCTTGCCCATGAACGCTTCTTCCGACGGCAGGCCCAGGTAACGGGCGCTGGCGCCAGTGGCGATGATCAGCGCGTCGCAGGTGTAGGTGGCGCTGTCGCCGGTCAGGCTGTAAGGCTTGGAAGCGAAGTCGACGGCATTGATGTGGTCGAAAACGATTTCAGTCTCGAAACGCTCGGCGTGCTCTTTCATCCGTTCCATCAGCGCCGGGCCGGTCAGGCCGTGGACGTCGCCCGGCCAGTTGTCGACTTCGGTGGTGGTGGTCAGTTGGCCGCCGGCCTGCATGCCGGTGATCAGCAGCGGCTTCAGGTTGGCACGGGCAGCGTAGACCGCGGCGCTGTAACCGGCAGGGCCGGAACCCAGAATAATCACACGCGAATGACGTACATCAGACATGACTCACTCCTATCAACCGGGCCGGATAACCGGGCGCGGAACGCCGGATGACCGGCTGGAATAAAAAAGGACCGCGAAAGCACTTGGGGAAGGCTTGGGCTCGCAAGTCCGAAAAATAATGGGTGAAGCGTATAGAGGGGGCGAAGATTAAGGAAATACGGATTAACAATCCAGCTCATAGGCGGTCTCTATCCGGTGCCTGCGTATTTGACGGCGCCTTTGTTACAGCTGATGTCGACCTGATCACCCCGCTTTCGCCCGCCTGGCAAAGCCGGTAAGGTCGGCGCGTTTCCACACTGCTCGGAGCTCCTTATGCCCGCCCCTGTTCTGTCCGGCCCGCAATACCTGCGCGAAGGCCTGAAGCTGGTCCTAAGCCCCGGCCTGCGTTTGTTCGTCCTGCTGCCCCTAATGATCAATCTGGTGCTGCTCGTCGGATTGATCTACCTGGCCGGCCATTACTTCAGCATCTGGGTCGATGGCCTGATGCCGTCGCTGCCGGACTGGTTGAGTTTTCTCAGTTATGTCATCTGGCCATTGTTTGTGGTGCTGGTGGCGCTGATGGTGTTTTTCAGCTTCACCATGCTCGCCAACATCATTGCCGCACCGTTCAACGGCTTTCTGGCCGAGAAGGTCGAAGTGGTGGTGCGCGGCACCGATGACTTCCCGCCCTTCAGTTGGGGGGAACTGATCGCCATGGTGCCGCGCACCTTGTCCCGGGAAATGCGCAAACTGGGTTATTTCCTGCCGCGGGCCCTGGGCCTGTTCATCCTTTCGTTCATCCCCGTGGTCAACCTGATCGCCGCCCCGCTGTGGCTGATCTTCGGCATCTGGATGATGGCCATCCAGTACATCGACTACCCGGCGGACAACCACAAGCTGGGCTGGAACGAAATGCTCGCCTGGCTGCGGCAGAAGCGCTGGCAGAGCATGAGCTTCGGCGGCATCGTCTACCTGGCGCTGCTGATCCCGTTCGTCAATATCCTGATGATGCCGGCGGCAGTGGCCGGAGCCACGTTGTTCTGGGTCCGCGAGCGCGGCGCCGAGAACCTGCTGACCCAGAAAGGCTGAGCGGGTCACAAATCCATCATCGCAACGTCACAATGAAGACATGGCCTCAGCCGACACTGAGGTCATGACGACAGCTCTGCATATCACCCTCATCACCGAAACCTTCCCTCCGGAAATCAATGGCGTGGCCAATACCCTGGGCCGCCTGTGTGATGGTTTGCGCGCGCGCGGGCATCAGGTCGATCTGATCCGCCCACGCCAGGGCTGCGACCAGAGCCGCCTCAGCGACGATGGCCTGCTGCTCTGCCGCGGCTGGCCGCTGCCGGGTTACCCGGGGCTGCAATGGGGCCAGTCGTCGATGCACAAGCTGTTGCGGCGCTGGAAACGCCAGCGCCCGGACGTGCTGTACATCGCCACCGAAGGTCCCTTGGGTTTATCGGCCCTGCGCGCCGCACGGCGCCTGGGGATCAGCGTGGTCAGCGGCTTTCACACCAACTTTCAGCAATACTCCAGCCAATACGGCCTGAGCTTGCTGACACGGCTGTTGACCCATTACCTGCGCTGGTTTCACAACCGCTCCAAGTTGACCCTGGTGCCCAGCGCCAGCCAGCGCCTGGAACTGGAGCGTCGCCATTTCGAGCGCCTGGAGTTGCTGTCCCGAGGCGTCGACAGCCAACTGTTCCACCCGAGCAAGCGCCTCAACGGCCTGCGTGAAAGCTGGGGTCTTAGCAATGACGAGCTCGCGGTGATTCATGTCGGGCGCCTGGCCCCGGAGAAAAACCTCGGCCTGCTCAGGCGCTGCTTCGACAGTTTGAAGACGACTTATCCACAACGGCGGATGAAATTGATCGTGGTCGGCGATGGCCCACAACGGGCGGCCCTGGAAAAGGAGTTGCCCGAAGCCATTTTCTGCGGCGCCCAGCGCGGTGAAGCCCTGGCCAGCCACTATGCGTCCGGCGACCTGTTTCTATTCCCCAGCCTCACTGAAACCTTCGGCAACGTGGTGCTGGAGGCCCTGGCCTCGGGGCTGGGCGTGGTGGCCTACGACCAGGCGGCAGCGGCGGCCCATATCCGTCACGGCTATAACGGGGTGCTGGCGATGCCGGGCGATGAAGGGGCGTTTTGCGATGCGGCCAATTGGCTGCTGGAGGAGGCAGAGAGCCTGCGCCGGGTGCGGCTCAACGCCCGACAACACGCCAGCCGCCAGGGATGGCCGGCAATTATCGAGCAGTTTGAAAGCCAACTGCGTGGGGCCTGCCTTGAGGAACCGGGGGTGGTGAAGGGTTCGACCCTGACGTGAAGCCTCACCGGCCGGCCTTGCGCAGGCCGGTGATCAGCGCGGCGCCTAGACCAGGGTGGTCAAGGCCTCGCGGCTGAACGGCAGGATGTCCTGCTCACGTCCTTCGCGGACTTTTTGCGCCCAATCCGGGTCGACCAGCAAAGCGCGGCCCACGGCGACCAAGTCGAATTCGTCGTTGTTCAGGCGCTCCAGCAGCTTCTCCAGGCTGGCCGGCTGCGCAATCTTGTCGGTGTTGACCATGAATTGCAGGAACTCGCCATCCAGGCCCACGCTGCCCACGGTGATGGTCGGCTTGCCCGTGAGCTTGCGGGTCCAGCCGGCCAGGTTCAGTGGCGAGCCGTCGAACTCCGGCTCCCAGAAGCGCCGCGTCGAGCAGTGAAAGATATCCACACCCGCGTCCACCAACGGTTGCAGGAACTCACCCAGGGCCTCCGGGGTTTGTACCAGGCGAGCGCTGTAGTCCTGCTGCTTCCATTGCGAAAAACGCACAATGATCGGGAAGCCCGGCCCCACTGCGGCCCGCACGGCTTGAATCAACTCAATGGCAAACCGCGAGCGCTTGGCCAGGCTGCCACCGTATTCGTCGGTACGCTGGTTGCTGCCCTCCCAGAAAAACTGGTCCACCAGGTAACCGTGGGCGCCGTGGATCTCTACGCCGTCCATGCCGATGCTCTGGGCATCCTTGGCGGCCTGGGCGAAGGCTGCGATCACCTCCTGGATATCCTGGTGAGTCATGCCGTGGACCACGACCTGGCCGTCCTTGAGTTTTTCCGTCGGGCCATAACCCGGCACGCTGGCATCCGGCTCGGTGCCGATGCGCCGTACGCTGCCCACATGCCACAGCTGCGGGACGATTTTTCCGCCTTCGGCGTGCACCGCGTCCACGACTTTCTTCCAGCCGGCCAGCGCCGCTTCGCCGTAGAAGTGCGGCACGTTGGGGTAACCGTTGGAAGCCTTGTGGTCGACCGTGGTGCCTTCGGTGATGATCAGGCCCACACCGGCCGCCGCACGACGCCGGTAGTACTCGATGACTTTCGAGTTCGGCACGCCGCCCGGGGAGAACGAACGGGTCATGGGCGCCATCACCACGCGGGTCGGCAGCTCCAGGGAGCCGAGCTGAAACGGTTTGAACAGGGCTTGAGCAGACATGCGGCACTCCATGGATAAGCGGATTCAATTCGGCGGGCAGCCGTTGGCCAGAGCCAGGCAGCGGCGAGCTTATGATGGGGATAATATTCTTCGATCAAAGCGCCGCACAGCACTATTGATCAGGGTGATTAAGGTGCAAAAGTGCGAGAGGGGATCGACACACGACGTGTCGTTGCAAGGCAGGAAACCAGCCGGGCAGCGAGGCCCGGCAGTGTCTATCAACTCAAGGCTTTTTCAATCGCCTGAATCACGGTGGGGTCATCCGGTGCGGTGCGCGGCGAGAAACGCGCCAGGACGCGGCCGTCCTTGCCCAGCAGGAACTTCTCGAAATTCCAGGTGATATCTCCCGGAAACTCAGCCCCCTCACCCGCCAGCAGACGGTACAGCTGATGACGTTCCGGACCGTTCACCTCCAGCTTGCTGCTCAGTGGAAAGGTCACGCCATAGTTGAGGCTGCAGAACTCCTGGATTTCCTGCTCGGTGCCTGGTTCCTGGCCGGCAAACTGATTGCACGGCAGGCCCAGCACGCTGAAACCCTGGTCTTTGTATTGCTGGTAGAGGTTTTCCAACGCCGCATACTGTGGTGTCAGACCACACTTGGAGGCGACGTTGACCACCAGCACGACGTGCCCCTTGAAGGGCGCGAGCGGTAGCTCCTGACCATCCAGGGCTTTCAATTTAAGGTCGTGAAAAGCACTCATGACGAACTCCAGATTCCCGTGTTCTTGCAGAAAAACAGCACCCGACAGTCACACTCACTCGCCGGCAACAACCGTCGCGGACTAAAAAGGCGCCCTCGGGCGCCTCTCCAGTCAACTTGAGCTTAGCGCAGAAAATCAGTGGTGATGACCACCTTCGCCATGGACGTGACCATGGGCGATTTCTTCCTGGCTGGCGTCACGGATGTCGACGATTTTCACCTGGAAGTTCAAACGCTGGCCGGCCAACGGGTGGTTGCCGTCAACGGTCACATCGTCGCCGTCCAGATCACGGATGGTCACGATCTGCATCTGGCCGTCCGGAGCGGAAGCGTGGAACTGCATGCCCACTTCCAGCTCGTCTACGCCTTCGAACATGCTGCGGCTCAGGGTGCTGACCAGTTCGGCAGCGTATTCGCCGTAGGCATCTTCAGGTTCTACGGCAACGGTCAGTTCATCACCGACTTTCTTGCCTTCCAGGGCTTTTTCCAGGCCTGGAATGATGTTGCCTGCACCTTGCAGGTAGACCAGCGGCGCGCCGCCGGCTGAGCTGTCGATGACCTCACCAGCGTCGTTGGTCAGGGTATAGTCGATGGAGACAGCCTTGTTGGCGGCGATCAGCATGGGGGCGAGACCTTTTGCATAAGAATGAAGAACGGACAAGTCTAAACAAGGATTTGCCCGAAAGCGAACAGAACCCGGACGGACGGGCTCGAACGAAGCCGCCGACGGTCACTGGTTTTCATCAGGACGAAGAGCAGCACTGGGTCGCCGAGCTTTCCTGCGGCCACACCCAGCATCTGCGCCACCAGCCACCCTGGCAATCACGGGCCTGGGTCACCGACGCCGCGCAACGGCAGAAAAAAATAGGCCAACCCTTTGCCTGCGGCTGGTGTGCTCAGGGCCTGGATAACGATAACCTTAGCGTCTGACTATCAGGTAGGCGGCCAGACATAGACCGCCACCTTTGCCATGCACCCTTCGAGAACCCGCATGCAAACTTTTTTTATCGCACCCACCGATTTTGGTGTGGGTCTGACCTCCATCAGCCTCGGGCTGGTGCGTACGCTGGAACGGGCCGGGCTCAAAGTCGGCTTTTTCAAACCCATTGCCCAGCCCCATCCGGGCGACACCGGCCCTGAGCGCTCCACCGAACTGATAGCCCGCACCCACGGCCTCAAGCCCCCGCAACCCCTGGGCCTGGCCCATGTCGAGCGCATGCTGGGCGACGGCCAGCTGGATGAGCTGCTCGAAGAAATCATCACCCTCTACCAGGAAGCGGCCGTCGGCAAAGACGTGCTGATCGTCGAAGGCATGGTGCCGACCCGCAGCGCCAGCTATGCGGCTCGGGTCAACCTGCACCTGGCGAAAAGCCTGGATGCCGAGGTGATCCTGGTCTCCGCCCCGGAAAACGAAGTGCTCACCGAGCTCTCCGGGCGTGTCGAGTTGCAGGCCCAACTGTTTGGCGGCCCGCGCGACCCGAAAGTGCTGGGGGTGATCCTCAACAAGGTGCGTACCGACGAAAGCATGGAGGCCTTTGCCGCCCGCCTGAAGGAACACTCGCCGCTCTTGCGCAGCGGTGATTTCCGCCTGCTGGGCTGCATTCCGTTCCAACCGGAGCTGAACGCCCCGCGCACCCGTGACGTGGCCGACCTGATGGGCGCCCAGGTACTCAACGCCGGCGACTATGAAACCCGGCGCATGACCAAAATCATCATTTGCGCGCGCACCATGCGCAACACCGTGGAACTGCTCAAGCCCGGCGTGCTGGTGGTGACTCCCGGCGATCGCGACGACATCATCCTCGCGGTGAGCCTGGCCGCCATCAACGGCGTCCCCCTGGCCGGCCTGCTGCTGACCAGCGATACCCTGCCCGACCCACGGATCATGGAGCTGTGCCGCGGCGCCCTCAACGCTGGCCTGCCGGTGCTGTCGGTGAGTTCCGGCTCCTACGACACCGCCAATCAGCTCAACGGGCTGAACAAGGAAATCCCCATCGACGACCGCGAGCGCGCGGAAATCATCACCGACTTCGTCGCCAGCCACCTCGACGCCCGCTGGCTGCACCAACGCTGCGGCACCCCACGGGAAATGCGCCTGTCCCCGGCGGTGTTCCGCTATCAGTTGATCCAGCGTGCCCAGGAAGCCAACAAGCGCATCGTCCTGCCTGAAGGCAGCGAACCCCTAACCGTGCAGGCGGCGGCCATCTGCCAGGCCCGTGGCATTGCGCGTTGCGTGTTGCTGGCCAAGCCGGAAGATGTCCAAGCCGTGGCCCGTGCCCACGGCATCGAACTGCCCGAAGGCCTGGAGATTCTCGACCCGGACCTGATTCGCGAACGCTACGTCGAGCCGATGGTGGCCCTGCGCAAGAGCAAAAGCCTCAACGCACCGATGGCCGAACAGCAACTGGAAGACCCGGTGGTCATCGGCACCATGATGCTGGCCCTGGATGAAGTCGATGGCCTGGTGTCCGGGGTCATTCACTCCACTGCCAACACCATTCGCCCGGCGCTGCAACTGATCAAGACCGCCCCGGGCTGCACCCTGGTGTCCTCGGTGTTCTTCATGCTGTTCCCCGAGCAGGTGCTGGTCTACGGCGACTGCGTGATGAATCCGCACCCAAGCGCCAGCGAACTGGCCGAGATCGCCCTGCAAAGCGCCGACTCGGCGGCGGCCTTCGGGATCACCCCACGGGTGGCGATGATCAGCTACTCCAGCGGCGACTCGGCCAGCGGTGAGGAAGTGGAAAAAGTCCGCGAAGCCACCCTGCTCGCCCACGAAGCCCAAAGCACCCTGCTGATCGACGGTCCGCTGCAATACGATGCCGCGGCCAACGAAGCGGTTGCCCATCAACTGGCGCCCAACAGCCAGGTGGCGGGCAAGGCCACGGTGTTTGTGTTCCCCGACCTGAACACCGGCAACACCACCCACAAGGCGGTGCAGCGCAGTGCCGACTGCGTCAGCCTGGGGCCGATGCTGCAAGGCCTGCGCAAACCGGTAAACGACCTGCCCCGTGGGGCGCAGGTGGACGACATCGTCTACACCATCGCCCTGACCGCGATTCAAGCCGCCAACCGACCTGTGGATATCTAAATGCTGGAATTCCTGCCTGCCGCCGTGCGCGGGGTGATCGCGTCGTTGTTACTGGCGTTGAACACCATCCTGCTGTGCTCGTTCCTGTTCTGCGTGGCGATCTTCAAGCTGCTGCCGTTCGCCCTCACCCAGCGCTTCACCGATTGGCTGATGAGCCATACCCACGAAGCCTGGATCAGCAACAACAATGCCTGGATGAAACTCATCTGCCGCACCCGCTGGCACCTCAGCGGGCTTGAGGGCCTGGACTACCAGCACTCCTACCTGGTCACCAGCAACCACCAGAGCTGGGTCGACATCATGGTCCTGCAATACGTACTCAACCGGCGCATCCGTCCGCTGAAGTTCTTTCTCAAGCAGGAACTGATCTGGGTCCCGGTCATTGGCCTGGCCTGGTGGGCCCTGGGTTTCCCGTTCATGAAGCGCTACACCAAGGCCTACCTGGAAAAGCACCCGGAGAAAAAAGGCCAGGATCTGGAAACCACGCGCAAGACCTGTGCGAAGTTTCGCAACAATCCGGTGGGAATGTTCAATTTTGCCGAGGGCACGCGCTTTACCGAGGGCAAACACGCACAGCAGCAATCGCCCTTCCGCTACTTGCTCAAGCCCAAGGCCGGCGGCATCGCCTTTGTGCTGGATGCCATGGGCGAACAACTGAAGTCGATCGTCAACGTCACCATCCACTATCCCGGCGGTCGTCCGGGTTACTGGGACCTGCTGTGCGGCAGGGTGAAAGAGGTGGTCGTGCATTTCGAAGAACTGCCGATCCCGCCCCAGTTCATTGGCAAGAACTACGAACAGGACGCCGAGTACCGCCAGCAATTCCAGAGCTGGATCAACCAGCTGTGGCTGGACAAGGATGCGTTGCTGGAAAAAATGCACCGCCAATACCCGGCCAGTCACTAATCACCTGCCCACAAAAAAGCCCGCAGTCGAGTGATCGGCTGCGGGCTTTTTCTTGCCGCTTCAAGCGTGAAGCTCGTAGCGGCTACTGCTTCAAATCGCGCCGCGCTGGCGCAACAGATCCAGCACCTGCTTGACGCTTTCTTCCAGCGACAGTGCCTGGGTGTCGATCACCAGGTCGGCATTCAACGGCACATCGTACGGGAAGGACTCACCCGGGATGTTGTCGCCACCGGCAGCGTACAGACCTTGTGGATCACGCTCGGCACACACCGCTGGCGACGCCTGCACGTAGATGGTCAGCAAACGCTCCTTGCCGATCAGCGCCTTGGCCTGCTCACGCCCTTCGGCGTCCGGAGCGACAAAGGCGGCCAGGGTCAGCAGGCCGGCTTCGTTGAACTGACGGGCAACGTGCGCCGCACGACGCCAGTTCTCGGTACGCCCGGCACGGTCCTGCGGCAAGCCCTTGTTCAGGTCATGACGCAGGTTCTGGCCATCCAGGACAAACACCGCACGGCCCATGTCGAACAGCTTGCGTTCAACCGCATAGGCCAGGGTGCTCTTGCCGGCGCCCGACAGGCCGCTGAACAGCACGGTGGCCGGCTGCTGGCCAAAGCGCTGGGCACGTTCTTCGGTCGCTACATGGGCCAGCTTGCCATGGTGCGTGGCGCTGCCATGGGCCAGCGGCTGGGCGACAATCATGCCGGCGCCCACAGTGCCGTTGGTCAAGCGGTCGATGATGATAAAGGCGCCAGTGGTGCGGTTGCTTTCGTAGCCGTCGAGGGCGATCGGCGCGTCGAGGCTGATCTTGACCTTGCCGATCTCGTTCAGCTGCAAGGCACTGGCCGGGCCTTCTTCCAGGGTGTTGACGTCGACCTTGTTGACGATGCTGGCAATCGAGCCCGGCACGTAACTGGTGGCGCGCTTGATGTCGTACTTCTTGCCCGGCAGCATCGGCTCTTCAGCCATCCACACCAGCATGGCTTCAAAGCTGTCGGTCACCGGCGGCACGTTGTCGGCGTGTACCAGCAGGTCGCCACGGGAGATATCGATTTCGTCTTCCATGGTCAGCGTCACCGCCTGACCCGGACCTGCATGCTCCAGCTCACCTTCGAAGGTGACGATGGACTTGACCCGGCTGCTCTTGCCCGACGGCAGCACGACGATCTCGTCGCCCTTGTGCACAATGCCGCTGGCCAGGGTGCCGGCAAAACCACGGAAGTTCAGGTTCGGACGATTCACGTACTGCACCGGGAAGCGCAGGTCGGTGAAGTTGCGATCGCCGGCCACTTCCACGGTTTCGAGGATTTCCATCAGCGACTGGCCGGTGTACCACGGCGAACGCTCGGACTTGTTCACCACGTTGTCGCCCTTGAGGGCCGACATCGGCACGAAATGCATGCTGGTGGGCTGCATCTTCAGGCCTTCGGCGAACTTCAGGTAGTCGGCCTTGATCGACTCGAACACACCTTGGTCAAAGCCCTTGAGGTCCATCTTGTTGATGGCCACAACGATGTGCTTGATGCCCAGCAACGAGGCGATGAAGCTGTGGCGGCGGGTCTGGGTCTGCACGCCGTAGCGAGCATCCACCAGGATGATCGCCAGGTCGCAGGTGGACGCGCCGGTCGCCATGTTGCGGGTGTACTGCTCATGGCCGGGGGTGTCGGCGATGATGAATTTGCGCTTGGCGGTGGAGAAATAACGGTAAGCGACATCAATGGTGATGCCCTGCTCACGCTCGGCCTGCAGGCCGTCGACCAGCAACGCCAGGTCGATGTCGTCACCGGTGGTACCGACTTTCTTCGAGTCGCGGGTAATGGCTTCCAGGTGATCTTCGTAGATCATCTTGGAGTCGTGCAGCAAGCGCCCGATCAACGTGCTCTTGCCGTCGTCGACGTTACCGCAGGTCAGAAAGCGCAGCAGCTCTTTACGTTCGTGCTGGCCCAGGTAAGCGAGGATGTCCTCGCTGATCAAATCAGATTGATGCGACATGACAGCCCCTTAGAAATAACCTTGACGTTTTTTGTCTTCCATCGAGCCTGCGCCATCGTGGTCGATGACCCGGCCCTGGCGCTCGGAAGTTCGCGTCAGGAGCATTTCCTGGATGATGTCCGTCAGGCTTTCCGCCTCGGACTCTACCGCGCCCGTCAACGGGTAGCAGCCAAGGGTACGGAAACGCACTTTCTTTTTGACGATACGGGCTTTGTCTTCATCGGACAGATGTTCGAGGATCCGCTCGTCGTCAATCATGATCAGGGTGCCGTTCTTCTCGATCACTTCGCGTTCGGCGGCGAAGTACAGCGGCACGATCGGAATGCCTTCGAGGTAGATGTACTGCCAGATATCCAGCTCGGTCCAGTTCGACAACGGGAACACGCGGATCGATTCGCCCTTGTTGACCTTGCCGTTGTAGACGTTCCACAACTCGGGGCGCTGGTTCTTCGGGTCCCAGCGGTGCTTGCTGTCGCGGAACGAGTACACGCGCTCTTTGGCACGGGATTTCTCTTCATCGCGACGGGCACCACCGAAGGCGGCATCGAAGCCGTACTTGTCGAGGGCCTGTTTCAGGCCTTCGGTCTTCATGATGTCGGTGTGCTTGGCACTGCCGTGGGTGAAAGGGTTGATGCCCTGCGCCACACCGTCCGGGTTGACGTGGGTGATCAGGTCCAGGCCCAGTTCCTCGACCATCTTGTCGCGGAACCTGTACATCTCCTGGAATTTCCACTGGGTGTCGACGTGCATCACCGGGAACGGCAGTTTGCCGGGGAAGAACGCCTTGCGGGCCAGATGCAACATCACGGCGGAGTCTTTACCGATGGAGTACAGCATCACCGGGTTATCGAACTCGGCGGCCACCTCGCGGATGATGTGGATGCTTTCCGCCTCCAGCTGTTTCAGATGCGTCAGTTTGTCGACCATGGCTACTCACGAAAGCTTTCTTATGGACGGCCATCGGGCCGTGTTCGAGCGGGGCATGCTAGCACAGCGTCATCTTCTAATCAGGCCGCCAGATAGAACGAAACGATATATGAATATATCGCCTCGTTAGGGCTCGACCGAGCCTTTCACCGCCGAGGATCAGATCGGATTCGGGCAGTCGATAAACAGATGCTCCAGGGCAAAACGCCGCGCCAGGTAGTCGCCCAGTGCCTGTACCCCGTAGCGTTCAGTGGCATGGTGGCCGGCGGCGATAAAGCTGATGTCGTTTTCCCGGGCGCTGTGGAAGGTCTGCTCCGAGGCTTCGCCGCTCAGGTACAGGTCGACCCCGGCCAGCACCGCCTGGTCGATGTAACCCTGGCCACCGCCGGTGCACCAGCCCACGCGGCGGATCATCTCGCTGCCTTCGATCAGCAACGGCTCGCGGCCCATGGCTTCCTGCACGCGGCGGGCAAAGTCGCGGGCGGTCATCGGCTCGTTCAAGGAGCCCACCAGACCGACGACTTTCGGGTTTTCCGGGTCCAGCGGGCCTTCGACGGTGATGTCCAGCTGCCGCGCCAGTTGCACGTTGTTGCCGACCTCCGGGTGCAGGTCCAGCGGCAGGTGGTAGGCCAGCAAGCTGATGTCGTGCTTGAGCAGGGTTTTCAACCTACGCTGCTTCATACCGGTGATGCAGGGGTTCTCGCCTTTCCAGAAATAACCGTGGTGCACCAGCACCAGGTCAGCCTTGGCCTCGACCGCGGCGTCGAGCAGCGCCTGGCTTGCAGTGACCCCGCTGACAATGCGCATCACCTGCGGCCGGCCTTCGACCTGCAGGCCGTTGGGGCAATAATCGGCGATCCGCGAACTGCCCAGATATCGGTCCGCTTCTTCTACCAGGGTGCTCAGGGCAACGGCCATAAAAGACTCCTAAATATCCCGTTCAGAGGCGCGCGTGGCCTCGTATAATGCGCGACATTATGGGCCGTGTGCGGTCCTTCGTAACCACCCAGGACTTGCTCAATGCTCAAGGCTCTGCGTTTTTTTGGCTGGCCGCTGCTGGCCGGCGTGCTTATCGCGCTGCTGATTATCCAGCGTTACCCGCAATGGGTCGGGCTGCCCAGCCTGGACGTCAACCTGCAGCAGGCGCCGCAGACCACCAGCACCCAGCAAGGCCCGGTGTCCTATGCCGATGCAGTGGTCATCGCCGCACCGGCGGTGGTCAACCTCTACACCACCAAGGTGATCAACAAAACCGCCCATCCACTATTTGAAGACCCGCAGTTCCGGCGCTTCTTCGGCGACAACCTGCCCAAGCAGCAGCGCATGGAGTCGAGCCTGGGTTCGGGGGTGATCATGAGCCCGGAAGGCTATCTGCTGACCAACAACCATGTAACCACCGGCGCCGAGCAGATTGTGGTGGCACTCAAGGATGGTCGCGAAACCCTGGCCCACGTCATCGGCAGCGATCCGGAAACCGACCTCGCGGTGCTCAAGATCGACCTGAAGAACCTGCCATCGATCACCATCGGCCGCTCGGAAAATATCCGCGTCGGCGACGTCGCGCTGGCCATCGGCAACCCGTTCGGAGTCGGCCAGACGGTGACCATGGGCATCATCAGCGCCACCGGACGCAACCAGTTGGGCCTGAATAACTATGAAGACTTCATCCAGACCGACGCCGCCATCAACCCGGGCAACTCCGGCGGCGCCCTGGTGGACGCCAACGGCAACCTGACCGGCATCAACACCGCAATCTTCTCCAAGTCCGGCGGCTCCCAGGGCATCGGCTTTGCTATCCCGATCAAACTGGCCATGGAGGTGATGAAGTCGATCATCGAGCACGGCCAGGTAATTCGTGGCTGGCTGGGGATCGAGGTGCAGCCATTGACTCAGGAGCTGGCGGAATCCTTTGGCCTGTCCGGACGCCCGGGGATCGTGGTCGCGGGGATCTTCCGCGATGGCCCGGCGCAGAAGGCCGGCATGCAGCTGGGTGACGTCATCCTGAGCATCGATGGCGAGCCGGCAGGCGACGGTCGACGCTCGATGAACCAGGTGGCGCGGATCAAACCCAGCGACAAGGTCAGCATCCTGGTGATGCGCAATGGCAAGGAGCTCAAACTCACCGCCGAAATCGGCCTGCGCCCACCGCCAGCACCGGTTAAAGAACAAGAGTAAGTGCCGACCGGGGGCGACCCCGGTTAAAAGCATGCATCCTCATTGGTCATGTTATATTGTTTCAATATCGCTATTGGAACGATGCCATGACGTCTCGCAAAATCGTCTCCCTGGCAGGCCTGACCCTGGGCCTGCTGGGGGATCCTGTCTTCGCCGAAGAACCGCAAACCGTTGAACTGGACGCCATCAGCGTCACCTCTGAATTTCCCTCGGCCAGCGAACCGCACAAAGGTTATCGCGCCACCTATTCCAGCGGCGCGACCAAGACCGACACCGCGCTCCGCGACATCCCGCAATCCATCAGCGTCATCCCCGCCAGCGTGCTCACGGACCTGGGCAGCAACCATGTCGAGCGCGCCCTGGAATTCGCCGGCGGGGTTTCCAAGCAGAACAACTTCGGCGGCCTGACCCTCTACGAATACAGCGTGCGCGGCTTCACCACTTCAGAGTTCTACAAGGACGGTTTCAGCGCCAACCGCGGTTATCCCAGCACCCCGGACGCGGCCAATATCGAGCGCATTGAAGTGCTCAAGGGCCCTGCCGCCAGCCTTTACGGGCGTGGCGACCCAGGGGGCACGGTGAATATCGTGACCAAGAAACCCCAGCCCGAGGCCTTCGCCACCCTGCAGACCAGCGCCGGCAGTTGGGATCGCTATCGCACCGCCCTCGACCTCAATACCCCGCTCGACGAGCAAGGCAAACTGCTGTCGCGGGTCAATCTGGCGGTGGAGGACAATCACAGCTTTCGCGATCACGTCGACAGCAAGCGGGTTTTCGTCGCGCCCTCCCTCAGCTGGCAACTGGACCCGGACACCCGCCTGACCCTGGAAAGCGAGTTGGTTCGCCACAGCTCCACCTTCGATCGGGGCATCGTCGCCCCCAATAATCGCTGGAGTGGCGTTTCGCGCTCGACCTTTCTTGGCGAACCCAACGACGGCGACATCGACAACCACAACAACCTGCTGCAAGCGGCCCTTGAGCATCAGCTCAATGACGCCTGGTCATTGCGCCTGGCCAGCCACTACAAGCAAGGCCAGCTCTGGGGCTTTGCCTCGGAAAGCCGCCCGTTGAACCCCAACGGCCACAGCGTCAATCGCCGCTATCGCGAGCGCGACACCTCGTGGCACGACAGCATCAGCCAGCTGGAACTGCGCGGCCGTTTCGACCTTGGCAGTTGGCAGCATGAGCTGCTGATCGGCAGCGAGTACGAGGACTACCGCAAGAACGAGCGCGTCACCACCCTCGCCGGCGGCGACTACGCCATCGATATCTACCACCCGGTCTACGGCCAGACGAAACCGGCGGGCCTGCCCTCCGGCACCGATTTCTTCGAGCATGTGCGCAGCCAGGCGCTGAACCTGCAGGATCAGATCATCTTCAGCGAACGCCTGCGTGGCCTGATCGGCGTACGTTTCGAGCATTTCGAGCAGGCCATCGATAACCATGTCAGCGGCAAGACCAGCCGCCAGACCCACGACGCCTTGACCCAACGAGTCGGCCTGCTCTACCAGCTGACCCCGCAACTGGGCCTGTTTGCCAACGCCTCGACCTCCTTCAAGCCGAACAATGGCCTGGACGCGGCCGGCAAGTCATTCACCCCCGAAGAAGGTGTCGGCTATGAGGCCGGACTCAAGAGCGAGCTGTTCGACGAGCGCCTGAGCGCCACCCTCGCCGCGTTCCACATCGAAAAGAAAAACGTCCTGGCGCTGGACCCAGGCACCGACTCCAGCCGCGCCATGGGCCGGGCCCGCAGCCAGGGTGTCGACCTGCAACTGAGCGGGCAACTGACGGACGCGGTACGGGTGATCGGCGCCCTGGCCTACATCGATGCCGAGGTCACCAAGGGCGACCAGGCGATTCCCGCCGGCAGCCGGATCCTGGGCGTGGCCAAGCGCAGCGGCAGCCTGCTGGGGGTGTATGAATTCCAGGATGGCTGGCTGCGCGGCTCCGACGCAGGCGCGGCCTTCACCTACGTCGGTGACCGCTCGGGTGAAGCCGGAGGCCGCTTCGAGTTGCCGGCGTACCACACGGTCGACCTGCTGGCGCACTACAAGGCCAGCGACGAACTGACCCTGGGCCTGAACCTGAACAACCTGTTCGACGAAAAATACTACGAGCGCTCCTACAGCAACTACTGGGTCAACCCCGGCGAGCCGCGCAATTTCACCGTCAGCCTGACACTCAACCTGTAAAAGGAATTCGCCATGCACCCCCTCCCCTCACGCGCCCTCTGCGGACTGCTCGGCTTGCTGTTCGTTGCCCAGGCCTCGGCCCACGGTCTGTGGACCGAACAACGACGCGGCAATATCGAGGTCGTCTACGGCCACGGCGCCGAAGACAACGCCTTCAACGCGCAAAAAATCAGTGGCGCCTGGGCCTTTGATGGCAGCGGCAAAATGATTCCGGTGACGGTCCAGCGCCTGCCCGACCACGGACGCCTGTCGCCACTGAAGCCGCCGGCAATCATGGCAGTGGCGCTGGATAACGGCATGTGGTCGCAGACCGCGGACCAGAAGTGGGTCAACCAGGGACGCCGCACAGTGCCCGGCGCGGTGGCATCGACCCAGACCTTCAAGTACAGCCTGGCGATTTACCAGCCCGGGGCCAAGTTGCCCCAGTTGCAGCAAATCAAGCTATTGATCCGCCCGGAAGTCGACCCTCTGACTGTCGGCCCGGGCAACGCTCTGTCGGTTCGGGTGCTGCTCGACGGCAAGCCCGTGGCCGGGGTCAAGCTGATAGGTGACTATCGCAACGCGCCCAACACCTTGAGCAGCGAAACCGATGCCGAAGGCCGGGCCCGGGTGATTGTGCGCAATGAGGGGTTGAACGTGATTGCGGCGCAGGTGGAAGTCCCGGTGAAAGACAACCCGGATGTGGCGTCACGCGGGTTGTTCAGTTCCCTGACCTTCCTCGGCGAACCCCATCACGAATAAGCCTGCAGCCCGCATCAGCCGCCATTGCGGCGGCTGATGCCTCAGGCCGGCAGCGCTCTACAGCTCGCCCAGGCCGTCGATCAGCGCCTGGTTCTGCTCCGGGGTGCCGATGGTGATACGCAGGAACTGCGCAATGCGTTCCTGTTTGAAGTGACGCACGATCACCCCCTGCTCACGCAGCTTGGCCGCAAGGCCGGCGGCGTCGTGCTGCGGGTGACGGGCAAAGATGAAGTTGGCCGCCGACGGCAGGACTTCAAAGCCCTTGGCCTGCAACTGCGCCACCACGTGCCCGCGACTGTCGATCACCTGCTTGCAGGTCTGCTCGAAGTACTCACGATCCTCGAATGCCGCGGCGGCGCCGACAATCGCCAGGCGATCCAGCGGGTAGGAGTTGAAGCTGTTCTTGATCCGTTCCAGGGCCTCGATCAGGTCCGGATGGCCCACCGCCAGACCGACCCGCAGGCCTGCCAGGGAACGAGACTTGGACAGGGTCTGGGTCACCAGCAGGTTCGGGTAACGGTCCACCAGGCTGATCGCGGTCTGGCCGCCAAAGTCGATATAGGCCTCATCCACCACCACCACTGAGTCCGGGCTGGCCTTGAGGATCTGCTCGATCGCCTCCAGCGCCAACAGGCAACCGGTGGGCGCGTTGGGGTTGGGGAAGATGATCCCGCCATTGGCCCGGGCGTAGTCTGCCGCGCGGATCTGGAATTGCTCATCCAGCGCCACCGCTTCGAACGGGATGCCATACAGCCCGCAATACACCGGGTAGAAGCTGTAGCTGATATCGGGAAACAGCAGCGGCTGCTCGTGTTGGAACAGACCGTGGAAGATATGCGCCAGCACTTCATCGGAACCATTGCCAAGGAACACCTGGCTGGCCTGCACCCCGTAATACTCGGCGACGGCGTGCTTGAGCAGGTCGCTGTTGGGGTCCGGGTACAGGCGCAGGTTGTCGTTCAGCTCGGCGCGCATCGCCGCCAGCGCCTTGGGCGATGGGCCGTAGGGGTTTTCGTTGGTGTTGAGTTTGACCAGCTTGGCCAGTTTCGGCTGTTCGCCCGGCACATAAGGCACCAGATCCTTGACGAACGGACTCCAGAATTTGCTCATGCTCATTGCCCCTGCTCTTGATCGTCGACGATGCGGTACTCGGCGCTGCGGGCGTGGGCGGTCAGCGACTCGCCACGGGCCAGCACGGAAGCGGTCTTGCCCAGTTCGGAAGCGCCCTGCTCGGAGCAGAAGATGATCGACGAACGTTTCTGGAAGTCATAAACCCCCAGCGGCGACGAGAAACGCGCGGTGCCGGAGGTCGGCAACACGTGGTTCGGGCCCGCGCAATAGTCGCCCAGGGCCTCCGAGGTGTGGCGTCCCATGAAGATCGCGCCAGCGTGGCGAATCTGCGGCAGCCAGGCTTGCGGGTCAGCCACCGACAGCTCCAGGTGTTCCGGGGCAATGCGGTTGGCGACGTCGATCGCCTGCTGCATGTCGCGCACCTTGATCAGGGCGCCACGGCCGTTGATCGAGGTGTTGATGATTTCGGCGCGCTCCATGGTCGGCAGCAGCTTGGCGATGCTCGCCGCCACGCGGTCGAGGAACTCGGCATCCGGGCTGACCAGGATCGCCTGGGCGTCCTCATCGTGCTCGGCCTGGGAGAACAGGTCCATGGCGATCCAGTCCGGATCGGTCTGGCCATCGCACACCACCAGGATCTCCGACGGGCCGGCGATCATGTCGATCCCCACCTGGCCAAAGACGTGGCGCTTGGCGGTGGCGACATAGATGTTGCCCGGCCCCACCACCTTGTCCACCCGAGGCACGCTTTCAGTGCCGTAGGCCAGGGCGGCTACCGCCTGGGCGCCACCGATGGTGAAGACCCGGTCGACCCCGGCGATGCAGGCCGCGGCCAGCACCAGCTCATTGAGCTCGCCACGCGGGGTGGGCACCACCATCACCACTTCGGCGACACCGGCGACCTTGGCCGGAATCGCGTTCATCAGCACCGAAGACGGATAGGACGCCTTGCCGCCCGGCACATAGAGCCCGGCACGGTCCAGCGGGGTGACTTTCTGGCCCAGCACCGTGCCGTCGGCCTCGGTGTAGGTCCAGGAATCCTGTTTCTGTTTTTCGTGGTAGCTGCGAACCCGAGCCGCAGCCTTTTCCAGGGCTTCGCGCTGGGCCACGGTGATGCGGGTCAAGGCCAGTTCCAGGCGCTCGCGCGGCAGGATCAGGTCGGCCATGGACGCCACTTGCAGGCCATCGAACTTTTCGGTGAACTCCACCAGCGCCGCATCGCCACGCTCGCGCACGGCCTTGATGATATCCAGCACCCGCTGATTGACCGAGTCGTCAGACACACTTTCCCAGCTCAGCAGATGATCCAGATGATGCGCGAAATCCGGGTCAGCAGCGTTGAGTCGGCGAATTGCAGTCGGTGCGGTCATAGCGAGAGCCTCATAGGAATGGCAAAAACTCAGGCGCCCGAAGCTACCATTCGATCCGCTTGGGCACCTGAGAATTCTGGCTATGAGGCGGATAGACGGGCGCAACTCAAGGTTGCGCGGGTAAATCAGCCGCGGTGTCGCGACTCCACTGCTTTGCGCAGGGTGTCGATCAACGCCTGGATACGGGCGTGTTGCATTTTCATCGATGCCTTGTTGACGATCAGCCGGGAGCTGATGTCAGCAATGAAATCCTGGGGTTCCAGGCCATTGGCGCGCAAGGTGTTGCCGGTGTCGACCACGTCGATGATCTTGTCGGCCAAGCCAATCAGCGGCGCCAGCTCCATGGAGCCGTAGAGCTTGATGATGTCGACCTGGCGGCCCTGCTCGGCGTAGTAACGCTTGGCAACGTTGACGAACTTGGTCGCCACCCGCAGCCGGCCCTTGGGCTCGACATCGCCGACCCGGCCCGCGGTCATCAGCTTGCACAGGGCGATACGCAGGTCCAGGGGCTCATACAGGCCCTGGCCGCCGTATTCCATCAACACATCTTTACCGGCCACGCCCAGGTCTGCGGCACCATGCTCGACGTAAGTCGGCACGTCGGTGGCACGCACGATCAGCAGACGCACATCGGCCTGGGTCGTGGGGATGATCAGCTTGCGGCTCTTGTCCGGATTCTCGGTCGGCACGATACCCGCTTCAGCCAGAAGCGGCAGGGTGTCGTCCAGAATGCGGCCCTTGGACAGTGCGATGGTCAACATGGGAAACGTCAGTCCTTATCAGGCTACTGATGCCCGGTCGCAAACGGCGCCGGACACGCATCGAGGCCATTACAGCCTCGATGAAGCAAATCAGTTAACAGCAAACTGTGGCGAGGGAGCTTGCTCCCGCTGGGTCGCAAAGCGGCCCCAACAGCGGGACTGCTGCGCAGTCCAACGGGAGCAAGCTCCCTCGCCACAATTGCAGCAGAAACTAGCCCGGTACGCGGCGGATCTTGGCGCCGAGCATCTGCAGTTTCTCTTCGATGCACTCGTAACCACGGTCGATGTGGTAGATGCGGTCGATCAGGGTGTCGCCTTCGGCGATCAGGGCCGAAATCACCAGGCTGGCCGAAGCACGCAGGTCGGTGGCCATGACAGGCGCGCCCTTGAGCTTCTCGGTGCCGGTGACGATGGCCGTGTTGCCTTCGACCTGGATCTTGGCGCCCATGCGGTGCAGTTCGTAAACGTGCATGAAGCGGTTTTCGAAGATAGTCTCGATCACCGCGCCAGTGCCTTCGGCAATCGCGTTGAGGGAGATGAACTGCGCCTGCATGTCGGTCGGGAACGCCGGGTACGGAGCGGTGCGCACGTTCACGGCTTTCGGCCGCTTGCCGTGCATGTTCAGTTCGATCCAGTCTTCGCCGCAGGTGATTTCAGCACCGGCTTCGCGCAGTTTTTCCAGCACGGCTTCGAGGATGGTCGGATCGGTGTCCTTGACCTTGACGCGGCCGCCGGTAACGGCTGCAGCCACCAGGTAGGTGCCGGTCTCGATACGGTCCGGCATCACCTTGTAGGTGGCCGGGTGCAGACGCTCGACGCCATCGATGGTGATGGTGTCGGTGCCGGCGCCGCTGATCTTGGCGCCCATGGCGATCAGGAAGTTCGCCAGGTCGATGACTTCAGGTTCGCGAGCGGCGTTTTGCAGCACACTGCGGCCTTTGGCCAGAGCGGCCGCCATCATGATGTTTTCGGTACCGGTCACGCTGACGGTGTCGAAGAAGAAGTGTGCACCGCGCAGGCCGCCCTCAGGGGCCTTGGCCTTGATGTAGCCACCTTCGACGTCAATCACCGCGCCCATGGCTTCCAGGCCACGGATGTGCAGGTCGACCGGACGCGAACCGATGGCGCAACCGCCAGGCAGGGCCACTTCGGCTTCGCCGAAACGGGCAACCATCGGGCCCAGTACCAGGATCGAGGCACGCATGGTTTTCACCAGCTCGTACGGTGCGATCAGGGTCTTGATGGTGCGCGGGTCGATTTCGACGCTGAGCTTCTCGTCGATCACCGGTTCGATGCCCATGCGACCGAACAGCTCGATCATGGTGGTGATGTCGTGCAAGTGCGGCAGGTTGGCCACAGTCACCGGGCCATCGCACAGCAGGGTAGCAGCCAGAATCGGCAGGGCGGAGTTCTTCGCCCCGGAGATGCGGATTTCGCCATCAAGACGAACACCGCCGGTAATAATCAATTTATCCATAAGAATCTCGACGCCCTTGGGCTCAGGTGCGCTCGGCCCAGGCCGCGCTGCTGAAAAATTTCATAGTGACCGCGTGGATGCTGCCATCGGCGATCCATGGGTTCAAATGGGCATAGATGCTCTGCTGACGCTTGACCGGGCTCAAAGCCACCAGTTCGTCACTAATCACGTTCAGCTGAAAGTTGCAGCCTTCGCCCTCAACTTCTACCTGTACTGATAAAAGAGTCTCGGACAGCTTTCCCTCAAGAAAGCTCTTCACTTCGGTGGCCTGCATGCTCAACCTCAATCGGCGCCCTGTGCGCGCGGGTCGCACATCATACAAAAAAGCCCCGCGCCTGCGAACCCCGCATAGCAGGACTCTGACGGGGGGCTTCTATAAAGGTGGGTTATTACGGATGGGTCAGGATTTCGGTGAGGCCGGAGACCTGGGCAATTTCACGCATGTCTTCGGGCAATCCACGAACGCTGACGGCCTTGCCAGCCGCCAGCCCATCACGCATGAACGCCAGCAGCAGCGCCAGACCGACGCTGCTGGACTTGGTCACCGCCGAGCAATCGAGCACCAATGTGGCTTCCTGGCTGGCCTTGATCAGCGACTGGCCCTGCTTGCGCAGGCCCGGGCCGCTGCGGTAATCCAGCACTCCGCTAAGCAGCAATTCGCCAGCATTCCCCTGGCGGACGGCCGACTCGCTCATTGCGCGGCCTTCTGCGCGGCGTCTTCGGTCACTTCCTTGGCCTTGGCCACTTCACCGGCCCAACCGTTGATGGTTTTGTCCAGGTCGTTGCCATTGCGCTGCATGGCATCAGCGAACTGATCACGGAACAGCTTGCCGATATTGATGCCGTTGATGATCACGTTGCGCACTTTCCACTCACCGTTGATTTTCTCAAGGGTGTAGGACACAGGGTAGATCGAGCCGTTGTTGCCCTTGACCTGCATGTCGACGCTGGTGCGGGTACCGCTTTCATCCTTGGCCGGAGAAACGGTAATGCCCTGGTTGTTGTACTCGAGCAACGCATTGCCATAGAACTGCATCAGGCTGCGCTTGAAGTTTTCCTGGAAGCGCGCCATCTGCTCCGGGGTGGCCTTGCGCGAGTACTTCACGGTCATGATGCTGCGCGAAATGCCATCGGCATCCACCACCGGGCCAACGATGCCGTTGAGCGCCTGGTAGAACTCGCTTGGGCTCTGCTTGTACTTCTCTTTGTTGGCCGCCAGATCGGCGAGCAACCGGGTAGTGGTGTCCTGAACCAGTTCGTGCGCGGAAGGCGCAGCCACGGCGTTAGCCATCAACGGCAGTGCCGCGAGTAATACCAACAGGCCACGTCGCAAGGTAGAGATCATGGAAAAACTCCTCATTTGGCGTCTTTGCTAACGGTATTGAGCAGGAATTTACCGATCAGGTCCTCAAGTACCAGCGACGACTGGGTGTCATGGATGGTCCCGCCATCCTTGAGCAAGGCTTCTTCCCCACCGACGCTGATACCGATGTATTTCTCACCCAACAGGCCAGCCGTGAGAATAGATGCAGTGGAGTCAGTCGGCAGGTTATCTACGCGCTTTTCCACTTGCAGCGTCACACGACCGGTGAAACTGTCGCGATCCAGATCGATAGCCGTGACCTTGCCGATGGTCACACCGGCCATGGTCACTTTGGCTCTGACAGTCAAACCGGCGATATTGTCGAAATAGGCATAAAGTTTATAAGTATCGGTGGCTGCGCTCGGGGACAGGCCACTGACCCGCAGCGCCAGCAACAGCAAAGCCAGGATGCCAGCCAGCAAGAAAAGGCCGACACCGATTTCCAGGGTGCGGTTTTGCATCAGAAATCTCCAAACATCAAGGCGGTCAGAATAAAGTCCAGGCCGAGTACAGCCAATGAGGCATACACCACGGTCTTGGTAGTGGCACGACTGATCCCTTCTGAAGTGGGCTCACAGTCATAACCTTGGAATACGGCGATCCATGTCACGACGAACGCAAAGACAATGCTTTTAATAACACCATTGAGCACGTCACCGCTGAACGTCACGCTATTTTGCATGTTCGACCAGTAGGAACCCTCATAGACTCCCAACCAATCGACGGCCACCCACGAACCACCCCAGATCCCGACCACGCTGAAAATGATCGCCAGCAACGGCAGGGAAATGAAGCCGGCCCACAAACGCGGGGCGACGATGTATTTGAGCGGGTCCACGCCAATCATTTCCAGGCTGGACAGCTGCTCGGTGGATTTCATGTTGCCGATTTCCGCCGTCAGCGCCGATCCGGCACGCCCGGCGAACAGCAGCGCAGTCACCACCGGCCCCAGTTCGCGCAACAGCGTCAGGGCGACCATCTGCCCTACTGCCTGCTCCGACCCGTAGCTGGACAGGATATTGAAGCCTTGCAGCGCCAACACCATGCCGATGAATACCCCGGAGACCACAATGATCACCAGCGACATCACGCCCACGGCATGCAGTTGCTTGATCAACAGGCCAAAACTGCCGCCGATGCCGCCGCGCCCCAGCAGGGCGTGAAACAGAAACAGCGTGGAACGCCCTAGAACCGAAACCACATCGATGCCCGAACGACCGAAGAGGCGAACCCTCTCCACTAAAGATATCTTGCGCATCAGCGCTTCCCCAGAAGATCTGCGCGGTAGTCCGGCGCTGGAAAGTGAAAGGGTACCGGACCGTCGGGGTCGCCTTTCATGAACTGGCGGATGCGCGGATTATCGGACCCCATCAGCTCATCGGGCGTGCCCTGCCCCAATACCTGGCCATCGCCGACCACGTAGATGTAATCGGCAATGCTCGCGGTTTCTGCAAGATCGTGTGACACAACGATGCTGGTAATGCCCAGCGCGTCGTTGAGCAGGCGAATCAGGCGCACCAGAACCCCCATGGCGATCGGGTCCTGGCCCACGAACGGCTCGTCATACATGAGGATCTGCGGGTCCAGGGCGATCGCCCGGGCCAATGCCACGCGACGCTTCATGCCGCCGGACAGCTCATCGGGCATCAATTCGATGGCGCCACGCAGCCCGACCGCCTGCAGCTTGAGCAGGACGATGTCGCGGATCATTTCATCCGGCAGCTGGGTATGGACCCGCAGCGGGAAGGCAACGTTCTCGAACACGTCCAGATCGGTAAAAAGCGCGCCACTCTGGAACAGCACGCCCATTTGCTTGCGTGCGTCGAACAGGTCGCTGCGTGAGAGCTCCGGCAGATTCTGGCCGTTGACCCACACTTCACCGGCGCTGGGGCGTAATTGCGCGCCCATCAGGCGCAGCAGGGTGGTCTTTCCGCAACCGGAAGGCCCCATGATCCCGGTGACCTTGCCCCGCGGAATACGAATATCCACGTTATTGAAGATGCTGCGCGTACCGCGCTTGAAGGACAGCCCCTTCAGCTCGACCGCGTAGGCGTTATCGGCACTCATCTAAACTCCTTGCGATGCAGCCTATCACTCGGGCGCTAGGCTCCCTGCCGGGAGTTGATTCACCCGGGGCAGGCCGAACTGGCGGCGAACTATATCATTGCTGATACGGAGCCCCCAAGGCCGAAGCCTCGGCTATTCAGCCACACGACAGGCAAAAAACCAGGCCTTTCCTTAGTTACCCCCAAGAAAGGCTGACGAACTTGCGTGAGGGAATTGATCATTACCGCTATAATCGCCGCCTTTTCATCAGGCTATACGATTTCTGACATGAGCCAATCCAGCGACCTGATTCAATCGGCACAACGCACCATCCGCCTCGAAGTTGAAGCAGTAGAAGCCCTGCTGCCCCTTATCGACGCTGATTTCGTACGCGCTTGCGAGATGATTCTGGCCAGCAAAGGCCGCGTGGTCGTGGTCGGCATGGGCAAATCCGGGCATATCGGCAACAAGATTGCCGCGACCCTGGCCAGCACCGGCACCACGGCGTTTTTTGTCCACCCGGCCGAAGCCAGCCACGGCGACATGGGCATGATTACCCGGGACGACGTGATCCTGGCCCTGTCCAATTCGGGCTCGACCAATGAAATCGTGACCCTGTTGCCGCTGATCAAGCGCCTGGGCATCCAGCTCATCAGCCTCACCGGCAACCCGGACTCACCGCTGGCCAAGGCCGCCGAGGTCAATCTCAACGTCCACGTCGAACACGAAGCCTGCCCGCTGAACCTGGCGCCGACCTCGTCCACCACGGCCGCCCTGGTCATGGGCGACGCCCTGGCCGTGGCACTGCTGGAAGCCCGCGGCTTTACCGCTGAAGACTTCGCGTTTTCCCATCCGGGCGGTGCCCTGGGTCGTCGCCTGCTGCTGAAAGTCGAGAACGTGATGCACGCCGGCAGCGAACTGCCCCTGGTGCAACGCGGCACCCTGCTCAAGGACGCGCTCATGGAAATGACCCGCAAGGGCCTGGGCATGACCGCGATCATCGAGACCGATGGGCGCCTGGCCGGGATCTTCACGGACGGTGACCTGCGCCGCACCCTGGATCGCACCATTGATATCCACCATGCGACCATCGATGAAGTCATGACCCTTCATGGCAAGACCGCTCGTGCCGATATGCTGGCAGCCGAAGCGCTGAAAATCATGGAAGACCATCGAGTCAACGCACTGGTAGTGGTGGACAAGGAGGACCGACCTGTCGGCGCCTTCAACCTGTCCGACCTGCTGCGTGCCGGAGTAATGTGATGAGTGCCGACCTGCTGCAACGTGGCAAAAACATCAAGCTGGCGATTTTTGACGTCGACGGCGTACTGACCGACGGTCGCCTGTACTTCCTCGAAGACGGCAGCGAGTTCAAGACCTTCAACACCCTCGACGGCCAGGGCATCAAGATGCTGATGGCCGCTGGCGTGCAGACCGCAATCATCAGCGGACGCAAGACCCCGGTGGTCGAGCGCCGGGCCAAGAACCTGGGAATTCCCCATCTGTACCAAGGCCGCGAAGATAAGCTGGTGGTACTCGACGAGCTACTTGGCCAACTCGGCCTAAGCTATGACCAGGTCGCCTACCTCGGTGACGATCTGCCGGACTTGCCGGTAATCCGCCGCGTCGGCCTGGGCATGGCCGTGGCCAATGCTGCAAGTTTCGTCCGCGAACACGCCCACGGCATCACCCAGGCCCGTGGCGGCGAAGGTGCCGCGCGCGAATTCTGCGAGCTGATCCTGCGCGCCCAAGGCAGCCTTGAAGCGGCCAACGCCGCCTACTTATAGAGCCTTTTATGCTGAGCAAAAAGATTCGCAACATTCTGCTGTTCGGGGTCCTTGCCGCGTTGTTCGCGGCAGTCGGCTACTGGAATATCAGTCCGGAACGCTTCCTCGACAAGCCAGTGGCACAGGTCGACGAGAGCGCCATCGACTATTACGCGGTCAACGCCCGCAGCGTGCAGTACCTGCCCGACGGCAAAATGCAGTACGAGATGACGTCCGACAAGGTCGAGCACCTGAAGGCCACCGAAGTCACCCTGCTGACCAAGCCGGACCTGCAGATGTACCGCGGCACCACCTTTCCCTGGCATGTCCAGAGCGAACGCGGCGAGGTCAACCCGGACGGCACTGAAGTCGAGCTGATCGATTCGGTACGGGTCGCACGCACCGATGAGAAAAATCGCACGGTACTGATTACCACTACCCGCATGACAGTATTCCCGCAGAAGCAATATGCGCAGACCGAGCAAGCCGTTAGAATCGACGGCGCCGGGGGCGTGACTACGGCCAAGGGAATGAAAGCGTATTTGAAAGACGGCAGGATGAACCTGCTATCGAACGTAAGAGGACAGTATGAGGCTCGTTAAAACCCTCCCTATTTTGCTCAGTCTGGGCGCAGCACTGGGAAGCGTGAGCGCCTGGGCTCTGCCGAACGATAGCCAACAACCTATCCGTATTCAGGCCGATGACGCGCAACTCGATGACCGCCAGGGCATCGCCACCTACAAGGGCGATGTGATCATCACCCAGGGCTCGATGAAGATCACCGGCAATACCGTGACCATCACCCGCACCGCGTCCGGTGAAATCGACGTGGTGACCTCGGTGGGCAACCTGGCGTATTTCGAGCAATTGCAGAAAGCCACCGACCCCAAACCGGTACAGGCCTACGCCGTGACCATTCAGTACCACGCTGCGCAAAACCGCATCGTACTGATCGACAAGGCCAAGGTGATCAACGACGGCAACACCACCGAAGGCGAGAAAATCGTCTACGACACCGTCAAGCAGGTCGCCAACGCCGGTCGCGCCAATGGCAGCTCGGTCACCGCGCCACGTCCGCGGATCGATATGGTCATCCAGCCGAAAAAGAAAACTGACGAGCAAAAGGCCCAGTAATGGCAACTCTGAAAGCTCAGCATCTGGCCAAGAGCTACAAGAGCCGTCAGGTCGTGCGTGACGTCAGCCTGTCCATCGACAGCGGTCAGATCGTCGGCCTGCTCGGCCCCAACGGCGCCGGCAAGACCACCTGCTTCTACATGATCGTCGGCCTGGTCCAGGCCGATCAGGGCCGTGTGCTGATCGACGACCTCGACGTCAGCCACCAGCCCATGCACGGCCGCGCCCGTGCCGGCATCGGCTACCTGCCCCAGGAAGCGTCGATCTTTCGCAAGCTGTCGGTCGCCGACAACATCATGGCCATCCTCGAGACCCGCAAGGAGCTCGACAAGGCCGGCCGCCGCAAGGAACTGGAAAGCCTGCTCCAGGAGTTCCACATCCACCACATTCGCGACAACCTCGGCATGAGCCTGTCCGGTGGTGAACGCCGCCGGGTGGAAATCGCCCGCGCCCTGGCCACATCGCCGAAATTCATCCTGCTCGACGAACCTTTCGCCGGCGTGGACCCGATCTCGGTCGGCGACATCAAGCAGATCATCCATCACCTCAAGGCCAAGGGCATTGGTGTACTGATCACCGACCACAATGTCCGGGAAACCCTCGATATCTGCGAAACCGCCTACATCGTCAGCGACGGTCAACTGATCGCCGAGGGCACGCCCGAAACCATCCTGGCCAACGAATTGGTCAAGGAAGTGTATCTGGGCCATGAGTTCCGCCTGTAAGCACTGAGGTGTTTGGCTAGTCGCCAGAGCGCCACCTTCAATAAATCCCTACAAATTTTATTGTTACCGCGCTCTAGGCAAACACTTCAGTTTCAGGCATATAATTTGCTTATGTTTGGCGCTCACGCGCCCTGTAGTGGATGGCGCATGTGCGCCGGCGAATAAGGTGTTAAGCCCCTGCCATGAAACCATCGCTAGTCCTGAGAATGGGCCAGCAGCTGACGATGACACCGCAGCTGCAACAGGCCATCCGCCTGCTCCAATTGTCGACCCTGGACCTGCAACAGGAAATCCAGGAGGCCTTGGAGTCCAATCCGATGCTCGAACGCCAGGAAGAAGGCGACGACTTCGACAACACCGACCCTCTGGCCGACAACGCCGAGCAAAAACCCAACACCGACATCCAGGAACCCTCCTACCAGGAAACCGCCCCCACGGTGGACAACCTCGAGGACGGCGAGTGGAACGAGCGCATTCCCAACGAATTGCCGGTGGATACCGCCTGGGAAGACGTTTACCAGACCAGCGCCAGCAGCCTGCCCAGCAACGATGACGACGAGTGGGACTTCACTACCCGCACCTCGGCCGGCGAAAGCCTGCAGAGCCACCTGCTGTGGCAACTGAACCTGGCGCCGATGTCCGACACCGACCGCCTGATTGCCGTAACCCTGATCGACTGCATCAATAACCAGGGCTACCTGGACGAAACCCTCGAGGAAATCCTCGAAGCCTTCGATCCGGAGCTGGACATCGAACTGGACGAGATCGAAGCCGTCCTGCACCGCATCCAGCAATTCGAGCCGGCCGGCATCGGCGCACGCACCCTGGGTGAGTGCCTGTTGCTGCAACTGCGCCAGCTGCCAGCCAAGACGCCTTGGCTGAGCGAGGCACAACGCCTGGTCAGCGACTACATTGACCTGCTGGGCAGCCGCGACTACAGCCAACTGATGCGCCGCATGAAGCTCAAGGAAGACGAGCTGCGCCAGGTCATCGAACTGGTACAGAGTCTGAACCCGCGTCCCGGCTCGCAGATCGAGTCTGCCGAGGCCGAGTACGTGGTCCCTGACGTGATCGTACGCAAGGACAACGAGCGCTGGCTGGTCGAGCTGAACCAGGAATCAGTACCGCGCCTGCGGGTCAACCCGCAGTACGCAGGCTTCGTGCGCCGTGCCGACAGCAGCGCCGACAACATTTTCATGCGCAATCAGCTGCAAGAGGCCCGCTGGTTCATCAAGAGCCTGCAAAGCCGCAACGAAACCCTGATGAAAGTCGCGACCCAGATCGTCGAGCATCAGCGCGGCTTCCTCGAGTACGGCGACGAAGCGATGAAGCCTTTGGTCCTGCACGACATCGCCGAAGCGGTGGGCATGCACGAATCGACGATTTCCCGGGTGACCACGCAAAAATTCATGCATACCCCACGGGGTATTTATGAACTGAAATACTTTTTCTCCAGCCACGTAAGTACCTCCGAAGGCGGTGAATGCTCGTCCACGGCGATTCGCGCGATCATCAAAAAACTGGTGGCCGCGGAAAATCAGAAAAAGCCGTTGAGTGACAGCAAGATCGCTGGTTTACTGGAGGCACAAGGCATTCAGGTAGCCCGTCGTACCGTCGCCAAGTACCGCGAATCCCTTGGGATCGCGCCTTCCAGCGAACGGAAGCGGTTGATGTAACCGCCGGGCTCGCCACAGCGTTCCAGTGGCAGGCAACCCAGCCTGCCGCTTTATGCACTGGCAACGAAGGAGAAGCTGTATGCAAGTCAACATCAGTGGACACCAACTGGAAGTGACCGAGCCCCTGCGCGCTTACATCGGCGAAAAACTCGACCGACTGGAGCGGCACTTTGACAAGATTACCAATGTGCAGGTAACGATGGCTGTCGAGAAACTGAAGCAGAAAATCGAAGCCACCCTGCACATCCACGGTGGGGAGGTTGTCGCCAATGCAGAACATGACGATATGTATGCCGCGATCGACCTGCTCACGGATAAGCTGGACCGCCAACTGAAAAAGCATAAGGAAAAGCAACTCCACCTTCTCCAAGGCACGGGTCGCTAACACTCCCCTCCCATGATCCGACTTGAAAGTATCCTGACCCCCGGCCGTTCCCTCGTGAACGTGCCGGGCGGCAGTAAAAAACGCGCCCTCGAACAAATTGCCAACCTGATCAGCCGTGAAGTGCCGGATCTGGAGATGCAGGATGTCTTCGAGAGCCTGATTGCCCGTGAAAAACTCGGTTCCACCGGTTTTGGCAACGGCATCGCCATTCCACATTGTCGCCTCAAAGGCTGCGAGTCGCCCATCAGTGCGTTGATGCACCTGGACGCTCCCATCGATTTCGACGCCATCGACGGCGCTCCGGTCGACCTGCTATTCGTACTGCTGGTCCCCGAAGCTGCCACCGATGCGCACCTGGAACTGCTGCGGCAGATCGCCAGCATGCTTGATCGCAAGGAAGTGCGTGACAGGCTGCGCAGCGCCGACAGCAACCAAGCCCTGTATCAGGTAGTCCTGGACGAGCAGAACGGTCAGTAACCATGCGCTTGATCATTGTCAGCGGCCGCTCCGGCTCCGGTAAAAGTACCGCCCTCGCTGTCCTGGAGGATAACGGCTACTACTGCATCGACAACTTGCCGGCAGGCCTGCTGCCGGAGTTGGCCGAGCGTGCGTTGATCCACACCGAGCTGGCGCAACCGCTGGTGGCGGTATCGATCGATGCGCGCAACCTGCCAAGCCACCTGTCACGCTTCCCCGAGCTGCTGGAAGAAGTGCGCAGCCGGCACATCCAGTGCGATGTGCTGTACCTGGACGCCGACGAGGAGACCCTGCTCAAGCGGTTCTCGGAAACCCGCCGCCGCCACCCGCTGAGCAGCGCCAATCGCTCCCTGGCCGAGGCGATTCAGGACGAAACCCAACTCCTGGGCCCGATCGTCGACCTGGCCGACCTGACCATCAACACCACTAATCTGAACCTGTATCAGCTGCGCGACACCATCAAGTTGCGCCTGCTGAACCAGCCGGAGCCGGGCACCGCGTTTCTGGTGGAGTCCTTTGGCTTCAAGCGGGGCATGCCGGTGGATGCCGACCTGGTGTTCGACGTGCGCTGCCTGCCCAACCCCTACTGGAAGCCCGAATTGCGCGACCAGTCAGGACTGGACCAGCCTGTAGCCGATTATCTGGCCGCACAGCCCGATGTCGAAGACATGTTCCAGGATATCTCCAGCTACCTGCTCAAATGGTTGCCACGCTTTGCCGCCAGCAACCGCGCTTACGTCACTATTGCCATTGGCTGCACGGGCGGGCATCACCGCTCGGTCTACCTGACCGAACGCCTGGGCCAGGTCCTGCAACAATCCCTGAAGAACGTCCAGGTTCGCCACCGCGACCTTAGCTGAAAGGACCACCACCGCGATGCCTGCTCTGGAAATTGAAATCATCAACAAACTGGGCTTGCATGCCCGGGCCTCTGCAAAATTTGTCGGTGTGGCCGGCCAGTTTCCGTGCCAGATCAGGGCGGGCAGGACTCCCGAGTCCATGGTCGACGGTAAAAGCATCATGGCAATGATGATGTTGGCGGCAGGCAAAGGCACCCGCATTCATCTGAAAACCGAAGGCGAGCAAGAGCAGGAAGCGCTGGATGCGCTGGTGGCATTGATCAACAATTATTTCGACGAAGGCGAGTAAGCAACGCCCTCGGCGCGTCGACTGTCCAGCCGACGCGCACCAGGCCAGGCCTCTATTTAGCTCGTCAGGCCAGCGCCGTATCCATCACCATCATCAGACAGAAACCGATGCACAGCCCCAGGCTCGCAAGCTTCTCGTGACCGTTGCGCCGCGACTCGGGAATCACTTCGTGGGTCACCACCAGCAACATGGCGCCTGCGGCCAGCGCCAGGCCCAGGGGCAACAGGATCTCGGCCAGGCTCACCAGCCAGGCGCAGAGCAAGGCAAACACCGGTTCGACCAGGCCTGAGGCCGCGCCAATCAGGAATGCCTTGACCCGCGACATCCCGGCCCCCGCCAACACCAGCGCGATGACCAGACCTTCCGGCACATCCTGCAATGCGATGCCCATGGCCAGGCTGTCGGCGTCGGGCATGCCGCCACCGGCAGACACCCCCACCGCCATGCCTTCCGGGATGTTGTGGGCGATGATCGCGAACACAAACAGCCAGATACGCGGAGGAATCACCGGATGCCCCGGTGTGCCAACCAGCATTTCCGGGCTGGCCCCCGAGACCTTGCGGTCCACCAGAAACAGGCCGAAGGCACCGAGCATGATGCCCAGGCTGATCAGTCCGCTGGAGCCCCAGGGCGACAGGCCAAGGCTCGTGGCGGCGGCAATTCCCGGCACAATCAGGGAAAACGCCGTCGCCGCAAGCATCACCCCGGCACCGAAACCCAGCAGCGTGTCGTTGAGCGCCTGGGGCATCTTGCGAATGACCAGAACCGGGACCGCCCCCAATGCCGTGCCCAGAGCACAGAGCGCCCCACCTTCCAGGGCCCGCAACAGTTTCGGCTCCAGATCCAGCCAGCTCAGGCCCTTGGCCACCAGCAATGCGGTACCCGCCAACAGCAACAACGAACCAAACGCATAACGAAACATTCGTACGCTGCTGATCGCCAGTGTTTCAGTGCCCATAGTCGGCCTTAGATCTTTTTATGGTGAGGGTTCAAACCAGCGCGGCCTGGTAGCGCTGAGCGACTTCCGGCCAATGGACGACGTTGTAGAACGCGTTGATGTATTCCGGGCGACGGTTCTGGTAGCGCAGGTAGTAGGCGTGCTCCCACACGTCCAGGCCGAGGATCGGCGTATTGCCGTTCATCAGCGGGCTGTCCTGGTTACCGCTGCTTTCCACCACCAGGGTCTTTTGCGGCGTCACGCTGAGCCAGGCCCAGCCGCTGCCAAAGCGGGTCAGTGCGGCTTTGGTGAAGGCTTCCTTGAAACTCTCGAAGCCCCCCAACTGCTCGTCGATTGCACGCCCCAGGTCGCCCTCCGGCTTGCCACCGCCATTGGGCGCCATGACTGCCCAGAACAACGAGTGGTTGGCATGTCCGCCGCCCTGGTTGATCACCGCGGCACGCAGTTTTTCCGGCAACTGCTGAACGCTGGCCACCAGCTTTTCTACCGACCAGTCGGCCCACTCGGTGCCTTCGACAGCCGCGTTGAGGTTGTTGATGTAGGTCTGGTGGTGCTTGGTGTAGTGGATTTCCATGGTCTGCGCATCGATATGCGGTTCCAGGGCGTCATAGGCGTAGGGCAAGGCAGGCAAGGTAAAAGACATATCAATGTACTCCGTAATAAGGGCCGTTCGAGGTCGCGGGGCCGGAGGCCAGTTGCGCGACATTGCTCTCCAGCAAGCGGTGGGTACGCGGGTATTCGCCGTGCTCGCTGATGAAATTGAGCAGCTCGACATAGGTCTTGCTGCTCTGGCGCAATGCCGCCTCGCGCAAGGCCGGGGCCAGGCGCGCATCCTGCATGGTCTGCAACAGCCGCTGATGGATGGCGCACAGGTACTCCGCGCTCTCCTCCGGCTGGTTCAGGCGCAGATGCAGATCCGCCAGGTTGTGATGGGAAATGACGCAGGCCGCCACCGCTTCGTCGGCATTCGACCAACGCTCGAACAACACCTGGGCCAGGGCCAGCGCCTGCAGGTAATACTCGCGAGCGTCCACCAGATCGCCTTGGGTGAAGAAGCGATTGGCCCTTTCGATCGTGCGTTTCCAGTGCTCCATGGTGAGCCTCCAAAGCAGTGACGGGGGGGGTTAAACGCCGCCCGCGGTGAGCTTTTCCGGATCCAGCAGAACTTCCAGTTGGCTGCGCGACAGGTCGGTGTATTCAAGCGCCACGTCGATGACCGGGCGCCCTTGCTTGTAAGCGGTCTTGGCGATCTCGGCGGCCTTCTGGTAACCGATGATCGGGTTCAGCGCGGTGACCAGGATCGGGTTGCGCGCCAACGCTTCTTTGATTTTGGCCTCGTTGACCTTGAAGCTGGCGATGGCCTTGTCCGCCAGCAGGCGGCTGGCATTGGCCATCAACTCGATGCTGCTCAGCAGGTTTTGCGCAATGATCGGCAGCATCACGTTCAATTCGAAGTTGCCCGACTGGCCGGCGACGGTAATCACCGAATCGTTGCCGATCACCTGCGCCGCAACCATGGCCGTGGCTTCAGGAATCACCGGATTGACCTTGCCCGGCATGATCGAACTGCCCGGCTGCAAGGCTTCCAGCTCGATTTCACCGAGGCCGGCCAGGGGCCCCGAGTTCATCCAGCGCAGGTCGTTGGCAATTTTCATCAGGGACACGGCAACCGCCTTGAGCTGACCGGAAACCGCAACGGCGGTGTCCTGGGAGCCGATCAGGGCGAACAGGTTTTTACCCGGAGTGAATTGCACCTGGGTCAGCTTGCTCAGTTGCTGGCTGAAGCGCGCGGCAAATTGCGGGTGAGCGTTGATCCCGGTGCCCACCGCAGTGCCGCCCTGGGCCAGGGCTTGCAGGCTTGGCAGCAAGTCCTGCAGGTGGCCGATATTGGCCTTGAGTTGCTGCGCCCAACCTTCCAGGACCTGGCTCATGCGCACCGGCATGGCGTCCATCAGGTGGGTGCGACCAGTCTTGATGAACGGGTGCACCTCCACGGCCTTGCGTTCGATGACCTGCACCAGGTGCAGCAGCGCCGGCAGCAACTGCTCATGCAGGGTCAGTGCCGCGCTGACATGGATGGTGGTGGGGATGATGTCGTTGCTGCTCTGCCCGCAGTTCACGTGGTCATTGGGGTTGACCGGCTTACCCAGCAGGCGGCTGGCCAGCGTCGCGATCACTTCGTTGGCGTTCATGTTGGAGCTGGTGCCGGAGCCGGTCTGGAAGATATCCACCGGGAAATGCTGCATGTAGTCGCCTTCCAGCAAGCCCTGGGCGGCGTCGACGATAGCCTTGCCCTGGGCTGGGCTGATTTGCTCGAGCTCGACGTTGGCCCGGGCCGCTGCGGCCTTGGCCAGGATCAAGGCGCGAATGAACTGCGCCGGCATGCGTTGGTGGCTGATCGGAAAGTTATCCACCGCGCGCTGGGTCTGGGCGCCATACAGCGCCTGCTCCGGGACCTGCAACTCGCCCATGCTGTCGCGTTCGATACGGGTATTACTCATCGGGAAATCCTTGCACCAGTTCATTCAGAGGGATGGAAGGCTGCAGCGAGCAGGTCGCCAACTGCCAGGCATAGCTTTGCCAGCGTTTGAGCCGGCATTTGCACAGGGACAGGCGCTCCAGGTCGCGCAACGGCCGCCAGGCCTGGTCCATGCACTGGCTGCGCCAATGCCAGGGCAGGGCCGTATCGGCGGCGGTGTCGAGCAGGAGCCGCAAAGAAGTTTCGGCCACAGTCCAGGGCGAGGTGGCCGTGCAACAGGCCAGATAGCGCCCTTCGGCCAGGTAATGCTCGATCAGACGCGGCTCGTCCGGATCGAGGGCGCAACGGATCTGGCGACTCATCCAGCGCCAGCTTTCGAGGTAAGGCTGCTCGTGCAAGGCAGAACTCATGACCTGGGCTCATTCAATAATGAGATTTATTATTAAATGATATTGAGAATCAAAACAAGCGCGACCGTCTCGGCCATTGCAGAATCCGCCGCGACGGGTTGCAGCCACATGCCGGAATTCACAGCGCAGATCACCGGTAAATCCCGAGCAAAAAAAACGCGCCATCCCGCAAAGGAAGGCGCGTTTAGGTGACAGCAGGAGCGTTTAGCTGCCGGCGACGGTCATGCGTTCGATCAGTACCGAGCCGGTGCGGATGTTGCTACGCAGCTCCAGATCGTTACCTACGGCGACGATCTGCTTGAACATGTCACGCATATTGCCGGCAATGGTCACTTCCTGGACTGCGAACTGGATCTCGCCGTTCTCGATCCAGAACCCGGCCGCGCCACGGGAGTAATCGCCAGTGACCATATTCAGGCCGTGTCCCATCAGCTCGGTCACCAACAGTCCGCGCCCCATGCGCCGCAGCAGTGCCGCCTGGTCTTCATCGCCATGGGTGATGAACAGGTTGTGCACGCCGCCGGCGTTGGCGGTGCTGGGCAGGCCGAGTTTGCGACCGGAATAGGTGCCGAGGATGTAGGACACCAGCTCGCCGTCCTGAACGAACGGCTTGGCATAGGTGGCCAGGCCGTCGCCGTCGAACGCCGAGCTGCCCATGGCGCGCATCAGGTGCGGCCGCTCATCGATGGTCAGCCACTGCGGGAACAACTGCTGGCCCAGGGCGCCTTCGAGGAACGACGATTTGCGGTACAGATTGCCCCCTGAAATCGCCCCCAGGAAACTGCCGAACAGGCCGCCGGCCAGCTCCGCGGAGAACAGCACCGGCACTTCACAGGTCGGGACCGGGCGCGCGCCCAGGCGGCTCGCGGCCCGTTGTGCAGCGCGCTGACCGATGCTGACCGGGTCAGCCAGCAATTCGCCCTGGCGGCTCACGTCGTACCAATAGTCGCGCTGCATCTGGCCATCGGCTTCAGCGATCATCACGCAGCTCAGGCTATGACGAGTCGAGGCGTAACCGCCGACAAACCCATGGCTGTTGCCATACACGCGGCAGCCTTGATGGGTGCTCAAGGTGGTGCCATCGGCATTCTTGATCCGGCTATCGGCAGCAAAGGCCGCCGCTTCGCAGGTCAGGGCCTGTTCAATGGCTTGTTCGGGAGTGATGTCCCAGGCGTGAAACAGGTCAAAATCCTGCAGGTTGGTGGCCATCAAGGACGCATCGGCCAGGCCCGAGGCCTCGTCTTCCGAGGTGTGCTTGGCGATGGCCAACGCGGCGGCCACGGTTTCGCGGATCGCATCCGGGCCACTGGCCGAGGTGCTGGCCGAGCCTTTGCGCTGCCCCACATAGAGGGTGATGCCAAAGCCCTGGTCGCGGTTGAACTCCACGGTCTCGACTTCGCGCTGGCGCACCGAGGTCGACAGGCCCTGCTCCAGGGACACCGCCACTTCACAGGCACTGGCGCCCTGGCGTTTGGCTTCGGCAATGATCTGCTCGACTTGTTCCTGCAGTGCCGGCAAAGCTTGTGGGCCGACGCTTTCTGCTGCACTCATGGTGTTCTCCACTCAAATTCTGCTTTCGGTTAAGGCCTTCGAGCGACCGGGCCGGACAAGCGGCCCCCGACTGGTTATCATGGCGGCGTTTCTTTGCGGACTGCCACCATGGTTGATTCTTACGACGACTCCCTCGATGGGGAGAAAAGCAAATCCCAGGTCAAACGCGAGCTGCATGCTCTGGTTGACCTCGGCGAGCGCCTTACAACACTCAAGCCTGACTTGCTGGCAAAACTGCCTTTGACCGACGCCATGCGCCGGGCCCTGGCCGATGCGCCCAAGCACACCGCGAATATCGCGCGTAAACGGCACCTCATGTTCATCGGCAAGCTGATGCGCGATCAGGACACTGCCGCCATTCTGGTCTTGCTCGATCAACTCGATGCCTCCACCCGGCAGTACAACGAACGCTTCCACGGCCTGGAACGCTGGCGCGATCGCTTGATCGCAGGCGATGACGGCGTGCTGGAGAAGTTTGTCATCGACTACCCCGAGGCTGATCGCCAGCAATTGCGCTCCCTGATCCGTCAGGCCCAGCACGAACTGGCGCATAACAAGCCACCGGCGTCGAGCCGTAAAATCTTCAAGTACATCCGCGAGCTGGACGAGACTCAACGCGGTCTGCGCTGAAGCCTTGACCAGGTGGGTTGCCTTGCAGCCCACCCGCAGCTCGCAGGTTTTCAAGCGGCGCTATCAGGACCCCGTGCCACCCACGGTGATCGCGTCGATTTTCAAGGTTGGCTGACCGACACCTACCGGTACCGACTGCCCATCCTTGCCACAGGTCCCTACCCCGCTGTCCAGTGACAGGTCATTACCGACCATCGACACCTTGCTCATGGCTTCCGGGCCATTGCCGATCAGGGTCGCGCCTTTGACCGGTGCGGTGATCTTGCCGTCTTCGATCAGGTACGCCTCGCTGGTGGAGAACACAAACTTGCCGCTGGTGATATCCACCTGGCCGCCCCCCAAATTGGCGCAGTAGATGCCGCGTTTGACCGAGGCGATGATTTCTTCTGGGTCGCTTTCGCCAGCCAGCATGTAGGTGTTGGTCATGCGTGGCATCGGCAGGTGCGCGTAAGACTCACGGCGACCGTTGCCGGTGCGGGCCACGCCCATCAACCGGGCATTGAGTTTGTCTTGCATGTAGCCCTTGAGGACGCCGTTTTCGATCAGGGTCGTGCACTCGGTCGGCGTGCCTTCGTCATCCACGGTCAGCGAGCCGCGACGCCCAGCCAGGGTGCCGTCGTCGACGATGGTGCAAAGCTTGGAGGCAACCATTTCACCCATGCGCCCGCTGTAGGCCGAACTGCCCTTGCGGTTGAAGTCGCCTTCCAGGCCGTGGCCGACCGCTTCGTGCAGCAGCACCCCCGACCAGCCTGAACCCAGAACCACCGGCAAGGTGCCGGCCGGAGCCGGGATGGCTTCCAGGTTGACCAGGGCCTGACGCAGTGCTTCACGGGCGTAGCCCATGGCACGGTCTTCGGCGAGGAAGTAACGGTAATCGGTACGCCCACCACCGCCGTGGCCGCCGCGCTCGCGACGGCCGTTCTGCTCGACGATCACGCTGACATTGAAGCGCACCAGCGGGCGCACATCCGCCGCCAGGCTGCCATCGGTGGACGCAACGAGAATGCGTTCCCAGACCCCGGCCATGCTCACGCTGACCTGTTGGATCCGTGGGTCCAGGGCCCGGGTCGCCACATCGATGCGCTTGAGCAGCTCGACCTTTTCGGCGCGGCTGATGACTTCCAGGGGGTTGTCCGGCGCGTACAACTGGGCCACGTCCTGGGTGCTGAACGCCTGCACGCTGCCGTTTTGTCCGGCCCGGGAAATCGAACGCGCGGCGCGGGCGGCCAGGCCCAGGGCTTCCAGGGTGATGGCATTGCTGTAGGCAAAGCCGGTTTTTTCACCGGACTGCGCCCGCACGCCAACGCCCTGGTCGAGATTGAAGCTGCCTTCCTTGACGATGCCGTCTTCCAGGGACCAGGACTCGGAGATCTGACCCTGGAAATACAGGTCTGCCGCATCGATGCCCGGGCCGGCCAGATCGCCAAGCACGCCTTGCAGGCTTTCGATGGTCACGCCGCCGGGGGCTAAAAGGTGTTCACTGACTGAGGACAACAACCCGCTCATATGCTTTGGCCTTAAATTCGTCGTTCTTATGCAAGTCGCTGCGCGCCTTGCGAGAAAAAGCGCCGGTGACTGGCCACCGGCATCCGCGCCCGTATGGACGCCTGTTCGCTGCTATCGCGTTCGGCCAGCAGCACGGCCTCGCCTTGATCCTGCTGTGCCAGCACCCGCCCCCAAGGGTCGACGATGGCGGCATGGCCATGGGTCTCCCGAGGCCCCGGATGAGTACCACCCTGGGCGGCCGCCAGCAGGTAGCACTGAGTTTCGATGGCCCGGGCCCGTATCAGCACCTCCCAATGCGCGGCCCCGGTGACTGCGGTAAAGGCCGACGGCGCGGTGATCAGCTCGGCCCCGGCCGCGCGCAGTTCGCTGTACAGCTCGGGGAAACGCAGGTCGTAACACACCGACAGGCCTACACGACCGACCGGGGTATCGGCCACCACCACTCGCTCTCCATGAGCATAGTCATCCGATTCGCGGTAACGCCCACGATTGTCGGCCACGTCGACATCAAACAAGTGCAGCTTGTCGTAGCGCGCCACCGTCTCACCGTGCTCATTCACCAGCAGCGAGCAGGCATTGGCCTTGCCCTGCGGCTGATCCACCGGCGGCAGGGGCAAGGTGCCAGCGACTATCCATAACTTGAGGTCGCAAGCGGTCTGTTTCAACCAGGGCAGGATCGGGCCTTCGCCCAAGGCTTCGGCGCGCCCAATGGCTGCGGCGTCGCGGCGGCCCATGGCGGCGAAGTTTTCCGGCAGCACCGCCAGCTTTGCGCCACCGGCGGCGGCTTGTTCGAGCAGGCGGCGAGCCGCCTGCAGATTGGCCAGCACATCGCTCTGGCTGACCATTTGAATCACCGCAAGAGACATGGCGCACTCCGAATGGGGGATGCGGCCATGCTACTCCATGGGCCTGGGCCGTGGTTTCTCAAAAGGGCTTGTCGAAGGTGATTTTCGGCTCTTTCCATGGCCCCTTGACGTTGTATTTGACACTGGCAAAGCGCGCCACACGGTCACCGATCAGCTTGTCGATCAGAAACAGCGCACCACCGATCGCCGGCGCCCCGACGATCAGCGCCGCAATCGGCAGGTTGTTGGTCACCGGCAAGGTCACCAGCAGCTTGGCATCCACCTGGTCAGCCACCATGTCCAGGGTGCCATTGAGCTCCAGGTTGCTCGAAGGTCCGGCCAGGGTGATGGGTTCGCGGGTCACGTAGACACCATTGCTCGCCACCAGCAAACCCTTCACCCGGTCGTAGCTCAAGCCCTTGCCGAACAGGTCGGAGAAGTCCAGGCGCAAGCGCCGGCCGATGGAGTTGAAGTTGAGCAGGCCAAATACCCGCAGCGCCTGCGCGCCCCCTTCGACTTCCACGAACTGGCCCTTGCGCAAGGTCGCGTCGAGGGTGCCGGAGAAGCGCTTGAGGCCGACCCAGGCCGGCGAACCCGGCCAGCGACCGTCGACATCCAGATGGAAATCCTCACTGGTCACCGTCGGTGCAAAGCCCCAGCCCTTGAGCACGTCTGCCAGGTTCTTGCCCCCCAGGCGCCCCTTGAACCAGCTGTTGCTGGCACCGGCCTGGCCTTCCCAGCCGCCGTCACCCTGCAACACCATGCCCTTGAGGCCCAGGTCCAGGCTGTTGAAGGCCATGCCCTTGGGCGTTGGCCGAACCTTGAGCGCCCAGGCGCCGATCAGGTCGGGCCCCTGGAACAACTGAGCGATGGAAATATCCAGCGCCGGGACTTGCTTGGGGTCGACCGAGGCCAGCGGGTCCGGGGCGTTTTCGTCGGCCTGCGCCGTCGGGTCCGCCGCCGGCAGCCGCACATACTGCATGTTGATCGCCATCGGTGCGGACTTGGCATCGGGAATCCCGACATTGCCCTTGGCCTGCTGGCTGTCGATCTGCAAGGCCCAGGCCGCCGGTTTGCGCTGCAACTGCAGGCTGACCTGATCCAGGGTGGTACCGAATGCACTGAGTTTGCCGACCTTGAACTCTGCTCCGCTCAGCAGTTGCTTGGCGCTGCCGCCAGGGTCCTGTCCGGCGTAACGATCGACCAGGGCCTTCCACGGTTCCACGTCCAGCTCGGACAACACCCCGCGAATCCGCAGGCCTTTGGCGACCGGCAGGATCGCCTCGCCACTGCCCAGGAACAGCTCGCCACGACCGGCGGCGAAACTGCTGCCAGGCGCGGCAAAGGTAAAGTCGGCCAGCTCGCCGTATTTGAACCAGTAACGCCGTTCGGCGCCTTGCAAGGTCATGCGGAACACGCTGTCGCGACCCATGCTGGCAGGCATGCCGAAGGGTGCCGGCAGATCCACCGCCAGCCCTTTGAGGCTGGAACTGACCATCATCTGGCTGTCGGCGCCATCCAGGGTCAATTGCAGTTGATAGGGCACTTCACCGGACACCGGCAACGGCTGGCCGACCTTCAGCCAGTCGGTGAGTTTTTTGACCGCGACCTGACCTTTGGCGACCACCCGTGTACTGAGCTTGCCGCCCTTGCCGTCCGCGAAGATCTGCGCCGTCACCGGACGCTCGAACGCCTGGGCACTGATGTCCTGGCCGCTCAGGCCCTTGCTGCTGTCAAAGCGGAAGTCGCCCTTGAGTTGGGTCAGCTCCAGCTCCGGCTCACTGAGTTTCAAGCGGGATTTATCGGTCTTGAAGTCCACCAGGATCTTCGGCTCGTCACCCTTGGCCAGGGGAATATCCAGCTTCAGCTTGCCCTTGAGGTCGCCCTCGCCTTGCCAGCCAGCAAAGGTCGAGCCGGTGCCAATCGGTGCGTCCTGGAGAATTTTCAGGCCGTCGCCCAGCCCACCGGCAAACTCGCCATCGAGGTACATATGGCTGATCTGCCCGCTGGGCACATGGGGGATGTTGACGTAGACATCACGTACCTGGGTGTCGAGCAACTGCCCCTTGCTGGCCAGGATGCGCACACCGCTGTCTTCGATAAACACATCGCCACTGACTTTGCCGACATGGGGCCAGCCCGGCTGGAACGCCAGTTCGGCGTCATGCACCTTGAAGAACAGGCTGATACTGCGGGCGGTATCCAGGGCGCCGTGATTCAGCGAGCCCTGGTACTGGAAGAAGCCTTCGTCGACCGCGCCCTTGAGGATCGCGGTCCGCAACCACTCGTCCAGCGCCGGGCTCAACACCTGCGGCAGGTACTTGGCGGTGTAGCGCCCATCCCCCTCAAGCAGGCCGACCCGCAGGTCCATGTAGTCTTCCTGGGTGTGGTCGAAATGCAGGCGGATCAGGAAGTCGCCGGCGATCTTACCCTCCTCGCCCAGCACCTTGAGGTACGGCGCAACCAGGGTGAAACCTTGTTTGTCGAGCGTCCAGGTCAGCCGGGCATTGGCCTGAATGTACTGCCAGGGCTTGGCGAAGATGGGATAGAGGTGCAGGGAAAAATCCTTGCTGTCCATGCGCAGCTCGCCCTGGCCCAGGTCGCCGCTGATGCTGCCGCTCACGTTACGCGCCGCCGGTGCCCCGTAGTAGGCATCGAACCCGACCCGTTCCAGGTTGGCGGCAAAGCTCAGGCGTTGATCGCCGGTTTCTTGCGGACGGTAGTCGAGCAGCACATTGCGCATGACACCCGTGACCTTCAGCGCATCGACCGCCTTGGCCACCCCTTCCGGCAACGGCGCCAGGGCATCGATGAGCGGGGTCAGTGGGGTCAGGTCCAGGCGATCGGCCTGCAGGTGCCACAGCTCCTGCACCTGCTCCGCCGCATGGGTCTGTTGCAACTGGATGCGCGACTGCCAGCGCGTCTCGCCCAGGTTCAGGGCCAGGGAATCGAGCAGTACGCCGAAACCTTTATCACTGCGCTGGAAGTAGGCATTGAGCGCCAGGTTTTTCAGGGTCACCGGCTTGCGTTCGGCGTAGGCGCCGCTGACCTGAGGAGCATTGAGGCGCACCACGGCACTTTGCACGGTTCCCTCGCCCCAGCTCAGCCAGAACTCGCCGCCCGCCTTGAGCTCGGACAGCTTCCACTGTTGGCTCAAGCGGGCCGGCAACCAGCGCGCCCAGTCACTTTGCGGCAGGCTCAAGTAGGCATCGGCCTGCCCATCGCGCCACTGGCTAGCCCGGATCCGGGTTTGCAGGTTGAGCGCCACCGGCTGGCCGTCAGGCAGGGTCAGGCGCGCCTCCAGGCTTTGACGGCTGGCGCCGGTCCTCAGCTCAAGGCCGACATAGGTCAGGCTGATCGGCCCATGATCGAGCGGCTGCAGGGTCACCTGGCTGTCGAGCACCGACAGCCGGGCGACCATTTGCATGCGATTGAGCAGTTGCTCGGGGTCCAGCGGCTGGTCCTGCTGCATCGGCAAGCCTTCCAGCTGCCAACGGCCGTCGGAGTTTTCCTTGAGATTCAGGTTCAGGCCGTTGAGCTCGAGGCGGCCGATGCGCACCTCCCACGCCAGCAGGCTGGCCAGCACGTCCGGCGCGACCCGCACCTGGTCCAGGCGCAAGGCATTGGCACTTTCACCAACCATCACGTCACGGGCCACCAGCACCGGTGACAAACCGTTCCAGCTGCCTTCCAGGGCGCCGATGTGCACGGGCAGGCCCAACGCCTGCTGCGCCTTGTCCTCGACTTCGGCACGGTATTCGGCGACCAGCGGGGTCAGCTCGCGGCCGAGACTGACGTACAGCGCAGTCAGCACCAGCAGCACCGCGCAAAGCCCAAGCCCCCAGCGAATCAGTGCGGCGAACAGGCGGATCAACCGCTCCATGTCAGTGGGCTCCCAAGGCAATAGTCATGCAAAAAGCTGAAGCCAGCCGTTGCCAATAAGTTGAAACACGCGGACTCAGAGCAGCACCACGTCGTATTGTTCCTGGGAATACATGGTTTCGACCTGAAAACGAATGGTCCGACCGATAAACCCCTCGAGCTCGGCCACGTTGCCCGACTCCTCGTCGAGCAAGCGATCCACCACTTTCTGGTTGGCCAGTACTCGATAACCTTCAGCCTGATAGGCCCGCGCCTCGCGCAGGATCTCGCGGAAAATCTCGTAACAGACGGTTTCCGGAGTCTTCAACTTGCCCCGGCCCTGGCAACTGCTGCAGGGCTCGCACAGGACCTGCTCCAGGCTTTCGCGGGTGCGCTTGCGCGTCATCTGCACCAGACCCAACTCGGTGATGCCGATGATGTTGGTCTTGGCGTGGTCCCGCTCCAGCTGTTTCTCCAGGGTCCGCAATACTTGACGCTGGTGTTCTTCATCTTCCATGTCGATGAAGTCGATGATGATGATCCCGCCCAGGTTGCGCAGGCGCAGCTGGCGCGCAATGGCGGTCGCGGCTTCAAGGTTAGTCTTGAAGATGGTTTCTTCAAGGTTGCGATGGCCGACGAAAGCCCCGGTGTTGACGTCGATGGTGGTCATGGCCTCGGCCGGATCGACCACCAGGTAGCCGCCGGACTTGAGCGGCACCTTGCGTTCCAGGGCTTTCTGGATTTCGTCTTCGACCCCGTACAGATCGAAGATCGGCCGCTCCCCCGGGTAGTGCTCCAGGCGGTCGGCGATTTCCGGCATCAGCTCGGCCACGAACTGCGTGGTCTTCTGGAAGGTTTCCCGGGAGTCGATGCGGATCTTCTCGATCTTCGGGCTGACCAGGTCGCGCAAGGTACGCAGCGCCAGGCCCAGGTCTTCATAGATCACGCTCGGCGCGCCGATGGTCTTGATCTGGGTTGCGATCTGATCCCACAACCGGCGCAGGTAGCGGATGTCCATCATGATTTCGTCAGCACCCGCGCCTTCGGCAGCGGTGCGCAGGATAAACCCGCCGGCTTCCTTGATGCCTTCCTGGGCCACGCAGTCGCTGACCACCTTTTTCAGGCGCTCGCGTTCGGCTTCGTCTTCGATCTTCAGGGAGATACCGACATGGGCCGTGCGCGGCATATACACCAGGTAGCGTGACGGGATCGAGAGCTGGGTGGTCAGGCGTGCGCCCTTGGACCCGATGGGGTCCTTGGTGACTTGCACCACCAGGCTCTGCCCTTCGTGCACCAGGGCGCTGATGCTTTCGACCGTCGAGCCTTCGCGCAGGGAGATTTCCGAGGCGTGGATAAACGCCGCGCGATCCAGGCCGATGTCGACAAAGGCGGCCTGCATGCCCGGCAATACCCGGACTACCTTGCCTTTGTAGATGTTGCCGACGATGCCGCGGCGCTGGGTGCGCTCGACATGCACTTCTTGCAGGACACCGTTTTCGACCACCGCCACGCGCGACTCCATCGGCGTGATGTTGATCAGAATCTCTTCGCTCATGGCAGGGTCTCGTTCAGGCATGTTCACTATAGATGGCCGCATCAGTCAGGTACGGCGCTTAGCGCACTGTAAGGTTTTGCCAACAGGGTATGCCGAAATGGCCCAGCAGTTCTGCGGTTTCGCAAACAGGCAGGCCCACCACGGCGGAATAACTGCCATTGAGCCCGGCGACAAACACCGCCGCAAGCCCCTGGATCGCATAGCCGCCGGCTTTGTCCTGGGGCTCGCCACTGTGCCAGTAGGCCGTGGCTTCATCGCGGCCAATCTCCCGGAAACGCACCAGGCTGCGCACTACCCGTGACTCGCAGCGCTGGCCATCGAGCACGGCAATGGCGGTCAGTACTTCATGTTCACGCCCCGACAGGGCCAGGAGCATGGATTGCGCATCGGCCTGATCCAGGGGCTTGCCAAGAATCCGCCCATCGAGCACCACCGCCGTGTCGGCCCCCAGCACGCAGGCCGGCGCCTGGGATTCGCTGCTGGTGATCAGGCCGCGCCCGGCCTCGGCCTTGCCCCGCGCCAGGCGCTCGACATAGGCCGCAGGGGCTTCATTGGGCAGAGGGGTTTCGTCGATATCCGCGCTGATGGCGGTAAAGGGCACGCCGATCTGCGTGAGCAATTCACGGCGACGCGGCGAGCCAGAGGCGAGGTAAAGCGGATTCATCAAGACATCTCCCTGTCGAGGTGCGGGTCAATGCCTGACCGAATTAATTGATTTTGAAGCGTCGGCGCAACCCGCGAAGACCAAAGCTGACCCACGGCCAGAGCAAGGCGCTGATCAAGGCCGGCAGCAGCACGGCAAGGGTTTCCCGATTGCCGGTCAGGGCGCTGAGCCACAGCTGGAGCAACTGCGCGAGCCCGAAGATCACCAGCACCACCAGGCTTTGCTGCCACATCGGGAACATCCGCACCCGTTGCTGCAACGACAGCACCAGGAAGGTGATCAGGGTCAGGATCAGCGCGTTGTGCCCGAGGAAGGTTCCGTCGAGCACGTCCTGGGCAATCCCCAGGCACCAGGCAGTGACCATCCCCACCCGCTGCGGCAGCTCCAGGGCCCAGAAGGCCAGCAGCAACGCCATAAACAACGGACGCAGGATTTCAAAATGCGGAAACGGCACGATGCCAAGCAGCAACGCGATAAAGAAGGTCAGCCAGATGATCCAGCCATTCTGGGATTGCGCACTGGCCATTATTCTCGCGCCCGGGTGGTGGTTGCAGGTGGTTTGGCGGCAGCCGGCCTGGCCGGCGCTGCATGGGCAGGCGGTTTGGCAGGTGTCGCGGCAGCCGGGGTTGCTGCGGCAGGCGCAACCGCTGGGGCTGTCGCCGGTGCCGGCGTTACGGCGGGTTTGACCGGGGCGTCACCGACGCCGCCAGGCTGATGCAAGGCCTCTTCGGCCTTGGCCGCGTCATTGGCACGCTCTTCAGGGGTACGGCTGTCACTGAACACCAGCAGCAGGTAGCGACTGCGGTTGAGGGCGGCGGTCGGGACCGCACGGACAATGGCAAACGGCTGGCCGGAGTCATGAATGACTTCCTTGACCGTGGCCACCGGGTAGCCCGCCGGGAAACGCTGGCCCAGGCCGGAGCTGACCAGCAGGTCGCCCTCCTTGATGTCGGCGGTATCGGCCACGTGGCGCAGTTCCAGGCGCTCCGGGTTGCCGGTGCCGCTGGCGATGGCACGCAGGCCGTTGCGATTGACCTGCACCGGAATACTGTGGGTGGTGTCGGTCAGCAACAGCACGCGAGAGGTGTAGGGCATCAACTCGACCACCTGGCCCATCAGGCCACGGGCATCGAGCACCGGCTGGCCGAGGACCACACCGTCGCGCTCACCTTTATTGATGATGATGCGATGGGTGAACGGGTTGGGATCGATGCCGATCAATTCGGCCACTTCGACCTTCTCATTGACCAGCGCCGAGGAGTTGAGCAACTCGCGCAGCCGAACGTTCTGCTCGGTCAGGGCGGCAAGCTTCTGCATGCGCCCCTGCAACAGCAGGTTTTCGGTCTTGAGTTTTTCGTTGTCAGCAGCAAGTTCGGTACGGCTGCCCAGCTGGCTGGACACGAACTGCCAGAACCGATCAGGCAGATCGGTGACCGTATACGCTTCCATCAGCACATACATCTGGCTGCGCACAGGCTTGAGCAGGGTAAAGCGGGCATCGACCACCATCAGCGCGACCGATAACACGACCAGCACCAACAAGCGTACGCCCAGTGAGGGGCCCTTGGCGAAAAGCGGTTTAATAAGCCGCTCCTCCCAGGCAAATGTTCTCGTTATTCATACGGCATCAAACCGGCCTGGATGCAGATTGACAGAAGATAAACGCCAACAGGCAGCACTGCAAAGTGCTACCTGCGAGCGGAACAGCATAGATGCATCCGGCGAAGTTATTCGCTGGAGAGCAGGTCCATGGTGTGTTTGTCCATCATTTCCAATGCACGGCCACCGCCGCGAGCAACACAGGTCAGCGGGTCTTCGGCAACAATCACCGGCAGGCCGGTTTCCTGGGCCAGCAGCTTGTCGAGGTCACGCAACAGAGCGCCACCACCGGTCAGCACCAGGCCACGCTCGGCGATATCCGAAGCCAGTTCCGGAGGCGATTGCTCCAGGGCGCTCTTCACTGCCTGAACGATGGTGGCCAGGGACTCTTGCAGAGCTTCCAGCACTTCATTGGAGTTCAGGGTGAACGCACGTGGTACGCCTTCGGCCAGGTTGCGGCCGCGAACGTCGACTTCACGGACTTCGCCGCCCGGGTAGGCTGTACCGATTTCCTGCTTGATGCGCTCGGCGGTGGATTCGCCGATCAGGCTGCCGTAGTTGCGACGCACGTAAGTGATGATGGCTTCGTCGAAACGGTCGCCGCCCACACGTACGGATTCGGCGTAAACCACACCGTTCAGGGAGATCAGCGCGATTTCAGTGGTACCGCCACCGATATCCACGACCATCGAACCGCGGGCTTCTTCAACCGGCAAGCCGGCACCGATCGCAGCAGCCATCGGCTCTTCGATCAGGAACACTTCACGGGCACCGGCGCCAAGGGCCGACTCACGGATGGCACGACGCTCAACCTGGGTGGACTTGCATGGAACGCAGATCAGCACACGAGGGCTAGGCTGCAGAAAGCTGTTTTCGTGAACCTTGTTGATAAAGTATTGCAGCATCTTTTCGCAGACACTGAAGTCGGCGATAACGCCATCTTTCATCGGACGAATGGCAGCAATGTTGCCCGGTGTACGGCCCAGCATGCGCTTGGCCTCGGTGCCGACGGCAACGACACTTTTCTGATTACCGTGGGTCCGAATGGCCACAACCGATGGTTCATTCAGGACGATACCGCGCTCGCGCACGTAAATAAGGGTGTTGGCAGTGCCCAGGTCAATGGAAAGATCGCTGGAAAACATGCCACGCAGTTTCTTGAACATGGGAAAGGGACCCTAGGCAACGCGTGGGTAAAAAAGTGCGGCAAACTCTAACAACGACAGGGATTTTGGGCAAGGCGCCAATATGTTAAATTGGCCGCTTTTCTGTGCACCAACCCCCACAATCGCGGCCTTATGACCGTAGAAATGCGGTAGTGTTCCGACAATCTAACACACGGACGACCTCCGTTCTGTTTTCCACTGGAGAATCCCATGGCGCTTGAACGCTCCGACGTGGAAAAAATCGCTCATCTGGCCTGTCTGGGCCTCAATGAAGCCGATCTTCCACACATCACCTCCGCCCTGAACAGCATTCTCGGGCTGGTGGATGAAATGCAGGCAGTCGATACCGACGGTATCGAACCCCTGGCCCACCCACTGGAAGCCAGCCAGCGCCTGCGCGCAGACGTTGTGACCGAGTCCAATCACCGCGAGGCTTATCAGTCCATCGCGCCAGCGGTCGAAAACGGCCTGTATCTGGTTCCGAAAGTCATCGACTAAAGGGAAAGAGCCTGCAATGCATCACATGACTCTGGCCGAGATCGCCCGCGGACTCGCCGATAAAAAGTTTTCTTCCGTAGAGCTGACCACGACCCTGCTGGCGCGCATCGCCCAGCTCGATCCGCAGCTCAACAGCTTCATCAGCCTCACCCAGGACCTGGCTCTGAGCCAGGCCAAGGCCGCCGACGCACGTCGCGCCAACGGTGAGAACGGCGCCCTGCTTGGCGCGCCGATCGCCCACAAAGACCTGTTCTGCACCCAGGGCATCCGCACCAGCTGCGGCTCGAAGATGCTCGACAACTTCAAGGCCCCCTACGACGCCACCGTGGTCGCCAAACTGGCCGCCGCCGGCACCGTGACCCTGGGCAAAACCAACATGGACGAATTCGCCATGGGTTCGGGCAACGAGTCGAGCTTCTACGGCCCAGCCAAAAACCCGTGGAACCTGGAATGCGTGCCGGGCGGCTCGTCCGGCGGTTCGGCCGCAGCAGTTGCCGCGCGCCTGCTGCCTGCCGCCACCGGCACCGATACCGGCGGCTCGATCCGCCAGCCCGCTGCGCTGACCAACCTCACCGGGCTGAAACCGACCTACGGTCGCGTTTCGCGCTGGGGCATGATTGCCTACGCCTCCAGCCTCGACCAGGGCGGCCCGTTGGCGCGCACCGCCGAAGACTGTGCGATCCTGCTGCAAGGCATGGCCGGCTTCGACCCTAACGACTCCACCAGCATCGACGAACCGGTCCCGGACTACAGCGCCAGCCTCAACGGCTCGCTGCAGGGCCTGCGCATCGGCGTGCCCAAGGAATATTTCAGCGCCGGCCTCGACCCGCGCATCGCCGAGCTGATCCACACCAGCGTCAAGGAGCTGGAAAAGCTCGGCGCGGTGATCAAGGAAATCAGCCTGCCGAACATGCAGCACGCGATTCCCGCCTACTACGTGATCGCCCCGGCCGAGGCCTCCTCCAACCTCTCGCGTTTCGACGGCGTGCGCTTCGGCTACCGCTGCGAAAACCCGACCAAGCTTGAAGATCTGTACAAACGCTCCCGCGGCGAAGGCTTCGGCACTGAAGTTCAACGCCGGATCATGGTCGGCGCCTACGCCCTGTCTGCCGGTTACTACGACGCCTACTACTTGAAGGCGCAGAAAATCCGCCGCCTGATCAAGAACGACTTCATGGCTGCCTTTAATGAAGTCGACATCATCCTCGGCCCGACCACGCCCAACCCGGCCTGGAAAATCGGCGCCAAGAGCAGCGACCCGGTCGCTGCGTACCTGGAAGACGTCTACACCATCACCGCCAACCTTGCCGGCCTGCCGGGCTTGTCCATGCCCGCCGGTTTCGTCGACGGCCTGCCGGTCGGCGTGCAGTTGCTCGCTCCTTATTTCCAGGAAGGTCGCCTGTTGAACGTTGCCCACCAGTATCAGCTCAACACTGACTGGCACACCCGCACCCCAACCGGCTTCTGAGGAGACACACATGCAATGGGAAGTCGTGATCGGGCTGGAGATTCATACCCAGCTCACCACTCAATCGAAGATTTTCTCCGGTAGCTCCACCGCCTTCGGTGCCGAGCCCAACACCCAGGCCAGCCTGGTCGACCTGGGCATGCCCGGCGTGCTGCCAGTGCTGAACCAGGAAGCGGTACGCATGGCGGTGATGTTCGGTCTGGCGGTCGACGCCGAGATCGGCCAGCACAACGTGTTCGCGCGTAAAAACTACTTCTACCCGGACCTGCCCAAGGGCTACCAGATCAGCCAGATGGAATTGCCGATCGTGGGCAAGGGCTTCCTGGATATTCCGCTGGAAGACGGCACGGTCAAACGCGTGGGCATCACCCGCGCGCACCTGGAAGAAGACGCCGGCAAAAGTCTGCACGAAGAGTTCAATGGTGCCACCGGCATCGACCTGAACCGTGCCGGCACGCCGTTGCTGGAAATCGTTTCCGAGCCGGACATGCGCAACGCCAAGGAAGCCGTGGCCTACGTCAAGTCGATCCACGCCCTGGTGCGCTACCTGGGCATCTGCGACGGCAACATGGCCGAAGGCTCCCTGCGTTGCGACTGCAACGTGTCGATCCGGCCCAAGGGCCAGGTCGAATTCGGCACCCGCTGCGAGATCAAGAACGTCAACTCGTTCCGCTTCATCGAGAAGGCGATCAACAGCGAAGTCCGCCGCCAGATCGAACTGATCGAAGACGGTGGCAAGGTCATCCAGCAAACCCGCCTGTATGACCCGAACAAGGACGAAACCCGTCCGATGCGCAGCAAGGAAGAAGCCAACGACTACCGTTACTTCCCCGATCCGGACCTGCTGCCGGTGGTGATCGAAGACTCGTTCCTCGATGCCGTGCGCGCCACCCTGCCGGAACTGCCACCGCAAAAACGCGAGCGCTTCCAGGAGCAGTTCGGCCTGTCGGTCTACGATGCCAGCGTGCTGGCGTCGAGCCGTGAGCAGGCGGACTACTTCGAGAAGGTGGTGAAGATTGCCGGTGACGCCAAACTGGCCGCCAACTGGGTCATGGTCGAGTTGGGCAGCCTGTTGAACAAGCAGGGCCTGGAAATCGACGAGGCTCCGGTCTCGGCCGAGCAACTGGGCGGCATGCTGTTGCGGATCAAGGACAACACCATCTCCGGCAAGATTGCCAAGACCGTGTTCGAAGCCATGGCCAACGGCGAAGGCAGCGCTGACGAAATCATCGACAAGCGTGGCCTCAAGCAAGTCACCGACAGCGGCGCCATCTCTGCCGTGCTCGACGAAATGCTCGCGGCCAACGCCGAGCAGGTCGAGCAGTACCGCGCCGCCGATGAAGCCAAGCGCGGCAAGATGTTCGGCTTCTTCGTCGGCCAGGCCATGAAAGCCTCCAAAGGCAAGGCCAACCCGCAACAGGTCAACGAGCTGCTGAAAAGTAAGCTTGAAGGCTGATAGCGGTTTATCGAGCGTGTGCCTGACCCCGGTCATGGCACACGCCCCTGTGGCGACGGAGCCTGCTCCCTCGCCACATTTATTATGCGAGCCCGGTTTATGAAGCGTCTGCTTGGTGCCTGTGCCCTGCTCTCCCTGCTTGCCGGCTGCGCCACCAGCCATGTCATCGACCCACGCGGTTATGACGAAACCGGCACCGCCTCCTATTACGGTGCCCGCCACCATGGCAAGCGTACCGCCAGCGGCGAACCCTTCGACCAGCACGGCCTGAGCGCCGCCCATCGCGAGCTGCCCTTCGGCACTCGGGTGCAAGTCACCAATCTGAGCAACGACAAGACCGTGGTGGTGCGCATCAACGACCGCGGGCCCCACACCCGTGGCCGCCTGATCGACCTGTCCCGCGCCGCGGCCGAGCAACTGGGCATGCTGCGCAGCGGCACCGCGCGGGTGCGCGTGCAAGCCCTCAGCGACTGACCGACGGAGCCCTGACCATTTTCGGATTAGCCGATTTACCCCTGCTCAGCCTGGTGCAGCTTGTCAGCGGCCTGATCCTGCTGGTGGCCGGCGCCGAGCTGCTGGTGCGTGCCGCCGTGCGCCTTGCGGCGCGCCTGCATGTGCGGCCACTGATCATCGGCCTGACCATCGTCGCCCTGGGCAGCAGCGCGCCGCAGATGGCGGTCAGCCTGCAGGCGACCCTGGCTGAAAACACCGATATCGCTGTGGGCAGCGTGATCGGCAGCAGCATCTTCAACATCCTGGTCACCCTAGGTCTGTCGGCCCTGATCATCCCGCTGCGGGTCTCGCGGCAACTGGTGCGCCTGGATATCCCGCTGATGATCGGCGCCAGCCTGCTGGTGTTCGTCCTGGCCTACAACGAAGAACTGACCCCGGTCGATGGCCTGATCCTGCTGGCCGCCCTGCTGCTGTACCTGGGCCTGCTGCTGCGCCAGTCGCGCCACAGCGCCCGCCCCCAGGCCGGCGCCGACCACACCGGGCAAGGGCTGCACCCTGCCAGCAGCAACCCACCCTGGGTCAGCAGCCTGCTGTCGATGCTGCTGGGCCTGGGCCTGCTGGCCTTCGCCGGGCACCTGCTGTTGCAGGCGGCGGTGGAAGTGGCCTCCGACCTGGGCTTGTCCGAGCGCATCATCGGCCTGACCGTGATTGCGGTCGGCACCTCGCTGCCGGCGCTGGCCACCTCGCTGATCGCCGCCTTGCGCGGGCAGCGGGATATCGCCGTAGGCAACGTCATCGGCAGCAACCTGTTCAACCTGCTGGGGGTCTTGGGGTTCACCGCCCTGGTGGCACCGATGCCACTGTCGGTCTCGCCCAACGCCCTGGATTTCGACTTGCCGGTGATGCTGGGAGTCGCCGTGCTGTGCCTGCCGGTGTTCTATTCCGGTTACCGGGTGACCCGGGCCGAGGGCTTGCTGTTTCTGGGTTTGTACCTGGCCTATGGGCTGCACGTGGTGTCCTTCACCACCGGCATGCCCCTGGCCGGCAAGCTGGAAAACCTGATGCTGTTTTTCGTCCTGCCGGCGCTGGTGGCCTTTTTGCTATTCAGCTCGCTGCGTGCCTGGCGCCGCCAACACAAGAAAGGAGAAGCACAATGACCGACCCAAAGAAGCCCGGTGTTGAAGTGCGGCGCCAAGTCATGGGCGATGAGTTCGTCGACCGCGCCCTGGGCAACGCCACCGACTTCACCCAACCGCTGCAGGACTTCGTCAATGAACACGCCTGGGGCAGCGTCTGGAACCGCGAGGGCTTGCCGCTCAAGACCCGCAGCCTGATCACCCTGGCCGCGTTGACCGCGCTCAAGTGCCCGCAGGAGCTCAAGGGCCATGTGCGTGGCGCATTGAACAACGGTTGCAGCGTCGAAGAGATTCGCGAGGCACTGCTGCATTGCGCGGTGTATGCCGGAGTGCCGGCGGCCATCGATGCCTTCCGTGCAGCACAGGAAGTGATCGACACCTATCAGAAGCCCGACTGAGACCTCGCCGGAATCGGCAACGGGCTGGCGATCAGTCCGTTGCCGGCGTCAGATCCAGCCGCCCCACTGCAACAGGAAGATCCCGATATTGGTGGTCACGGCCGCCATCAGCGTGGTGATGACAATGATCGCCGCCGCCAATTCATGGTTGCCATTGGCAGCGCGCGCCATGACAAAACTGGCGGCCGCCGTGGGGCTGCCGAAGTACAGAAACAGAATCCCCAGCTCCGCCCCGCGAAAGCCGCACAACCAGGCGCCCAATGTCGCCAGCACCGGCAACCCGACCATTTTCACCAGGCTCGAGCTCAGTGCCAGGTCGCCACTTTTGCGTAAGGCTTCCAGCGACAAGGTGCCGCCGATGCAGATCAGGGCCAGGGGCAGCGTCATCTGCGCCAGGTTCTGGCCGGAGCTTTCGAGCCAGCCCGGCAAGCTGATCTGCCAATAAGCAAAGGGCGCTGCCAGCAGCACGCTGATGATCAGCGGGTTGCTGACCACGCTTTTGCAGATGCTCCACGGATCGGACTTGATCACCGGGCTGTAGACCGCCAGGACAATGGTCGACAGCGTGTTGTAGAACAGAATCACCAGCGCCGCGAGCACCGCCCCCAGGGAGATCCCGTACGCGCCATACATGCTCGCCGCCAGGGCCAGGCCGATCACGCCGTTGTTGCCGCGAAACGCGCCCTGGGTATAGATGCCCCGGTCTTCCCGCGGGCAGCGCCAGATCGCCCAGCCCCAGGCACCGATAAAACTGAGCAGGGTGGCCACGGCGAAGTAGATCAGCAGCCCGGGCTTGAGCGCCGAATGCAGGTCGGCATGGAGGATGCCCAGAAACAACAACGCCGGCATGGTGACGTTGAACACCAGGGCCGACGCGGTATGAATGAAATTGTCGTTGATCCAGCCCACGCGCTTGAGCAGTACGCCAAGAAACAACATCGCAAACACGGGGGCGGTGATGCTCAGTGTTTGAAGAAAAATAGCCAGCATGCGGGGTGAACCTTGAGCCCGTGGTCAGGGCGCCAATGATAAGCCAGTTTCCCGGCCCGGTCTCAGGCCCGGCGCCACCACCGGACCAAAACCCTTCACCCCGGCAGGTGGATCAGGCCATTTGCGCAACACCCGCCTCGGGTTGCCGGGAACGCACCGCCAACACGACCACCACCATGCCCACCGCCGAGACCGCTGCGGCCAGGAAGAACGCCGAGTTGTAGCCGCCACCGTACTGGATCAGCAGGCCGGTCAGGGACGGTGCGGCGATACCCGCCAGGTTCGCCAGCAAATGCACGAAGCCACCGGTGCCGCCCACGCGGTTCTTCGGCACGATGTCCTGGATCAGCGCCCAGCAGATCTGCGGGGTCATGAACAGAAACACGCTGGACACGGTGATGCAGGCCACCGCCATCCCCAGGGAAGCGACCTGGGTGGTCAGCAGCACACAGACCGCCGCCACGCCCAGGCCCAGGGTCAGCACGATCTTGCGCGCCAGGATCACATTCCCCAGGCGCCGGCCCAGGCCATCGGCGAAAAAGCCGCCGCCAAGAAAGCCCACCGCCGCGCCCAGCCACGGGATCACGCCGATGATGCTCATGCTCTTGATGTCCAGGTGCTGGTAATCCATCAGGTAGCTGGGCAGCCAGGTGAGGAAGAAATACAGCACGTAGTTGAAGCAGAAAAACGCCATGGCCACGGCCAGTACCGGCACCGAAAAGATGTAATGGGTCAGGCTGCGACCCTCTTCGACGCTCTCGACAATGATGTTGGCGCGGCTCTGGCGAATCAGCTCGCGCTCGGCCTCGGACACTCGCGGATGCTGCTCGGGGGTGTCCTTGAAGAACTTCAGCCACGCCAGCAGCCACAGGCCGCCCAGCACCGCGATCACCACGAAGGAAATCCGCCAGCCGAAATTCAACGCCACCAGGCCGACAATCGGCCCCGCCAGTGCCGCGCCCAGGGGCTGGCCGCAGTTGGTGAAACCGATCGCGCGGCCAGCCTCCTCACGGGGGAACCAGTTGGTGATCGCCTTGTTGGTGGTGGTGCCCATCGGGCCTTCGCCCATGCCGAAAAAGATCCGACAGATCAGCAACTGCACATACCCGGTGATCAGCGCCGTAAGGCCGCAAAACACCGACCAGCCGCCCGCGGCCCAGGCGAACACGCGCTTGGGCCCGAATTTATCCGCCGCATAGCCGCCGATAAAACAGAAGGCGCAGTAGCCGATAAAGAAGCTGCTGAAGATAAAGCCCATTTGCGCGTCATTGATGTTCAGCTCGCCCTTGAGCAGCGGCGCCACCACCGACAACGCAGCGCGGTCGAGGTAGTTGAGCATCCCGGCGAAGAACAGCAGGCCGGCGATTTTCCAGCGGTATTTACCTAACATTTTTGTCGACCCTTATTGTTGTCAGGACAGCACTACAGATTCCACGGTGTAAGCGCCGAGCACCTCGGCGTCAGGCGCGAAGCCCAGCCCCGGCTGCTGCGGCAGGCTCATCTGCGGGGTGAACGCGAGCTGCGGGTACAGCAGGCGCTCGAACTCGATAAAGGGCACCTCAAGGCTGATATCCGCCGGCAGCAGGCTGCACAGATGCGCCACCGCCAACAGCCCGGGACCGAAGTAGAAGCAATGGGGAACGACCTTGACCTGGTAGCGCCGGGCCAGCTCGAAGACCTGGACCATGGCGCTGATACCGCCGATCTTGGCCACGCTCGGTTGGGCGATATCCAGCGCACCCTGCTCGAACATCGCCCGCAGGCCCTGGACCCCGGCGGCGTTTTCCCCGGCAGCGATGGGCACGCCGTGGCTGCGCACCTGGGCCAGGCCATGGGCGTCATCCGGCGGCCAGACCGGCTCTTCGAGCCAGGCCAATTGCAGCGGGCGCAGTTGTCCGGCCATCTCGCTGGCCTGGCTCACGCTCCAGGGGCAATTGACGTCGACCATCAGCTCGCCCTCCTCCACCGGCAACGCCTCACGGGCAGCAGCGATGGCGGCGTAGGTGGTTTCGTGGAGCTTGATCTTGCGAAATCCCTGACCGCGCGCACGGCGTACCTGGCGCGCCACTTCCTCGGGGTCATTGCCGTAGCTGACCAGGCTCGCGTACAGCTCCAGGGGCCGGTCTCGGCCGCCGAGCAGCTTGTATAGCGGCTGGCCAGCGCGCTGTGCAGCCAGGTCCCAGAGCGCGATGTCCATTGCCGACAAGGCGTAGGTCACCGGTCCGCTGCTGCCAAAGCCATGCAGGGCGCGCCTGGCGGCTTCCAGGGTGTCCTGGAAATTCGCCACGTCGCTGCCGAGAAACTGCGGCGCCACCAGGTCGGTCAGGGCCTTGTAGGTCACCGGGTTGCTGCCGTGGCCGAAGGCTTCACCCCAGCCCACCAGGCCGCTGTCGGTGCTGACCTTGAGCATCAGGCTTTCCATGCGCCGATGGCGGGTCGAGGCGGCGTTGAAGGCGTCGTCGTCCTGGACCGGCCCGCTGTTACTGCGCTGGGTCGCGCCGGTGCTGAAGGGAATACTCAGCCGAATGACTTCGATGCTGGCGATTTTCACTGCCATGCACTCCTGCTTTTATTGTTGTGGGTGACAAGAACCGGGGTGGGGGGGGGGGGGGGGGGGGGGGGGGCGCCCCCCCCCCCCCCCCCCCCCCCCCGGGGGGGGTGGGGGGGGGGGGGGGGTTTTTTATGTTTGTTTTT
>NZ_JBLZOM010000002.1:1175595-1373032 GCF_049199125.1 Pseudomonas sp. QD4
GGTGGTTTCCTAAAACCCCCCCCTAATTTCGTGTTGCCGCCTTATTAACCCCCCCTCCCACCCGTTTTTTTTTTTTTGGGGGCCAAAACCCGGGGGGCCGGGGGGTTTCCCGCCCCCCCCCCCCGACAGGCCATCGGCCTCAGGTAATAGGTGCGGGGTTGAACAAGGTGATGTCGTTGTGCAGCTTGTGCTGCTCGGCCCAGGTCTGCTTCTTTCCACTGGCCACGTCCAGGTAGAAGTGGAACAGCTCCCAGCCCAGCTCTTCAATACTGGCGCGGCCGGTGGCGATGCGCCCGGCGTCGATGTCGATCAGGTCCGGCCAGCGCTGGGCCAGCTCGGTGCGGGTCGAGACCTTGACCACTGGCGCCATCGCCAAGCCATAGGGCGTACCGCGTCCGGTGGTGAACACGTGCAGGTTCATCCCGGCAGCCAGCTGCAAGGTGCCGCAGACAAAATCGCTGGCCGGCGTCGCGCAAAAGATCAGGCCCTTGCGGCTGAAACGCTCGCCCGGGCCCAGCACGCCATTGATCGCGCTGCTGCCGGATTTGACGATGGAGCCCAGGGATTTTTCAACGATGTTCGACAGACCGCCCTTCTTGTTGCCCGGCGTGGTGTTGGCGCTGCGATCCGCCTCGCCCTTGGCCAGGTAGCGGTCGTACCAGTCCATCTCGCGTACCAGCTCGCGGGCCACGGTTTCGGTCTCGGCGCGCGAGGTCAACAGGTAGATGGCATCTCGTACTTCGGTGACTTCGGAAAACATCACCGTTGCCCCCGCTCGCAGCAGCAGGTCCGAGGCATAGCCCAGGGCCGGGTTGGCGGTGATCCCGGAAAACGCGTCACTGCCGCCGCACTGCATGCCCAGGATCAGCTCGGAAGCAGGCACGGTTTCCCGACGCCGCTGGTCGAGCTTCTTCAGGCGCGTTTCGGCCAGCTCCATGATCTGCTCGATCATCTCGGTGAAGCCGTGGCTGGAGTCCTGCAGGCGATACAGCCAGGGTTCGCTGAGGTCCACCGAACTGTCGTTTTCATGCATCACCTGGCCGGCCTGCAACTTCTCGCAGCCCAGGCTGATGACCAGCGCTTCGCCCCCCAGGTTGGGGTTGCGCGCCAGGTTGCGCACGGTGCGGATCGGGATATAGGCATCGGTGGCGGTAATGGCGACGCCGCAGCCGTAGCTGTGGGTCAGGGCCACCACATCATCGACATGGGGGTACTTGGGCAGCAGCTCTTCGCGGATGCGCTTGACCGCATGGTCCAGGACCCCGGTCACGCACTGCACGGTGGTGGTGATTCCCAGGATATTGCGCGTGCCGACCGTGCCGTCGGCGTTGCGATAACCCTCGAAGGTGAACCCTTCCAGCGCAGCCTGGGCCGGCGGCACCTCGGTGGACAGCGGCAGGCTGTCCAGGGGCGGCGCGGTCGGCATGCGCAGTTGGTCTTCCTTGACCCAACTGCCGCGGGGGATTGGCTGCAAGGCATAACCGATGGTCTGGCCATAGCGAATCACCTGGCCGCCTTCGGGGATATCCACCAGCGTCACCTTGTGGCTCTGCGGTACAAAATCCACGGTCACCAGGCCATCGGCAAACTCGGTGCCGGCCGGCACGCCCTGGTCGTTGACCACAATCACTACGTTGTCCAGCTCGTGCAGGCGGATGTAGCGCGGCGAGTCTGAATGTTCAATCAACTGCATGACGCCGCCCCTTCAGGAATGTGCGTGGGAAAGTTTGCTCAACTCGGGGCCGTCGCTTGGCGGCTCCTTGAGCACCACTCGTTTGATCGGGCCAACGATCACCAGGTAGCTGAACACCGCCACCAGCGCGTTGCAGCCGACAAACACCAGGGCCCACTTGAACGAACCGGTGGAACTGATGATGTAGCCAATCACGATCGGCGTGGTGATCGAGGCGATATTGCCGAACATATTGAACAGTCCGCCACTCAGGCCGGCGATCTGTTTTGGCGAGGTGTCCGACACCACTGCCCAGCCCAGGGCGCCCACGCCCTTGCCGAAGAACGCCAGGGCCATGAAGCCGACCACCATCCATTCGATGTCCACGTAGTTGCAGGCCACGATGCTGCTGGACACCAGCAGCCCGGCAATGATCGGCGCCTTGCGCGCGAACGTCAGCGAGTGCCCCTTGCGCAGCAGGTAATCGGAGATCACCCCACCCAGCACGCCTCCGATAAAGCCGCAGATGGCCGGCAGGGAAGCGATGAAACCCGCCTTGAGGATCGTCATGCCGCGCTCCTGCACCAGGTACACCGGGAACCAGGTCAGGAAGAAGTAGGTGATGCCGTTGATGCAGTACTGGCCCAGGTACACCCCGAGCATCATGCGGTTGGTCAGCAACTGGCGCACGTAGTCCCATTTCGGGCCATCGGTGCGTTTGCCTGCGACCTTGTCCTGGTCCATGTCGACCATGCCGCCGTTGTCGGCGATGTGCTTGAACTCGGCCTCGTTGATCATCGGGTGCTGGCGCGGGCTGTGGATAATTTTCAGCCAGATCAGCGAAAACACGATGCCGATCCCGCCCATCACGATAAACACGTGCTGCCAGCCAAAGCGGTAGACGATCCAGCCCATCAACGGCGCGAACAGCACCGTGGCGAAATACTGCGCCGAGTTGAAGATCGCCGACGCCGTACCGCGTTCGGCGGTGGGAAACCAGGCGGCAACGATCCGCGCATTGCCGGGGAAGGATGGCGCCTCGGCCAGGCCCACCAGGAAGCGCAGCATGAACAGCGCCACCACCGCAGTGGAAACCCCGAACTCACCGACATAGCCTTGCAGCACGGTGAACAGCGACCAGGTAAAAATGCTCAGGGCATAGACTTTTTTCGAGCCGAAACGATCGAGCAGCCAGCCACCGGGAATTTGCCCGGCCACATAGGCCCAACCGAATGCAGAGAAGATGTAGCCCAGGGTGACGGCGTCGATACCCAGGTCTTTTTGCAGGCTGGAACCCGCGATGGCGATAGTGGCACGGTCGGCGTAATTGATCGTGGTCACCAGGAACAGCATGAGCAGGATCAAATAGCGGACGTGAGTCGGCTTGGTCGCTTGCATTTGGATGTACTCCCACTATTTATTTTTATGCGGGTAATCACGTTGTGCTGCAGGCGCCGACGAAGCGGCCCCTGCAGATCCAGCCTTTACGATCCGATGTAAGCCGTCTTGACCACGGTGTAGAACTCCTGCGCGTAGCGACCCTGCTCGCGGGAACCGTAGGACGAACCTTTGCGACCACCGAACGGCACGTGGTAGTCGACGCCGGCGGTCGGCAGGTTGACCATTACCATCCCCGCCTGGGAGTGGCGCTTGAAGTGATTGGCATACTTCAGCGAGGTGGTGGCGATGCCTGCCGACAAACCGAATTCGGTGTCGTTGGCCATGGCCAGCGCCGCCTCGTAGTCGGCGACACGCACCACGTTGGCCACCGGGCCGAAGATCTCTTCGCGGCTGATGCGCATCGAGGCTTCACTGTCGGCAAACAGAGTCGGGGCCAGGAAGTAGCCTTCGGTGTCGCAGGTCACCAGCGCGCCACCACTGACCAGGCGTGCACCTTCGGACTGGCCGATATCGATGTACTTCAGGTCCTGCTCCAGTTGCGACTGGGACACTACCGGGCCGATATCGGTGCCGGCTTTCAGGGCATGGCCGACCTTGATCGACTGCATGCGCTCGGCCATCGCGGCAACGAACTTATCGTGAATGCCCGCGGTGACAATCAGCCGGCTCGACGCCGTGCAACGCTGACCGGTGGAATAGAACGCGCTCTGTACCGCCAGCTCCACCGCCTGCTTGAGGTCGGCGTCGTCGAGGATGATCTGCGGGTTCTTGCCGCCCATCTCCAGCTGCACCTTGGCCTGGCGCGCCACGCAGTTGACGGCGATCTGCCGCCCTACGCCCACCGAGCCGGTAAAGCTGATGCCGTCGACTTTCGGGCTGTTGACGATGGCGTCGCCCACCAGGCGGCCGCTGCCCATCACCAGGTTGAACACGCCAGCCGGGAAGCCGGCGCGGGAAATGATTTCCGCCAGGGCCCAGGCGCAACCCGGCACCAGGTCGGCAGGCTTGAGCACCACGCAGTTGCCGTAGGCCAGGGCCGGGGCGATCTTCCAGGCCGGGATCGCGATCGGGAAGTTCCACGGCGTGATCAGGCCCACCACACCCAGGGCTTCGCGGGTCACTTCGACGTTGACGCCCGGGCGCACCGAGGGCAGGTAATCGCCCGACAGGCGCAGGCACTCACCGGCGAAGAACTTAAAAATGTTACCGGCACGCGCCACTTCACCGATGGCTTCGGGCAGGGTCTTGCCCTCTTCCCGGGCCAGCAGGGTGCCGAGCTCTTCACGGCGGGCGAGGATCTCGCTGCCGACTTTGTCCAGCGCGTCGCTGCGCGCCTGGATGCCCGAGGTCGACCAGGCCGGGAACGCCGCACGCGCAGCGTCGATGGCGGCATGCACCTGGGCCAGGTCGGCCTTGGCGTACTCGCCGATCACCTCGGACAGGTCCGACGGGTTGATATTGGTGGAGTAGTCGGCGCCGGCAACCCATTGGCCACCGATGTAGTTATCGAATCGTTTTGCCTCTGCCACGAAGTCACTCCTCACACAAAATTCTGTACGTAAAAGGCCGCTGATTACTCAGCGGCCCCGGATCAATTACTGCGCACCCTGAGCGTCGATCAACGCCGCCAGTGCTTCGTATTCTTCCGGCAGCAGATCGGTCAGCGGGGCCCGTACCGGGCCTGCGTCGTGACCGACGATTTTCGCCCCGGCCTTGACGATGCTCACTGCGTAACCGGCTTTGCGGTTGCGGATATCCAGGTAAGGCAGGAAGAAGTCATCGATGATCTTGCCGACCGTAGCGTGATCATCACGGGCAATGGCGTGGTAGAAATCCATCGCGGTTTTCGGGATGAAGTTGAACACCGCCGAGGAGTACACCGGCACGCCCAGGGCCTTGTAGGCCGCGGCATAGACTTCAGCGGTCGGCAGGCCGCCGAGGTAGCTGAAGCGATCGCCCAGGCGACGGCGGATCGACACCATCAACTCGATGTCGCCCAGGCCGTCCTTGTAGCCGATCAGGTTCGGGCAACGCTCGGCCAGGCGCTCCAGCAGCGACGCGTTGAGGCGGCAGACGTTGCGGTTGTAGACCACGACGCCGATTTTTACCGATTTGCACACGGCCTCAACGTGGGCCGCAACCCCGTCCTGGCTGGCTTCGGTCAGGTAGTGCGGCAGCAACAGCAGGCCCTTGGCCCCCAGGCGCTCGGCCTCTTGGGCGTATTCGATGGCCTGGCGGGTCGAACCGCCAACGCCGGCAAGAATCGGCACGCTGGTGGCGCAGGTATCGACTGCAGTCTTGATGACTTCCGAATATTCACTGGCCGCCAGGGAGAAGAACTCGCCAGTGCCGCCCGCGGCGAACAGCGCCGAGGCGCCGTAAGGGGCGAGCCATTCGAGACGCTTGATGTAGCCCGCGCGATGGAAGTCGCCCTGAGCATTGAAGTCGGTGACCGGGAAAGACAACAGGCCATGGGAGAGGATGGACTTCAGTTCTTGTGGATTCATTATTCGAACACCCTGGGAAACATTGTGATGGAAAAGACCTCAGGCTTGGCTGAAGTTGTAGGTCATCGTACAACTAAAAATATAATCGTCAACTGCATTTCGTCGTTACAAAGAAAATTGATCGGCTCGCCTGCGGCTCCTTGACGGGCCAATGATTTCATCTAAGCTCGATTTAACTGTATATACATACAGTTAAATAATGACCTGAACGATGACATATCAAGGAGCTAGAAATGTCAGCACTCTCAACCCCCCTGCCGCAACAAGCATCGCTTGCCGGCAAAATCGCGGCCGATCTCGACCAGCTGTTCAGCGAACAGGGCCTGGCCATCAACGGCGATGGCGACAGCCTGCTGCTGCGCGTCGCCCCTCACCACAGCCGCAAACATTCGCCTCCCAGGCCGCCGGGCACACCACCGGAAAACCCGCTGAAACCCAAGCCCCAGTTGCGTTTCGAAGGTGGCGAGCACACCGCTATCGGCGACAACACCTGGTTGCGCTTCGCCGCGGATGCCCCGCCGATTGCTGCCTCCCAGGTCGAATTGCACCTGCCCAATGGCCTGGCACTGACCTATGGCCAGGTAGTGGCGCTGGGCGGTGACTTCTACGGCATCCCCGACCGACCGATCAGCGAAGGCGCTTCGGCGGTGGAGCGCGTGCAGCGTTTCAGCGCGGCCTTCAACTCCCTGGCGGTCCTGCCGGCGTCGAAAGACGAAGCGCGGCAGATCCTCGCGGTGATGCAGAAAGAAATCGTCGCCACACACCAGGCGATCCGCGATGGCAAGCAGCCCCATGAGGCGTATGACGCCCTTGGAGATACGTTGTCTGAAGAGTGGAACCGGATTACCGGCGGTGGCAGCGTGGTCTCGCCGATGCTGCCCCTGGGGCGCTACCTGAAGTTGGCGGCGAACAACGCCGACCACTTTGGCGAGTGGGCAAAGCTTGCCTACATCGCCGGGCACAGCGCGGCACTGGAGCAGGCGCGATTGGCTCATGGCAGCGCCGACACCCAACCGTTGGAGCTGGCCTATGCAATGAACGCCTTTGCCGATCACTACCTCACCGACCTGTTCTCCGCAGGCCACCTGCGGGTGCCGCGCAAACAACTGGCGGCGGTGGTCACCCCCAGTGACCTGGGTTCGCTGATTACCCGCTTCATGCACGACGAAGACAGCAAGTTCGGCCTCAATGTCCGCAACGCCCGAGGCGAGCAATGGCACGCCTATGGCGACAAGCGTTACTTCGACACCGTCGACCAGCGCAATCGCCAGCAGGTGCAACGGGCCGTGCAGAGCTCGGCCGATGAAATCTTCGCCTGCTACCAGAGTGGTAACCCGGCGGCGCCTGCCAGCTTCGCCGCGCTGCAAGGGCTGCCGGACCTGCAAGCGGTCTCCAGCCCTGGTGCCAACTTCTCGCCCCTGTTCGTGACCCAAGGCGACAAGGTGCTGCGCCGCAGCGACGTCAATAACCTCAACGACAGCAAGACCGTCGACAACTGGTGGGGCTGGAGCACCTATCTGCTGCTGACCCACTACACACCCAACAAACCCGCCGGCTACCTCGAAGCGCCACCGGCAGCGCCGACCATCCTGGCCGACGGCTGGCAAAGCCAGACGCCGAGCGAACCCAACTGGCTACCGGGCAATGCAGTGCGTTACGCCATCAGCGAAAGCCAGGGGCTCAGCGAGTCGTACACCGGACCCTGGTCGGCCTATGCCCAACTCAGCGACCGTTTCCAGCCGACCCTGGGCATTGCCGCAGCCTCAGGCAGCAGCCTGACACGCAACGTTTACCGGCAATTTCTTGGGGGTTCGCCCGAGCTGATCGCCAGTATCGACGCCAGTTCCACCACCTTTATCGACCGCATTGCCTGACAAGGACCTCACCATGAGTATCAACCTGACACTGCAACTGGCCTCCGGCCAATCTCTCCAGGGCGCGCCCCTGGAACTGCTGTCCAACGGCGTAGCGATTGCCCGCGCGCAGGTGGCCGCCGACGGCAAAGTGACGTTCGACACCTCAGCCCACGAGGGCCAACTGGCCGTGAGAGTCGACCGCTCGATTCTGCAAAGCGCTTGATCCGCTGAAAAGCATCGCGGGCAAGGCCGCCCCCTACAACCGGTAGGGGGCGAGCTTGCCCGCGATGTCATTGCACCCGAAGCTTGATCAGCGGCGCCTGCTGGAGAAATGGCCTAGCCGCGCTGCGCTTCTGCCTCCTCGTGGGCATGACGCAGGCGTTCGCGGCTGTTGGTCAGGTGCAAACGCATCGCCGCACGGGCTGCATCCGAATCCTGGCGGGCGATGGCCTCATAAATCTCTTCATGCTCGCGGCTCAGGCGCCCCATGTAGTGCTTCTGGTCATCGTGGGCCAGGCGCGCCGAGTTGAGCCGGGTCCGCGGAATGATGCTGGTACCCAGGTGGGTCATGATGTCGGTGAAATAGCGGTTGCCGGTGGACAGCGCGATTTGCAGGTGAAACTGGAAGTCAGAGGCGACAGCATCGCTGTCATGGGCTGCGCTTTCATTCAACGCATCCAGTGCCGCGCGCATGGCGGCCAGTTGCTCATCGCTGCGACGCAGTGCGGCGAGCCCTGCCGACTCCACTTCGAGGCTGATGCGCAGCTCGAGGATCGCCAGCACATCACGCAGGGTGACCACGGTGGCCGGGTCGATTCGAAAACCGCTGGGGCTTGGGGTGTCCAGAACAAAGGTACCGATACCGTGGCGGGTTTCCACCTGCCCCGCCGCCTGCAAGCGGGAGATCGCCTCGCGGACCACGGTCCGGCTGACGCCGTGGGCTTCCATGATCGCCGACTCGGTCGGCAACTTGTCACCGCGCTTGAGCAGCCCATCACGGATCTGTTCGGACAGCACCGTGACCAGCTCCTGCGCCAGGCTACGGCGCTTGCGGGGTAGGCGGGGCGCGGTGTTGAGGTTTTCCATGGTGGGCATCTTTTTAGGCAACTGAGAACGCATCATAGCTCAGCTTAGTTGTACGATCACCGTCCAGCGTAAACCCTGTCTTATTCGACAGGAAAAAGGACAGCCGTTGAGGTCAAGCACGCCGGCCAGCACCTGGGTGCCGACCGGCGCAGCCGATGCTAGGCCAGCATCGACTGTTCGATCAGTTGTCCGTGCTCGATCCGGATGTGCCGAGGATGGAAGCGCTTGAGGCTGCTGCGGTGACCAACGCTGACAATGCTCAAGCCTGGCAGTTGATCAATCAGCGCCTGGTAGAGCGTCGCCTCGTCTTCTTCGTCCATGGCGGATGTGGCTTCGTCCATGTACAGCCAGGTCGGCGCATAGAGCAATGCACGGGCAAAGGCCAGGCGCTGCTGCTCGCCGGGAGACAACATGCGCTGCCAGTGATTGCTTTCGTCCAGGCGTGATACCAGGTGCGGCAGGCGGCAGGTTTCCAACACTTGCACGTAGCGTTCGTGAGGGTAGGTGTCGCCAGACTGTGGATAACTCAAGGCTTCACGCAGGCTACCAATGGGCAAGTAAGGTTTTTGCGGTAAAAACAGATAACGCTGGTCCGGCATGCGAATACTGCCGTGACCCGCAGGCCACAAGCGCCCCATCGCCCGCAACAACGTGCTTTTGCCACTGCCGGAACGACCGCTGAGCATCAGGCGCTCGCCGGGGGCAACGCTCATTTCGGCCCCTTCCAGCAGGTTGCGGCCATCAGCCAAGTCCAGCCCAAGGTCATGCACCTTCAGCTCGCCGCCTTCGTTTTGCACATCGATGGCCGGGGTGCGCTCTTCGTTTTCGCTCATGGCCTGGCGGAAGCTCAACAGACGATCACAGGTCGCGCGCCACGCGGCCAGGTCGGAGTACGCCGAAATAAACCAGCTGAAGTTCTCCTGCACATTGCCGAACGCCGAGTTGATTTGCATCAGCTCACCCAGCTCGATCTTCCCAGCGAAGTAACGCGGGGCTGCGACGATAAACGGGAAGATGACGGCAATCTGGCCATAGCCGGCGGTGAAGAAGGTCAGACGCTTGGAGACCTTCATGATGTCCCAGAAGTTGTGCCAGACCATGCCGAAGCGTGCGCTCAGGCGCCGGTTCTCGTTGCTCTCGCCGTTGTACAGGGCAATGCTCTCGGCGTTTTCACGAACCCGGACCATGGAGAAACGCAGGTCGGCTTCAAACCGTTGTTGATTGTTATTGAGGCCGATCAGGCGTCGACCGATCAGGTGCGTCAGCCAACTGCCGACGGCGGCGTACACCAGCGCGCACCAGAACATATAGCCGGGAATGGTGTAGCCGTAGACCTCGATGCTGCCCGAGACGCCCCAGAGGATGATGGAAAACGACACCAGGCTGACCACCGTGCGGATCAGCCCCAGGCCAAGGCTCAGGGTATTGCTGGTGAAGCTGTTGAGGTCTTCGGAAATCCGCTGGTCCGGGTTGTCGGTGTAACCGCCCTGCTCCAGCTGGTAGTAGTTTTTATTGCCGAGCCAGCGGGCGAAGTGTTTCTCGGTCAGCCAGGCCCGCCAGCGAATGGTCAGCATCTGGGTCAGGTAAAGGCGATACACCGCACCGAGAATCGCCACGGCGGCAATCCCGCAGAAATACAGAATCAGGTGCCAGAACGCCGCTTCGTCCTTCTTTTGCAGGGCGTTGTAGAAATCCTTGTACCAACTGTTGATCCACACCGAGATCGCCACGCTGAACAGCGACAGGGCGATCACTGCAATCAGCAGCAACCAGGCCTTGCCCTTCTCCTCGCTGCGCCAGTATGGCGTGACCATCGCCCAGACCCGTCGGAAAAACTGCCCGCGCACAGTATCGTTGACCGCGGAATATTCAGCGTTCTGATTCATCGTTGTGGCTCGGTAGGGAAGGGGCAAGCTCTGAGCCGATCATAGTTGATCGGCTGGCTTTTTCACGATGCCTTGCGGACATTCGTTCAGGCGCGGTTCAGCGGCGTACCGGGCGCTTCTGCAACTTGCGCTGCAAGGTGCGCCGATGCATGCCCAGGGCGCGGGCAGTGGCGGAGATGTTGCCTTCATGCTCGGTCAGCACACGCTGGATGTGCTCCCACTGCAGGCGGTCCACCGACATCGGGTTTTCCGGCACCAGGGTGTCCAGGTCGGCGTGTTCGGAGAGCAGCGCGGCCAGCACATCGTCGGCATCCGCCGGCTTGCACAGGTAATTGCAGGCACCGCGCTTGATCGCCTCGACAGCGGTGGCGATGCTCGAATAGCCGGTCAGGATCAGCACGCGCATTTCCGGATCCAGCTCAAGCAGCTTGGGCAGCAGCACCAGGCCGGAGTCGCCGTCCATTTTCAGGTCCAGCGCGGCATAGTCCGGCAAGTCCTGCTGGGCGATGGTCAGGCCTTCCTCGGCAGAACCTGCGGTGCTGACGCGAAAACCGCGACGGCTCATGGCGCGGGCCATTACGCGGGTAAAAGTAGCGTCGTCGTCCACCAGCAATAGATGCGGCAGCTCTTCGCCTTCGACTTGGGGTTCGTCACTCATCTTGGTCTCCTCGGGCGACACGGGGCAGGCGCAGCTCGGTAAGCGTGCCACCTTCCTCATGACTGTAGAGTTTCACTGAGCCACCGGCGCGGGTCACGCTGGCCTTGCTCAAAAACAGGCCCAGGCCGAAACCTTTGCCCTTGGTGGTAAAAAACGGCTTGCCGATCTGCTCGGCGATGGCCAAGGGTACGCCGGGACCGTGGTCACGAATACTGATGGTCAGGTTTTCCTCGTCCCAGTCCAGGCGGACTTCCAGCCCTTCGGGGCAGGCATCGGCGGCATTGTTCAGCAGATTGAGCAAGGCCTGGGTCAGGTCTGGCGGCGGCGCCAGGCGCGGCACCGGTCCCTGGCCCAGCAGCAGGAAGCGATAACTGGCTTCGGGGCGCATCAGGTGCCAGCGGTTCAAGGCTTCATCCAGCCACTGGGTGACTTCCTGCATCTCCACCGCCAGGCGCCGGTTAGCTTCGGCGGCGCGCACCAGTTGCTGCAGGGTTTCCTTGCACAGCTTGACCTGGTCCTGGAGCACGCTCAGGTCGTCCTGCAACAGCGGATCGGGATGGTCCTGGCGCATTTCCTTGAGCAACACGCTCATGGTCGCCAACGGTGTACCCAACTCATGGGCGGCACCGGCGGCCTGGGTGGCCACGGCCAGCAATTGCTGGTCCCGCAGGCCCTCTTCACGACGGATCGCCCGCAGCTCTTCCTGGCGGCGCAACTCTTCGGCCATGCGCGCGGCGAAAAAGGTGATCACCGCCGCGGCCAGGGCAAAACTCAGCCACATGCCGTAGATCTGCAGGTTTTCCCGGGCGATGGGGAAGGTCTGCAGCGGATAGAACTGCGCCAGCAGCAGGGTGTACATGGTCAGCGCGATACCGGAGAGAATCACCGAGTAACGCCATGGCAGGGTCACGGCGGCGATGGTCAGTGGCACCAGGTAATAGGAGACGAAAGGGTTGGTCGACCCCCCCGAGAAATACAGCAGCGCGCTGTGGATAAACAGGTCGCAGGCCAGCTGCACCGCGTACTCCAACTCAGTGACCGGCCATGAGGTACGCAGCCGAATCGCCGTGAAGGCGCAGAGGATCATCGAAAAGCCGAGGGTCACCGCCAGTTGCAGCCAGGGCAGCGGCAGCAGGTCAAACCAGTAGGCAAGCCCCACCGAACCGGCCTGGGCAGCCAGGACCAGGGTGCGGATAAAGGTCAGGCGCCAGAGGTTCTGGCGAGTGGCGGAAAGCAATTGTACGGGGGCGAGCATGAGCTCTCCTGATGAGCGCTCCAGGCGGATCGCGACGAGTATAACCAAGCAGCACGCCCCGCAGGCAAAACTGCGGCAAAGCGTCACAGAAAAGCAGTGGCAAGCGCCAAGTTTTAAGCTACAAGCCTAGGGGTTCTCAACTGGCAGCCTGGCGCTTGAAACTTGCCGCTGCCCAAAACTGTCTGATGGTTTCACGCAGGAACGGGACCGTCACCTGTGGACCGTACTCAAGGAGTTTTCATGCATACATTCAGTCGCAGCGCCGCCCTTCTCGCCCTCAGCATCGGCTCCATCGCCAGCCTGCCGGCGCTGGCCGCCGATGAGCTGCATTACAACCAGATCGCCCTGCGCGCCGAAGTCAGCCAGGAAGTGGCGCGCGACCTGATGATCGTCACCCTGTACAGCGAAGCCCAGGATGCCGATCCGGCCAAGCTGGCGGCGCAGATCACCACCACCATGAACAAGGCCCTGGGCCAGGCTCGTCAGGTCAAGGACATCACCTTGCGCCAGGGCAGCCGCAACAGCTACCCGATCTATGACACCAAGGGCCAGAAAATCACTGGCTGGCGCGAGCGCGCTGAATTGCGCCTGGAAAGCTCGGACTTCGCCGCCCTGTCCAAGCTCACCGGCGAGATGCTCGGCGACCTGAAAATGGCCGGCATGGACTTCGCCATCGCCGACCCGACCCGCAAGACCAGCGAAGACGCCCTGCTCAAGGACGCGGTCAACGCCTTCAAGGCCCGCGCCCAACTGGCCACCGACGCCCTGGGCGGCAAGGGTTACAAAATCGTCAACCTGAACCTCAACAGCAACGGTTATCCACAGCCGTACATGCGCGCACCGATGATGATGAAAGCGGCCAGCATGGATTCGGCGCCGGTGACCCCGGAAGTCGAGGCCGGCACCAGCCAGGTCAGCATGACCGCCGATGGCTCGATTGAAGTCTTGATGCAATAAGCGGTTGCCGGACCTGCCGCCCGGCGGGTCCGGCTCACCACACAAGCCGCCTGCGGCTCGGGCGGCTTACTGCAGCTTGCGCATGATATTGCTGAGCCGAGCCTGGCTGGCCAGGGTGCAGCCCATGGCGAAATCAGATTCCAGCATCTGGCGCTCCATCGCATTGCGGCACACCTCGAGCACCGCGCTCAAGGCGTCGGGATTCAGCCCGTACCAATAAATCAGTTTCACTCGGTAGGGTGCCTGGTTGAGGCGTTCCAGACGCTCCTGCCGCTCTCTTTCCTCAGACCGCTGCCGCAGCGTCATGGCGGCCAGATTCGCGTTGTTGCACCAGCTGTAATGCGGTTTGTTCTTGACCGAGTCGCACGCCCGAAGCGTGCTGAATAGGCGAGAAGTGTCCTCAAGAAACCACGCAACCGGCGGCGACTTCTCTTCACTGCAACCTGCCAGCAGCAGGCACCCAGCCACCATCCACCCTCTAACACCCATGATCCTGCCCCTGTCCCTTTGACGAAAAATGCCTGCCCCGGGCCGTGATCAGCAAACCGGTCTATCCATAACCTGGCAGCGTCCAGCTCCCCTTTTCCCTCCTTGCTCCCTGGGAACGCGCAACTTTACTAGGCTTGGGCTGGAATAACGATGCGCTGGTTTTGGTTATGAGCTGCTAACCAACCTGCTGTTTCTGATTCAACCCGGCAGCGGTAATCTCACGCCTGCCTTTTTCGCCCTGGCCGCTCTGGCCCGGTCATCACTAGGGGACTTCATGGACACGATTGCCTTTAAACCGCTGCTGCTCGCCGCCAGCCTGCTGGCCTGTGCGCCCCTGGCCCAGGCCGCCTCGACCCTGGTCTATTGCTCGGAAGCCAGCCCGGCCGGCTTTGACCCGAGCCAATACACCAGCGGCACCGACTTCGACGCCTCGGCCGAGACCGTGTTCAACCGCCTGACCCAGTTCAAGCGCGGCGCAACCGAGGTCGAGCCGGGCCTGGCCACCTCCTGGGATGTGTCCAAGGATGGCCTGAGCTACACCTTTCACCTGCGCGAAGGGGTGAAATTCCACAGCACCGACTACTTCACCCCCAGCCGCGACTTCAACGCCGACGACGTGCTGTTTACCTTTCAGCGCCTGCTCGACCCTGAAAACCCGTTCCGCAAGGCCTACCCCTCGGAGTCGCCGTACTTCACCGACATGGGCCTGAACACCACGATCAAGAGCATCGACAAGGTCGACGAGCACAGCGTGCGCTTCAGCCTGAACAACGTCGACGCCGCCTTTGTGCAAAACCTGGCCATGAGTTTTGCCTCGATCCAGTCCGCCGAATACGCCGCGCAGTTGCTCAAGCAGGGCAAGGCCGCCGACCTCAACCAGAAACCGATCGGCACCGGGCCATTCGTGTTCAAGCGCTATCAGAAGGATTCGCAGATTCGCTTCACCGGCAACACCGCCTACTGGAAACCCGAGGACGTGAAGCTCGACAACCTGATCTTCTCGATCACCCCCGACGCGGCGGTACGTTTGCAGAAGCTCAAGGCCGGTGAGTGCCAGGTCAGCGGTTACCCGCGCCCGGCCGATATCGAAGTGATGGAAAAAGACCCCAACCTGCGGGTGCTCCAGCAGCCCGGCTTCAACCTCGGGTTTCTCGCCTACAACGTGACCCACCCACCGCTGGACCAGCTCAAGGTGCGCCAGGCCCTGGACATGGCCATCGACAAGCCGGCCATCATCAAGGCGGTGTACCAGAGCGCCGGGCAACTGGCGCAGAACGCTCTGCCACCGGCGCAATGGTCATTCGACCCGAACATCAAGGACGCGCCCCACGACCCGGCCAAGGCCCGCGCCCTGCTCAAGGAAGCCGGAGTGGCACCGGGTACGACCCTCAACCTCTGGGCCATGACCGTGCAGCGGGCGTCCAACCCCAATGCGCGGATGTCGGCACAGATGATCCAGGAGGATTGGGCCAAGGTCGGGATCAAGGCCAATATCGTCAGCTATGAATGGGGCGAGTACATCAAGCGCGCCAAGAACGGCGAGCATGACGTGATGATCTACGGCTGGACCGGCGACAACGGCGACCCGGACAACTGGCTCGGCGTGCTCTACAGCTGCGCAGCGGTCAAAGGCAGCAATTACGCCAAATGGTGCGACCCGGCCTACGACCAGTTAGTGCAAAAGGCCAAGCTGAGCAGCGATCGTGACGAACGCATCAAGCTCTACCAGCAGGCGCAACTGATCCTCAAACAGCAAGTGCCGATCACTCCGATCGCCAACTCCACGGTGTTCCAGCCGCTGCGCAAGGAAGTGCAGGACTTCAAGATCAGCCCGTTCGGCCTCACGCCGTTCTACGGCGTCAGCCTGAATAAATAACCCTCAAGCGTGAACCAACCGGGTGCATCAGACGCCCCGGTTGTGCTGTTTTGGCCGTAAAAACAGCAAAAAATGCCTGCGCAAACGATCAAATGCGTCAAATTTTATACATATGCGACATTCATGTACGTTCGTTCCACTGTTTAAGACCTGCGGCAGTTCTGCATCTTGCATTGGGTATGAGGCCTGCATAAGTATCGGCAGGTCGACTCACGAGGTCGTCCTCTAACCAAAAATGACAACAAATCATGAGGCCACCATGCTTAAACACGCGGTCATTCCGTTTTTACTCGGCGCAGGCTTGCTTGCCAGCGCACCCTTCGCCCACGCGGCCACTAACCTGGTGTTCTGCTCTGAAGGGAGCCCGGCCGGTTTCGACCCTGGCCAGTACACCACCGGAACCGACTTCGATGCCTCGGCAGAAACCATCTACAACCGCCTCAGCCAGTTCGAACGTGGCGGCACCGCCGTCGTTCCGGGCCTCGCCACCAGCTGGGATATCTCCGACGACGGCCTGACCTACACCTTCCATCTGCGCGAAGGGGTCAAATTCCACACCACGCCGTACTTCACCCCGACCCGTACTTTCAACGCCGACGACGTGCTCTTCACCTTCAACCGCATGATCGACAAGGACATGCCGTTCCGTAAGGCCTACCCCACCGAATTCCCTTACTTCACCGACATGGGGATGGACACCAACATCACCCAGGTCGAGAAGATCGACGACAAGACGGTCAAGTTCCACCTCAAGAGCGTCGACGCCGCCTTTATCCAGAACATCGCCATGAGCTTCGCTTCGGTGCAGTCCGCCGAGTACGCCGACAAGCTGCTCAAGGAAGGCAAGGCCAGCGACCTCAACCAGAAGCCGATCGGCACCGGGCCGTTCGTGTTCAAGAGCTACCAGAAAGACTCCAACATCCGTTACACCGGCAACAAGGACTACTGGAAGCCTGAAGACGTGAAGATCGACAACCTGATCTTCGCCATCACCACCGACCCGTCGGTGCGAGTCCAGAAGCTGAAGAAAAACGAATGCCAGGTCACGCTATCTCCGCGTCCGGCCGACCTCAAGGCACTCAAGGAAGACAAAGACCTGAAGATGCCGGAGCAGGCAGGCTTCAACCTGGGCTATGTGGCCTACAACGTGATGCCGGTACTCAAGGGCGGCACCGAACCCAATCCGCTGGCCAACCTCAAGGTGCGCCAGGCCATGGACATATCGGTGAACAAAGCCCAGATCATCGACTCGGTCTACCAGGGCGCCGGCCAGTTGGCGGTCAACGCCATGCCGCCGACCCAATGGTCCTATGACACCACCATCAAGGACGCCAAGTACGACCCCGAGAGGGCCAAGCAACTGCTCAAGGAAGCCGGCATCAAGGAAGGCACCCAGATCACCCTGTGGGCCATGCCGGTACAGCGTCCCTACAACCCGAACGCCAAGCTGATGGCGGAAATGCTGCAGTCCGACTGGGGCAAGATCGGTCTTAAAGTGAACATCGTCAGCTATGAGTGGGGCGAGTACATCAAGCGCTCCAAAGGCGGCGAGCAGCAGGCGATGATCATCGGCTGGAGCGGCGACAACGGTGACCCGGACAACTGGCTCGGCACCCTGTTCGGTTGCGACGCCATGAACGGCAACAACTTCTCCAAGTGGTGCGACAAGCCCTATGACGCACTGATCAAGCAAGCCAAGGCCACGCCGGATGTGGCCAAGCGCACCGAGCTGTACAAGCAGGCGCAACACATCATCAAAGACCAGGTTCCAATGACACCTATCGCACACTCGACGGTGTTTCAACCGATGCGCAACTCCGTGCAGGACTTCAAGATCAGCCCGTTCGGCTTGAACTCCTTCTACGGTGTCAGCATCAGCAAATAAGGCACGGTGGCGACGTCCAACGACGTCGCCACCAGCCCTGCCACGTCACGGGTCACCCGCCATCTCCGGAATCGCTGCTCTTTTCAGGCAGCAGACTGCGGGATTTTCAGCGGTTTCCTACGAGACGTTAAGGCTCCCGCGCATTTACGGCTTCGCCGATGACCTCTACCGTCAAGGCTGGGTGAATCTGTATCCGTGAGCCGGCGTTTGCTGCAAGCGATGGTTGAATATCAATGACGCGTCCACGTTCCAGGAAGGAGCTATTGCGCATTGATCACACACATAAAAAGGAGAGGCACCGTCATGCGTCATACCCTGGTTTTATCGGCACTGCTCGGCACCGGCCTGCTGGCCGCCAGCACCATCAGCCTGGCCGCAGGCAACAGCCTGGTGTTCTGCTCGGAAGGCAGCCCGGCAGGCTTCGATACCGCGCAGTACACCACCGCCACCGACAACGATGCCGCCGAACCGCTGTACAACCGGTTGGTGGAGTTTGAAAAAGGCGCCACCACCGTGGTGCCCGGGCTGGCCACGCGCTGGGATATTTCCCCGGACGGCCTGACCTACACCTTCCACCTGCGTGAAGGGGTGAAGTTCCACACCACCCCGTACTTCACACCCAGCCGCACCTTCAATGCCGACGACGTGCTGTTCACCTTCAACCGCATGCTCGATAGCGAGCACCCGTTCCGCAAGGCCTACCCCACCGAGTTTCCCTACTTCGACGGGATGAGCCTGAACAAGAACATCGCCAAGGTCGAGAAGACCGGGCCGCTGACCGTGGTCATGACCCTGAACTCGGTGGACGCCGCGTTCATCCAGAACATCGCCATGAGCTTTGCCGCGATCCTCTCCGCCGAATACGCCGAGCAATTGCTCAAGACCGGCAAGCCCAACGAGATCAACCAGAAGCCGATCGGCACCGGGCCCTTCGTGTTCCAGCGCTACCAGAAAGACTCGCAAATCCGCTACGCCGGCAACAAACACTACTGGGACCCGAGCCGGGTCAAGCTCGACAACCTGATCTTCGCCATCAACACCGACGCCTCGGTGCGGGTGCAGAAGCTCAAGGCCGGCGAGTGCCAGGTCACCCTGCACCCGCGCCCCGCCGATGTGGCCGCGCTCAAGCAGGACCCGAAACTGCAATTGATCGAAAAGCCCGGGTTCAACCTCGGCTACATCGCCTACAACGTGCGCCACAAACCGTTCGACCAGCTCGAAGTGCGCCAGGCGCTGGACATGGCGGTGAACAAGGCCAGCATCCTCAACGCGGTGTATCAGGGCGCGGGGCAACTGGCGGTCAATGGCATGCCGCCGACCCAGTGGTCCTACGACGAAAGCATCAAGGATGCTGCCTACAATCCGGAAAAAGCCCGTGAGCTGCTCAAGGCCGCCGGGGTCAAGGAAGGCACCGAAATCACCCTCTGGGCCATGCCCGTGCAGCGTCCCTACAACCCCAACGCCAAGCTGATGGCCGAGATGCTTCAGGCCGACTGGGCGCAGATCGGGCTCAAGGTGAAAATCGTCAGCTACGAATGGGGCGAGTACATCAAGCGCACCAAGAACGGCGAGCATGACATCAGCCTGATTGGCTGGACCGGCGACAACGGTGACCCGGACAACTGGCTCGGCACCCTCTACAGCTGCGACGCCATTGGCGGCAACAACTACTCCATGTGGTGCGACCCGGCCTACGACACGCTGATCAAGCAGGCCAAGCTGATCACCGACCGCGAGCAACGCACCGTGCTCTACAAACAGGCCCAGCAGTTGCTCAAGCAGCAGGTGCCGATCACGCCTGTCGCTCACTCGACGGTCAACCAGCCGTTGAGCGCCAAAGTCGAAGGGTTCAAGGTCAGCCCCTTCGGCCGTAACGTGTTCTCGGGCGTCAGCCTCGACCAATAACTGAAAACCCAAAGCCTGGGGGCGTTATCGCCCTCATGCAGGCCTGTTGCCTGAATTCGGCTAACGCGGCTGATGCAAACGTTTGCGATGACCTGAATGAGTTCCAAACCGATAGCCGGATCACTGAAGACCGGCACATAAAAAGCAAAGGAGCCTCACCGATGAAACCAAGCAAGATTGCATTATTGGCCCTGGCTATCAGCAGCGTCAGCGCTGTGGCCCATGCCGAAACCGTCAGCCAGCAATTCGTGCCGACCACGCTCAGCGACACCAGCGCCCAGGCCGAAAGCAAAGGGTTCGTCGAAGGGCAGAGCCTTTCGGGCACCACCCGCAACTGGTACGCCAACGAGTTGCGCCGCCGCGATGATCGCTTCTCCTACAACCACAACAACGTGGCGACCCCGACCGCGCGCCGTATCAACTGGGTCCAGGGCACCATCCTCAACTACAGCTCGGGCTTTACCCAGGGCACCGTCGGTTTCAGCACCGAAGTCGCGGTCTACAACGCGATTGCCCTGGACCGTGACCGCAAGGACATCGCCGGCCCGAACAACCGTACCCTGACCCATGCCGACGGCGACGCAGTGGGCCAGTGGAGCAAGCTCGGCCTGGCCAACGTCAAGGCACGGATTTCCAACACCACCCTGACCGCCGGGCGCCAGAACGTCAGCACGCCAGTGGTCGACGTCATCGGTAACCGGCCACTGCCCTCCAGCTTCCAGGGGGTGAGCCTGCACAGCGAAGAATTCAACAACCTGTCGTTCGACCTCGGCACCTACGACCGCGTATCGCCACGCTCCGAGCAGAGCGTGACCAAGTTCGTCTCCGAGTATCAGCAACGGGCAGAGACCGACCACGTCAATATCGCCGGCCTCAACTACCAACCCACCAAAAGCCTGAAGACCAGCCTCTACGGCAGCCACGTCGAAGACTTCTGGAACCAGTACTACTTCGGCGCCACCCACCAACTGGGTGACAGCTCGGTGTTGAGCCTGACCACCGGCCTCAACTACTACAAGACCACCGACAGCGGCAAAGCCAAGATCGGCGGCATCGACAACGACACCTACAGCCTGTCCCTGGGGCTGACCCACCAGGCCCATACCCTGACGTTCTCCTACCAGGAAGTGAACGGCGACGAATACTTCGACTACCTGCACGACACCAACGGCATCTACCTGGCCAACTCCCTGCTGTCGGACTTCAACGCCCCGAACGAGAAATCGTTCCAGATCGCCTATGGCCTCGACCTGGCCCAATACGGCGTACCGGGTCTCAAGTTCAACGTATACAGCGCGCGTGGCTGGGGTATCGATGGTACGAACTACAAGTACACCGGCATCGGCTACGGCACATCGGGTAAATCGCGCAGCGACCTGCGCCTGATGGACGGCGAGAAGCACCAGGAGTACGGCGTCGGCGCTTCATATGCGGTGCAGAGCGGCCCGCTCAAGGCCACCGCGATCCGCGCGACCTACACCACGCACCGCGCCAGCTCCGAACAACCCGACGGCAACCTCAACGAGTTCCGCCTGGTGACCACCATTCCATTCAACATTCTCTAGGCCGCCAGTCGGAGGGCGGACTCAGGAAGAGTCCGCCATTCAAGCTAATCTGGTTCAACTGATTGCAGAGGGTTCCTGATGAAATTGCTTCCCCTGAAAGCGGCCATCGCCGCCGCCCTGCTGACCCTTGCCACAAGCGCCTGGGCCAAGCCCCTCGTGGTCTGTACCGAAGCCAGCCCGGAAGGCTTCGATATCGTCCAATTCACCACCGCAGTCACCGCCGATGCGGCGGCAGAAACCCTGTTCAACCGTTTGGTGGACTTCAAGCCCGGCACCGTAGACATCCAGCCCGCCCTGGCCGAGTCCTGGGAGATCAGCCCGGATGGGCTGCGCTACACCTTTCACCTGCGCCAAGGGGTGAAGTTCCACAGCACCGATTACTTCAAGCCAACCCGCAACCTGAACGCCGACGATGTGCTCTGGAGTTTCCAGCGCCAGCTGGACCCGAAACATCCCTGGCATGACAAATCCAGCGTGGGTTTCCCCTACTTCGAGAGCATGGGCTTCAAAGAGCTGCTCAAGAGCGTCGAGAAAGTCGACGAGCACACCGTGGTCTTCACCCTGACCCGGCGTGAATCGCCCTTTCTCGCCGACATTGCCATGGCCTTTGCTTCGATCTACCCGGCCGAATACGCCGACCAGTTGCTCAAGGCCGGCAAAACCGCCGAGCTCAACAGCAAACCGATCGGCACCGGGCCCTTCGTCTTCAACCGTTACGCCAAGGATGCCCAGGTCCGGTTCAAGGCCAACCCGGAGTACTTCCGTGGTGCGCCCCCGGCTGATCCGCTGATTTTCGCCATCACTACCGACAACAACGTGCGCCTGCAAAAGCTCAAGGCCAACGAATGCCAGATCGCCCTCTACCCCAAGCCCGATGACATCCCCAGCATCAAGACCAATCCCAACCTCAAGCTCGCCGAGCTGGCGGCGATGATCACCAGCTACACCGCGATGAACACCACCCGCCCTTATATCAGCGATGTCCGGGTACGCAAGGCCATCGATATCGCCTTCGACAAACAGGCCTACGTCGACAGCCTGTACGGCAAGGACAACGCCATACTCGGCACCGGGCCTTACCCGCCGACCCTGCTAGGCTTCAACCGGAGCCTGACAAACCCGGCGCGCGACCTCGACAAGGCCCGGGCGCTGCTCAAGGAAGCCGGGGTTCCCGAAGGCACCGTGCTGACCCTGTTCACCCGCAACGGCGGCGGCCCGACCAACCCCAATCCGTTGCTGGGCGCGCAGATGATGCAGTCCGACCTGGCCCAGATCGGACTCAAGCTCGACATCCGCGTCATGGAATGGGGAGAGATGCTCAAACGGGCCAAGAATGGCGAACACGATCTGGTGACGGCCGGCTGGGCTGGCGACAACGGCGACCCGGATAACTTCGTCACACCGAACTTGAGTTGTGATGCGGCGAAAAACGGCGAAAACTACGCCCGCTGGTGCAACAAGGCCTTTCAAGCGTTGATCGATCAGGCCCGTGCCGACACCGAACCGACGCAACGCGCGGCACTCTATGAAAAAGCCCAGCTGGTTTTCGCTGAAGACCAACCCTGGATTCCCACGGCCTATCCAAAAATGTTCACGGCCATGCGCAAGAACGTCGAGGGTTACCACCAGAACCCGTTGACCAATAACAACTTCGCCACGACCCAGGTGAAGTAGAAATGAACCTGTTCACGCTCCAGCAAGCGACGCCCGGCCATGTTTGACGCGCCATGAGCCCAGCGCAGCAGATCGTGACCAGGTTCTAAGAAACGCCTGGCCCCCTTGACCCCAAGGAGGCCGGGCACGCCTAACCGGCTGATGAGGTACTCCAGAAGATGTTTAGTTTTATCGCCCGCCGTGTGGGGTTGTTGATCCCCACCTTCTTCGGCATCACCTTGCTGACGTTTGCCCTGATTCGCATGATTCCCGGCGACCCCGTGGAAGTCATGATGGGCGAACGCCGGGTCGACCCCGAGATGCATGCCCAGGCAATGGAGCGCCTTGGCTTGAACAAACCGCTGTACGCCCAGTACCTGGACTACATCGGCAAGCTGGCCCATGGCGACCTGGGCGAGTCCCTGCGCACCCGCACCAGTGTCTGGACCGAGTTCACCTCGCTGTTCCCGGCGACCCTGGAGCTGTCCATGGCCGCCCTGCTGTTCGCCGGCATCCTCGGCCTGCTGGCCGGGGTGATCGCGGCCTTGAAACGAGGGTCCCTGTTCGACCATGGGGTCATGGGCATCTCCCTGGCCGGGTACTCGATGCCGATCTTCTGGTGGGGCCTGATCCTGATCATGTTCTTCTCGGTCAGCCTGGGCTGGACCCCGGTTTCCGGGCGCATCGACCTGCTCTACGACATCGAGCCGAAAACCGGCTTCATGCTGATCGACACGCTGCTGGCCGATGACACGGGGGCCTTCTTCGACGCCCTGCATCACCTGATCCTGCCGGCCATCGTGCTCGGCACCATTCCCCTGGCGGTGATCGCGCGGATGACCCGCTCCTCGATGCTCGAAGTGCTGCGCGAAGACTACATTCGCACGGCCCGGGCCAAAGGCCTGTCGCCAGCACGGGTGGTGTTTGTCCACGGCCTGCGCAACGCGCTGATTCCGGTGCTGACGGTGGTCGGCCTGCAAGTCGGCACACTGCTGGCCGGCGCGGTCCTGACCGAGACCATCTTCTCCTGGCCCGGGGTCGGCAAGTGGCTGATCGAAGCCATCGGCGCCCGGGATTACCCCGTGGTGCAAAACGGCATCCTGTTAATTGCCTGCCTGGTGATTCTGGTCAACTTCGTGGTGGATATCCTCTACGGCTTTGCCAACCCACGCATCCGCCACCAGCGCTGAGATCAAGACCTATGAGCACTCCAACCTCCTCGGTAGCAGTCGATCAAAGCCTGCTCTACCCCTCCCCGTACAAAGAGTTCTGGCACGCTTTCTCGCGCAACAAAGGCGCCGTGGCCGGGCTGCTGTTCATGCTGCTGATCATTTTTTGTGCAATCTTCGCCCCCTGGGTCGCGCCCCATAACCCCAGCGAGCAATACCGCGACTTCCTGCTGACCCCGCCGGCCTGGCTCGAAGGCGGACAACTGCAGTTCCTGCTGGGCACTGACGAACTGGGGCGTGACCTGCTGTCACGGCTGATCCAGGGGTCGCGGCTGTCGCTGATCATCGGCTTGTCGTCGGTGGTCATGTCGCTGATCCCGGGGGTGATGCTGGGCCTGTTTGCCGGGTTCTTCCCGCGCCTGCTGGGCCCGACCATCATGCGTCTGATGGACATCATGCTGGCCCTGCCTTCGCTGCTGCTGGCGGTGGCGATTGTCGCCATCCTCGGCCCTGGCCTGATCAACACCGTGATCGCCATCGCCATCGTGTCCTTGCCGTCTTATGTGCGCCTGACCCGCGCCGCAGTGATGGGCGAATTGAACCGCGACTACGTGACCGCCGCGCGCCTGGCCGGTGCCGGCCTGCCGCGCCTGATGTTCATCACCGTGCTGCCTAATTGCATGGCACCGCTGATCGTGCAGGCGACCCTGAGCTTTTCCTCGGCGATTCTCGATGCCGCCGCCCTGGGCTTCCTCGGCCTCGGCGTACAGCCGCCGACCCCGGAGTGGGGCACCATGCTGGCCTCGGCCCGCGACTATATCGAGCGCGCCTGGTGGGTCGTCAGCCTGCCCGGCCTGACCATTTTGCTCAGCGTGCTGGCAATCAACCTGATGGGCGACGGCCTGCGCGATGCGCTGGACCCGAAACTCAAAAACGCCGCCTGAGGAGATTCCCATGTCACTGCTAGAAATCAAGAATCTCAACGTGCGCTTCGGCGACGCCAAGGCCGTCCCCGTGGTCGATGGCCTCGACCTGAGCGTGGACAAGGGCGAAGTCCTGGCCATCGTCGGCGAATCGGGCTCCGGAAAGTCGGTGACCATGATGGCGCTGATGGGGCTGATCGAGCACCCGGGCATCGTCACCGCCGACGCCTTGCACTTCGACGGCAAGGACATGCTCAAGCTCAGCGCGCGGCAACGCCGACAGATAGTCGGCAAGGACCTGGCCATGGTCTTCCAGGACCCGATGACCGCGCTGAACCCGAGCTACACCGTGGGCTTCCAGATCGAGGAAGTGCTGCGCCTGCACCTGAAAATGTCGAGCAAGGCGGCCCGCAAGCGTGCCATCGAGCTGCTGGAAAAAGTCGAAATCCCCGGCGCCGCCAGCCGCATGAACGCCTACCCCCATCAACTGTCTGGCGGCATGAGCCAGCGCGTGGCAATCGCCATGGCCATTGCCGGCGAGCCCAAGCTGCTGATTGCCGACGAGCCGACCACGGCCCTGGACGTGACCATTCAGGCGCAGATCATGGACCTGCTGCTCAACCTGCAACGGGAACAGAACATGGGCCTGGTGCTGATCACCCACGACCTCGCGGTGGTGGCCGAAACCGCCCAGCGGGTGTGCGTGATGTACGCCGGCCAGGCGGTGGAAGTCGGCCAGGTGCCGGAGCTGTTCGACATTCCCGCTCACCCCTACAGCGAAGCGTTGCTGGCGGCGATTCCCGAACACAGCATGGGCGCGGCGCGTCTCTCGACCCTGCCGGGCATTGTCCCCGGGCGGTATGACCGGCCCCAGGGCTGCCTGCTGTCGCCGCGCTGCCCGTACGTGCAGGACCACTGCCGGCAGCAACGCCCGGGCCTGGACCCGAAAGCCGCCAGCCTCGCCCGTTGCTTCTACCCGCTGAATCAGGAGGTGGCGTAATGGCCGTCGTTCTTACCGCCCGCGACCTGACCCGTCACTACGAAGTGTCCCGTGGCCTGTTCAAGGGCACCGCCCTGGTGCGCGCGCTCAATGGGGTGTCGTTCGAACTCGAAGCCGGCAAGACCCTGGCCGTGGTGGGCGAGTCCGGCTGCGGTAAGTCGACCCTGGCCCGCGCCCTGACCCTGATCGAAGAGCCCTCCTCCGGCTCGTTGAAAATCGCCGGGCAGGAAGTGGCCGGGGCCGACAAGGCGCAGCGCAAGCAATTGCGCAAAGACGTGCAGATGGTGTTCCAGAGCCCGTACGCATCGCTCAATCCACGGCAGAAGGTCGGTGACCAACTGGCCGAACCGCTACTGATCAACACCAAGCTGTCTGCCGCCGAGCGCCGCGAAAAAGTCCAGGCGATGATGAAACAGGTCGGGCTGCGCCCCGAGCATTACCAGCGCTACCCCCATATGTTTTCCGGCGGCCAGCGCCAGCGCATCGCTCTGGCCCGAGCCATGATGCTGCAACCCAAGGTGCTGGTGGCGGACGAACCGACCTCGGCCCTCGACGTATCGATCCAGGCCCAGGTGCTCAACCTGTTCATGGACCTGCAGCAGGAGTTCAACACCGCCTACGTGTTTATCTCCCACAACCTGGCGGTGGTGCGGCACGTCGCCGACCAGGTCATGGTGATGTACCTCGGCCGGCCGGTGGAAATGGGTCCCAAGGAGGAGATCTACAGCAGGCCCCTGCACCCCTACACCCAGGCCCTGCTCTCGGCCACGCCGACCATTCACCCGGATCCGGACAAACCGAAAATCAAGATCGTCGGCGAGTTGCCCAACCCGCTGAACCCGCCCTCCGGCTGCGCCTTCCACAAACGCTGCCCTTACGCCACTGAACTGTGCAGCACTGAAGAGCCGGCCTTGCGCCTCCTCGACAACCGCCAGGTCGCCTGCCACTACGCCGAACAGTTTCTCGGCTGAGCCACAAAAAAACGCCCCCGGAATCAATCCGGGGGCGCCGGTTTCGCTCAAACCTCCCAGGGCATGGGTGCATAGCACCCGCAGCCAGGGAGGCGTCTATCTGTCAGCTGTCGTTATCGCCGTCATCATCGCTGTCAGGATCCGGGTCGTCGGTGGTCGAATCATCATCGCCCTTGCTCCCGCCCTGCCCCTGATCCCCGGCTTCCGAGTCGGACTTGGCCAGCATCAGCGCACTGCCATGGGGGCTTTTTGCCGCCCACGCGCCAGGTTCCTGCTGCACTCCGGCATGGGCCCAGGCCGCCGAAGTCCCCACCGATAACAGCACCAGCACTTTGATCAACAACACCACGCGTTGAAAGACGCTCATGACCGATCCCATCCGTTCGTAGGTGCACCATTGATGGCCACAGGCCTTGAGTCTTCGGGCCTGTAGCACTGCTGTGAAACTAGTCGTGATGGATGGGGTTTTCCAGATGAGCCACCCGGAAGCCGCCACATGGGTAGATTGCTTTCGACTAGGCCCTACAGCCAGTGGTTATGTACGCCGACCTGGCGCCACTCCCACCAATCCGTCACCCATGAAAAAGCCCCGCTGGGTCAACAGCGGGGCTTTGGGGTGCGGCAGTGTTAGTGGTGTTCGCGGGTGGCGCGGAATTTCACGTCCGGCCAGCGCTCTTCCATCAGTGCCAGGTTGACCCGGGTCGGGGCCAGGTAGGTCAGGTGACCGCCGCCATCGATGGCCAGGTTTTCCACGGCCTTGTTGGAGAATTCCTCCAGCTTCTTCTTGTCGCTGCACTCGATCCAGCGCGCGGAGTACACGGTGATCGGCTCGTAGGAGCACTCGACCTTGTATTCCTCTTTCAGGCGGCTGGCGACCACATCGAACTGCAGCACACCGACGGCGCCGAGGATGATGTCGTTGCTGCGCTCCGGGAAGAACACCTGGGTCGCGCCCTCTTCGGCCAGCTGTTGCAGGCCCTGGCGCAGTTGCTTGGACTTGAGCGGATCCTTCAGGCGCACGCGACGGAACAGTTCCGGGGCGAAGTGCGGGATACCGGTGAAACCCAAGGCCTCGCCTTCGGTAAAGGTGTCGCCGATCTGGATCGTGCCGTGGTTGTGCAGGCCGATGATGTCGCCAGCGAAGGCTTCTTCCAGTTGCTCACGCTCGGAGGAGAAGAAGGTCAGGGCGTCGCCGATGCGCACGTCCTTGCCGGTACGCACATGGCGCATCTTCATGCCTTTCTCGTACTTGCCGGAGCAGATACGCATAAAGGCGATACGGTCGCGGTGTTTCGGGTCCATGTTCGCCTGGATCTTGAACACGAAGCCGGCAAATTTCTCTTCAACCGGTTCCACGGTGCGCTCGTTGGCGACCCGGGCCAGAGGCTTGGGAGCCCAATCGACCACGGCGTCGAGCACGTGATCGACCCCGAAGTTACCCAGGGCCGTACCGAAGAACACCGGGGTCAACTGGCCGTCGAGGAATTCCTGCTGGTTGAATTCGTGGCAAGCGCCCTGCACCAGCTCCAACTGCTCGACGAAACGGTCGTACTCGTCGCCCAGGTGAGCCCGTGCTTCATCGGAATCGAGCTTCTCGATGATTTTCACTTCGGTGCGTTCGTGGCCGTGGCCAGCGGTGTAGACAATGATGTAGTCGTCGGCCAGGTGGTACACACCCTTGAAGTCGCGGTAGCAACCAATCGGCCAGGTGATCGGCGCGGCCTTGATCTTCAGGACTGCTTCGATTTCATCGAGCAGCTCGATCGGGTCGCGGATGTCGCGGTCGAGTTTGTTGATAAAGCTGACGATCGGCGTATCGCGCAGGCGGCAGACGTCCATCAGGGCGATGGTCCGTGGCTCTACGCCCTTACCGCCGTCGAGCACCATCAGCGCCGAGTCGACCGCGGTCAGGGTGCGGTAGGTGTCTTCCGAGAAGTCTTCGTGGCCCGGGGTGTCGAGCAGGTTGATCATGTGTTCGCGATAAGGGAACTGCATGACCGAGGTCGTGATGGAAATCCCGCGCTGTTTCTCCATCTCCATCCAGTCGGAAGTGGCATGACGGTCGGACTTACGCGACTTCACGGTACCGGCGACCGCAATCGCCTTGCCCATCAGCAACAGCTTCTCGGTGATGGTGGTTTTACCCGCATCCGGGTGGGAAATAATGGCGAAAGTGCGGCGTTTCGCGACTTCGGCGGCCTGTTTGGTCATGGGAAATCGCCTGGCGGTGATTCAAAAAAGGGCGGCGAGTATAGCGTAAAGCAAGCCTTCCAGGCCACCGCTCGGCCTGCCGTCGACGCCCCTGTAGCCGCGGCCGCAGGCTGCACTGTCCGGACCAGACGCCAACATACATTCGAGGCAGTGGAGGCGGTTTCGAGGGACAGCGCAGCCGGAGGCAGCGGCTACAAGAGAGGGTTTGGGCGGGGACCGTTGGGCAATTGGCGATGGCTAAATGCTGTCAACTATGGAACCTTTTAAAAGGTGCAGACGTCCACTCCCCTGCTACACGCTTTCATCAGGGGCTGAAATATCAGCAAGTTAGCCTGACGAGGCTGCGCTCATGGCTCGACCTCATGCCGTTTTGCCGGCATTGGCGAGCTGCTTTTCGCGACCACATTCACCGGCAGCCAGGAATGGCAATGCCGCCCGGAAATGTGTGCGCCGACTGACATAAAGGAGTCCGCCTGTGGCTATTCGCTATGGCAAAGGGCTGATAGGAGGAGCGGTTGTCGTCGCTCTCCTGGCCCTGCTGGTCCACTGGATCGGCATCAATACCATCGAAATGTACCGCGACGATTTGTTGTTCTACCTGCAAGCTCATTTGATTCTGGTCCTGGTGTCGATGCTCGCTGCCCTGGTGGTAGGCATCCCGGCCGGCATTTACCTCAGCCGCCCGCACATGGTGGGACGCGCTGAACGCTTCATGCAGATCTTCAACATCGGCAACACCGTCCCTCCTCTGGCCGTACTGGCCATCGCCCTGGGGATTCTCGGCATCGGCAGCGGCCCCGCTATCTTTGCCCTGTTCCTCGCCTCCCTGCTGCCGATCGTGCGCAACACCTACGAAGGCCTGAAAAACGTCCAGGGCTCGCTCAAGGAAGCCGCCGTCGGCATCGGCATGACCCCGGGCCAAGTGCTGTGGAAAGTCGAATTGCCCAATGCCGTGCCGATCATCATCGGCGGCGTGCGCGTGGCCCTGGCGATCAACGTCGGTACCGCGCCGCTGGCCTTCCTGATTGGCGCCAACAGCCTGGGCAGCCTGATTTTCCCGGGGATCGCCCTGAACAATCAGCCGCAACTGCTACTGGGAGCGGCCTGTACCGCACTGCTGGCACTGCTGCTTGACGGCATCGTGACCATGGCCAGCCGCCTCTGGCTGGAACGCGGTCTGCGCCCGTCTTAATCGCCAGGCCGAGCAAAGGAATCCTTATGAAAAAGCTAAGTTTGATACTGGGCTGCGTCCTGCTGTTCGCAGGCGTCGCCCAAGCGGCTGAAAAGCCGGTGATCCGCATCGGCGCCCGGGTCTTCACCGAGCAGACGCTGCTCGCGGAAATCACCTCGCAGTACCTGCGCACCAAGGGTTATGACACCCGTGTTACCGGCGGTCTGGGCAGCAACCTGGCGCGCAGTGCCCAGGAAAGTGGCCAGCTGGACCTGATCTGGGAATACACCGGCGTGTCGCTGGTGGCCTACAACCACGTCGACGAGAAACTCGACAGCGAACAGTCCTACGCCCGGGTCAAGGAACTCGATGCGAAAAAAGGCCTGGTCTGGCTTTCTCCGTCGAAATTCAGCAACACCTACGCCCTGGCGCTGCCAGAGAACGTGGCCAAGGAATTCCCGCAGATCAACAGCATCAGCGACCTGACCGCTGCGCTGGCCGAGAAGACCAAGGAAAACCGCCTGGTGGCCCTGGACACCGAGTTCGCCAACCGCTCCGACGGCATGGCCGGCATGGTCAAGCTGTACGAGATGAACCTGACCCGCAAAAACACCCGGCAGATGGACGCCGGCCTGGTCTACACCGCCCTGCGCAATGGCCAGGTGTTTGCCGGTCTGGTCTACACCACCGACGGGCGCCTCAACGCGTTCAAGCTGAAGCTGCTGGAAGACGACAAGCATTACTTCCCCGACTACACCGCAGCGCCGGTGGTGCGTCAGGTCTATCTCGACGCCCACCCGCAACTGGCCGCGGAGCTCAAGCCGCTGGCCGCCCTGTTCGACGACGAAACCATGCGCCAGCTGAATGCGCGGGTCGACGTCGACCATGAAAGCCCGTCCGCCGTGGCCGCAGATTTCCTGCGCCAACACCCGATCACCCAATAAAGAGGAGAAGACATGGAATTTCTGAACGCCTTTTCCCATCTTGACTGGACACAGGTGCTGCACCTGACCTGGCAGCACATCACCCTGGTGGGCATCGCCGTGATCCTGGCCATCGTGGTCGGCGTGCCACTGGGCGTGCTGATGACCCGCTTCCCGACCCTGGCCGGCCCGCTGCAAGCCAGCGCCACGGTGTTGCTGACGGTGCCGTCCATCGCCCTGTTCGGCCTGCTGCTGCCGTTCTACTCCAAGTTCGGCCAGGGCCTGGGACCGATGCCGGCGATCACCGCGGTGTTCCTCTACTCCCTGCTGCCCATCATGCGTAACACCTACCTGGCCCTGACCGGGGTCGAGCCCGGCATCCGCGAGGCGGCCAAGGGCATTGGCATGACCTTCGGCCAGCGCCTGCGCATGGTCGAACTGCCCATCGCCGTACCGGTGATCCTCGCCGGGGTGCGCACCGCCGTGGTGATGAACATCGGCGTGATGACCATCGCCGCCACCATCGGCGCCGGCGGCCTGGGTGTACTTATTCTGGCTTCCATCAGCCGCAGCGATATGTCGATGCTGATCGTCGGCGCCGTGCTGGTCAGTCTCCTGGCCATCTTTGCCGACCTGCTCCTGCAATGGCTGCAACGCACGCTGACTCCAAAAGGACTGCTCAAATGATCGAACTTCAAAGCCTGACCAAGACCTTCCAAAGCAACGGCAAGACCATCACCGCCGTTGATTCCGTGAGCCTGACCGTCAACGAAGGCGAAATTTGCGTATTCCTCGGCCCGTCGGGCTGCGGTAAAAGCACCACGCTGAAAATGATCAACCGCCTGATCAAGCCGACCTCGGGCAAGATCCTGATCAACGGCGAAGACACCACCGACCTGGATGAAGTAACCCTGCGTCGCAACATCGGCTACGTGATCCAGCAGATCGGCCTGTTCCCCAACATGACCATCGAAGAAAACATCGTGGTCGTGCCCAAGCTGCTGGGCTGGGACAAGCAGAAATGCCACGACCGCGCCCGCGAGCTGATGAGCATGATCAAGCTCGAACCCAAGCAATACCTGCACCGCTACCCGCGTGAACTCTCGGGTGGCCAGCAGCAACGGATCGGCGTGATCCGCGCCCTGGCCGCCGATGCGCCGCTGCTGTTGATGGACGAGCCGTTCGGCGCGGTCGACCCGATCAACCGCGAGATGATCCAGAACGAGTTCTTCGAGATGCAGCGCGCGCTGAACAAGACCGTGATCATGGTCAGCCACGACATCGACGAAGCGATCAAGCTGGGGGACAAGATTGCGATCTTCCGTGCCGGCAAGCTGCTGCAGATCGACCATCCGGACACCTTGCTGGCGCACCCGGCGGACGAGTTCGTGAGCAACTTCGTTGGCCAGGACAGCACCCTCAAGCGCCTGCTGCTGGTCAAGGCCGAGGACGCGGCGGACAACGCGCCGTCAGTCAGCCCGGAAACCCCGGTGGCCGATGCCCTGGAGCTGATGGACGAACACGACCGCCGCTACGTGGTGGTGACCGACGGCGAGAACAAAGCCATGGGTTACGTGCGTCGCCGCGACCTGCACCGCCAGACCGGCACCTGTGCCCAATACCTGCGCGAGTTCAACGCCACCGCAGCCTATGACGAACACCTGCGCATCCTGTTGTCGCGGATGTACGAGTTCAACCGTTCGTGGTTGCCGGTGATGGACGCTGATCGCGTGTTCCTGGGTGAAGTGACCCAGGAGTCGATTGCCGCTTATCTGAGTTCGGGGCGATCACGCGGGATGAAGACCAATATCGTCTCGCCGGCTGAGGCTGTAGTCGCGTAAAAATACAAAAACGGTGGGAGCAGGCTTGCTCGCGAAAGCGAAATGTCACTCAGCAATGATGTGACTGTAAAAATGCCTTCGCGAACAAGCCCTCTGCCATAGGCCTCGTGCAACTTCATCGGCACTCGCAGCCGGAAAAAAATATCAACAGCGCCACCCGTAAAAACAGACCGACCGTACTGTGCAAAACAGCCAAAATACGCCTCACGCCATCCTCTCGCCGCCAACGTCGCCGATGTTGACGCCATCACACTTGCCTGCGACTTAGCGCACAAAAGCTTCGAACGTGCAGGTATTTTTAACACTGGAAAAATCCTGGGGAACATCTGTCCGTCATCTCGGTCGGCTACAAAGAGTGATATCGATTACGCATGTCAGACGCGTGCAAAAACGCGACATTTTTAGTTGATCTCAGGCCCCTCACGCCCTAAAGTTCGCGCCGAACGTCCATGCTGGAAACGATCCATCCGGCTCAAGTACTGACGACGAGACAGCAAGGCCAAGGGCAGCGCCCCATGGCCTTTTTGCTTTCGGCGACATGCCTTGGGAAGTAGGCGAACCAAAGTGGGGATACGGAGGACGTTCATTTGCACCCATTGATCAATTTAGTTTGCCAGTAGGAGTTCCCAGCATGTCGATCAACGTCGAAGACTATTTCGCGCGCGCCACTTTTGACAAAATGAAGGCGTTCGCCGACAAGCAAGAAACCCCGTTCGTGGTGATCGACACCGCGATGATCAGCCAGGCCTACGATGACCTGCGCGCCGGTTTCGAATTCGCCAAGGTGTATTACGCGGTCAAGGCCAACCCGGCCGTCGAGATCATTGACCTGCTCAAGGACAAGGGCTCGAGCTTCGACATCGCCTCGATCTACGAGCTGGACAAGGTCATGGACCGTGGCGTCAGCGCCGACCGTATCAGCTACGGCAACACCATCAAGAAATCCAAGGACATCCGCTATTTCTACGAGAAAGGCGTGCGTCTGTTCTCCACCGACTCCGAAGCCGACCTGCGCAACATCGCCAAGGCCGCGCCGGGCTCGAAAATCTATGTGCGGATCCTGACCGAAGGCTCGACCACGGCTGACTGGCCCCTGTCGCGCAAATTCGGCTGCCAGACCGACATGGCCATGGACCTGCTGATCCTGGCCCGTGACTTGGGCCTGGTGCCTTACGGCATCTCGTTCCACGTGGGTTCGCAACAGCGTGATATCAGCGTCTGGGACGCGGCGATCGCCAAGGTCAAAGTGATCTTCGAGCGCCTGAAGGAAGAAGACGGTATCCACCTCAAGCTGATCAACATGGGCGGTGGCTTCCCGGCCAACTACATCACCCGCACCAACAGCCTGGAAACCTACGCTGAAGAAATCATCCGTTTCCTCAAGGAAGACTTCGGTGACGAACTGCCGGAAATCATCCTCGAGCCAGGCCGTTCGTTGATCGCCAACGCCGGGATCCTGGTCAGTGAAGTGGTATTGGTGGCGCGTAAATCCCGTACCGCCGTCGAGCGCTGGGTGTACACGGATGTGGGCAAGTTCTCCGGCCTGATTGAAACCATGGACGAAGCCATCAAGTTCCCGATCTGGACCGAGAAGAAAGGCGAGATGGAAGAAGTGGTCATCGCCGGCCCGACCTGCGACAGCGCCGACATCATGTACGAGAACTACAAGTACGGCCTGCCCCTGAACCTGGCCATCGGCGATCGCCTGTACTGGCTGTCCACCGGCGCCTACACCACCAGCTACAGCGCGGTGGAATTCAATGGCTTCCCGCCGCTGAAATCGTTTTATGTTTAAGAGCAGTAGCAAGCTGTAAGCGACAAGCTGCAAGAGAGGAGCCCATGCATCGACATGGGCTTTTTTTCGTCTGTCGCTTTTGCCGACGCCTGATCTTCAGCGCCTAACCAGGCCAGCGCAGCCTCGTGCCTCGGCAGCGGCTACGGGCTTAGCTGGGCGGCGCGCTGTTGGTATTCGGTGGCCAGGGCGCGGATTTGCGGGTGGGTGGCGCTGAGCAGGGCGCGGTGGGCGACGCTGAGGAATTTCAGGTTGCCACCCGCCAGGGCCTGGCGCAGCCAATGCAGAGCATCGTCGATACGACCGGCGTCGGCCAGCACCGCCGCGTAGCTGAACTGCCCGCGAAAATCGCCGCCCTCGGCCGAGCGGCGGTACCAGTCTCGGGCCAGTTCCGGGTCGGCCGGGCAGACAATCCCCTCTTCCAGGTACCGTCCCAGCAGGTTCATGGATTTGGCATGCCCCAACGCCGCGGCCCGGCGATAACAAGCCAAGGCCTGCGCCTGGTCCTGCGGCACGCCGCGCCCAGTGGCCAGCAGGTTGGCGTAGTTGTACAAGCCCCAATCCAGCCCGGCATCGGCCGCCTGGCGATAATGGCCGGCAGCCGCCAACAGGTCGGCAGTACAGCCCCAGCCATGCTCCGCGCAACGCCCGAGCATATTGCGCGCCATCAGGTGCCCACGCCGGGCCGCGATTTCAAACCAGCGTACGGCAAGCGCCTGATCCTGCTCGATGCCCAAGCCGTCGAGCAGGATCTGCCCGAGCAACGCCTGGGCGTCGAGCACCTCGGCCTTGGCCGCGATCAGCACTGCCTGGGCCGCGCGGGCCGGGCTGTGGTCGAGCATGGCGCGCAGTTGCTCGCCGTCGAGGACTTCCTCGCGCCGCAGTTGATAACTCACGGCCTACACCTCGACCCAGCGCCGCAACAGGTTGTGATACGTACCGGTCAAGCGAATCAGCGACGGATGATCGGGCACGTCCCGGGTCAGCGCCTGGATCGCCCCGTCCATCTCGAACAGCAGCGCACGCTGACTGTCTTCACGCACCAGGCTCTGGGTCCAGAAGAATGAGGCATAGCGGGCACCCCGGGTCACCGGGTTGACCTTGTGCAGGCTGGTGCCGGGGTACAGCACCATATCGCCGGCCGGCAGCTTCACCTGCTGGGTGCCAAAGGTGTCCTGGATCACCAGTTCACCGCCGTCGTAATCCTCGGGGTCGCTGAAAAACAGGGTCGATGACAGGTCGGTGCGCACCCGCTCGGGGCTGCCCTTGGGCTGGCGCACCGCGTTGTCGATATGAAAATCGAAACTGCCACCGGCGCTGTAGCAGTTGAGCAACGGCGGGAACACCTTGTGCGGCAGCGCCGCCGACATGAACAGCGGGTTGCTCCACAGCCGCTCGAGCATCGCCGCACCGATCTCCTTGGCCAGGGGGTGGCCTTCGGGCAGTTGCAGGTTGTGCTTGGCCTTGGCCGACTGGTAACCGGCGGTGACCTTGCCGTCGGCCCAATCGGCCTGCTCCAGGGCCTGGCGAATGCGCAGCACTTCTTCGCGAGTGAACAAGCCGGGAATGTGCAGCAACATGGCGAGGTACCTGAAGGTCGAGGATCAGCGATGATATTGATTCTTATTGACGCTGTAAAACCGGCATGACGGATGAGTTCGTAAAAACCGTAAAGGTAAATTGTAAAGAATGTAAATTTAGTGCGAATGGAAACATTTCGCAATTGATACAGATACTTGTTTCTCCTATATTCCGCGGCCTCAAATCCTTGGGGAGGGGAATAAAATGTCACGCCAACTACCACTTTCTGCTGTCAGTTCACCGCGTCTGCTTGCCTCTGCAATTGGCGTGGCGCTCAGCGCCGGCTCTGCGGCCCACCTGGCCCAGGCGGCTGAAGACACCAATAAGAAAACCTCGGGCAATGCCATTTCCCTGGACGCCACCGCCATCACCGGCGAAGCCCAGGAGCCCACCTCCTATCAGGTCGAAAAAGCGTCCTCGCCCAAGTACACCGCGCCGCTGATCGACACCCCGCGCTCGATCACTGTTATCCCCCAGCAGGTTCTCAAGGACACCGGCGCCCTCTCCATGCAGGATGCGCTGCGCACCGTGCCCGGCATCACCTTCGGAGCCGGCGAAGGTGGCAACCCACAAGGTGACCGTCCGTTTATCCGCGGCTTCGACGCCCAGGGCGACACCTACCTGGACGGCGTGCGCGATACCGGTTCCCAGAGCCGCGAAATCTTCGCCGTGGAGTCGATTGAAGTCAGCAAAGGCCCAAACTCGGCCATCGGCGGACGTGGCGCCGCGGGCGGCAGCATCAACCTGGTGAGCAAGAAAGCCCACCTGGGCAACAGCTTCGACGGCGGATTCACCTGGGGCTCGGACCAGACCCAGCGCTACACCCTTGACGGCAACTACCAGTTCAGCGACAGCGCCGCCGGTCGCCTGAACCTGATGAGCCACGAAAGCAACGTCGCCGGGCGCGACAAGGTCAACTACGACCGCTGGGGCATCGCCCCGTCCCTGGCCTTTGGCCTGGGCACCGATACCCGGGTCAACCTCGACTACTACCACCTGCAAAGCGACGACCTGCCGGACTCGGGTATCCCGTACACCATTCCGGCCGGGGGCGGCAACGCGCGGACCAAAAGCAACCCGGACAAACCCTACGCCGGGGGCGACAGCAGCAACTTCTACGGCCTGACCGATCGTGACTTCCGCAAGAGCCGGGTCGACACCGCGACCTTCGCCATCGAACACGACCTGAGCGACGCCCTGACCATCAAGAACACCCTGCGTCACGGCACCAGCATGCAGGACTACATCCTCACTCAGCCCGACGACAGCCAGCGCAACGTCAACAACGGCAGCGTATGGCGCCGGGCCAACACCCGGGTGAGCAACACCGCCACCACCACCAACCAGACCGATCTGTTCGGTGACTTCTATGTGGCTGGGTTCAAGAACAGCTTCGCCACCGGCATCGAGTTCAGCCACGAGGAAAGCAAAAAATCCTCGTACAACGTCGACACCGAAACCACCCCGTTGGTCGCCGGCAACCCCAGTGTCTGCACCCCGGGCAGCATCGGGCTGCCCAGCAACTACAACTGCACCTCGCTGAGCAACCCGAACCCGGATGACCCGTGGAATGGCGCGATCTCGCGCAACTACGCCGGCACCGACACCTCCAGCAACACCCGCGCGCTGTATGTGTTCGACACCCTGGAACTGTCGCCGCAGTGGCTGGTGAACATGGGCCTGCGCTACGACCACTTCGACACTCAATACCGCACCTACGACAACGCCGGTGCCACCGTGGTCAACAACGGCGTGCCGGCCAAAGGCAAGGACACCAGCGAGTTCATCACCGGCCAGTTCGGCCTGGTATGGAAGCCCACCGAGCACGGCAGCATCTATGCCTCCTACGCCACCTCGGCCACCCCGCCGGGCGCGACCCTGGGCGAAGGTCAGGAAGGCAACCCGCTGGGCGGCACCACCGACCGCAGCCGTAACGTGCTCAGCAGCGACATGGAGCCGGAAACCACCAAGAACTACGAGCTGGGCACCAAGTGGGACCTGCTCAATGATCGCCTGTCGTTGACCGCCGCCATCTTCCGCACCGAGAAGGAAAACGCCCGAGTCCAGGTCAACACCACGTCCTACGAGAACGTCGGTACCACCCGGGTCGACGGACTGGAACTGTCGGCCAGCGGCAAGCTCACCGACAAATGGCAGGTGTTCGCCGGCTACAGCTACCTGGACGGCAAACAAATCGACGGCGGCCCACTGGGCAAGGCCAACGATGGCAACCAACTGCCCAACACGCCGAAAAACAGCGCCAGCCTATGGACCACCTATAGCCTGACGCCAAAACTGACCGTCGGCGGTGGTGCGTTCTATGTCGACGACGTCTTCGGCAGCGTGGCCAACACCACCATGGTCGATTCCTACGTGCGCTACGACGCCATGGCCGCCTACAAGCTGACCAAGAACGTCGACCTGCAACTCAACGTGCAAAACCTGACCAACGAAACCTATTACGACAAAGCGTTCAGCACCCACTTCGCCAACCAGGCGGCGGGGCGCACCGCGCTGCTCAGCACCAACGTTCACTTCTGATGTAGGCGCTGCCGCAGGCTGCACCAGGGGCGTGAGTTCACTCAGGTTCCCTGGCCTGCAGACTCGGCCAAAGGCAAAAACCCCACACATGGCAATGTGTGGGGTTTTTGTGTGTAAAAAAGAATGCTTCTCGACAACTCACGGCATAATGCGCGCCGTGTTTCTTACTTTTGAGCAACAAGGCAGGTCGATGTGTTGAAGAAAACCCTGTTCCAGCTGCACTGGTTCTTCGGTATCAGCGCGGGTCTGGTTCTGGCCCTGATGGGCATCACTGGCGCGAGCATGTCGTTTCAGGACGAAATCCTGCGGCTCATGAACCCCTCGGTGCTGCAGGTCGAGAAACGCCCTGCCGGCGTGCTGCCACCGGCCGAGCTGGTGGCCAAGGTCGAGGCTGCCGAAGGCAAGACCGTGTCCATGCTCTGGGTCGAGACCGACAGCGGCAATGCCGCGCGGGTGTTCTTCACCCCGCCACCGGGTGAACGCCGTGGCCAGATGCGCTACTTCAACCCCTACACCGGCGAGTTCCTGGGCGACGCCGTGGGCCAGGACTTCTTCGGCCTGATGATGCAACTGCACCGGTTCCTGGCCATGGGCGATACCGGCCGGCAAATCACCGGTGCCTGCACCCTGATCCTGATTTTCTTCTGCCTGTCCGGCCTGTACCTGCGCTGGCCACGCCAAGTCGGCAACTGGCGCGCCTGGCTGACCCTGGACTGGGCCAAGAAAGGCCGGGGCTTCAACTGGGACCTGCACGCCGTGGCCGGCACCTGGTGCCTGGCGGTGTACCTGCTGGCGGCGCTGACCGGTTTGTCGTGGTCCTACGAGTGGTACAGCAACGGCCTGAACAAACTGCTCTCCGACACCCCCCACAGCGAGCGCAAGCGAGGCGGCCGTGGCGCGCCGCCGCCCAAGGGCGAAGCCCCGGTGGCCGACTACAACGCCCTGTGGAGCAGCCTCTACAGCAATGCCGGCAAAGACCTCAACGCCTACAACATCCGCATGCCGCCAGTGGCCGGGCAACCCGCCACGGTCTACTACCTGCTCAAGACCTCGCCCCACGAGCGCGCGCTGAACCAGTTGCAGATCGACCCGGCCACCGGCGCGGTCAGCCTGCATGAGCGCTACGCCGACAAGAGCTTTAAAGCGCAACTGCTGACCAGCATCTACGCCCTGCACGTCGGCAGCTATTTCGGCCTGGCCGGGCGCATCATCCTCGCCGTGGCCTCGGTGCTGATGCCGTTGTTCTTTATTACCGGCTGGCTGCTGTACCTGGACCGCCGACGTAAAAAACGCCAGATCAAGGAGGCCCGCAAAGGCCTGGCCAGCAGCAGCGACGACAGCGCCGCGTGGCTGATCGGTTTTGCCAGCCAGAGCGGTTTTGCCGAACAACTGGCCTGGCAGACGGCCGGGCAATTGCAGGCCGCCGGGCTGCCGGTGAACGTCCAGCCCCTGGCCAGTATCAGCGAACACGACCTGCAAGGTGCGAGCAATGCCCTGTTCGTGGTCAGCACCTTTGGCGACGGCGAAGCGCCGGACAGCGCTCGCGGTTTCGAACGCAAGGTACTGGGCCGCACACTGTCGCTGGACCACCTGAACTACGCGGTGCTGGGCCTGGGCGACCGCCAGTATCAACACTTCTGCGGCTTCGCCCGGCGCCTGCACGGCTGGCTGATGGAGCACGGCGGCAGCACCCTGTTTGCCCCGATCGAAGTCGACAGCGGCGACAGCTATGCCCTGCGCCACTGGCAGCAACAACTCGGGCAACTGACCGGGCAAGCGCCGGTGGACCTATGGCAGGCCCCGGCCTTCGACAACTGGACCCTGACCCGGCGCGAGCTGCTCAACCCTGAAAGCCGTGGCTCCGGCGTCTACTTACTGGGGCTGACGGCGCCCAGTGCCAGCAGTTGGCTGGCGGGCGACCTGGTGGAAGTGATGCCACGCAACAGCCCCTGGGCCGTGGAATTCTTCCTGAGCGGCCTCGGCCTGGATGGCGAGAGCACCGTACAGATCGACGGCCTTCAGGAAACCCTGTCCCAGGCCCTGGCCAACCGCCAACTGACGGAAAACCGCAGCCACCTGGTGGGCCTGCACGCCCAGGCCCTGGTGGATGCCCTGGTGCCGGTGACCCTGCGCGAATACTCCATCGCCTCGATCGCCAGCGACGGCGTGCTGGAGTTGCTGGTGCGCCAGGAACGCCACCCCGACGGCAGCCTGGGCCTGGGCTCCGGCTGGCTCACCGAACACGCAGCCGTGGGGTCGGCCATCAGCCTGCGCGTGCGGCGCAACAGCGGCTTCCACCTGCCGGCCGAACCCTGCCCATTGATCCTGCTGGGCAACGGCACCGGCCTCGCCGGCTTGCGCAGCCTGCTCAAGGCACGAATCGCCGACGGCCAGCAACGCAACTGGCTGCTCTTCGGCGAGCGCAATGCCGAACACGACTTCTACTGCAAGGACGAACTCCAGGAGTGGCTGACCGGTGGCGACCTGGCGCGCCTCGACCTGGCCTTCTCCCGCGACCAGGCACAAAAGATCTACGTCCAGGACCGCCTGCGCGAAGCCGCGCCGGAACTGAAAAAATGGCTGGCCGACGGCGCCGCAATCTACATCTGCGGCAGCCTGCAAGGCATGGCCTCAGGCGTCGACCACGTGCTCAACGAGGTACTGGGGGCTGAAGCCGTGGAGCGCCTGATCGAGCAAGGGCGCTATCGGCGGGATGTGTACTGACCGAGCGCACCAGGGGCGAGGGAGCACGGTCGCGAGCCAGTGCCCGTTGACCGGAGGGAATGGCGGTGCAGCCATTGGGGCGGCTACGCCCCCCAGCGCGAGCAAGCTCGCTCGCCACAAAAACAGCGCGGGGTCCTTAGGCTCCTGGCTTGGCAACTGGCCCCCTGTGGCGAGGGAGCTTGCTCCCGCTGGGCCGCATAGCGGCACCAACCCGGCCAATGGGAAACACCTGCCGCACCGCATTGGCCGGCTTGCGGATACTGAGTATTTGGGAGGCTGGCTGCCCGAGCGAAAGCAAACACCCTCACCACAACCGCTCACTGCGCGCTGAGTTTCACTTCAACTCGGCGAACGGCGATTGCCATCCAACAACGCCTCCACCACACCGCGCGCCATCTCCACCGAATGCACCAACGACCAGATCAACCCACGCTCGATACCACTAGCGTGCTCGGTGATCTCATCGGACACCTCCTCGGCAGACTTGAGCAACATGGACACATGGATCAACGCTTCTTCGGCACTGATACCGGGGCGCACGCTGAAGGGGTTATCGGGGCCTGCTGGGCCGGCCGCGGTGGGTAGCAGAGTTGAGATCAACGAGCCGTTTACGCCGGTATTGGCCAGGGCATGGCGCACTCTTTCATTAGCCCGGTCATGTTCCGGATTTCGGCGTGAGAAAGGGCGAGTAACAGGCGGATCGGGGACGATCTTTTTCATGGTGTAGCTCCCGAGCAATAGAGCCTTCACCCACCGCTGCTAAACGAAAGGTGGCGGCTGGACGCGGGTTAGCAGACCAGGGCTCAGGAACCCGGCGCACCCGAAGGTGCCCCACGTACAGCCGCCATAACAAGCTGGCCAGAATGAAATCCGGCCAAGGAAGAGATAGCGCTTATACGTCTGAGACTTATCGAGCTGCTAAACCCGATCACTGAACATTCAGTGACGAACCGAGCCTAGTGAGCTAAGTACCCAGCCGCAAGCGAAAGAGAGTCTCTCGGAAACCCCTTACAAAAGAAAGAGAAATGCCCTTCTTTAACCGCTCAAAAAGTCTGCGCTAGGCCTGCCAAATAAAGTCATACACCCCAGAAATGAAGGAGTGGAATATCTGATCGGACACTTATCAAGCGACTTTCTTATCCGGCCCAATACCCTACCTGTGGCGAGGGAACTTGCTCCCGCTGGGCCGCATAGCGGCCGAGAGGAAGCAAGCGCCTTCGCCACGAAAGAAGGGTCTCAGTTAGGGAAACAACAATTGCCGCGAACAAGAAATCCACCACTCCAGCGGCCATCTCCCGTGCAGACATCAACGATGCATATCTGCCAACGCTCAATACTAATGGCGCGCTCGTAGTTCTCGGGATGGAGCCATCACGAACTGACGTTGCGATACGTTAGGGAGGCGGTTGCACGTCGGCTAGCAGACCGATCCGAGGACACCGGCGCACCCAAAGGCGCCCCACGTACAACCGCCATAACAAGGTGCTGCATATGAAATGCAGTGCTGATGGCTCCGCTTGCGACTTGACCCGGGCTGCTAGACCCGATCACTGAAGTGCAGTGACAACCCGAGTCTAGCCAGCAGGTCTCCAACCTCAAGCGAAAGAGAACCTTTCGGAAAGCCCTTACAAAAGAAAGAGAAATGCACTTCTTTTAGCGCTAACCAAGGCTGCACTTACATTACAAAACCCCACAACCGACCCGCCGCGGCCCGAGCCTATCGGCAGCAGCTACAGGGAACGATGGGATGGCCTGCTACCTATACGGTGTAGCGGGAAGACATGCCCGCCCAGCGCCAGCTGGCGGCAGCCCGATTTTAATCTACCCGCCCCTTCGGCAGGCCGAGTGGAGGTGTTCATCAGGGGATTGGCGCGTAGCGCCCCTCGACGCAGTCGAGGACATCGCTAGTAGCGATGCCCCCTGAGGGACGCCGGAACGAGGGAACCCGAGCGCAGCGAGGGCCGTACGCTCGGGGCGAGACCTTTTGGGTACTTTTGGCTGGGCCGGCATTCCGGGCGTTTGCCAAAAGTACCTCGCCGTAAGGGCGAAACCCTAAGCCGCCGTTACCGCAGCAACGGATATGCCCCCCTACCCCCCCCAAAGAACGGGGCCGGCTATCAGGCCGCCCCGCCCCCCGCCGGCGCCAAAGCCAACTCCCCAACATCGGGCCGCTTCACCACCGCATACACCACCGCCGTAACCAAACTCCCCGCCACAATCGCCAGCAAATACAACAACGCATGATTAATCGCATTCGGAATCAGCATCACAAACAACCCCCCATGGGGCGCCATCAGCTTGCAGCCAAAATACATCGACAACGCCCCGGTCAACGCGCCCCCGGCAATACTCGCCGGAATCACCCGCAACGGGTCCTTGGCCGCAAACGGAATCGCCCCCTCGGAGATAAAGCACAACCCCAGCACAAACGCCGCCTTGCCCGCCTCACGCTCGCTTTGCGCAAACTTGCGCCGCGCAATAAAGGTCGCGATCCCCAGGCCAATCGGCGGCACCATGCCCGCGGCCATCGCCGCCGCCATCGGCGCATAACTCTGAGACGCCAGCAGCCCCACCGAAAAAGCGTAGGCCGCCTTGTTGATCGGCCCGCCAAGGTCGACGCACATCATCGCCCCCAGCACCACGCCCAGCAGGATGGCGTTGGTGGTGCCCATGCTGTCGAGGAACTGGGTCAGGGCCGAGAGCATGCCCGCCACCGGCTTGCCCACCACGTAAATCATCACCAGGCCGGTAAACAGGCTGGCGAACAACGGGATGATCAGGATCGGCTTCAGCGCTTCCAGGCTCTGGGGCAGACGCACATATTGGCTGAGAGCCTTGGCCGCATAGCCGGCGAGGAAACCGGCGACGATGCCGCCGATAAAACCTGCGCCAAGGGTACTGGCCAGCAAGCCGCCGATCATCCCCGGCGCCAGGCCCGGACGGTCGGCAATCGAGTAGGCGATGTAACCCGCCAGCAGCGGCACCATCAGTTTGAAGGCGGTCTCGCCGCCGATCTGCATCAAGGCCGCCGCCAGGGTGCCCGGCTCCTTGAACGCGGTAATGCCGAAGACAAAGGACAGGGCGATCATCAAGCCGCCCGCCACCACCATCGGCAGCATGAACGAGACCCCGGTCAGCAGGTGCTTGTAGACCCCGGTCTTCTCTTGCCGAGCCGGCGCCTGGGCACCGCCTGCGGCCGATTCCACCTGGCCTTCGGCCAAGGCCTTGTGCAGCGTGGCCTCCGCTTGCTTGAGGGCAATGCCGGTGCCGCAGCGGTAGATTTTCTTGCCGGCAAAGCGTTCGGTGGCAACTTCGATATCCGCCGCCAACAGCACCACGTCGGCCTGGGCAATAGCCTCCGCGCTCAATGGAGTACGGGCGCCGACCGAACCTTGGGTTTCGACCTGCAACTCGTAACCCAGGCGTTTGGCCGCCTGTTGCAAGGCTTCGGCGGCCATAAAGGTGTGGGCGACCCCGGTCGGGCAGGCGGTGACCGCAACGATGCGCGGCGCGCTGGCGGCCACTGTCGCAACCGGCTCAACGCTGGCCGCGGCCTCGCTGTACAGCTGGGCCTCTGCGGCGCCACGGCGCAGCACCGCGTCCACATCCTGCAAGGCCTGGGACGGTGTGCTGCGGTAAACCCGCTTGCCGACAAAACGCGCCATATCCAGCGGCCCGGTGCTGACCACCAACACCCACTCGGCCGCTTCCAGGGTGGCCGCCGAGAGTTGGCGTTCCGGGTGCGCCTCGTCGTGCACTTCGACGCTGGTGCTCCAGCCCTGGCGCTGCGCCGCAGCGTCGAGCAGCCGGGCGCACAGCACACTGGTGACCATGCCGTTGGGGCAGGCAGTAACAATGGCTAACTTCATGTCCAACCCTCTTATTGTTCTGTCAGGGGGCGCACGCGCACGCCCTGTTCGAGCTGCGCCAGTTGCGCCGCATCGCTGATACCAAAACCGATTTGCGAGACCGCCATGGCGGCGATCGCCGTGGCGCGGCGCAGTGTCTGTTCGGCGCTATCGCCGCTGAGCAGGCCATGCAGCACACCCGCCAGCAGCGAGTCGCCGGCGCCCACAGTGCTGGCGACGCTGACCTTGGGCGGCACGGCCTGCAACGCCGGGGCCGAGCTGAACCAATTGACCCCGTCGGCGCCGTGGGAGATCACCACATGCTCCACGCCCTGGGCATGCAGGCGCTGGGCTGCAGCCGCCTGTTCAGCCACCGACAACACCGGGCTGAGCAGGGCCTCGGTCAATTCTTCAGTGTTCGGCTTGATCAACCAGGGGCCTGCCGCCAGGCCGGCGCGCAGGGCGTCGCCGCTGGTGTCCAGGGCGACTTTCAAGCCCAGGTCCTTGAGCCGTACCAGCAGCGCCTGCAACCACTGCGGGCTGACGCCACGGGGCAGGCTGCCGGCAACGACCACCGCGTCATGGCCCGGGGCGATCTGTTCCAGGCGCTCCAGCAACGCGTGTTGCGCCGCCTCGTCGACCTCCGGTCCCGGGCCGTTGACGTCGGTCACACGGCCGTCACTTTCGGCCAGCTTGATGTTGCTGCGGGTCTGCCCCGGCACGCGGATAAAGGCGTCGACAAATCCCCGCTGGACAAACAGTGCTTCGAAGGCTTGCGGGTTGTCGGCGCCGAGAAAGCCGCTGACGGTCAGTTGGTGACCAAGGTCCGCCAGCACCTGGGCGACGTTCACGCCCTTGCCGGCGGCATGGGTGTACATGGCCTGGCTGCGGTTGACGGCCCCCGGTTCCAGACGCGCCAGTTGCACGGTGAGGTCCAGCGCCGGGTTCAGGGTCAGGGTCAGGATCTTGGCCATTACAGGGCCTCCACGAGGGCGCGCACGTCATCCGCGCTACCGACGGCCAGGGCCTCCTGCGCCAGGACCTGGACCCGGCTCAGGCTCAACTCGCGAATGCGCGCCTTGACCTCAGCAATGCTGCGCCCGGAGACGCTGAGTTCATCCACCCCGAGCCCGACCAGCACCGGCACCGCCAGCGGATCGGCCGCCAGTTCGCCGCAGACCCCAACCCATTTGCCATGGGCATGGGCGGCGCGCACGGTGATGTCGATCAGTTGCAGCACCGCCGGGTGCAGGCCATCGGCCTGGGCCGACAGGGTCGGATGGCCACGGTCGATGGCCAGGGTGTACTGGGTCAGGTCGTTGGTGCCGACGCTGAAGAAGTCCACTTCCTTGGCCAGGACCGGTGCCAGCAAGGCGGCGGAGGGCACTTCGATCATGATCCCCAGTTGCAGGTCGGCGACCGGAATTTCCAGGCGCAGGCGCTCGGTCATGTCCCGGGCCTGGCGCCATTCGTCGACGCTGCCGACCATGGGGAACATGATCCGCAGCGGGCGGTTGTCGGCTGAGCGCAGCAGGGCGCGCAGCTGGGCTTCCATGATTTGCGGGCGTTGCAGGGTCAGGCGGATGCCGCGCACGCCGAGGAAGGGGTTTTCTTCCTTGGCGATCGGCCAGTAAGGCAGCGGTTTGTCGCCGCCCACGTCCAGGGTCCGCACCACCAGCGGGCGCCCGGCCAGGCCGTCGAGGACGCGGCGGTATTCGGCTTCCTGGGTGGCTTCATCCGGCGCTTGCGGGTGGGCCATGAAAATCAGTTCGGTGCGCAGCAGGCCGATGCCTTCGGCGCCGTTTTCCACGGCGCTGGTGACGCCGGCGCTTTCACCGATATTGGCGAACACCTCAACGTGATGGCCGTCGATGGTGTGGGCCAGTTGATGGCGTTGCTCGGCGGCGGCCTTGAGCCGTTGCTCGCGGCTGTCGCGCTCTTCGCCGGCCCGTTGCAGGGTGCTGCTGTCGGCATCCACATGCAGCCGCCCGCGTTGGCCGTCGAGCAGCAGCGGCGTGCCGGGCTTGATCAGCAACACCGACGCGCCCGCCCCGACCAGGGCCGGAATGCCCAGGGCCCGGGCAACGATGGCGCTGTGGGCGGTGGCACCGCCCCGGGCCGTGAGAATCCCGGCCACCCGCGCCGGGTCGAGGCGCGCCACGTCCGACGGTCCGACTTCGTCCATCACCAGAATGTAGGGTTGCTCCGGCTCGGCCGGGGTCTCGATGCCGCACAGCTGGGCCAGCACGCGGCGGCCAATGTCCCGCAGATCGGCAGCGCGCTCGGCGAGCAAAGCGTCCTGCAACGACTCCTGCTGGCGGGCGGCGGCTTCGATCACGGCCATCCAGGCGGCTTCGGCGCTTTCACCCTGCTTGAGACGGGTGTCGACTTCATCGGTCAGTTCCGGGTCGTCGAGCATCTCCTGGTGGGTGATGAAAATCTCGCGAATGGCCTTGGCCTGGCTGCGCTGGATCAGCCCTTCGATATCGCCGCGCACCTGCGCCAGTGCCTGTTGCAGGCGCTGGCGCTCGGTGGCGGTGGACTCGCCGCGCAGCGGGTAATCGATGGCCTGTTGCACCTGAATATGTGCCGGGCCGATGGCGATCCCCGGGGCGGCAGCAATCGCCTGGATCAGGCTGCCGGTAGCCGGGGCGCTGAGGGGCGCTTCGATTTCTTCGGCGGCGGCCGGAGTTTCGCTGACCGCCGGCAGTGGCTCGACCTCTTCGCCCAGGCCCTGCTCAATGGCCGCGAGCAACGCCGGCAGGGCATCGGCGGCGATGGTCGGCTCGGCGATCAGTTCCAGGACCTGGCCGCGCCGGGCACCGAGGCTGAGCAGCTTGCTCAGGCTTTTCATCGACACCGAGGCACCCTGGCTGTCGAGGATGCGGATGCGGATCTCACCCTCGAAGCTCTTGGCCAGTTGCGCCAGGACCTTGGCCGGGCGTGCATGCAGGCCATGGGCGTTGGCCAGGGCAATTCGGGCGCTGGGCCAGTCGGCCGGCAGTTCGCCGCCGAGCACTTCCAATACCGCGCGGCTGCTGGTGGCGCGCCCCAGTTCGTGGCCCCGGCCTTCGATCAGCAGCGCACACAGGCGTTCGAGCAGCGCCTGGTGCGCCTCACCGAGGCTGGCCAGGCAGAACAGCCCGCTCAGCGGTTGGCCGAGGTAGCGGATGGGTTTGTCCGGGGTGACGAAGGCCAGCCCCGGGCGCTTGACCGTCTGCTCGCTGTGCAGCCACCACAGGCCATCGCCCAGGGGCAGCGCCTCGACTTGCTGCAACACCGCGGCAAAGCCGTTGCTCACGCAGTCCGCCTGACGCAACAGGCGTGCGCCACGCCATACCAGTTCTTCGAAATCTTCTGCGGCCACGCCCAGGCCGATCATCTGTGCATCCAGCGCGAGCTCTTGTGGCGCGCCCTGCAGCAGTTTCAGCAGGGCTTCGGCCGAGCTGGCACGACGCAGGGCCTGGCCCAGGTCGGTCTCGCCCAGGGCCCGGGTCAGCAGTTGCAGCAGGCGCAGGTGCTCATCGGATTTGGCGGCAATGCCGATCGCCAGGTAGACGATCTGGCCATCGCCCCAGTCCACGCCCTCGGGGAATTGCAGCAGGCGCACGCCGGTGGCAAACACCTGGTCGCGGGTCTGCGGCGTGCCGTGGGGGATGGCAATACCCTGGCCGAGAAAGGTCGAGCCCTGGGCCTCGCGCGCGTTGAGGCCGGCGAGGTAACCCTCGGCCACCAGGCCGTCGGCAACCAGTTTGTCGGCGAGCAGCTGCAGCGCCGCGGACTTATCCACAGCCGATTGGCCCATGGATATCTGCTCTATGGTGAGCTCGAGCATGCTTTCTCCTATTTAGCGCAGGGGGGCGGCGCTAGGTATTGTTTTGAATGAATCAAAGCTTAGGCGTGTTTGCTGTCGCAAACGGCCGAGGGTGCTTGGCAGGCCCTCCAGCCGTTTCTTCAAGCCTAGAAAATACGCTTGCTGAAACGTTTAATCTAGAATGTTTGGCACGTTACTCGATAATCTCTCATCCTTGAAGCCCTACCGGTCGAATGCATGTTGCGACAATGGTCGCCTGCCCTTATCGGGTAGGATTGACGAAAATGTCCGGCAAGCACCAAAAAAACAAGGAAATCCCGGGTTGAAACTCAGTGATATAGCCAGGCTGGCCGGTGTGTCGGTGACAACCGCCAGTTACGTGATCAACGGCAAAGCCGAACAGCAACGCATCAGCAATGCCACCGTCGAGCGGGTGCGCGCGGTGGTCGAGGAGCACGGCTTTACCCCCAACCCCCAGGCCGCCGGGCTGCGTAGCCGACGCACGCGCACCCTCGGGTTTATCCTGCCGGACCTGGAAAACCCCAGTTACGCGCGGATCGCCAAGTTGCTGGAACAAGGCGCCCGCGCCCGTGGTTATCAGTTGCTGATCGCCAGCTCCGACGATGCCCCTGACAGCGAGCGGCAACTGCTGCAACTGTTTCGCGCACGGCGTTGCGACGCCCTGTTCGTCGCCAGTTGCCTGCCCGCCGACGATGACAGCTACCGCACCCTGCAAGCCCAGGGCCTGCCAATCATTGCCATCGACCGGGTGATGCAGCCCGAGCTGTTCTGCTCGGTGATCAGCGACGATCAGCAGGCCAGCCTGCAATTGACCCGCAGCCTGTTGCAGCCCCAGCCCAAGCAGATCGTGCTGATCGGCGCACGCCCCGAGCTGAGCATCAGCCAGGACCGTCGCGCGGGCTTCCAGCAGGCGCTGGCGGGCTTCGCCGGCGAGGTGCTGGTGGAGCATGGCGAGGCCTTCAGTCGCGATTGCGGCCGGCAATTGATGCAAGAGCTGTTGCAGCGCCTGGGGCATCTGCCGGATGCGCTGGTCACTACTTCTTATGTGCTGTTGCAGGGGGTGTTCGATGCCCTGCACGACTTCCCGCTCAAATCGCGGCCACTGCGCCTGGGGACCTTCGGCGACACCCAGTTGCTGGACTTCCTGCCACTGCCGGTCAATGCCATGGCCCAGCAGCATCAGCTGATTGCCGACCAGGCCCTGCAACTGGCCCTGGCCGCCGTCGAGCAAGCCCATTACCAGCCTGGCGTGCACGCCATCCCCCGGACCTTCAAGCAGCGTATTCACGAGGCCTGAACGTGGAGCTGATCGACACCCACACCCACCTCGACTTCCCAGACTTCGACGCCGACCGTACGGCGTTGCTGGCCGACAGCCGCGCCCTCGGGGTGCGGCGCATGGTGCTGCTGGGGGTGTACCGGGACAACTGGCAGCGGATCTGGGACCTGGTGCAAGGCGACCGCGAGCTGTACGCCGCCTTCGGCCTGCACCCGGTGTACCTCGATCAGCACCAGCCCGCCGACCTCACTCAACTCGGTGACTGGCTGGCACGCCTGGCCGGCCATCGGCAGGTGTGTGCGGTGGGTGAGATCGGCCTGGATTACTTTCTTGAACACCTGGACCGCCCGCGTCAGCAGCAGCTGTTCGAGGCGCAACTGCAACTGGCGGCCGACTTCCAGCTCCCGGCCCTGCTCCATGTACGGCGCAGCCATGCCGCGGTGATCGCCACGCTCAAGCGCTTCAAGCTCAAGCGCGCGGGGATCATCCACGCGTTCGCCGGCAGCCGCGAGGAAGCCCGGGAATACATCAAGCTGGGGTTCAAGTTGGGCCTCGGCGGCGCCGCGACCTGGCCCCAGGCCCTGCGTATGCACAAGGTGCTGGCCGATTTGCCGCTGGAAGCGCTGGTGCTGGAGACCGACTCACCGGACATGGCGCCGGCCATGTACCCCGGCCAGCGCAACAGCCCGCAACACCTGCCGGCCATTTGCGCCGCCCTGGCGCAGATCATGGGCCTGAGCGCCGAACAACTGGCCGCTGCGAGCACGGCCAACGCCTGCGAGCTGTTCAACTGGCCACCCGCCTGAAGTGGCCAGCGGTAGCGGCCGTCAGACGCGAAACGCGCTGATCAGCTGCTTTAGCTGCACCACCTGCGCCGACAACCGGCGGCTGGCGTCTTCAGTCTGGTGCGCGCCCTCGGCGGTGCGCTCTCCGGCCCGGTTGATCTCGACGATGTTCTGATCGATGTCGTGGGCCACGGCGGTCTGCTGCTCAACCGCCGCGGCAATCTGCTGGTTCTGGTCGACGATCATGCCCACCGCGCCAAGAATGTTCTCTAGGGCCTGCTGGACCTTTTCCGATTGCCCCACGGTGCCGCTGGCCATTTCATGGCTGACGCCCATGGCCTTGACCGCTGCGCCCACGCCGCCATGCAACTTGGCGATCATCTGGTCGATTTCCTCGGTGGATTGCTGGGTGCGCTTGGCCAGGGTCCGCACCTCGTCGGCCACCACCGCAAAACCACGCCCCTGCTCACCGGCCCGAGCAGCCTCGATGGCGGCATTGAGCGCCAGTAGGTTGGTCTGTTCGGCGATGCTCTTGATCACTTCCAGGACTCGGCTGATGGACTGGCTGTCACTGGCCAGCTGGTTGATCACCCGCACCGACTGGTCGATCTCCCCCGCAAGCAGGGCGATGCTGTCCTGCTGCGATTCCACCAGGCCTCGACCGTTGATGGTCTCGTCGTTGACGCTGTGGGCACTGCTGACCGCCGCCGCTGCGCTGCGGGCCACTTCCTGGGCGGTGGCCGACATCTGGTTCATCGCCGTGGCCACCTGTTCGATCTGGCTGCGCTGCCCGGCCACCGCCTGGTTGCTTTGCGCCGACACGCTCTCGACTTGCCCGGCCTGGCGCTCGACTTCGCCCACGGTCTGCCCCACCAGCTCGATCAGGTCATGGATCTTGGCCACGGTGCCGTTGAACACTTTGCCCAGCTCCCCCAGCTCATCGCGGCTGTGGGCGGTGAAACTGACCGTCATGTCCCCCGCCGCGACCTTGTCCATCACCGCCCCCAGGCGCCTGAGGGTGGTCCGGGTCGAGGCGTAGAAACCGCCGTACAGGTAGACAATCAGCAAAAACACCCCGGCCAGGGCCGCCACCAGCAGCACCATGTGGCTGCGGTTCTGTCCCAGGCGCTGTTGCAGTTCGACGCCGAGAAACTTCAGGGTCGCTTCGTTGAGCTGGTAGGTCTGATCCATCAGGCCGCTGACCTGGTCGTAAAAGCCCTGCCACGGCGTGTCGAGGGTGTCGGCCATCACCACCTTTTCCTCGAACAGCTCACTGGCCTGTTTCAGGCTGCTTTTACTGGCGCTGGCCAGGCCGTCCAGCGCGCTGTGGGCGGCCTTGCTCGACCCCAGGGCGTCTTGCAGCTTGAGGCCGTACTCGGCCTGGAGTTTTTCAATCTGCACCAGCAACTCGTCGAAGCGGGTGCTGGCCGAGGAGTTGAGAAAGCCCTGGCCCAGGGAGTAGGCACCCATCGCCCGCCCCTCGCCCAGGGTCTGGGTGATCTGCGGGGTGACGCTGGTCACCAGTTCGCTCAATTGGCGGATATCACTCTGCCCATCCCGGCTCAGACCCGATTGGCTGGCGATGATCTGGCTGAAGATTTGCGCGCTGCCCAGCAGCTTGCCGATCAACGCACTTTTACTCTGCAGCGAGCTCTCGCTTTGCTGGACCTTGAAGGCCGCGATCATTTCATCGCGCTTGGCGTCGAATACCCCGATCTGCTCCGGATCGACCGCCACCGCACGCAAGCCTTGCAGGCGTTCGAGCACGGTGCGCTCCAGGGCGCTGATCTTGCTCTCGGTATCGCCGCCCTTGGCGGACTGGCCGAGGGTGGCGTTGATCTGCACCAGGTTGTTCAGGGTTTCCAGGTCGCGCCGCAAGGTCAGGCTGCTGCCCAGCAGGTCGAGGCTTTGCAGCTCGACCTGGGTGCCCTGGAACTCTCGATAGGAATCGCGCACCAGGTAGAAGTTGGTGACCAGCATCGGCAGGAAGAACAACACGCTGATCAGGCTGAACTTCATGCCGAAGCTCAGGCGGTTCATCAGTGCGACGGCGGGATAGAGCAAACTCTTCAAAAGTAGTCTCCCTTCGGGCTTTTTATTGTTATGGGCAGCCGCGCAAAAGGGTCAGAGTGCCACTATTGAGCGTCACGTCTGTATAGCTCAAATCGGCGAAAGGGTTTGTAACTTAAAGTTAACCGCCCGCGGGAAACCGGCGCGGGTACTGGGGGATGCGAGAAGGGTTTGAGGCGGGGATCGGGTCAGGGCTGGCGGGCAGCCCCGACCCGGGTCAATCAGCCCAGCACGGTCCACAGGGCAAAGCCTGCGTACCACAGCAGCGCCGCGCGCAGCAGCAACTCCCAGAGCTGGTCCAGGCTATTGACGCCATCGGCGCCCGCCACCGGAGCGGGAATTTCGCCGGCCACCAGGCCGACCTTTTCCACCAACTGTGCGGCGCTGATGTTCCAGTTCAGCAGCTCATGCAGCATCACCCGGCTGACCGCGACAAAGTTGCCGACCAAGGCAAAGCTCGCCGCCAGCAAACGCACCGGAAGCCAGTCGAAGGCATGCCGCAGTTGCCCCGCGCGCTCCACCAGGGCTGGCGCCGTGCCGTGCTCGGCGGCCAGGGCCAGCAGCCGATAACTCAAGGCCGCCACCGGCCCCAGCAGGAAGTACCAGAAAATCACCGCGAAGAAGCTTTGATAGGCCTGCCACAGCAAATGCCCTTGCACCCGCTCCAGCAACTGCTCACCGCTGTCGGCGCAGATCCCCAGGTCACGCTGGGCGACATGGGCCGCGGCCTGCAGGTCTTCGCGGCGCCAGGCATCGCGAAACGGTCCGAGCCCCCCCAGCAGATCGCCACGCCCCAGGCTGTAGATCACCACCAGCAAATGCACCGGCAGCGCCAGCAAGCCATAGGCCACCGGCTCCAGTACCCACAGCAGCATGCCCAGCAGGATTGCCGGCAACAGCACCAGCAACGTGAGGATCAACCAGGGCCGATTGCCCAACCGCGGGCTGGCTTGCAACCGGGCCAGTTCCCCGAGCCAGGCACCGTCGCGCTGCACGCGATGACGCAGGGCGGAAAACTTCTCGACCCAGACAGCCAGCAGCAACACCAGAAAACTCATTGTGCGTCCCCCCTTTCCAGGGCTGCGCGATAGCGCGCCCAGTCAAAACCTGGTCCCGGGTCGGTCTTGCGACCCGGGGCGATATCGCTATGACCGCAAATCCGCTGCACGGTGATAGCGCTGTATACAGCCTGTAACTGCCGGGTCAGGGCAATCAGCGAGTGGTACTGGGCATCGGTGAACGGCAACTCATCGGTGCCCTCCAGTTCAATGCCCAGGGAAAAGTCGTTGCAGGTCTCGCGCCCCTCGAAACAGGACACTCCGGCATGCCAGGCGCGATCCAGGCACGAGACAAACTGGGTCACGCTGCCATCACGCTCGATCAGGAAATGCGCAGACACCCGCAGCTCGGCGATCCCGGAAAAATAAGGGTGTTCGGTGACATCCAGACGGTTTTGAAAGAATTCCTGCACTTTGCCGGTAGCAAACTGCCCTGGAGGCAGGCTGATGTTGTGAATCACCAGCAGGGAAATTTCATCGCAAGGGCGCAGATTGAAGTTGGGCGACGGGCAATGGCGCACGCCGTGACACCAACCACTGGCAGGGTCCAACTGCATACAGATTCCTTCAACTAGAGCCTTGGGTGGCTCAGTATGCCGCGATCCAGGCCCAGGTTGCGATCACTTGCCGCGATTGAGGCGCTGCAGGTTGTCGATCACCGATTCCAGGGCCCGGTCGAACAGCAAGGTATCGTCGAGGGTGCGCACGGCGGCGCGGTGAAACTCCAGGGCCAGGCCCATGCGGGTGCGTTCCAGGACCTTCATCCCGGTGCGATTGACGAAGATGTACTTGGCGCCGGGCTGGACGATGGCCGCCAATTTGCAGCGCACAGTGTTTTCCTCGTCCTCCTGAAACTCGACCCAGGCGCCCAGGCGCAACTGGTCCACCAGCAGCAGGCTGGCGTCGTTGGCGGCCAGGGCCACGGGCGCGGCTTCCAGGGGGCCCTCTTCGGCCGACGCCAGGACTATTTCCTGCTCCACCGCAACCATCGCTGGTGCCTGGGTTTCGAGGGCGACAACCCGGGGCTCGGGGTTTGGGGTCAGGCGCTCGAAAACCTGAAGGTGCAAGACTTCCAGCTGGCTGAAAAACTCACTGGTAGCGAAAGGATCGAATGCGGCGCTGCTCAGTCCGTCTCGCAGCCCCTTGAGCAACCCCGGCACCAGGTTCAGCAGTTGCAGGGCGGCATCGGGCTCATCGTGGCGCTCAACGCTCCACACCAGCTCTTCCATGGTCTGCACGGCGGCTTGCCACTCGGACGACTGCTCGCCGTGCTTGAGGCAGGTCAGCAACAGCACCTTGCTCCAGGCCTGCTGCACAAACTCCACCACCACCTGGGGCAATACCTTGCCCAGCAAGCCGTGGTTCAGCACCTGCTCAACGCGCCGACGCGCCAGCTCGGCCTTGGCCCGCCCTTCTTCGGCATCGCGGGTGCGCTGTTCGAGCAGTTCGCTGCGGCGCCGCTCATCGGCGGTAAAGGCCAGGAAGTCCGCGAGCAACTCGGAGAAAATCGCCGGATCATCGACAAAATCATTCAGCAGCCGTTGCACCACCTGCTCGATCCGCAGGTACAGGCTGTCGCGCTGGTGATCGTCGCAGGCGCCCCAGCCCAGGGCGGCCGCAGCAATTTCATTGAGCAGGCGCCGGGCCGGGTGGGAGCCACGGCTGAAGAAGCTCTTATCCAGCACCGCGACCTTGAGCATCGGGATCTGCAGGCGGCCGATCAATGCCTTGAGCGAGTCCGGCACGGTGCGGTCGTCGAGAATGAATTCGAAAAGCATGGCGATCAGGTTGATCACATCCTCATCGGCCACCCCGACCACCCGGGATTTACCACTCTTGACGCTGACCCGAGTGAGCAATTGCTCAAGCTGATTGCGCAGGTCGAAGTCATCCTGGGCGCCGGCCGGCACATATTGCTGCAGGTGCGAAAGCAGGCGCAGCAAGTCGCGGGTCGAGATTGGCTGGGTTTCGGCGCTGGCCTCGAGGGTCGGGGCAACGCTGCCACGCACGTGGAATAACAGCTCCTGCAAGGCGGCAAACACTTCCTGGACACTGTCGTCGATCTGCGGCCCGCCCGATTTGACTGCGGCCTCGCTGGCACTGGCATGGGTGTCGGGGGCGGTGCGATCGGTGCTGCGACGGGCCGGCGCGGGCATCAGCTCAGGCAGGACGCCGGTGGCAATCAACAGCTGGTTGGCTTCGGCGTACAGCTGGTGGACTTCGCTGAGCACGTAACGCTCGAACAGCTTGAGGATGATCAGCTTGACCTTGATCTCCACCCCCAGGTTGCGCCCCGCCTGCATAAAGTACTCGCAGAGCAGAGTCGGCCCCAGGGGATTGCTGCGTTGATCCAGGCGTTTGCCAAGCAGCGCAGCCAGGCGTGCATGCAACTGGCCCAACGCCAGGCCATCGCGATTGAGCACCTTGGCCACCATGGCGTCGACGGCCACGGTCCGCTCCAGATCGTCACGGCTCGACTGCGCTGCGGGGTCGTAGCTCACCGCCTGGTGTGCCGCCGCAGTCGGGTCGTACTGCACAAGGCCGACAAAGGCCTCGAAGAACATTTCGAGAAAGCCGCGTTCGATGCTTTTGCGCTTGAGGCGCAGGTCGCGCATGGCCTCGAAGAAGGTGTTCTGGTCGACATTGTTTTGCGCCCTGTCGGCCATTTCAAACAGCGTGTCGTCCGCGTTATCGAACAACTCCTGCAAGCCATGGCGCAGCTGCTGTGCGGCCTTGTCACGCACCTGGAGCAGAATCACAGGCAGGCGGGCGAGCGGCGACGCGGTCGCCTGATCGGTAGCCGCCTTGTGCAAAGGCACTACATTCCCGTCGTTGTGCATCCAAGCCTCCAGAAAGGTGTCGCTGTGCTTCAAGGTGAAAATGGCGGGCGCCGACCGCTCACAGTCGAGTACCTGCAGGCACTCACTGCATGGGGATTTTCAGGGGAAACAAGAGGACGTCAAAGCCATGACGCCAATTACAAGGCGGATTATCTGGCAAAAAGCGTTCCGAGTGCCAGCAGACTCTGCTGATCCTTTGAAATAGCCCGCAATTTATGACCGTCAATAAAGGTAAATGACTCGATTGATGCGACAAAAGGCGACGACACACGCGATAAGTGCCGTGCGCGCGCCTTGGGTTCACTCACGGCATGGCCCTATAATCGGCCCCACTTTGTTAGTGGAGCCCGTTATGCCGAATCTACGTCTCGCCGATTTGACCGCCGAAATCGAAGCCAACGTGCGCCGTGCGTTGCTCGAAGACATCGGCAGCGGCGACATCACCGCGCAACTGATCCCGGCCGAGCGCCTGGCCAAAGCCACCATCATTACCCGTGAGGCGGCGGTCATCAGCGGCACGGCCTGGGTCGATGCGGTGTTCCGGCAGTTGGATCCGCGGGTTGCCGTGCATTGGCAGGTTCGCGATGGCGATCGGGTCAGCCCCAACCAGGCGCTGTTCCACCTCGAAGGCCCGGCTCGCTCCCTGCTCAGCGGCGAGCGCTGCGCGCTGAACTTCCTGCAACTGTTGTCCGGCGTCGCCACCCGCGCGCAGTACTATGCCGACTTCGTCGCCGACACCCAGGTCAAGCTGCTGGATACGCGTAAAACGCTTCCAGGGCTGCGCCTGGCACAAAAGTACGCAGTGACCTGCGGCAGCTGCCATAACCACCGCATTGGCCTGTACGACGCCTTCCTGATCAAGGAAAACCATATCGCCGCCTGCGGGGGCATCCCTGAAGCCATCAAGGCCGCCCACAAGATCGCCCCGGGCAAGCCGGTCGAAATCGAAGTGGAAAGCCTGGCAGAGCTGCAGGAAGCCCTGGCAGCCGGGGCGGACATCATCATGCTCGACGAGTTGAGCCTGGATGACATGCGCGAAGCGGTGCGTCTGAATGCCGGCAAGGCCAAGCTCGAAGCCAGCGGCGGGATCAACGAAAGCACCTTGCGCACCATCGCCGAGACGGGTGTGGATTACATTTCGATTGGTGCCATGACCAAGGATGTGAAAGCGGTGGATCTGTCGATGCGGCTCAGCATCTAAGTGACAAGGCACAAGCTGCAAGCCGCAAGCTGATCTGCTTTGGCTTGCAGCTTGTAGCTGCTTTTAAACCACCAGATTGTTCATCTCGCAGTACTCTTCCCAATCCACGCCCAATACCTCTGCCGCCTCCTTGTGCAGAACCAGGCGCGCCGCCTCGAACTCTTCCGGGGTCGAGGTGTACTTCAGCGTCAGTTCCCACGGCTGCAAGCCCTGGGCTTCTGCCTCATCCTCAAACGCCCATTGGATCTGGTCCTTCTGATCGTCGGCACTCAGGTCCTTGATCTCTTCCGCCAACTGCGGCGAGTCCAGCAGGTACTGCTTGAGTGCTTCTTCGTGTCTGGCTTCTTGGGTCAATGCTTTAGCGGTCATGTCGTTCTCGTTGATCTGGGGAATGGAAGATGGATCTGGATCATCAAGGATCTCTCTGACGCAAAAAACCGTGACAAGCCCGGTTTGTCTGGCCTTCAGAACCATTCGGGGATCATCTGAAAACTGCTACGGGGTGTTCGTGCAAAGTCCGAATATAGGACCTTTGGCTGACGATTTATACGAGTCGTTACATCAAATCTACAAATAAGCCGACGCCATCAGGTGTCGACCATTTGTGCAGACGCCCAGGAACAAGTTCCACAGCACAAAGTCATAGCGATGTGCCATCTAGGCACCTCACAAGGAATTCAGGTGATGCACAACTTTTCGAAGCTCCCGGCCACCCTGTTTGCAACCGGTATGGCTGCCCTGCTGCTTGGCAGTATGGTGCTGCCCAACGCGGCTCAGGCAGGGTTTGAACTCAGTTCTGACCACCCTTCGTATTCGGACAAACTGGCTGCCGTGCACAACTCGTTCGGCAAGGACGTCGTGGTCCGAAGCGACTTCAGTATTGATGGGATGGAAAAGCTGCAGAGCACGGTCAAGAGCAACTCGGTTGAAATCGAAACCCTGAAGAAAACCATCAAGGACCAGGCGCGCCTTATCGAAGAGCTCAAGCGCAACAACGGCTCGAGTTCCAGTTCGAACGCCAGTGAACTGTCCGACCTCAAGCGCACCGTTCGTGAGCAGGAAAGCGACCTGAAGAACCTCGGCAAACAACTGGACGATCTCAAGCGCAGCGCTGGCTCCAGTTCGAGCGCCAGCGACTTGTCCAGCCTCAAGCGTGAAGTCAGCGACCAGGACCGCGCCCTGGACCAGCTCAAGCGAACGGTCGAAGAGTTGAGCAGAAAAGTGAAGTGATGGGGGCGCTGGTGCCCGAGACAGGAATCGAACCTGCGACCTTCGCGTTACGAGTGCGCTGCTCTACCGACTGAGCTACACGGGCAGTGAGCTAAACCTAGCACAGCTTTGATCCGCGTCCACCGTCGTCACCGTCTCGGTAACGGGCGGACAAAAAAATGCCCCGCAGCTTTCACTGCGGGGCATTTTCACAACGCTGAAGCGTCAGGCGTGGGTGCGATTAAACGCCCGAAGCCTTGGCCGCTGCCACGTCTTTGATGGACAGCTTGATACGGCCGCGGTTGTCCACGTCCAGTACCAGTACTTCCACTTCCTGGCCTTCTTTCAGGATGTCGGTCACTTTCTCTACGCGAGCGTCGCTCAGCATCGAGATGTGAACCAGACCGTCCTTGCCAGGCAGGATGTTGACGAATGCGCCGAAGTCGACGATGCGCTCAACCTTGCCGACGTAGATCTTGCCGATCTCGGCTTCCGCGGTGATGCCCAGAACGCGCTGACGCGCGGCTTCTGCGGCTTCCTTGGTTTCGCCGAAGATCTTGATCGAGCCGTCGTCTTCGATATCGATCGAAGCCTTGGTCTCTTCGCAGATCGCACGGATGGTCGCGCCGCCTTTACCGATGACATCACGGATTTTGTCGGTGTCGATTTTCATCGCGATCATGGTCGGAGCGTTTTCCGACAGCTCGTTACGCGACTGACCAATGATCTGGTTCATCTGGCCGAGGATGTTCAGGCGCGCGTCCAGGGCTTGGCCCAGGGCGATCTCCATGATTTCTTCGGTGATGCCTTTGATCTTGATGTCCATCTGCAGCGCGGTCACACCTTTGGCGGTACCGGCTACTTTGAAGTCCATGTCGCCCAGGTGGTCTTCGTCACCCAGGATGTCGGTCAGGATGGCGAACTTCTCGCCTTCTTTAACCAGACCCATGGCGATACCGGCAACCGGTGCCTTCATCGGCACACCAGCGTCCATCAGGGCCAGGGAAGCGCCGCAGACCGAAGCCATGGAGCTGGAACCGTTGGACTCGGTGATTTCCGATACCACGCGGATGGTGTACGGGAACACGTCGGCAGCAGGCAGCATGGCCTGAACCGAACGACGAGCCAGACGACCGTGACCGATTTCGCGGCGACCAGCGCCACCCATGCGACCACACTCACCTACCGAGAACGGTGGGAAGTTGTAGTGCAGCATGAACGGGTCTTTTTTCTCGCCTTCCAGGGTGTCCAGCAGCTGTGCATCACGGGCGGTGCCCAGAGTTGCAACCACTAGAGCCTGGGTTTCACCACGGGTGAACAAAGCCGAACCGTGGGTCTTTGGCAGAACGCCGACTTCGATGTTCAGCGGACGTACGGTCTTGGTGTCGCGGCCGTCGATACGTGGCTTGCCGTTGACGATGTTTTCGCGAACGGTGCGGTATTCGATTTCGCCGAAGGCAGCTTTGACTTCGCTGGAAGTCGGCTGGCCTTCTTCACCGGACAGCTTGGCGACGACCTGGTCTTTCAGCTCACCCAGGCGCGCATAGCGGTCAGCCTTGATGGTGATGGTGTAAGCCTGGGAGATGGCTTCGCCGAACTCGGAGCGGATAGCGCCCAGCAGTGCGGTGGCTTCTGGCTGTGGAGCCCAGGTCCAGGTTGGCTTGGCGGCTTCGGCGGCCAGTTCCTTGACGGCGTTGATCACCACCTGGAACTCGTCGTGGGCGAACAGTACGGCGCCCAGCATCTGGTCTTCGGTCAGCTCTTTGGCTTCCGACTCAACCATCAACACGGCTTCCGAAGTACCGGCAACGACCATGTCCAGGCTCGATGCTTTCAGTTGCTCGTAAGTCGGGTTCAGCAGGTAGCCGGTGCTTTCATGGAAAGCAACGCGAGCGGCGCCGATCGGGCCGTCGAATGGAATACCGGAGATCGCCAGCGCAGCCGAGGTACCGATCATCGCAGCGACGTCCGGATCGGTTTTCTTGCTGGTGGACAGCACGGTGCAGACAACCTGCACTTCGTTCATGAAGCCTTCTGGGAACAGAGGGCGGATCGGACGGTCGATCAGACGCGAGGTCAGGGTTTCTTTCTCGGAAGGACGGCCTTCACGCTTGAAGAAACCGCCAGGGATCTTACCGGCAGCGTAAGTCTTTTCCTGGTAGTGAACGGACAGAGGGAAAAAGCCCTTGCCTGGATCGGCTTGCTTGGCACCGACTACGGTCACCAATACGCTGACGTCGTCGTCAACGGTGACCAATACTGCGCCGGAGGCCTGACGGGCGATACGGCCAGTCTCGAGGGTAACGGTCGACTGACCGAACTGGAATTTTTTGATTACCGGGTTCACGGTGTCCTACCTTCTTTGTGGCTCTTGGGGAACTTGTCTTCTTGCGAAATTCTTGGGCAACGCCGGGAATCGGCCCAGCTGTCATTGTCCAGGTAAAACTATTGTCCAGATAAAACTTGAGGCTGGGAGCCTGCCATGCGCCAGCGGGAAACCCGCTGACGCACAGCAAACAACCAACCTCTAGCGCAATCGCTTATTAGCGACGCAGACCCAGGCGAGCGATCAGCGAGCTGTAACGGCTCACGTCCTTGCCTTTCAGGTAGTCCAGCAGCTTACGGCGCTGGTTTACCATGCGGATCAGACCACGACGGGAGTGGTGATCTTTACCGTTGGCCTTGAAGTGACCTTGCAGTTTGTTGATGTTGTGGGTCAGCAGTGCAACTTGCACTTCTGGCGAACCAGTGTCACCAACAGCTTGCTGGTAGTCAGCTACGATTTGAGCTTTTTCTTGAACGTCGAGAGCCATGAGGCAATCCTTTTATCAGGAAACGATTCGCGAGAACCGCTTCAATAGGCCGAGGGCAAACCCTCGTATTTTAAAATGAGAAGTGACCATGCCTATTAACAGCCACCCTCGTCCGGTCATTCTGACCGAATCAATCGACGCGGCGCGATGCGCCCGTCTTCGCTCACTTCACCGATACCGATGAAACGACCGTTGTGATCCTGTACCCGTACCATGCCGAACTTCGGGGCATCCGGGGCTCGTACCGGCTGGCCGTTGAGCCAGTAGAACGAGCTGTGCTCCGAGAACTGCAACAGCGGCCAATCCAGCAGGCCGCTGTCCGATGGCATCAGGAAGCGGTCGACCGCTTCGTTGCCGCCTTCGGCATGTACCGCTTCCAACTCTTCCAGCGTGACCGTCTGCGCCAGGGTGAAAGGTCCGGCCTGGGTACGTCGCAGTTCAGCAACGTAAGCGCCACAGCCGAGCTCTTCACCAATATCCTCCACCAGGGTGCGGATATAGGTGCCTTTGCTGCAATCCACCGCAAGCCGCGCAGTATCGCTTTCGAAGGCCAGTAATTCCAAGCGCGCAATAGTAACAGAACGCGCTTCGCGCTCCACTACTTCGCCTGCACGAGCCAGCTTGTACAGCGGCTGGCCATCACGTTTGAGTGCCGAGTACATCGGCGGTATCTGACTGATTTGCCCGCGAAATCTCGGCAACGCCGCTTCGACATCGGTGCGACCAACGGTCACCGGGCGCTCCTGCAAAACCTCGCCCTCGGCGTCCGCCGTAGTCGTGGTCTTGCCCAGTTGCGCCAGGGTTTCGTAACTCTTGTCGGAGTCGAGCAGGTACTGGGAGAACTTGGTCGCCTCACCGAAGCACAGCGGCAATACGCCAGTGGCCAGCGGGTCGAGGCTACCGGTATGCCCGGCCTTTTCAGCATTCAGCAGCCAGCGCACCTTCTGCAAGGCAGCGTTGGAGGTGAACCCCAACGGCTTGTCGAGCAGGATGATGCCGCTGACGTTACGACGGATACGTTTGACCTGAGCCACCGATTACTCCTTGGTGTCTTCGGGTTCTGCCGCAACCGGGTGCTGATTGTCCTCAGCCACGGCACGTTCGATCAGGGCCGACAGGTGGGCACCACGCACGACGCTTTCGTCGTAGTGGAAGTGCAACTGCGGAACGCTGCGCAACTTCATCTCACGGGCCAACTGCATCCGCAGGAAGCCTGCCGCCGAGTTCAGCACCTTGATGCTTTGAGCGATGTCTTCAGCGCTGTCCTGGCCCATCACGGTGATGAAAATCTTGGCGTGACCGACGTCACGGCTGACTTCCACGGCGGTGATGGTCACCAGACCGACGCGCGGGTCTTTCACTTCACGACGGATTAGCTGTGCCAGCTCACGCTGCATCTGATCGCCGATACGTTGGGTACGGCTATATTCTTTTGCCATGTCTTGTTACCTGTTACTGCCCTGCGGTGAAACCCGCATGGTCTGAAAGCGGCAAACGCCCGGCCTGACAGAAGCCAGACCGGGCGTTGCGTTTAGAGTCCTGCTATGGTCCGAGCATGTTTCATGCTGCAGCCCATAGCGGCCCTTGAAGTGCGCGAGTTAGAGGCTGCGAGCAACCTGAACCTTCTCGAAGACTTCGATCTTGTCACCGACTTTGACGTCGTTGTAGCTCTTCACGCCGATACCGCATTCCATGCCGGCACGTACTTCGGAAGCGTCATCCTTGAAGCGGCGCAGGGATTCCAGCTCGCCTTCGAAGATAACGATGTCTTCACGCAGTACACGGATTGGACGGTTACGGTGCACAACACCTTCGATAACCATGCAACCGGCGATCGCGCCAAACTTCGGCGAACGGAACACGTCGCGGACTTCAGCAACACCCAGGATGTTCTCCCGCACGTCGCTGCCAAGCATACCGGTGAGGGCTTTCTTGACGTCTTCGATGATGTCGTAGATCACGTTGTAGTAACGCATATCCAGACCTTCCTGCTCGACGATCTTGCGAGCGCCAGCATCGGCACGCACGTTGAAGCCGAACAGTACAGCGTTGGAGGCCAGTGCCAGGTTGGCGTCGGACTCGGTGATACCACCGACACCGCCACCCACAACACGCACTTGCACTTCGTCGTTACCCAGGCCGTTCAAGGCACCGTTCAACGCTTCCAGCGAACCACGGACATCGGATTTGAGGACGATGTTGAGCGTCTTCTTCTCTTCCTGACCCATGTTCTCGAAGATGTTTTCAAGCTTGCCGGCGTGAGCACGGGCCAGCTTGACTTCGCGGAACTTGCCTTGACGGAACAGAGCCACTTCACGGGCTTTCTTCTCGTCGGCAACCACGCTCATCTCGTCGCCAGCGTCCGGGGTACCGTCCAGGCCGAGGATCTCGACAGGGATGGAAGGACCGGCTTCCTTGATTGGCTTGCCGTTCTCGTCGAGCATGGCGCGAACGCGGCCATAGTTCGAACCGACCAGCACCATGTCGCCTTGGCGCAGGGTACCGTCTTGAACCAGAACGGTAGCAACCGGGCCACGACCTTTGTCGAGACGCGATTCAACCACGACGCCACGACCCGGGGCCGATGGAGTCGCTTTCAGTTCCAGGACTTCAGCCTGCAGCAGAACAGCTTCGAGCAGTTCGTCTACACCGGTACCGACTTTCGCCGAAACCGATACGAACGGGGTGTCGCCGCCCCACTCTTCCGAGGTCACGCCGTGAACCGACAGTTCGCTACGGATACGATCGAGATCGGCGCCCGGCTTGTCGATTTTGTTCACAGCCACAACCAGAGGAACACCGGCCGCCTTGGCGTGCTGGACAGCTTCAATGGTCTGCGGCATCACGCCGTCGTCCGCTGCAACGACCAGGATCACGATGTCAGTCGCCTTGGCACCACGGGCACGCATGGCGGTAAACGCGGCGTGACCTGGGGTGTCGAGGAAGGTGACCATGCCGCGTTCGGTTTCAACGTGGTATGCACCGATGTGCTGGGTGATACCACCGGCTTCGCCGGCCGCTACCTTGGCACGACGGATGTAGTCGAGCAGCGAGGTCTTACCGTGGTCAACGTGGCCCATTACGGTCACGACTGGTGCACGGGAGAAGGTCTCGCCTTCAAACTTCAGGGACTCGGCCAGGGAATCTTCCAGGGCAGTGTCGCTGACCAGGGTCACTTTGTGGCCCAGCTCTTCAGCAACCAGTTGGGCAGTTTCCTGATCCAGTACCTGGTTGATGGTGGCCGGAGTGCCCAGCTTGAACATGAACTTGATGATTTCAGCTGCCTTGACCGACATCTGTTGAGCGAGATCGCCCACAGTGATGGTCTCGCCGATCTTCACTTCGCGCACGACAGGGCCGGTTGGGCTCTGGAAACCGTGGGCGTTGCGTTTTTTCAGCTTGGCCTTGCCGCGACCACCACGACGGAAGCCATCGCTTTCTTCGTCGGTAGTACGTGGGGCAACGCGAGGTGCCGGTGCCTTTTCCTTGACCGAAGCACGATGCGGAGCGTTTTTGCGCTCACCATCGCCACTGCCACGACGATTGTTATCGTCGGCACGTGGTTTGTCAGGACGGCGCTGTTCTTCACGCTTGCGAGTGTCGACAGCAGGGGCTGGAGCAGCGGCCACGACCGGCGCGCTTTCACGCACAGGCTCGGCAACTGCGGCAGGAGCTGCAGCAACTTCGGTAGTCGTGGTTTGCGCAGCAGCAGGCTGGCGACGCGCTTCTTCTTCGGCGCGACGCTTGGCTTCTTCTTCAGCCTTCTGACGTGCAGCATTTTCTACTGCGCGACGTTCTTCCAGTTCGCGTTTGCGCTCGGCTTCGATTTCTTCCGGGCTGCGCTGTACGAAGACTTTCTTCTTGCGTACTTCAACGCTGATGCTTTTGCTGCCAGCAACACGCAGGGTGCTGGTGGTTTTACGCTGCAAAGTGATCTTGCGCGGTTCTTCCACTTTCGCCTTGTGGCTGCTTTTCAAGTGAGTCAGCAACGACTGCTTCTCACTGTCGCTCACATGTTCCTCGGCGGCGGTGTGCGGCAGACCTGCCTCACGCATCTGCTGCAACAGGCGCTCTACCGGTGTTTTGACCTCATCGGCCAGTTGTTTCACCGTGACTTGCGTCATGCACTTCTCTCCTCAGGCCGCGCCTAATTACTCGAACCAATGGGCTCGGGCGGCCATGATCAACTTGCCGGCACGATCATCGTCAATGCCGTCGATGTCGAGCAGGTCGTCAATAGACTGCTCGGCCAGGTCTTCGCGGGTAATTACGCCGCGCACCGCCAGTTCCATCGCCAAATCCTTGTCCATACCCTCAAGCGAGAGCAGGTCTTCGGCCGGATGGGCGTCTGCCAGCTTTTCCTCAGTAGCGATGGCTTTAGTCAACAAGCGATCCTTGGCCCGAGCGCGAAGCTCGTTGACGGTGTCTTCGTCAAAGCCGTCGATGTTGAGCATTTCTTCCAACGGTACGTAGGCAATCTCTTCCAGGCTGGTAAAGCCTTCATCTACCAGCACCTGCGCCAGGTCTTCGTCGACTTCCAGCTCGTCGATGAAGTTGCGCAGGATGTCGCCGGTTTCTGCTTGCTGCTTAGCCTGGATGTCCGATTCGGTCATGACGTTCAGGGTCCAGCCAGTCAACTGGCTGGCCAGACGCACGTTCTGACCACCGCGACCGATGGCCTGGGCCAGATTGTCTGCGCCAACGGCGATGTCCATGGCATGGGCATCTTCGTCAACGATAATTGCCGCAACCTCAGCCGGTGACATGGCGTTGATCACGAACTGCGCCGGGTTGTCATCCCACAGGACGATATCCACACGCTCGCCACCCAACTCACCGGAAACGGCCTGGACGCGCGAACCGCGCATACCAATGCACGCGCCCTGCGGGTCGATGCGCTTGTCTTTGGAGCGGACCGCGATCTTGGCGCGCGAACCCGGGTCACGGGAGGCAGCCATTACTTCGATCAGGCCTTCAGCGATTTCCGGCACTTCAATACGGAACAGCTCGATCAGCATTTCCGGCGCGGTACGCGACAGGATCAGCTGAGGGCCGCGGTTCTCGGTGCGGATTTCCTTGAGCAGCGCACGCAGGCGCACGCCAACCCGGAAAGTTTCGCGAGAAATGATGTCTTCACGGGCCAGCAACGCTTCTGCGTTGTTACCCAGGTCGACGATCACATTGTCGCGGGTTACTTTTTTCACGGTGCCGGAGATGATTTCCCCCAGGCGCTCGCGATAGGCATCGACGACTTGAGCACGCTCAGCTTCGCGAACCTTCTGCACGATGACTTGCTTGGCAGTCTGTGCAGCGATGCGGCCGAACTCGATGGAGTCGATCTTTTCTTCAACGACGTCGCCAACCTTGGCGCCAGGATGCGTTTCAGCAACCTTGCTCGGCCAGGTTTCGATCGCAGGATCGTCCAGGTCGGCTTCCTCGACGACAGTCCAGCGACGGAAAGTCTCGTAGGCACCGGTGTGGCGGTTGATTTCCACACGCAGGTCAACTTCGTCTTCAAAACGCTTTTTGGTAGCTGTGGCCAAAGCCAGCTCCAGCGCTTCAAAAATCACGCTTGCCGGTACACCCTTTTCATTGGATACCGACTCAACAACCAGCAGTACTTCTTTGCTCATCGTACGCCTCGCCTTTCGCAAGCCATTGGATCCGCGGGATCCGCGTCTCAGTCAAAACTGGGAATTATGTTGGCCTTGTCGATCATATCGATCGGCAACAGGAACTCATGGTCTTCTACCTGCACCACGATGTCCTGCTCCTCTATCCCGCGGAGAAGGCCCTGAAAATTACGCCGACCTTCGAAAGGCGAGCGCAGCTTGATCTTCACTTGTTCACCGACATACTTGGCAAACTGTTCAAGAGTGAACAGCGGGCGTTCCATGCCAGGAGAGGAAACTTCAAGGGTGTACTCAACAGTGATTGGATCTTCGACATCCAGAACACCGCTGATCTGACGGCTGACGATGGCGCAATCGTCCACCAGCACACCGCCTTCTTTATCAATATAAACGCGCAACAGTGAGTGGCGGCCTTGAGCTGAAAACTCGATACCCCAGCATTCATAGCCAAGGGCCACGACCACCGGGGCCAACAAGGCCTGCAACTGTTCTAGCTTGCTCGACACCTGAACCCCCTCGTGCATGCTTGTGCAAATAAAAAATGGGCGAAGCGCCCATCCCGGAAACGCCGTTGAATAGCGGCGTTATAAAGTGTCCAGCTAACAAAAAGCCCCTGAAAAGGGGCTCCGCTAAAACTGGTTGCGGGGGCCGGATTTGAACCGACGACCTTCGGGTTATGAGCCCGACGAGCTACCAGACTGCTCCACCCCGCGACAAAGCTGGGGCGGAAGTATACGACCGATCCCCTTAAGGGTCAATGTAACCTTCCACCTACAAGAAAGCCCGCAACAGCGGGCTCTCCTGATAATTGGTACCGAGAAGGGGACTCGAACCCCTACACCCTATGGGCACAACCACCTCAAGGTTGCGTGTCTACCAATTCCACCACCTCGGCAAATACTGCGTTACTGCGTGAAACCCTTCTTACTTTTGCTCTTGAGCTGGAGGTACGTCAGTCGCAGTGTTAGCCGACTTTTGCTCTTGAAGCACCGGTACATCATCAGAAGCCGGCTTTTGCTTTGGAACTTCCAACACCGCTGGGTTTGGCAAACCTACTTGAGTCAGCTCATGAGCTTTCTCTTTAGCAAAGTAACCTAACCCCAAGCTGGTTATGAAGAAACCTGCGGCAAGTATAGCAGTAAACTTACTAAGAAAGGTAGAGGAACCTTGGCTTCCGAACACAGTATTTGAAGCACCTGCACCGAAAGACGCACCAGCATCCGCACCTTTACCCTGCTGCAGCAAAACCAGAGCAACTACGCCCAGAGCGCCCAGCAGATGAAAAACGACTACGACTGTTTCCAGCATTTTTTCAGTTTCCCGCGGCGCGACAAATCGCACCGAACTCATCTGCATTCAGGGAAGCTCCACCAATGAGCCCCCCATCGATATCCGGCATGCCGAACAGTTCGACCGCATTGGCCGCCTTCACGCTGCCGCCGTATAGAAGCCGCACACCTCGTGCGACCTCAGAATTCTCTGCCGCCAACTGCGCGCGAATGGCTGCGTGCACATCCTGCGCCTGTTGCGGTGAAGCAGTCAGCCCGGTGCCAATGGCCCAGACCGGCTCGTAAGCGATAACCGCATTGGCGAAAGCGCCAACACCCAGCTCTTCGATGATGCTGCCCAGTTGACGCCCGACAACTTCCAGGGTCTTACCGGCTTCGCGCTGCTCCAGGGTCTCCCCCACACACAGGATCGGCTTCAAGCCACATGCCTGTGCTGCTGCGAACTTGCGGTTGAGAGTCACATCACGCTCGCCCATGATCAGGCGGCGCTCAGAGTGCCCAACCAGCACCAGGGAACAACCTGCGTCCACCAACTGACTGGGAGCAATCTCACCCGTCAGCGCACCTTGCATGGATTCCACCGCAGAATTCTGCGCGCCGACCGAAATCGACTTTCCTTTCAGGCCATCAATCACTTGATTGATATACAGGCAAGGAGGGAATACCGCGACATCAACACCGCTAGGCAAGGCCAGATGACGAAGGCCATTGATCAGCTCAGCGACGCTGGCGCGGGTACCGTGCATCTTCCAGTTACCAGCTACCATAGGGCGACGCATGCTGTACCTCGTCGGTCAAAGTGGGCGCAGATGTTACCCAACCGCGTTAACACTGGCAAGCCGAAATCAGGCAGAAACTTCAGCAACCAGTTTTGCCAGCTCATCGGCGTAGCCACGAACCACAGCCTCGTCGTCACCTTCGACCATGACGCGCACCAAAGGCTCGGTACCCGACTTGCGCAGCAACACGCGACCGCGCCCCGCCATGGCAGCCGTCACACGCTCACACGCTTCCTTGACCGCCGGATGCTCGACCGGGTTCTTGCCACCGGAAAAACGCACGTTGACCAGGACTTGCGGGCACTTTCGCAGCGCCTGACGGGACTGAGCCAAGCTCTCGTTACGCGTCTTGAGCGCCATCAACACCTGGAGTGCGGCGATGATTGCGTCACCCGTGGTGGCATGCCGGAAACACACGATATGCCCCGAATTCTCGCCGCCCACCTGCCATTTACGCTCGATCAGCTCGGCAATCACGTAGCGGTCGCCGACATTGGCGCGCACGAAGGGAATCCCCAGATCAGCCAGGGCCAGTTCGAGCCCCAGGTTGCTCATCAAGGTCCCTACAACGCCGCCCTGCAGGCGATCACGCTCGTGCAGATCACGGGAAATGATAAACAGCAGCTCATCGCCGTCGACAATCGCCCCGGTGTGATCGACCATCAGCACCCGGTCGCCGTCGCCATCGAAGGCAATCCCAAGGTCGGCATGCTCAGCCAATACCGCGGCCTGCAACTGCGACATATGGGTCGAACCGCAATTGTCGTTGATGTTCAAGCCGTTGGGCTGCGCCGACAGGACAGTGACGTCGGCACCCAACTCGCGAAACACGCTTGGAGCCACCTTGTAGGTAGCGCCATGAGCACAATCGAGGACGATTTTCAGACCCGCAAAACTGGTGCTGGAAGGTACGCTGCTTTTGCAAAATTCAATGTAACGCCCAGAGGCGTCATTGATCCGCGACACTTTGCCCAGCTTGCTCGACTCCACCACGGTCATGGGGGCGTCCAGCAGCTCTTCGATCATCAATTCCACTTCATCCGGAAGCTTGGTGCCCTCACCGGAGAAGAACTTGATGCCGTTATCATCATGCGGATTGTGCGACGCACTGATCACAATCCCGGCCTCGGCATGGAACGTCCGCGTCAGATAAGCAATGGCCGGCGTCGGCATAGGCCCCAGCAGCAAAACATCGGCACCTGCGGCGGAAAGACCGGCCTCCAGTGCAGATTCGAACATGTACCCGGAAATTCGCGTGTCCTTACCCACCAGAACACGACAAGCGCCCATGCTACGGAAGGCCATACCAGCGGCCCAACCGAGCTTGAGCATGAAATCGGGGGTAATCGGGTACACGCCCACACGACCGCGAATGCCGTCGGTGCCAAAGTATTTTTTAGTCATAAGTGCTCCATCATTCTTATTCGGCCATTTCCACTGCCGTGATCATCCGCACCACATCCACCGTCTCTGCCACATCATGGACGCGCAAAATCCGCGCGCCCTTGCCCATGGCCAGCGCAGCGAGAGCCAGGCCACCATAGAGGCGCTCTCCCACCGGACGATTCAGGGCGTGACCTATCATGCTCTTGCGGGAAACCCCTACCAGCAGGGGGCGTCCGAAGACATTCAAGGCCTCCATATGCTTGAACAGGCTCAAGTTATGCTGCAGGGTCTTGGCGAAACCAAAACCCGGATCAAGCACGATGCGCTCAGCTGCGATGCCGACCGCCGCACATTGAGCCATGCGCTCAGCCAAAAACTCACACACTTCTTCAGTCACGTTGCGATAGTGCGGATCATTCTGCATATCGCCAGGCTCACCCAGCATGTGCATCAGACATACCGGCAAGCCGGTAGCTGCAGCCGCGTCCAGCGCACCATCACGCTGAAGGGAGCGCACATCGTTGATGAGGCCAGCCCCCAGGCGCGCAGTCTCTCGCATGACCGCAGGCGTGGAAGTGTCCACAGAGATGATCACATCCAGTTCGCGATGAATCCGCTCGACAATCGGCGCCACTCGCTCCAGCTCCTCCAGGGGAGAAACCGCTCGTGCGCCTGGCCTAGTCGACTCACCGCCAACATCGATCAGCGTAGCACCGGCCGCAACCATTGCCTCGGCATGCCGCAAGGCAGCGTCAAGCTGGCTGAAACGACCGCCATCGGAGAAGGAGTCAGGAGTGACATTAAGAATGCCCATAACATGCGTATGGGCCAAATCAAGAACCCGGTTGCCGCAAGGCAACCGGGTTGAGGACGACACAGAAGTCATTTCAAACCTTAATGGTCAGCAGCTGGGCCGCCGATCGGGGTTTCTGGACGATCATTCTGCACAACAGGTGGAGTAGTGCCCGAGCCACCTTCCCAATCCCGCGGCTCACGCGGAGTACGACCCGCCATGATGTCGTCGATCTGCTCGGCATCAATGGTTTCGTACTTCATCAAGGCATCGGCCATGGCATCCAGCTTGTCACGGTTATCCGTCAGGATCTGCTTCGCCGTGCCATAACATTGATCAATGATGCTGCGCACTTCGGAGTCGATCAGCTTGGCCGTCTCACCCGAGAAACTTGCGCTTTGACCGCCACCGCCGCGACCGAGGAATACTTCACCCTCTTCTTCGGCATACATCAACGGGCCAAGCTTCTCGGACAGGCCCCACTTGGTCACCATGTTCCGTGCGATCTGACTCGCCCGCATGATGTCGTTGGAGGCGCCGGTGGTCACACCGTCGAAACCCAAGGTCATCTCTTCAGCAATACGGCCGCCGTACAGGGAGCAGATCTGGCTGATAAGGGCACGCTTGGACAAGCTGTAGCGATCTTCTTCCGGCAGGAACATGGTCACACCCAGCGCACGACCGCGCGGAATGATCGACACTTTGTAAACCGGGTCATGCTCAGGCACAACACGGCCGACGATAGCGTGGCCCGCCTCGTGATAAGCGGTGTTCTGCTTTTCTTTCTCGGACATGACCATGGATTTGCGCTCGGCGCCCATCATGATCTTGTCTTTGGCCAGCTCAAACTCTTTCATTTCAACGATGCGCTTGCCGGTACGAGCCGCAAACAAAGATGCTTCGTTCACCAGGTTGGCCAGGTCGGCGCCCGAGAAGCCAGGGGTACCACGAGCGATCACGGCCGGAGCGACGTCCTCACCCATAGGCACTTTGCGCATGTGAACCTTGAGAATCTGCTCACGACCACGAATGTCCGGCAAACCGACGACAACCTGACGGTCGAAACGGCCCGGACGCAGCAACGCAGGATCCAGTACGTCCGGACGGTTGGTCGCAGCGATCACGATGATGCCGTCGTTCATTTCAAAGCCATCCATCTCAACCAGCAACTGGTTAAGCGTCTGCTCGCGCTCGTCATGACCGCCGCCCATGCCGGCGCCACGGTGACGACCGACGGCGTCGATTTCATCGATGAAGATGATGCACGGCGCGTGCTTCTTGGCTTGTTCGAACATGTCGCGAACACGACTGGCGCCCACGCCGACGAACATTTCGACGAAATCGGAACCGGAAATGGTGAAGAACGGGACTTTTGCTTCGCCGGCAATAGCCTTGGCCAGCAGGGTTTTACCGGTACCTGGAGGGCCAACCATCAGCACACCACGAGGAATGCGGCCACCCAGACGCTGGAACTTGCCCGGATCACGAAGGAACTCGACCAGCTCGCCCACTTCTTCCTTGGCTTCGTCGCAACCTGCAACGTCACCCAGGGTGGTCTTCACCTGATCTTCAGAGAGCAGGCGCGCCTTGCTCTTGCCGAAGCTCATGGGCCCACCCTTGCCGCCTGCACCGCCCTGCATCTGCCGCATGAAGAACATGAACACGGCAATGATGACCAGAATCGGGAAGCTGGCGACCAGAAGCTGGGTCCAGATGCTTTGCTGCTCAGGCTGCTTGCCTTCGACAACCACGTGGTTATCCACCAAGTCACCGATCAGGCCATTGTCCTGGATAGCAGGACGGATGGTCTTGAAGCTGTCGCCGTCGTTGCGTTTGCCGGTGATCACATAGCCGTCTACCGCTACGCGCTCGACCTTGCCATCCTTAACTTGCTGGATGAAGTCGGAATAGTTGAGGGTCTGCGGCTCGTTAGGGCTGGAGAAGTTGTTCATTACCGTCACCAGGACAGCCGCAATGATCAACCACAGGATCAGATTCTTTGCCATATCGTTCAATTAACTACCCTCTGAAGCAAGCTCCGCTACTGGCGCGCGCTTCGCATGATATTCACCGGCCTAACTTACTACATTACCTACGGCTCTGGCAGGCGCCGTCTGTAACCCTTTGTGAAACACTTTCTACACAATATTCGCTAATGCTCACGGGGCGAAATACGAAAAACCTATCGGCCCGCCAAAAAACCTCGATTTACTCACTACGGCCGCGGTAGCCCCAAGCCAGCATGTATTGCTCGCGGGAACTGCCACGGGAAGAGTCCGGCTTGATCATCTGGACCTTGTCGAATTTCTGACGAGCGTCCTTCACGTAAGCATCAAACCCTTCGCCCTGAAACACCTTGATCACGAAATTACCACCCGGCTTGAGTATCCGAGCCGCCAGATCAAGAGCCAGCTCACATAAAAACATGGCCTTCGGCATGTCCACCTCAGGCGTACCACTCATATTGGGGGCCATATCGGAAATCACAAGGTCCACCTGCGAATTACCAACAGCTTCAAGGATCTGAGCGAGCACGTCGTCCCGGGTGAAGTCACCCTGGATGAAAGTCACGTCCGGAATGCTGTCCATTTCCAGGATGTCCGAGGCGATCAGACGCCCCTGACCACCGATCAGCCGACTAGTGACCTGCGACCAGCCACCGGGCGCCGCTCCCAGGTCGACAACACTCATACCTGGACGGATCAGTTTGTATTTCTCCTGGACTTCCAGAAGCTTGTAACTCGCACGCGAGCGGTAACCATCCTTCTGCGCCTGCTTCACATAGGGATCATTGACATGTCTTTGCAGCCACTTAAGGCTTGTCTTGGAACGGGCCACGGGCCACCTCAAATAAAACGGGTAGTGATTAACTGGGCGGTCCCGGACTCGCTCGGGTAAACTGGCCGCCGCTTTTTACAAGATCAGACGCAGGGGTCAGATTATGCCGCTCACTCAAGAGCAGAAGAAACAGTACAAATCCATTGGCCACCATCTGAAACCAGTATTGACTGTGGCTGACAACGGTTTGACCGAAGGTGTATTAGCCGAACTTGAACGCGCCTTGAGCGATCATGAGCTGATCAAGATCAAACTCAACATCCTCGAGCGCGAGTCTCGCCTGGCGGTCATCGCCGAGCTGTGCAAGGCGGGCAAGGCTGACTTGGTGCAAGTCATCGGCAAAATGGCGTTGATTTACCGCAAAAACGCCAAGGTAAACAAGCAACTGTCGAACGTCCATCGCTTCCACTGACGTCGATAAGGGTCAAGGGTGCGCTTCGCGTACCCTGCCACCCCATCCAGGCACTGGCTGCAGCACCAGCACCAGCCCGGAAAACCCAAGCACAAGATAGCTGAACAATTGCCAGCGTTGCGCCTCAGGCAACAGCATGCGCACCACGAAATACATCGCACACGCATAAAGCCCCATCAGCAGCAGCTGCCCGCGAATATCCCGCCACATGCTTGCCAGCCCTTCGGACTGAATCAATATCAGCACCTGCAACACCAGGCACGCCGCCGAAAAGCCCACCAGCAACGCACCCAGCATTTTACCGATATCGTCGATCAGCAGCGGTGCCAAGCCTATTTGCTCGAGCACCGGCAGCAAACCGATGTGCAGAAGCCACAAGCCACCGACCCAGAGCATCTGGGCCAGTTGCCAAAGCATGGCACCCGCGCGAAGCGGGTGCCGTCTTTCAGATGTGACGAACTTCGACAATCTCGTACTCGATAACGCCACCTGGCGTTTTGACGGCGACCACATCACCCTCTTCCTTGGCAATCAAGGCACGAGCCAGTGGCGAACCGACGGAGATCTTGCCGAGTTTGAAGTCCGCTTCATCCTCTCCCACGATTTGATAGGTCACGCTTTCGTCAGTTTCAACGTTGGCGATCTCGACCGTGGTACCGAAAATCACTTTACCGGTGTGAGGAATGGTCGTGACATCGATGATCACCGCATTCTGCATGCGGCCTTCAATATCGCGAATCCGCGCCTCGACCATACCTTGCTGCTCGCGGGCAGCATGGTATTCGGCGTTCTCTTTAAGGTCACCCAACTCGCGGGCCGTTCCGATGTCCTGGCTAAGCTTAGGACGAACGACCTTGGTCAGGTGAGCGTGCTCTTCTTCCAGGGCTTTAGCGCCCTGGACAGTCATCGGGTATTTGATCATGCCTTCAATCCTGCGTGTAGATCCTGCAAGCGGCGCACGGTCTTCTCGGGACCGAACTTCAACGCTTCGCAGATGGCTTCGCCAGCAGCAATGGTCGTGGTGCAGTAGATCTTGTGCTGCAAGGCATTACGACGAATGGAGTAGGAATCAGCGATCGACTGGCGACCTTCCGTGGTGTTGATGATCAGGGTGACTTCGTCATTCTTGATCATGTCGACCACGTGCGGACGACCTTCGGTCACCTTGTTCACACGACGCACTTTCAGGCCGGCAGCTTCAATCAGCTTGGCAGTCCCAGCAGTGGCAACTACTTCGAAACCCAAGTTGATCAGATCACGAGCCACACCTGCAACCAGCGGCTTGTCATCGTCACGCACGCTGATGAACGCGGTACCGCCAGTCGGCAACACTTCGCTGGCACCCATCTGGGCCTTGGCGAAGGCTTCGCCGAAGGTGTCACCGACACCCATCACTTCACCGGTGGACTTCATTTCTGGGCCGAGGATCGGGTCCACACCAGGGAACTTGGCGAACGGGAACACTGCCTCTTTCACACTGTAGAAGTTCGGAATGATTTCCTTGGTGAAACCGATTTCCTTCAGGGTTTTACCCGCCATCACGCGAGCCGCGATCATGGCCAGGGAAACACCGATGCACTTGGATACGAACGGCACGGTACGGGAAGCGCGCGGGTTGACTTCGATGACGTAGATGTCCTCGCCTTGCAACGCCAACTGCACGTTCATCAGGCCGACAACACCTAGCTCCAGGGCCATTTTCTTGACCTGTTCACGCATCTCGTCCTGGATATGCACAGGCAGCGAGTATGGCGGCAGGGAGCAGGCAGAGTCACCGGAGTGAACACCGGCCTGTTCGATGTGCTGCATGATTGCGCCAATTACCACATCGGTGCCGTCGCAAACCGCATCCACGTCCATTTCGATGGCGCAGTTGAGGAAGTGGTCGAGCAGTACAGGGCTGTCGTTAGACACTTTCACCGCGTCACGCAGGTAGCGCTTGAGTTCTTCTTCTTCGTAGACGATTTCCATCGCCCGACCGCCGAGCACGTAGGAAGGACGCACCACCAGCGGATAGCCGATCTTGCTGGCTGCACGGATGGCTTCATCTTCGCTGCGCACGGTGGCGTTTGGTGGCTGACGCAGGTTCAGGCGTTCCACCATTTGCTGGAAGCGCTCGCGGTCTTCGGCACGGTCAATGGCGTCCGGGCTGGTACCGATGATCGGCACGCCAGCAGCTTCCAGGGCACGCGCCAGTTTCAGCGGGGTTTGGCCGCCGTACTGGACGATCACGCCTTTAGGCTTCTCGACGCGGCAGATTTCCAGCACGTCTTCCAGCGTTACCGGCTCGAAGTACAGACGGTCGGAAGTGTCGTAGTCAGTGGAAACGGTTTCCGGGTTGCAGTTGACCATGATGGTCTCGTACCCGTCTTCGCGCAGCGCGAGGGCGGCGTGTACGCAGCAGTAATCGAACTCGATGCCCTGGCCGATACGGTTTGGACCACCGCCCAGGATAATGATCTTGTCGCGGCCCGATGGCGCAGCTTCGCACTCCTCCTCGTAGGTGGAGTACAGGTACGCGGTGTCGGTGGCGAACTCGGCGGCACAGGTGTCAACACGCTTGTAGACCGGGAAGATATCCAGTTTGTGGCGATGCGTGCGCAGGTTCTTCTCGGTCACACCCAGCAGCTTGGCCAGACGCTGATCGGAGAAACCCTTGCGCTTGAGGCGGAACATCAGGTCGCGGTCGATGGAGGACAGACCGAGGGTCTTGACCTTCTCTTCTTCCTTGATCAGATCTTCGATCTGCACCAGGAACCACGGATCGATCATGTTCATGCCGAAGATGTCTTCGACGGTCATGCCGGCGCGGAAAGCATCAGCCACGTACCAGATACGCTCAGCGCCCGGCACGGTCAGCTCGCGCTTGAGCACGCTCATGCTTTCCGGGTTGCTCAGGTCGAGCTTCTCGTCCAGACCGCAAACGCCCACTTCCAGGCCACGTAGGGCTTTCTGCAGAGACTCCTGAAAGGTCCGGCCGATGGCCATGACTTCACCGACAGACTTCATCTGGGTGGTCAGGCGAGCGTCGGCCTTCGGGAATTTCTCGAAAGCAAAACGTGGCAGCTTGGTCACGACATAGTCGATCGAAGGCTCGAAGGACGCCGGCGTAGCGCCGCCAGTGATTTCGTTTTGCAGCTCGTCCAGGGTGTAACCGATCGCCAGCTTGGCGGCGATGCGCGCAATCGGGAAGCCGGTAGCTTTCGATGCCAGTGCCGAAGAACGCGATACACGCGGGTTCATCTCGATCACGACCATGCGGCCGGTGTCCGGGCAAATACCGAACTGAACGTTGGAACCGCCGGTTTCAACGCCGATCTCACGCAGTACCGCCAACGAGGCGTTGCGCATGATCTGGTATTCCTTGTCCGTCAGGGTCTGTGCTGGCGCAACAGTGATCGAGTCACCGGTGTGCACGCCCATCGGGTCAAAGTTTTCGATGGAGCAGACGATGATGCAGTTGTCCTTCTTATCGCGGACAACCTCCATCTCGTACTCTTTCCAGCCGATCAGGGATTCGTCGATCAGCAGCTCTTTGGTCGGCGACAGGTCCAGGCCGCGAGCGCAGATTTCTTCGAACTCTTCACGGTTGTACGCGATACCGCCACCGGTGCCGCCCATGGTGAAGGACGGACGGATGATGCACGGGAAGCCGAGCTTTTCGAGGACCGCATTGGCCTCTTCCATGCTGTGGGCGATACCCGAACGCGGGCAGTCCAGGCCGATGGATTTCATCGCCTTGTCAAAGCGCGAACGGTCTTCGGCCTTGTCGATGGTGTCAGCGTTGGCGCCGATCATTTCTACGCCGAACTTCTCCAGAACGCCTTCGCGCTCCAGGTCCAGAGCGCAGTTCAGAGCGGTCTGGCCACCCATGGTCGGCAACAGGGCGTCTGGACGCTCCTTCTCGATGATCTTGGCAACGGTCTGCCACTTGATCGGCTCGATGTAGGTGGCGTCGGCCATGTCCGGGTCGGTCATGATGGTGGCCGGGTTGGAGTTCACTAGGATGACGCGGTAACCCTCTTCGCGCAGGGCTTTACAGGCCTGGGCGCCGGAGTAGTCGAATTCGCAGGCCTGGCCGATCACGATCGGGCCAGCGCCGAGAATCAGGATGCTTTTAATGTCTGTACGTTTTGGCATGGGTTTGTCACTCAAATCCGCAGGTCAGTCGGCAAGCCGTCTTGATCAATTTCTGAAGCTCCAAGGGGGCCACCGGGTTGATCGGGGCCGCCCTTGGACGACTTCTCGCTACATTCTCAAGGCGAGCGCTTAGCGTCGCTTGGCCATCTCGTTGATGAAGCGGTCGAACAGCGGCGCCACATCGTTCGGGCCTGGGCTGGCTTCAGGGTGACCCTGGAAGCTGAAGGCGCTCTTGTCGGTACGCTCGATACCCTGCAGGGTGCCGTCGAACAGCGACTTGTGAATCGCCCGGACGTTGGCTGGCAGGGTCGCTTCATCTACCGCAAAACCGTGGTTCTGGCTGGTGATCATCACCACACCGGTATCCAGGTCCTGGACCGGGTGGTTGGCGCCATGGTGACCGTGACCCATTTTCAGAGTCTTGGCACCGGAGGCCAGGGCCAGCAGTTGGTGACCGAGGCAGATACCGAATACCGGGATCTCGGTTTCCAGCACTTCCTTGATGGCCTTGATGGCGTAGTCGCAAGGTTCCGGATCGCCAGGACCGTTGGACAGGAATACACCATCCGGCTTCAGGGCCAGGACATCGGCAGCCGGGGTCTGTGCAGGGACCACGGTTACGCGGCAGCCGCGCTCGACCAGCATGCGCAGGATGTTCACCTTGACGCCGTAGTCGTAGGCCACCACGTGGTACGGCAGCTCTGAGGCCTCGATGGTCGCGTGACTGTCGGTTTTCAGGTCCCAGACAGTCGAGCGCCACTCGTATTGCTTCTGGGTGCTGACGACTTTTGCCAGGTCCATGCCCTTGAGGCCAGGGAACCCCTGGGCGGCGGCGATGGCGGCTTCTTCGGAGATGTTGTCACCGGCCATGATGCAGCCGTTCTGTGCGCCTTTCTCACGCAGGATGCGGGTCAGGCGACGGGTGTCGATACCGGCGATAGCCACAACATTGTTGGCTTTCAGGTAATCGGACAGGGACATGGTGTTACGCCAGTTGCTCGCAACCAGTGGCAGGTCACGAATGACCAGGCCGGCGGACCAGACGCGGTCGGATTCGGCGTCTTCCGGTGTGGTGCCGGTGTTGCCAATGTGCGGGTAAGTCAGGGTAACGATCTGCTGGGCGTAGGAAGGATCGGTAAGGATTTCCTGATAGCCGGTCATGGCGGTGTTAAATACCACCTCACCAACGGTTTGACCGTCGGCTCCAATTGCTTCGCCGCGAAAAATGCTGCCATCAGCAAGGGCGAGTATGGCTGGCTTAGTCAAGAAGACCTCCCGTAAATAAAGCCTGAAAGGGCGATCGCAGGTGTAAAAAAGCGGAGTGACGTATGGACACGTCACCCCGCTCATTCACTGAATTATTCTGCGCGCTTTTAGTGAACACACTAAAGCTGTAGCTTACAGAAAAAGGCTTTTTCGGTCCACCGCTAATGAGCCTAAAAGGCAGAGGAATGCGACAGAACATCGCTTAGCGGGATAAAACAGGGCTCAGGCACATGACTGAACCCTGCCTTGAGTGCATCATCAGCGCAGGTCGAGCACATCCTGCATATCGTAAAGACCTGGCTCGCGACCGTCCAGCCACAACGCCGCACGCACCGCCCCCTTGGCAAAGGTCATGCGGCTGGAGGCCTTGTGAGTGATCTCAAGACGCTCACCCTCTGCAGCGAACAGGACCGTGTGATCGCCCACCACATCACCACCACGAACCGTGGCGAAACCGATGGTTTCACGATCACGCACACCGGTATGGCCTTCACGGCCATAGACCGCCACTTTCTGCAGATCACGCCCCAGCGCATCAGCAATAACCTCGCCCATGCGCAGGGCCGTGCCCGAAGGGGCATCGATCTTGTTCCGGTGATGGGCTTCGATGATTTCAATGTCCGCATCATCACCCAGCACCCGCGCCGCCATGTCCAGCAGCTTCAGCGACAGGTTGACGCCGACACTGAAGTTGGCCGCGAACACGATTGGAATATCCTTGCTCGCCTCGGCCAGCACCTGCTTCTGCGCAGCATCCAGCCCAGTCGTGCCGATTACCATCGCCTTGCCCGTCTTGCGGCAGAAGGCCAGGTTTTTCAGCATCACTTCCGGCAAGGTGAAGTCGATCAAGACATCGAATTCATCGGCGACACCCTCGAGATTGCCCGATAGCGGCACGCCGATACGACCCAGGGAAGCCAGCTCGCCGGCATCGACCCCGATCAACGTGCTGCCAGGACGCACAATGGCAGCAGTAAGGCCGGTCAGCGGCGCACGTTGCTGCACCGCCTCGACCAGGATCTTGCCCATGCGCCCGGCGGCGCCCATCACAGCTATACGTCGCATGTGTCGCTCCTTACAGATCGCCGAAGAAGCGCTTCACGCCTTCAAACCAACCAGTGGTTTTCGGTGAATGGGTATTGTCATCGGCCAGGGAGCTGCGCAGCTCTTCCAGCAATTCACGCTGACGACGCCCCAGATTGACCGGAGTCTCCACCGCAACGCGGCACATCAAATCACCCGCACCGCCACCACGCACCGGCGCCACACCCTTGCCACGTACGCGGAACTGCTTGCCGGTCTGAGTCCCCTCGGGGATCTTCAACTTGACCCGACCATCAAGGGTCGGAATCTCCAGCTCGCCGCCCAGCGCCGCATCAACAAAGCTGATTGGCACTTCACAGAACAGGTGCTTGCCGTCGCGCTGGAAGATCGCGTGCTCACGCACATTGATCACCACGTACAGGTCGCCAGTAGGCCCACCCTGCGCACCCGCCTCACCTTCACCCGACAGACGGATACGGTCGCCGGTATCGACACCCGCCGGCACTTTGACCGACAGCGTCTTGTACTCTTCGACGCGGCCTTCGCCGTGGCAGGAGTCGCACGGATCGGAAATGATCTTGCCCTGGCCATGGCAGCGCGGGCAGGTCTGCTGCACCGAGAAGAAGCCCTGCTGCATGCGCACCTGGCCAATACCGCCACAGGTTGGGCAAGTGATAGGCGAGGAGCCTTTCTTGGCACCCGAACCATCGCACGGCTTGCAATTGACCAGCGTCGGAACACGGATATTCACGGTAGTACCGCGCACCGCCTCTTCCAGGTTCAACTCCAGGGTGTAGCGCAAATCGCTGCCGCGCTGAGCACCGCCACGGGAACCGCCACGACCGCCGCCGAAGAAATCACTGAAGACATCACCGAAGATGTCGGAGAAGTTCTGACCACCGAAGCCAGCACCACCGCCGCCCATGCTCGGATCAACACCGGCATGACCGTATTGGTCATAGGCGGCGCGCTTGCTCGAGTCAGAGAGTACTTCGTAGGCCTCGTTGGCCTCTTTGAACAGTTCTTCCGACGCTTTGTCGTCAGGATTACGGTCCGGGTGATGCTTCATCGCCAGGCGCCGGTAAGCCTTCTTCAGGTCGGCCTCGCTGGTGCCTCGCTCAACACCCAATACTTCGTAATAGTCACGCTTTGCCATAAGTCTTTGCACTCTTAAGGACGTCCGGCCAAGCTCTCCTGAGCCTCGCCAAACTCGTTGAGCCCCAATACAGGCCCGGACCCAACTCACGTCAATTCAACGATCCTGGTCTTTGAAAAAACCAGCCAGCAGTGGCCGGCCATTGCGGTAATCCCGCTCGGAAAGCAGGAGCATTTCCGGCCATACCGCCACCCCGCGTGACAGGTCACGCCGAGTAAAAAATTTCGCTTGCTCCAGACACGCCAACGCGGGAGCAAGCTCCCGCGCGGCGACATCCTACCAGCCACCGCACAAAGGCAGTCAACTGGCCGACCAACAAGCAGTCTTACTTGTGGTCTTTTACTTCTTCGAACTCAGCGTCGACTACATCGTCAGCTTTTTCAGCCGACTCGCCTTGCTGAGCCGCGCCTTCTGCAGGCTGAGCCTGTTCGGCGTACATCTTCTGAGCAACCGGCGCCGAGACTTTGGACAGCTCTTCAACCTTGGCGTCGATGGCTGCTTTGTCGTCGCCTTTGACGGCGGCTTCAAGGGCAACCACAGCCGCTTCGATTGCGGTTTTCTCTTCAGCGGTCACTTTGTCGCCGGCATCAGCGATCATTTTGCGAGTCGAGTGAACCAGGGCGTCACCTTGGTTACGCGCGCTGGCCAGCTCTTCGAACTTGCGGTCTTCGTCAGCGTTGGTTTCAGCATCGCGAATCATCTGCTGAATCTCTTCCTCGGACAGACCGGAGTTGGCCTTGATCACGATCGACTGAGTCTTGCCGGTGGCCTTGTCTTTGGCGCCTACGTGCAGAATGCCGTTGGCGTCGATATCGAAGGTCACTTCAATTTGTGGCACGCCACGTGGTGCTGGTGGAATCTCGGCCAGGTCGAACTTGCCCAGGGACTTGTTCTGGGCCGCTTGCTTACGCTCACCTTGCAGCACGTGAATGGTCACAGCGCCCTGGTTGTCGTCGGCAGTCGAGAACACTTGCGATTTCTTGGTAGGAATCGTGGTGTTTTTCTCGATCAGCGCGGTCATCACGCCACCCATGGTTTCGATACCCAGGGTCAGCGGGCTGACGTCGAGCAGCAGGACGTCTTTCACGTCACCGGCCAGTACCGCACCCTGGATAGCAGCACCCATTGCAACCGCTTCGTCCGGGTTGACGTCTTTACGTGCTTCTTTACCGAAGAACTCGGTCACCAGCTTCTGCACCAGCGGCATACGGGTCTGACCACCGACCAGAATCACGTCGTTGATCGCGCCAACTTCGATACCCGAGTCTTTCAGAGCGATGCGGCAAGGTTCGATGGTGCGCTGAACCAGGTCTTCAACCAGAGCTTCCAACTTGGCGCGAGAAATCTTCACGTTCAAATGCTTAGGACCGGTGGCATCTGCAGTGATGTACGGCAGGTTGACGTCGGTCTGCAGGCTCGAGGACAGCTCGATCTTGGCTTTTTCGGCAGCTTCTTTCAGGCGCTGCATGGCCAGCGGGTCACCCTTGAGGTTCATGCCGCTTTCTTTCTTGAATTCGTCGACGAGGTAGTCGATCAGACGAATGTCAAAGTCTTCACCACCCAGGAAGGTGTCACCGTTGGTGGCCAACACTTCAAACTGGTGCTCACCATCAACTTCGGCAATCTCGATCACCGAAACGTCGAAGGTACCGCCACCCAGGTCATAAACGATCACGGTGTGATCGCCCTTGGCCTTGTCCATACCGTAAGCCAGAGCGGCCGCGGTTGGTTCGTTGATGATGCGTTTTACGTCCAGGCCAGCAATACGACCGGCGTCTTTGGTGGCTTGACGCTGGCTGTCGTTGAAGTAGGCCGGAACGGTGATCACCGCTTCGGTCACTGGCTCGCCAAGGTAGTCTTCGGCAGTCTTCTTCATCTTTTTCAAGATTTCAGCCGAAATCTGTGGCGGCGACATTTTCTGGCCGTTCACTTCAACCCAGGCGTCAGCGTTGTCAGCCTTGACGATCTTGTAAGGGACCATCTGGATGTCTTTCTGTACCACTTCTTCTTCGAAGCGACGACCGATCAGACGCTTCACCGCGTACAGGGTGTTATGCGGATTGGTCACTGCCTGACGCTTGGCCGACTGACCAACCAGGATTTCGCCATCGTTGGCATACGCAACGATCGACGGCGTGGTACGCGCGCCTTCGGCGTTTTCGATAACTTTAACGTTGCCGTTTTCAAGAATAGAGACGCAGGAGTTGGTAGTCCCCAGGTCGATACCGATAATTTTGCCCATGTTAACTCTCCCGAAACTTTGGATTTTGTTGCCGCAGCGGTGGTGGCCAACTGCGGTAGCACTTAAACGCTTGACTTCTAAATGGGGGCCTTACGGCTGATTTCAAGCCTTCTCATCAATAGAAGGCGAAACCGGAGCCGGAGCCTTGCTGACCACGACCATGGCCGGGCGCAGCAGGCGGCCATTGAGCTGATAGCCCTTCTGGAACACCTTGAGCACGCTGTTGGGTTCCATATCGGCGCTTTCCTGCATGGCCATCGCCTGATGATGCTCGGCGTTGAACGGTTCGCCGTGCGGGTCGATGGCTTCCAGCTGATAGCGCTTGAGGGTGTCGTGGAACATCTTCAGGGTCAGCTCGATCCCTTCACGCATCGGACGAATGCTTTCGTCATCCGCGCTGGACAGCTCCAGGCCACGCTCGAGGCTGTCGATCACTGGCAACAGGTCGCCAGCAAAGCGTTCCAGCGCGAATTTGTGCGCTTTTTCCACGTCCTGCTCGGCACGGCGGCGGACGTTCTGCAGATCGGCAGCAACACGCAAAGCCTGATCCTGAGCGCCGGCCAGCTGCTCTTCGAGCACTTTTACACGAGCCACCAGGTCCTCGCCCGAGGTCTCGGGAGCCTGATTGGCGTCTAGATTTTGCGTATCCAGCGTCTGTTCGTCAGCCATGAAATTCTCCTTTCAATAACGTCCGTGAGCTCAACTCACGCTTCTGTCCCGGTATATGGGGTCGCATTTCTCAGGTTCAAGGGCTCGACCCATGGCAAAACCTTTCAAGACTGGAAACACACCTGGGTTCGACATTCCTGGTTGCGCTAAAAAAGTTTTCCACCCAAGCAAATCGAGCTAAGGGAGGGCATTGTCAGCCAGAAACAAAACACTGTATAAATAACCAGACTTAAAGCCTGGGAGCGGCCGTCATGCTGGTGCACCTGTCCGTACACAACTACGCCATCGTTGAACATCTCGATCTGGAACTGGATCGCGGGATGAGCGTCATCACGGGCGAAACCGGCGCCGGCAAGTCGATCATGCTCGACGCCCTGGGCTTGACCCTGGGGGATCGCGCCGACAGTGGCGTGGTGCGTCCGGGCGCAGACAAGGCCGACATCCTCGCGACGTTCGACCTTGTGGATATCCCTGAAGCCCGTACCTGGCTGGCCGAACGCGACCTGGACAGCGAGAGCCCGTGCATCTTGCGCCGGGTCATTACGGCCGAGGGGCGCTCGCGCGGCTATATCAACGGCTCGCCCTGCCCGCTGGGTGATCTCAAGGCCCTCGGCGAACTGTTGATCGATATCCACAGCCAGCACGAACATCAGTCGCTGCTGAAAACCGAGACCCATCGGCGCCTGCTCGACGAGTACGCCGGCGCTACCGACCTGTCGCGCCAGGTACAGCTTGCCGCACAACGCTGGCGCCAGACGCGCCAGGAGCTTGAACGCCTGTCCAACTCCGGCGACGAGCAACGCGCCCGCCATCAACTGCTCAGCTATCAAATGGAAGAGCTGGAAAACCTGGGTCTGGGCGACAACGAACTGGAGCAACTGGAACAGGAACACAAAAACCTGACCAACGCCGAAACCCTGCTCGGCATTTGCCGACAGGTGGTCGAGCAATGCAGTGAAAGCGATTCCGGCAATGTCCTCAATGCCCTGACCGCCAGCCTCAATCGCCTGTCGAGCGTCGGCAACTCGCCGACCGCCCTGGGTGAGGCCACCAATCTGCTGGCCAGCGCTCAGATCCAGGTCGAGGAAGCCGTGGGCGAGCTGAATCGCTTTCTCGACCACTTCGATGCCGATCCAGCACGCCTGCAACAACTGGAGGAGCGCCTCGACGCTATCTATACCCTGGCCCGCAAGCACCGAATCCAGCCAACCGAACTGGCAGCCATGCAGCAACAGCTGCTGGATGAAATCGAAGCGTTGGACGCGAATGACGAGTCCATCGAGCGTCTTGGTGACGAGCTGAAGTCATATGCGCGGCATTACCAGGAGAAAGCCAAGGAACTGAGCCGCCTGCGCCAGCAAGCCGCCACCACCCTGGCCAGTGCGGTCGAGCAGGAGATACAGCGCCTGGGCATGCCCGGCGGGCGCTTCACCATCGAGCTGCACGCCAACACCAGCGATGAGTTGCTGCCCTATGGCCTGGAACAGGTGGAATTGCTGGTCAGCGCCAACCCTGGGCAACCGCTCAAGGCCCTGGCCAAGGTCGCGTCCGGGGGCGAATTGTCACGTATCAGCCTGGCGATCCAGGTGATCACCGCGCAAACCTCCCGAGTACCGACTTTGGTATTCGACGAAGTGGATGTGGGTATCGGAGGCCCGACCGCAGAGATTGTTGGCCAATTGTTGCGTCGGCTGGGCGAACGAGGCCAGGTACTCACCGTCACTCACTTGCCGCAAGTGGCTGCCCAGGGCCATCAGCATCTATTCGTGCATAAGGTGCGCGGTAGCGACGCCACCCATACGGCGGTGTCCAAACTGGGTAAGACCGAGCGTGTCGAAGAGGTCGCTCGCATGCTGGGCGGCATCGACCTGACTAAAGAGTCGCTGGCCCATGCGAAAAAGATGGTGGTGACCGCAAAAATCTAAGCGCTCGTTACTCGAAAGCCAGAAAGCACGAAGGCGGCCCTAGGGTCGCCTTCGTTCGTTTCGCGGACATGGCCCGCGCGACATGCTTACTTTTTCTTGTGGCGTACGTACAGCACCAAGTTGTGATCCACCAACTCGAAGCCATGCTTCTCGACGATCGCCTTTTGCAGTTTTTCGATTTCTTCGTCGAAGAATTCGATCACTTCGCCAGACTCCACGTTGACCATATGGTCGTGGTGGCCGCCGTCGGCCAGTTCGAATACAGCGTGGCCGCCATCAAAATTGTGGCGAACCACAAGGCCTGCAGCTTCGAACTGAGTCAGTACACGGTAAACCGTGGCCAGACCGACATCCTCGCCAGCTTCCATCAGCGCCTTGTAAACATCTTCGGCGCTCATGTGTCGCTGCTCGGCGGAATCGAGCATTTGTAGAATTTTGACCCGTGGCAGAGTCACTTTAAGGCCGGCTTTACGTAGTTCGCTATTTTCAACCATGGTCAGCTTTCTCGCGGATGCTGCTTCGCAGCTTCTCTTAATGCGGGTATGATCGGGGTTTACGTTGTCCCAGCCAAGATAGTGGAAGTCGCCCACCGATGCAAAACACCAAGCTCTTGCTAACCAGTTTCACCTTCGTGGGACTGCTCGCACTCGCCGGTTGTTCATTCCCCGGGGTTTACAAAATCGACATCCAGCAGGGCAATGTCGTCACGCAGGACATGATAGACCAGTTACGCCCGGGAATGACCCGCCGGCAAGTACGGTTTATTATGGGCAACCCTCTGCTGACCGACACGTTCCATGCCGATCGCTGGGATTATTTGTATAGCCTGCAACCAGGGGGCGGTGAGCGCCAACAGGAACGCGTCAGCGTTATCTTCAATGGCAATGACCAACTCGTCAGCCTTTCGGGCGACTTTATGCCTGGCGTAAGCCGCGACGAAGCCCTGCTGGGCAAGGACAGCGGCACCACCGTGACCGCGCCGGCCGAGAACACCGAGAAGCCAAAACCAGAGAAACCAGTCAAGCCTGGCTCTCTGCTGGATCAGATCCAGAAAGACGTGGATGGGGTAAAAGCCGTCCCGGTTCCGACACCGGAGCCACTGGACACTTCGCCACAATAAGTTGTGTCGAAATAAAAAAGCCCGGCATGTCCGGGCTTTTTATTGCGTGTTTTCTGGCCAGGAGCGCTAATCCTGCAGACGGGCCTGTGCTGCCTTGGCCGCGCGCAGGCGCCTGACCTCCTTTGGATCCGCCAGCAACGGACGATAAATTTCAATCCGCTCACCCGCCTGCAGCACGTGCCGATCAGGATCGGCAATCACTTTGCCAAAAATCCCCACGGGACAAGACTGCACATCCAGCACGGGAAACTGCGTGGCAATGCCGGAAGCCATCAGCCCCGCACGAAGGGTCGAGCCGGCTGGCAGCGACACCTTGAGCAACACTTGGCGGTCGACGGCGGCATACACCACCTCGATCTCGATGGTTGACTCAAGCATGCAACTGTTTGGCGCGCTGACAGAACGCATCAACCAGGGTATTCGCCGCCTGGTTGAACAAGGGGCCCAGGGTGGCCCGTACCAGCGGCCCGGCATAGTCGAACGACAGGTCCAGACTGATCTTGCAGGCCTTCTCCCCCAACGGTTTGAAAACCCAGACCCCGTGCAACTGATTGAACGGCCCCTCCTCCAGGTTCATCTCGATCGACTGCCCCGGGACCAGGATATTGCGCGTTACAAAATGCTGGCTGAGCCCGCCCTTGGCCACCGCCAGGCTGGCGCGCATATGCTCATCACTGCTTTCCAGCACTTCGGCAGATGAGCACCAGGGTAGGAATTCCGGATAACGCGCCACGTCATTGACCAGCTCATAGAGAAACTGCGCCGGATAAGGCAAAAGGGCCGAGCGTTGAATATGGGTCGTCATGTCAGCGTCATTTCCACAGCTGGGCGGCAAACACTACAAGAATGCCGATGGGCGCTACATAGCGCATCAAAAACAAGGTCAAGGCGAACAACACAGGGCTGCGCATCGACAGTTCATCACGAACCGCATCGCGCCCCATCACCCAGCCAGCAAACACCACGAAACACAAACCACCGAGAGGCAGCATGATCCGCGAGGTGAAGAAGTCGATCACTCCAAAGAGGTCCAGGCCGCTGGCCGCCCCCCACTGGTAGAGATGAAAAACCCCGCCTTCGTTCACGAAAAATTTGGCCTGCTGCCAGATGTTAAAGGAGAAAACCGTCCCCAATCCCACGAACCAACAGCTAAAGGCCAGCCAGAATGTTACCCAGGCGCGGCGGATTTTAGTCCTCTCAACCAGATAAGCCACCATGGGTTCGAGCAAGGAAATCGCCGAACTCCAGGCAGCAATGGCCACCAGGACAAAAAACACTACGCCCATCAACTGCCCGAACGCCACATTACCGAAGGCAAATGGCAGGCTGACGAACATCAGCCCCGGCCCCTCGCTGGGGTTGAGCCCGGCGGCAAACACAATCGGAAACAGCGCCAGCCCAGCCACCAGCGACACAAAAGTATCGAGCAGCGCGACGCCCACTACAGTACCGGACAGCGATGCATTCTTCGGCATGTAGGCGCCATAGATCATGATCGAACCGACACCCACGCTCAGGGAAAAGAACGCGTGCCCCATGGCCGGCAGCAATCCGTCGAGTACCTTTTCCGGGTTGAAGTCGAACATGAAGTGCACACCCTGCATGAAATGCCCGGTGGTCATGCTGTAACCCAGCAGCACCAGGAGCATCACGAACAGCAGCGGCATCATGATCCGCAGGCTGCGCTCCAGCCCCGCGACCACACCCTTGGCGATCACCAGGGCCGACAGCAGCATAAACAAGCTGTGCCACAGCGTCAGGCGCCAGGGGTCGGCCGTGACCGAGGCGAAGTAGGCACCGACCTGGTCAGCCGTCACGCCCTGGAAATCGCCGCGCCCCATATCAATGATGTAGTCCAGCGACCAACCACCGACCACGCTATAAAAAGAAAGAATCAGCAGCGCCGTGATCATCCCGGCAAAGGCACCCCAGGACCATTTGGCGGAGTGCCCGGCTTCGGTCGCCAGCACTTTAAGGGCATTGGCCGGGCTTTGTCGGGCGCGCCGGCCGATCAGGGTTTCTGCCAGCATCACCGGGATGCCGATCAGGGCAATGCACAGCAGAAACATCAGGACAAAGGCACCGCCACCGTAGACGCCGACCATGTAGGGAAACTTCCAGATACTGCCCAAGCCCACGGCAGAACCCGTCGCGGCGAGTATGAAGACCCAACGGCTAGCCCAGCCGCCGTGGACAGAAACCTTGTCTGACGACATCGTTAACGCGCCCAACCGATAAAAAAAGAGGGCGCATTGTCCGGGATTCACTCATAGGGCTCAAGCACGCAGCTTCACCGTAGCCGACAGCCTTGCAACTCCCTATAATGCCGCCCCTATGGCTAATCAGAAGAAACACCCAACAGGGACCATCGCGCAAAACAAAAAGGCGCGACACGATTACTTCATCGAACATCGGTTCGAGGCTGGTCTGGTCCTGGCCGGCTGGGAAGTAAAAAGTCTGCGGGCGGGCAAGGCGCAACTGGTCGACAGTTACGTGCTGCTCAAGGATGGCGAGGCCTGGCTGCTGGGTAGCCATATCACGCCACTGACCACCGCCAGCACCCACGTCATTGCCGACCCGGTACGCACGCGCAAGCTGCTGCTCAACCAGCGCGAGCTGGCCAAGCTGTTTGCCGCGGTGCAGCAGAAGGGTTACGCGTGTGTCTGCCTGTCGCTGTACTGGAGCAAGCATTTGATCAAATGCGAAATCGCTCTGGGCAAGGGCAAGAAGGAATACGACAAGCGTGACACCGAGCGCGAACGCGACTCCAATCGTGAGCTGCATCGCGCCGTGCGCAACAAGGGCAAGGAAGAGTAAGACCTCGACCTGCACCACTTGCCACCGGCATGCCGGCTCCTGACCCAGGAGCTGGCTGCCGGCGTTTACCCCGCCTACATCCCCTTGCGCCGCTCGGCGCGTGCCATGCGCTGAACTTCCTGACGCACTTCCTCCAGCACTTCCTGCACATACAGAATGTGGCGACTGGAGACTTCCCGCGCCTGTTCCGCGCGCCCTTCGATAATCGCCAGATACAAATCACGGTGCTGGCTGATCAGCATGTCGCGGGTTTCCGTGCGCTGCTTGTACATGCCACCGATGTTGGTCACAACGTTGCGCTTGAGCAGGTCGAACAGCCCGCGAATGGTGTGCAGCAACACCGCGTTATGGCTGGCTTCGGCGATGGCCAGGTGAAACCTGGCATCGGCGGCACCCTCTTCGACCCGATTGCTATCGCCTGGGCGGCTGTAACAGTCCTGCAGTTCCTCAAACGCTGCCGTCAGCCGCTCGCGGTCCACCTCGGTGGCGCGCAAGGCCGCGTAATAAGCGCAAGAGGCTTCCAGGGTGTGGCGAAACTCCAGCAGGTCGCGCTGGGCTTCAGGGTTGCTTTCCAGCAGGTGTAGTAGCGGATCGCTAAAGGTCGAGCCGAGGGAATCGACCACATAGTTACCGCCCCCCTGGCGACTGATCAGCAAACCCTTGGCTGTCAGTTTCTGGATCGCCTCGCGCAATGAAGGACGTGACACGCCAAATTGTTCGGCCAAGGCCCGCTCGGCCGGCAAGCGTTCACCTGACGTCAAAGTGCCCTCAAGGATCATGCCCTCGAGCCGCTCGACAATATCGTCAGACAAACGGCGCTGACGTATCTGATCAAACCCCATAACCCACTCTCCACCATCCCGACCATGTGCCGGGCTCTCTATTCTGGCCTATTGAGGCCGGGCCGACACCTACCAGACGCTGCTCGATTGAACCGATCAGATGCTCGCCACATAGCGCATTCGACAAAAGTTTTAGGGCGGCAAATTGACACATCCCACACAAGGCTTTTACCCTAGCCAACAGTGATTGTAAATTGGTCTTACCAATTTACCGCATCACATCGAAGTGCCTGACCAACAACAATTAGGGGCCACCCCATATGCAAACCTGGCAACAGCTCTATAGTCCGCTTGGCAGCCTCGGCCTGTCCGCCCTCGCCGCCGTTATCCCGATCGTGTTCTTCTTCCTGGCTTTGGCCGTGTTCCGCCTCAAAGGACACGTCGCCGGGAGCATTACCCTGGCCTTGTCGATTCTGGTGGCGATCTTTGCCTTCCAGATGCCTGTCGACATGGCCCTCGCTGCCGCTGGCTATGGATTTGCCTACGGTCTGTGGCCTATCGCCTGGATCATTGTCGCCGCTGTCTTCCTCTACAAGCTGACCGTAAAAAGCGGCCAGTTCGAAGTCATCCGCAGCTCGGTACTGTCGATCACCGACGACCAGCGCCTGCAAGTGTTGCTGATCGGCTTCTGCTTCGGTGCCTTCCTCGAAGGTGCAGCCGGCTTCGGCGCGCCGGTGGCGATCACCGCCGCGCTGCTGGTAGGCCTGGGCTTCAACCCGCTGTACGCCGCCGGCCTGTGCCTGATTGCCAACACCGCGCCCGTGGCCTTCGGTGCCTTGGGGATTCCGATCATCGTCGCTGGCCAGGTGACGGGTATCGACGCGTTCAAGATCGGCGCGATGACCGGTCGCCAGCTGCCGCTGCTGTCGCTGTTCGTGCCGTTCTGGCTGGTGTTCATGATGGACGGCATGCGCGGGGTCAAAGAAACCTGGCCTGCCGCGCTGGTCGCCGGCCTGAGCTTTGCCATCACCCAGTACTTCACTTCGAACTTCATCGGCCCGGAACTGCCGGACATCACCTCGGCCCTGGCCAGCCTGATTTCCCTGACCCTGTTCCTCAAGGTCTGGCAGCCAAAACGCAGCGCGGGCGCACAAATCGCCGGCGCGACCTCAGGCACCGCAATCACTGCCAGCGCCGGCGGCTTCGGCCTGCCGCGCAGCACCGTGGCCTCGCCTTACAGCCTGGGTGAAATCTTCAAGGCCTGGTCGCCGTTCCTGATCCTGACCGTGCTGGTGACCATCTGGACCCTCAAGCCCTTCAAGGCCATGTTCGCCGCGGGTGGCTCGATGTACAGCTGGGTGTTCAACTTCGCGATTCCGCACCTGGATCAGATGGTGATCAAGGTCGCACCGATCGTCACCAACCCGACCGCGATTCCGGCGGTGTTCAAGCTCGACCCGATTTCCGCGACCGGCACTGCGATTTTCTTCTCGGCGCTGATCTCGATGTTGGTGCTGAAGATCGATTTCAAAACTGGTCTTACCACTTTGAAAGAGACCTTTTACGAGCTGCGCTGGCCGATTCTGTCGATCGGCATGGTGCTGGCCTTCGCCTTTGTCACCAACTATTCCGGCATGTCCTCGACCATGGCCCTGGTCCTGGCCGGCACCGGCGCGGCCTTCCCGTTCTTCTCGCCGTTCCTTGGCTGGCTCGGTGTGTTCCTGACTGGCTCGGACACCTCGTCCAATGCCCTGTTCAGCTCGCTGCAAGCCACCACCGCGCACCAGATCGGGGTCAATGACACCCTGCTGGTGGCGGCCAACACCAGTGGCGGCGTCACCGGCAAGATGATCTCCCCGCAATCGATCGCCGTGGCCTGCGCCGCGACCGGCCTGGTGGGCAAGGAATCCGACCTGTTCCGCTTTACCCTCAAGCACAGTCTGTTTTTTGCCACTATTGTCGGTCTCATCACCCTGGCCCAGGCTTACTGGTTTACCGGCATGCTGGTGCACTAAGCGCGACACGTAGACGCAAGAACCTGCGCCGGGCCAGCCCCCGGCGCAAGCAATTCACAACCGGGTCTGCAAGGCTGCTGAAAGTTTGCCTCTCTACTATCAGCAGCCTCAGCGGACGGATAACCGGGACCACCCGGAGACACGCCTGATGAGCGAGCTTTTTTACAACGCCGTGCCCAATGCGACCCGCGTCGCACCGCCGCTGGCCGAACCACGCCAGTACCCCAGCGAAAAACCGCAGCAGGTCTATCTGTTCGGAACCTGCGTGGTCGACCTGTTCTATCCCGAAGCCGGGATGGACGCGATTCATCTGCTGGAGCGCGAAGGCATTCGCGTCGAGTACCCGCAAGGACAAAGCTGCTGCGGACAACCGGCCTACACCTCGGGCTATACCGAGCAGGCACGGGCCGTGGCGCGCTCGCAACTGGCGCTGTTTGCCGGGGACTATCCGGTGGTGGTGCCGTCCGGCTCCTGCGCCGGGATGTTGCGCGAGCATTACGCCGACTTGTTCAAGGATGAGCCGCAGATGCTGATACAGGTTCAGGCCCTCGCGGCGCGGACCTACGAGCTGGCGGAGTTCCTGCTGTTTGTATGCAAGGTGCAACTCAAGGACAGCGGCGAGCCGATCAAGGTCGCGCTGCACACCTCGTGTTCGGCACGTCGGGAAATGAACACCCACCTGCATGGCCGCCAATTGCTGTCGCAGTTGGGCAATGTGGAACGGGTCGAACACAGCCATGAAAGCGAATGCTGTGGCTTCGGCGGAACTTTCAGCGTCCGAATGCCAGACATCTCCGGCGCGATGGTGGCGGACAAGACCCGCTCGCTGAAAGAGTCCGGCGCGCACAAGGTGCTCAGCGCCGACTGTGGCTGCCTGATGAACATCAACGGCTCGCTGGAGAAACAACAGGCCGCGCTGCGTGGGCAACACCTGGCAAGCTTCCTCTGGCAGCGTACCGGGGGTGGCCAATGAGCACGCCGCAGCTGATACCGACCGTTGCCGTGTCGGAAGATTTTCGTACCCGGGCCCACCAGGCCCTGGGTGATACGCAACTGCGCAATAACTTTCGCAGTGCGATGGATTCATTGATGACCAAGCGTGCGGCGTCGTTCAGCGATGCCCACGAGCGGGAACATCTGCGAGCGCTGGGCAATGCTGTCCGCGCCCGTGCGTTATCCAAGCTGCCCGACCTGCTCGAGCAACTTGAACAGAACCTGACCCGCAACGGTGTGACAGTGCACTGGGCGGAAACGGTGGACGAGGCCAATGGCATCGTCCTCTCGATCATCCGCGCTCACGAGGCTCGGCAAGTGATCAAGGGCAAATCGATGGTCAGCGAAGAGATGGAAATGAACCATGTCCTCGCTGAACAAGGCATTGAATGCCTTGAGTCGGACATGGGCGAATTTATCGTCCAGCTCGACCACGAGAAGCCTTCACACATCATTATGCCGGCGATCCACAAGAACGCCGGTCAGGTCGCGTCCTTGTTCCACGACAAACTTGGCGTGGAGTACACCAAGGACGTTGACCAACTCATTCAGATCGGTCGCAAGGTCTTGCGGCAGAAGTTTTTCGAAGCGGACATCGGCGTCTCCGGCGTCAACTTCGCAGTGGCCGAGACCGGCACCCTGCTGCTGGTGGAAAACGAAGGCAACGGGCGCATGTCCACTACCGTGCCGCCGGTGCACATTGCCGTCACCGGCATCGAGAAAGTCGTCGAGAACCTGCGCGACGTAGTGCCGCTGCTGTCGCTGCTGACCCGCTCGGCCCTCGGCCAGCCCATCACCACCTACGTCAATATGATCTCCGGGCCACGCCAGGCGCATGAGCTCGACGGCCCGCAGGAAGTGCACCTGGTGCTGCTGGACAACGGTCGCAGCCAGGCCTTTGCCGACAGCGAGCTGCGCCAGACCCTGAACTGCATCCGCTGCGGCGCCTGCATGAACCACTGCCCGGTCTACACCCGCATCGGCGGCCACGCCTACGGCGAGGTCTACCCCGGTCCGATCGGCAAAATCATCACCCCGCACATGGTCGGCCTGGCCAAGGTTCCGGATCACCCCAGCGCTTCGTCGCTGTGCGGCGCCTGCGGTGAAGTGTGCCCGGTGAAGATCCCGATCCCGGCGCTGCTGCGGCGCCTGCGCGAAGAAAACGTCAAGGCCCCGGACAGCCCTCATCAAGTGATGCGCGGCCAAGGCAGCAAGTACTCGCGCAAGGAACGCTTCATCTGGAACGCCTGGGCCCGGCTCAACAGCTCGCCCACGCTCTATCGGCTGTTTCTCCTGGCCGCCACTCGCCTGCGTGGGCTGACGCCAGGCAATGTCGGGCCCTGGACGCAAAACCACAGCGCGCCGAAACCTGCCGCTCGCTCACTGCATGACCTGGCCCGCGAGCACTTGGCCAAACAGGAGGACCGTCGATGAGCGCCAAACAGAACATCCTCGCCAAGCTGCGCCACAGCCTGACCGGCACCACCACGGTGGCGGACAACTTCGACGAAGCGCTGGTGACCAAGCCCTACACCTACAGCCCGGAACAACGCATCCCGCAACTGCGCAAACTGATGGAAGCGGTGCACACCGAAATCCACCTGAGCACCGGCGCCGATTGGCCCGAGCTGCTGGCCCAGTTGCTCAAGGACCGGCAATTGCCCAGCCTGCTGATCGCCCCCACCACGGCCCACGGCCAGCGTGTCACCGCGTACTGGGCTGAACACTCGGATCTGCCGACACTCAAGGCCTACGACCGGCCCGTGGAAGAGTGGAAAGCCGAGTTGTTCAATGACACCCCGGCCAGCCTCACCACCACCCTCGGCGCAATTGCCGCCACCGGCAGCCTGATCCTGTGGCCAACCCGGGAAGAGCCGCGCCTGATGAGCCTGGTGCCGCCGGTGCATTTTGCCCTGCTCAAGGCCAGTGAAATTCGCGACAACTTTTATCAGGTCCAGCAGCAGATGAACTGGGCTGCCGGCATGCCGACCAATGCCCTGCTGGTGTCCGGCCCGTCGAAGACTGCCGACATCGAGCAAGTCCTGGCTTACGGCGCCCACGGCCCGAAAGACCTGGTGGTACTGATCCTGGAGGACCAATGAGCCTACCGGCCGCTTTCCTGCGTGATGCGCAGCAACTGATTCCCCAGGAGCGCCGTTTCGACGACCCGCTCTCGACCCTGGCCTTTGGCACCGACGCCAGTTTTTATCGGCTGATCCCCAAGCTGGTGATCCGCGTCGAGTCAGAAGACGAAGTGGTCGCCCTGCTCGAACTGGCCCAGCGTGACCGCGTGCCGGTGACCTTCCGCGCCGCCGGCACCAGCCTTTCGGGGCAGGCCATCAGCGACTCGGTATTGATCGTGCTGGGGGATAACTGGAACGCGAAAGAAATCCGCGGGCAAGGCATGCAGATCCGTCTGCAACCGGGGGTGATCGGGGCCCAGGCCAATGCCTGGCTGGCACCGTTCGGACGCAAGATCGGCCCTGACCCGGCCTCGATCAATGCCTGCAAGATCGGCGGTATCGTCGCCAACAACGCCAGCGGCATGTGCTGCGGCACCGCGCAAAACACCTATCACACCCTGGCTGGGATCCGCCTGGTACTGGCCGACGGCAGCCGCCTCGACACCGAAGACGCCAACAGCGTGGCCGCGTTCCGCAACAGCCACGGCGAACTGCTGGAGCGCCTGGCAACCCTGGGCCGCGAGACGCGGGCCAATGCCGAGCTGGCGGCCAAGATCCGCCATAAATACCGCCTGAAAAACACCACCGGCCTGTCGCTCAATGCCCTGGTGGATTACGACGAGCCTGTGGATATCTTGAGCCATCTGCTGGTGGGCTCCGAAGGCACCCTGGGTTTTATCAGCGCAGTGACCTACGACACGGTGATCGACCACCCGAACAAGGCGTCGGCGCTGATTGTGTTCCCCGATGTGGAAACCTGCTGCAACGCCGTGACCGTGCTCAAGAGCCAACCGGTCTCGGCCGTGGAACTGCTGGACCGCCGCAGCCTGCGCTCGGTGCAGGACAAGCCCGGGATGCCGGCCTTTGTCCAGCAACTGTCGGCCAGTGCCTGCGCGCTGTTGATCGAGTCCCGCGCCGCGTCGTCGTCGCTGCTGCACGAGCAACTGGCGCAGATCATGAATTCCCTGGCTGCCTTCCCGGTGGAAAAGCAGGTGGACTTCACCGAAGACCCGCAGGAAAACGCCAAGCTCTGGGCAATCCGCAAGGACACCTTCCCCGCCGTGGGCGCGGTGCGTAAAACCGGGACCACGGTCATCATCGAAGACGTGACGTTCCCGGTCGAACAGTTGGCTATCGGCGTCAACCGCCTGATCGAGCTGTTCGACAAACACCATTACGACGAGGCGATCCTGTTTGGCCATGCCCTGGAGGGCAACCTGCACTTCGTCTTCACCCAGGGCTTCAACAGTGCCGAAGAAGTGGCGCGTTACCAGGCGTTCATGGATGACGTGGCGCAGTTGGTGGCGGTGGAGTTCGGAGGTTCGCTCAAGGCCGAACACGGCACCGGGCGCAACATGGCGCCCTTTGTCGAGCTGGAATGGGGCAGCGATGCCTACCAGTTGATGTGGCAACTCAAGCGTCTGCTCGACCCCAACGGCATCCTCAACCCGGACGTGGTGCTCAGCGACGACCCGCAAATCCACCTCAAGCACCTCAAGCCGCTGCCGGCGGCGGACGAGATTGTGGATAAGTGCATCGAGTGCGGGTTCTGCGAACCGGTGTGCCCGTCCAAGGGGCTGACCTTGAGTCCGCGCCAGCGCATCGTCATCTGGCGTGATATCCAGGCGAAAAAAAGTGCCGGCATCGACACCCGCGAACTGGAAGAGGCCTATCAGTACCAGGGCATCGACACCTGCGCCGCGACGGGCCTGTGTGCGCAACGCTGTCCGGTGGGCATCAACACCGGGGAGCTGGTGAAGCAACTGCGCAGCCGCAGCGCCAACCACGGCAAGACCGCCGATTGGCTGGGCAATCACTTCGCGACCACCTTGCAGGGCGCGCGCTTTACCCTGCACGTGGCCAACGGCGCGCGCATGCTGCTGGGGGCTCCGCGCCTGGCCAGGCTGTCGGCGTCCTTGAGCAAGCTGTCCAAGGGTCAGGTCCCGCAATGGACCAGCGCCATGCCGCAACCGGAAAAGGCCATCCGTTTCAGCCCCAGCGTCAGCGATCAGCGCCCACGGGTGGTGTACCTGGCGGCGTGCGTCTCGCGGGTGATGGGCCCGGCAGCGGGCGACAAGGAACAGATGTCGCTCTACGACAAGACCCGGGGCCTGCTGGAAAAAGCCGGCTTTCAGGTGGTGATCCCCGACAATCCGGACAGCCTCTGCTGCGGCCAGCCATTCGCCTCCAAAGGCTATGCGGAGCAGGCCGAACACAAGCGCCAGGAGTTGATCGGCGCCCTGCTCCACGCCAGCCGTGGCGGCCTCGACCCGATCTACTGCGACACCAGCCCGTGCACCCTGCGCCTGGTACAGGACCTGGGCGATGTGCGCCTGGACCTGTATGACCCGGTACGTTTCATCCGCACCCACCTGATGGATCGGCTGGAATTCACCCCCCAGGAAGCGCCTATCGCAGTGCATGTCACCTGCAGCACCCAGCACCTGGGAGAAAGCCAGGCCCTGATCGACCTGGCCCGGCGCTGCAGCAGCAACGTGGTGATTCCGGAGGGTATCCACTGCTGCGGTTTCGCCGGCGACAAGGGCTTCACCACCCCCGAACTCAATGCCCACTCACTGCGTAGCCTCAAGGACGCGGTGCAGCATTGCAGCGAAGGGATCTCCACCAGCCGCACCTGTGAAATCGGCCTCAGCCAGCACGGCGGCATCGACTATCACGGGCTGGTGTACCTGGTGGACAGGGTCACCCGGGCCAAGGTGGCCTGAGGCATCAACCTGACTTAAAAGGGGCATTTTTGCCCCTTTTTAGTGCCCCCGGCACTAGCCAGGTGGTTTTTTCATAACCGGAGTAAAAAAAACCGAATTCCTGCGCGCGGCTATAGTCATCTGCTTAGGCCCCAGTGAATGAGGCTTATAACCGACCTCGGCAGGTTGTCCTGATTAATCGGCAGCACCGAGACTAATCGTTCAAGGAGATACCTTATGAAGCGTTCTGCATTGGCTGGACTGTTCATTACTGCGGCAATGTTGGCCTCCCCGGTGTTCGCGGCCGCGCAGGAAGACCTGTGTCAGATCAACCTGCAAAAAATCCGCGACGCCAAAGTCAGCACTGAAGCCATGAGCGAGCAACTGAGCAACGACATCGACGCGTCGGTTCAACAGGCAACCGCCGAGAAAGCCAAAGGCACCGAGGAAGGCACCAAGAATTGCATCTCGCTGACCACCCAGGCGATCCAGAAATTGCAGAACAACACCAAGGGCGATCAGTAAGCAACCGCTCAAGGTCAACCTTCGGGTTGGCCTTCTGAGCCCGGTTGGCGTACACTGTGTCGACCTGCTGGTTACGTACAGCAGGTTCGGGGCCGTTTAGGATTCGACGCCGGTTGCGAAACTTTAGGTGCATGCCGAGTTGGTAACAGAACTCGTAAATCCACTGTTGCAACTTCCTATAGTTGCCAATGACGAAACCTACGGGGAATACGCTCTCGCTGCGTAAGCAGCCTTAGCCCTTCCCTCCTGGTACCTTCGGGTCCAGCAATCATCAGGGGATGTCTGTAAACCCAAAGTGATTGTCATATAGAACAGAATCGCCGTGCAGTACGTTGTGGACGAAGCGGCTAAAACTTACACAACTCGCCCAAAGCACCCTGCCCGTCGGGTCGCTGAGGGTTAACTTAATAGACACGGCTACGCATGTAGTACCGACAGCGGAGTACTGGCGGACGGGGGTTCAAATCCCCCCGGCTCCACCAAACAAGCTACACAAATCAGGCACTTAGCGTTTATCGCAAGTGCCTTTTTTGTGCCTGGATGGATGGTTTTGGCTCGGTTATGCCAGCTTAATGACAGCATTTGTATTGAGTATGTAGTGCCGCAACAAGTCGGCCCGACTTGATTGGCACGCTGGGTGTCCCGTTTTTCCAACACGAATCGAGGTCATGCTAATTTTTGCGACCGCGCTTGAAGGTCCGCAGGTAAACGCCCTGCCGTAAGCCTGGGAAGCCCGCAGAGCAATCTGCTTTTACTAAGGCTGAACAAAACGATGCCCGCAACTGAACCTTGCGGCTAAGCGAGCGCATCAATTGGGCTTTGAGGTACGCGTACAGGCGTGCTCTCGATAAGTTTGCCTAACCATGGAGAGTGCCCGGCGCCCATCGCGAACTCCTGGGCAAGCTATTGACTCGACAGGTGGCTTATAGCCATATATTTGCTGCATGCCGCTTGGCTTCGATCTGTGAAGGGAAAATCATGAAATCACTTTTGCTCATTCCGGCGCTGTTTTCACTTGCGGTATCAGCAGCTGAGACACCTACGCCGCCGGGACCAAATCCCATGCAGTTTACAGGACGCGTTTTTACGCTTGCCGCGAACGACCCACTGGGGCAAATCAAACCTCCTGCAAAAATTGGATATACCGCATTGGTTCTGGATGAGCAGAAGACCGTTCGGACCGATATCGGAAATGTAGTCACTGCAGATCGTGTGCAGTTCGCGTTAGACGACGGAGAAAACTTGCCAAATGGAACCAGGGTGACGCTGGATTGTGGCTTCGTCATGGGAGCCGAGACTCATCACCACTTCGAGCCGCTGGTTTGTGGCCAAAGCAAGTTGACTGTATTGCGATAGAAGCCGCTATCCCGCTACTCAAGTTCGGCTTGACCAGGTTGAAGGCCTGGGAGTCGGACTGATGCGCTACCGATCTGTGTTCTGTAGCCCGCCACTGCGCGGGCTTCTTGTTTCTGGCGATACCCTGATTTGCTATCGTCGCGACCTCGGATCGCAATGGAAGCAACGAAGAATGGACTCATGGAAGATTATGGCTGCCGCCCTCACGTTTTCGATCAGCGCTCATGCCACTGAGCGGTCCGATGATTCCTATGAAAAATCGATGATCATGATAACGCTAGCCCCAACCACGGTCCTTTCTGCAACCACCGGGTTTTCTGAGCTGGCTGCTAAAAATTTCAAACCTGCAAAAGCTGACGCACTTGCGTTCGTCGGTTCAGATGGCGATATTCGCGGCGCTCAGTTTGAGCAAGCAGTGCGGTATTACCGTACGACATACACCCCGCCCTTGATGACCGACCAACAACTGGCCCTGGCGATCGCTACTTCATTCTGATGTAGACCTCCAAACTGTCCACAGCCACAGGCCTCTTGTTTCTCAAATACGGCTCACCCCACAGTCCAGTGCCACACATCCCCGTCTTGTTCAGGGGACGATGAGCGAAATGAGGGCGCGGCTGAAATCGGTCTGCTGGCCGGCTTCCAGGTGCACCGGGCGTTGCGGGTGGTCGAAGCGAATGTCCATGGCGCTGGCGGTGGTCGCGATAGAGATCGCCGATATTCTGGTGTGGATTGTTAGGGAGGTGCATGGGGCTTTTGTTGCTGGAGGTATGAGGCAGATGACCGAAAGACGAGCAACTTTTGTTAAAAATTCACCAGCACAATCTGAACGGAACAGCTCGGCAATAATCACCGAACCGCAAGCAGAAATGCTCCGGCTTTGGATCAAGGCAGCGTTTTTCAACCTCAAACAGCAAGGTTGTTAAAAGCAACTGTTTACTTCAATCGTTTTCTAAACAAACCGTCTAGTTAGTCTCGTCGATTTATATTAGGCCTTGGTCGAATACCGTCTGTCCGCTTGTACCGGCATTAAACGCCTTGTATGTCAGTGGCATGTACGTACTTGCTCGGCGTAATGAAAAATCTTGCATTGTCTTCAATGTTTGAGCAAAGTTCGCTTAATCCTGATGGATAATGAGCTCATGACATGGATAGTCAATTCAAATACGCTGATTTCGTCCCAGTCGACGAAGGTCATTCAAACGTCTGTTTACAATCTGAACTTGAAATGCAGCTGGGGGAGCTGCAAGGGCTAAGTTATGCCTACTTTGCCGTTCCTCGTAATCGTGAGGCGGCGCCTCTTATTGTTTCAAACTACCCCTTGCCCTGGCTCAAAGCTTATAAGGACGCCAGCTATCATTTGATCGACCCGATCATTCATCACGCGCTTAAAAGTTGCGCGCCCTTTTCCTGGGATGATGCGTTGCAGAGCGCGTCCTGTGAAAAGAGCCGGGAGTTTTTTCGCCGCTCCACTCAACACCGAATCTGCTCCGGCGCCACCTTTATCTTGCATGACCCCTGCGGCCTGTTCAGTTCGTTGAGCCTTTGCAACAAAGGGCCGCAAGCCGATTTTGAGCGACGCATGGCCGACCAGGAAGCGCAGATCCAGATGGCGTTGATCCGCTTTCATCGCCGGCTGCTGAGCCTGCGGACGGTCGATGAGTGGTTTGCCAAGCTCCAGAGCGGCCCGCTTTCGGCCAAGGAGATGGCGGTACTCAAGTGGGTGATGATGGGCAAGTCCTACCGGGAAATCGCGCTGATCTGCGCGATTTCCGAGCGGACGGTAAAATTTCACATGTCCAACATCGCCGGCAAGCTACAGGTCTGCAATGCCAAACAGGCGGTTTATGAGGCTCAGCGCCAAGGCATCCTCTGATTCAGGCACTGACCCGCTCGGGCACATCGAGCGGGCTGTCGCCAGCCTGCAGAGGGCGCGGCCACAGGCTGGCCTGTGCCGCTGACAGGGGTTGCTTGCGCGCAATAGTGGCCAGCAGGCGCTGGCGATTCAGCTCGTTGACCGGCATATCCAGCAGCAGCACTTTTTCCCCTGGCGAGGCTTCGCCGGTATCCAGTACGTCGTAGTGCCAGCCGGCGTTGCGCACGATCCGCCCCATGGCGTTGCTGACCACGGTGATGATCGACTCCAGGCCCTTGGCCGCGGCGTAGTTGTGCATGCTCAAGAGCAGCATTTCGGTCAGGGGGACCTGGGCCAGGCCGTGGTGGCGAGAGCGGATCTTGTCGACGAAGAAGCGACTGGATTCGGCCATCAGCGCGTGTTTTGGGGGCTCGCAGCGGAAAAAATCACGGAACGGGCCTTCGACCATATAGGGGTCCAGGGTGTTGATCAGCCGCAGGCCGGCCAGGGGAATGCCCTCCCAGGTGCCAATCAGGTAGGTGGTGCGCTCGTTGTCGTATTCATCGAACTCGATGCCGTTGTTTACATTGACCTTCCAATTCAGACGGTCGGCGAATACTTCCTTGCGCAGGCCATACAAGTCAGCGACCCAGGCATGGGGCGTCGCACTATAGTCAAGCGTGTAAAAATCGATAGCGTTCATATTATTAACGTTCTTCCATGAATGTAGTACTTAAGTACTAAGTGGAGCGATGGGTACAGGAGCGCAAGGCATTAACTTCCGCACATCGAAGATAACCCCCAACGACTTTCCTTAGTTTATCAATATCCGTTCAGTAGCGACCTGTACCTTAGTGCAGTTGGCGCCTGCGCACTTTGATTTTAATCACCTATCTGTACCTAGATACAGTTGTCCTGCCCTGGCAATTACGACAACTTATGCCGGGCAGTGGTTAAGCCCGGATGACGCTGCACGATGAACTTTCAATATTGGACGATTGTTCTAAGTTGCCGTCATCGCTTGTAATTCAAAGTACTCCATCTGCCTCTATCGCCAACTATGCCAATGACAGTCTGAGTGTCTGGATCAGGCTTCTTCATGCTGTGCGGCATTCAAGCCAAAGACATCGAAACAGGGAAGATCATGGAAAAGTCTGCTTCTTCAGAACCGCGCCGGGTCGTGGTAACCGGTTATGGCGCCATCTGCTCGCTTGGCGAGAATGCCGACGCTATCTGGGACGCGATGATGGATTACCAGGTGGGCTACCGTCAGCACACCTTCGATGATCCGAGCATCCACGCCCGTTACTTTGGTTTTATCGATGACTTCGGGCATGCGGCGATGCGTCCGTTTTCGAAGAAAATCTCCAAGATGTTGCCGCTGTTCGCCAAATACAGCCTGGTGGCGACCCATGAGGCGATCCGCATGGCGTTCAGTGATACGCCTCTGGATGAGATCGTCTCGCCCTTCGATCGCGGCGTGATCCTGGGCACCGGGTGGGGCGGCCTGGACACCGCCAACAGCAATAACAACGAATACCGTGCCCACGGCATCTCCACCTCCTTCGCCACGGTCATGTCGATGTGCAATGCGGCTACGGCCGGCATCACCATGAACTGGAACATGCGCGGCATCCAGAACAGCCCGGTGGCGGCCTGTGCCACGGGCACCATCGCCATCGGCGAAGCGTACGAGGCGATTCGCAGCGGCCGCGCCAAGGTGATGATTGCCGGTGGCAGCGAGTCCCTGAAAGAGCAGTTCAACGTGTGGTCGGTGGATGTCATCCAGGCCCTGAGCAAAGAGCAGGAAAACACCCGCCTGGCCTGCTGCCCGTTCAGCAAGGGCCGCAGCGGCTTCGTGCTGTCCGAGGGTGCGGCGGTGCTGTGTCTGGAGGACTACGAGTCGGCCCGGGCCCGGGGCGCGAAGATTCTTGGCGAGATCACCGGCTACGCCAACTATTCGGATGCCTACGACATGACTGCCCCGGCCGAAGACATGCAGGCCCGGGTACGGGTGATCAATGAGGTCTGCAAGCAGGCCGGCGTGCAGGCGGAGCAGATCGACTACATCAACCTGCACGGCACCTCGACCCCGCTCAACGACGTCAACGAAACCCGCTCGATCAAGCTCGCCCTGGGGGACGCCGCGTACGGCATTCCGATGTCCAGCACCAAGTCCTACACCGGCCACCTGATCGGTGCTGCCGGTTCCATGGAAGCGGTGTTCTGCCTCAAGGCCATGGCCCGCGGCACCATCCCGGCGACGATCCACATGGATCAGGCCGACCCCGAGTGCGACCTCAACTACGTGCCCAACGAGCACCTGCATGGGCAGAGCCTGAACAACGTGATGAACCTGAGCTTCGGCTTCGGCGGCGCCAACGCCGGCATCATGCTGCGCAAGGTGGTTTGAGCATGCAGTTGCAATTTGCAGCCGAGCAGATCGAGGCCTGGGCCGGCCTCTCCGGTGATCGCAACCCGATTCACTTCGACCTGGAAGCCGCGCGCCGCATGGACGCCGCCGATGTGGTGGTGCACGGCATGCTCGCGCTGCTGCCGGTCAAGCAGCGCATGGGCCGCGTCAACCCGGTGCTGCCCCAGGACTGGATGCAGTTCAAGGCGCTGCTCAAGACGCCGGTGCTGCGCGACAGCCTGGTTGCCCTGTCGACCCGCGAGCGCAGCGACAGCACGGCGTTCAAGTTGCAGTCGAGCATCGGCAACAGCGAACACATGATCGGCCACGTGCGCATCGTCGACGCGCCGCTCTGGTCCTCCAGCACTGCGGGCTTTCTGCTGGTCAGGGAGGAAGTGACGGCCTGGCTCGCGGAATTTCGCCAGGGCCTGGGCCAGGGTTTCGATGATTGGGTTGCGCTCGATGCGCTGATCTTTTCCCACTTCATTCGCAACCACATGGGGGTGGTCTTCGACTCCCTGTCAGCGCAGTTCCGGCAGCGGGAAAGACCAAACCGGCTTGAGGACCTGTCGGACCTGCTGGTGGTGCAGACCAGCCACCAGATCAACTTCTGCACCTCGCTGCGTTCCCTGGGCGGGTTGCAGACCGATATTCGCTGTGAGATCGGCAACATCAACCTGATCGAAAGCCCCGGCAAGGCCGTGGGCACCCTCGATCTTGGGGTGCATGTCAGCGATCGCCACGTCATGACCATCACCCTCGGGCTGATGGCAAAAACCCTTTAACCCCACCAAGGAGCTGTGCAATGACCACCGTAGAGAAAGTATTTGCCGTTGTTCGTGACCTCATTCTGGAACTCAAGGACGTCGACGAAAACGATGTGACCCTCGATACCCAGATCGAATCGATGGCGTTCGACAGCCTGGACTTCGTCGAGATGCAGCTTGTGGTGCAGAAGAAGATCGGCGTGGCGCTGGATCCCGACTCGTTCGCCAGCCGCCAGATCGCCACGTTGCGCCAGCTGTGCGAATTCGTGGTCGAGGTCAAGGAATCGGCCACCGCACCTGCCTGACCGGCAGATCCACCGTTACCCATTAGGAGCAAGGGAATGTCCACGCTGACCAATAGTGTGCTCACCATTTCAGAGGCAAGGGAATCGAAGGTCCGCAAGCTGAGTGAGGTCTCGCATCACAAGACCATGGACCACGCGACCGTATTGCCCTGGAACCAGGAAGTCGATCGCAGCCTTTATCCCAAGGACCCCGATCATCTGTGGATCAATGGCACGCGCTTCTGTGAAGGCCTGAGCGAGGCGCAGAAACTGGAGCTGGCCTGGCTGGAAACCGGCCGTGATATCTCCATGTTCATCTGGCTGGAGCAGACCATTCCGTCGTTGTACATGGGCTATATCACCCAGTTCCACGATCGGATCTCCCAGGACCTGCAGGAGTACCTGATGATCTTCTCCAAGGAGGAGATCGTGCACACCCTGACCTTCAAGCGCTTCATGGTCAAGGCCGGCCTGGAGATCTGGAACCCGCCGGTAGGGCTCTACGAACCGCTGACCGTGACCCTGCCGAAAATGGAGCCGGCGGTGGGCGTGCTGTTCACCCTGCTGATCGAGTGGGTGGCGGAAATGGGCGCTATGCACACCTCCCAGGGGCCTGGCATTGAACCCATGACCCGGACCCTGTTCCGTGAACATCACCATGACGAGGCCCGGCACATTGCCTTCGGTCGCTGGATCAGCGAGTCGTTCTTTGAAACGGCGAGCGCGGAATCCATCGCCCAGGTGAAAGCCATGAGCCGTCGGATCATTCCGGCGCTGATCGACATGTTCACCTACAACCCGGAAATCGCCCGGCACACGTCGTTCGAGTTCCCGATCGCGATGGACGACAAGGCGAAGATCGAAGAAGTCTGGCGCTCGGACAGCAACGCCCGGATCAACGACGTGCGTTTCACCGAGATCTACGCCTGGGTCGACAAGCTGGGGTTGCGTCAATGAGCCAGCCGTCCTGGGACGCGATTTTCGTCGGTGCCGGGATCACCAGCCTGGCCTGTGCGGCCATGCTGGTCAAACGTGACCCTGGGGTACGCCTGCTGGTGATCGACAAGCATATTGTCGTCGGCGGGTATGCCTCCACGTTCAGCCGACCGAAGCAGGAGGCGGTGTTCGATTGCAGCCTGCACAAGCTCAGCGGCATGGCCGAGGGCGGCAACCTGATCCGCATCCTGCGCAGCCTCGAGCTGGAGGACACGCTGGACCTGGTCTATCCCGAAGACTACTTCTGCGCTTACCAGGACGGCACACCCTTGCCCCTGGCCAACGATGTGGACGACGCGCAACAGCAGTTGCTGGAGCGCTTTCCCCATCAGGCCGAGGGCATTGCGACCTTCTTCGAACAGGTTCGGACTTACGGGCGCAACGGCTATTACCAGTTCCAGATGCTGGAAGGCACCTTTGAGCCGGACATGGCCCAATTGCGCTTCGCCCATCGCCACCTGAAGCAGAAGACCGTGCGCCAGGCGCTGCACGAGCTGTTCGACGACCCGTACCTGATCGAGATCCTGGCGGCGCCGGGCATCTACGTCGGCGGCTACTCGGAAGACCTGGGCTACCTGTACTACCTGCATGTGGTGTACGCCACCCTCAACCGTGGCAACGCCTATGTCAGGGGCTCATCGCAGCACCTGTCCAACCTGCTGGCGCAGCGGATCGAGCAGGCCGGTGGGCAGGTGCTGCTCAGCACGGCGGTCGATCAAGTGCTCACCGACGGGCAAGGCAGCGTCACGGGGGTCAGCACCAAGCGCGGCGTGTTCCATTCGCCGCGGGTGTACATCAACGCTTCACCGCACTACGCGGTGCAGTCGCTGTTCGCGGCGGATGTGGAGCTGGCCCCCACGCGGGAGAAACTCACCGCGCTGAAACCGGCCCGCTCGACCACCACCGTGTACCTGGTGACCGACCTGCCACCGGCGCACCTGGGCTTGCTGCACAGCGAGTCGATGCTGTTCCCCGAAGACCCGGGCGCCGGCGCCGAGCTGCGCATGGCTGCCGAACGCAGCGGTTATGAGGCGGCGCTCAGTGAGCGGGCCTTCTGGGAAATGTCGCCGGTCGAGGTCACCAACTATCACGCCCTGGACCCGGCTGCGGGCCTGGTGGTGTGCATCAACGTGCTCGACTCGATCGCTCATTGGCCGCAGCGCCGTACCGAGCAGTACCGGGCCAAGAAACAGCGCGCCGGCGCCGTCCTGGTGGAGCGTCTGTTGAGCCAGGTGCCGGGCTTGCGCGGGCATGTGCTGCATACCGAAGTGGCCACGCCCCACACCTATGTGCGGTTCACCAACAACACCGACGGTTCGGGTTATGGCGCGATGGTGAGCACGGACCTGAGCGGCCATGTCTTCCATCACGGCTTCCCGGTGCAGGGCGTGCAGTTCCTCAGCGCCTGGGTGGCGGGTCCCAGTTACGAAGCGGCATTCGGTTATGCCGAGATGAAGGCCAGACAATGGAAACGAGCATGAGCAAAAACGAGCAATCGACGGGTTGGCTGGGTGTGGCCATTTCCAAGCTGTTCATCCGCACCATGTTCCGCCAGGTCCAGGGCTGGAAGCGCGACGTCCCCAGTCGCGCGGCAGGTTTTGTCGAAGTCGCGCGCGACGGCAGTCGGCTGGAGGGGGCGTCCCTGCGCACCACCGTCATGCACCCTCGGGGCGTGGTGCTGTTGTGCCACCCGTTCCTCAAGTACGGCATGCATTACTTCTTCGAGAACAAGCTGGACCAGGCGTTTCTCGACCAGGGTTATCACGTGGTCGCCTTCAACTTCAAAGGCTTCGGCCGCAGCACCATCGGCGGCCACGCCTTTGCCGACGATGTGCTGGCCATTGCCCGACGGGTGCAGCGGGACAACCCCGGCCTGCCCATCCACCTGGTGGGCTGTTCGTTTGGCGGCTATCACCTGTCCCATGCCCTGGCGCGGGATACCACGCCCTTCACCTCGGCGGTGCTGGACAGTGTGCCGGTGTCGGTGCGCAGCTATTTCACCCGTGGCCCACTGCGACTGGCCATGCGCTGGATCAGCGGCAGCCGCCTGGCAGTGCCCACCGGAACCTGCGCCATCGACCACTCGTTGCGCGGCGTAGGCCGGCTACCGATCGCCTATTTCTACGGCCTCGACGACCGCTTTATCCCAGCGGCCAGCGTCGCGGGTCTGAGCCTCGATTGCGCGGCGCTGCACTTGGTCGGTTTCGAAGGCTGTCGCCATCTGGAAAACCACAAGAAGCATCGGGACCGCTACTTCGAGGAAATCTTCGATTTCTTCCACCGTGCAGAAGCTAAAACACCCGTCGTGCCCGCGTAACAACGGCAAGGACCATCAGGCTAAAGGATGTAGATCATGGATGTTCAGCAGGCTTCAAACGGTAAATGGGTGCTGGTCAGTGGCGGCAGTCGCGGCATTGGCCGCGCACTGGTTTCGTCCCTGGCCCGGGAAGGGTATCAAGTCGCGTTCACCTACCAGTCTTCGGCCGACTCGGCACGGCAACTGGAGCAGGAAGTGGCGGCCAGCGGTGGTCTGGCCCACGGCCACGCCTGTGACGGCCGCGATCATGGGTCGGTCGAGGCGGTGTGCGCACAGCTGGTGGAAACCCTCGGCGAGCCCTACGGCTTGATCAACAACATGGGGGTCACCGGCGACCAGTTGCTGCTCAAGTTCGACATCGAGCGTTATCGCGATGTGATCGCGACCAACCTCGATTCGGCGGTGTATTTCAGTAAATGCCTGGCGCCGGCCATGGCGGCCGAGCGGCGCGGCAAGATCCTGCACATGTCCTCGGTCAGTGGCTTCAAGGGCAACAAGGGGCAGTTGAGTTACTCGGCGACCAAGGCGGCGATGATCGGCATCACCAAGACCATGGCCCTGGAACTGGCGCGCTTCAAGATCAACGTCAACGCCATCGCCCCGGGGTTCATTGCCACCGAAATGGTCGAGCAGATCGCCGACCCGGTGCGCAAATCGATCACCGACACCATTCCCCTCAAGCGCTTCGGTGAAGTGCGTGAAGTGGCGGCCCTGGCCAGCTTCCTGCTGTCGAACCAGGCCGACTACATCACCGGCCAGACATTCGTAATCGACGGCGGCCTGACGGTCTGATTGAGCTGTCCCGATCCGGCCGCAGAGCCTGGAGATGTAATGAGTCAAGAATACGATACCGTTTTCGTCGGCGCGGGCCTTGGCGCGCTGGCGAGTGCCAGCCTGATGGCGCAACGCGGCCAGAAGGTACTGGTGGTGGAAAAACACAATGTACCCGGCGGTTATGCCAGCAATTTCCGGCGCAAGGATTTCAACTTCGATGTGTCCCTGCACTCGTTCGACGGCGTGGTGCGTGGCGCCGAGTCGTTCAATGTAATCGAGGCCTGCGGCGTGGCGGACAAGGTCGAGTTTCTGCATCACCCGACCCTGTACCGCTATCGCTCGCAGGACGTCGACATCACCGTCGGGCACCGCGACCTGGAAGGCTACAAGCGCGAGTTGTTCCGCTTCTTTCCCGAGGAAGTCGACAACATCAATCGCCTGTTCGCCGAGTCCCAGCGCAACTACAAGGACCTGTGCGGCTTCCTGTATTCGCGCAAACCGTTCTGGATGAGGCTGATGGCCACGCCCCTGGTCTATCCGCGGGTGCTCAAGTATGGCCACGAAACCGTGGACCACTACTTCTCGCGCTTCACCACCAACGAACGCCTGAAGGAAGTGCTGTCGGCGCAGTGGAGCTACTACGGCCTGCCGGCCAAGGACCTGGCGTTCGGCTACTTTTCCTACCCCTTTATCGACTACCTGGAAAACGGCGGCTACTCGATCAAGGGCGGCTCCCAGGCCCTGTCCAATGCCCTGGTGGAAGTGATCGAGCAGCACGGTGGCCGGGTCGAACTGGAGTCGGCGGTGAACCAGATCGTGATCGAGCGCGGGCGCATCAACGGCGTGGTAACGCGCAAGTCCGGCCGGGTCAAGACGCGCAATGTGGTGGCCAATATTTCACCCCATGCGGTGGTGGCCCTGGCCGGCGAACAGCACTTCGACGCCAAGTACCGCTCGCGCCTGCGCCGGCTCAAGTTGTCGGTGTCCGGGTTCCAGGTCTACCTGGGGCTCGATTGCCCGCTCAGCGAGTTGGGCGTGGGCCCCGAGGAGTACATCCACTTCTTCGCCCCGGAGAAAACCCAGAGCGAACAGTTCGAGCACATCCAGGCCGGCGAGCTGCATGGCGACAACACCAGTTGGTCGATCAACTACTTCTCCAACGTCGATCCGTCGATGGTCCCGGCCGGCAAGTCGAGCCTGGGCCTGTTCACCCTGACGGGCGCCAAGGAGTGGCTGTCCCTGGACAAGCTCGACTACCGGCGCAAGAAGCAGGAACTCACCGAACTGCTGATCGCCAACGCCGAACGGGTCATTCCCGGCCTGAGGCAGCACATCGAGGTCTGCGAGAGCGGCTCGCCCCGGACCATGACCAAGTTCACCCATAACCCGGCGGGCGCGATCTACGGCTTCGAGCAGAACACCCGGCAATCCGGCCTGTTCAACCGTTTCCCGCAGAAATACCCGGTCAAGGGGCTGTACCAGGTCGGGGCCTGGACCTTCCCGGGCGCAGGCTTCATCGGAACGATGCTGTCGGCGCGGTTGTTGGTCGACCGCTACTTCTGAGTGGCGCCCTCCCCCTGTCAAACCCGACTTTTACGAGACACACCATGACCTACGTAGTGACTGACAACTGCATTCAATGCCGCCATACCAGCTGCGTCGATATCTGCCCCGCGGATGCTTTCCACCTAGGGCCGAACTTTATCGCCATCAACCCCCAGGAGTGCGTCGACTGTGGCCTGTGCCTGCCGGAGTGCCCCGAGGAAGCGATCCAGCCGGAGAACCAGCTCGATGACAGCAACCGGCATTTCATCGAACTTAATGCCGAGCTGGTCCAGCACTGGCCGGTGATCCTGCAACGGATCCCGCCCCTGGCCAACCACGAACACTGGAGCCGCCAGCCGAACAAGCTGCCCCACCTGATACGTGAGGCCGAGGCGGTCGACCCGACCCGCGACCACCACCTAGCCCATGCCTGATGTGCGACTGGAACCTATCCCATGCAAAGCTTTGATCGATTCAAAACCCTAGAGAGCGACACCTTTGACGTGATCGTGGTCGGCGCCGGCATCGGTGGCCTGACGGCGGCGGCAACCCTGGCCAATCGCGGCAAACAGGTGCTGGTGCTCGACATGCACTATGAAATGGGCGGCTGCGCCACGGTGTTCCACCGCAAGGGCAAGGACTACGAGTTCGATGTCGGCCTGCACTACATCGGGGACTGCGGCAAGCACGGCCTGATTCCGCGAATCCTGCGCGGCGCCGGGATCAATGACGGTGAAATCAAGTTTATCGAGCAGGACCCGGAGGGCTTCGAGACCCTGTGCTTCCCCGCCTTCGAGTTCGCGGTGCCCCGTGGTTATGAACGCTTTCGCGAGAAGCTGCTGGAGGCCTTTCCCGAGGAACGGGCGGGGATCAACCGCTACTTCAAGATGCTGCAGCAGGTCTGGGACTTCATGGGCATCCACTCGCGGCCGCTGACCGCGCTGTGGGTGCTGCCACGCTCGTGGATGCTGATGCGCCATGCCAAATCGACAGTGGAGCAGTTCCTCGACACCTGTACCCAGAACCAACGCCTGCGGGCGGTGCTGACCGGGCAACTGGGGGTCTATCACCAGCCGCCAAGCCGCGCGACCATGGCCGGCCATGCCGCGGTGGTCAACCACTTCCTGCAGGGCTCCTACTACCCTTCGGGCGGCGGCCAGGTGTTCTCCGACAAGCTCGGCGAAGTGGTCGAGCGCAAGGGCGGCAAGATCCTGTTGCGCTCCAAAGTCGAACGCATCCTGATCGAGAATGGTCGCGCGGTGGGCGTCGAGTTCAGCAACAAGCACCTGGGCAAGCGGGTGGTCAAGGCCGACTCGGTGATCTGCAATGCCGACCTCAAGCAGTCCCTGCTGGGCCTGATCGGCCGTGAACACCTCAAGCCGCAGACCGTGCGCCGCGCCGAGCAATTCGAAATGTCACCGGCCATGGGCGTGGTCTACCTGGGCATCGACATGGACCTCAAGGCCATGGGCCTGAAGAACACCAACTACCGCCTCTACCCCGGCTACGACTACGAGAAGGCCTACCGCGACGTGTTCGCCGGCGAGTTCCCCGACGAGCCCCATCTGTTCATCGGCAACGCGACGATGAAAGACCCGGACAACCCGGCCATCGCCCCGCCAGGCATCTACAACCTGCAACTGATGTCGGTCGTGCCCTCCACCCCCCACAGTTGGGGCGTGACCCAGGCTGAGCTGGACGATGGCAGCTACCGCACCAACCCGGCCTACCTGGCGAAGAAAGACCGCTACGCGCGCCAGCTGATTGCCTTGGCGGAGCGGGTGATTCCGAACATGTCGGCGCACATTGTGTATCAGGAGGTCTCGACCCCGTTCTCGGTGACGCGCTTTATCGGCTCCGAAGGCGGCACCTCCTACGGCCTGGCCTTTACCCCGGAGTACTTCCTGCACAACCGGCCGGGGGCCAAGACCGAAATCCGCAACCTGTACCTGTGCGGCGCCTCCACCCGTACCGGGCACGGCATCTTTGGCGCCATGACCGGCGGTGTGGAAGCGGCCGCGGCGGTGTGCGGGCGTCACGTGCGTTACCAGGTGATGGACGTCGGCACCCGCGCCGAAGCGGCAACCAACTGATCAGGTGGCTACCCTGAGCCCTGGTGAAGCAACGCCTCGGGGCTCAGCGTGGCCCTCGGGCCTCAAGGAGCGATGGCATGACAAACGAATACAACATGGCACTGGTGATCGGCGCCGGGCTCAGCCTGCTGGCGGCGCTGATGCATGTCGGGGTAATAGTGGGCGGGCCTTCCTGGTATCGCCTGTTTGGCGCGGGCGAACGCTTTGTGCGGGCAGCCCAGGCCGGGCGCTGGTTTCCGGCGCTGGTCACGGCGGGGATTGCCCTGGTGCTCGGCGCATGGGCGGCGTATGCCCTGTCCGCGGCCGGCGTCATCGAGCCCCTGCCCCTGCTGCGCCCGGCACTGTGCGCGATCACCCTGGTCTACCTGCTGCGCGGCCTGTTGGGGCCCTTCACCCTGGTCGGCACCGGGCGCAGCGTGCGCTTCGTGGTGGTCAGCTCGGTGGTGTGCCTGGTCTATGGCCTGGTGCACCTGTTCGGCCTGGTGCAGGTCTGGGGATCACTGGCCTAGGCCACAGTCCTGCAGCGGCGCGCTGCAGCCCGCTCTCGGCAGCGGCTGAACCTGCATTGCCTAGCGGGCGATGGCAGCTGCCGCCTGCACCAGACGCGCTGTGGCCAGCCGGATTTCCTCCCGATTGAGCGAGGCGAAGCCTATGCGCAAGGCATTCTCCGGTTGATCCAGCGGCGAAAACTGGCGACCGTTGCGCACCACCAGGCCATATTCCAGGGCCTTTTTTACCAGTTGATCGACATCGATTTCCGCCTCGAAACCGACCCACAGCGCCAGCCCGCCTTCCGGCTCCCGAACTGAAATCCGCTCGCCAAACCCATCCAGCAGGCCACTGTGCAGGGTTTCCCGGCGCCGCAGATACTCCTTCGAAACCCGGCGCAGGTGCTTCTTCAGTTCACCGTCATTGATCAGGTCCGCGAGCATCCGCTGCATGACCGCATCCCCCTGGCCCAGGGTCAGCGCAGCATGTCGCTCCAGCACCTCGATGACATTGGTGGGCGCCACCACATAGCTGCAACGGAAGGTCGACCCCAGGGCCTTGGACAGCGAGCCGATGTAGATCACGTGGCGCTGCGTGCTGTCGCTAGCCAGGGGCAGGTATGGCCGCCCGGCAAAGTGGTACTCGTGGTCGTAATCTTCCTCGATCACACAAAAATCATGGCGCCTGGCCAATGCCAGCAATTGTTGCCGGCGTCCGGCGTGCAGGCTGACGGTGGTGGGAAACTGGTGATGGGGCGTGAGGTAGATCATCCGCACCTTGTGCACCCGGCACAGCGCGTCAATCTGATCGACCCGGCAGCCTTCGCTGTCCAGGTCCAGGGTCACCAGTTGCGCCCCCAGCTTGCGAAAGATCTCCCACGCCGGTGGATAACTCAGGCGCTCCACCAGCACCACGTCGCCGGGTTTGAGCAGCGCGCTGGCGGTCAGGTACAGCGACATCTGGGTGCCCTGGGTCAGGCAGATATGCTCGGCGCCAACGGCCAGGCCGCGATTGTGGCGCAGCATGTCGGCCAGCGCGCGGCGCAGGTGATGGCTGGTTTGCTCGCTGCCGTGACGCACGGTATTGGAGGCGAAACTGCTGCGCAGCGCGTTGCGATAGTAGCGGTGCAATACGGCTTGAGGCAGCAGGCGGTGGTCGCACGCACCGTTATCGATGAACAGTGTGCCGGGCCGATGCTGCAAGGCCGGCACCTGGTCGCCCTGGGTGAAATACGCCACCGCGGGGTGCGCCAGCAGTTCCAGGGCGAAAGACGGCTGGGCACTGCGGGCGCTGGGCTGGGCGGCCAATTGCGCGTTGACGAAGGTGCCGCGGCGCGGCTCGCTGACCAGCCAGCCCTTGGTGATGGCTTCTTCATAGGCCAGGATCACGGTCTTGCGATTGACGTCGAGCAGCTGCGCCATTTCCCGTGTCCCGGGCAGCAGCGTCCCGGGGGTCAGGCGTCCGTCGACGATGGCCTTGACCAGGCCGTCGACAATCCGCCGGTAAGACGCCTGGGACTCGCTCCCCTCAAGTTGCAGCAAGGGGCGCCATTTACGCATCTGGACCATCTGAAATATCCAAATCTGGAGGTTCTAATGGTCCTAGTCTAGCGCAACAATCAGGCCTCACTTACCCGAGGTCCTTATGAACCAACGCCATGTCATTGAAGTGTCGCCATCGGGGAAAACCTTTGACGCCGGGGATGAGCTGCTGCTCGACGCCATGCTCGCCAGCGGCTTGCCGGTGCCGTTCTCATGCCGCCGCGGGGCGTGCGGGTCGTGCAAGGTCAAGGTGATAAGCGGGCAATACCGCGCCACGCCCCAGGCTGCGAATGGTGCGCCTGCCTCCTTCCCCCTGGCGGCCGATGAACTGCTTTTGTGCCAGAGCCATGCCTGCGCGGACATGCGCCTGGAGATCCCCGGCTGGTCCCTGGACACCCCGACCCTGGCGATCGACGCCCGAGTGCTGAGCCTTCGTGCCTTGAGCGCCGACGTCATCGAACTGGTGCTGCAGCCGGGCACCCGGGAGCCCCTTGACGTCAGGCCCGGGCAGTACCTGAAGTTTCGTCTGGGGGAGGACCACAGCCGCTGCTACTCGATCGCCAACCTCCCGGCCGAGGATCAGGGGCAACTGGTCTTTCATATTCGCCAGGTTCGCGGCGGGTGGTTTTCCGAGGGCATCCTGCCGACCCTGGAGATTGGCCAGACCCTGACCCTGGAAGGCCCGTTCGGCGCCTGTACCTGGCAGCACGATGATGATCGTCCGGTCGTCCTGTTCGCCACCGGCACCGGCTATGCCGGGGTCAAGCCGATCCTGCTCAATGCCCTGGCCCGGGGAGCCAGGCTGACGCTGTACTGGGGCGGCTCAGGCCCGGCGGATTTTTACGACCGCGACTTCCTCGACCGGGCCGGCGTCGAGCACCCGGGGTTTGCCTGGCACCCGGTGCTGGCGGCGCAAGCCCGGGTGCAACAGGTCGCACTCGGCCATGGGCATCCCTGGGCAGAGGCCCAGGTCTATGCCTGCGGCAACAGCACAATGATCAGCCAGGTCAGCGCGCAATGCCTGGCTGCCGGCCTGGCGCCACACCGCTTTGTCGCGGAAGCCTTTGTGCCCAACGGCGTGCCAGCCCCGGTGTCGACATTCAAGCCTCTGGATCCCGTGTGGGAGAAGGTCGGCCCGCGCTATTCCCTGGACGGCATGCTGGCCGCCCGCGAACAATCGGTTCGCGCCCTGGCCTTGATCGCCAGCCAACTGCGGGTCGGCATGACCACCGCCGAAGCCATTGATATGGCCAACCGGCAACTGACCCGGATGGGCGCATCCCACACGTGGCACCCGACCTATATCCGCTTCGGCGAAGACACCATTCGCTCGCCACGGGAGGGCATCGACCCCCTGCGCCAGCTGCGCGCGACCGATATCGCCGTGGTCGATCTCGGCCCGGTGTGGGACGGCTATGAAGGCGACTATGGCGACACTTTCGTGTTCGGCGAGCACCCGCTGCACCGGGCGTGCGTCACGGCCTTGCATGAGGTCTTCGACGAAACCCGCGAGGCCTGGCAGCGGGGGCTGACCGGTCGCGGGCTCTACGATTTCGCGGAGCGCAGCGCGGCGGCGAAGGGCTGGATGCTGGAACGAAACCTGGCCGGGCACCGCATCGCCGACTTCCCCCACGCCCTGTTCGGCAATAAAAAACTGGCCGAGCTGGAAATCGTACCGAGCGAGATGGTCTGGGTCCTGGAAATTCAGCTCTGCCATCCCACCGAAGCCGTCGGTGCGTTCTTCGAGGACATCCTGATCGGCGAGGCCCGCCCGACCCCGTGAGCCGGGAGCGCCGCGCCCTGTACCGGTGTCGGTTCGGCCTCTGATAAGCTTGCTGCCCCCTATCTACACCCGGTGCAGGATGCACGATCTATTAAACCCGGCAGTGTCTTACCAGGCCGAAAGCGAGCAGCAGGCCCTGGCTCGCTACAGCGGCTTCGGTGAAACGTTGTTTGCCGAGCTGTATCGGCACTTCCCCTCACTGACAGGCCAGGTGCGGTTTTTCCGCAACGGTGAACTGCCGGATGTCTGGGCCGTTTGCGGCACCGGGCCTTCGGCGTTCGCGGTGCAGCTGGACCCTGATATCGACGTCATCTGCCTGTGGAATGCACGCCTTCAGGAAGAAATCACCGCCTGGAACCCCGAGCCCGTGGCCCACGCCATGGCCCGCATCCGCACCGACTACTACCGGCTGGACGGGGCCGAAGTGCTGCAACAGTGGCTCGACCTGGCCCGGGATGATGAGGTGGTGATCGATCCGGAGCACATCAACCACGAAGCCCAGAGCAACCTGTGGCGGTTTTCGCCCACCGACGAGCAGACCCCGGGCATCACCGTGGCCGGCATCGGTGGCTTTATCAATGCCATCCTCGAAGCCCGCCGCGCCAGCCTGGGCCGAAGCGCGATGCTGTTCTACTGCTGGCACGACGCCCAGGTGCGCCAGTTGCGCTTCAGCCTGGTCTCGCAAAGCCACGGCCGCCTGCCCTTCGGGCGCAAGACCCGGCGCACCGAGCAGGTCGAAGACATCGCCCAGCGCCTGTATGCCGACTGGCACGAACTGCCGAGGCAGATCCACACGCCCGAGGCGACGCGCCATATCCTCCCGGTGTTTGTCGCGGCGATAGCCTGACCCTACCCTTTTCAACCGCTAGGCGATTGAACATGAACACAGCCTTGAATTCGATTTTCACCACCCTGGCCGAGGCCGCCGAACAATCACGCGCCCAGGGCGATAAATGGATCGTCATCGACTGTGCCTACCAGCACCTCGACGCCCTGCGCCTGCATGACTACCCGCAGGTACTGGAGCAGATCCTGGCCTTGGTCGAAACCTATCCGGAACTGGATTACGGCGGCCCCGGACCGTTCGGGATGCTGATCGAAGCCCAGGCCATTGCGGCCTATGAAGGGGCGCTGCTGGCGTCCCTGGCGCGCCAACCCAGCTGCCAGGTCCTCGGTTGGCTGAGCCGCACAATGCAGCTCGAAGACGCCGAGCGTAAAGCCCTGGGGCTGATTTCACGGGCGCGTTTTGCGCAACTGCTGGAGGACGTCCAGGTCCATCCATCAGTGCCTGAGGGCTGCGTTGATTTTGCCCAGTTCTGCCAGGAAGACGATCAACCAGAAACCTGAGTGCACTCCCCTTTGAGGCTGACCCCATGAGCGCTACCCACTCCCACGCCCAGACCCTGGCCGCCATCGCCCATTGGGTTGCGCAACACGCGCCAGACCTGCCGCCGATGTTCCGGCCCGGCGCATCAGAGGCAGAGATGGCCGAGGCTGAACGCCAGCTTGGACTGTCTCTGCCGCCCATGCTGCGCGCGCTTTATGCCATCGCCGACGGCCAGACCGAAGGCGCCGCCACGCTGCTGGATGCTTTTGCCTGGATGCCCTTGAGCGAGGTGGTGGATCGCGCGGCCTTCCTCAACGAGTTCTTCCCGGGCGGGGTCAACGAAGAAGACCCCGACCACGAGCCGATGCAGGTGGATGCCGGAATTCGCCCGACCTGGTGGTGGCCGCAATGGCTGCCGATCATGGCCAATGGCGGCGGCGATTATCTGTGCGTCGACCTTGACCCGGCACCCGGCGGGCAGCCCGGCCAAGTGCTCGCCTACTTCCATGACGAGACCTATCGCAGCCTGGTAGCGCCCGGGGTCGAGGGGCTGATCGAGCATGTCGCCAGGGGGTTGGCCAACGGCACTCTCGACCTCACGGACGGCATGCTCTGCGAGGTCTAGCAGGCGACCTCAGAACACCCCGCGCGCCTTCGCCAGCCCCAGGCGCTGCTGCTCGGCGTCGATCAGGGCATCGATCTTGCGCTTGCCGGTCCACAGCGCCAGGCTGCTCAGGGCCGGTGGCAGGGGCTGCTGGATCAGCGCCAGCAGGTCCAGCCCCGGGGTCTTGATCAGGCGCAACTGGGTCAACCGGGAGGCGGCCAGCCCCGTAAGCCCGGTCAGGCCCGTGAGGTTGTCCAGGTGCAGTTGCTCAAGCAGCGGCGCCCGCTCCAACGCCAGCTGCGAGAGCTGCGCCTGATCGGCCACGTAGAGCTTTTTCAGTGCCGCAAAGCGCCCCAGGTCCAGCTCGGCCAGCCCCCGCACCCGCAGCACTTCCAGGCTGTCGAGTTGCTGGTGGTGCAACTCCGGCATGGCCTCGCGGCTGCCAAAACTCACCGACAATTGCCGCAGGCCGCGCATCGGGCTGACCATCTCCAGCGAGGTCTTGGCCGGCAACCGGTGCAAGGCCAGCCGGGTGATCCCCGAATGCTCGGCCAACACCCGCAGGTTGTGGCTTTGCGCGCTGATTGAAAGGTTCTTCAGCCCGGGCATGCGGGCAATCGGCGCCAGGTCCAGCGGCGGGCCTTTGTCCTGGGAGACATGCAGCTCCTGCAGTTGGCCCAGGTTGGGCAAGCCGAGGATATCGGGCGTATTGCCGATGCGGATTTGCAGCCCGAACTCCGTCAGCGCGGCCAGGCCCGCCAGCGCGCCAAGGTCGCCGCGGGTCTCTTCGCAGTCCAGGGTCAACGAGCAGACATGGGGCAGCAGGCGCAGGTTGGCGCAGTCGAACGCATCATTCGGGTAATGGGAGTAAAAACGGACGTTGATCCGCCGACCGTACTCTTTGCACAGCGCATCCAGTTGGGTCAGCAGCGCGGCGTCGTACTGATCGGAGCGGTAGAACTGCACGATGACCTGGTCCAACTGGTCGTCATCCAGTCGGGAGCGAACCAGGGGTTCCAGGTCGAGGTGGGTTACGTCATACAGTCGGTTGTTGGACATGTGCGGTCCTTCGTCAGTGGCGCGAAAAGAATACAGGCTTCGGCCACACAACTCGCCCCGCGTTCACGGCTCAGGGGACAGCTCGCGTTCCATGACGATGGTGCGCTCGCCGTCGTCCTCGATCTCGCGCACCACCTGGTAGCCAAGCCGCGCGTAGAAGGCCTGGGCGGTCAACGATGACGGCACTGCCAGCACCGTCACCCCGGCCTCGCGGGCCGCGCGCTCGACCACGAACATCAGGTGCCGCCCGATGCCGCGCTTGTGCATCCTAGGGTCGACGAAGACCGAGCGCACGGCGCGCCCGTCGAGGCTGGCGGTGCCGACCGGGACGCCGCCGATCAAGGCCACGAACATCTGGCGCTTCTTCATCAGTTCGGCCACCGCGGCCGGAGTGAAACTCTGCTGGACCCGGGCGATGACACTGGGCGGATAGTCCTGGGCGTTGCTGCCGAGCAACGCTGCAAGAATCACCTGGCTGACTCCAGGTGCATCGCTGTCACGGGCCAATCGAATCAGACACGGCATAACTTCTCCCGCTATGAAACCGCACACTTGACTGCTCAGCATAATCCAAGCGCAGGTAGTTTTCGTACAGTGCCCAAGGCTTATGGCATCTGGAACACCAGACACGGGCTGTCGTTCAGGCGCCCTTCAAAGGCCGGGGTGGATGGCTCCAGCACGCTGCCCTGCAACAGCGCCCGATCCTTGCGCGCCACGATTACCCAGGCCCCGCGTGGCAGGGCGTCCAGTTGTGCACGCTGGGCCTTGGCGATAAACAGCGGCTGCTCGTCGTGATCCAGGTTCATCATGTAGCGCACGGCCCAGGTGTCCTGGCCGAGGTTGAAAAACACCAGCGGCCCCGGATTGGCGGCGCGCAACCCTTCGACCTGATCGACAAAACCCCGGGTGTCGAACTGCAGGTCCTTGGCCGGCTCCACCACCTTGATCAACAACCACCATTGCGCCGCCAGCGCGATCAGGCTGAGCAGCACCAGGCGGCGTCCCAGGGCCTGGCGCGTGCTGCGCCAGCCCTGGATGGCCAGCAGTTGCAGAAGCACAAACGTCCCCACCAACAGCGGCAAGGACACCGGCGGCCAGTAACCGTGCTTGTGCCAACTGTGCCGACAGACAAACAGCACCAGGATGCACAACGCCGGCAACACCGCCACCAGCCAGGTGTAGGCGCCTCGCACCTTGAGCATCCAGCCCTGGGCGTTGAGCAGGCCGTAAGCGGCCACCGCCGCGAACATCGGCACCATGGGCAGGATGTAATAGGCACGCTTGAAGTGCGGCACCGATAGCCCCAGCAGAAGCATCAGGCCGCATGCCCCCAGGCGCATCACCAATTGCAGATCGCCCTGGGCATGCCGCAGGTGCCACTGCCGGCGCAGGGCAAACAGCGTCGCCAGGGCCAGGGGCACCACCGGGAAGTAGCGATACAGGCTGAGCTGGAAGTAGAAAAAGAACGGCTCGCCGCTTTCATCGAGGCGACCGCTGACCTGCATGTTGAACACCTGATCGGCAAACGCCTGGCCGCCGCTGAGGCGCGCCAGGTGCATCAACCCCCACCAGCAGCCCGCCAGCAGCACCAGCCCGAGCACGCCATAGGCCAGTACCCGCTTGAGCACCAGCAATCGCTCGGCGCGCGAACGCAGCGGGCCCAGCAGGCAATAGGTACAGGCCACGCCGCAGACTTCGATCAGCCCCAACGGGCCGCGAATGACGAACGCCAGCACCAGCAACGGCAACACGCCAAGGCGCCGCCAGCGCGAGCCGATCTGCTCGCCGCTGTGCAACAGGTAGAAGGCCCCCAGGCACAACAGGGAGACCATCTGGTCGAGGCAGACCGAACGTGACTTCTCCAGCAACTGGGTGGTCAGCGCCGTGAGCAACACCGCCAGCAATGCCCAGGCCCGGCCATGGGGCGCGAGCAGGCGATACAACAGCGCCAGCACCCCGGCCGAGGCGATGGCCGTGGGCAAGACATTGGCCAAGTGGTTGGGCGCACCGAACAGCTGGGCCCACAGCCAACTGAACAAGGTCGCGGTGCCCGGGTAATCCGGGTACGGCTGGCCGTAGGTGGTGGGGAACAGGCTGGGTCCGTGGCGGAACATTTCCTGAAGGAACAGCGCCCAGCGTCCATCGAACCCTTGGGGCTGCTGGTCCCAGATCCCCAGGGTGAACAGCACCAGGGCCAGTAGCAGGATGCAGAACGATTCGACGCGATACCTAGTGTTGTGATCCATCGCTGACCCGTCAGGTTGATTCGCCGCTCAATGGGCGTGGCCATGGTGCCGGGGCAGCCCCTGAACGCCTCCTGAACGGGCGTTGAAAAATCCGGGCGGCCGTCCGCAAACCCCGCATTTGTTGTGCTGAAGAGCTTGCCCGATGACGAACGGCACACTCCCAATGACGCGCCGCGAACACGCCATTACAAGCGCTGCGCGGCCGAGCGGGAGCAAGCTCCCTCGCCACAGTGGTTTCAATACAGATGAAGCAGCAGCGCGTAGGCGGCGGTGCCGATCACTGCGGTACTGATCAACCCGCACCCCGTGAGCAGCGCCAGGCCTGCCACCAGCAGCATAGACAGGCTGGCGGCGAGGGGGTCGCGGCTGATCTCGCTGTAGGCGATGTACAGCGCAAAATTGATAAACACCGCCACCGGCAGCACCCGCTCCAGGCAGCGTTGCAGGCTGCAGGGCAAGGGCACCCGGACCAGCGCCGGAACGACCCGCACCAGGCAACTGGCGGTGAACAGTGCGGCAATGGCCATCAGCGTCGAGGGGTTCATAGCGTGGCCCAGGTCAGGATCAGGGTGGCCAGCAGCACACTGGGGATCCAGAAATACACCGGCCCCAGCCACTGGATCAGCCCCCAGGCGCACAGCACGCACAACGTCAGCGCACCGAGCATCGGCAGCCAGCGCTCACGCACTTGCAGCAGGCGGCCACGCAGCTGGGAAATCGACAAATACATCAGCACCACGCTGGCCGGGTAGCCCAGGTTGACCTCGGCGCCGACCCACTGCGCCGGCAGCAGTTGGCCGAGCAGCGCACCCAGGACCCCGGCGGCGGCCCAGGTGAGAAAGATCGTGGCCCGAATCAACAGCACCGCCCCGGGCCCGTCCTGTTCCCGTTCGGTGGCGTAGGCTTCATCGCCGAGCATGTGCGCGGCCAGCACCTTGCGCCCCCAGGGCCGGGGCAAGCGGCCCGCGGTGGTAAAGGCAATCGGCAGGTAGCGGCTGTTGATCGAGGCGGTGACCAGCAGCATGGTGAAAAAGCCCGCCCCGGACTGCTCCAGGGGCAGCACCGCAAATTGCCCACTGCCGGAGAACCCCAGCACGCCGATCAAGGCCACCTCCAGCAGGGACCAATCCGCACGCCCCGCCAGCACCCCGAACAGCAGGCTGACCGGCACGATGGCCAGCGCCGTCGGTGCTACCCGGCGCCAGACACTCGAGCGGCCCGGTGTCCATTCCAACTCACTGCCTTGCATAACCACCTCCGATATCCCGCGGGCAGCATGCAAGGCTCAGGCAACAGGGTCTTGTACGATTGTGCGGGCTGGCGTCAGCCCCGATTCACCACAGGAAAACCACACAAACTCCACAGTGTGCCGCGCCCGCTATCGATAGCCTTTGCGCTCATCAGCCCTCAACGGTCCGCTTCCCCATGTCCCGAACCTCCACCCCCATTCGTACCGTGCGCGCCATTGACTGGTTTATCACCTACCTGGTCGGCGTCGCGGCGCTGTCCCTGGTTGTGGCCCTGTCGTTCGGCCTGCTGATGCTTGGTGGCAGCCCCACGCTGTGGAGCAGCCTGCCGTCGGTGATGTCTTTCAGCCTGGCGATCGGGTGTTTGAGCGTCATGGTGGTCGGCACCGTCGCGGCCCTGCCCTGCGCCCTGTTCTTCTGGCTGGCCCAGCGTTTTACCTGGCGCCATATCGCGATCTACCTGCTGTGCGGCGCCCTGAGTGCGCTGCCCACCATTCCCCTGGTGATGCAGTTGGATCCGGATTTCTATACCGATCCAGCCGAAGAGCAGGTATCCCCCAGCACCCTGGAGCGCTGCTGGCCCCTGGCGCCGTTGTTCGGCGCCTCGGGGGCCTTGCTGGGGGCGATATTCTGGTGGCGCAGCGGCCGGCACCTGCGCTGATCAAGGGTGCGTGCTTGCCATTGAGCTGCAGGAGCCGGTTTACCGGCGATGGCGCTGTCAGTTCTGCTGCGACAGGAACGGCAGCACCAGGGCGATGAACGCTTCAGGCGCCTCCTCGGTAATGAAGTGCCCGCAATCGGCGACGATGGCGCCCCGCAGATCCAGGGCATTGCCCTGCAAGGTCTCCAGCGGCGCATTGTCGGTGGCGTGCTGCGCGCCAATCGCCAGCACCGGCATGGCCAGTGGGGTCGCCGCCCGCAGCTGGTTCTGGCGGATGGTTTGCGGAATCGCCCGGTAATAACCAAAGCCGCCACTCAAGCCGCCCGGCGCCGAGTAGGCCTTGACGTAGGTGTCCACCGCCACCCGGTCCTGGCGGAACGACCACTTCTCGAACATGTAGGCCAGGTACTGCGCCTCGCGGCCGGTGATCAGCACCTCGGGCAAGTCCTGCAACTGGTTGAACATGAAGTGCCAGAGGAAAATATTCAGCTCCGGCGGGGCGAAGATCGACGGCGCCGGGGCCAGCCCCGGAATCACGGCTTCGGTGAGCACCAGTTTTTCCACCGCCTGCGGCTGGTCGCTGGCCAGGGCGTAGGCGATCCACATGCCCACGTCATGGCCCAGGACCGAATAACGCTCGTGCCCCAGAGCCTGCATCAAGGCATGCAGGCGCCCGGCACTGGTGCCGGTGTCGTAGCCGTCCCGGGGTTTATCCGACAGGCCCATGCCCGGCAGGTCCACCGCAATCGCCTGGTAGCCCTGCTCGGCCAACGCCTGCATCACGTGGCGCCAGGTGAACCAGGTCTGCGGCCAGCCCGGTATCAACAGCACCGGCCGACCCTGGCCTTGCGTCACGTAGTGCAGGCGCAGGCCGTCGATACGCTCATAACCGTGGTGCGGCTCATGTCCGGCAACGGCCGATTGTTCAGCGTTATTCATGCTCATCATCCTTATGCCGCGACCGGCGCAATGCCGAGTAGTTGATTGATCTGGGCCTGATCCACCGGAGCTCCGGCGAAGTCGTCGAACACCTTGTCGGTCACCTGGATGATGTGCTGGTTGATAAAGGCCACGCCCTCGCGAGCCCCCTGCTGCTGATCCTTGAGGCAGCATTCCCACTCCAGCGCCGCCCAGCCGTCGTAGTCATACAGGGCCAGCTTGGAAAAAATCCCCTTGAAGTCGACCTGGCCATCGCCCAGGGAGCGGAAGCGCCCGGCACGATCAGCCCAGCCCTGATAACCGCCGTACACACCCTGGCGTCCGGTGGGATTGAACTCGGCGTCCTTGACGTGAAACATGCCGATGAACTCGTGGTAGATGTCCAGGTAGTCCAAGTAATTGAGCTGCTGCAACACGAAGTGGCTGGGGTCGAACAGCATCTTGCAGCGAGGGTGATTGCCCACCCGCGCCAAGAACATCTCGAAGGTCACGCCGTCGTGCAGGTCTTCGCCAGGGTGGATCTCGTAGCACAGGTTGACCCCCTGCTCGTCACAGGCATCGAGGATCGGCAGCCAGCGCTTGGCCAGCTCGGCAAACGCCGAATCGATCAGGCCTTCGGGGCGCTGCGGAAACGGAAAGAAATACGGCCAGGCCAGGGAGCCGGAGAAGCTGCCCATTTCTGTCAGGCCCAGACGCCGCGAGGCCTTGGCCGACATCTGCAAACGCTCCAGTGCCCATTGGGTCTTGCCCGCCGAATTGCCCTTGAGCCGGGCCGGGGCAAAGCCGTCGCACAGGCTGTCATAGGCCGAGTGCACGGCCACCAACTGGCCGAACAGGTGGGTGGTCAGCTCACTGATCACCAGCCCGTGCTCGGCCACCACACCGCTGATTTCATCGCAGTAATCCTGGCTTTGCGCGGCCAGGCTGACGTCGAACAGACGCTCATCCCAGGCCGGCAACTGCAAGGCCTTGAAGCCCATGCCGGCGGCCCAGGCGGCAATCGACGGCAGGCTGTCGAACGGCGCCGTGGCGTCACTGAATTGAGCCAGGTGCAGGCTCGGTCCTTTAAGGGTTTTCATCGGGCACTCCCATTATTTGTCGGTCGACAAACAATAGAGGCAGCGCCAGGACCCCGTCAATACGCGGGCTTGATTTTTTTGTCGATCGATCAATAATGCACGCCGGCACACACCCTTCATTCAGGCGAGGCATCCACAGCATGGCCGGCAGACCCCGGGAGTTCGATCGAGACCAGGCCTTGCGCCAGGCCCGCGATGTGTTTTGGCAGCGCGGTTTTGAAGCCACGTCCATGGCCGACCTGGTGCAGGCCCTGGGCATCGCCTCGGCCCGCATCTACGCCGCCTTCGGCTCCAAGGAAGCGCTGTTTCGCGAAGCCATTGCCCTGTACGAGAACGGCGAAGGCGCCTTTGCCGACCAGGCCCTGAGCGAAGAGCCCACGGCGCGCGCGGCCATCGAGCGCATGCTGCGCGACGCCATCGAGCTTTACACCCGTCCCGACGGGCCCCTGGGTTGCATGGTGGTGTCATCGGCGACCAACTGCACCCTGGATAACGACAGCATCCGCGAGTGGCTGGCCGGGCATCGGCGCGACCGCACCCGCTCGATCATCCAGCGCCTGGAACAGGCCGTGGAGTCCGGCGAACTGCCGCGCCAGACCCCGGTGCAAGCCTTGGGCGACTGCTACGCCACCCTGCTGCACGGGTTGTCGGTGCAGGCTCGGGACGGCATCGAAAAACCACGGCTGCTGGCCACCCTGCCCATGGCCTTGGCAGTGTTCGATGCTGCGGCCGGCACCGGTCCGGCGTAAGCCTATCGGGTTGCGCAGGGCTCCTGGGGCGGGCGCCGGCCCTTGATCAGGCCCACGGCCAGCGCCGACAGAATCAACACCATGGCCAGCGCCTCCCGGGCATCGACCTGATGCCCCAGCAGCAGCACCGAGCCCAGCACGCCGAACACCGGGATCAGCAACGACAAGGGTGCCACCCGCGACACCGGGTACTCGCGCAGCAACAGGTTCCAGCCCCAGTAGCAGAAGTGCGTGGCGCCATACACCTGGAACGCCAGGGACCACAGGGTGCGTTGATCCAGCCCACTCGCCAGGTTCACAAAAGGCGCCGAACCCTGGCTCAGCCAGGTCAGCGCAAACAGCGGCAGCGGCGCAAACAGGCTCGACCAGACCACAAAGGCAAAGATCTCGCGCACCCCGGAGCGCTTGATGATCACGTTGCCCAGGCTCCAGCTCAGGGCGCTGATCAACAACAGCCCGTAGCCCAGTGACGTGCCCTGCCCCGGGCTGCCTTGCAGGATGCACAGCAACCCCAGCGCCGCCAGCACCAGCCCGAGCACCTGCCCTCGGCTCAAGCGTTCGCCAAACAGCAACACCCCCCAGCCCAGGGTAAAAAAGGCGCTGAACTGGATCAGCAGCGCGGCGGTGCCCGGCGCCACGCCCAGCTTGATCCCGAGGTTGATCAAGGCCCACATCGCCACCCCGAAGATCACGCCATACGCCGCCAGCCAACCGATGGCGACCTGGGGCCTGCGGATAAAAAACACCCAGGGCAGGGCCGCCAGGGTAAAGCGCAGGCCCGTGAGCAGCAGCGGGTCGAGGTTGGCCAGGCCAAGCTTGGTGATCGGAAAATTAAAGCCCCAGAGCGCTGTCACCAGCACGGCCAGGATCAAGTGTCGCTTCTGCATCAGCTCGCGTTCCAGCACAAAGGCCCGCGCAGAGACGCGCCGGCGAAGACGCCACTATGACTAGCCCGGGCCATGGCCCGCTTGCAATGCCAGGCCATTGATCATTAAATTCGGGCCATGCGCCAGATAGATATCGATCCTTACGAAAACACCCCACGCGACGCCGTGGTCACCGCCAGCGACTACTACGCCGGCCAGCACTTCCCCCGCCACAGTCACCAACGCGGGCAATTCGCCCTGGCCGCCAGTGGCGTGATCACCCTGTTCACCGATGCCGGCAACTGGGTGGTGCCGCCACAACGGGCAGTCTGGGTGCCCGCCGGCGTGCCCCATGAAATGCAGATGAGCGGCCCGGTGACCATGCTCAACACCTACATCCGCCCCCCCGCCGCCACCGCGCTCAAGCTGCCCGCGCGGTGCCAGGTGTTCGGTGTGTCCGAGTTGCTGCGCCAGTTGCTGCTGCGGGCCATGAACATTCCCGCGCTCTACGCCGAAGACAGCCACGACGGGCACTTGATGACCTTGCTGCTGCATGAAATAGCCGCCATGGCGCCGCTGTCGCTGAACGCGCCGCTGCCCGATGAACCGCGCCTGGCAAAAGCCTGCCAGCGCTTGCTGGCCCAGCCGTCCCTGGAAATCGGCATCGACTGCATGGCGCGCGAGGTGAACATGAGCCGGCGCACGTTCACCCGCCTGTTTCGCCAGGAGACCGGCATCAGTTTTGTCGAATGGCGTCAGCAGGCCTGCCTGTTGGCGGCCGTGGCGCGCCTGGGCGAGGGCGAGGCCATCACCCGGGTCGCGACCGACCTGGGCTATAGCAGCCCGAGCGCCTTCAGCAGTGTGTTTCGTCGAGTGCTGGGGGATGCGCCCAGTCGCTACTTTCCCAAACAGGCTATGTGAGTCCAGGCCCGGGGGCCTGAACATCCTGGACCGGCAGATTGCCTGCCGGACCAGAGGCGAGTGGCTGCGCCCAGCGCAGCGTTCTACAGGAATACCGCCGAGAGCATGCCCAGGGCCCCGAGGCAGAACCCGATCAAGGCGCCACGCCCCGGTTGCTCATGGAAGATCGCCCAGATCACCAGCGGCTCCAGAAGCAGCAACGAGGTGACGGAGACCACGGTAATCAGCCAGATATCACCGACCGCGACATACCCCAGCCAGTACGCGCCAATCAGGCAGATACCGGCAAAGCACATGATCAACACCGGCAATGCCAGGTCGGCCCAGGTGGTGTTGCCGGTATGCGCCAGGCGCGCGGCGGCCACTTCACTGTAGATGGCGCAGAACTCGCCCAGCACCATCAACCCTACAGCAGAAACTCCGAGTAACTCTTTGGACATGAGACAAACCCCTTTGCATTGAGAGCCAGATTTTTCAGCTCCCAGGCAGCTATGGCTCCGTTGACGGAGCCTCCATGGCAATGCGCGGGGGTTTGCGGCGGCTCAGTAATCGTGAGGAACCTGAACATGTCCATCTCCTTCTCGGGTGTTGCAAAGGGGGTTGATACAGCGCAAGGAGGCCCGAGTGCGCTAGCATCACTGCCCTGCGCCTCCAGCCTCGCTGGCAGAGACTATCGCGATTTGCCCGGAAACCTGAAATGCCTGTTGCCCGCTCCCTCGATGCCTTGGAACACCAGATTCTCGACCTGCGCGATGTCGGCAACTCGATCATGGGCATCCAGGCCTGGGAGTCCGGGTCGGTGGAAGACGCCGCCCGCCGCTTCGGACTGCTCGACAACCCCGGCATCTATCGCGCAATCAGTGCCGAAGAGGCCGAGCAGGTGCTGGTCTGGCTGTTGCGGCGCGACATGGTCCACCGCCTGAAACTCATGCCCAGGGCCCAGGCCCAGCACTTCGCCGCCGAACTGATGACCCACCTCGCCGCCCCAGGCGCCACCTTCTATACCAACGGCCCGCTGATCAAGACCCCGGACAACCCCGGCGGCGAGGTCAACTGGACTGCTGTCAGCGACTGCACCTTCGACAGCGGCGTACTGGCCCTGGCCCCCGGGCGCATCGCTTGCGCCTGGTTTCAGGAGGAGGACTGAGGCCATGCCGCGCTTTGAAGTCTGGCATCACGCACAGCTGATCGGCTGGTCCGAACTGGAGTCCGGCGACCCGCCCATGGGCGTGGCGTTCGGCCTGTTTATCCCGGCGCCGGCCTATGCCCAGGTACAAGCGCTGATCCGCGCCCGGGCCGAAAGCGATCAGAGCGACCTGCACCTGAGCGTGCTGCACCAGGGCCAAGCGCTGGTCTGCGCGGGTGTCTACATCCAGGACTTTTCCGCCGACTGCGGGGAAGACGCCATGGAAGTCACGGTCCTGGGAATCAGCGAGCCGCCCTACGCCGAGCTGTTCGCCCAGCACGCGGCGGCGTATTGGCGGCCGCAAGGCTGAAGCCCGCGAGCATCGCGCCCGCCGTTCACGAATTGTTAAGAATTGGCCCCGTATACTTCGTCGATTGCCTCGCGGCACTTCGATCAATCCTCTACTGGTGGCCCCAAGCTCATGTCGCGACCCGCCCCGCTGCTCTTCCTGCTTGCCGGCCTGCTGTTCTTTTTCGCCCTGGGCAATCATCAGTTGCAAGGCTCCACCGAAGCCCGGGTCGCCGGGATCGCCATGCAAATGCACCTGGATAACGACTGGGTCACCCCGCGCCTGTTCGGCCAGCCCTTCCTGGAAAAACCGCCGCTGAGCCTGTGGCTCGACGCCGGCGCCATCCGCGCCTTCGGCGGCACCCCCTGGGCCGTGCGCCTGGCCTCGGCCTTTGCCGGTCTGTTCAGCGTGCTGCTGCTGTACGCCATGCTGCGCCGTTTTGGCCGGCCGACAACGGTGGCCTGGGTCGCGGCGGCGATGCTGGCGACCATGGCCAGTTACTGGAGCAACGTGCGCGGCGTGGGCGAAGACGCCTTGCTCAGCCTGGGCGTGACCTTGGCGCTGCTGGCGTTCTTCCAGGCTCAGCGCCGCGCGGCCGATCAGCAACCGGCGCTGCTGGCCTGGCTGCTGTTCGCCGTCGGGATCGCCATTGCCACCCTGAGCAAGGGGGTGCTGGGCCTGGCGATGCCCGGGGTGGTGATCTTTGCCTACCTGGTCGCCGACAGCCTGCTGGCAAAACGCTTGGCCCCGAGCCACTGGCTGCGCCCGGCGCTGTTTACCCTGCTGGGCCTGATCCCGCTGCTGATCTGGCTCTACCTGCTGTATCAGCGCGGCGGCCTGCAAGCCTTGGGCGAGGTGCTGTGGACCAACAGCGTCGGGCGCTTCGACGGCTCCTTCGAGGAAGCCGGGCATTACGAGCCGTTCTACTACTACCTGGCCAAGCTGCCCCAGGCCTTTCTGCCGTGGAACATCCTGGTCTACCTGGGCCTGTGGCACTTTCGCAAAAGCCTGATGGAGAACCGCTACCGGCTGTTCTTCAGCCTGTGGCTGGTGGCCCAGTTCACCCTGCTGTGCCTGGCGTCGAGCAAGCGCACGGTGTACCTGATGTCGCTGACGCCAGCCGCCGCGGTCCTGGCCGCCGAATACGCCGCCGTGCTGTATCAGCGCCTGGGCCGGCAGGCCGGCACGGGCAGCTGGCTGGGCAAACTGGGCCAGCACCGTCGTGGCCTGGCAGTGGGCATCATGACGCTGGTGGTGTGCAGCTATCTGGCCACCGCCCAGTGGGCCGCGCCCCGGGCCGACCGCACGCTGTCGTTTCTGCCGCTGATGAATCAGGTGCAGGCGCTGCAGGCTGACCAGCACCAGGTCGGGATCTATCAAGCTAATGAGCGGGTCGGCGGTGCCAGCGTGTTCTACACCCAAAGCCAGTTGCCGGACCTGCAGACCGAGGCCCAGTTGCACGCTTTCCTCGCGGCCTCGCCGCAACATGTGGCGCTGATGGCCGCCGAGCAGGAACCCCAGGCTCCGCTGCGGGTGGTCAAAAGCATGAAAGTCGGGCGCCAGGCTTACTATTTCGTCAGCCACTGAGGTCAACGGCAAAAAAAACGGCACCCCGATCAGGTGCCGTTTTTTTATCTCGCGCAGGGCCCGGTTGAAAGCCCGCCCGGTTCAGCGGCGGTCCAGCCCCAACGAACGCCAGTCGCTGGCCTCAATAAAGCCAAGCATCTTCGGCGCGGCCTCCAGGCTCGCACTGGAGACAAACAGCGAGGCGCCATAACCAAAGCTGGAAACCGGCAGCTTCAGGTCTTTCTCCAACTGCGCCATGCATTCGCTGTGGGTCACCAGAATCAGATTGCGCCCCGGCACCTTGTGCGCCAGGGCATCACGCAACATGGTGTTCTTGCAGTTGAACAGCCAGTCCTCGCCGCTGCCGGCGTCGCTGAACATATAGCCCGCCGTCTGCACCGCACGGGTCAGCGGGCTGTGGTAGATGTCGGCACGGTCCAGGCCCAGGTGTTCGAACTGCGCCCCGACCCCGACTGCCACATCGCGGGAACGATCGGTAATGCCGTCGGCCGCTCCCAGGCACGCGGCCCTGGAGTGATCGCAGCGCTCCACATGGCGCACCAGGACGATCATCTGGCCACTGGCCCAGCCCGCATTCAGCGCCTTGAGTCCCGCCCCATTGCCATGGGCCAGGTCCGGCACCGCCATCGGCTTGAGCAGCCACAGGGTCAGCGGCAGCACCAGCAGCGCAGCCAGCAACACCACGGCGGCGTTTTTGAAACGCGCCACGCGGCCGAAATCCGGCACTCGTCGGGTCAGGGCAAAACCGAGTCTTGATTCCACGTGCAAGCTGCCTCTCTGACAATGACCGGGACTACCAGCAGCCAGCACAGACGCTACCTGGCCCGGATGACAATTGAACGCTCAACGGCGCCGTCAACCGGCGGGCAAGCGCCGAGTGACGCCAAGACTCTAAGCAGCCCGGCGTAGGCCGGCGGTGAAATGGATGTGAAAAAAGTCTCAACCCGCAGCCGAGCCCCCCGGACAACCCCGACCATCCGCCTATTGCGCTAATCCCGACAAAAACGTTTTAGCAATCGCATTTGCCGCCGATATCCCCCTACGAACACACCTTGCTGGCCACCAAAAACAACAATCTTCCGGCTACCTAACGATAAAGAAGCGCAACGTTCCTGGAGGAATTGAATGAATAGCTGGTTTGCCAACATCAGTGTCAACCTTAAGCTCGGCCTGGGGTTTGGCCTGGTCCTGGCCCTGACCACCATCCTCGCCCTGACCGGCTGGACCAGTCTGGGCAGCCTGATCGACCGCAGTAACTGGATGAGCGACATCACCCAGCTCAATGCCGGCCTGACCAAGCTGCGGGTATCACGCCTGCAATACATGCTGACCAATGGCGACGAAACCGCCGCGCAGAGCGTGCAGGCCACCCTCGATGCCTTCGTCGCCCAGCAGCAGAAACTGCTCAACAGCTTCAAGAGCCCGGACAACCTCAAGCTGCTCAAGGAGCAGAGCGCGACCATCAGCGCCTATCAGGCTTCGCTGAACAAAATGCGCAGCGCCTACCGCACCGGCAACACCGCGCGCGAGGCCATGAGCAACAATGCCGAAACCGCCAACGGCCTGATCAACGCGATCAACACCCGGGTGCAGCAAATGCCGTTGAGCGACGAGCGCTTCGAGCAGTTCCAGGCCATCACCAAGGCCAAGGAAGCCTTTATGCTGGCGCGCTATGAAGTGCGCGGCTACACCGCCAACAGCAACCCGGAAACCGAACAGAAAGCCGTGGCCCAGCTCAACAACGCCATCGGCGAACTGGCCCAGCTCAACACCCACTTCAGCAGCACCCAGCAGGACGCCCTGCGCCAACTGGAAGCCGCGCTGAGTGCCTATCGCACCTCGCTGCAAGCGTTCAAGGCGGCGTTCAGCGATGCGGTTCAAGCACGCAAGGAAATGACCGATCAAGGCACCGACATCGTTGCCCGCAGCGACGAGCTGTACCAGATCCAGCTCGACCGTCGTGATGTCGAAAGCGCCCAGGCCCGCAGCCTGCAGTTGATCAGCACCCTGCTCGCCCTGCTGGTTGGGGTCCTGGCCGCGGTGATCATTACCCGCCAGATCACCCGCCCGTTGCGCGAAACCCTGGCTGTGGTGGAACGCATCGCCTCCGGCGACCTGACCCAGGATGTGCGCGTCACTCGCCGCGACGAACTCGGCGTGCTGCAACAAGGCATTGCCCGCATGGGCGTGACCCTGCGCGAGCTGATCAGCGGCATCCGTGACGGCGTGACCCAGATCGCCAGCGCCGCCGAAGAACTGTCGGCCGTGACCGAAGAAACCAGCGCCGGGGTCAACAGCCAGAAAATCGAGACCGACCAGGTCGCGACCGCCATGCATGAAATGACCGCCACCGTGCAGGAAGTCGCACGCAACGCCGAACAGGCGTCCCTGGCCGCAGCCGCCGCCGACGGTGAAGCCCGCCAGGGCGACAAAGTGGTGGCCGAAGCCATCACCCAGATCGAACGCCTGGCCAGCGAAGTGGTGCGCTCCACCGACGCCATGAGCGTGCTGCAACAGGAAAGCGACAAGATCGGCAGCGTCATGGACGTGATCAAGGCCGTGGCCGAACAGACCAATCTGCTGGCCCTCAACGCCGCCATCGAAGCCGCCCGCGCCGGAGAAGCCGGCCGTGGTTTTGCCGTGGTCGCCGACGAAGTGCGGGCCCTGGCGCAACGCACGCAAAAATCCACCGAGGAAATCGAAGCCCTGGTGGCCGGCCTGCAGAACGGCACCCAGCAAGTGGCCAACGTGATGAACAACAGCCGCAGCCTGACCGACAGCAGCGTCGAACTGACCCGCAAGGCCGGCGTGTCCCTGGAAAACATCACCCGCACGGTGTCCAACATCCAGTCGATGAACCAGCAGATCGCCGCCGCTGCCGAACAGCAGAGCGCCGTGGCCGAAGAGATCAGCCGCAGCATCATCAACGTGCGCGACGTCTCCGAACAGACCGCCGCCGCCAGCGACGAAACCGCCGCTTCCAGCGTCGAACTGGCTCGCCTGGGCAACCAGCTGCAAATGATGGTCAGCCACTTCCGCGTCTGACCCTTCCCCCCATCGCCCCTGCAGCCCCCGCTGCAAGGGCGAACACCCGTAGCCGCTGCATCCTCGCCCTCCACGGGCGGGAACTCAGCCAGGCCTCAACTCACCGGGCGCGGTACACCGTCGAGCAAGGCATCGACCACGGCCCTGACCATTTCCACGGAATGGATCATCGACCAGATCAAACCGCGCTCGATACCGCTGGCGCTGGTGATCTCATCGGCGGTTTCCTCGGCACACTTGAGCAACAGCGAGACATGCAGCAGCGCTTCTTCGGCGTTCACCCCCGGGCGTACGGCGAACAGCGGCCGTCCTTCACCGTCGCGGCAACCAAAGGTCGTGGCTCCCGTGACATTCAAGGTGTGATGCAACGGCGGCGTGGCATCGCTGCTTTGCAGAGCCTGGAGTAGGGTTTTATTGGGCACTTCCAGTGCGCTGATCAGCTCACGACTGGGTTGCGGGAAAGGTGGATCGGGAACGATCTTCTTCATGGCACACAGCTCCTTCTTGGATGAAGGCCGCCAGCATCACTTGCAGATGATGGGTGGCGGCTACGTGCAGGTCTGCAAGACCGGGAAGAAGAAGCAAGCCCGGCAGACCCGAAGGTCTCCCACACGTAGCCACCATAAATCGAACTGAAAACTCAGTGATTCAGCGTGGACACTTAGCGCTTCTTGCTTGTTCGGGCTTGCAGACCCGGTCGCTGAATAGGCAGCGACGGGCGAAGACTAGGCCCGGACATTCAGAAGGCGCAAGACAGTGAAACAGCTGAAATGTAACCGGCCGATTCTCTCGGAAAAGCCCTACAAATCAAAGAGAAAAACCGCATTAACCAGTCGAACTTATCGCTGCTCCAACACACAGTCCTTCCGAACCGACGTCCGAACGCGGCCCGAACCTTCGGCAGCGGCTACAGGGTTGGGGTCGGGGATGGGGATAGCCATTTACTTTGTCGTGGGTTTCAAATTACCTTGCAGCTCGCCACGTGAAGGACTCGCCGCCAGGACGCCTCGCCATGACCCTTGGCTACACCTCGGTCCCGCCGCTGCTCAAATACCTGCGCCATGCCGAACAATTGGGCCTCCCGATCGCTCCGGCATTGGCCGCTGCCGGCCTGGAGGCCGGGCAGTTGAGCGATAACAGCCTGCGCCTGCCGGTGGAGGTTCACGAACGCCTGCTCGACTACTTCTGCGCCCACTCCGGCGACCCCTTGTTCGGCCTGCATTCGGCGCGATTCGTCCTGCCCAACTCGTGGAGTGTACTGGGCTACATCACCATGAACTGCGCGACCCTGGGCGAGGCGATGAACCGCATCATGCCCTTTGAAAAACTGGTGGGCGACATGGGGGTCAGCCGCGCCGAGGTGGTCGATGGCCAGGTGCGGCTGATCTGGAGTTGCCGCCATCAGCGCGCCGAAACCCGACGGCACATGGTGGAGGATGTGCTGGCCTCCTGGCTGCTGTATGCGCGCTGGATCGCCGACACCCCGCTCTCGCCCAGCGCCGTGTGGTTCGAGCACCCGCTGCCGGACAACGCCCGGCGTGAACAGTACGAAAATTTCTTTGGCTGCCCGGTGCTGTTCGAGCAACGCTGCTCGGCCCTGCTGGCGCCCATGGAATACCTGCAATTGCCACTGCGCCAGGCCGACCCGCAGTTGCTGCGCACCCTGGAAGAGCATGCCCTGGGCCTGATGGCGTCGCTGGAAGATGCAGCCTTGCCGCTGCAAGTCAAAAACGCCCTGCGCCAGTTGCTCAAGCAGGGCTTGCCGCGCAAGGAGCAGGTGGCCGAACAACTGGCGATGTCGGTGCGCACCCTGCAGCGCCAACTGCAACAGGCCGGCACTTCCTACCAGCAGATCCTCGATGACCTGCGTCAGGAACTGGCCGAGCACTACCTGCTGCACAGCGATCTGCCGATCCAGGACATCGCCCACTACCTGGGTTTCTCCGATCAGCGCTCATTCCACCGCACCTTCAAAAGTCGCAGCGGCATGCCCCCCGGCGAGTACCGCCACAGCCATCGCGCCCCCCATTCAGGCCGGCACTAACTGCCTTTGCGCGGCAAGAAACGCCCGGCGCGCTGACCGTTGGCCTGGCCGGCGGCATAGCTGCGCAGACCATTGACCCAGACCTCGTCGATGCCCTCGGCCGCGCGCTGCGGGTCCTTGAAGTCGGCGACGTCGCGCACCCGGGCCGGGTCGAACAGCACCAGGTCGGCCCAGTGGCCTTCGCGGATCTCGCCGCGCTGCTCCAGGCCGAAACGCGCCGCCGACAACCCGGTCATTTTGTGCACGGCGGTGTGCAGCGGGAACAAGCCCAAGTCGCGACTGAAATGCCCGAGCACCCGGGGGAAGGCGCCCCACAAGCGTGGATGGGGAAACGGGTCTTCCGGCAAGCCGTCGGAGCCGATCATCGACAGTGGATGGGCCAGGATACGCTGCACATCGGCCTCGTCCATGCCGTAGTACACCGCCCCCGCCGGTTGCAGGCGACGCGCGGCGTCGAGCAGCGGGCAAGCCCATTCGGCGGCGATGTCCAGCAGGTCGCGGCCACCCATTTCCGGGTGCGGGGTCGACCAGGTGATGGTGATGCGATGGGCATCGGTGACTTGCTTGAGGTCCAGGGTCGAGGAGCTGGCGGCATAGGGATAGCAATCGCAGGCCACCGATTGGGTCAGTGCTGCCCGCTCCAGGGACGCCAACAGCTGCGGGCTGCGCCCCCAGTTTCCGGCGCCGGCGCACTTGAGGTGGGAAATGATCACCGGGGCCCGGGCGTGACGGCCGATCTGAAAGGCTTCGTCCATGGCCTCCAGCACCGGCGCGAATTCGCTGCGCAAATGGGTGGTGTACAGAGCGCCAGAGGCGCTGAGTTCTTCGGCCAGTTGCTGCACTTCATCGGTCTCGGCGCAAAACGCACTGGCGTAGGCCAGGCCGGTGGACAGGCCCAGGGCACCGCTCGCCAGGCTGTCCCGCAGTTGCTCGCGCATGGCGGCAATTTCCGAGGGGCTGGCGGTGCGTTGCAGGTCATCCAGATGGTTGCTGCGCAGCGCCGTGTGCCCCACCAGCGCCGCCACATTCACCGCCGGAACCGCCGCGTCCACCGCCGCCCGGTAATCGCTGAAACGCGGGTAGACAAAGGCCCCGCGCGCGCCCAGCAGGTTCATCGGGTCCGGCGGATCGCTGCGCAGGCTGACCGGCGCGGCACTGATGCCACAGTTGCCGACAATCACCGTGGTCACGCCCTGGCTGAGTTTGGGCAGCATCTGCGGCTGGCGGATAACCACCGTGTCGTCATGGGTGTGCACGTCGATAAAGCCCGGCGCCAGCACGCGTCCGCCGGCGTCGATCTGTTGGTTGGCTTGCGCGCCCTGCAGGTCGCCAATGCGCTGGATGCGGCCCTCGCTCAGGGCCACGTCGGCCAGGTAGCCGGGACGGTTGCTGCCGTCGATGATCAGGGCGTTGCGGATCAATGTGTCGTAGTGCATGTCAGTCTCCCAGCGGCAGGTGGTCATCGCCGCCGCGGTAGTCGTCCAGGGCCAGTTTGATCCGGCGCAGGCGCTCCTGGTTTTCCTCGGGCAGCACCAGCGCCACTTCGGTGGCGAGCACGTCGATGGCCAGCAGCATGCCGTAGCGCGCGGCGGTCGGCTTGTAGATGAATGAGGTTTCGGCGCTTTGCAGCGGCAACAGCACGTCGGCCAACTGCGCCAGCGGCGAAGCGCTGCGGGTGATGGCGATGACCTTGGCCCCGTAGTTGCGCGCCAGGGCCACGGCGTCGAGCATCTCCGGGGTGCGGCCGGTCAGGGAGCAGGCGACCACCAGGTGCTCTTCGTCGAGTACCGCAGCGGTGACCCGCATCATGACCGCGTCATGGCAGGCCACGATGGGATAGCCAAAGCGCACCAGGCGCACCTGCAATTCGTCGCTGCACTGGGCCGACCAGCCACCCAGGCCGAAGACGTGGATCATCCGCGCCTTGCCCAGCAGGCGCACGGCATCGGTGAAACGTGCCTCGTCGAAACCGGCCAGATGCTGATGCAAGGTGGTTTCGATATCGCCGAGGATCTGCCGGTAAAACCCCGACGACTCCGGCGCGCCGGTGGGGTCGAGAAAGCGGCTGCCGACGCCGCTGGCCTGGGCCAGTTGCAGACGCAGGTCACGCAGGTCGCGGCAGCCCACGCTGCGGGCAAAGCGCGAGAGGGTCGCAGTGCTGACCTCGGCGCGCTGCGCCAGTTCGTCGAGGCTGGCGGACGCGGCGAACCCGACGTCGTCCAGCATCAACCGGGCGATGCGTCCTTCGCCGGCGCTGAAGGAGTCCTGGCGGGCGCGAATCTGATAAAGGATGTCCATCTACAGCAACTCCGAAAGACCGAGGGTCAAGCCGAAGGCGATCACCGAAATCAGCGTCTCCAGCACCGTCCAGGTCTTGAAGGTCTGGACCACGGTCATATTGAAGTATTCCTTGATCAGCCAGAAGCCGCCGTCGTTGACGTGGGAAAAGATCACCGAGCCGGCGCCGGTGGCGATCACCAGCAGTTCCGGGTGCGGATAGCCGAGGCCAATCGCCACCGGTGCCACCACCCCCGAGGCGGTGGTCAGGGCCACGGTGGCGGAACCGGTGGCAATCCGCATCAGCGCCGCGAACAGCCAGCCCATCCACAACGGCGACAGCTGGAATTCGTGGGCCAGGCCGACGATCTGCTCGGTGACGCCGGCGTCGATCAGAATCCGGTTCAGGCCGCCGCCAGCGCCCACCAGCAGGGTGATGCTGGCCGTGGGCGCAAGGCATTCGTTGGTGAACTTGAGAATCGAGGCGCGGCTCATGCCTTGGGCGATGCCCAGGGTCCAGAAGCTCACCAGGGTTGCCAGCAACAGGGCAATCACCGAGTTGCCGATAAATTGCAGGAACTGGTTGAAGCCGGTGCCCGGGGTGGACAACTGGTTGGCCCAGCCACCGATCAGCATCAGCACCACCGGCAGCAGAATCGTGCACAGGGTCAGCGTGGTGCTGGGCAGGCGCTCACGGGGTTCGCGCTCGGTGAATTGGCGCTCCAGCGGGTTGTCCGCCGGCAGGTGGATGCTCGGCACGATGAACTTGGCGTACAGCGGCCCGGCGATGATCGCGGTCGGCACCCCGATCAGAATCGCGTAGAGCAAGGTCTGCCCCACCGATGCCTGATACGCCAGCACCGCCAGCATCGCCCCCGGGTGCGGCGGAACCAGGGCATGGACCACCGAAAGCCCGGCGACCATGGGCAGGCCCACCATCAGGATCGAGACCCCGACCCGGCGTGCGACGGTAAAGGCAATCGGCACCAGCAACACGAACCCAACCTCGAAGAACAACGGCAGGCCCACCAGGAAGGCGATGCAGACCATGGCCCAGTGCGCGTTGCGTTCGCCGAAACGGTCGATCAGGGTCCGCGCCACCTGATCGGCACCGCCGGACTCGGCCATCATTTTGCCGAGCATGGTGCCCAGGGCCACCACCAGCGCGATATGCCCCAGGGTCTTGCCGACCCCGGCCTCGTAGGCGGTGATCACCCCCGACGGCGGCATCCCGGCGAGCAGCGCCAGGCCCACCGAGACCAGGGTGATGACGATAAATGGATTGATTCGATAGCGCGCGATCAGAACGATCAGCGCAATGATGGCCATGGCGGCATAGCCCAGCAGCCAGTATCCCGATGCAGGTGTCATGCGTTACTCCTCGAAAGACAGGGTCACGTCGAATGGTTGTGAAACTCTTAAAGCATTTCGAGGAGAAGCTTTCAAACCATATGAAACTAACTTTCGTGAAGAGATACGCTTTGTCGCGAAACGACATGCGCCAGCGTCGGTAATGAAAATCGGCAGGCGTATTTTCATCCCATTTCGGGATGCTGTGCCCGGCGCACAGCGGTGCACCGGGGCGGCAGGCAAGGGGCTCGGGGAGAAGGTTTCAGGCCCTAGCGGCGGGCGAAATCATGCTGCGTGCACTGTTCGTAATAGGTCTGCTTGACCGCAGCCGGCTTGAGCCGCGACTGGCTGTTGTAGGTTTGCTCGGTGATGCCCATGGCCGACATGCGCATCCACGGCTGGGGGAATTTGCGCACCTGCAACTGCTTGCGCGCGCCATACAGCGACACCCCGGACAGCTTCGACTGCTGGGCTCCGGCGGCGATGCCCGAACCCCAACTGCAGGCAAAACGCTCACGCTTGCTCAACTCCCGGGCCTGCACCTCAAAAGAGCCACCCGCCAGGACCAACAGCGCCAGGGGCAATACCAAAGTCCGCATTTAGCCAACACCTAAGCTTCTGAAAAGACAGCAAGTTTGGCAACGAAGCGCAGTGCCGGGGGCCAGCAAAATGCCGCCTTTCATAGCGGCCTTTTGCAATCGTTGCTGGGGCCAGTGGCTGTGTTCGGGGGGCGGGCCCGCGTAAATTCGGCAAACCTGCAGCCGCTGCCGCCAGGCTGCGCTGGCCCTTGGGGACGACATTATTTCCCGGGGCTAATCGGGTGTCCGGCAGCGACAGCGCAGTCTCGCGGGCTCGGCGACGGCTACAACTCGGCTATGTCAGTCGTGTTGCACGCGGGCGCGCTTGAGGAGTTTTTTGCAGCGTTCCGACAGGTGCAGGACCCGCAGGTGTTTGCCGGCCTTGGCGTAGCGTTCGCGCAGGGTCATCAGGGCGGCAATGGCCGAGTAGTCGACAAAGCTCAGGTGGCGGCAGTCGATTGTCACGTGCGGCGGGTCGTTGGCCGGGTCAAACTGGTTGAGAAACGGCGCAGTCGAGGCGAAAAACAGGGTGCCGTGCAACTGGTAATGCTTGCTGCCGTCGGCCTCCAGGTGGCTGTCGGCATACAGCTCGCGGGCCTGTTGCCAGGCGAAGTTGAGCGCCGCAATCACGATCCCGCACAGCACGGCAGTGGCCAGGTCGGTAAACACGGTAATGGTGGTGACCGCAATGATCACCAGCACATCGTTGAGCGGCACCTTGTTGATCACCCGCAGCGAGGCCCAGGCGAAAGTCTGCTGCGACACCACGAACATCACCCCCACCAGCGCCGCCAGCGGGATGCGCTCGATCAGCGGCGACAGAAACAGCACAAACAGCAGGATCATCACCCCCGCCACTACCCCCGACAGCCGGCCACGGCCACCGGAACTCAGGTTGATCACGGTCTGCCCGATCATCGCGCAGCCGCCCATGCCGCCGAACATCCCGGAGGCGATATTGGCCGCGCCCAGGGCCACGCACTCACGGTCCGGAAAGCCCCGACTCTCGGTGATTTCATCGGTCAGGTTCAGGGTCAGCAGGGTTTCCAGCAGGCCGACCAGGGCCATCAGGATCGCGTAGGGGGCGATGATGCCCAGGGTTTCCAGGGTCCACGGCACTTGGGGCAAGGCCAGGTTCGGCAGGCCGCCGGCAATGTGCGCCATGTCGCCCAGGGTCCGGGTCGGCAGGCCGAACAGGTACACCAGCACCCCCACCCCAAGAATCGCCACCAGGGCCGGCGGCACCGCCCGGGTCAGGCGCGGCAGCAGGTAGACGATGGCCATGGTCAGCAGCACCAGGGCGCTCATCACATACAGCGGATTGCCGCTGAGCCAGTGTTCGCCACTCTTGAAGTGCTCCAGCTGAGCCATGGCAATGATGATCGCCAGGCCGTTGACGAAGCCCAGCATCACCGGGTGCGGCACCATGCGCACCAGCTTGCCCAGGCGCAACAGGCCGAAGGCGATCATCACCAACCCGCCCAGCAACACCGTGGCCAGCAGGTATTGCACGCCGTGCTGCACCACCAGGGCGACAATCACCACCGCCATCGAGCCGGCGGCCCCCGAGACCATGCCCGGCCGGCCGCCGAACAGCGCGGTCAGGGTGCAGATGATAAAGGCGCCATACAGGCCCATCAGCGGGTTGAGGTGGGCCACCAGGGCAAAGGCGATGCATTCGGGGAGCAAGGCGAACGCGGTGGTGAGTCCGGCCAGGGCATCGGCCCGCAGACGTGTGACTTTCATGGGTTACCTACAATGCAGGCCGGCGGTGCCGGGCCTGGGCGTGGCGGGAAGAAGGCGGGGAATGTTACGGAATTGAGGGCGATTCGGCCAGTTGGCCGGCGCCGGGGAGCGGTATCACGCCCCCCCGGACAGGCTGCGCGGCGGCGGGCGGGGCGCAGCCAGGTTGAGCGCCGGCGAGCCGGCGCTGCCCATGGGTTACTTGACGATCAGGCCCACCCCACGGCCCCGTGGGTCGGATGCGGTTTCCAACTGGTTGCCAGTGACCCGGATGGCCTGGATATCGCCCATCTCCCAGCCCTGGTCTTCCAGGGTGTAACCCATGCCCTTGAGCTCATCGGCGACTTTGCCGGTGAGCGGCGCGTAGGCGTCGAAGTAAATCGTGTCCTTCGGCAGCAACTGGTGATGCACGCGCTGCGCGGCCACGGCTTTTTCCAAGGGCAGGTTGAAGTCGTAGAGGTTGTTCAGCACCTGGAAGATCGAGGTGAAGATCCGCGAACCGCCGGGCGTGCCCAGCACCAGGGTGACCTTGCCATCGCGGGTCACCAGGCTCGGGCTCATGGACGACAGCATGCGCTTGCCCGGGGCGATGGCATTGGCGTCGCCGCCGACCACGCCAAAGGCATTGGCGACCCCGGGCTTGGAGCTGAAATCGTCCATTTCGTCATTGAGCAAAAAGCCCGCGCCCTTGACTACCACGCCGCTGCCGTAGTCCCAGTTCAGGGTGTAGGTGTTGCTCACCGCGTTGCCCTGGGCGTCGACGATGGAGAAGTGGGTGGTCTGGTGCGGTTCAAGGCCGGGACGGACTTTTTCCGTGGGCGAGATGGCGTCCGGGTTGACCTCGGCCGCGCGTTTTTTCAGGTAGGCCGGGTCGGTCAGTTGCTTGACCGGGACCTCGGAAAACGCCGGGTCGCCGAGGTAGTCGGCGCGGTCGGCGAACACCCGTTTTTCAATTTCTGCCAACAGGTGAATGTATTTTGCCGAGTTCAGCTCGACGCCCTTGAATGCCGCAGCGCGCTCTTCCTTGATGGTCACCAGCTGGGCCAGGGCCACGCCGCCAGAACTGGGCGGTGGCGCGGTGTACAGGGTGTTGCCGCGAAAACTCACTTGCAGCGGCTCACGCCACTGGACCTTGTAGTCGCCCAGATCCTGCTTGGTGATCAGGCCCTTGTCGGCCTGCATCTGCGCCACCAGCAGATCGGCAGTCTTGCCGCTGTAGAACTCCTTGGCGCCCTGGTCGGCAATGCGTTCCAGGGTCGCGGCCAACTCCGGCTGGCGGAAGGTTTCACCGGGTTTCATGCTGCCGAAATAGTCGCCGAAGTTGGTACTGCCGTTGAACAGCTTCAACGCATCTTCGCGGTACTGATACTGCTTGTCGGCCACCTTGAAGCCGTTTTTCGCGTAGCCCACCGCCGGGGTGATCAGCTCGCTCCAGGGCAATTTGCCGAACTTCTGATGCGCCTCCCACAACCCCATCACCGTGCCCGGCACCCCGGACGCGCGCGCGCCCACCAGGCTCAGGTTTTCGATGACTTCGCCTTTTTCATTGAGGTACATGTCGCGGGACGCGGCCTTGGGCGCGGTCTCGCGGTAGTCGAGGAAGTAGGGTTTGCCGTCGATGAACAGGGTCATGAAACCGCCGCCACCGATGTTGCCGGCCTCGGGGTAGGTCACGGCCAGGGTAAAGGCCGTGGCCACCGCGGCGTCCACCGCGTTACCGCCTTTTTTCAGGACCTGCGCCGCGACATCGGCGCCGTACTGGTTCGGCGCGGCCACCGCGCCGCCCTCCAGGGTCACGGCAAACGCCTGGGAACTGGCCGCAATGGCCACCGTCAGGGCCAAGGTTTTAAACAGCACAATGCGCATGAAGTCCGTCCTTTTATTGTTTTTTAACAGGCAGAACCTTATGCCCAAATTCGCGATCGGGGCAAATCGGATCAACAACAAAAGTTGGCCCCGGGCTGAGGTCGATCAGCTCTGGGTGAACAGGTTACCGATGGCGAGGGCGGTCACGCCTCGCCAAAAAAGCACGCAACCGGCATTGCCGCACGCGGCTGCACATCAGAGCATTTCGTTGCGGATCCACTCCACCACCGAGGTGCGCTTGGGCACCCAACCCAGCTGTTCGCGAGCGTGTTTGCCCCGGACCCGGCTGTTGGAACCCAGACCATAGTTGGCCATTTCATAGCCCCATTCGGCTTCGGCATCGGCCAGCGGCCAATCCTGCGGCTGCACCAGGTTCAGGGCCTGGGCGATGGCGGTGGTCATCTCGATAAAGGAGGCTTCCGCGCTTTCGACAACGTAGAAAGTGCCCGGGGTGTTGCCGGTCAGCGCCAGCAGGTACAGGGCCACCACGTCTTCGATATGCACATTGGACCAGATGTTCTGCCCCGGCCCGACATGGCGCACCACACCGCTGTTGCGTGCCTGTTTCAGCAGCCGAGGCAACTGCACGCTGTCGCGCTTGACCCCCAGGCTGTGGCCGTAGATCAGGGTGTTGCAGATCACCGCCGAGTTCACCCCGTCCCTGGCCGCCGCCAGCACCAGGTTGTCGATGGCCACCCGCGGAGCCTTGTCCGGCGTGGGCTGCGGCAGTTGGTCCTCAAGGTACAGCCGGTCGCTGGCGTGCCCGCCCGAAGCGTCGCCGACGATGCTTGAACCGCTGGTGTGGAGGAAGGTTTTGTGGCTGCCCTTGAGCGCCGCGAGCAGGGTTTCCACCGCGCCCCGGTGATCGCTGCTGGCGGCGTTGATCACCGCATCGGCCTTGCGCGCCTGCTCGGTGAGCAGGGCCTGGTCGTCCAGGGTGCCGAGCACTGGGGTGATTCCCAGCGCGCTCAGTTCTGCGGCCTGTTCGGCGCTGCGCACCAAGCCGGTGACCTGGTGGCCGGCCTTGACCAGACCCGTGGCAATCGAGCCGCCGATAAAACCTGCCGCGCCGGTAACGAATACGTTCATGGAGTAACTCCCAGGGTTGAAAAGTGATGCTGCCAGTATCGAGGCCTGCTCCGTGCGGAAACAGCCAGGCTGGCCCAATTCAATCTTGCGTGAGAGTCACGAATCAGCCCTTGAACACCGGGTTGGCGTAGCCGGCCAGCTTGCCCTGGATGAAGTCGAGGAAACACTGGATGCGCAGCGCCAACTGCGAGTTGCGGTAGTACACGGCATTGATCGGCTGGCGGTAGCCGCTGTTGGCCTCGGCCAGCAGCACCTTGAGACGCCCGGCGTTGATGTCGTCGATGGTCATGAAGTGCGACAGGCAGGCAATGCCCTGCCCCTCCAGCGCCAGGTGGCGCAGGGTTTCACCGCTGGAGGCACTGATGCCCGGTTCGATCTGCCAGCGATCACCGTGCACATGGCGCAGCGGCCAGTGGTTGAGGGTCTCGGTCTGGGTAAAGCCCAGCAGCGTGTGCTCACTCAGCTGCGCCACGCTCTGCGGCGTGCCGTGACGCTCCAGGTAGGCCGGGCTGGCGAGGATGTGCAGCGGGCTGCAGCCCAGGGAGCGCGCATGCAGGGTCGAGTCGGCCAGCACGCCGATACGGATGGCGATGTCGGTGCTCTGTTCCAGCAGGTCGATGATCAGGTCATTGCTGTTGAGTTCCAGCTGGATATCCGGGTACAGGCTGCGGAACTCGGCCACATAGGGAACGATGGCATGCAGCATGAAGGGAGACGCGGCGTTGATCCGCAAGCGCCCGGAGGGGGTCTGCTGGCGTGAGCTGAGGCGCTCTTCAAGCTCGTCCATCTGGTCGAGGATCAGCTTGGACTGTTCGAAGAAGTACTTGCCCTCCTCCGTCAGGTCCATGCGCCGGGTGGTGCGGTTGATCAGGGTGGTGTCGAGCTTGGCCTCGAGCCGCGACAAGGTGCGACTGACCGCCGAGGGGGTCTGCCCGATCTGCTCGGCTGCGGCGGAAATCGAACCGCATTCGATGACGCAGACAAAAATCTGCAATTCGTCGGATCTGGCTTTCACGTGAACCCTCTCTGGCAACAATTAACGGCGTTGCGAGGGAGCATGGGCCCTCGCGACGAAAGCGCATAGGCGCTTTCAAGGCCGTCAATAGTAGTCGGATTTACGCCGGCAGATTGAACACGGTCTGGAGGTGCTCTTCGTAGCGCTTGATGTCGGCCTCGATGGCCGGGCGCTTCATCACGTCGACACAGAGAAAGGTCGGCAAACCGTCCATGCCCAGGAACTCGTTGGCCTTGTGGAACGGGAAGTACACCGCATCCACGCCCTTGGCTTCGAAGAAGTCGCTAGGGTCATCGAACGCCTGCTGCGGCGCGTTCCAGGTCAGCGACAGCATGTACTGCTTGCCCTGCAACAGGCCGCCGCTGCCGTACTTCTGCGAGGCGTCGGAGCGGGTCCGGCCATCGCTGGCGTACAGGCTGCCGTGGCCTTCGGTGAACACTTCGTCGATGTATTTCTTGACGATCCACGGCGCGCCCATCCACCAGCCCGGCATCTGATAAATGATCACGTCGGCCCAGAGAAACTTCGCCACTTCTTCCTGAATGTCGTAACCCGCGTCGATGTGGGTCACCTTGACGTCCACGCCGCCACGGTCGAGCACCGCCAGGGCGGTTTCATGCAGGGTGGTGTTGTAGCGGCCATCGGAATGGGCGAACTTTTTGCCGCCGTTGAGCAACAGTACTTTTTTCATGATCCAGCCTCATCGGGAACAACCCGTTGGCGCGTGGCTTGTGCCTGGCGCCGAGTTGAAAAGATTAAAAACGATGGCGGCAGGGTATCGATGCATAGCCGCGGGAATAAGCCTGGGTCGGACAAAATACATTTGACCTATACGCACGAATAACCAGGTGATTGTTGTTATAGGATTTTTAAATCCTACTCAGCGAGAGCGCCCCATGTCCGAGCAACACGGTTTTATCCTGCATGCCAAAACCCGCCCCGAACAAGCCGAGGCCTTCGAGGCGCTGTTTCGCGCCTACGTCGAACCCAGCCGTGCCGAGCCGGGCTGTATCGAGTACCACATGCTGCGCGACCAGCAGGACCCGACGCTGTTTATCTTCTATGAGATCTGGCAATCCCGGGCGCACCTGGACGTGCATTCCAACCTGCCGCACATGAAACGTTTTTTCGAACAGCGCATGGACTTCCTGGAGCGGGATTTCGAGATTCGGCGGATCGACATGCTGAGCCGATCTTCGGCGAATGGCTGATAGCCCCGGCGCAGCAAGCGGGGCGAGATTGATTAGCGAGGCCTGGCTTTTCGGGAAAACCACGGCTCAGGATTGGCCGAACTCGGCAGACAAAACATCTGCAGCGCGGCGCTTATAAAAGCCACCCAGCGAATGATGCAGTCGCGTTCCGGAAAGTCCTTGGACGGGAGCTGAAAAACACTGCAACCGTAACGAGCCACGCTCAGTTGACCTGCGCCCCACAGCACCAGCAGCACAAAGAAACACCAGAACCTGCGCGGCGTGCGGTGAACGCCTGAAATGCTTCTTGAGGTCAGATAGAACGCCAGGAACACCGCCAGCGATGCCAGGGCATACAACGCCAGGGTCGATAACGACTCTCGGGGCATGAATTACTGGCCTCCCGGCATAGGGAGGCGGCGGTTGTTGCCAGTGATCGTCATCGAACGGTATCGGCCATCGCGGCCCTCCTTTTCATCGTCGAACACCCTATTCGAAGTGTTTCTGATGAGCGTTAAGGAGTGTCCGAAAATGCTGGATGAGCGCCGTTATTGCCCCCGCGCGGGCCTGAGTTGAGGGCTGGCGTGTCCCTAGCCACTGACCAGCAGATGCGCCCCCAGCCCCCCAAGGCCGATAAAGAACACCCGCTTGAACAACCGGGCGCTGATGCGCTGGCGCAGCCATTGGCCGAACCACATCCCCAGCAGCGCCGGCGCCAGGGCCAGCAGCGATGCACTCAACTCGCCACCGCCCAGGGCGCCGCGCCATAACAGCCCGGCGGCCAGGGCCAGGGTCGAGACAGTGAACGACAGGCCCAGGGCCTGGACCAGTTGATCCTTGGTCAGCCCCAGGGCTTGCAGATAGGGCACCGCCGGAATCACAAAGACCCCGGTGGCCGCAGTGATGATTCCGGTCACCAGGCCACACAGCGGCCCCAGCCAGCGCTCATGGTGCGGGCTTACCTGCAGCGTGGGCAGCAGCAGGCCACTCAGGGCGTACAGCAACAAGGCCGCGCCCAATGCCCGCACCACCCCGCCCCCGCCGTCGATCCCCAGCCACAGAGTGCCGGCCCCGGTGCCGAGCACGATCATCAACAACAACGGCCACAGGCGTTCAAGCAAGCCGCGCAAATGCCCGCCAAACGCCAGCTGCCAGAGGTTGGTCAGGGTGGCCGGGATAATCAGCAGAGCGGCAGCCTGCGTGGGGGCCATAGCCATGCCCAGCAGACCCATGGCGATGGTCGGCAGCCCGAGGCCGATCACGCCCTTGATCGTTCCGGCCAGCAAAAAGGTGCCAACCACCAACAATGACAGGGCCAGGCCCAGGTTCTGATAAAACGCGAGAAGAGTATTCATGGCCCTATCCTGAGCCCTGGGCAGGCCCCTGAAAATCTGCCATATACTGAGCCAGCCTCTCTCCCAGCAAGAGGCTATGACCTATAGGACAGCGGTGGTGGAGGCGACTGTGCAATTTGATTTAGTGGATTTGCGGCTGTACCTGAATGTTCTCGAGGCCGGCAATATCACCGCGGGCGCGCTGCGCAGCCATTTGTCCCTGGCCGCAGCCAGTGCGCGTATACGGGCCATGGAAGCCTCCCTGGGGATAGAATTCCTGCAACGTGGCCGGCGCGGCGTGACCCCGACTGCCGCCGGCAAAGCCCTGGCGCAGCACGCCCGAATCCTGTTGCAACAGGCCGAGCACCTGCGCCAGGAACTGGCCGAGTACGCCCAAGGCGCAAAAGGCCAGGTGCGCCTGCTGTGCAACACCACGGCGATCACCGAATACCTGCCGGAGCTGCTGGCGGATTTTCTCTGCCAACACCCCAACCTCGACATCGACCTGCAGGAACTGCCCAGCCAGCGCATCACCCACGCCCTGCGCCAGGGCGCGGCCGACCTGGGGATCGTCTCCGACGCGGTGGACACCCAGGGCCTGGACACCCGGGCGTTTCGCGACGACCCGCTGCTGCTGGTGATGCCGACCCATCATCCGTTGGCCAGCCACCCGGACCTGCGCTTTGGCGACACCCTGCATCACGATTACGTCGGCCTGGCCGCCCACAGCGCCCTGGCGGTGTACCTGGAAGAACAGGCGCTGCACGCCGGGCTGCGGATGCAGATACGGATCCGGGCCGATGGTTTCGATGGCGTGCTGCGCATGGTGGCCCACGGTGCCGGTCTCGCGGTGGTGCCGCAGGCGGCGCTGGAGCGTTGCACCCTGGAGCTGGCGCTGCAGGTGCGTCCGCTCGGGGAGCCCTGGGCCCAGCGCAAGCTGCTGCTCTGTGCCCGAGACCTCGGCGCCCTGCCGGCCTATGCCCGTGCCTTGCTGGAGGCCCTGGTCCCGGCTTGACTCTCCCCCCAGGGGCCGGCTTTAACCTGGGGTTTTGCTATTCAAGGAAAAGTCGGCAATGGGCAAACGCATACTGGTGATTCTGGGCCACCCTTCAAGCGCCAGTTTCTGCGGCGCGTTGACCGAACGTTACGTGCAGGCCGCGCAGCAGGCCGGGCACGAAGTGCGGCAACTACGACTCGGCACACTGGACTTCGACCCGGTGCTGCACGAGGGCTATCAGCAGATCCAGCCCCTGGAGGCCGACCTGTTGCAGGCCCAGGCCGACATCACCTGGGCCGAGCACCTGACCCTGGTCTATCCGATCTGGTGGGGCGGGATTCCGGCCCTGCTCAAGGGCTTCTTCGACCGGGTGTTCCTGCCCGGCTTCGCCTTCAAGTACCGCCCGGGCAAGGCCTTCCCCGAAAAGCTGCTGCTAGGCCGCACCGCCGACCTGCTGGTGACCATGGATACCCCGCCCTGGTACTACCAATGGGTCTACCACATGCCCGGGCTGCATCAGGTGCGCAAGACTACCTTGGCGTTCTGCGGTATCCGGCCACTGAAGACCCTGACCTTCGGCCCGATCCTGGGCTCCAGCCAGGTGCGGCAACAGGGTTGGCTGGAGCAGGCGGCGGCGCTTGCCAGCCGCTGATTCTCTCGGATAATGCGCCGACGCTTACACGCTGTCGGCGGCATTGGAAAAGGGAATGTGCATGTTTATCGGCAAAGCCGCGCAGCTGTCGGCGACCACGGTCAAGACCATTCGCCACTACGAGAGCATCGGCCTGTTGCCGCCGGCACAGCGCCAGGGCAACTACCGACTCTATGACCAGCAGAGCGTCGACCTGCTGATCTTTATCAAATGCGCCCAGCAACTGGGTTTCAAGCTCAAGGAACTGCAAGGGTTACTGGCCCGGCACAGCGGCCCGGACTTCCCCTGGGAGCTGGCGCGGGAAGCCCTGGCCAGCAAAAAGCGCGAGCTGGTGCAGCAGATCGCTTCCCTGCAACAGCTGCACGCCCGCATCGATGACTTCGAAGTCCAGCTGGAAACCGCGCGCCATCAATGCCCCCTGGGCCCCCTCTAGAACACCGCAGCGACACTGGAGGCTGTGTGGCGAGGAAGCTTGCTTCCGCTCGGTTGCGCAGCGACCGCAACACCTGAGCGCGCGGTGTGCCGGATAGACCGAAGTGGCGGGCTTGGGGCCGCTACGCTGCCCAACGGGAGCACGCTCCCTCGCCACAAGGGTGGCAGCCCGCCACTGGTTAAGTGTTGTGCTTACACCTTGGGCAACGGCGCCAAGCCGGCCTCGACGCGCGGTTTGCGGAAGCAGAAAAAGTACACCACGGACAGGATCACCAGGAACGGCACGCCAAACACCAGGGTCATCCTGAAAGCCTCGGTGAACACCGTGGTGATCATTACCGCGCCCATCAGCACCAGCCCCAGCAGCGTGCTGTAGGGAAACAGGCGCATGCGAAACGACAGCTTCTGTTCGCCGTGTTTCTGGTGGTAGCGGCGGAAGCAGTAGTGGGTGAGGAAAATCATGAACCAAGTGAAGATCGCGCCGAACATCGAGATCGCCATCATCAAGGTGAAGGAGCTTTCCGGGTACAGCACGTTGACCAGGGTCGCCAGGGCAATGCCCGAGCTGGACAGGATCAAGGCGTTGAGCGGGATCCCGTTCTTGCTCAGGGCGCCCATGGACTTGGGCGCATAACCGGCGCGGGACAGGCTGAACATCATGCGCGTGGTGATGTACAGCTGGCTGTTCATCGCCGACAACGCGGCAATCAGGATCACGAAGTTCATGACCCCGGTGGCCCCCGGAATGCCGATGGTCTGCATCACCGTGACGAACGGGCTCTGGGCCTTGCCAGCCTGGACCCACGGCACGATGGCCAGCATCAGGGCCAGGGTCAGCAGGTAGAACACCACCAGGCGCACGATGGTCGCGCGAAAGGCTTTCTTCACCGCGCGCTCCGGGTCTTCGGCTTCACCGGCAGCCACCGCGATCATTTCCACGCTCAGGTAACTGAAGATGGAGACGATCACCGCAATCCACATGCCCTGGAAACCGTTGGGGAAGAAGCCGCCATGGGCCGTGTAGTTGTGCACCCCGTACTCGGCGTTGCCCGAGCCGAACACCACATACACCGCGAGGATGATAAAACCGACGATGGCCCCGATCTTGATGGTCGAGAACCAGTATTCGAACGTACCGAAGGTCTTCACGCTGATGGCGTTGAGCACGATCAGCACACTGGAGAAGGCGACGATCCACACCCACTCCGGCACGTTGGCGAACCAGAACTTCATGTACATCGCGATGGCCGTCACTTCCGCCCCGACCGCCAGCACAATCGCCGCCCAGTAGGCATAGCGCACCAGGAACCCGGCCAGCGGGCTGATATAGAACTCGGCATAGGCGCCGAACGAGCCGGAAGTCGAGTGGGCCACGGTCATTTCCGCCAGGCAGCCCATCAGGATCAAGGTGATCAGCGCACCGATGGCATAACTGAGCAGCACGCTGGGACCCGCATAGCCGATGGCGTAGGCGCTGCCCATGAACAGGCCGGTGCCGATCGCGCCACCGATGGCGATCATGCTCATCTGCCCCGAAGTGAGCTGACGTCGCAGCCCCAGTTCGCGATTGGAAATCGCCTCAAAACCCTTATTGGTCGTGGTCACTTTTGTGCCCCTTTATTGTTATCGATGTCGCAGCACGCCTCTGCCGCCAGGGCGCAAACCGTGGCGGCAGAGAATTTCAACGCGTACAGAAACCTGTTGACGATCTAACGAGCGACGCTCAGCGATGTTTAACGCCGCATGAGCGAAGCGCAGCAGATCATCAACAGGTTCCAGGGCGTCGGTGTCAGGTCACGCTGTTGCGCACCTGGAATTGCGCCTGGTCCCAGGTCTTCTGATCGAGGATTTCGCCAAGGATCTGCACCGCATCCCAGACTTCGGTAAAGCTGGTGTACAGCGGGGTAAAGCCGAAACGCATGATACGTGGCTCGCGATAATCGCCAATCACGCCACGGGCGATCAGGGCCTGGATCACCGCATAACCTTGCGGGTGCTCGAAGCTGACGTGGCTGCCACGACGCGCATGCTCGCGCGGGGTGATCAGGGTCAAGCCGTGGGCGCCGCAGCGTTGCTCGACCAGTTCGATAAACAGGTCGGTCAGTGCCAGGGACTTGCGGCGCAGGCTGGCCATGTCGGTCTGGGCGAAGATGTCCAGGCCGCACTCGACCATCGCCAGCGAGGTGATCGGTTGGGTGCCGCACAGGTAGCGGGCAATGCCGCTGCTCGGCTCGTAACGCGATTCCATGTCGAACTGGCGGGCATGGCCGAACCAGCCCGAAAGCGGCTGTTTCACCAGGTCGACCAGCGCCGGCGCGACCCAGGCGAACGCCTGGGAGCCCGGGCCGCCACTGAGGTATTTGTAGGTGCAGCCGATGGCGTAGTCGGCACCGGCCTGCTTCAAATCCACCGGCACGGCGCCAGCGGAATGGGCCAGGTCCCAGATGGCCAGGGCGCCGCACTCGTGGATCAGCGCAGTGGTGGCCTGCATGTCGTGCATGTGCCCGGTCTTGTAGTTGACGTGGGTCAGCATCACCACTGCGGTGTCCTGGTCGATGGCTTGAGGCAGCTCTTCGGGGCTGTCCACCAGGCGCAACGAATAACCCTGTTGCAGCATCTCGGCCAGGCCTTCGGCAATGTACAGGTCGGTGGGGAAGTTGCTGCTTTCGGTGACGATCACCCGACGCCCGGGAGCCCGCAGGTTCTGCACCTGCAACGCAGCGCTGAGCACCTTGAACAGGTTGATCGAGGTGGTATCGGTGACCACCACTTCGCCCGCCCCCGCCCCGATCAAACCGGCCAACTGGTCGCCCAGGCGCTCGGACAGGGCACGCCAGCCGGCGCTGTTCCAGCTGCGGATCAGGCCATTGCCCCACTCTTGCTCAATCACCTGCTGTGCCCGCGCCAGGGCAGCCACCGGCCGCGCACCGAGGGAGTTGCCATCGAGGTAGATCACCCCTTGCGGCAAGGCAAACTGCTGGCGCAGCGGGGCCAGCGAATCTTCTGCATCGAGGGCCAGGCAAGCGTTTCTGGTAGTCATGAAATTTCCTTGGTCAGGGATGAGTCAGCGTCTCGACGGGCGGCGGCTTGCGCTTCGCGCCGGGGTCGAGGGACGCTCTCCAGGGGCTGGCGGCCCCTGTACGCTGGGTAAATAATGAACGATGCTTTAAAGAATTTTCGTGCAAAATGAGCGACCCGATCGTAGTTGACTCGAAGATTCTTCGACTTAAACCCTGAAAAACGCGGATAAATGCCAACCATGATTCTCGACTCCACAGACCTGCGCATCCTGCATGTACTGCAACAGGACGGGCGCATCAGCAACCATGAGCTGGCGGAAAAAGTCGCCCTGTCGCCCTCCGCCTGCCTGCGCCGCCTGCGCCTGCTGGAGAGCGAAGGAATCATCAATGGCTATCGCGCCGAGCTGAATGCCGAGCGCCTGGGCATCGAGCTGGAGGCCATCGTCCATGTGTCGCTGCGCCAGGACGTCGACGACTGGCACGAGACCTTTATCAAGAAGGTCCAGCAGTGGCCCGAAGTGGTCACCGCCTACGTGGTGACCGGCGCCAGCAACTATGTGCTGCGGATCCAGGCGCGCAACCTCAAGCACTTCTCGGATTTCATCGTCAATCACCTGAACCGCACCTCGGGCGTCACCGATATCCGCTCCGAGATCGTCCTGCAGAAGATCAAGGAAAGCTCGCAACTGCTGGACCTGCTGCCCAGAAAATAGCTGCAACAAGGCCTGCTCCCGGTCGTCAGAACCGGCGCAGGCTGCGGGCCTCGTTGCGTTGCAGGGTGGCGCTGGGGGCTTCGTTGAACAGCTTGCGGTACTCCGCGGAAAACCGCCCCAGGTGGGTGAAGCCCCAGCCCAGGGCGATCTCGGAAATATTGCGCGCCGAGCCATGCTCGAGGATTTCCCGGCGCACCGCGTTCAGGCGGTATTTTTTCAGGTAGACCATCGGCGACAGGGCCAGGTACTTCTTGAACGCCTCGAACAACTTGAAGCGCGACACCCCGGCGGCGGCCTCCAGGTCTTCGAGGTGAATGGCCTCGCGCGCATTGTCGTGGATGTACTGCCGAGCACGAACCAGGTAGTGCGGCAGCTTGACCTGCAACACCTCGCCCAGCTCATCGGAATAGTTGTTCGGCTGGGCCAGGATCAAGCCCTTGATCAGCGAGCTTTCGATGTCGCGGGTAAAGGCCAGTTGCTCGTAGAGCACGTTGCTGCGTTCCAGCTCGGCGATGAAATAACGCGCCATGCGCCACCACGACGCGGACGCGCCATCCACCGCATCCATCACCGCCTCGAAGCGCAGGGGCGCGTCCAGCGGACGTTGCAGCAGGACTTCCAGCGCCTCGTTCATGGCTGCACGGGTGATCACCACCTGGACCTTGCGGCAGTCACCGGAGATCGACAGCACCTGGCTTTCGTTGGGCGAGATGATCACCCCCTGGTCGCGGTTGGACTTGAGCAGGCGGCCATCCCGGCTCAGCTCCTGTTCGCCGCTCAAGGGCAGGCTCAGGCTGTAGCTGCTGAAGCGCTCGGCGTCTTCGATATCGACCCGCACATCGGTGCCGTACTCGATGGTCCCCAGGGTGGTGGCGCGGGATTTGAAGACGTTGGCGCTGTGGTGAAAGCGGATGCGCTCGGGATTCGCGGTTTCGAGCCGGTGCGGCCCGCAGATGCCGGACATCCAGCTCCTGGCGCTTTCGAGGTCGTAGTGGTCGATACAGATATCGCGAAACTGCGAATCGGCTTTGCTGTTCATCAGGTACACCCACGGCAATTTTTTTGCGCGCTCTGACGGCGCGTCTCTCGCTTGAACAGCAAGTTCTGCGCCTGAAACGACCACCGCCTACTTAGCGGATAACAATCCCTGACTAAGTGGATAACACCCGGCTGCCGTCCCCTGAACATGCCTCGCTGCTGTCGGCCACATTAGCCCATCGCTGCATCGCGGTGCAGCCGTTGGTCGAGTGGTGCACCGGGTTGGGTATTAGACGCACAGGCGGGAGCGCTGGGGTGTTACCTCGGAGGGGGCAGGGAGTTGTTTGGGTGGATGTGAGGGACAGCGAAGCGTCGCGGGCTCGGCAGCGGCTACAGGGGTGAGCGGCGGCAATTTTCTGGATGGCCTTGGGCAATTAAGCGGATAGCCACCCGGGGCCGTCACTCCCTCTAATGAGCGCACCTGATTGCCCTGAATAAAAAGGTACCGACTCATGAATGGTGCAAGAACCACAGAACAATGGAAAAGCTTCATCGAGGGCTGCCTCGATTTTCGTCCGGCCGACGGCGTGTTCCGAATTGCCCGGGATATTTTCACCGAGCCCGAGCTGTTCGATCTGGAGATGGAGCTGATCTTCGAGAAGAACTGGATCTACGCCTGCCACGAAAGCGAACTGGCCAACAATCACGACTTCGTGACCATGCGCGCCGGGCGCCAGCCGATGATCATCACCCGCGACGGCGAGGGTCGTCTCAACGCGCTGATCAACGCCTGCCAGCATCGCGGCACCACCCTGACCCGGGTTGGCAAGGGCAACCAGTCGACCTTCACCTGCCCTTTCCACGCCTGGTGCTACAAAAGCGACGGCCGTCTGGTCAAGGTCAAGGCCCCGGGCGAATACCCGGAAGGCTTCGACAAAGCCACTCGCGGCCTGAAAAAGGCCCGCATCGAAAGCTACAAGGGCTTTGTGTTTATCAGCCTCGACGTGAACGCCGACAACAGCCTGGAAGACTTCCTCGGCGATGCGCGGGTGTTCTTCGACATGATGGTCGCGCAGTCGCCCACCGGTGAGCTGGAAGTGCTGCCCGGCAAGTCGTCCTACACCTACGACGGCAACTGGAAGCTGCAAAACGAAAACGGCCTCGACGGTTATCACGTCAGCACCGTGCACTACAACTACGTGGCCACCGTGCAGCACCGCCAGCAGGTCAACAGCGAAAACGGCACCAGCAGCGCCGGGACCCTGGACTACAGCAAGCTCGGCGCCGGCGATGCCAATACCGACGACGGCTGGTTCGCCTTCAACAACGGCCACAGCGTGCTGTTCAGTGACATGCCGAACCCGGCCGTGCGCTCCGGTTACGCCACCATCATGCCGCGCCTGATCGAAGAGCACGGCCAGGCCAAGGCCGAGTGGATGATGCACCGCCTGCGCAACCTGAACATCTACCCAAGCCTGTTCTTCCTCGACCAGATCAGCTCGCAGTTGCGGATCATCCGCCCGGTGGCCTGGAACAAGACCGAGATCGTCAGCCAGTGCCTGGGGGTCAAGGGCGAGTCGGATGCCGACCGCGAAAACCGCATTCGCCAGTTCGAGGATTTCTTCAACGTGTCCGGCATGGGTACCCCCGATGACCTGGTGGAATTCCGTGAAGCCCAGCGGGGTTTCCAGGCACGCCTGGAACGCTGGAGCGATATCTCCCGCGGCAACCATCGCTGGCTCACCGGACCCACGGCCAACAGCGAAGCCATCGGCATTCAACCGGCCATGACCGGCGCCGAATTCACCCACGAAGGGCTGTACGTCAACCAGCACAGCAACTGGCAGAAGTTCCTGCTCGACGGCCTCGACGCCCAATCCCTGAAGCTGCGGGAGGTATGACCATGAATGCGCAATTGCAGTACCAGATCGAGCAGTTTTTCTACCGTAAATCCGAGCTGTGCGATGCCCAGGACTGGGACGCCTACCTGGCGCTGTTCGACCCGCAGAGCGAGTTCCACCTGCCGCAGTGGGATTCCGAGCACGTCTACACCCGCGACCCCAAGCGCGAGATGTCGCTGATCTACTACGCCAACCGTGGCGGCCTGGAAGACCGGGTGTTTCGCCTGCGCACCGGCAAGGCCGCTTCCGCCACACCGATGCCACGCACCCTGCACCTGATCAACAACGTACGCATCGCCGAACAGGGCGACGGCAGCCTCGAAGTGCGCCTCAACTGGCACACCCTGTTCTATCGCCTGGCCACGTCCGAGCAGTTCTACGGCCAGGCCACGTACCGCCTCACGCCCCACCAGGGCAGTTGGCTGATCAACCGCAAGCACGTGTTGCTGCTCAACGACAGCATCAACTCAGTGCTCGATTTCTATCACCTCTGACGCCGCGGACATCGCCATGAACCATAAGGTCGCGTTCAGCTTTGCCGATGGCAAGACGCTGTTTTTCCCCGTGAAACCCAATGAAATATTGCTCGATGCCGCGCTGCGCAACGGCATCAATATCCCCCTCGACTGCCGCGAAGGCGTGTGTGGCACCTGCCAGGGCCGCTGTGAGTCGGGCAAGTACAGCCAGGATTACGTCGACGAGGAAGCCCTCACCGCCCAGGACCTTGAGCAACGCAAGATGCTCAGTTGCCAGACCCGCGTACAGTCCGACGCGGCGTTCTATTTCGACTTCGACTCCAGCCTGTGCAACAGCGCCGGGCCCGCGTCCCTGAGCGGCTCGGTGATCGAGGTCCGGCAGGTCAGCGAAAGCACCGCGATCCTCTACCTGGACCTGGGCAGCAGCGAGCCGACCCTGGACTTCCTGCCCGGGCAATACGCGCGGCTGACGGTGCCCGGCACGTCGAACAAGCGCTCCTACTCGTTCGCCAACCGCCCCGACAGCAACAACCAGCTGCAGTTTCTGATCCGCCTACTGCCCGACGGGGTGATGAGCAACTACATCCGCGAGCGCTGCCTGGTGGGCGACACCCTTCAACTGGAAGCGCCGCTAGGGGCGTTCTACCTGCGCCATGTCGCCAAGCCGCTGATCCTGGTGGCCGGCGGCACCGGGTTGTCGGCCCTGCTGGGCATGCTTGACCAACTGGCCGACATGGGCTGCGAGCAGCCGGTGCACCTGTATTACGGGGTGCGCGGCGCCGCCGACCTGTGCGAAGGCGAGCGAATTGCCGCCTACGCCGAGCGCATTCAGGGCTTTCGCTACACCCCGGTGCTCAGCGAGCCCGACGCCCAATGGTCGGGCAAGCGCGGTTATATCGCCGAGCACCTGGACAGCAGCGAACTGCGCGACAACGAAGCCGACATGTACGTCTGCGGTCCGCCGCCGATGGTCGAATCCATCCGAAACTGGCTGCAGGAACAGCCACATAAGGCGATTCAGCTGTATTACGAGAAGTTCACCGAGAGTAATATCTGATCCTTCTGCAACAGGATGATCGAACCACCCGACTACTCGGATCGGTCCTGATAACAACTAAAAGAGAGCGTAATTAGTGGATCAAATTGTGAAACAGGGTGAACTCAAGCGAGGCTTGAAAAACCGTCATATCCAGCTGATCGCCCTGGGCGGGGCGATCGGCACCGGTTTGTTCCTGGGTTCTGCCGGCGTGCTCAAATCCGCGGGTCCGGCGATGATTCTCGGCTATGCCATTGCCGGCTTCATTGCCTTCCTGATCATGCGCCAGCTCGGCGAAATGATCGTCGAAGAGCCGGTTGCCGGCTCCTTCAGCCACTTCGCGCATAAATACTGGGGCGGTTACTTCGGCTTTCTGGCCGGCTGGAACTACTGGGTGCTGTATGTCCTGGTGGGCATGGCCGAACTCACCGCCGTGGGTAAGTACGTGCAGTTCTGGTGGCCGGAAATACCGTCCTGGGTCAGCGCCGTGGTGTTCTTCGTGCTGGTCAACCTGATCAACATGATGAACGTGAAGTTCTTCGGGGAGACCGAGTTCTGGTTTGCCATCATCAAGGTGGTGGCAATCATCGGCATGATCGCCCTCGGCTGCTACATGCTGTTCAGCGGCAGCGGCGGGCCCCAGGCGTCGGTGAGCAACCTGTGGAGCCACGGCGGGTTCTTCCCCAATGGCGGCACGGGCCTGCTGATGGCCATGGCCTTCATCATGTTTTCCTTCGGTGGGCTGGAGCTGGTGGGCATCACTGCCGCCGAAGCCAGCGAGCCGCGCAAGGTGATCCCGAAGGCGATCAACCAGGTGGTCTACCGGGTTCTGATCTTCTACGTCGGCGCCCTGACCGTGCTGCTGTGCCTGTACCCGTGGAACCAGTTGCTGGAAACCTTGAACGCTTCCGGCGACACCTACAGCGGCAGCCCGTTCGTGCAGATCTTTGCCCTGATCGGCAGCGACGCTGCGGCGCACATCCTCAACTTCGTGGTCCTGACCGCGGCGCTGTCGGTCTACAACAGCGGCGTGTACTGCAACAGCCGCATGCTCTACGGCCTGGCCGAACAGGGTGACGCGCCAAAAGCCATGATGAAGCTCAACAAACAGGGCGTGCCATTGCTGGCCCTGGGGGTTTCGGCGCTGGTCACCCTGCTGTGTGTGGTGGTCAACTACCTGGCGCCCAAGGAAGCGCTGGAGCTGTTGATGGCCCTGGTCGTGGCCTCGTTGATGATCAACTGGGCACTGATCAGCCTGACTCACATCAAGTTCCGCAAAGCCATGGGCGAGCAAGGCGTGGTGCCGTCGTTCAAGACCTTCTGGTTCCCCTTCAGCAACTACCTGTGCCTGGCCTTCATGGCCATGATCATCGTGGTGATGCTGATGATCCCCGGCATCCGCGTCTCGGTGTATGCGATCCCGGTCTGGGTCCTGGTGATCTGGGGCTTCTACCGCATGCGCCTGGCCAACAAGGCCGCGCAAACCGCGCTGCAATAAACCCCGCGTAAAGCAAAACGGCCCGGCATTCAGTGAATGCCGGGCCGTTTTTTTTGGCTTGCTATCAGAGCGACGAACGCACGCGCCACAGCTCGGGGAACAGCACGGTGTCGAGCATCTTGCGCAGGTAGCCCACGCCCTCAGTGCCGCCGGTACCTGGCTGGAAGCCGATGATGCGCTCCACAGTCGTCACATGGCGGAAGCGCCACTGGCGGAACGAGTCTTCGAGGTCGATGAACTTCTCGGCCAACTGATACAGGTCCCAGTAGCGCGAAGGATCGGCGTAGACCTCGCGCCAGGCGGCTTCCACGCTGGCGTCGTGTTCGGTCGGTGCGGTGCTGGAGCGCTCCAGGCGCTGCGGGTCGATGCTCAGCCCGGCCTTGGCCATCAGGCCGATCGCTTCGTCATACAGCGACGGCGTGGCAATCGATTGCTCCAGGGACTGCAACAGCTCCGGGCGATGGGCGTGGGGACGCAGCAGGGCCGCGCTCTTGTTGCCGAGGATGAATTCGATTTCCCGGTACTGGAACGACTGGAAGCCCGAGGACTGCCCCAGGTACGGGCGGATCGACTTGTATTCCGAAGGGGTCATGGTCGCCAGTACCGCCCAGGCGTGCACCAACTGGTCGAAGATCCGCGACACCCGCGCCAGCATCTTGAACGCCGGCGGCAACTCGCCCAGGCGCACATGCTCGCGCGCGGCCTTGAGCTCGTGCAGCATCAGCTTCATCCACAGCTCCGAGGTCTGGTGCTGGATGATGAACAGCATCTCGTTGTGGTCCGGCGACAGTGGATGCTGGGCGCTGAGGATGCGCCCCAGGTCCAGGTAGTCGCCGTAGCTCATGGAGTCGGAAAAATTCAGCTCGGCGTTATGCCACTCTTCCGGCTGATGGTTGGGTGAATAGGGACATTGACTCATCGCGTGGGCTCCTCACGTCAGGGGGGTGGCGTGCCGTTCGCGGGGGCGCGAGGAATGCAATCCAGGCGCGGCAGCGGGCGACGGCACGCTTCGTTGTTGTGGAAAACTAGCGTCGCAACGGACGCAGGATGGCCCGAACCGGGCTTGCATCCAGGTGGGCAAAACGCAGCGGCAGGGCGATCAGTTCGTAATCCCCTGCTGCGACGTCATCGAGTACCACACCTTCAAGAATCGCCATGCCATGGCGCGCCACGGCGTTGTGGGAGTCCATGGTCTTGGATTGCTGCGGGTCCAGGGACGGCGTGTCGATGCCGATCAGGCGCACGCCCAGGCCGGCCAGCAGCTCGACGGTCTCCGGGGCGACAGCGGTGAAATCCGCATCCCACTCACTCAGCGGCGCCTGTTGATAAGTGCGCAGCAAGACCCGCTCGGGCAGGTTATCCAGGTGCCCGTGCAGGTCTTCGGGCCGCACCAGCGGTCCAATGTTCAGGCAATGCACAACCCGGCACGGGCCCATGTACACATCCAGCGAGACCTCGCCGATGGGCGCGCCGTCGGCGCTGTAATGCAGGGGTGCGTCGACATGGGCACCCGTGTGCGGGGACAGGGTGATGCGCCCGACGTTCACCGGGCACTCGGGCCCGAACTGCCAGACCCGCTCTTCCTGAAACGGCGTATCGCCCGGCCAGGTGGGGGTCGCGGTGCTCAAGGGCGGGCTGATATCCCACCAGGCTGTGGTTTTTTCCATTGTGCTGCTCTCGACCAATGCGAACTGAATCATACGAGTGATGCCTGTGTAGATTCTTGCAAAATACTTCGGCATCGCTCGGATCTTTCGCAAATTCTTCTACGAAAAGGCCATTTCACACGCGGAAATATCAATGACCTCGCGGCGCTGGGCCGACCTGCTCCCGGGCTGCGCTTCTGGGTACCCCGATGTCGAGTTCAGACAACTGGCCGCAGGCCGGGCGCTATAGGGTGCTGCTTCAGTTCTGCCACATCACCAGGAGCCCCACATGAACCAGCCCATCACCGTTCTGCGCGACACGCACCCACTACCGGTACTCGACGCCTGCAAGTGGGAAAAGCTCGAAGGTGACCCGCACACCGTCAACCTCAACGCCTACACCAGCGAGGACGGCAGCAAGATCATGGGCACCTGGATCTGCACGCCGGGCAAATGGTACGTGGAGTATGTGAAGTGGGAGTACTGCCATTTCCAGGAAGGCTACTGCGTGATCACCCCGGACGGCATGGCGCCGATCCACTTGCGCGCGGGTGATATTTTCGTGGTCGAGCCGGGGATGAAAGGCACCTGGGAAGTGGTGGAGACGGTGCGCAAGTACTTCGTTTTCGCCTGAGCAAAAAGCCGAGGGCGCGCCCGACGCGGGCCCTCGGAAAAGCCCCGTCTACTGGGGCTTGCGATAGCTGTTGATGATCGCCGAGAAGTCCTTGCCACCTTCACCGCGCTGACTCATGGCCTGGTACAACTGCTGGGCCACTGCGCCAAGTACCACCGGCTGGTGCGCCTGGCGTGCCGCCTCGGTGGCCAGCCCCAGGTCCTTGAGCATCAGTTCGGCACCGAAACCACCGGTGTAGCCGCGCGATGCCGGGGCGGTTTCAATCACTCCCGGCCACGGGTTGTAGGTGTCGGAGCTCCAGCAACGGCCAGTCGAGCTGTTGATGATTCCCGCCAGCACCTGGGTATCGATCCCCAGCGCATCGCCCAGGGCCATGGCTTCACTGACGCCGATCATCGAGATGCCCAGCAGCAGGTTGTTGCAGATCTTGGCAATCTGCCCGGTCCCGACTTCACCGCAATGCACAATGTTGCGCCCCATCTGCGCCAGCACCGGCTGCAGGGTGGCGAACAGCTCGGCATTGGCCCCGACCATAAAGGTCAGGGTCCCGGCCTGGGCCCCGCCGGTACCGCCGGACACCGGAGCGTCGGCCATGGCCACGCCCTGCCGGGCCGCGGCCGCCGCCACTTCACGGGCGGTCTGCGGGTCGATGGTGCTGCAATCCACGGCCGGCACGCCTCGGGCGATACCCGCCAGTACACCGTCTTCGCCCAACCACACGCTGCGTACATGGGCGGCGGCCGGGAGCATGGTGATCACCAGCTCGCTGCCCTCGGCGGCGGCGCGTGGCGAGGCGCTGATGCTGCCGCCCAGGGCCGCCAGTTCCGCCAGCACCGTCTGGTTCAGGTCGAACAGGTTCAGCGCGTGGCCGGCCTTGATCAGGTTGCGCGCCATCGGCGCGCCCATGTTGCCCAGACCGATAAATGCAATCTTCATGGCCGACTCCTTAACGCAAGTTGATGGTGGTGTTCACACCGTCATTGACACTGTCATCGTCGAACCAGCGGCTGGTGACGGTCTTGGTCTGCGTGTAGAACTGCACCACTTGCTTGCCGTACGGGCCCAGGTCACCGAGCTTGGAACCGCGGGAACCGGTGAAGCTGAAGAACGGCACCGGCACCGGAATCGGAATGTTGATCCCGACCTGGCCAACGTCGATTTCGCTCTGGAACTTGCGCGCCGCCGCACCGCTCTGGGTGAACAGGCCGGTGCCGTTGCCGAAGGGGTTGGCGTTGACCAGGGCGATGGCCTGATCCAGGGTGTCGACCTCCAGCACCACCAGCACCGGGCCGAAGATTTCCTGGGTGTAGATCTGCATGTCAGTGGTGACCCCGGAGAACAGGGTCGGGCCGATAAAGTTGCCCTGCTCGAAACCCGGGACCTTGATCTGGCGACCGTCCAGCTCCAGGGTGGCGCCCTCTTTCACGCCGCTTTCGATCAGCTCGAGAATGCGCGCCTTGGCCTTTTTCGACACCACCGGCCCGACATCGGTGCCCGGCTCGCTGCCGGCATTGACCTTGAGCTTCAGGGCCAGGGCCTTGAGGTCCGGCAGCCATTGCTTGGCCGCGCCTACCAGCACCACTACCGAGGTCGCCATGCAACGCTGGCCGGCGGCACCGAAACCGGCGCCGACCAGGGCATTGAGGGTCTGCTCGCGATTGGCGTCAGGCAGCACCACGGCATGGTTTTTCGCGCCCATCATCGATTGCACGCGCTTGCCATGTTTGCCGGCGAGGTCGTACACATGGGTGCCCACGGCGGTCGAGCCGACGAACGACACGGCCTTGATGTCCTTGTGGGTGCACAACGCATCCACCACGTCCTTGCCACCGTGCACCACGTTGAGCACGCCGGCCGGAACCCCGGCCTCGATCGCCAGCTCCACCAGCAGCAGGGTCGACAGCGGATCCTGCTCGGATGGCTTGAGAACGAAGGTGTTGCCGCAGGCGATGGCCATCGGGAACATCCACAGCGGAATCATCGCCGGGAAGTTGAACGGGGTAATGCCAGCGCAGACGCCTATCGGCTGGCGCAAGGTGTAGGTATCGACCCCGCCGGCGACGTTCTCGGCGAACTCACCCATCTGCAGGGTGCCGATCGAGCAGGCGTGCTCGACCACTTCCAGGCCACGGAAAATATCGCCCTCGGCGTCGGCAATGGTCTTGCCCTGCTCGGCGCTCAGGACCACCGCGATACGCTTGGAATGTTCACGAATCAGGGCTTGCAGCTTGAGCATGATGCGCATGCGCGCGCCGATCGGGGTCAGCTTCCAGGTCTGGAAGGCGCGATGGGCGGCGTCGATGGCGGCGTTGACTTCTTCAGGGGTGGCAAACGGCACTTTGGCCAGCACTTGCTGGGTGGCCGGGTTGACGATGTCTTGCCAGTGGGTGGTCTTGGACTCGACCCATTCGCCGTCGATCAACAGTTTGGCCTGTTGCACAGCGGTGTCGGCAGACGTGAGCGATGCGTTCATTGGTGGTCTCCAGATCTTGTAGTTATGCAAGAGAGCCAAGGCGTAGGTCGCCTTGAGATGAGGCGTGCGTCGCGAATTGGTGATCGGACTGTTTTTGGAGTATAGATGTGCAAATTACTAATAAGAACGCACATAAAAGCCGGTCCATCATGCAAAAAAACATCACCTCCCTGGGTGCCCTGAACTGGGATGACCTGAAGTTTTTTCTCGAAGTGGCCCGTACCCGCAAGGCCAGCAGCGCGGCCAAGCGCCTGGCGGTGGACTACACCACGGTGTCGCGGCGCATCAGTTCGCTGGAAGGCGCGCTGGGCACCCTGCTGTTCGAAAAGTCCCGCACCAACGGCTTTATCCTGACCGCCGAGGGCCAGCGCCTGCTGGGGTATGCCGAGTCGATTGAAAGCACCCTGCACATGGCCTGCGAGCAGGTGTCGGGCTCCGGCGTGGCCTTGTCCGGCCATGTGCGCATGGGCTGCACCGAGGGTTTCGGCAGCTTCTTCATCACCCCGCAGTTGAGCCATTTCGTCGACGCCTACCCCGCGATCTCGGTGGATATCCTGCCCCTGCCGCACTTCATCAGCCTGTCCAAGCGCGAAGCCGACATCGTTATCGCCCTCGAACGCCCGGAGCACGGTCCCTACGTCTGCTGCAAACTGTGCGACTACCGCCTGCAGCTCTACGCCACCCAGGACTACCTCGACCAGCACGCGCCGATCCGCCGCCCGGCAGACCTCAGCGAGCACTCGTTCATCAGTTACGTCGACGACCTGGCCTTCAGTTCCGAGCTGCTGTACCTGGCCAATGTCGTGCCCGGCGCCAGCGCCAACCTGCGCAGCACCAGCGTGATCGCTCAATACGTGGCGGCGCAGCAAGGGCGCTCACTGGCGATCCTGCCCTGCTTCCTCGCCGCCCAGGACCCACGGCTGCTGCCGGTGCTGCCCGAAGAGATCAACATCACCCGCCAGTTCTGGATGTACTGCCGCGAGGACCTGCGCAAACTCAAGCGGATTACCCTGTTATGGGATTACATCCGTGAGGTGACGGAGCTAAACCGCCCGTTATTACTGGGCGAAACGCGAGACCTTCGGTTTACAGACTGAGCGTCTACAAGGAGTAAGGGAGACCTATCGTAGCGAGGTCAGACATGCCATTGCAACGACTTGTGACAGGGGTTATGACAGGACTTGTGACAATGCGCAGTGACCCGGACGGTTGGCTGAAAGCCCTCATCCAGAGGCGCGCATGGGCACGCGATAAGGACCTACGCAGGCGCGATAAGGCTCAGGTGAGGGCACCCACGGGGGGATGCGCGAGTGCGCTTGTAGTGAGGTGGTCATTCAGACTTTTCTGCCAGATTCTCAAGAAATTTTCGAACTTCGGGACCAGCCGGGATTGCTTCAGAAAGCACAGAGGACTTCGACTCATAATCAGCAATTGCGGCGTTTACGCTGCTCTCGACCGAACGAATCAGTTCTTCAATTTGGTCCAGCTTATGGAGTAAAGCCTCGTAGTCGAAACCCTTGAAGATGATCGCATGACCACTATCACCACGTAGGCTGAACACTATCGGGTTGTAATAGGACAAATCGGTGTGGGCGAATTGCTGCATTCTGACCCGCACGAGTTCAAGGTGAAGTGCCTTCATTTCCTTCGGTACGTGTCTCTTGACACTCAGCACATGGGTGCCGTGTTGCCTACCCCTGTTTGTTGAAAAAGGCCGCACATACGCCACGGTCAGGTCGCGTAGAAGGGCATAACGGACATCCGACCGTTTGTAGCGACGCAGAACTTTAATAGCTTGTTTGGCGGTGTCGAGGTCAATCGAGTACATGCGTAGAAAGTAATATGCTTCGTCGCCTATTCTCATCCGACTGTTATCCCTCAGAGCTTCGCTTCGAGTTTATCAGAACCGCCGTTTGCGCATCCCACAACGTGCATGAGATCACTCAGCACAGCCACCAAGTAGAACGAAGACGACATTCCCAAAGGCTTCGCCCAGAGGAGCACCTTGGCTAACTACAAAAGCGACAAGGAGTAGACCAAGAAATCGGTAGGTGACACGGTGGGTAGTCAGAGTGCGGATTACAGCTACACAGGTCTTCCACCGATTTGAGCCATACTCAGCCTTTCCTCAACAGGTACGACTTATGAGTTGGGAAGATGCCTTGAAGATATTCGCCACTGGGATCGTATCAATTGGAGGCGGGAGCGTCGTCGTGTTGGGACTGTCCACTTGGTTTGGAAAACTTTGGGCCGACAAGATTCTGGCTAAGCAGACCAGTAAACTTGCCGCTCAGCTTGAGTCAACCAAACGGGAACTTGATGTGGTCATGCAGACGACTCTTCGGTTTCAGAATGACAAGATGGTGATCTATCGAGCGGTTATCGACTCGGTCGCTCGGCTACTCGCTTCACTTGACTCACACGAAAGCGGGAGATTAGTAGCCAATGAGGCTGGGGCCCGTTTCGATGAGTTCAATGAACAACGAATGCGGGTTTATGGTTATCTCGCGATGCTTGCGCCTCAATCGGTGATGGACGCTCAAGACGAATTGATCGATCACCTTCTGGAAATCTCTCACGGCGAGGCAACATATGAGTGGGCTACCGTCCGGGAAAAAGCTCTCGGCCTCCTCAATGCTGTTCGCGACGACATTGGAATTGATAAAAGCCCTATAACGTATAATGGTCGGCTTTAAAATCCTTCCCAATGTCATTGTTTGGGTGCACTCAGCACCAGCAAAATACTACGGAAGCCCTCAAAAACTCCTATCCCTGAATCTCAAAGGCGTCAGTCCAGAACTGCACAGAGATCACCACCGCATGAAGGCGGCCGCCGGGCCATTATTTTGGCCTTGATGCGCGCTCGTCGCCTCGACCTTCCCAGCGATGCCATCCTCATGCCACCATCGAAATATATTAGCTGGGCTAACTCGCCAATGTGACGAAGGGATTCTATGTCAACAGCACCCTACAAATTCATCACCCAATTATCAGGGTTTCAGAACAATGGTGTTCAGTGCCCTCCTTCTGGGGCCACTCCAAAAGATCTGACGGCATGGAGGTGGGTCGCCAACCCACTTTCCAATCAGTGTTTCGAGCCACCAGCCGTCCGGAACCCAAACAGGCTGCTTAAAGATCCCCAAAAGGCATGTTCATCGTGGGCACTCTCGATGTACACGAGCCAGTCACAGAGTATTAAAGCTTTCCAAGCTTTAGAGAAAAATATTAAGAATGCTCGTAAGGTGTTAGGCGATCACGTGGCCACTGTCATGATCACGCAAACTGATGGAGTGTGCACGCCGCCCGATTGGTCTGGCCACTTTGATCTACATCTATACTCTACCAGTACCGTTCACAGAACGATTTTAGTAATGAGTCCAATTCCATGAGCCTTCCTATAATCAAAGGAGAAAAGATAGAGCCGAAGTTTTTTTCGAAGCACTCGTGGAATGCCGACCTGATAGATTTCGATGGACCGTTACTGAGCTTGTACAAAGGGGAGTACGATGAAGATCTTCTGTACATCTGGCTGGACTGTAACGCCACGAAAAATCGCTGGGGAGTAGTCCCTATTTCACGAAACAACCTTCGTGCATATCTGGATTGTTCAGTCACATTAAGAAGCGTATTCGAGGAGTCTTCATGGGTAGCAATGTTTCATACGGGCTCCGCACCTAATCGTAGAAACTCGCCAATATGCACTACCTGGCAAGAAGCGAGAGAGTATTTACCCGATGAAGACTCATATTTAGTCCCTGAAATTTCCACGGAGGCTGCACGACAGCTCGCAACGGAAGCTTGTGAGGAGTACCCGCTGGGTCTTGATGGTGACATGTACATTGACGATATAGCTGCGATTCCTAAGATTTATCAGCAGCTTTACTCTTTCCATTATGGACTCGAGCATCTCTACAGACCCGCTGTAAGGGCTACTTTAGATCGCCTCGCCAATAACTGGACAGGAGGATTCAGCGCAGTACATCTCTTTACTGGCCTAAATCATGTAACACCGTCGATTCATAGAGCGCAGGTTACTGAAATGCGCTACAACTCTCCGGGCCATATAAAACTTGACTTGCTTCCGAAGCTTGCGAACAGAATCGAGATCTCGGCTAAACAAGTTAAAGATGACACTTCCTTCCATGCCTTGGAGGAGTTCTATTCGAGTACATATAGATACTTCAAGGAAAACAACATCTCTGGATTTGATGATGAAAGTGATGGAGGGTCAATCAATCTTGCGCCTGAAGTTGTTGATCGCCTAAATGAACTCGTCACGTTCTTTTTCAGGCTGATGCTTTGGGGGGATTACCGCGAACCGTTTAGCATCCTACAAGTTGGCCCTCTGCATCAGCTTAGAGCCTTGCTTGCTTATTACCGACGCCTGAGAAAGCTGCGCCCATATTTGGTGACAGAGCGTCTATCATTAGGTCGGTCGAAGTTACTCATTCAAACTTAATTTGACTGGGGTTTGTGGGCGGGCCTTTAACGAGAAGGCCCCTTCTATTTTCCATTCGTTGCTATTTTCTTATTGCGCTGGTTAACCACCATCGTAACGAACGGGCATTTTATCGATATCGGTTATCGGATCGGGCTCATCCTTTCGTATCTCTGCGCTGCCCGATAGAGACGCTTTAATTCCTTTTTCTTGCGCGTTGAGTTGGTCGGCAAATGTCATGAGCTCACGTCCTTGACCGCACGGCCCCAGCGATCCACACGTGAGGCTTGAGCCGCTTTCTTGCCTTTAATCTGAGCGGTCTTGGCTTCAGCTACGCCGACGTTGATGAACTCAGTTTTCCCACGCAGCCAATCAAGGCCACTTGGCTTGACCCGCCAGCCTTCACGGTTACCGAAGTTCGATGAAACCTTCACGAAGGCTCCCTTCGCGAAACCTTGCTGCTTTGGTTGAATCTGACCAGTACGGCCACCGAAGTCATCACAGACGTGGACGAACATCGGCCCCTTAGCGAGAAATTCAAGAGCAAGTCGAGGCTGCTGAATGCCAGCGACCCGGCACGCCTCGGTCCATGTCAGCCCCGCACCAAGGGCTTTCATATCGAGGGTCGAGGCCTTGGGCATGTTGGCGTCCAAGAGAGCATCTTTCTGGCGCAGTTCACGGACGGCACTGTTACGCATGGCGAGGAAAGCGTTGACTACCATAAGATAAAAGGCTGGCGAGACCCACATTGCGTAGGCGATGGTCCCAGCTTCTGTAGCCCACGTACCCGGATTGGCGCCACCATAAGCAAGATGGAAATTTCCACCTTGGTCGAGCGCAGTTCGAATCTCGTTGTTCCATTGGCCCGGACGTTTTGCCTCAGGCAGACCCAAGGTTTGATGAATCTCATTGAGGCTCCACATCCCTTCCGTGTTTGCGATGAAGGTTTGACCCTCGATGACAATGGGTAGCAAGTCGGTTTGGTTGTTGGTAAACATAGTTGTCGCATCCTTTTTGTTTGCTCTCTGAGTTCGCTCCCACGGGCAGCCGAAAGTCCCCGACAAGGGTCCACCGATGGCACAGAGAGCAAACAGAAAGTCTTTCGTGATTGTTGGCCCAGCGACGGGCGTGTGTGTGTGTGTGTGTGACCAGGGAATGACTACTGAAATAAACTGAGCTGACCCTGTTATTGTGAGGATTTTTAAATCCACTTGACGGGCGACTTAGAATCCTTCAAGGCCCATAAAGCCCGTACAGAATGGCGAGTCCCACCTTGTCGATGATCTGCAAGTTTGCAGAAGCGAACAGTCCGGCTCTGGTCCAGTGTACAGCTCGATTCGGTGACCTCAGATCTAAGGCATCAAGATGGTGAAGACATGCAAACTTGCATCCTTGACCAGTAGACCCAAGGTCTTAACGATCAACCTTAAGATAACTCTTAGAATATTCTCTTCAAGCATTATTTCTTATTAGTTTAATCTATAAAGAACACTAACTTTAAGTCCTCTTCAAGCTCTTAGAGGTCTTTAAGTTAAAAGGCCCCTGTACTGTGCGATCAGAGATAGGAGGCCCAAACCTATCAAGGGTCTACTCACACGAAGTGAACAGACAGAATCGCTACAGTGGACCTGATGCTGGTCCCGCAGATCCCGTTAAGGCTGCGCTTGGTGGTCATGGCGTCTTGGATACTGGGCTACCTGAAAGAGGTAGCGTTGGTCACTGGACGTACACGCCTTGCCCGCAGAGGGCCACCTTTAAGGTGACCTTACGGCATCTTGAAAGGAAAGCAACGCTGATTTAGCCTGTCCCTCTTTGGGTGAGGGTTTTTAAATACGGCACTCTCGGACTAAGGCCTTTCTAACTCTCCCCCCGGAAGTCCTTTACAGTAATCACGCATCGCTACCACCGTACTTACTACACACTCATTTTCAATAGCCCAGCTCTCAGGATAGACCCAGTCGTAAAAATTCAAACACTCGGAATTATCCTTGCCGGTTATCGTGGACAACAGTTCATCGCCTCTGACAAGCGAAATTGGAGCCTTAGTATCTCTATCAAGAATATGGGCAGCATGCTTATTTCTAAATAGATAAATATTCTTAGACTCGATAACTGCAACATCTCGATAAAAGTTTGCAGTCACATCTGGAGGAAGGGCCTTGAAAAACCTGCTGTAACCTTCCTTAATCTCAGTCAACTTCGATAGACTTATGATAATCGAATGATTACAGACTCTAAGCCGCCCAATGGCTTTACTTAGGGCACCAGGATCAAATTTAGCTATAGTCTCACGCGCCATGTCCACTGCCGCAACCAAATCCATCACTGCATCAACCAACAGCCATTTAACATAGTTAGCATCGTTAAGGGATGTCATGAGTCCTCCTATGACTTCATACCATTTTTACTACTTAGAACGACTACCAGCCTCGACGAAGATCAATTACTGGTAGCCAAAATTGCCATCCACTATCAAGCCTCTGGAGCTTCGCTTCAATCTAATCTCAATGAGTTACCGCAAGGCTTTCCTCATCGCCTCAGCCATGCGCCCCACCTCAACCGCAATCCCAGCGCCGTAATGGTCATAGCTGATGGACCCAGAAGCGTGTCCCAAGATCGACTCAGCGGTCCCCAAAGGAATCTCAGCGGCCTTCAACGCACCGGCCAAGCATTCCACGGAGCATCTCCGCGATCACATCAACGGGGACGCCAGCGCCATAAGTATCAAACGTAATAGTGCCAGACGCATGGCCCATGACCGCCTGAGCGTGGACTGTGGGAACCCCTTTGACCTGCATCAAAGACGCCAGCGCGTGACGCAGTGAATGGAAGGTCAGCCCCCCAGTAAACGAATCACCAAGTGCTGCGGGTATAGCTTGTTGGTTCGCCCATTCACCGGCTGTTTTGTAGCCAATCTGGGCTAACACTTCTGACCCAGATAGCTTGCACGCCTCGACGTATCGTAGAAACGCCGAAAGGTCGAATCTATAGGCACCGTCAGTCAATGGCACCAGCCGCTCACTGCGCTTGTTCTTGATGGATTTACCTTCACCGGCTTCGTTGATATGAATGACGGTAATGCCTGACTCAAGAGTCTGCACGTCACCTACAGTAAGCTGAGATATTTCATTCAGTCGCCCACCAGTAATGACACCGAGGCTCAGCAGCCAGCGCTTCCATGAGGTCTCTGGCAGCTTGTTCGCGTAATCCATCAACTGACCCACCTGCGCCTGTGTGAACGCCTTGCGGGTGGACTCAAGGCCCTTGGTGAGCTTGAGCTTCTTGTCATAGGTATTGACCAAGTGACCGTTGTCCTTCGCCCAGGTCAATACAGCCGATAGCTTCACCAGCAGCTTGTTGACCGTGGATGGCATACGACCATCGGACAGACGATCACGAAGGGCCACAAGGTCCTCCCTTGAGTGGCTCCGCAGGTCCAGCCCACCCAGCGACGTGGCAAGTGTTCCGTGGCACACCTTGGTTTCCTTCAGGGTAGAAGCTTTCTGGTCCTGAGCACGGTCAGCCAAGTAGAGAGCGGAAAGGGCCTCAAAGGTAAGCGCAGGGGCACTTACAGATTGGGAGCGGGAGAGAGGCTCGTTTGCGGAGAGCTTCAAGCTGGGGTCAGTACGGTCCTCAAGATCCCTGATGATCCTAACCAGTGGCACGGAGTCACCCTGCAAGCGCATCTGGGCGGCGCTCATTACCTCACGGGCCTTGGCAACATGTTCATGCTGGTCAACGCTGAGAGGCATCGTAGCGGCGATCTCCGTTAGATTTGTCCTAACGTCCTCATACAGATCACCCCAGTCACGTAGTGAGTGAACATCGTGCGCACAGGCCAGAAGACCTTCAGCGACCCAGATCAGATGCTCACGTAATTCATTCCAAGAGGCGTCAGGGTGGTCCAGATGGAAAGACTTAATGGTATCTGCAAGTCGGCGTGAAGCGTCCATAGCGGCCTTACGGTCAGTGGTCTTGAGGGAGACGGAAACAGTTTCAGTAGTGCTGCCTGTCCGGCGAAGGCGCAGATAGTAAACGCCGTTGCGTCGGTAGTGATAGAGCTTAGCGAGTCGTGTACGTGGGCTCAGCAAAGCCAGCGTATTTGTGACAGCACTTGTAACAGGGTAGAGCTTATCGTTGACCTTCATGGCGTTAGGGTCCCGTATTCATTGGGTGGAACCCTTACGTCCTGTAGTTCTGGATGTACTGCCGCGAAGACCTGCGCAAGCTCAAGCGCATCACCCTGTTGTGGGACTACATCCGTGAGGTGACCGAACAGAATCAAGCGCTGTTGATGGGCGACTCGCGGGAAATGCGTTTTGCCGATTGACGCCTGCAGGTAGACTGCGCGGCTTGTCACTTGAACGACCCGCGCAACGGCCAGGTGATGGGCGAAAGCGAAGTCTATGACTTGGTCGGTTACGGCAGCCCCTTCAGATGGGGTTCCAGGGATTGGCCCGCGGTTTCCAGCGGCATGACCGAGATCGGCCCCAACCTGCCTGGCGGCATTGGCGACCCGCCGGGTAACCCATGCCCTGAGCCTCGCGCAAACACGCAACCAATGGCCGCCGTTCAGCGGCAGCCCCACCCAATCTTAAGGATCAAGATGAGTTCGTCCCCCGCAACTATCATCGGCATGAAAGTGCACTGCAACGCCTGCGAAAAGGAATTCCCCATCGGCAAGAAGCAGCAGGTCATGCTGCGCGAAGATCAGCCCATCCCGTGCAAAGGCTGCAAGGTCGAGCTGGTGATATCGGCTGAAGAGAAGCAGCGCTTCCTGGGTTTCGACAACCCGGCCAAGCCCATGATGCTGGCCATGATGATCAGTGGCTTGCTGGCGGTCTGCGTGTTCGGCGGGACCTTTCTCGGCCTGGTGCAATCGGACGGCCTGGTGCTGGCGGCGGTGGTGGTGATGATCGGCAGCAACCTGGTGTTGGGCCCGATGATCAGAAACGCGACCAAGCACCTGATGGTCAATCTCGACCCCAAGGACGCCCCGGCGGCAGCGCCAGCAGCCCCTTGAAACCGGACTGGCCGGCCTGCCACCCAGGCAGGCCGGGTCACTAGTCGGCGATGACCACGATCGACACCCGACGGTTTTCCGTACGCCCGGCGGCGGTGCTGTTGGAGGCCACCGGCTCGCTGCTGCCCAGGCCGCGCAGTTGCACATTCTCTTCACGCATGCCGACCTGGGTCAGGACCTTGGCCACGCTTTTCGCTCGGCGCAGCGAGAGTTGTTCGTTGTAGCTTTCCTTGCCCGACGCGTCGGTGTGGCCATCGACCCGGACCTTCTGGATGTTCACCCCCAACAGGGCCTTGCCGATGCGCTCGACGATCTCGGTGCTGGCCGGGTTCAGGGATTCGACATCGCTGCCAAACAGCACCTTGCCCGACAGGCCAAAGGCCCAGCCCTCATCGGTCAGTTCAAACCCTTCGTGCTTGAGCACGGCTATCTGCTGCGGGGTCAGGCCCTTGGGGGGCACGCTCTGGCAGCCGGTCAGGCCCAGTACGGCCAACAGCATGATTGCGGAAAAAAAGCGTAAGGAACGCTGAGTCATCGAGAACAAAGGATTAGCTCCTGGATTGAACATGAACGACGGGGTGCTCCGACCCCACGGTGTGTTGGCCACCACGCGACATGCGCTTGGCCTGGTACATCGCCGCGTCGGCGGCATTGAGCAGGCCGCCCGGCGTGGCGCCATGATCGGGGTAGACCGCGATGCCGATACTGAGGGAAGTCAGGATCGAAGTGTTTCCCGGTAACTGAATCGGCATTTCCATGCTGGCGATGATCTTGTCGGCGATACGCTGGGCATCCTCCACCCGGTGCAGCGGCGTCAGCAGGATCGCGAACTCGTCCCCACCCAGGCGCGCCACCAGATCATCCTCGCGCAACTGCGCGCGGATCCGCGTGGCCACGGCGATCAGCACCGCGTCACCGGCGGCATGGCCGAAGTTGTCATTGACGCTCTTGAAGCGGTCGCTGTCGAGAAACAGCACGGCCACCCGCTCATTGAGCTTGCTCGCACCGCGCAGGGCACGGATCAGCCGCCCCTCGAAAAACGCTCGGTTCGGCAGGCCGGTCAGGCTGTCATGACTGGCCTGGTGCGCGAGGTTTTCATTTTCGCTCTGCAGGTGCGTCTGCCAGGCTTCCAGCTCATCGAGCAAGGCGTTGAAGTCGTTGCCGAGGTTGTCCAGCTCGGCGATTTCCGCCGGCGGCACCCGCTGGTCGAAGGCCCGTTCGCGACGCGCGGCGTGGGCCACTTCGGCCAGGCTGCGCAAGGGGCCGGTGATCCCTCGCAACTGGCGCCGCGCCAGGTACAGCGCGGCCCAGGCACTGATGGCGGTGCACAGCACGATGCCGACCAGGCCGCTGAACAGGAAGCGCATCAGGCTGCCGCCGTGGCCGGTCAGGTTGACCGTGCCGACTTCGCGCCCCTGGTGCAGGATCGGCATGGAAATCGGTTTTTCCAGGAAGGTCCGGGCGATCTGCATCTCCAGATCGGTCAGGAACCCGCTTTCCGGGCGCTCCCAACTGGCCAGCAGCTTGCCGTTCTTATCCAGGACCTGGGCATCGGCCACTTCCTCGGTCGAGGCGATCAGCGCCAGCGCTTCAGTCGCCGCCGCACTGTCGTTGAACACCACGGCCGCCTCGACCGTGTAGTTGATCGAACGCGCGATCAGGTGCAGGTTGTGGTCGGCGTACACCCGCAGCGCCAGCACTCCGAGCAGGGTCAGCGACACGCTGGCCATGGAGATCGCCAACAGGGCCACGGTCAAATGCCCGCGGCCAATGACCGAACGTAGCGTGGGACGAGTATCGGATTTGAACAGATTCATGACGCCGCCGGCCGTCGACGCGAGAGCTGCAGCACGCTGGGGTGGATGCGTACGCCACTGCGGGCCACCGAGTCCAGATTGACCTCGAACGACACCTGGTCGTCACTGACCCGCAGGCAGAACAGGCTGCCCACGGTGCACTGATCGCCACCCTCGCTGATGCTCAGGACCGGGCGACCGCTCAGGGACGTGAACAGCCGGGCACGCTCCTCGTTGCTCAGCTTGCCGATGTACACCGCATCGCATTCCGTGGCCAGCGCCGGGCTGTCCGCCAACAGGCGTCGCACCAGCACCGGGCGGCCGGTGGCCTGAGTGGTGCCCTTGACCAGGTCGTCGGTGTATTCGGTGGGCCCGGCCACACATAAGCGCAGTTGCGCCGGTTCGACCGGCCAGCGTGCATAACTGAGAATGCCCAGGACCACTTGGGTCACGGCCTGGGCCCGCTGCTCGGCCAGGCTGGGCGCAGGCTCTGGTTGCGCGAAAGCGACAGCATTCAGCGAACAGATAACAGCCGCCAGCAGTACCCGCCTCCAGCCAGCAAAGCGTCCTGTCGTCCAGACAGCCACGTTCATGCAGGGATTCTCTTTGATCGTCATGAAATGATGCCGCAACGATAGCACAGCCATGGAAATGCCAGGGAGACAGGCATCATGAATAGCCAGCTATTGGTTTAGAAAAAACTGAACTAATGATTTGAACCTGCCTATTCTTCCTGACCGCGCCGGCTGCTTAAGATCGACGCCAGAGTGAGCAGCCCACGCGCTGCACCCGACGAGACCGGATCCACAGAGACCCGGCTCAAAGCATGTCTTTTGCTACTGCCGTACACAGCATTGCGCCGGCCAACCGCCGCCGTGGTGCTTTGAGTAGCCCGAGGCATCTTTGAGGTTCGCCGATGAAACTGGAAATATTCCGCACACTCTGGGGTTATACCGCGAGCAAGGCCCAGGCCCTGGACGAGCTGCTGGCCGCCGGCTTCGACGGCATGGAAGCGCGCTTGCCCCTGGAAACCCGCGATCGCACCGAATTCGGCGCCTTTCTGCGCGCCAATCACCTGCCCTATATCAGCACCGTGTTCAGCGCCTACGAGGTGCTGCCCAAGCAATCGGCGGCGCCCGCAGAACACTTGCAGGACCTTGATCGCAAACTGGCCTGGGCCGCCGAACTGGGGCCGCGTTTCGTCAACGTGCTGGCGGGCAATGACCGCTGGAGCCTGGCGCAACAGGTGGAGTTCTTTGGCCAGGCCCTGGAACTGGGGCGCAAGCACGGCCAGTTCTGCAGCTTTGAAACCCACCGTTCGCGCTCGCTGTTCAACCCCTGGCTGACCCTGGACCTGATCCGGCAACTGCCCGACCTGCGCTTCACCAGCGACATCAGCCACTGGATCGTCACCTGCGAGCGCTTGCTGGACGACCCCCATGACGACCTCAGCCCGTTCGTCGAGCGCGTGCACCACATCCAGGCCCGGGTCGGCTATGACCAGGGCCCGCAGGTCCCCCACCCCGGCGCCCCGGAGTACGCCCGCGAACTGGCGTTCCACCAGCAGCACTGGGAGGCCATCTGGCGTTCGCAGCAAAGCCGGGGTTACCCGGTCAGCACCCTGACCCCGGAATTCGGCGCCGACGGCTACCTGCATCACCTGCCCTTCACCAATGTCCCGGTGGCCGACCTGTGGTCGCTGAACCAGTGGATGGCCCGTACCGAGCGCCAGCATTTCGACCGCTTCCATCACTCAACCCAGCCATGAGGGGCTTGCGCCATGCCCGATAAAACCAATCACGCCAAGGCCAACTTCAGCAGCATCCCGGTGGTGGATATCGCCGGCCTGTTCAGTGTCGAGCTGGAGCATCGCCTGGCGGTCGCCGAGCAACTGGGCGCGGCCGCCAGCGAGGTGGGGTTTCTCTACATCACCCACCACGGCATCGCGCCGCAACTGATTGCCGATCTGCGCCAGGCCGCCAGGGACTACTTCGCCCAGCCGCTGACGGCCAAGATGCAGCACTACATCGGCACCTCCCAGAGTCACAAGGGCTTCGTGCCCGAAGGCGAAGAGGTGTACGCCAAGGGCAAACCGGACCACAAGGAGGCCTTCGACATCGGCTTCGAAGTGCCGGCCGACGACCCGCTGGTGCTGGCCAACACTCCGCTGCTGGGCCCCAACGACTGGCCGACACTGCCGGGTTTCAAGGACGCGGCCCAGGCCTATTACGCTGCGGTGTTCGCCCTCGGCCGGCGACTGTTCGGCGGCTTCGCCCTGGCCCTGGGCCTGGCGGAGGACTACTTCGACGCCCTGGTCACCCACCCGCCATCCAAGCTGCGGCTGATCCATTACCCGTTCGACGACACGGCCCAGGATGCCCCGGGCATTGGCGCCCACACGGACTACGAGTGCTTCACCATCCTCATGGCCGATAAACCCGGGCTGGAGGTGATGAACGACCAGGGCCAATGGATCGACGCACCGCCGATCGCCGACGCCTTTGTGGTGAACATCGGCGACATGCTCGAAGTCATGACCGCCGGCACCTTTGTCGCGACCGCCCACCGCGTGCGCAGCGTCAGCGAGGAGCGCTATGCCTTCCCGCTGTTCTATGCCTGCGACTTCCATACCCAGATCAAACCGCTGCCGCAATTCGCCAAGGCCAACGCCGAGTACGAACAGATCGCCATTGGCGAGCACATGTACGGCCAGGCCTTGCAGACCTACCAGTACCTGCGCCGGCGCGTGGAAAACGGCGAGATTCGCTTGCCGGACAAAGCCCGCAAGCCATCGAGTTTCGGTCACCTGAAACACCAGCCCCAACCGTCCTGATTGCCTTCGCCCACCCCTGGAGTGCCACCCCATGCTCAACAAAAACAACCTCGTGCGCCTGACCCTGCTCACCGCCGGCCTGCTCGCCGCCGGCACTGCCCTGGCCAGCACCGCCACCCCGGGCCAGCTGAAGATCGGCATGGAAATCACCTACCCGCCGTTCGAGTCCTATGACAGCGACAAGAACGTGATCGGCTCCGACCCGGAACTGGCCCACGCCCTGGCCAAGCACCTCAAGGCCAAGGCCGAGTTCGTGGATACCAAGTTTCCCAGCCTGATCCTCGGCCTCAACGCCGGGCGCTATGACGCCATCATCTCCGGCATGTACATCACCCCCGAGCGCCAGACTCAGGCCCTGACCATCGCCTACGCCAAGACCGGCGCGGCGATCATGGCGCCCAAGGACAGTGGCCTGAACCCGCAGACCCCGGAAGACCTGTGCGGCCTGAAAGTCGGGCTCGAACAGGGCACCACCTGGGTCGGCCAGTTGCAGAAACTCTCCAGCGACTACTGCGTGCCCAACAACAAGGGCGCGATCAGCGTCAGCGAGTACCCCTCGGCCCCTGAAGTGACCCAGGCCCTGCTCTCGAAAAACATCCAGGCCCAGGTGGAAATCGCCGGCGCGGCGAAGATGATCGCCGAGCGCACCAATGGGCGGGTGGTGGTCACCACCGCGCACCCGATCTACCAGCAAACCCTGGGCATCTTCGTCAAGAAGGGCAACGACGCCACCTACAAGGCACTGCAGGAAGCCTTTGCCGAGAGCCGCAAGAACGGCGACTACGCGGCGATCCTCAGCAAATACAACCTGGAGCCGGTGACCGAGTAACCGGCGCGGCGCGCAAGGATGCGCTCCGGACTGAACCGCGATCGAGGGCACCGCGCCCGTCTTGAAGCCTGCGATCCGAGCGGCTGAGGTAGTTATGCAATTCGACTGGTCCTATTTTTTCTCCCTGTTTTCCCTGCCGAGCTTCTGGCACGCCTGCGTCACCGTGGTCCAGCTCAGCGCCCTGGCCTGGTTTATCGGCATGCTGCTGGGCTTTCTCCTGGCCTCGGCCAAACTCTCGAGCACGCCCTGGATCCGAGCCCCGGCGGCGGTCTATATCTGGTTTTTCCGCAGCATCCCGCTGCTGGTGCTGGTGGTCTTCGTCTACAACCTGCCGCAGCTGTTTCCCGTTACCGGCGCGGTGCTGTCCAACCCCTTCTACTCCGGGCTGTTCGCCCTGGTGGTGACGGAAGCGGCGTACATGGCGGAGATCCATCGCGGCGGCCTGATCTCGGTGGCCAAGGGGCAGAAGGAAGCCGGCCGCGCGCTGGGCATAGGCCTGCTGGGCCTGCAACGGCTGATCGTCATCCCCCAGGCCTTTCGCATCTCCCTGCCCACCCTGATCAATGAGTACATCACCGTGGTCAAGCTGACCTCGCTGATCTCGGTGATCTCCCTCACCGAGTTGCTGACCGTCGGCCAGCGCCTGTACGCGCAGAACTTCCTGGTGATGGAAACCCTGGCCGCCGTGGCGGTGTATTACGTGCTGATCGTCAGCGTGTTCGGCTGGCTGCTGCAGCGCCTGGAGCAACACCTGGATCTGAACCTGCGCAAGCCCCAGACCCTGGACGCGGCCAGCGTCGCCCGGCTCAAGGCCCACACCCGGCAGCAACCCACCCAACTGCGCGCGGAACCCGGTCCCGGCAGCCCCCCGGCCTTGCAGTTGCAGAACATCCACAAGCGCTACGGCGACCACCAGGTGCTCAAGGGCATCGACCTGCAGGTCGCCAGCGGCCAGGTGATCTCGATCATCGGCCCCTCCGGCTCCGGCAAGACTTCATTGATCCGTACCGTCAACGGCCTGGAGCGCATCGACCAGGGTGAAATCGTGTTGTTCGGCAACAGCTTTATCAACGCCGGTGACAACCTCAACAGCCCCCAGGTGCGCGACGGCGTGCGCCACATCGGCATGGTGTTCCAGAACTTCAACCTGTTCCCGCACCGCTGCATTCTCGACAACATCACCCTGGCGCCGCGCTACCACGGCGTCAGCCAGAGCCTGAGCGAGCAACAGGCCTACGCCCTGCTGGACAAGGTCGGCCTGCTGGCTCACGCCCGCAAATACCCGCACCAGTTGTCCGGCGGCCAGCAGCAGCGAGTCGCGATTGCCCGGGCCCTGGCCATGGAGCCGGCGATCATGCTGTTTGACGAGCCCACCTCGGCCCTCGACCCGGAGCTGGTGGGTGACGTGTTGAATGTGATCCAGGACCTGGCCCGCGAAGGTATGACCATGCTGATCGTCACCCACGAGATGGACTTTGCGCTGTCGATTTCCGACCGGGTGATTTTTATGGAGGACGGCCATATCCAGCTCGACGCCAGTCCGAGCGCGATCCGCCAGGAGGCCGCAGGCGAGCGGGTCCGGCGCTTCATGGGCCTGGAAGCGCCAGGCGAGGCGCCACGCACCCGTGCCGGGTAACGAGGCGGGTTGCTCGCCCGGGGCCTAGCCCAGCTCCAGCATCAGGCCGCTGAGGCGCTTGACCTTGCGCCGCACGGCCTCTTCAAACACCCCCGCGCGGGGCTCGATCAGGCTGAACCAGTCCTTGGCGCGGGTGATGCCGGTGTAGATCAGTTCCTTGGTCAGCACCGGGTTCAGGGCGTCCGGCAATATCAGCGCGGTGTGGGCGAACTCCGAGCCCTGGGATTTGTGCACGGTCATGGCGTACACGGTTTCCACATCATTGAGCCGGCTCGGCAGCACAAAGCGCACCCCGCCCTGGCCATCGTTACGCGGAAAGGCCACACGCAGCACCAGGCGCCCGGCCTCCGGCCCCTCGTGCTCGGGCAGTTTCAGGGCAATGCCAATGTCGCCGTTCATCAGGCCCAGGCCATAGTCGTTGCGGGTCATGAGCACCGGACGGCCTTCGTACCATTGCTGCTCGCTGTCGATCAGCCGCGCCTTGAACAAGGCACTGGTCACCCGCAGGTTCAAACCCTCGACGCCCCACGGTCCCTTGCGCACCGCACACAGCAACTGAAACTGGTCGAAGGCCTTGAGCACGTCCCGCGCCCAGCGGGTCCAGAGCGGATCCTCAAGGGCGGTGCCGGCCGGCGGTCGCTGGCTGCGCAGCAGACTCAGGTAATGCCGGTAGCCTTGCGGGCCGTCGCCATGGCCTTCGAGCAGCAGGCGCTCCAGGGCACGGTCCTGCTCGCCCTTGAGGCTCAGGGCATAGAGGTCGGCGTGGCTGCGGGCCGCCAGCAGGCGCCGCGCCTCATCGGCCTGCTGCTGGTTGACCCAGCGCGCCAGCTGGCCGATGCCGCTGCCTTCGCCGAAGCGCCGGGAATGACGCAGCATCACCACCTGCTGGGCCAGAGGATGGGTCTGCCCGTGGTCTTCCTGCAAGCCGCTGGCGGCGAGGTTTTCGCCGCTGATGGCCTGCAACCAGTCACGGGTCGCCGGGCTGTACCAGCCGGCTTCCGCATCGCGGCACAAGTCGCCAAGCACCGCTCCGGCTTCCACCGAGGCCAGTTGGTCCTTGTCACCCAGCAGCACCAGCCGCGCATGCATCGGCAAGGCATCGAGCAGGTTGGCCATCATTTCCAGGTCGATCATCGAGGCTTCATCCACCACCAGCACGTCCAGTGGCAGGCGATTACCGGCGTGATGCCGGAAGTGCCGGGTGCCCGGACGATTGCCCAGCAAGCGGTGCACGGTGGTCACTTCACTGGGGATTTTCTCGCGCACACTGTCGGCCACGGCCAGGGAACGCACCTGCAGGCTGATGGACTCGGTCAGGCGCGCAGCGGCCTTGCCGGTGGGCGCGGCCAGGCGAATCCGCAGCGGCTTGCCGGCCTCCACCGCCGGCGCCTGGAGCAAAGCCAGCAAGCGCACCACGGTGGTGGTCTTGCCGGTGCCCGGGCCGCCGGTGATGATGCTGAACGCCCCCCGGGTGGCCAGGGCGCAGGCAAGCTTCTGCCAATCAATCGGCCCCGCCGCCTTGGCCGGACCGAACAGGCCGTTCAAGCGTTCGGCCAGGTCCACAGGCGTCGGCTCCTGCAGCGCCAGGCGCTGGCGCAGGGCCAGGTCGATACGGCGCTCATAGGCCCAGTAGCGACGCAGGTACAGGCGCTTGCCCGACAACACCAACGGCCGCTGCCGAGCCTCCTCGGCACCATCGGCCGCCAGTGCCACCAGGCGACTGGCCGCCAGGGCCTTGCACCAGTGAGCGCCGTCGAGGCTGGCCAGCACGTGGGACGGCAGCAGCGCACCGCCCTGCAGGTCGCCTTCGGGGGGCAGGGACAGGGCGAAGTCAGGCTCCTTGAGGGTTTCGAACAGGTCCAGGCACACATGGCCGTGGCCCAACTGATGGCTGGTCAACGCCGCCGCCATCAGCACCAGCGGGTCGCCGTCGGGTTCCAGCTCATGCAGAAAGCCGACAAACGCCTTGTCCAGGGCACGCAGCCAGCCGCGCTCCAGCCACCGATCGAGCAACAGCATCAGGTCGCCGGCACGGGCCAGCGGCGCCAGGTCGGGTTGCGGCGCGGGCGCCAGGGGCGTCAGCAGGTCATCGTTCATAGCAGTACTCCCTGTTCCCAGGCGGGCTCAGCCTTCGGCAGTTCGGGCTTGCCCTGGAACATGCGGTCCAGGCGTTCGATCAGCTCCCGTGGCGGCCGGGCAAACACCAGCCCCTGGCTGGCCGAACGGGTGCCGCGCAAAAACAGGTAGAGCGCGCCGCCCATGTGCCGGTCGTAATCGTAATCGGTGAGACGGGCCTGCAACTGGCGGTGCAGGGCCAGCAGGTAGAGCACGTATTGCAGGTCATAGCGGTTGTCGAGAATCGATTGTTCCATGGCCTGCTCGGTATAGGCCGCGTCGTCCACGCCGAGCCAGTTGGATTTGTAGTCGGCCACGTAATAACGGCCCTGATGTTCGAACGTCAGGTCGATAAACCCCTTGAACATGCCGTTGAGCAACACCGGTTCGGCCGTGACCCGAGGCACGCCGTGGTGGGTGTGCTGGCGCACCAGTTCATCGAGCTTGAGCACGTCGACCTTGTGGCTGGCAAACCAGAACTCCATCTCCACCCGGTACTCGGTCAGTTGACTGAGCACCACCGGCGGTTGCCCCGCGCCGACAGCCAGAGGCGCCTGCAACAGGTGCTGCATCCAGTCGCTCAGGGTCGGGATCCAGCCTTCCCAGCCACGCCGATTGCAACGCCGGGCGATGGCATCCTCGATGGCCTCGGGGTCGGCGGCGAACCCGTCTTCCCCGGCCCACTCCAGCAAGCCATGGAGAAAGGTCCCCGGGTTCGGCCCCCGCGGGAAACGATGGATATCACCGCCGCTGGCCGCGACCTCACGGGGCGCATCGGGGTCGAGTCGTTCATCGTCGAACAGCTTTTGCGCCTGCGGGTTTTCCGGTGCCTCGGTGCCAGCGCCCAGGCTGTCGCTGATGCGCAGAGCACTGTAGGAAGCGATCCACCAGTTCTCCGCAGCACGTCGGTTCGGCAGCAGTACCGCCAGCAGGCTGGCGTCGTTGCGCGGCGGGGTAAAGCGGTTGTCCCAGGCCTCGGGCATGGGCTCGACACCGAGCGCCTCGCAGCCCTCCTGCAGATCGTCCAGCCAGCGGTTCAGGCCAGCGGACTCATTCAATACCGCACCGCCCCCCAGCAGATAGCCGAGGGCCGAGAGGTGCAGCACCGAGCTGTTATTGCTGCCGCGCTTGAGGTCGGTGACGCCCAGCCAGCAGGCGTGTTGCGCCCGGGTCAGGGCCACGTACAGCAGGCGCAGATCTTCAGCCAGACGCTCCTCGTCAGCGCGGGCAATCAGCTCGGGAGTCGGGCGCAACGTCACCTGGGCCTTGCCCGCGGCGTCGTGGTAATGCAGCGGCAGGCGGCTGCCATCCACCGGTTTGGCCGAACAGATAAACGGCAGGAACACCAGTGGGTATTCCAGCCCCTTGGACTTGTGGATGGTCACCACCTTGACCAGTTGCTCGTCGCTTTCCAGGCGCAGGATCTGCTCTTCACCGGCCTGCCCGGACAACGCCAGATGCTCGGCCAGGTGACGGATCAACGCCTGTTCACCATCCAGCTCCGCCGCCGCTTGCTGCAACAGTTCAGACAGGTGCAGCAGGTTGGTCAGCACCCGCTCGCCATCGCTGCGGGCGATCAGGGCCTGGGGCAGCTGAAAGTCATGCAACAGGCGGCGCAACATCGGCAACACGCCCTGAGTGCGCCAGATCGCCCGATAACCACGGAACTGCATGACCCGGGCTTCCCAGGCCAGTTCGTCCTGGTTCAGCCGCTCCAGCTCCGCCAGGGGCAGGTTCAGGGTCAGCGACGCCAGGGCCGCACGCAGCGGGCGTTCAACGTCCGGCTCGGCACAGGCCTTGAGCCAGGTCAGCAGGTCACGGGCTTCCTGGGCGGCGAACACCGAGTCCTTGTCCGACAGGTACACGCTACGCACGCCACGGGCCGCCAATTCAGCGCGCACGGCCTGGGCCTCTTTACCGTCGCGCACCAGGATTGCGATATCCGCTGGCAGCAGGCCCCGCAGCGCCTGGCCGTCCCGGGCAAAGCCGCTACGGCCCTGCTGGCCGCCATTGAGCAACTCGACAATCTGGCTGGCGCAGGCACCCGCCAATTGCTGTCGATACACCACCCCGGACAACGGCTGTTCGGCCGACAAGTGCCAGAGATTCATCGCCGCAACGGCCTGGCCGTCGATCAGCAACTGTTCCTTGCGCCCCTGGGACTCCACCGGCAGAAAGGGCACCGGGTTGTCGCCATCCGGCTCGCGAAAGAGAAAGGCGCCATGGCCCTGCTCCCGCACTTCGGCACGCTGAAACACATGATTGACCGCACTGACCATGGCGTGGCTGGAGCGGAAGTTGGTACCCAGGGTGTGCAGGCGGCCACTGGTGGCCTGGCGTGCGCGCAGGTAGGTGTAGATGTCGGCGCCGCGAAAGGCGTAGATCGCCTGCTTCGGGTCGCCAATCAGGAACAGGCCGGTGTCCGGATTGTTGTCCTCGATGCGGTAGATGCTTTCGAAGATCCGGTACTGCACCGGGTCGGTGTCCTGGAACTCATCGATCAGCGCTACGGGAAATTGCTCGCGGATCAGGGTTGCCAGGCGCTCGCCGCCGTCTGCCTGCAAGGCCGCGTCCAGGCGCAGCAGCATGTCGTCGAAGCCCATCTCGGCCCGCCGCCGTTTCTCTTCCTCGAATCGCGTTCCGACCCACTGTGCCGCGTGCTGCAGCACCGCCGCATCCGGGCTGGGCAAAGCATCCAGGCTGGCCTTGAGCTGGGGCATGGCGTCCAGCCCGGGGTGGCGCGGAGCCTCGCCCTTCCAGGCCTCGCTCATGCCGTCGGCGGTCAGGCGGCTGAAGCCGGTGCCGATGTCCAACTGCTCGGCACTTTCATCCTGGGCCCAGGCGCTGATCTTTTCGAACCAGGGCTCGAAGTACCGGGCCTGCATCTTGCGCCCATCGACGCTCTTGCTGGCCACGCCTTGCAGGCAGATCTCGCGCAACTCGGCGGCCCACTGCACCCAGGGCGCCTTGAGCTCGACCAGCGCCTGGCGACGCTCCTGCAGGCAGGCTTCGATCAGCTCGCTGGGGGATTGGGTTTGCGGCTCCCGGCGCTCGCTGCCAAACAATGCCCGCACTCGCGGCAGCAGCGCCGCCGGCCCGCCCCAGTTGGCCCGTACCCAATTCAGCGCATCGCCCTGCATCGGGTAGCAGAACAGCCGCCAGTAATCGCGCAGCACTTCGCCCAGCAGGTCGCTGTGGTCGGTTTCCAGGGTCTGGGTGAACAGGCTGCCGCTGTCGAACGCGTGCTCGCGCAACATGCGCTGGCACCAGCTGTGGATGGTCGAGACCGCCGCCTCGTCCATCCATTGCGCGGCAATGTCCAGGCGGTTGGCGCAGGCGGCCCAGTGCTCGGGAGCGAACTGCGCGCGCAGGTCGGCAATCAGGCTATCGCTGGCAGCGATCTCGTCACGGAAGAACCGTGCGGCCTCGGCCAGGCGCGTGCGGATGCGCTCACGCAGCTCCTTGGTCGCGGCGTCGGTGAAGGTCACCACGAGGATTTGCGGCGGCAGCAACTCCCGGCCAAAACCGGCCGGCTCGCCACCGTGGCCCAGCACCAGGCGCAGGTACAGCGCGGAGATGGTGAAGGTCTTGCCGGTGCCGGCGCTGGCCTCGATCAGTTGGCTGCCACGCAGCGGGAAGGCCAGGGCCAGGGGGACTTGCTGGGTCATGCATCGGCCTCCGTGCTGAGGGCTGAACGCCAGGGCGCGGTGAGCAGCGGGCGATAGAGTGTCTCGGCCCAGCCGCTGAAACTTTCGTCGGCGACCAGGGCGTTGTAATCGGCGAATTGCCGGGCCAGGGCCGGGCTCTCGCGGCGCTCGCCATCGGTGGTCTGGCCATCGCCTTCATAGGCTTTGCGCGCGGCGCCTTCGGCCTTGAGCGGGTCGCTCTGGCCCAGCCAGGCGAACGCGGTTTTCACCGCCACCGGCAATGGCTGGCGCATCCCGGCCTGCCAGGCCAACAGCAATTCGCCGAGGCTGTCGAGCGCCGCTTGCTGCTCCAGGGCCGGCAACAGCAGGCTGTCGTCACTGGCCACCAACGCGGTGCTTAACGGGTAGCCGCTGGCACAGGCCACCAGGTGATTGACCCACACCCGAATCAGTCGGTGCCACTTGCGGGTCTTGATCGAGCCGATGCTGTTAGGGATGGCGGTTACCGACAACAGGCCGCCGTCGCCGCGCTGATGCAGGCCGCTGAGCCAACCCTCCAGGCGCACGCCCTTAAGCTCCAGGGAGACCGGCAAGGCGCTGGTCACCGGGGTCGGCCACAGGCTGAGCAATTGCTGGTAGCGCTGCAACAGGTCCGGCAGCGGCTCGATCAGCTCGCGCTGCAGGCACTCGCCAAAACCGGCCATGGGCAACAGGCCACTGGCTTGCAGCCGTTGTGCCTGGGCCTGCAAGGCCTGCTCGGGGTGCTCGGTATCACCGAGGGCAGCTTCCAGCAGGCTGTCGCTGAGGCTGTAACGTTGCAGAGCGTCGAGGACGAAAGGCTCTTCATCGGCCAACGGGGCTTCCAGGGCTTCGAAGAACACCTTGAGCCGCTGGCTGAAAAAGTGCCGCACCGGGTTGCGCAAAAAGTCCTGCAACTGCCCCAGGCTCAGGGGTTCTTCCTGGACGTAGGGCGCCAGTTGTTCCGAATCCGTTTTCGGGTCGTGCTGCTGATGCAGCAGTTGCCACTCACGGGCATAACTGAACAGCGCATCGCCCTCATGGAAATAGCGGGCGCTGAAAGGTTGCAGCGGATGCTCCTGGGTCATGCCTTCCAGCAGAGGCGCCTCATCGACCAGGGACCAGCCGCTGGCCAGGTGGTCGCGCAGCTGACCGATCAGCACCGAGGCCGGGCGTTCGCTGTTGTCACGAATGCTGCGCCCGACCCAACTGACGTACAGCTGGTTGCGCGCCGAGAGCAAGGCTTCGAGCAACAGATAGCGGTCGTCTTCACGGCGGGAACGGTCGCCGGGGCGGTAGTCGCTGCCCATCAGGTCAAAATCCAGCGGCGGCTGGGCACGCGGGTAATCGCCATCGTTCATGCCCAGCAGGCACACCAGCTTGAAAGGGATCGCACGCATCGGCATCAGGGTGCAGAAGTTCACCGCACCGGCGAGAAAGCGCTGGGACAGGCGTCCCTGGTCGAGCCCGGCCAACCAGGCTTCGCGCACCACGGTCAGGGGTAGCTCGTCTTCCAGGCCGACCGACTGGCAGGTCTCGAGCCAGGTTTCTCGCAGGTCTTCCAGCTGGCTCAGCAGGTAGTCGTCGTGCTCGGTCTCCGCCAGGAAAAACAACTGCATCAGCCCTTGCAGGCGCTCGCCCCACTGCTGCGGCGTCGCGGCCTCCGTCAGTTGCCCATAGGCCACTTGCAAGGCGTCGAGCAGCGCCACCAGTGGGCCGATCAGCGCCGCGTCCAGGCCGCCGATTTCGTCGTAGGGTTCAATACCATCGCAAGCGGCGGAGCGGCCCACGGCGTAGCCCAATAACATGCGGCGCAGGCCGAAACGCCAACTGTTTTGCTCCAGCTCCTCGGGCAGCCCCAGCTGTGCACGCTGCTCGGCGCTCATGCCCCAGCGGATGCCGGCGCCTTCGATCCAGCGGTGCAGGGTCGGCAGGTCGGCTTCATCCACGCCAAAACGCGCACGCAAGGCCGGAACATCGAGCAGGTCGAGAATCTCACTGACCGGGAAGCGGCTGTCCGGCAGCTTCAGCAAGTGCTCCACGGCGATCAGCAACGGGTCGCGCCCGCGCTGGCCCTGGTCGGTCAGGGTGAAGGGGATAAAGCGTCGGTCATCGCGTTCCAGCTGCCCGAACACCGCACGGATATGTGGGGCGTAACTGTCGATGTCCGGAACCATCACGATCACATCACGAGGGCGCAGGTCGGGATCGGCACTGAAGCGGGCGAGCAACTGGTCGTGGAGGATTTCCACCTCGCGCTGGGCGCTGTGGGCAATGTGAAAACGGATCGACTGATCCTGCGTCAGATCGATCGCCGGCCAGTGTTCGCGGGTCTCGTTCAATGGGCGCAGTTCGAGGATGTCGTCCTGCAATTGATTGAGCATGTTCTGCGGCTGGTTTTCGCTGAACAGGTCGATGCGCCCATCGCGAAAGGCCGCACGGTAGCTGCTGGGGTCGTCATAACTGTCGAGCAGGCTGATGTAGTCACGGCCCTGTTTGCCCCAGGCGGCCAGCAGCGGATGCGCATGCTGATGCAGGGTTTGCGGGTCGAGGGCAACGGGCATGCCGGCCTTGCGCGCCTGGCGCTTGTATTGATGCCGCAACAGGTCTTTATCGGCGACGATGTCGGCCCAATGGTGACGACATGGGTTGTGCACGCAAAGCAGCACCTGGCTGAATCGCGCCAATCCCGCCAAGGCTTCCAGGGCCTGGGCCGGCAGCGAAGAAATCCCGAACACGATCACCCGCGACGGCAAGCCCTTGGGCGCGACATCCAGCTGGTTGATGCGCTCGATAAAGCGCTGGTGAACCCCGGCCCGACTCTGTGCCATGCCTTCGGCCCCGACATCCAGCAGCAAGGCTCGCCACAACTCGGCCTGCCAGCAGTTGGCAGGGGTCAGCGGCTTGGCCTCGCCTCGACCATTACGCAATTGATGCCGGCCTGCGGCCCAATCTTCCAGCCAGTCGGCGCGGTACACCTGGTATTGGTCAAACAGATCCGCCAGGCGCTCCGCCAGTTGGTAGCGCTTACGCAGGTCGGTGTCGTGGGTCAGGAAGCGTTGCAGGGGCTCGAAGTGCGGCTGATCGATCAGTTCGGGCAGCAGGCGCATCAGGCGCCAGGTCAGCGGGGCTTTATCCAGCAGGGACTTGGGCGGGATTTCATCCCGTCCCAGCACCATGCGATACAACTGCCACATAAAACTGCCCGGCAGTTGCACATCGATGGCGGCGGCAATACCGCAGCCTCCCAGGTCGTCGTCCTGTGGGTCTTCCGCCAGGGCCAGCTTCAACCATTGGGCGATGCCGTTGCTCTGCACCAGGGCGATTTCATTTTCCAGGGGCGCCAGGGGGTAACGCCGCATGACGCTGATCACCAAGCTGCGCAGCTCATCCAGGCTGTTGCTCTGGACCACCATAAAACCAGCGTTGAGGGACGTAGCGTCCGGCATAGAGGCTTCCTTGGAAAATGCACAAGCGAGGGTGGGACTTTAGCAGTGAGAGCAGCAGTAAGCTTCAAGTGGATAGCGGCAAGCGCGAGTCGAACGAGATGCCTGTAAGGTCGCCCCCGCACAGCCAGCACTTTCCTGCGCGCAAAAACAAAACCCCTGATTGCGTTAGCAATCAGGGGTTCTGGAATTTAATCTTGACGATGACCTACTCTCACATGGGGAAACCCCACACTACCATCGGCGATGCATCGTTTCACTGCTGAGTTCGGGATGGGATCAGGTGGTTCCAATGCTCTATGGTCGTCAAGAAATTCGGGTACTGAGTCGTGACCAGATGGTCTCGCTTCAGCAAATTGGGTATGTAATAGATTTGTGTGTTTCTCTCGAACTTTCGGTTCGTTTCGTCTTCACACACCGCAATCAGGTTCTTCTTACGAAGTTACGAGATTGCTTGGGTGTTATATGGTCAAGCCTCACGGGCAATTAGTATTGGTTAGCTCAACGCCTCACAGCGCTTACACACCCAACCTATCAACGTCGTAGTCTTCGACGGCCCTTCAGGGAACTCAAGGTTCCAGTGAGATCTCATCTTGAGGCAAGTTTCCCGCTTAGATGCTTTCAGCGGTTATCTTTTCCGAACATAGCTACCCGGCAATGCCACTGGCGTGACAACCGGAACACCAGAGGTTCGTCCACTCCGGTCCTCTCGTACTAGGAGCAGCCCCTCTCAAATCTCAAACGTCCACGGCAGATAGGGACCGAACTGTCTCACGACGTTCTAAACCCAGCTCGCGTACCACTTTAAATGGCGAACAGCCATACCCTTGGGACCGGCTTCAGCCCCAGGATGTGATGAGCCGACATCGAGGTGCCAAACACCGCCGTCGATATGAACTCTTGGGCGGTATCAGCCTGTTATCCCCGGAGTACCTTTTATCCGTTGAGCGATGGCCCTTCCATACAGAACCACCGGATCACTAAGACCTACTTTCGTACCTGCTCGACGTGTCTGTCTCGCAGTCAAGCGCGCTTTTGCCTTTATACTCTACGACCGATTTCCGACCGGTCTGAGCGCACCTTCGTACTCCTCCGTTACTCTTTAGGAGGAGACCGCCCCAGTCAAACTACCCACCATACACTGTCCTCGATCCGGATAACGGACCTGAGTTAGAACCTCAAAGTTGCCAGGGTGGTATTTCAAGGTTGGCTCCACGCAGACTGGCGTCCACGCTTCAAAGCCTCCCACCTATCCTACACAAGCAAATTCAAAGTCCAGTGCAAAGCTATAGTAAAGGTTCACGGGGTCTTTCCGTCTAGCCGCGGATACACTGCATCTTCACAGCGATTTCAATTTCACTGAGTCTCGGGTGGAGACAGCGCCGCCATCGTTACGCCATTCGTGCAGGTCGGAACTTACCCGACAAGGAATTTCGCTACCTTAGGACCGTTATAGTTACGGCCGCCGTTTACCGGGGCTTCGATCAAGAGCTTCGCGTTAGCTAACCCCATCAATTAACCTTCCGGCACCGGGCAGGCGTCACACCCTATACGTCCACTTTCGTGTTTGCAGAGTGCTGTGTTTTTAATAAACAGTCGCAGCGGCCTGGTATCTTCGACCGGCATGAGCTTACGGAGCAAGTCCTTCACCCTCACCGGCGCACCTTCTCCCGAAGTTACGGTGCCATTTTGCCTAGTTCCTTCACCCGAGTTCTCTCAAGCGCCTTGGTATTCTCTACCCAACCACCTGTGTCGGTTTGGGGTACGGTTCCTAGTTATCTGAAGCTTAGAAGCTTTTCTTGGAAGCATGGCATCAACCACTTCGTCACCTAAAAGGTAACTCGTCATCAGCTCTCGGCCTTAGAATCCCGGATTTACCTAAGATTCCAGCCTACCACCTTAAACTTGGACAACCAACGCCAAGCTGGCCTAGCCTTCTCCGTCCCTCCATCGCAATAACTAGAAGTACAGGAATATTAACCTGTTTTCCATCGACTACGCTTTTCAGCCTCGCCTTAGGGACCGACTAACCCTGCGTCGATTAACGTTGCGCAGGAAACCTTGGTCTTTCGGCGTGGGTGTTTTTCACACCCATTGTCGTTACTCATGTCAGCATTCGCACTTCTGATACCTCCAGCAAGCTTCTCAACTCACCTTCACAGGCTTACAGAACGCTCCTCTACCGCATCACTTACGTGATACCCGTAGCTTCGGTGTATGGTTTGAGCCCCGTTACATCTTCCGCGCAGGCCGACTCGACTAGTGAGCTATTACGCTTTCTTTAAAGGGTGGCTGCTTCTAAGCCAACCTCCTAGCTGTCTAAGCCTTCCCACATCGTTTCCCACTTAACCATAACTTTGGGACCTTAGCTGACGGTCTGGGTTGTTTCCCTTTTCACGACGGACGTTAGCACCCGCCGTGTGTCTCCCATGCTCGGCACTTGTAGGTATTCGGAGTTTGCATCGGTTTGGTAAGTCGGGATGACCCCCTAGCCGAAACAGTGCTCTACCCCCTACAGTGATACATGAGGCGCTACCTAAATAGCTTTCGAGGAGAACCAGCTATCTCCGAGCTTGATTAGCCTTTCACTCCGATCCACAGGTCATCCGCTAACTTTTCAACGGTAGTCGGTTCGGTCCTCCAGTTAGTGTTACCCAACCTTCAACCTGCCCATGGATAGATCGCCCGGTTTCGGGTCTATTCCCAGCGACTAGACGCCCTATTAAGACTCGCTTTCGCTACGCCTCCCCTATTCGGTTAAGCTCGCCACTGAAAATAAGTCGCTGACCCATTATACAAAAGGTACGCAGTCACAGAACAAAGTCTGCTCCCACTGCTTGTACGCATACGGTTTCAGGATCTATTTCACTCCCCTCTCCGGGGTTCTTTTCGCCTTTCCCTCACGGTACTAGTTCACTATCGGTCAGTCAGTAGTATTTAGCCTTGGAGGATGGTCCCCCCATATTCAGACAAAGTTTCTCGTGCTCCGTCCTACTCGATTTCATGACTAAGAGATTTTCGCGTACAGGGCTATCACCCACTATGGCCGCACTTTCCAGAGCGTTCCGCTAATCTCAAAGCCACTTAAGGGCTAGTCCCCGTTCGCTCGCCACTACTAAGGGAATCTCGGTTGATTTCTTTTCCTCAGGGTACTTAGATGTTTCAGTTCCCCTGGTTCGCTTCTTGCACCTATGTATTCAGTACAAGATACCTAACTTATGTTAGGTGGGTTCCCCCATTCAGACATCTCCGGATCAAAGTCTGTTTGCCGACTCCCCGAAGCTTTTCGCAGGCTACCACGTCTTTCATCGCCTCTGACTGCCAAGGCATCCACCGTATGCGCTTCTTCACTTGACCATATAACCCCAAGCAATCTGGTTATACTGTGAAGACGACATTCGCCGAAAATTCGCGATTAAACTCACAAATTTTACCTTAGCCTGATCCGTTACCAGTGAAAGTAACGTTCAGTCTATCTTTCTATCACATACCCAAATTTTTAAAGAACGATCTAGTCAAAGACTAGAAATCAACATTCACCATCACTT
>NZ_JBLZOM010000002.1:1375625-1777600 GCF_049199125.1 Pseudomonas sp. QD4
GCCACTTCGGCAAACTTGCGGAACTGCCCGTCATTGCCCACGGTAAGGATGAAGTCGCCATCCGCCGTAGGGAAATCCTGATAAGGCACGATATTCGGATGAGCATTGCCCAGACGCTTGGGGGCAACCCCCGTAGTCAGATAGTTCATCGCCTGGTTGGCCAGACAGGCCACCTGCACATCGAGCAACGCCATATCGATATGCTGCCCACCACCGTCATGATCCCTATGGGCCAACGCCGCCAGGATCGCCACCGTCGAGTACAACCCGGTAAGGATATCGGTCAGGGCCACGCCGACCTTGACCGGCCCGGCACCTTCATCCCCCTCGGGGCGGCCGGTCAGACTCATCAGACCACCCAGCCCCTGAATCATGAAGTCGTAGCCCGCGCGCTTGGCATAAGGCCCGGTCTGACCGAAGCCGGTGATCGAGCAATAGATCAACTGCGGGTTCAGTGCCTTGAGCGATTCATAGTCCAAACCATAAGCCGCCAGGCCACCGACCTTGAAGTTTTCGATCAGGATGTCGGACTTGGCCGCCAGCTCACGCACCAGACGCTGACCTTCAGGCTGGGTGAAGTCGATGGTCACCGATTGCTTGTTGCGATTGGCCGACAGGTAATAGGCGGCCTCGCTGGTGTTCTCGCCGTAGGCGTCCTTGAGGAAGGGCGGCCCCCAGGCGCGGGTATCGTCACCATTGCCCGGGCGCTCGACCTTGATCACTTCGGCGCCAAGGTCGGCGAGTATCTGCCCGGCCCAGGGCCCGGCCAACACACGCGATAAGTCCAGTACCCGCAGATGCGATAACGCGCCCATGGTCGTTCTCCTATTAATAGAACGCCTGGAGACCGGTCTGCGCACGACCCAGAATCAGCGCGTGCACGTCATGGGTCCCTTCATAGGTATTCACCACCTCAAGGTTGACCAGATGCCGGGCGACACCGAACTCATCCGAAATGCCGTTGCCGCCGAGCATGTCACGCGCCATACGGGCGATGTCCAGGGACTTGCCGCAGGAATTGCGCTTCATGATCGAGGTGATCTCCACCGCAGCCGTGCCTTCATCCTTCATCCGCCCCAGACGCAGGCAACCTTGCAGGGCCAGGGTGATTTCGGTCTGCATGTCAGCGAGTTTTTTCTGGATCAGTTGGGTGGCAGCCAATGGGCGACCGAACTGATGGCGATCCAGGGTGTACTGACGAGCGGTGTGCCAGCAGAACTCCGCTGCCCCCAGGGCGCCCCAGGAGATGCCGTAGCGCGCCGAGTTGAGGCAGGTGAACGGACCTTTCAGGCCACGCACATCTGGGAAGATGTTCTCTTCCGGCACAAATACGTTGTCCATGACGATTTCGCCGGTGATGGATGCACGCAACCCCACCTTGCCGTGAATCGCCGGCGCGCTCAGGCCTTTCCAGCCTTTTTCCAGAACGAAGCCACGAATGTCGCCGGCATCATCTTTGGCCCAGACCACAAACACATCGGCAATCGGGCTGTTGGTGATCCACATCTTGCTGCCGGTCAGGCTGTAGCCGCCGTCGACCTTGCGCGCGCGAGTGATCATCGCACCCGGGTCGGAGCCATGGTTCGGCTCGGTCAGGCCAAAGCAGCCGATCCACTCGCCGGAAGCCAGTTTTGGCAGGTATTTCTGTTTTTGCGCCTCGGTGCCAAATTCGTTGATCGGCACCATCACCAGCGAGGACTGCACACTCATCATCGAGCGATAGCCCGAATCCACGCGCTCGACTTCACGGGCGATCAGGCCGTAGCACACATAGTTCAGGCCGCTGCCACCGTACTGCTCAGGGATGGTCGCACCCAGCAGGCCGATCTCGCCCATTTCGCGGAAAATCGCCGGGTCGGTCTTTTCATGGCGGAAAGCTTCAAGCACACGCGGCGCCAGCTTGCCCTGAGCGAACTGCTCGGCACTGTCGCGCACCATGCGCTCTTCTTCAGTGAGCTGTTGATCCAGCAGAAGGGGATCGATCCAGTTGAAGCTTGCTTTGCCGCCCATGAGTGAGTCCTCGTGAAGTAGGTCAACTATCGTGGGCTGATCCTAGGCCGGGTTGCCGTGAACGGCAAACGAGGATTCTGCATACTGTTGTGCTAATTTCTCACTCCGTAATCGCCATAAACGGCATCAGCAGGTTGCACTGAGTGAGGTAGCTGTACATGCGCAGAAAGATCCCCAGCACCGTCGCCCTGGTCAGCTTCGAGGCAGCTGCCCGCCATGAAAGCTTCACCAAGGCCGCCCAGGAGCTGTCGCTGACCCAGGGCGCGATTTGTAGGCAGATCGCCAGCCTGGAAGAGTTCCTCAGTGTCGAGTTGTTCCGGCGCTCACGGCGCGGGGTCAAGCTGACCGAGGCCGGGCTTTCCTACAGCCGCCGGGTGGCGACTCAATTGGATGCAGTTGAACGCGATACGCTGTCGGTCATGGGCCAGCAGGGCGCCAATGTGATCGAACTGGCCGTGGTACCCACCTTCGGCACCCAATGGCTGCTGCCACGGCTCAAGGACTTCCAGCAGCAGCACCCGGAGGTCACGGTCAACCTGACCAACCGCACGCGCCCCTTTCTGTTCGCCGACACCGACTTCGACGGCGCCATCTACTTTGGCGACGCCGACTGGTCCGGCACCCAGTCCCACCGCCTGATGGGCGAGAGTCCGCTTCCGGTGTGCAGCCCGGCCATGCTCGGCACCCAGGGGCAGTTAAGCGCCGCCCAAATTGCCGATCTGCCCCTGCTGCAGCAAACCACGCGGCCTTATGCATGGCGGCAATGGTTCAACGCCCAGCACATGAATATCCCTCGCGACATGACGGGCCCGCGTTACGAGCTATTCTCCATGCTCGCCCAGGCCGCCATGCATGACATGGGCATCGCCCTGATTCCGCCTTTCCTTATTCAGCGTGAACTCGCCGAGAAACGCCTGGTGATTGCCAACCCTCAGCGCCTCTCGAGCATCAAGGCTTATTACCTGATGATTCCCGAGCGCAAGGTCGAATCAGCGTCTTTACGGGCTTTTCGCGACTGGCTGATCCACCAGGCACACAGCTACAGCCTCGAAGAATAAAGGGATAGCGCCATTAGCTGACCCCGTAGTCAGTTTATTTAAAGCACTACAGATATAACTATTTGTCGCATTTAGACAGACTGTACCGACAAGCTGAACAATCGTCCTACAAGCGGCTAACCACGTGGCTTGTAGGGTTTAATTAACAGCGATAACCGAGCATTCACACCACCGATAGCAAAAATATCGTTTCCCCGGATAAATCCTTGAAAGGCACGGCCTGTAAGGGATCTAGCCGTACCATTGCGACATTCGGTCACGGGGTGACTTGTAGTTAATTTTCCGTCACGCGTCAGAATCCCTTGAAGGGTGCAAAGTTCGCCTGCAAAATGCCGCGCCCCGCCGTGATTTCGGTGGGATCGTGCTGATCGGCCGCCCCAGTCGCACCTTCCGCAGTGCGCTGGCCTTCTAAGAAAGATCGAAAGCAATAAGATCAAGCAGGAGATTTGACGTGCACATTGGTGTTCCTCTCGAAACCCAAACGGGTGAAACACGGGTTGCTGCAACCCCGGAAACCATCAAGAAGCTGATCGGCCAGGGTCATAAGGTCACTGTGCAAAGCGGCGCCGGCATTAATGCCAGCGTTGTCGACAGCGCCTATGAAGCGGCAGGCGCAAGCATTGGCAGCGCCAATGACGCCTTTGGTGCAGAGCTGATTCTCAAGGTCGTGGCCCCTAGCGACAGCGAGCTGACCCTGATCAAGAGCGGCACCGTGCTGGTGGGCATGCTCAACCCGTTCAGCAATGAAACCATTGCCAAACTGGCCGAGCACGGCATTACCGCTTTCGCCCTGGAAGCCGCGCCCCGCACCTCTCGAGCCCAGAGCCTGGATGTGCTGTCGTCCCAGGCCAACATCGCCGGTTACAAGGCAGTGCTGCTGGCAGCCCATCATTACCCACGCTTCATGCCGATGCTGATGACCGCCGCCGGTACGGTGAAAGCCGCCCGTGTGCTGATTCTCGGCGCCGGCGTTGCCGGCCTGCAGGCCATTGCCACGGCCAAGCGCCTGGGTGCGGTGATCGAGGCTTCGGACGTGCGTCCGGCAGTGAAGGAACAGATCGAATCCCTGGGCGCCAAGTTCGTCGACGTGCCCTACGAGACCGATGAAGAGCGTGAATGCGCGGTCGGTGTCGGCGGTTACGCCCGCCCCATGCCGAGCAGTTGGATGCAGCGCCAGGCCCTGGCGGTGCACGAACGCGCCAAGCAGGCCGATATCGTCATCACCACCGCGCTGATTCCGGGCCGCAAGGCTCCGACCCTACTGAGCGCCGAAACTGTCGCACAGATGAAACCCGGTTCGGTGGTCATCGACCTCGCCGCAGCCCAGGGCGGCAACTGCCCGCTGACCGTGGCCGACCAGGTGGTGGTCGAGCATGGCGTGACCATCTGCGGCCCGACCAACCTGGCCGGCGCTGTCGCCGCCGACGCCTCGGCGCTGTATGCGCGCAACCTGCTGGACTTCCTGAAGCTTGTCTTCACCAAAGAAGGGCAGTTCGAAGTCAACCTCGAAGACGACATCGTCGCCGCGTGCCTGATGTGCCGCGACGGGCAAGTCATCCGTAAAAACGCCTAAGCAGGGATTCAGACGATGGAAGAGCTTATCTCCCCCGGTATCTACAACCTGATCATCTTCGTGCTGGCGATTTATGTCGGTTACCACGTGGTCTGGAACGTCACACCTGCACTGCACACCCCCTTGATGGCGGTGACCAACGCGATTTCAGCGATCGTGATCGTCGGCGCCATGCTGGCTGCGGCACTGACCGTGACCCCCCTGGGCAAGACCATGGGCACCCTGGCCGTGGCCCTGGCGGCGGTCAATGTGTTCGGCGGCTTCCTGGTGACGCGCCGCATGCTTGAGATGTTCAAGAAGAAAGCCCCGAAAGTAAAAGAAGAGGCGCCCAAGTAATGAGCATGAACCTGGTAACGACGCTCTACCTGATCGCGTCGATCTGCTTTATCCAGGCCCTCAAGGGCCTGTCGCACCCGACCACTTCGCGGCGCGGCAACCTGTTCGGCATGCTCGGCATGGCGCTGGCGGTGCTCACCACCGTGGGCCTCATCTATAAGCTGGGCGCTGAGCTGGCCACCGCCGGTATCGGTTATGTGATTGTCGGCCTGTTGATCGGCGGCAGCGCCGGTTCGATCATGGCCAAGCGCGTCGAGATGACCAAGATGCCGGAGCTGGTGGCTTTCATGCACAGCATGATCGGCCTGGCTGCGGTGTTCATTGCTATCGCCGCCGTGGTCGAGCCGCAGTCCCTGGGCATCGTCAAACAGCTGGGGGACGCGATCCCTGCCGGTAACCGCCTGGAGCTGTTCCTTGGTGCGGCCATCGGCGCCATCACCTTCTCCGGTTCGGTGATCGCCTTCGGCAAGCTGTCGGGCAAGTACAAGTTCCGCCTGTTCCAGGGCGCACCGGTACAGTTCGGCGGCCAGCACAAGATCAACCTGGTATTGGGCCTGGCGACCCTGGGCCTGGGCCTGGCGTTCATGTTCACCGGCAACCTCAGCGCCTTCGCGCTGATGCTGGCCCTGGCGTTTGTGCTGGGCGTGCTGATCATCATCCCCATCGGCGGCGCCGACATGCCGGTGGTGGTGTCGATGCTCAACAGCTACTCCGGCTGGGCAGCGGCGGGTATCGGCTTCTCGCTGAACAACTCGATGCTAATCATCGCCGGCTCCCTGGTGGGCTCCAGCGGCGCGATCCTCTCGTACATCATGTGCAAGGCGATGAACCGCTCATTCTTTAATGTGCTGCTCGGTGGCTTCGGCAACACCGCGGATGCCGCCGGACCTGCCGGTTCGAAAGAAGCGCGTCCGGTGAAATCGGGTTCGGCTGATGATGCAACCTTCCTCCTGACCAACGCCGACACCGTGATCATCGTTCCCGGCTATGGCCTGGCAGTGGCCCGGGCGCAGCATGCGCTGAAGGAGCTGACCGAGAAGCTGACACACCGCGGCGTGACCGTGAAGTACGCGATCCACCCGGTGGCGGGGCGCATGCCCGGTCATATGAACGTACTGCTGGCCGAGGCCGAAGTGCCGTATGACCAGGTGTTCGAGATGGAGGACATCAACTCCGAGTTCGGCCAGGCTGACGTGGTGCTGGTGCTGGGCGCCAACGACGTGGTCAACCCGGCCGCCAAGAACGATCCGAAATCGCCGATTGCCGGCATGCCGATTCTGGAAGCGTTCAAGGCCAAGACCATCATCGTCAACAAGCGCTCCATGGCCAGCGGTTATGCCGGCCTGGACAACGAGCTGTTTTACCTCGACAAAACCATGATGGTCTTCGGCGACGCGAAGAAAGTCATCGAAGACATGGTCAAGGCTGTCGAGTAAAACCTGCGCCAAGGCAATACCCCAAACCTCAGCCTTTAGTAGGCTGGGGTTTTTTATTGGCTGCACAATCCCGACAAAAGGCTCTAAATCGCGGCGCTGCATTCGACCATGGTAGCGCGCCGAATTTGTTCGAAATCACTAGACTGCGCATCTTGCTTCCGTTGCCCGAGATAACAATCCATGTACCGTGATCGTATCCGCTTGCCTTCGTTGTTGGATAAGGTGATGAGCGCCGCCGACGCTGCCGCTCTGATTCAGGACGGCATGACCGTCGGCATGAGCGGCTTTACCCGCGCCGGCGAAGCCAAGGCCGTGCCCCACGCGCTGGCCGAGCGTGCCAAAGTGACCCCGCTGAAAATTACCCTGATGACCGGCGCCAGCCTGGGCAACGACCTCGACAAGCAGCTCACCGAAGCTGGCGTGCTGGCGCGGCGCATGCCGTTCCAGGTCGACAGCACCCTGCGCAAGGCGATCAACGCCGGCGAAGTCATGTTTATCGACCAGCATCTGTCGGAGACCGTGGAACAACTGCGCAACCAGCAGCTCAAGCTGCCGGACATCGCCGTGATCGAGGCCGTGGCGATCACCGAACAGGGCCATATCGTGCCGACCACCTCGGTGGGCAACTCCGCCAGCTTCGCGATTTTCGCCAAGCAGGTGATCGTCGAGATCAACCTGGCGCACAACCCGAACCTGGAAGGCCTGCACGACATCTATATCCCGACCTACCGGCCGACCCGCACGCCGATCCCGCTGACCAAGGTCGACGACCGCATCGGCAGCACCGCGATTCCGATTCCACCGGAAAAAATCGCCGCCATCGTCATCACCAACCAGCCTGACTCGGCTTCTACGGTGCTGGCGCCGGACAGCGAGACCCAGGGCATCGCCTACCACCTGATCAACTTCCTCAAGCAGGAAGTGGACGCCGGGCGCATGACCAACAAGCTCGGTCCGTTGCAGGCCGGTATCGGCAACATCGCCAACGCGGTGATGTGCGGCCTGATCGACTCGCCGTTCGAAGACCTGACCATGTACTCCGAAGTGCTGCAGGATTCGACCTTCGACCTGATCGATGCCGGCAAGCTGAGCTTCGCCTCGGGCAGCTCGATCACCCTGTCGAGCCGGCGCAATGCCGACGTGTTCGGCAACCTGGAGCGCTACAAGGACAAACTGGTGCTGCGCCCGCAGGAGATCTCCAACCACCCGGAAGTGGTGCGGCGCCTGGGCATCATCGCGGTCAACACCGCACTGGAGTTCGACATCTACGGCAACGTCAACTCCACCCACGTCTGCGGCACGCGGATGATGAACGGCATCGGCGGCTCCGGCGACTTCGCCCGCAACGCGCACCTGTCGGTCTTCGTCACCAAGTCGATTGCCAAGGGCGGGGCGATTTCCAGCGTGGTGCCGATGGTCAGCCACGTCGACCACACCGAACATGACGTCGACATCCTGGTCACCGAGATCGGCCTGGCCGACCTGCGCGGCCTGGCACCGCGGGAACGCGCCCGGGTGATCATCGACAACTGCGTGCACCCGTCCTACCGCGCCGCCCTGAATGACTACTACACCGCCGCCTGCGCACTGGGCGGACACACCCCGCACATCCTGCGTGATGCCCTGAGCTGGCACATCAACCTGGAAGAGCACGGGCAGATGCTGGTGAAGTAAATGCAACAGTTGGCCGCTGACGCAAACACAGTTTCGTCAGCTGGTCAGCCGCCTGAATAGAACCGGTAAAAACTGTACTACTGTACCGGTGATTTTCCCGCCTAAAACCCCCTCCAATCTCAGCAAACCTTACAAAACGCACTAAATAAGTGCGCATAGGTACAGTTGCCTCATTTCCGAGCAGTACAGCCCCTATAAACAGTTAACTGGTCCCTCACAATACAGGTGAACTGTATCTACAGAGTCTTGCGTCAGAGGAGGATCATTGGCATCAGTTAAACCACTACCTGATCCCGCCACAAGCGGAAGGATGTCAACCATGGAACGTACAATCAGTTCCGAACTGTTCTTCGAAGAGAAAGCTGCAAAATCCCAGGCTTCCATGCCTCTGCGCGTTATCGCCAACCTGATGCTGTGGCAGCGCCGCATCTCCAGCCGCCATCAACTGGCTCGTCTGGATTCGCGTTTGCTGGCTGACGCCGGTATCAGCGAAGCACAACGCTACGAAGAGCTGAGCAAGCCGTTCTGGCGCTAAGTTAGCGTCGCTGGCCCTGACCCACCGGGTCCACCGCCAGCACCCCAGATTAAGAAAACAGAACCCGTCGCGGGCAATCGCGACGGGTTTTGTCGTTTAAGGGGACTCAGTTCCAGTGTGCAAAAGCGATTTGCGTCAGACAGGTACAGTTTTAATATTACATATATTGAACCAATACAGTTTTAAGGTTTGGCTATCTGTATCGGTAGCTCTGTGCCGAGCACCAGCGCGCTGCAACCCCCGGGATTGAGCCCACGCAAGGCCCCTACACTCCCGCCACCCATTGGCTTGAAGGGTGCGGGGCAGGCTGTTCGAAGCCTTGGCGCAGGCCTAATATCCCTGGATTATGTGGCGAGTAATCCTGAAGGCTCGTCTGATTTATCTGAACACCTCCACCCAGGCTGTCCGGTGCCCACTCAGCGCCCCCTTATCTGCTATTTACAGGAGCTTCATCCATGATCCGTCTTCGCCTGCTCAGCGCTGCTGCCTTGCTGGCCGTGGCTGCCAACGCGCACGCCACCAGCCTTATCGTGACCACTGATGCAATTGTCGGCGCACTCAAGGCCACCACCGACGCCACGTCCGATGCCACCTCGTCGCTGCGCGACAACAAGATCGTGCGCGCGGCCCGGGACGACGCCGCCAGCTTCGTCGCCACCGATGGCGCCATTCGCGGCGTGAAACTGGAAAGCGCGTTCGAGCACATCCGCCAACAGGTTCCGCAGCTGGACGTCAGCGACGCACAGTTGGCCCAGGCCATTCTGGCGATCTGATCACAGACCGATTCCGGCTCTGCCTCGCGCACCCGGAATCCCCGGCGCTGGCCCTCGCCCGGGCATTGCGCTAGCCTTGGCGCTGTTTTTTTTCAGCTGTCGAGAGTCTGGTTTTGTTCCGAATACCGCTTAGTGTGTTGCTGTTATCCATGGTCTGTGGGGTGGGCTCGGCTCAGGCTTTTGACCTGACCACCGAAGGCCTGGTCGTCACCGGTTACGCCACCAGCAAGGTGACCAGTGCCCCCTTCGACAGAAAACTGATACTGGCGGCCCAGGATGACGCCGCGGCCTTCGTTGCCAGCGATGGCGTCATGCGAGGCGCACAGTTGGAGTCGGCCCTGGAATACCTGCGGCGCAGCCAGCCAAAACTTCATGCAAGCGACCTTGAACTGGCGCAAGCAATTCTCGTCCAATAATCATCCCCTGTTATTCCGGAGTCGTTCCATGCGCAGCCCGCTGATTGCCGCCACCCTAGGCCTGTTGTTGTTGGCCGATGTGGCCCAGGCACACACCCTGGTGGCCACCAGTAACATCATCGTCCGCGCCTTTGGCCGCACGATCGATTTCACCTCGGACACCACCACCTCCATCCGCGACTCGAAAGTCGTGCGCGAAGCCCACGACGATGCCGCCAGCTTCGTCGCCAGCAACGGCGAAATCCGTGGCGCCCAACTGGAAGCCGCCTTCGACACCTTGCGCACCCGCGTGCCGCAAGCTCGCGACGCCAGTGACCAGGTACTCGCCGAAGCTATCCTCGCACTGTGAGGCCATCAGTCGCCTGGCTGCTGGCCGGGGCCCTGTCGCTACTGTGCGGCACGGCCCAGGCCGACCTGCAACTGCGCCTCAAGACCGACGGCTTGACCCCGGCGCAACAGCAGGCCAGCCAGGCGCTGCTGGATGAAGCGATGCAGGCCCTGCCGCCGCGTTTCATCCAGCAACTGGATCGGCGCATCGATGTCGGCTGGACCGACAAGATGCCCGAAAACGCCTACGGCCAGGCGTCGCTGGTGTCCGAGCTGGACCTCAATCGCAACCTGCTCGCCAGCCTCACCGACGGCTCGGCCGCGACCCAGAAGACCTATCGCCCACACGGCACCGTGCGCCGGGAAATGCTCGCCACCGTGCTCCACGAGCTGACCCACATTTATGACCGCTCGCGCTTGTGGTCCGCCGCAGAGCGCCCGCTGATCCAGCGCTGCGCCAGACAGAACGCCAACAGCGGCCTGGTCGGCCTGCGGGATGAGTGCCGCGGCCAGACCGAGCGCCGCTTCACCCTGAGCGATGACCCGCGCCTGCTGGACCTCGCCGGCTGGCCGCAATACGTCGGCCGCCGTGGAGCGCGCGAGGAACACAACCGGCAAGTGGCACGCAGCCCGGACATCTACGAGACGACCAACCCCAAAGAGTTCGTCGCGGTGAACATGGAGTACTTCCTCCTCGATCCGAGCTACGCCTGCCGTCGCCCCGGGCTGTACCGCTATTACCAGGAACACTTCGGCTGGGCACCGCCGGCCAAGGACAGCTGCGCCAAGTCGTTCGCCTTCCTCAATGCCGGCAACGACTTTGCCAAGCAGCCCCTGGGCCAGGTCGACCCCGAGCGCGTGTATGCGGTCGATTACCTGCTGGCCGAAGCCAACCAGAACTGGGTCAGCCGCTGGGGCCACAGCATGCTGCGCCTGGTGATCTGTGCCCCGGGCCGCCCGCGCGGACCCGATTGCCGGCTGGACCTGGATCAGCACCTGGTGCTGTCGTATCGGGCCTTTGTCGGAGACGTGCAGCTGTCGAGCTGGGATGGCCTGGTGGGCAAATACCCGTCACGGCTGTTTGTCCTGCCCCTGGCCCAGGTCATCGACGAATACACCAAGACCGAGCTGCGCAGCCTGGCCTCGGTGCCGCTGAACCTGTCGCGCACCGAGATCGAGCAGGTGGTGGAACACGCCGCGGAAATGCACTGGAGCTACGACGGCAACTATTACTTCCTGTCCAATAACTGCGCGGTGGAGAGCCTCAAGCTGCTGCGCAGCGGCAGCAACAATCCGCAACTGATCGGCCTCGACAGCATCGTGCCCAATGGCCTGCTGGAGGTGCTCAAGGGCAGGGGGCTGGCCGACACCAGCGTGCTCGACGACCCCCGTGAAGCCCTGCGCCTGGGCTATCGCTTCGACTCGTTCCGCGATCGCTACCAGGCCATGTTCGAGGTCATCAAAAAGCACCTGCCGATCAAACAGACCAGTGTCGAAGACTGGCTGTCCCTCAGCGCCGAGGAACGTCGCCAATGGTTCGCCCAGGCCGACCTGCGCACCAGCGCCGCCTTGCTGCTGCTGGAACAGGCCAGCTTTCGCCGGCAATTGCTGCTGGCCCAGGATGAGGTCAAGCAACGCTACCTGGGCGCCCGCGAACTGAAAAACGGCGGCATGGACAACGCCAACAAGACCCTGCAGGAAATCCTCGCCAACAGTGGCTTCCTCAGCCGCCCGGCGGAGCTGCTGGGCAGCAGCGGCTACGGCCTGCCGCAGCCCAGTGAATGGCAGCGCCTGGAAGCGGAGAGCAGCCTGCGCCAGAAACACCTGCAAGCCCTGACCGGCGACCTGGATAAAGAAGTCCGCGCCTTGCTCGAACCTGCACGGGCTGCCGAAATTGCCGCCAACGAAGCCAACCTGAAGCAGGTGGGGGAACATTTAAGGGCATTGCACAAGGCAGCAGGGGGGCTGGAGCTGCCTTGATCCTTTGGTATAAGCAGGACTTTTGACGCCATGGAATAGTTGACAACACCCATCAATATGCCACTATTCCGCGATCGAAAAAATGGTGCCATGCCAGGCTCTGCGCCGCGTTTTTCACGGTGATCGAGCGCCTCGTACGACAATAACCCCCCTTATCAGAAGTGCTTGCCGGAGAGATCGGGCGCGGACTTTTACGCAGGTATCAGCAGGATTATATGGAGATAGTCGGTAATCGCGGCGGGTACCAGTGGCAGCTTGGCGACCAGCAATGGCAACAAACAGCAGAAGGTGGTTTTTCGCTCTCCAGCGTCGGCGGGGTAAAACCGGCAGCGACCCTGGTCGATCTCGACTATCTGGTCGGTGCGCGGCTCACTGAATCCGATACCTATCTGCCATCATCTTTCGCGTTCTGCCCGAACAGCGGCGCCGCCCTCACAGCCATCGGCTACCAGGCGCAAAATCGCTGGCTGCCGCCCTATGGCGATGGCAGCGGATCGCGGGTAGTCAATGACGCCTGCCACCTGGACGGCGCGCAACAGACCGTCAAACAACTCTTCGAACGCCTGCAGAACTCCGCCGAACGCGATCTCAATGACAGCAAGCAGATCATTGAGCTGCCGCGCAAGAATGGCCTGAGCTTCTTCGCTGCCAACCTCGGCGGCCACCGTGAGGCGCTGTTCGCCCTGGGCCGTGAAGGCAGCCTGTTTCTCTGGCAGCGCGGTTCCGAGAAGTGGCTGGAACTGCGCCCCGAAGGCCATCCGATCGGCCGCAACCGCCTGGAGAACTGGGCCAACTCGGTCAGCCTGTGCCCGGCCGAACATGGCCAGCACCTGCTGTTGGCCGGCGATGAAGGCGCGGTGCTGGTCAAGGTCGATCCGCTGAACCTCAAATACCGCTGCCAACGCCGCGATGGCCGAGCGCTGGCCGGCCCCGGCGACCTTGAGGAGCAGTCGTTCCTGCCCCTGGTGCTGGAAGACGGCAGCGTCTGCCTGGTCAGCCCCAGCGCCAACGGCTGGGAGCGCTACCCGGTAGAAGGTGCCGACGCCGCGCAGATGACCCGCCTGTCGGCGCCGATTCGTGACCACGCATCCCGCCGCCTGCTGTGGATTGGCGAGCTTGGTTACCTGAGCATGCGCCAGGGCCAGGCCCTGCAAGCGCAGTGGCACCCGTGGCCCAACGGCGCCACCGCCATGCCCGAGCAGGGGCCGCCCTTCCAGGACGGCTACGGCCTGTGGCAACTGATCTTTACCGCCGAGGGCCAGAGCTATCTGCAACTGGACCCGGGGGCTACCGACCAGCCCAAGCCGATCAAGGGCTATCGCCTGGGCACCGGGCACCTGAGCTTCAAGTACAACATTCGCCTGGAACGTCCCTGGGACACCCACGACGAAAGCATCACCCCGACCACCCGTGAGGTGGTGTACCCGTTTATCGAGTTCAGCAGCGACAAGCTCCTGCTCTCGATGCGCGTGGAGCAGAACAGCACCCTCGACGATTTCTTCAAAAGCGAACAGCCGGTGGATGCGCAGTACCGCCTCGAACAGGTCGGTGGCCGCGGTTTCGGGCTCAAGGCCCACGTCAGCCGCCCGTGGAATGCCCAGTGGTTCTTTTTCGATAACGCGCTGTGGCTGTATATCGATTCTTCCGGAGCGCTTTACCGATGGAACGCCTGACCCTGATGCTACGCCGTGGCTTGTTGCTGATTCTGGCCCTGGGCAGCGCGGGCGCTGTCGCCGAGCCGATGCGCCAGGTGTTCCTGGTGCAGAACTCCGGCTGGATGGAGCCCTTCTATCTGGACCCGGCGTCGTCGTTCAAACCGCTGGTAATCAAGCTGGCCGCCGCGGCGGCGGGCAATTCGGAAGTGGTGATTGGCGGTTTCAACCAGGCCGATGCCCAGCACCCGTCGCCGGAGTGGACTTATCGCGGTCCCGGCACCCACGACAAGCTCGCCGCCAGCGTCAATCAGCTGAACCTGGTGCGCAAGGCCGGCGGCGCCTACGCCGACACCGACTTCAAGGAAGCGTTGCTGGCGGCCATCAAGACCGGGCTCGAGGGCCGGGAAGGGATTGTCTGGATCCTCACCAACAACAAGAACAGCCCCAACAACAGCAGCGAAACCTCGCTCAAGAACCGCGAGTTCTATGACCTGCTGCACAACGAGGCCAGCATCACCCGGATCGCCGCATTCCCGCAGAAAATGCCGGTGGCAGGCCCCAACTACCAAGCCAACGGCCTGATGATTTATGCGCTGGCCTACGGCGATAACGCCGGCAAGGCCCTGGAGCAGGTCCTGGCCCAGCCGGCCCTGGCGACCCTGCTCAAGGACAACCGGGTCCGGCTCAAGCCCCTGACCCAGTCGGCGGTCCGCTTTATCCCCACCGGCGTGCAGGACACCCCGGACGTCAGTGCCGAACTGGCCCCGGACCAGCAGACCCTGATCCTCAATATCAACGTCGACAGCTCGCCCAAAACCGCGGTGCTGCTGGGCAAGTTCGAAAACCAGTTCAACCCGTACCAGATCCACGACGCGAAGATCGAGATGAACCTGGACATGCCGGGCGAAGCCCTGCAATCGAGCATCTCCCTCGACCGCCTGACGGACCTGGAACCCGGTGCGCGCTCCAGCGAAGCCGCGATCAGCCTGCAACTGCCGCCCCTGCCGTCCCAATGGTCGAGCGAGGTGATCCTCTCCAGCGGTTACCAGCGCGCCGGGACCATCGAGGTGCGCCTGAGCGAGCAGCAACTGCGTATCTCCCAGGACTTCATCGCGAAGATGAACGAACTGTTCCCTGGCGATGCGCTGCCGGACGTGTTTATCCCGTCCAGCGAAGCCAGCACTTCTTCGACCGTACTGCCGATCGTGCTGCGCATCAGCTACCCGCTGGGGCCGGTGTTGTTGCTGTTCGGGCTGTTCCTGCTGCTGTTGATCGCGGCCCTGGTGGGCAAAAGCATGATCGCCGGCAAGAAAGCCGTGACCGTGATGGTGGAGGGCGTGGCCCAGCACTATCCGCTCAAACCCTTTAGCAGTGCCAACGTCTACGACGCCCAGCAGAACAAGGTCGCGACCATCAAGCGCGGCCTGTTCGGGGTCAAGCTCCTGGACAAGGCTCCCGACACTGCTGTGCGTCTCAAGTAACCCTCACTCAAGAATCCCCAAGGAAGTTGAACATGGCCCAGACCAGCACACTGCCAGCCCCGATTGAAAGCGAAGCACCGGCAGCACCGGCCAGCACCACCAGCAGCACCTTGAGCGTGCCATCGCCGATCGGTCTGGACCTGGGTCCGAAAAAAGTCGACAGCCGCGACGCCCTGATCGGGGTGGCGGTGCTGGTGGTCCTGGCGATCATCTTCTTCGTGATCAAGAACGCCTACGCCAACTGGCGCGTACGTGAGCGTGTGGCACCGAGCCGCGCCAATGCTTCCGGCTGGTTCCTGTTCCTCGGCCTGCTGATGGTTGCGACCATGGCGGTGCTGGCGGTGATCAACTCCGGCCAGTTCCTGGCTCCGCTGTACCTGGCGCCGCTGGGCGGCGTTGCAGCCATCTCCCTGGTTGCCTGGCTGATGACCTTCTCGGCCAAGCGCTGAGTCATCGCTGCCTGATGGCCGGGGGTGCGCTGCGCACCCGGCCCGTCTCACCCCAATAGCGGATCAATTGCCAAGTTCACTTGGCCAGCCCACCCGGGCTCATGGAGTTTCTGATGAACGAGAGTGCACAACCTTCCGGCCAGGCAGCAGCCCCGCAGGTCAGTGAAAAGATCCACCCAACCTTGTTCATCGCCCTCGGCGGCACCGGCATGAAGGTCAACATCCGCCTGCGCCGGCGCATCCTCAATGCCATTTGGGGTGGCAACAACCAGGTGCAGCAGATTTCCGACTTCCCCCTGGTGCAGTTCGTCAACTTCGACCTCGATTCGGGTGAAGTGACCCAGGACGGCAAGTCGATCAAGACCGACGTGCTGGCCGAGCAGGTGGCCTTCACCTCCGAAGAAAAGATCATCGAGCCGCTCAACCTGAGCAAGTACACGCACTCCATCGATGAGCTCAACCGCCATCGCGAAGTGGCCGAGTGGTTCCCCCTGACCCCGGAAAAGATCAAGAGCCTGGGCATCGATCCGTCCAAGGGCGCCGGGCAGATCCGCGCCCTGTCTCGGCTGTACTTCTTCGACAAGTACCCGAGCATCCGCGACAAGCTGCGCAGCAAGGTCGGGCGCCTGCTGAGCAACATCGGCGCCCAGGCCGACAAGCTGAAAAAGCTCGGCCTGGAAATCGACCCGGGCAAGATCCGCGTGGTGATCACCGGCTCTGCGGCCGGCGGCACCGGTTCGGGTTCGTTCCTGGACATGGGGTTCCTGGCCAAGGCCATCCTCAAGGAAAACAACATCGCCGGTAAGGTCGACCTGTTCCTGGTGCTGCCGGGCGGCTTCGGCTCCTACAACGCCGAGCGCGTCCAGGCCAACGGCTATGCGGCGCTGATGGAGCTGGAGACCTGCATGCGCGGCAACCCGCTGCTCAAGCACTGGGACGCCACCGACAACCTGTTTATCGACAACCGTCCCTACGACGACGTGTACATCATCGATAACAGCAACGTCGCCCAGGCCAAGACCAGTGACCAGGAAGACATCTACGAGATGCTCTCGGATGCGCTGTTCACCGACTTCACCTCCCAGGATTTCGCCAACAAGAAGCGCTCGATCGCGGTCAACCAGAACCAGCACAAGATCCGCTCCTACAGCGTGAGCCTGCCCCAGGACTACGGCAGCGACACCAAGCTGCACTTTCCGCGCTCGTACTCGTCCCTGGGCCAGGCGGTGCTCGACACCCAGGTCGACGCGCGCCAGCACGTTCGCCTCAATCGCCAGGTGCAGCAGATGCTCAAGGCGTTCTTCGGGGTGGCCAACGCCAATAACGCGGTCAACGACAATCGCCCGACCGACAAGGAACGCGACGAGTTCCTGCGCGAGCAACTGAACGTCACCCCACGGACCTTCACCGAGCTGCCGGACTTCCTGTCCCGCGTCGAGTTGACCCTGGCCACGGGCGAGTTCACCCACTACCAGATCGCCGACGACCTGTTGCAGGTCGAGGGCGACAACAGCATCACCGCGCAGATCGAGCAGAAAACCGAGAGCCTGTTCGAACGCCTGCAAAACGGCGGGGCAGACAAGGACCAGTGGCTGACCCACGTGCGGGAAATCCAGCAACAGCTGGAGCGCGACACCAAGGGCAGTTCGGTGGACAGCGCCGAGCGCAACCACGAAGTGCGGATCAAGGAAAACCGCAAGAAGCGCATCGCCGAACTGGTGCGTGAAGACGCCTTGCCCGAGAAGCTGTTCCGACGCCTGGACGATGACGAGCGCGGCGGCCTGGATTACACCCTGGCGCTGGTGGAAATGCTCAAGGACCGCCTGGAAAACGAAGGCACCGGGATCATCCCGGCCCTGGAAAAGAACGCCGCGCGCTTCAAGGAACTGTCGGAAAAACTCGAGTCCTCGGAGCTGGCCCGCGAGTTCGAACGCCTCAAGGAAACCACCGGTTCAGGCCTGCTGGCGCGCCTGAGCGGCAAGGACAAGCAAGCCGACACGGTGCTGGTCCAGGTCAAGGACACCCTGCGCGAAAGCCTGCTGTTCTACGTGCGCCATGTCGCCGCCCGTGAAGCCGCACAACTGCTGCGCGAGATCTCCGAGTGGCTGGGCCGCAAGGAATCGGTGGACCAGAACGGTCGCGCGATCTGGAACGGCTTTGTCGGCCGCCTGCAGGATGGCCGCAACGCGGTCGACAGCCTGCTCAAGCGCATCGACACCGACATCACCAAGATCGACGCCAGCATCAAGGAAAAACACGCCACCCTGATTCCCCTGGCGCCAGTGCAAGGCAACGAAGAGCCGGCCGCCAATGGCGCGGATGTGCGCGAGTGGGCCAAGGACGCGTTCAAGGATTTCGGCGGCTCGAAAGTGCTGTTCGGCAAGTTGCAGACCGAAGAGGGCCAGGAAGAGCTGCTGCTCAAGCTGCGCAATAAATCCGTGCAGCAACTGCCAAAGAACGCGCAGCGCATCGATCCGCTGATGAGCGCCCTGGCGGCCCTGAACCCGGAAGAGCAGCGCGAGAAATTCCGCCAGTTGCTGCAACGGGCCATGCCGTGGGTGCCGCTGAACCTCACTGGCGGTTTCGATATCGGCCAGAAGCTCTACACCTGCCTGATCGGCGTGCATGACCATGCCGAGTTCAAGCGCGTATACGGCGCGACCCTCGGCCAATGCCTGCCACAGGGTACGGCTATCAACGCCAGCGATATCCAGTTCGTGGAGTCGGGGATCCCCGGCAAACTGATCTGCTTCACCGAATTGAGCGGTTTCCCGCTGCCGGCGCTGACCCCGCTGTCGACCTACCTGGCCAGCTACCGCAAGGAAAGCGCGGCGATCCCGCTGCATGTGCACAAGCGCATCAGCCAGTTCGTGCAGCCGATCCAGTTCACCCAGGAGCAGTACCGCCAGTTCGCCGAGGACTTCAAACTCTACCTGCACGCGATTGCCCTGGGCGTGCTCAAGCGCCTGGACAACGGCCTGTACGAGTTCTTTATCGACAAGGAAGACTTCACCATCGGCGACGAATTCTCCATTCGTCAAAGCGGCCTGAAGCCGGTGCACCGCAGTGACATCGAAGCCCAGGTGCGTGACCGCACCCTGAGCCTCAACGAGGTCCAGATCGCGGCGCTGATCGCGCTGTTCGATGACATGAGCCGCAGCGCCTACAAGGCGCAGAAGCGCATCGACGAGCAAGGCGCTTCGGAACCGTTCCAGGCCTTCCCGTACAAGATTGCCGAGCTGCTGAAAAAAGAGTACCTGGCCCGCCTCAAGCGCCAGGCCGGTGACCGCGACCAGGAGCTGGTGAAGTTGGCCGAAAGCTACCTGGGGCGCTTCAGCCAGCGCGTGATCGGCTCCCGGGCCGACGTCTACGCCGATGAAGTGCACGCCGACCACGAAGAGAAGCTCAGCGTCGCCAAGGAGTTTTTCGCCGAGGGCTGGCTGGAGAACCTGCTCAAGCCGGTGGCGGCGCCGTTTGCCGGCCAAGCGCCTGCGGCCCCAGGCTTTGCCGCGCCACCGCCGATTGCCGGCGGCGCGCTACCACCACCGGTGGCGGCGGTGCAGTACAGCTATCACCTGAACGTCGCCGGGACCAATTACGGCCCCTACACCTCGGCGCAGTTGCAGCAGTACGTGCAGACCGGGCAAGTGACCCGCGACAGCATGCTGTGGCGTGAAGGCATGGCCGCCTGGCTCAGTGCCGGGCAGATCCAGGAGCTGGCCCACCTGTTCGCCCCGGCGGCAGGCAGTCCACCGCCACTGGGCGGCCCAGCCATGCCGCCACCGCTCTGAACCAAGCGAAGACGAGAACCCTATGTCAGCGTCAGTCAAAGCCGCCGAGTTTCCCGCTACCTGCGCCAACAGCGCCTGTGGCCGGACACTCTGCGGGCCGGTGAAACACTGCCCGTACTGTGGCGTCGCCGTGCAACCGCCGATCTCGGCCAAGGCCCCCGTGGCCGTGGCCGCCAAGGAGCCTGCCAGCCCGCCGCCGGTGGTCGAACCCAAGGCCGCCGCGCTGAAGTTCGAGCTGCCGGCTGCCCCTGCGCCAGCCGCGCCGCAGCCCGTGGCACCCGCGCCGGCCGCTCCGGCAGCCGCGCCGACCCCACCCGTGGCACCGCCTGCGGATAAACCCAAGGGCCTGCTGAAAAAAATCGTGATCGGTGCGCTGGTCCTGGCACTGCTGGCGTTCTATGGCATGAACCAGCTCGGCTCGCGCAACAGTCAGCGCGACCTGGAGCAAGTGCTGCTCGCTGGCCAGCAATGCCTGCGCCAGAGCGACTACAACTGCGCGCTGGATAAAGCCGAACAGGTCCTGCAGAAAAACAGCAAGGACCCGGCGGCCCTGAGCCTGTTGAATCGGGCCAAAGACGGCTTGAAGCAGGTTCAGCGCGATAAGGACCTGGCGGAGCAGGCACGGCAGAAGGAGCAGGACCGCAAAGCTCAGCAAGACGCTGCCGACCAGCGCAAGCGCGCCGAAGAGCAGGCCCGGCGCGAGCAGGAAGCCAAGGCCGCGGCGCAGGTCCAGTCGATCCCGGCACCCGCACCGCAGCCCAGCACGCCACCGCGTTCCACCACGCGCATCGAGCAGAACAACGGCGCCGCCAGCATGGTCGGCCGCTCGCTGAACGAGGCACGCAAGGCCTTGATCCGCCGCGACTACCAGAGCGCGATCACCGTCGCCCGGCTGGTGCTCAACATGGACCCGGGCAACCGCGAGGCGCAGAACATCATCAACCAGGCCACCCGCCAGCAATCCCAGGCCCTGAACCGGACCACCATCGAATGATGACGCCGGCCTCCCTTCGAACACTTGGAAGTCATCCATGACCCAGCACCCGCGTTCCCCCAATAAGCGTTTGCTTGCCCTGGGCCTCGTATCGATCTTCGGCCTGCAGAGCTGCGCCAACATCGACTCCAAGAGCATGAACCCGACCGGCTGGAGCGCCGGCGACTGGCTCAAGTGCGGCCTGGCCATCGCGGCAGGGGCGGCAGCAGGGGCAGCGGTCAGCGGCAAGAAGGATCGCGGGGTCGGCGTCGTAGCCGGCACGGCCGCAGGTATCGCCGTGTGCTTCGTGATCAACGCCAAGTCGGTGCAGACCCAGTCGCCCCAGGAAGTCGAGGCGCAGTACCGCAAAGGCGGCAAGAAGGCCCCTGCCGAGCCGCAAGTGGTCAGCTACCAGACCAGCATCCAGCCCGGCAGCACCATCAAGCGCGGCCAGCCGATCAAAGTGGTGTCCAACATCGTGGCCATCGATGGCAGCCGCCAGGCCGTCAACGAGATCAAGGAAGAAGTGCGCCTGTATGAACCGGGCGCCACCACCGCGTTCAAGGAAGGCACCAAGGTCGCCAACGAGAAGCCCGGCAGCGGCGGTTACGAAAACACCTTCACCATCACCCTGGACAACCAGGTGCCGCAAGGCGTGTACCGCGTCGACACGTCGGTGCTGCTCAACGGCAAGCCGGTCAACACCCGCAGCAACAACGTGCAACTGGTGATGATCGACGCCGACACCTATCAGATCGCCTACCTCGACTGAAATGCCTGATGGGGGGCGCCCGTCGGGCGCCCCTGGGCAAACCGCATGGATCGCTGGAGACACACCCATGACCGAATCCGGGTATGAGGTTCGCCCCACGCTTTTTATCGCGCTGGGCAACACCGGCCGCCGGGTCGGCCTGCACCTGCGCAAGCGCCTGCTGGCCACCTCCTGGCGCGAGGGGCAACGCATCGAGCGCCTCGCCGACTTCCCCCTGGCGCGCTTTATTCGGTTCCACCCGAGTGACTTCCAGGTCTGGGAGCGGGGCCTGGAGCCCGCGCAGCCCGAAACCTGTTTTCGGGTCGATGAAATCATCAGTGGCCCGTTCGACCCCGAGGCCGAGCTGGACTCGCCCGACGTCGCCAAATGGTCGCCCCTGACCTCGCAGACCATGAAGCACTGGGGAATCGAGCCGATGAAATACCATCGGCTTCGCGGTTTTTCCCGCCTGTACTGCCTGACCCAGGCCGACCAGATCCGCGCCAGGGTGCATCAGGCCCTGCACCACCTGCACACCTGCGACCCCACGCAAGACGCCGAGGCCCAGCGCCTTGGCCTCAAGGTGAGCCGGGACTGCATCAATATCGTGATAATCGCCTCGGCGGCGGGCAGCTACGGTTCGGGGTCGTTTCTGCAGATCGGCGATCTGGTCCGGCAAACACTTGCCGAACAGAACATCCCCGGGCGTGTCGCCTTGCATCTGGTATTGGCCGGCGGGGCGATGCACATCGAACCGGAGCGGGCACAGGCCCACAGCTACGCCGCACTGATGGAGCTGGAAACTCGCGGGCATGGTTATACGACCGCGCAGGACGACAACCCGGTGGGGCCGTTCGACGACCTCTATGTGTTCGACACCTGCAACCTCGCGCAACGTCGCTGTGAGGAGCCTGAAGACCTGCCGTTGATGCTCGGCGACATGCTGTTCAACGATCTGGCCAATCCGCCGCTGAGCGAGAAAAAATGGATCATGAGCAGCATCCATCGCCAGTACACCATCCGTAGTCATAGAGTGGAACTGCCGGAAGAGTTCGAAAATACCCCCGCCCTGCGGAACCCCATGAGCTATTCCAGCCAGGGGCATGCCGAGCTGTACGCGACGTACCGGCCCGACGGCCTGGCCGACCTGCACCTGAGCGGCCACACCCAGCCGCTGCTCAGCGGGTTGATGGCGCCACAGGAGGGCGAAGACCCACTGCTCGCCCTGTTGGCCGGCCTGACTGCGCAAGACCTGCGCCGGGTATTGAGCCTGTGGCTGGAACAGGCCATGCCCTGGGCCAACCTGGAGCTTGAACCCGGCCGCGGAACCAACCCCGACGCTTACCTGTGTCTGCTCAGCGTGCCGCAACCTGCCGAGTTCAGGCGCCTGTACGGTGAGTTGCTGAGTCAATGCCTGCCCGCACTGCCAGGCCTGCGCCCGAATGACCTGCAATTCATCGATTGTCAGGTCCCTGGGCGGCTGGTCGCCTCCATGCGCTTGAGCGGCTTTGCCCTGAATGCCTTGCGCGACCTGCCCGTCTACCTGGCCAACTACCGCAAGCAGGCACAGCAGCGTCCCTTGCACGTGAACAAGCACGCCAACTGCCATCCGCTGATCTTCGACCAGGCGCACTACCTGGCCTTGGCGCGCGACCTGCGCCTGTATCTGCAAGCCATTGCCCTGGGCGAATTGACCCGCAACCCGGGGCAGGCCTACGAACTCATCGACGAAGGCGAGGCCTTTGGCATCGGCACCGAGCCGGCCATTCGCCAATACGGGCTGCGGGCCCCTCATCGGCAACTGCTCTCGACGCGGGTGCAGGCGCGTTTGAGCCAGCCGCGCCCGGCACTGCTTGCCGCGCTGTGCGCGCTGTTCGAGCACTTAAGGCACGACGCTTACAAAAGCCTGAGAGTGGTCGATGAAAAAGGGATAGCCGAGCCGGCGTGCTCATTGCCCAGGGAGCTCAGCGCCATCCTCCGCAGCGAATCCTTCAGGCTCCTGCACGAGCAGGCGCCTGAACACGCCGAAGCCCTGATCGAGCAGGCGCGAAATCACTTGCCGGCGTTCACCCGTTCGATCAGCGGCTCCAAAGGCGATGTCTATGTCTCTGAAGTCGTCCCGCACCACAGCGAGAAACTCCAGCTGCGCCCGGAGTGCTTCGACCCTGGCTGGCTGGAGGCCTTGTTCAACCCAGGCATTCATGCAGCACAGGCCGCGGCGCAGCATGCCAGGGACAATCAGGCGCGCTATCACCTCAACGTTGGCGGCGTCGAATACGGCCCTTACAGCTTTCTTGAGCTGCAACACTACGTCAGCACCGGGCAGATCACGCGCCAGAGTTTGCTGTGGCGTCCGGGCTTGAGCCAGTGGTTTGTCGCCGAGACCCAGGCGGAGCTGGCGGGCCTGTTCACACCGCCTGCGGCGCCCCCCAGCGAGCCGCCGATGCCGGGCTAGAGCTGTTCTTGCGGCTCTTGCGGTAACTGCTCATCCAGGTGCAGCCAGGGCAGGCGGCTGTCGGTCCAGATATGCCGGTCGGCCGGGGCCTGTTCCGGGTGGTCGAGGGTGGCGATGGTCACGTCGATGCTGCCCGGGCTCAGCTGGGTCTCCAGCGCCAGCTGCGCACCGCAGTTGCCACAGAACAGGCGGGTGCAGCTGGGGGAGGAGCCGTAGCGCGCGGGCGTGCCTTGGGTCCATTGGAAGGCCGGGGCGGGCAGGGTGATCCAGGTGGTCACCAGGCCGCCGCTGACCCGGCGGCAGGTCGAGCAGTGGCAATGGGCGATATTCCGCAGCGGGCCACTGAATTGATAACGCAGCCGACCACAATGACAGCCCCCGGTGTGCAGTTCGCCCATGTGCCTTTCTCCCTTGCTGTTATGGCGGTCACTGTATGCCGCTCATCGGTTGCTTGAACATCCACCCATTCCTTTCACCGGCGAAAGGTAGCTGAAAGCTTCCCCGATTAGGATCGCCTCCACTTCCGGCAATAGACCGGTTGGCCACAGTGAGCGTTGCGACGCTTCCCGGCCCAATTAACAACAACAATGGTGATTCTGATGTTTGCTCCTACCCGCCTCGCTGCACCTACTCCACCCGTACGCCTCGCGCTTCCCGTTCTGCGCTGACCCCACCGGTTCGCCATTCCCTAGCCGCGCTACGCCTGGAGTATTCCCATGCTGACTTTCCTTGGCTTTGCCATGGTCATCACCTTCATGTTCCTGATCATGACCAAGCGCCTGTCCGCGCTGATTGCCCTGATCATCGTGCCCATCCTCTTCGCCCTGTTCGGCGGCTTTGCGCCGAAGATCGGCCCGATGATGCTCGAAGGCATCACCAAGCTGGCGCCCACCGGCGTGATGCTGATGTTCGCCATCCTGTATTTCGCCCTGATGATCGACTCGGGCCTGTTCGACCCGGCGGTGCGCAAGATCCTCAAGCTGGTCAAGGGTGACCCGCTAAAGGTCTCGGTCGGCACGGCGGTGCTGGCACTGGTGGTGTCCCTGGACGGTGACGGCGCCACCACCTACATGATCTGCGTGGCCGCCATGCTGCCGCTGTACAGCCGCATCGGCATGAGCCCGCGGATCATGGCCGGCCTGATCATCCTCGCCGGCGGGGTGATGAACATGACCCCCTGGGGCGGCCCCACCGCACGCGCCGCCAGTGCGCTGCACGTGGACCCTTCGGACATTTTCGTACCCATGATCCCGGCCATGCTGGCGGGCGTGGTGGCGATCCTGGCGATTGCCTATATGTACGGCAAGCGCGAACGGGCGCGCCTGGGTGAACTGCACCTGGTGGGCGACGAGATCGACCACAGCGAAATCAGCGTTTCGCAATTCCCTGATGCCCGCCGTCCGAAGCTGATCTGGTTCAACGGCGCGCTGACCCTGGCCCTGATGTGCACCTTGATCGCCGGCTTGCTGCCGCTGCCGGTGCTGTTCATGGTGGCCTTCAGTATCGCGATGATCGTCAACTACCCGTGCCTGCAACAGCAGAAGGACCGCGTCGCCGCCCACGCCGGCAGCGTACTGGCGGTGGTCGGGCTGATCTTCGCCGCCGGTATCTTCACCGGGATCCTGTCCGGCACCGGCATGGTCGACGCCATGTCCAAGAGCCTGCTGGCGGTCATCCCCGACGCACTGGGGCCGTACCTGGCGGTGATTACCGCGCTGGTGAGCATGCCGTTCACCTTCTTCATGTCCAACGATGCCTTCTATTACGGCGTGTTGCCGGTACTGGCCGAGGCGGCCAGCCACTACGGCATCACCGCGGTGGAGATGGCCCGTGCCTCGATCGTCGGCCAACCCGTGCATTTGCTGAGCCCGCTGGTACCCTCGACCTACTTGCTGGTAGCCCTGGCCGGGATCGAGTTCGGCGATCACCAGCGCTTCACCCTCAAGTGGGCAGTGCTGGTCTGCCTGTGCATAATGTTCGCAGCCTTGCTGATGGGGATCTTTCCACTGTTCAGCACTCTATAACTGCAATGACTCTTCGCCCGGGCCGGTTGGCTGATCAACCGCCCCGGGCGATCTAACACTCGCTCAAAGGAATACACATGGAATGGCTGACCAACCCGGAAATCTGGGTTGCCTTCTTTACCCTGACCGCCCTGGAAATCGTCCTGGGCATCGATAACATCATCATGATTTCGATCCTGGTCAGCCGCATGCCCAAGCATATGCAGGCCCGGACCCGGCTGTTCGGCCTGGCGCTGGCCATGGTCACGCGCATCCTGTTGCTGTTGTCGATCACCTGGGTCATGCGCCTGACCGCCGACCTGTTCGTGGTCTTCGGCCAGGGTATTTCCGGGCGTGACCTGATCCTGTTCTTCGGCGGCCTGTTCCTGCTCTGGAAAAGCTCCCAGGAGATGTACCACGCCCTGGAAGGCGAGGACGAGACGGCGGACGAACCCACCGGCAAGGGCGGCAACTTCCTCTACACCATCATCCAGATCGCGATCATCGACATCGTGTTCTCCCTGGACTCGGTGATCACCGCCGTCGGCATGGTGTCCCATGTGCCAGTGATGGTCGCGGCGATCGTGGTCGCGGTGCTGGTGATGATGCTCGCCGCAGGCACCATCAGCGACTTCATCGACAAGCACCCGTCGCTGAAGATGCTGGCGCTGTCGTTCCTGCTGGTGGTGGGTACCGTGCTGATCGCCGAAGCCTTCGAAGTGCACGTGCCAAAAGGCTACGTCTACTTCGCCATGGCGTTCTCCCTGGCGGTGGAAGCGGTCAACATCAAGATGCGCACCGCCATCGCGAAAAAGAAAAAACAGAGCGATCCAGTGAAACTGCGCAAGGATATTCCGGGTCAGTAACCCGAGCGCGGACTGAAAGAAAGGGGCTCTCGGGCCCCTTTTTCACGTCTGCAGAAAGCTGTTTTCATGACAGTTTTATTTCAATGCGCACTTTAGCTATGCGATGCTGGCGCCCAGACCGTTAGCCAACTACAGCTTAAGTACAGAACGTAGATCGTCGCGCGGCACCGTCAACTTGCCCCTTTGGGGCGATTCACCCCAGGGGACCCTTTATGCTGACCCTGCTCAATCTGCTGTCCGCCGTGACCCTGTTGATCTGGGGCACGCATATCGTGCGTACCGGGATCCTGCGGGTCTATGGCTCGAACCTGCGTCACGTCATCGGCCAGAACATGGCCAGCCGCCCGCTGGCCTTTGTCGCCGGGATCCTGGTCACCGCCATGGTCCAGAGCAGCAACGCCACGGCGATGCTGGTCACCTCGTTCGTCGGCCAGGGCCTGATGGCGCTGACCCCAGCCCTGGCGACCATGCTCGGGGCCGACGTCGGCACCGCGCTGATGGCACGAGTGCTGACCTTTGATTTGTCGTGGCTGTCGCCGCTGCTGATCTTCCTCGGGGTCATCTTCTTCCTCTCGCGCAAACAGACCCGTGCCGGCCAGTTGGGTCGGGTCGGTATCGGTCTGGGCCTGATCATTCTGGCATTGCAGCTGATTGTCGAAGCTGCCGCGCCGATCACCCATGCCCAGGGCGTGAAGGTCCTGTTCGCCTCCCTGACCGGCGACATCCTGCTCGACGCCCTGATGGGCGCGGTGTTCGCCATGGTGTCCTATTCCAGCCTGGCGGCCGTGCTGCTGACCGCGACCCTGGCCGGTGCCGGCGTGATCAGCCTGCCGGTGGCCATCGGCCTGGTGATTGGCGCCAACATCGGCAGCGGCGTGCTGGCCTTCCTCAGTACCAGCATGCAGAACGCCGCCGGGCGCCAGGTGGCCCTGGGCAGCCTGTTGTACAAATTGTTCGGCCTGCTGTTGATCATCCCGGTGCTCGACCCCCTGGCGCACTGGATGGACAGCCTGGATTTCAGCCCGCAAGAGGTGGTGATTGGCTTCCACCTGCTCTACAACACCTTGCGCTGCCTGCTGCTCCTGCCCACGGTCGGGCCCATGGCCAAGCTCTGCGCCTGGCTGTTGCCCGAGCGCCCGCAAGACAGCGGCCGGGCCAAACCGCGACACCTGGACCCCACGGCCCTGGTCACCCCGAGCCTGGCCCTGGCCAACGCGGCGCGGGAAACCCTGCGCCTGGGCGACCTGATCGACAACATGCTCGAAGCCATGCTCGACGTGCTGCGCGGCAAACAGACCGCCGTCACCCAGGAAATGCGCAGCCTGAGCGACGATGTCGAAGCGCTCTACAGCGCAATCAAACTCTACCTGGCGCAAATGCCCCGGGAAGACCTCAGCGACCAGGACAGCCGGCGCTGGGCCGAGATCATCGAGCTGGCAATCAACCTCAAGCTTGCCGGCGACCTGATCGAACGCATGCTGCGCAAGGTGCAGCAGCAGAAAACCTCGCAACGCCGCCAGTTCTCCGAAGTCGGCCTGGAAGAGCTGGCCGGGTTGCACGCCCAATTGATCGCCAACCTGCGCCTGGGGCTGTCGGTCTTTCTCAGTGCCGATCCGGAAAGCGCGCGCCAGTTGCTGCGCGAGAAGCGTCGCTTCCGCGCACAGGAACGACGCCTGGCGCACGCCCACGTCAGCCGCCTGCAACGTAAAATCGTCCAGAGCATCGAGACCAGTTCGCTGCACCTGGAGCTGATCGCCGACATGAAGCGCTTGAACTCGCTGTTCTGCAGCAGCGCCTATGTGGTCCTGGAAACCTCCGAAACCGGTGCCCTGGCGGCGGAAGATCTCGCTGACATCACCCATTCACCCTGAACGTCCATGGTTGACTGAAGTCTGTAGAACTTACGCACGCCGTAAGGAAGCTCGCTATGCGTTGTCTGTTGTTCGCCTGTCTGTTGTTGAGTTGCGCTCACGTGTCGGCCCTGGACCGCTTTCAGGTCGAGGGCTACATGCTGCCCAACGGCCTGCAGCTGTTGCTCAAGCCCGGGACCGAGCGCGGCCATGTGGCCATCCGCCTGGTGGTCGGGATCGGCCTGGATGACTTCGACTGTGCCGACAAGGAGCTGCCGCACCTGCTGGAACACCTGCTGTTCAGCGGTATCGATGGCAGCGGCGAAGGCGGCCTGGAAGAACGCATGCAGGCCTTGGGCGGCGAGTGGAATGCCTTCACCAGCAATGCCGACACCACCTTCGTCATCGAGGCCCCGGCCAAAAACCAGCGCAAGGTCCTCGACCTGCTGCTGGCCCTGCTGACCCGCACCCAGATCGACGACAACGCCATCACCGCCGCGAAACAGGTGGTGGAGCGCGAGGACGGCGGCCATTACTCGCACCTGCAGCGCTGGCTCGATCGTCAGGACCTGGGCCACAAGGCCGGCAATCAACTGGCGGTGGAACTGGGCCTGAAATGCGCCGAGCGCGCCGAAGTCGAACACCTCACGGCCGAGCAGCTGGATCAGGTGCGCAAGCACTGGTATGCCCCGAACAACATGACCCTGATCATCGTCGGCGACCTCGACCGCCTGCTCCCGGCCTACCTGGAGCGCACCTACGGCCAGCTCGAACCGGTGGAGCCCAGCGAACACTTGGCGCTGCCGGATATCCAGCAGCCGGCAGCGGCCGAGCGCAGCCTGATCAAGGGTTGGGTCGGCAACGGCGCAACCTTGCACTGGCTGTTTGCCGAGCCGGTGCTGGACGACGAGCACGACGCCACCTTCGACCTGCTCAAGGAGTACCTGGACTGGGCGCTCTACAGCCGGCTGCGGCTCGACCACGAATTGTCATACGGCCCCTGGAGCGACCGCGAGGTGTTCGGCGGTCAGGGCTTCCTCAGCCTCAACGCCGACCTGGCGCGCGATGACCTGGAGCAGGCGCAGCAAGTGATTCGCGAGCTCAAGGCGCAGTTGCTCAAGGACGGACTGGATGCCGCCACTTTCGAGCGCCTCAAGCAGGCCGCCGTTGCCCGCCAGGCCTGGGCCGTGCAGGGCAACAGTGCCCTGGCCGACTACTACTGGAGCGCCCTGGGCGATTACGCCGATGGCCGTTTCAACGACCCGGCCAAGCGCCTGCGGGCCGTGAGCCTGGAGCAGACCAACCAGGCCATGCGCCAATTGCTGGCGGAGCCGGGCTACCTGCGCATCGAAAAACCGCTGCTCAGTGACGAGCAGGTGGTGTGGCTGCTGGGCGGGCTGCTGGCGCTGGTGTTCTTGATCGCCCTGGGCTGGCGCCTGCGGCGACGATGAACCGGGGTCGCAGGCGCACGCGGTTTAATTGCCCGGGCGCCTCGCCACACCTGCGCGGCGACGCTATCCTGTCGCCGATTTTCCCCGCCATGACTGTGAACCCGCCCAATGCCTAACTGGACTCACCATATACAGCGCATCCTCGAACTGATGAAGCGCTACCCAGGGGTGATCGCCCTCGGCGGGTTCATTTCCGGGGTCGGCAGTTTCATCCTGGTGGACCGCCAGCAAGGCCTGGCCACCTGGATCGCGGTGATCATGCTGGTGAGCTGGGTCTGGCTGATGCTGGAAAACACCCTGACCCAACTCTTCACCCGGGTCTTCAAGCGCGAAATTCCCCAGCCGCTGTTGCGCTACGCGACGCAGATGATCCACCAGGAAAGCCTGTTCTTCGTCCTGCCGTTCTTCTTTATCACCACCGCCTGGAACAGCGGCCAACTGGCCTTTACCGGGCTGCTGGGGGCCGCGGCGCTGGTCTCGATCACCGACCCGCTGTACTACAAGTGGCTGGCACCGCGTCGCTGGCTGTTCCTGGCGCTGCACACCCTGACCCTGTTCGCGGTGCTGCTCACGGCGCTGCCGATCATCCTGCACCTGACCACCTCGCAGAGCTTCAAGCTGGCGCTGGGTATCGCCATGCTGCTGTCGTTTCCGAGCCTGGCCTCGATCTTCCCGATCCGCAGCCTGCGCAGCGGCCTGGCGGTGTTGAGCATCACCCTGGCGATTGGCGGCACCGGCTGGCTGCTGCGTTCCTGGGTGCCGCCGGCGACCCTGTGGATCACCGAAGAGGCCATCAGCACCCAGTTGCAGGACCGCACGCCCGGCGACAGCCTGGAAGACATCAGCGTCGCCCAGGTGCGCAGCAACGGCCTGTACGCCTACACCGCGATCAACGCCCCGCGCGGGCTCGACGAGCGGATTTATCATGTCTGGCAATTCAACGGCAAAGAGCTCGACCGCATTGCCCTGGATATCCATGGCGGGCGCAAGGAGGGTTACCGCGCCTGGAGCCACAAGCAGAATTTCCCCGGCGACCCGGTGGGCCGCTGGCAGGTCAGGGTCCTGACCGAGGACGGGCAGGTGATCGGTGTGCTGCGCTTCAATGTCACCGGCACAGATCAAGCCGCCCCGGCTCAGGGCGAGGCAAAATAACCGGGATCGTGCTATTACGTAGCACTGCGTAACAGCCAGACAAGCACGGAGCTTATGACCAGCAGCGCAACGGCCGGCAGTGCCCAACTCGATACTTCCCAGACCCCGCCCCAGCTGCGCATCAGCGGGGACTGGACGCTTGCCCACTACACCGCACTCAAGCACCTCACCCAGCAGTTGGCCAGCCAGTACGACGCCAACACCCCTGTCGACCTCAACGCCCTGGGCGCCCTGGACACCGCCGGCGCTTCGCTGCTGGTGGAGCTGCTGGGGGCCGAGCGCCTGGGGCATAGCGCCGAGCACCAGGATTGCACCCTGTCGACCGCCGACCGCGCGCTGCTGCGCACCGTCTACTGCTCCCTGAGCGACTTCTGCATCCCGGTCAAGGAGCCGGAAGTCTCGGTCGGCATCCAACTGCTGTCGCGCATCGGCCGGGCGGTGGATGCGATCTGGCAGGACACCCTGCAACTGCTGGGCTTTGTCGGGCTGATTCTGGAAACCATCACCCGTGGCCTGCTGCGCCCCAAGCGCTGGCGCATCACGCCGATGGTGGCCCATATCGAACAGACCGGCCTCGACGCAGCGCCCATCGTGGCCCTGCTGACCTTTCTGGTGGGCGCAGTGGTGGCGTTCCTCGGGGCCACGGTGCTCGCCAGTTTCGGCGCCAGCATCTTTACCGTGGACCTGGTGGCGTTCTCCTTCCTGCGGGAATTCGGCGTGCTGCTGACCGCGATCCTGATGGCCGGGCGCACGGCCAGTGCCTTTACCGCGCAGATCGGCTCGATGAAGGCCAACGAGGAAATCGACGCGATCCGCACCCTCGGCCTCGACCCCATGGAGCTGCTGGTGGTGCCCAGGGTCCTGGCGCTGCTGGTGGCCTTGCCGATGCTGACGTTCCTGGCGATGCTTTCGGGGATCATCGGTGGCGGGGTGGTTTGTGCTTTGTCGTTGGGGATTTCGCCGGCGATGTTCCTGTCCCTGCTGCAAACCGATATCGGCGTACAACACTTCCTGGTGGGCATGGTCAAGGCGCCGATCTTCGCCTTCCTGATCGCTGCGATCGGCTGCCTGGAAGGCTTCAAGGTCAGCGGCAGTGCCGAATCGGTGGGCGCCCACACCACGTCCAGCGTGGTGCAGTCGATTTTCGTGGTGATTGTGCTGGACGCCGTGGCCGCGCTGTTTTTCATGGAGATGGGATGGTGAGTCGTCTACCTCGTGCCCCCGCCGAGGCGGTGATTGAAGTCCGTGGGCTGTGCAACCGCTTCGGCAAGCAGAGCGTGCACGAGAACCTCGACCTGGACCTGTACAAGGGCGAGATCCTCGCCGTGGTCGGTGGTTCGGGCAGCGGCAAGTCGGTGCTGCTGCGTAGCATCATCGGCCTGCGCCAGCCCAGCGAAGGTTCGGTGCGGGTCTTTGGGCAGAACCTGCCCAGCCTCTCCGAGCATGAACGCTCGATGGTCGAGCGACGCTTCGGCGTGCTGTTTCAGAAAGGCGCGCTGTTTTCATCGCTGACCGTCACCGAGAACGTCGCCTTGCCGCTGATCGAACACGCCGGCCTGAGCCGCGTCGACGCCGAACACCTGGCGGCGGTCAAGCTGGCCCTGGCCGGGCTGCCGCTGTCGGCTGCCGACAAATACCCGGCCTCGCTGTCGGGCGGCATGATCAAGCGCGCGGCACTGGCCCGGGCACTGGCCCTGGACCCGGACATCCTGTTTCTCGACGAACCCACCGCCGGCCTCGACCCGATCGGCGCCGCGGCGTTCGACCAACTGATCCTGACCCTGCGCGATGCCCTGGGCCTGAGTGTGTTCCTGGTCACCCACGACCTGGACACGCTGTACACCATCACCGACCGGGTGGCGGTGCTGGCGCAGAAGAAGGTGCTGGTGGCGGACGCCATCGACAAGGTCGCCGAGACCGACGACGCGTGGATACACGAATACTTCCATGGCCCTCGCGGCCGCGCGGCGCTTCTGGCCGCTACACAGCTCAACGAGGTATGACATGGAAACCCGAGCCCATCACGTATTGATCGGCCTGTTCACCGTGCTAGTGGTGGTCGGCGCCCTGCTGTTTGGCCTGTGGCTGGCCAAGTCCAGCGTGGACAAGGAGTTCAAGGACTACGAGATCGTCTTCAACGAGGCGGTCAGCGGCCTGTCCAAAGGCAGCGCGGTGCAATACAGCGGAATCAAGGTCGGCGACGTGGTCAGCCTGCGCCTGGACCCGAAAGACCCGCGCCGGGTCCTGGCGCGGATCCGCCTGAGCGGCGAAACCCCAATCAAGGAAGACACCCAGGCCAAGCTGGCCCTGACCGGGATCACCGGCACCTCGATCATCCAGCTCAGTGGCGGCACCCCGCAAAGCGAGCCGCTGCGGGGCAAGGACGGCAAGCTGCCGATCATTGTCGCCTCGCCATCTCCCATCGCCCGCCTGCTGAACAACAGCAATGACCTGATGACCAGCATCAACCTGCTGCTGCACAACGCCAACCGCATGTTCTCCCGGGAGAACGTCGAACACATCAACAACACCCTGGCCAATCTCGAACAGACCACCAGTGCCATTGCCGAGCAACGGGGCGACCTGCGCCTGGCCATGCAGCAGGTGGCCAACCTCGGCAAGCAAGCCAGCGGCACCCTGGAGCAGACCACCGCGCTGATGCGCACCGCCAACGGCCTGCTCAACGACCAGGGCAAGCAGATGTTCGGCAGCGCCGAGCAGGCCATGCGCTCACTGGAACAAAGCAGCGCCACCATCAACAGCTTGCTGAGCAACAACAAAGACTCGCTGAACAACGGCATCCAGGGCCTCAACGGCCTGGCGCCGGCGGTGCGGGAACTGCGCGATACCCTGAGTTCGCTGCGGGCTATCACCCGCCGCCTGGAAGCCAATCCCGGCGGCTACCTCCTGGGTAACGACACGAACAAGGAATTCACGCCATGACGCCTATTTGCCGAGCCTTTGGCCACCTCGCCCTGATCGGCGGTTTTGCCCTGAGCAGCGCCTGCTCGATCCTGCCCAAGGGCGAGCCGGTGGATGTCTATCGGCTGCCAGTGGCCCAGACCGCAGCGAAGGGCACAGGGCAGGTCCAGCACTGGTCGCTGCGGGTGGCCAAGCCGGTGGCGGGGGATGCACTGAACAATGCGCGCATCGCCGTGCTGCCCGAGGGCAACCTGATCAGCAGCTACAAGAACTCGCGCTGGAGCGATCCGGCGCCGATCTTGCTGCGCAACCGCCTGCTCGACGGCTTTCAGCGCGACGGTCGGGTGCCGTTGCTGAGCACCGACGACAGCAACCTGCAGGCGGACTTCGAACTGGGCGGCGAATTGCAGGCGTTCCAGAGCCAGTACCAGGGCAGCGCGGTGGAAGTGGTGATTGGGCTGGATGCGCGGCTGGTGCGCGGTTACGACCAGAAGATCCTCGCCAGCAAACGCTTTGAAGTGCGCCAGCCGTTGAACGACCCGAAAGTCCCGGCGGTGGTGGCAGGCTTTGGCCAGGCCGGGGATACCCTCAGCCGCCAGGTGGTGGACTGGGCCGTAGCCCAGGGCAGCGCCCTGTACAAACCCTAGTCTGATGACGCTGCAGGGGCGTTCACCCCTGCAGCGCCTTGCCCGGACTCAGCCAAAGAACCAGTAGCACACCCCAATGGCCGCCACGACCCCGGCAAACTCTGCCAGCAGGGCACAGCCCACGGCGTGCCGCGCACGCTGGATACCCACCGCGCCAAAGTACACCGCCAGCACGTAGAAGGTGGTCTCGGTGCTGCCCTGGATAGTCGCCGCCACCAGGGCCGGGAAGCTGTCCACGCCCTGGGTCTGCATGGTTTCGATCAGCATCGCCCGTGCCGCACTGCCGGAGAACGGCTTGACCATGGCGGTCGGCAGGGCGTCGACGAAACGCGTGTCCCAACCCGCCCATTCCACCAGGTAGCGAATGCCGTCCAGGCCGAAGTCCAGGGCCCCGGAAGCCCGCAGCACACCCACCGCACACAGCATCGCCACCAGGTACGGCAGCAGGTTCTTGGCGACGTCGAAGCCTTCTTTGGCGCCCTCGACGAAGGCCTCGTAGACCTTGACCTTGCGCAGCGCGCCAATCACCAGGAACAGCATGATCAAGCCGAACAGGGTGAGGTTGCCGAGGATCGACGACAGGCTGGCCAGGGCCGTGGCCGAAAGGGTCGCCAACAGGGCCATGAAGCCGCCCAGGACCAAGGCGCCGGGAATCAGGTACGCCAGCACCACCGGGTCCCACAGGCGCAGGCGCTGCATCACGGCCACCGAGAGCAGCCCGACCAGGGTCGACGCGCTGGTCGCCAGGAGGATCGGCAGGAACACCAGGGTCGGATCGGCGGCGCCTTGCTGGGCGCGGTACATGAAGATGGTCACCGGCAGCAAGGTCAGGGAGGAGGCGTTGAGCACCAGGAACAGGATCTGCGCGTTACTGGCCACGGTCTGGCTGGGGTTGAGCTCCTGCAGCGCACGCATGGCCTTGAGCCCGATGGGGGTGGCCGCGTTGTCCAGGCCCAGGCCGTTGGCGGCGAAGTTGAGGGTGATCAGGCCGATGGCCGGGTGGCCGGCGGGCACCTCCGGCATCAAGCGGCGGAACAGCGGGCCCAGGACCTTGGCCAGCCAGTCGACGATCCCGGCTTTTTCGGCGATGCGCAGAAAACCCAGCCACAGGGTCAGGGTGCCGAACAGCAGCACCATCACTTCCACCGACAACTTGGCCATGGCGAAGATGCTTTCCACCATCGCCGCAAAGATCCCGGCGTTGCCGCCGATCAGCCACTGCGCCAGTGCCGAAACGGCCGCGACGATGAAAAAGCCAAGCCACAGGCCATTGAGCATCAGTTAATCCCCCGGAAGATGCGGCGAATGATAGCGGGGCGGGCAGAAACGACAAACCCCGGATTGACCGGGGTTTGTCGAACAACGCAGTGGTCGGACTGAAGCAGCGCGCCGGACGTGAGGACCGGCGCCGCCTGCGACAGCGGCTAGATCAGCGGCTGGTTTCGCCGCTTGGCAGCGGTTCCTTGCTGCGCCAGTGCGGCAGGGAATTCCAGTAGCGCTGGCCCTTGGCGTCGTCGTACATGCCTTCCCAGCGGGAGATGACCAGCACGGCCAGGGCGTTGCCGATCACGTTCAGGGCAGTACGCGCCATGTCCATGATGCGGTCGACACCGGCGATGAAGGCCAGGCCTTCCAGCGGGATGCCAACACTGCCCAGGGTCGCCAGCAGCACCACGAAGGACACGCCCGGTACACCGGCGATGCCTTTGGAGGTGACCATCAGCGTCAGCACCAGCAGCAGTTGCTGGCTGATGGACAGGTCGATGCCATACAGCTGGGCGATAAAGATCGCGGCGATGCTCTGGTACAGGGTCGAACCGTCGAGGTTGAACGAGTAGCCGGTCGGCACCACGAAGCTGCAAATGGCTTTCGGCGCGCCGTAGGCTTCCATCTTCTCGATCACACGCGGCAGTACGGTTTCCGAACTGGCGGTGGAATAGGCGAGCACCAGCTCATCCTTGAAGATGCGCATCAGCTTGATCACCGAGAAGCCGAACAGGCGTGCGATCAGGCCCAGGACCACAAAGGCGAAGAAGGCGATGGCCACGTAAACCAGGATCACCAGCTTGGCCAGCGGCAGCAGGGAGGCGAAGCCGAAGTTGGCGACGGTCACCGCGATCAGGGCGAATACGCCGATCGGGGCGTAGTTCATGATCATGTGGGTGACTTTGAACATGCTTTCCGAAACGCCCTGGAACATCTTCACCAGGGGTTCGCGCAGGTCCGATTGCAGGCTCGACAGACCGAGGCCGAACAGCACCGAGAAGAAGATGATCGGCAGCATTTCGCCGCGAGCCATGGCCGCGAAGATGTTCGACGGGATCAGGTTGAGGATGGTCTCGATGAACGCGTGTTCATGCTGCACTTCGGCGGCGGTCGCCTGGTACTTGGAGATATCCACCGTGCCCAGGGTGCTCATGTCGATGCCGGTGCCCGGGTGGAACACGTTCGCCAGGACCAGGCCAACGAGGATCGCGATGGTGGTGACGATTTCGAAGTAGACGATGGTCTTGAGGCCGATGCGCCCCAGTTTTTTCGCGTCGCCGACACCGGCGATACCGACGATCAGCGAAGAGATCACGATAGGAATCACGATCATTTTGATCAGACGGATAAAGATATCGCCCGCAGGTTGCAGGACGTTGCTGATCCACCAGGCTTTTTCCGCACTGAAGTGGTTGAGCAGCGCACCAATTGCTATCCCCAGAACCAGACCGATGAGGATCTGCCAGGCGAGGCTAAGCTTTGCCTTCTTCATATCATTACCCTTACTTGCGTTGGACTCGGGCTGATGCGCGAACTGGAACGCTCAATGGCGGAAAAGTCTGTGCATCGGCCCCCGTATAAGGTCACCCCGAGCGCGGATTCAGGGCTCTCGGCAGGCGAAAAAAGGCGCAACTATTCCGATGCAAGGGAAGCGCGTCTAATGCCGTAAACGCCTACCCTATGCCGAATCGGCATGAGATTTTCCAAACGAAACGAACGTCCCAACCGGTTCGAATACGCCATTTCGGCAGGCAATAATGCCGCGAAACGGCCATTTCAGGCGGTGTGCAGGGCTGTCGGGAAGGTCAGGAAAGAGCCTTGGAAACTTCTGGAATGCGCTGATTAAACAGCCTAAGACTGATCCGTATTTTTTGAGAAGTTTCTGGATATACGGTCGCAGAGAAACACCGTGAAACGTTTGATCGACGTCAACGGATGTTTTATCCCAAGGGCGATGCTGTCGAATTGAAGCCCATGGCCTCAGCGCGCGACGCGGCGCGTTCAAGCACGCCGCAAGTCCGTCAAGCCACGATTGGCTTGGGAACTTGCGCCGCCGCTCTTTCCTGACCCGGCCCTTGCGGAGGCACTCCCTGTACCCCTAGGTCACTCCGATCCTGAAACAATCAGAACGTCCCGGCCCCTTGGTCATGCCCAAGCCTTCCTCAGGCCGGGGCAAGAGTCAGAAGCGCCTGGGCCGGCGCCTCTGCCTGTCAGCAAAACCTCTGAACTCAGTACCAGTTCGGGTCTTTCTTGAGTTGCTCTTTCAACAGCGCCTGCATGCCTTCGTCCGGCTTGCCGAGGAAACGGTACTCGGCATGGCGGGTGGGCGACTTGTCTGCGGGCAGGCCCGCCGGCACTTCGACCAGCATGGCGTAGGCGTGTTTCTTGTCGAAGCTGACGGCGACGATCAGGCGCTTGTTCAGGCAGGTCTGCGCGGTTTCGCACAGCGGCCCGACCAAGTACTTGTCGCCGTCTTCTGCAACGGCGTTCATTTGCTGCGCATCACCCGAGAGGTTCATCACCCACTCCGGCAACCGCTCTTCCTTGTGCACAACCCCTTGCCAGGTCTCACGGTACTGCGGGTCCGAGCTGAGCAGCTCATTGACCCGCGCCTGGCCATCGTTGGCCGCCATTGCCAGGGTGCTGCCACCCAGCAACAGCGCGGCCGTCAATGTCTTGAACGAAAAGCTCATGGTCAGCCTCGGCCGCGACGGCCAAAGAAGAAGGAAGCGATAAACATCACCAGGAACACGACAAAGAGAATTTTGGCGATACCCGTGGCGGTGCCCGCGATACCACCGAAGCCCAGTACGGCAGCGACAATGGCGATGATCAGGAATGTGATTGCCCAGCTCAACATGGTGATTCTCCTTACTCTTCTATTGGGGATGCCGCTTGTGTTGCCAGCGCCGGTGCGCTGAATGCGCGCCGGGCCTTTTGCCTAGAACACCCAGCGCTGCTGAGCGGGCGCCTCGAGCGCAGGCTGAGCCTGGTCGACTGCCATCATCTGCATCGGCGCCGAGGCGGCAGATGCGCTGCCCGCCTGGCTGAAATGGGTCTGGGTGAATTGATGAGCCGGCACACGCAGCACTTGCTGCTGCTGGGCGTGCTGCCACTGCTGAAACTGCTGACCGCCAATCAGGGTCACCAGCAACGCGAGGCTGGCGAACAGACCCTGCTGCAAGTGCAGAGGCGAAATGCGCAATTGGGCAAGGCTTTGGCGGCTCATCCTGAAACTCCTCCCACACTGTGGTGATGTTATTAGCGGGGCCGTGCAAATCGCCCCTTGATACTGACTACATTGCAGCCCCCATGCCAGCTTCGAAAATGATTAAATAACCAATAAAATCAATAGGTTATGAAATACAAAAACACCTTGTTCGCACGCATCCTGCACGATGGCCCCCGGCACGCCGTGCGAAATGCACGATTCGTCGGGTTCTGGGCGCCGCCAATCACCCCCGGGGAACTTTGCTGGCCTTGGGCCAGACTGAACAACACCCCGGCAAAACCGCGAAAAATCCGCCAATTCAGGTCATTAGCTATTAGCTCGGGAGATAACTAACCTGCATGTCCTGGAATGGATCAGAATTAACATTGCAACTTGCCCGATTTTTCCGGGACTAAATAAGACAGTTCATTTAAGGAGAGTGGGAAATGGCATCAACGCCGGAAAAGCAAGGTCGTATCCTTCTGGTGGATGATGAGTCCGCGATCCTTCGCACCTTCCGCTACTGCCTGGAAGATGAGGGCTATACCGTCGCCACCGCCAACAGCGCGGCCCAGGCCGACGCCCTGTTGCAACGCCAGGTGTTCGACCTGTGCTTCCTCGACCTGCGCCTGGGTGAAGACAACGGCCTGGATGTACTGGCGCAAATGCGCACCCAGGCGCCGTGGATGCGCGTGGTGATCGTGACCGCGCATTCGGCAGTCGACACTGCGGTGGATGCGATCCAGGCCGGCGCCGCCGATTACCTGGTCAAGCCCTGCAGCCCCGACCAACTGCGCCTGGCCACCGCCAAGCAACTGGAAGTGCGCCAGCTCTCGGCGCGCCTGGAAGCCCTGGAAGGTGAAGTGCGCAAACCCAAGGACGGCCTGGACTCCCACAGCCCGGCGATGAAGGTGGTACTGGAAACCGCGCGCCAGGTGGCCAGCACCGATGCCAACATTTTGATCCTGGGCGAGTCCGGTACCGGTAAAGGCGAGCTGGCCCGGGCCATTCACGGCTGGAGCAAACGCGCGAAAAAGTCCTGCGTCACCATCAACTGCCCGTCCCTGACCGCCGAGTTGATGGAGAGCGAGCTCTTCGGCCACAGCCGCGGCGCCTTTACCGGGGCCAGCGAAAGCACCCTGGGCCGGGTCAACCAGGCCGATGGCGGCACCTTGTTTCTGGACGAAATCGGCGACTTCCCCCTGACCCTGCAACCCAAGCTGCTGCGCTTTATCCAGGACAAGGAATACGAGCGCGTGGGCGACCCGGTGACCCGCCGCGCCGACGTGCGGATCCTCGCCGCCACCAACCTCAACCTCGAGGACATGGTGCGTGACGGACGCTTCCGTGAAGACCTGCTGTACCGCCTGAACGTGATCACCCTGCACCTGCCGCCCCTGCGCGAGCGCAGTGAGGACATCCTGACCCTGGCCGATCGTTTCCTGGCGCGCTTCGTCAAGGAATACGCGCGCCCGGCCCGGGGCTTCAGCGACGAGGCGCGGGAAGCGCTGCTCAACTACCGCTGGCCCGGCAATATCCGCGAGCTGCGCAACGTGGTGGAGCGCGCGAGCATCATCTGCCCTCAGGAACGGGTGGAAATCAGCCACCTGGGCATGGCCGAACAACCCACCAACAACGCCCCGCGCATCGGCGCAGCGCTAAGCCTGGACGAGTTGGAAAAAGCCCACATCGGCGCAGTGCTGGCTACCAGCGACACCCTCGACCAGGCGGCCAAGACGCTCGGCATCGATGCTTCGACCCTGTATCGCAAACGTAAACAGTACAACCTGTGAGCTGTATTTCATGAAGTTAGCGATGAAACTGCGCACGCGGCTGTTCCTGAGCATTTCCGCGTTGATCACCGTGGCCCTGCTGGGGCTGCTGCTGGGACTGGTCAGCGTGATGCAGATGGCCAAGAACCAGGAATCGCTGATCCGCAGCAACTTCATCACCCTGGACCTGGGCCTCAAGCTGCGCCAGACCCTGGGTGATCAACTCATCATCATGCTCGGCGACAACCCCGACCTGACCGCCCTGGAAGCGTCCAAGCAGCACTACCTGGAACTGCTCGACCAGGGCATCGAGTATCAGCGTCAGGGCGATGCGAACGGCAACTTCCATCAGGCCCGCAGCGATTACCTGGGTTTTATGGAGGCCTACCAGAATGCCGAGCACGCAACCCTGGGGATCAAAGGCAATCAGCAACTGACCGACCGCTTCAATGCATTGCGCAGTGGTTTGATCAACGAACACAAGCAAGCCCTGGACAACATCAACCACATCGAGAGCAAGGCCCGTGATCGGGCGCTGTTGATCGCCGGCCTGCTGGGGCTGGTGGGCGTGGCGGTGCTGATCATCGGCTTTATCACCGCCCATGGCATTGCCCGGCGCTTCGGTGCACCGATCGAGGCCCTGGCCAAGGCGGCCGACAATATCGGACAGGGCAATTTCGAAGTGACCCTGCCGATCTCCTCGGCGGCGGAGATGAACCTGCTGACCCGCCGCTTCGGGATCATGGCCGAGGCCCTGCGCCAGCATCAGGCGACCAATATCGACGAACTGCTGGCCGGCCAGCAGCGCTTGCAGGCGGTACTCGACAGCATCGACGACGGCCTGCTGATGATCGACCGCCAAGGCCGCCTGGAGCACCTCAACCCGGTAGCGCAGCGCCAGCTGGGCTGGGACGAGGAACGCCTCGGCCAAGGCCTGGGCAGCGCCCTGGAACGCCCGGAGCTCGACGAACAACTGCAACTGGTGCTGCGCGGCGGCAACCTGGAGCGCGCGCCAGAGGACCTGGCCATCGAAGTGGACGGGGAATCGCGCCTGCTGACCTACAGCCTGACCCCGGTCAGCCATACTCAGGGGCATATTCTCGGGGCGGTGATGGTGCTGCACGACGTGACCGAACAACGGGCCTTCGAGCGGGTACGCAGCGAGTTCGTGCTGCGTGCCTCCCACGAATTGCGCACCCCGGTCACCGGCATGCACATGGCCTTCGGCCTGTTGCAGGAACGGGTGCATTTCGCCGAGGACTCCCGCGAGGCGGACCTGCTCAATACCGTCAACGAAGAAATGCAGCGCCTGATGCAACTGATCAACGACCTGCTGAATTTCTCCCGTTATCAGAACGGCCTGCAAAAACTCACCCTGGCGCCCTGCACCATCGAGAACCTGCTGGAACAGGCGCAACAGCGCTTCGCCGGCGAGGCCCGGGACAAGGACATCGAGCTGCTGGTGGAGATCCAGGCACCGCTGCCGCGCCTGAACGCCGACCAGCAACAGCTGGAGCGGGTGCTGGACAACCTGATCGACAATGCCTTGCGGCACACTGGCCCTGGCGGGCAGATCCGCCTGCAGGCCAGGCGCCATGGCGAACGGGTGATCATCAGCGTCGAAGACAATGGCGAAGGCATTGCCTATGGGCAGCAAGGGCGGATTTTCGAGCCCTTCGTCCAGGTCGGCCGCAAGAAAGGCGGCGCCGGCCTGGGCCTGGCGCTGTGCAAGGAGATTGTCCAACTGCACGGCGGGCGCATGGGCGTCTACTCAAGGCCGGGGCAGGGCACCCAGTTCTACCTGGCGTTGCCGCTCTAGCAGGTTTCAAGCTTCGTCGTCGATACGCCTTGGCGCCAGGCGCCGGCCGCGGGTGACCAATTCGATAAACTGCATCGCCGTCAGGGCGTGGGCGAACAGCCAGCCCTGGCCGTAGCTCACCCCCTCGCTGCTCAGCAGCAACGCCTGATCTTCATACTCGATGCCCTCGGCAATCACCTTGAGTTGCAGGGCGTGGGCCATGCGAATGATATGCGGGGCCACGCCACTGCTGGCGGCGTCGTGGCCCAGAGCGTCGATAAACGCCTTGTCGATCTTCAGGCAGTCCACCGGCAGGGTCTGCAAGTACGCCAGGCTGCAATAACCGGTGCCGAAATCGTCGATCAATACCTGATGCCCGACATCGCGCAGTGCCTGCAAGTTGTCGCGGGCCACCACCACATCGATCAGCCCACGCTCGGTCACCTCGAACGCAATCTGCCGCGCCGCCACGTGATGCAAGGCCAGCAGCCGGGCCATTACCTGGCCAATGCGCGGCACCATCACATCGCAGGCCGCCAGGTTGACGGAGATGTACAGCTGCGGATTGGCCCGCAGCAGGTGCCCCAACTGCTCCAACAGGCGCTGCAGGACAAAGTCGGTGATCTGGCGGATCTGCCCGGTGTTTTCCGCCAGGGGGATGAACAGGTCGGGGCTGGTCAGGGTGCCATCCGGGCGGCGCCAGCGCAGCAGGGCTTCGGCACCGACGCAGCGGCGGGTATTGAGGTCGAAGATTGGCTGGTACAGCACCTGCAATTCATCGCGGCGCAGGGCTCCGTGCAACTCCCCACCCAACGATTGGCTCTGGCGCGCCAGTTGATAGACCAGGCCGCCGATAAAGGTCGATAACAGCAGGCTGATGGGCAGCAGCCACCACCAGTCCTCCAGCATCTCGGCCTGCATGCTCGCGCGCGGGGTGACCAGCACCAACTGATACTCGGGCGTGCGGGTGGGCATGCGATAGATCAGGCGGGTCGGGGTCACCTGCAGGGCATCGTGATTGCCCGGCGGCACCGGTTCGGCCACCGGCCATGGCAGGGCCTGGCCAAGCACCGGGATGGCGCGGGTGCCATGGTCCACTACCACCATCAGGCTGCTGTTGGCCGGCAGGTCCACGACATCGGTCAGATGCCCGCGGGAGGTGGCGACTCGGAAGTTGCCACGCCCCAGCATCAGCGCCGCCAGGTTTTCGTTGGGTTGGGTCGAGGTGTTGAGCCAGTAGCTGTAGGTCGGGCCCCTGATATCCGGGGCACGGATCGCCGCCAGGCTGTCCTGGCGCGGCCAATTGGAGCAGGCCTGGGTGGCATCGATGTAGGCCGCCTCATAAATGAAGCGGTAGTTGAAGCTCACCTGCTGCAGCGCGGCGACCATATCGCCGCTGCATTCACGCAGGGGCTGCGCCTCCAGCACATCCAGGCCTTCGCGCAACTGGCCAAAGAGTTGCTCCAGACGCTCCAGGAAGCGCTCGCCCTGGGCATTCATCTGCTCGCTTTCGCGCTGTTCGACCTGATGCATGGCCACCCCGGCGCTTCCGAGCAGCAGCAACCCCGCGCTCAACCCAGCCGCCAGCACCGCCAATAACCACGGGCGATGGAACCAGGTGCGCAATAGCTCGCGAGCAGCGGGCATGATTGGATATCCGAAGGATTACCAATGAGTTATAGCAACTGATTGAGAAAACGCCCGGACCGTCTGGCGGGCGTCATTATTTTGTCTGGTTGAGTACCTGCAGGATTGCCGCGCTTTCGGCATCGGCGATGCCATCAAAGCGCCCCGGGCGGAAATGCATCTGGAATGCCGTCAATACATGCCGGGTCGCCACGTCGAACTCGCCGGTCTGGGGGGTGGTGTAGCCCAGGCGAGCCAATTCCTGCTGGAACCAGGTCGCGCTGGGCAACGCCTGGGCAAACACCGCCTGCTGTCGCGCGACCGACTGGGCATTGGGCCATTGGCCGAGGCCGGCATCCGCCAGGCGCTTCCAGGGGAACAGCGGGCCCGGGTCGAGCTTGCGCAGGGGCGCGATGTCACTGTGCCCGATGATATGGCGGGGCGAAATGTTGTTGCGCTTGCTGATGTCTTTGAGCAGCACGATCAGGTTCTGGATCTGCGCTTCGCTGTAGGGGTACCAGACGCGGCCGGTGGGGGTATCGCGAAAGCCCGGGTTGACGATTTCAATGCCGATGGAGCTGGAGTTGAGCCAGGTACGGCCTTGCCACTCGCTTTCTCCGGCGTGCCAGGCGCGGTAATTCTCGTCCACCAGCTTGAAGATGGTGCCCGCCTTGTCGTCGCCGATCAGGTAATGGCTACTGACCTGGCCATGGGTCAGCAGTGCCAGCGAACGTTCCAGGGAGGCCGAGGTGTAATGCACGACAATGAACTGCGCGCGATTGTCGAAGTTGACCGAAGGGTGGCTGGTGTCGATTCGTGGACCACTGGCGCAACCGGCCAGCAGTAAAAACGAGAGGGCAAACACAAGAGATTTCATGGCAGAGAGCAGTACGCGGCAGACAATAATGCAACAGTGTAACGTACTGCTCCGGGCCGGGCCGGCGAAAGCCGGCGTTTTACACAAAAATAGGACAAATCCGGTTTAGCCGATCTCCACCCGGTTGCGTCCGGCATCTTTCGCCCGATACAGCGCCTGATCGGCTCTTTTCAACACCTGCTCGCTGCGTTCGCCGCTTTTGAACGCACTCATGCCGATGGACACGGTAATGGTCACGCGCTCGCCCTTGAAGTGGAACGGGCAGGCTTCGATGGCGGCGCGCAGGGCTTCCACCAGCCGCGCACCGACCGCGACAGTGGTATCGGGCATCATCAGGACAAACTCTTCACCGCCGAAGCGGGCGATGAAATCACTGCCACGCAGGCGCTTGCGCAGCACGGTGGCAATGATTTTCAGCACTTTGTCACCGGCCAGATGGCCGTAGTTGTCGTTGATGCGCTTGAAGTGATCAAGGTCGAGCATCGCCAGCAACAGGGTGTTGCCGTGCTGCTGCCATTGGGCGATTTCATGCTCCAGCCGCTCGCTCCAGGCCGCGCGGTTAGGCAGGCCGGTCAACGGATCGATCAGCGCCTTCTGCCGCTGTTCTTCCAAGTGCTCGCGATAGCCCTGGGCTTCCTGCTCCATGCTTGAGACGCGCTCGGCCAGGCTTTGCAGGCGCGCGGCCACTTCCTTCTCGCGTTCGTCCCGTTGCTTCTGGTGATGGTCCATGGTCCCCAGCAGCCCCTCGAGGTGGCTTTCCAGCACCTGCTTGAGGTCTTCCAGATCGGCTGCTTCCTGAACGCTGCTCTGCAAGCCGTCGACCTGCTCGCGGATCTGCGTATCCATGGCCCGCGCTGCGGAGTGGCTGTCGGCATGCCCATCGCTGGCGGCCTGCAGGTTGCTCTGGAACGATTCCAGGCGCTCGTTCAACTGCTTGAGGTACACCTCGAACTCATGCTGACCGCTGTCGGTGATCGCCAGCATCAACACCGCCAGATCGTCGAGGATCGGCAGCAATTCATACCAGTTGAGCCCATGTTGCAGGCGATCACGCATGGCTTCGGCCTGGGGCCGATGGCGCTCGGGCAGGCTTAGGTCGTCCAGCAGGCCAAGCAGGGTGTGTTCGATGTGCTTGGCCACCGAGCTGTAGGACGGCTCGGGGGAATCAGGCAGGGCGTAGAGCACGTCCTCTTCGGGCTGCTCGGGGTCAATCGCGGCCAGGGCTTCGGCCATCACGGCCGGCAGGGGCAGGCTGTCGATCAGCGGTACGCTCGGCACGCTGTCTTCGAGCGCCACGGTCGGGGTCAATTCGTCCGGGTTGTCGGGCTCAGGGCTGGGCACCTCTGCGGCTTCAGGCGCCACAGCGCTCTGCGCTGGCGCTTCAACCACAGGCTCGACGGGCAACTCGGCTGCGGCTGCGGCAGGCTCGCCAGGGGAGGCCAGCACCGGCGGCACGAACGCCACGACCTGCGCGGCGGGCGGCAACTGCGACGGTTCCGGCTCTTCCGGGGTCTTGGTGACGTCGGGCTCCAGGGCCGCAACGGGCGGAGCGATTTCAGCTGCGGCGGCCGGTGCCACTGTCGGAGCTGGCGCCGGCTCAGGGGCTGCAGGCACCTCGACAGCAGCCGGCAGCGCCTGGCGCGGGGCTTCAGCCGCTGGCGCAGGCGACGCGCGCTCGACCTCGCTGACCACCGGACCCGCTTCCGGTGCCGCTAGTGCCAGGCTTTGCGGCGCGGGCTCTGTGCCCTCTGGCTGGGCATCGCGATGGCCAAACAGGCGTTGCAGCAGGCCCGGCCGCTCCGGCTCGGCCGGCGCATCCAACTGGCTCAGTGCCTTGCCCTGCAAATTGCTCAGCTCGCTGAGCAGCAATGGAATTTCCCGTGCCTGCCCAACCCGACCATCCAATTGCTTGGCGAACGCCTTCAGCGGTCGGCGAACCTCTCGGGGCAACGGCAGAGTCTGGAGTTGAGCGACCAAAGCCGTCAGAGCGCTGCTCATCTGCTCGACGCGGGTCTCGCGCCGCTGCTCGGAGTCGAGCACGGCTTTTTCCAAGCGCGGTAACAGGGCGGCCAGGGCCGCGTCCATATCGTCGCTGCGCACCACGTCGCGCATTTCCTTCATGCACTGATCGACCGCGCGATCCGTACCCTCCGCCGCCAGGGTGCTGCGCACCAGCCCACGGCGTAGCAAGTCGAGGCGGGCATCCCAGCGTCGCTCGAGCTTTTCCTGTTGTTCAATGCTTTTGAGGTACTTCTCTTTCCAGCGCTGTGCGTCGTCGCTCATTCATGGGATCCGCGAGGGGCAGGACTCAACGCGGGCAATGCATCAGCCGTGAGCGAACCCGGCAGACGAATCTCTACCGCGACCGGCAGGTGATCGGAAATCGGTTGGGCCAGGACCTCGACACGCTCCAGAGTGAGGCTGGGGCTGAGCAGAATATGGTCAAGGCAGCGTTGCGGGCGCCAGCTGGGAAAGGTCGCTTGCAGTTGCGGGGCCAGCAGGCCCAGGTCGCGCAGCGGAGAACTTTCCAGCAGATCGCTGGCGTGGGTGTTCATGTCGCCCATCAGCACCTGATGGCGATAGCCGCCGATCAACTCGCGGATATAGGCCAATTGCCGGGTGCGGGCACGAGCCCCCAGAGCCAGGTGCATCATCACCACCACCAACGCCTCGGGACCCTCGCCAAAACGCACGAGAATCGCGCCGCGCCCCTTGGGCCCCGGCAACGGGTGGTCTTCAATCGCCCAGGGTTTCAAGCGGCTGAGCACACCATTGCTGTGCTGGCCGAGACGCCCCAGGTTGCGGTTGAGCTGTTGATACCAGTAAGGGAACGCGCCCAGCTGAGCCAGGTGTTCGACCTGGTTGACATAGCCGGATCGCAGGCTGCCGCCATCGGCTTCCTGCAGCGCCACCAGGTCGAAGTCCCCCAGCAGGTTACCGATCTTTTGCAGATTGTCGGCACGCCCGGTGTGCGGCAGCAGGTGCTGCCAGCCACGGGTCAGGTAATGCCGGTAACGTTCGGTGCTGATACCGACCTGGATATTGAAACTGAGTAAACGCAGGCGACTGTCGGCCGGCAGGCCGGTCGCTGCCAGATGGTCTTCGTTGACCTGCGGGTCGTGCAGGCCAACGATGCGTTCAGTGCCCCAGCGCGCCATGGCAGGCGCCGCTTACTTGGCCGCTCGCTCTTTGGCGATCAGCTGGTCAGCGACGTTCAAGGCACCTTCTGGACCTTCGGCGCTGCCCAGGTCAAAGCGATACTTGCCGTTGACGACCATGGTCGGTACGCCGGAGATCTGGTAGGCCTGGGCCTTCTTCTTGGCGTCTTCAACCTTGCCTTTGACGGCGAACGAGTTGTAGGTGCTCAGGAACTTGTCCTTGTCGACACCTTCGCCGGCCAGGAACTCGGCCATTTCTTCAGGGGTCGCCAGTTTCTTGCCGCTATGGATGGCTTCGAACACGGCTTTATGGACGCTGTGCTCGACACCCATGGCTTCCAGGGTGATGAACAGCTGGCCGTGGACGTTCCAGATACCGCCGAACATGGCGGGAATGCGTACGAAATTGACATCGGCCGGCAGCTTCTCAACCCATGGGTTGATGGTCGGCTCGAAGGCGTAGCAGTGTGGGCAGCCGTACCAGAACAGCTCGACCACTTCGATCTTTCCAGGCACCGCAACCGGAACCGCGTTGCTCAGCTCGACATATTGTTTACCGGCAACAATCGGCTCGGCGGCTTGAGCGGTCACGCCAAACAGGCTGGCGGTGACGAGAGCGGCGCTCAGAATCAGATTACGCATGCTTTACTCCTGAACAAATAAGGGCGCCTCGCGCGACCTGAGTTCAGACAGGCCATGGCGGGCTTGAGTTCGCTAGTGTAGCGGCAGACGCCATAAAAAAGGGCGGCCTGAGCCACCCTTTATCTTTGCACCGACAGATTAATCGATCATTAACGCTGCCAACGGCAACCGCCCGGGCATCGTTCGATCGCGCCGGCCTTAGTGCAGGCCTTGAATGTAGCTGGACACCGCTTCGATGTCTTTGTTGCTGAGCTTGGCCGCAATGCTGCGCATGACCATGGTGTCGCCGTCGTTGGTGCGATTGCCTTCACGGAAGTCGGTCAGCTGCTTGGTCACGTATTGAGCGTGCTGGCCACCCAGGTGCGGGAAGCCGGCAGCTGCGTTGCCCGTACCGTTTGGCGAGTGGCAACCGGTGCAGGCTGGCATGCCCTGGTCCAGCTTGCCGCCGCGGAACAGTTCTTCGCCGCGAGCCACGACCTTGGGATCTGCCGCACCGACGCTGCCTTTCTGGCTCGCGAAGTAGGCGGCGATGTCAGCCAGGTCCTGATCACTCAGGTTGGTCAGCAGGCCAGTCATTTCCAGCACCTGACGCTTTCCGGACTTGATGTCGTGCAACTGCTTGTTCAGGTAACGCTCACCCTGACCCGCCAGTTTTGGAAAGTTAGGCGCCATGCTGTTCCCATCCGGACCATGGCAAGCACCACATACAGCGGCTTTTGCCTGGCCTGCAGCAGCGTCGCCCGCAGCATGGGCCACGCCCGTGATGCCCAAGGTCAACAGCAGACTCACGATCAATTTGTTCATCAGCTAATCCAACTACGGCTAAGGGTTAAAGAGTTATGGACCGGGATCACTCGCTCATCCAAAGGATGATGACTCGGTAATCCTCGGCACTGCATTCCATGCACAAACCACGCGGCGGCATCGCCTTGAAACCCTGGGTCACGTGTTGCACCAGCGTCTCCATACCTTGCGCCAACCTCGGCGCCCAAGCTGCCTTGTCACCCTTTTGGGGAGCGTTTGGCAGCTGTCCGGCATGGCAGGCACCACAAGCACGGTTGTACATGGCTTCCGGATCCTGTGTAGCCTGAGCGCTGTAAAGCGGCATCAAGACACCGGCAGCTAGCAGCCACTTCGTCATAAAACGACCTTTTCAGGGTTTGAGAGCGTTCTGCGTTCTAATGCGCAATCAAGGTCTATCGCTCTCGTGAACTTCATCCTACGCCGGGACAAAGCACACACAAAATCTGCGACATTATATACTGGCGCTACTGAAACGGAAATGAACTGCTTGCCGCACCCATTCTCGGCACCGCCCCTATCGGAAATCCCATGCAACTGAAAAACCCCATTCTCGGCCTGTGCCAACAGTCCACCTTCATGCTCAGCGCCGCCAAAGTCGATCAATGCCCCGACGACGAAGGCTTTGAAGTGGCCTTTGCCGGGCGTTCCAACGCCGGCAAATCCAGCGCCCTGAACACCCTGACCCACGCCAGCCTGGCGCGCACCTCGAAAACTCCGGGGCGCACACAGCTGTTGAACTTCTTCAAGCTAGACGATGAACGCCGTCTGGTCGACCTGCCGGGCTACGGTTATGCCAAGGTGCCGATCCCGCTCAAGCTGCACTGGCAGCGCCACCTGGAAGCCTACCTGGGCAGCCGCGAGAGCTTGAAGGGCTTGATTCTGATGATGGACATCCGTCATCCAATGACCGACTTCGACCTGCTGATGCTCGACTGGACCATGGCCAGCGGCATGCCGATGCACATTCTGCTGACCAAGGCCGACAAGCTGACCTACGGCGCAGCCAAGAACACCCTGCTCAAGGTCCAGGCCGATATCCGCAAAGGCTGGGGCGACAGCATCAGCATCCAACTCTTCTCGGCGCCCAAGCGCATGGGCCTGGAAGAGGCCTACACCGTACTGGCGGACTGGATGGAACTGGCCGACAAAGGCGCTGAAGTCGAGGCCTGAAAGGCCGGTGGGGGCTGCCTGTGAGGTAGACGGGCAGTTTCCTGCAGGCAAAAAAAACCCCGGACTTCGTATGGGGAGGGGGAAGTTCGGGGTCTAAGGTCTGGACCGTTAGGGCGGGGTCCAGATATCTGCCAACACTTAACACAACATAGGAGCATTGAAGGGCTTCACCAGCCATTCAGTAACTCTGAGTAGCGTTTCACTGAAATAGTTCCGGGAAGGCCAAAAAACTCTTGGCGATAACCGATGAAATTTTCGGCGCTAATAGCCCTTCGCCAGCTTTTGCCGCGACACTATGCCGCGGCAAAGCCCTCGAAAAACGCCCCTTAGTGGGCCTCATCCCAGTTGTTTCCCACCCCCACTTCCACCAGAAGCGGCACATCCAGGACCGCTGCACCGCTCATGTGCACCCGGATTTCCTGGCTGACCTGTTCCACCAGGTCCTCGCGCACTTCCAGCACCAGTTCATCGTGTACCTGCAGGATCACCCGGGCATCCAGCCCCGAGTCGGCAAGCCAATTGTCCACCGCCACCATGGCTTTCTTTATGATGTCCGCCGCCGTGCCCTGCATCGGCGCGTTGATTGCGGTGCGCTCGGCAGCAGCACGCTCCTGAGGCTTGTTGGAGTTGATCTCCGGCAGGTACAGGCGGCGACCGAAGAAGGTTTCGACGTAGCCTTGATCCGCAGCCTGGGCGCGGGTGCGGTCCATGTATTCGCGCACCCCGGGATAACGGGCGAAGTAGGTATCGATATAAGCCTTGGCCTGCTTGGTATCGACGCCGATGTCCTTGCCCAGCTTCTGCGCGCCCATGCCGTAGATCAGGCCGAAGTTGATGGCCTTGGCGCTGCGCCGCTGATCCGAGGACACATCCGTCAGCTCAACCCGGAACACTTCGGCAGCCGTGGCCGTGTGCACATCGAGGTTGTTGCGGAAGGCATTGAGCAATCCTTCGTCCTTGGACAGGTGAGCCATGATCCGCAGTTCGATCTGCGAATAGTCCGCCGCCAGCAGTTTGTAGCCGGCCGGGGCGACGAAGGCCTGGCGGATTCGTCGACCCTCGGCCGTACGCACCGGGATGTTCTGCAGGTTCGGATCGCTGGACGACAAACGGCCGGTAGACGCCACCGCCTGGTGATAAGACGTGTGAATCCGCCCGGTACGCGGGTTGATCTGCTCCGGCAGGCGGTCGGTGTAGGTGCTTTTCAGCTTGCTCATGGAACGGTACTGGGTCAGCACCTTGGGCAGCGGGTAGTCATCTTCGGCCAGTTTGGCCAGCACCTCTTCGGCGGTCGAAGGCTGGCCCTTGGCGGTCTTCTTCAGCACCGGCAGACCCAGTTTTTCGTAGAGGATCGCGCCCAACTGTTTGGGCGAACCCAGGTTGAACTCTTCACCGGCAATCTCGAAGGCTTCACGCTCCAGCGCGATCATCTTCTCGCCCAGCTCGATGCTCTGCACACCCAGCAGGGCGGCATCGACCAAAGCGCCCTGGCGCTCGATGCGGGCCAGGACCGGCACCAGCGGCATTTCGATATCGGTCAAGACACTGGCCAGGCTCGGGATCGCGGCCAGCTTCTGATGCAGGGCCTGGTGCAGGCGCAGGGTCACATCGGCGTCTTCGGCGGCGTAAGGGCCGGCCTGTTCGAGGGCGATCTGATCGAAGGTCAGTTGCTTGGCGCCTTTGCCGGCGATGTCCTGGAAGCTCACGGTGCTGTGGTCCAGGTACTTCTGGGCCAGGCTGTCCATGTCGTGCCGGGTGGCGGTGGAATTGAGCACGTAGGACTCAAGCATGGTGTCGAAGGCGACGCCGCGCACCGTGATGCCGTTGGCCTGATCGCCGCCGATGGCGCAATTGGCCAGGATGTTCATGTCGAACTTGGCATGTTGGCCGACTTTGAGCTTGGCCGGATCTTCCAGAATCGGCTTCAAGGCCAGCAGCACGCGGTCGCGATCCAACTGCTCAGGCACGCCAATGTAGGTATGGGTCAACGGAATGTAGGCCGCTTCATTGGCCTTCACCGCGAACGACAATCCCACCAGCTGCGCTTGCTGCGCGTCGATACCGGTGGTTTCGGTATCAAAGGCGATCAGCTCGGCATTGCGCAGTTTCTCCAGCCAGACATCGAATCGAGCCTGGTCGAGGATGGTTTCGTACTGCGCCTCGACGGTAACCGCAGCTTCGACTTCGGCAACCGGCGCATCGGTCAGCAGGTCCGTCTGGGCTGCGGCGCTGAGCTCGGTGCGCTTGGCATCGCGTTGCAGCTCATCGAGCCAGCTCTTGAATTCCAGCAGACTGTAGAGCTCGGCCAGTTTTTCGCGGTCCGGCTCACCCAGGTGCAGGTCGTCCAGGCCGATATCCAGCGGCACGTCGATCTTGATAGTCGCCAGCTGGTAGGACAGGAACGCCATTTCCTTGTGCTCTTCGAGCTTGGCCGGCAGGGTCTTGGCCCCCCGAATCGGCAGGGTCGGCACAATATCCAACTGCTCGTAGAGCTCTTTGAGCCCGCCATTGACCCCTACCAACAGCCCCGAAGCGGTCTTGGGGCCGATACCCGGAACGCCCGGAATGTTGTCGGAAGAGTCGCCCATCAGCGCCAGGTAATCGATGATCTGCTCGGGAGCGACACCGAATTTCTCCTTCACGCCCTCCACGTCCATGCTGCTACCGGTCATGGTGTTGACCAGAGTAATGTGCCCGTCCACCAGCTGTGCCATGTCTTTGTCGCCAGTGGAGATCACCACCGGGCGGTCGGCTGCCGCGCTGCTGCGGGCCAGGGTGCCGATCACATCGTCGGCCTCGACCCCTTCGACGCACAACAGCGGGAACCCCAGGGCAATCACGCTGGCATGCAAGGGCTCGATCTGCACCCGCATGTCGTCGGGCATGCTTGGGCGGTTGGCCTTGTACTCGGCGTACATGTCATCGCGAAATGTCCCACCCTTGGCGTCGAACACCACCGCGAACGGGCTGTTTGGGTACTGCTTGCGCAGACTTTTGAGCATGTTCAACACGCCCTTGACCGCGCCAGTCGGCAGGCCTTTGGACGTAGTCAGCGGGGGCAGGGCGTGGAACGCGCGGTACAGGTAAGACGAACCGTCCACCAGGACGAGGGGGGCTTGGCTCATGAGCAGGATCAACCTTTTCGGCGGGTCCGGCGCTAGAATAGCGGGACCGTTGACGACAAAGGGACAAGGTTATCATGCGCACACTAAATCGCTTGCTGCTGGCCAGCTTGATTGCAGTGACACCATTGGCAGTAATCGCGGCAGAGGACGCGCCATCAGCGGATCCGGACGTCACCATTCGCACGGAAGGCGACAAGACCATTCAGGAATACCGCCAAAACGGTTTCCTGTACGCCATCAAGATCACACCAAAGGGCGGAAAACCGTACTTTTTGGTACGTGCCGATGGCTCGGATGGCAACTTCATCCGCTCGGATCAGCCGGATATGCTGATCCCGGCGTGGAAAATTTTCGAGTGGTAAAACGCTCTCAACTTTAATCGGCGCTGGCTGCCCAGCCGCGCCCGTACTGGCAGTTTTAACCATGTCTGTGTTCACCCCCCTGGCTCGGCCCGAGCTGGAAACCTTTCTCGCCCCTTACGGGCTCGGCCGTCTGCTTGATTTCCAGGGAATCGCCGCTGGTAGCGAAAACACCAATTTCTTCATCAGCCTGGAGCAGGGCGAGTTTGTCCTGACCCTGGTCGAGCGCGGTCCTGTCCAGGAAATGCCGTTCTTCATCGAACTGCTGGACGTCCTGCACAACGCCGATTTGCCAGTGCCGTACGCGCTGCGCACCACCGACGGCCAGGCCCTGCGCGAGCTGGCCGGCAAACCTGCACTGCTGCAGCCACGCCTGGCCGGCAAGCACATCAAGCAGGCCAACGCCCAGCACTGCGCACAAGTCGGCGAACTGCTGGGGCATCTGCACCTGGCCACCAAAGACAACATGATCAAGCGCAAGACCGATCGTGGGCTGGACTGGATGCAGGAGCATGGCAATCAGCTGCTGTCCCATCTGCCGGACGATGCACGTGAACTGCTGCAGCGGGCGCTGGATGAAATCACCGAGCAGAAGGTAAAGATCCTGGCGCTGCCCCGGGCGAACATCCATGCCGACCTGTTTCGCGACAATGCGATGTTCGAAGGCACGCACCTGACTGGGCTGATCGACTTCTACAACGCCTGCTCAGGCCCGATGCTGTATGACGTGGCAATTGCCCTGAACGATTGGTGTTCGGACGACGAAGGCGTGATCGACGGCCCTCGCGCCCGGGCCCTGCTCGGGGCCTATGCTGCCCTGCGCCCGTTCAGCGCGGCCGAGGCTCAACTGTGGCCGACCCTGTTGCGCGTAGCCTGCGTGCGGTTCTGGCTGTCACGGTTGATCGCCGCCGAATCGTTTGCCGGGCAGGACGTGCTGATTCACGACCCGATGGAGTTTCAGCAACGCCTGGCGCAGCGCCAGAGCGTCGATACCCCTCTGCCTTTCGCGTTCTGAAGGCTGGTGGCACCGGGGCCCGCTCGGGCTCCAGTGCCGCGTGGCCTGGGCATGGGACTGCTCGGTCCAGCAGGAGCAAACTCCCTCGCCACAGGCCCGGCTTTACAGCGACTCCAGGCAACCCGCCAGGTCATTGCCGAGCTTTTCCAGCACCTGCTCATAACCCTGAGCCGTAGCCGGCGTGTAGCCGCCCAAGGCATCCAGCTCTGCCAGCTTCACCGGCAACCCGGCGATCAGGGTTTCCGCCAGCCGCGGGCGTAGCGGCGGCTCGCTGAATACGCAAGTCTTGCCGACTTCCTGCAAGCGCGTGCGCATCGCCGCGACGTGCTGCGCACCGGGCTGGACTTCCGCCGCGACGCTGAACACGCCTGTGTGCTTGAGGCCGTAGGCGTCTTCGAAATAATCGAACGCTTCGTGGAACACGAAATAGGGTTTGCCGGCGATACCCGCCAGGCGCTGCTTCAGACGTGCGTCCAGGGCGTCCAGGCGGCCTTCGAAGGCGCTGAGGTTGCTCTGGTAGCGCGCGGCATTGGCAGGGTCGGCAGCGCTCAGGTCGGCGGCCATGCGTGCAGCGATCACGCGGGCGTTGACCGGGGAAAGCCAGAGGTGGGCATCCAGGCTGCCGGGGCGATGATCGTGGTCGTGTTCGTCGGCATCTTCGGCGTGGGAGTGGCTATCTTCGGCAAAACGGCGAAGCTTGAGCCCGGGAATGTCCTGAAGCGCCACGGACGGCAGGGTCCGGCCCTTGAGCACCCGAGGCAGGAACCCCTCCATGTCCGGGCCAATCCAGTACAGCAGGTCGACCGACTGCACCTTGCGCACATCCGACGGGCGCAACGCATAGTTGTGCGGCGAGGCGCCAGGCGGCAGCAGCACTTCGGGAACGGCAACGCCGTCCTGTACCGCAGCGGCAATCAACTGCAAGGGTTTGATGCTGGTCAGCACCTGAACTTCGGCCTGGGCAGCGCCGATCACGAACAGGTTGACGGTAAAAGCGACAAAAAGGGCAAAAAGTCGGGACACGATGACCACTCGAGGAGGCGAGAACAGGTAACATAATAACGTCTCTCACAACTATCGTCGCCGCTCATGCCTAAAACACCGCTCGCCAGCCGTCCCCACGACCACTCTCATTGCGTGCACAGCGCACTGTCTGAGGCCGACGCCCTGTGCGCCCGGCAAGGCCTGCGCCTGACCGCCCTGCGGCGGCGGGTGCTGGAACTGGTGTGGCAAAGCCACAAGCCGTTGGGCGCCTACGACATCCTCGCCGTACTCAGCGAGCAGGACGGCCGCCGCGCCGCGCCACCGACGGTGTACCGCGCCCTGGATTTCCTTCTGGAAAACGGCCTGGTACACCGCATCGCCTCGCTCAATGCCTTTGTCGGCTGCAACCATCCGGAGCATGCGCATCAGGGCCAGTTTCTGATTTGCCGTGAATGCCACGCGGCCATCGAACTTGAACAAGCCAGCATCAGCGACGCGATCGTCAGCAGTGCCCGCGATGTCGGCTTTATCGTCGAAGGCCAGACCGTCGAAGTCGTCGGTCTGTGCTCGGGCTGCCAGGGGGCTTGATGAGCACTGCGCTGATTCGCCTCGATCAGGTCGCCGTGACCTTTGCCGGGCAGAACGTACTGGACAATATCCAGCTCAGCGTCGAGCCGGGACAGATCGTGACCCTGATCGGCCCCAACGGCGCCGGCAAGACCACCCTGGTGCGGGCCGTGCTCGGCCTGCTCAAGCCCGACAGCGGCACAGTCTGGCGCAAGCCCAAGCTGCGTGTGGGCTACATGCCGCAAAAACTCCATGTCGACCCGACCTTGCCGCTGTCGGTCCTGCGCTTCTTGCGCCTGGTCCCGGGGGTGGACCGCCCTCGGGCCCTGGCCGCGCTCAAGGAAGTCGGCGCCGAACACGTGATCGACAGCCCGGTGCAAAGCGTGTCCGGCGGCGAGATGCAGCGCGTGCTGCTGGCCCGGGCCCTGCTGCGCGAGCCTGAACTGCTGGTGCTCGACGAGCCGGTGCAGGGCGTCGATGTCGCTGGCCAGGCCGAGCTGTACAGCCTAATCACCCGCCTGCGCGACCGCCACGGTTGCGGGGTGCTGATGGTCTCCCACGACCTGCACCTGGTGATGAGCACCACTGACCAGGTGGTGTGCCTCAACCGTCACGTCTGCTGCTCCGGGCACCCCGAGCAAGTCAGCGGCGACCCGGCCTTCGTCGAACTGTTTGGCAAGAACGCGCAAAGCCTGGCGATCTATCACCACCACCACGACCACGCCCATGACCTGCACGGGTCGGTGGTCACCACCGAGGCCGCCGCAGGCCATGTTCACGTCCATGGAGAAAGCTGCAAGCATGGCTGATTTTCTGCTCTACGCCCTGCTTGCAGGTCTTGCTCTGGCACTGGTCGCAGGCCCCCTGGGTTCTTTCGTGGTCTGGCGCCGGATGGCGTATTTCGGCGACACCCTGTCCCACGCCGCCCTGCTTGGCGTGGCCCTGGGCTTTCTGCTGGATGTCAGCCCGACCGTCGCGGTGACCGTCGGCTGCCTGCTGCTGGCCGTGCTGCTGGTCACGCTGCAACAGCGCCAGCCACTGGCGTCCGACACCCTGCTGGGGATTCTCGCGCCCAGCACCCTGTCCCTGGGGCTGGTGGTACTAAGCTTCATGCATGAGGTGCGGATCGACCTGATGGCCTATCTGTTCGGCGACCTGTTGGCAATCAGCCCCGGTGACCTGGGCTGGATCCTCGGCGGCAGCGCCCTGGTATTGCTGTTGCTGGTCGCCCTGTGGCGACCGCTGCTGGCGGTGACCGTGCACGAAGAGCTGGCACGGGTCGAAGGCTTGCCGGTAGCCGCGTTGCGCCTGGTGCTGATGCTGCTGATCGCCGTGGTGATCGCGGTCGCGATGAAGATTGTCGGGGTTTTGCTGATCACCTCGCTGTTGATCATCCCGGCCGCCGCCGCCCAGCGCCACGCCCGCTCGCCGGAGCAGATGGCCCTCGGCGCCAGCCTGCTGGGCATGCTCGCGGTGTGCGGCGGGCTGGCGTTGTCCTGGTTCAAGGACACCCCGGCCGGACCCTCGATTGTGGTCACTGCCGCCGCGCTGTTTCTGCTGAGTTTTGTCCTGCCCCGTCGAGGGGTGTAGACTTGCTCGTTTTTTGCGCAATTAGAGAGTCGCAGGAATGAAGCCGTTCGCCTCCCGTTATCTGCTCCTTGTCGCATTTTCCCTGCTACTGGGCGCCTGCCAAAGCACGCCGCCGGCGGCCACCGAGGTCCCCGACGCACGGGCCGCGGCGATCGCGCAGCTGCAACAAAACATCGCCAGCAGCGAGCTGGCCACCGCCGAGGATCAACTTGCCGCGTTGCAGGCCCAGTCGCCCAACGACCCGCAGTTGGAGCCCTATCAACGGCAATTGGCCGAAGCCTATCTGCAGCGCAGCCAGATCGTGCTGCAAAAGGGTGATGTCAACGCCGCCGCCACCGCGCTGAGCCGCGCCCGGGCGCTGATGCCGAAGGCACCGGCCCTCACCGGCGGCGTCAACAACGCCATCGCCCACGCCCGCAAGGCCGAACTTGAGCAGGCCGAAGCCGCGCTGAAAGCCGCCGAAGCCAAACCTGCGGCCAAGGTGATCGACCCGACAGCCGAAAGCACCACCGTTGCGCTGAACTTGAAGGATATTCGGCAAATGCGGCGCCAACTCGACGCGATTGCCAGCGATGTGGTGAATTATCAGTGTGACGTGAGCATCCAGGCCCCGCGCACCGAAGATTACCCCTGGCTGGCGACGTTGCTGAGCAAACGGGTTAAGAAACTCGATGCCGGTTTCGATCTGAAGATCGAACGGCAGATCCTGCGCCACATCCCCGCGCAGATCGTCTTGAGCCCACGCAAGGCCCAATAACCTTAGGCGCCAACCTCAAGCGCCGACCCGGCGTCTCCTGCTGGAGTCGTCGGGCCGGCGATAGCGCTGCAGTCAGCTCACGCCGGAATTGCCTTGGCCTTGGGCTCGCGCGCCCAGACCCGGTGCTGGGCAATCGCCGCGAAAAACGCCTTGATCGCCTTGGCATCACCGCCGACGATCAAGCCCGCATCCGCCTCCAGCTTCAGCACATCCAGCAACTGCTTGGCCTCGCCACTCAGGGCAATCGCCTTGAGGTGCTTGTAGGCTTCCAGCAGGTAATGCAGGGCCACGCCATCGCCACTCAGGGCCTGGATCGACTTGGCGCCGCCGGGCACGAATACGGCGTCAAAGGCCACTGACGGCAAGCCTTCCATCGACGCATCCACCGCCAGGCTCTTGCCATCGGCCGTGGTCACCGGCGCCGACGTCGGGCCGAGCAATTTGGCGTGGGCACCGGCAGCCTCGAGGGCTTTTTTAATGGCGGCGATCGCCGCACCGTCGACGCCATTGGCCGCCAGAATCGCGACTTTCCGAGTTTTGATATCCCCTGACAGCAGGTTGGCCTGACTCAGGGCCGGCGAGCGATCCAGGGCCGGCTCGGGCACGCCGACGGTGCCGGCTTTAGGTGCCGGCAGGCCGAGGTTCTCGGCGACCCGTGCAGCCAGGCCCAGGTCGATATTGGCCAGGATCTCGTTGACCTGGCGCTCGCGGATCCACTGGCGCTCGACCTTGCCCAGTTCGAAGCTGTAGGCCGCAATGATGTGCTCTTGCTCGTGGGCGCTCATGCTCTTGAAGAACAGCCGCGCCTGAGAGAAGTGATCGCTGAAGGATTCGCTGCGTTCGCGGATCTTGTGCGCATCGATGCGCTCGTTATAGCTCTCGAAACCGCCATCCTGGGCCGCAGGTGGCGTCTCTCTCGGCCAGCCGCCGTCGATCGAGTTCGGCTCATAGGAGGCGCGACCCTTGTCGATGGTGGTGCGGTGCATGGCATCGCGCTGGCCGTTATGAAACGGCGTGACCGGACGGTTGATCGGCAGCTCGTGAAAATTCGGGCCACCCAGGCGGCTGATCTGGGTATCGGTGTAGGAAAACAGCCGACCCTGCAGCAGCGGGTCATTGGAGAAGTCGATGCCCGGCACGATATGCCCGGGACAGAACGCCACCTGCTCGGTCTCGGCAAAGTAGTTATCCGGGTTGCGGTTGAGCACCATCTTGCCCAGGGGCGTGATGGGCACCAGCTCTTCGGGAATCAGCTTGGTCGGGTCGAGGATGTCGAAGTCGAAATTGTGCTCGTCTTCCTCGGCAATGATCTGTACGCCGAACTCCCATTCCGGGTAGTCGCCGCCTTCGATCGACTCCCAGAGGTCACGCCGGTGGAAGTCGGTGTCCTTGCCTGCCAGCTTCTGCGCCTCGTCCCACACCAGGGAGCACGTGCCCGCAGTCGGACGCCAGTGGAACTTGACGAAGTTGGACTTGCCCTCGGCATTCACCAGGCGAAAGGTGTGCACGCCAAAGCCTTGCATGGTGCGCAGGCTTTTCGGGATGGCGCGGTCGGACATGGCCCAGATCACCATGTGCGCCGACTCCGGCTGCAACGAGACGAAATCCCAGAACGTATCGTGGGCCGAACCGCCAGTGGGTATTTCGTTGTGCGGCTCGGGTTTTACCGCGTGCACGAAGTCCGGAAACTTGATCGCATCCTGGATAAAGAACACCGGCATGTTGTTGCCCACCAGGTCGAAGTTGCCCTCGTCGGTGAAGAACTTCACGGCAAAGCCACGCACGTCACGCACGGTATCACCCGAGCCACGCGGGCCCTGCACCGTGGAGAAACGGACAAAGACCGGGGTTTTCTTCCCCGGGTCCCGCAGGAAACCGGCCTTGGTCAGGGCCGAATGGTTGTCGTAGGTCTGAAAGTAGCCATGGGCGCCGACGCCGCGGGCGTGGACGATGCGCTCCGGAATGCGCTCATGGTCAAAATGCGTGATTTTCTCACGCATGATGAAGTCTTCCAGCAGCGAAGGCCCGCGGGCACCGGCCTTCAGGGTGTTCTGGTTATCGGCGACCTTGACCCCCTGGTTGGTGCGCAGGGCTTGCTCGGTGGCGTCCGAGCGAAAGGGTTCCAGGCTTTGCAGCTTGCTGTTGGTGTTGCCCCGATCCAGGGTGTCGGTCCCAGCCAGCTGGCTTTTTGCTGGGTTTGGCTTCTTGGTACTCATCAGACAAAAACTCCTCGTTTTGCGAATCCCCAGCAGGCCTGGGTTTCATGAGCAAGGTCCCCAGGCACGGCACCTGGGAGCTTTCGAGTTGCTTAAGTAGTGACTGGCGAGCCGCTGTGGCCGTTCCTTTTTTATGACCTTTGATCGCGTTATTGCCAAATCGAAGGATGAATAAGAAATAAATGCTAAGAACCTCTATACGGACAGGCTAAAATGCGCGCCCGGCTAACCGCTGACCCTTTTTCCAACGCGCCCCACAAGGTTCGCTACGTGATCGAGTTTCAAGACGTCCATAAAACCTACCGGGTCGCCGGTAAGGATATTCCCGCCCTGCATTCGACCAATCTGCGTGTCGAGGAAGGCCAGGTGTTCGGCATCATCGGCCATTCCGGCGCGGGCAAAAGTACCCTGCTGCGCCTGATCAACCGCCTGGAAAACCCCAGCGGCGGCGAGATCATCGTCGACGGCGAGGCTGTCACCCTGCTCAACGCCTATGGCCTGCGGCGCTTCCGCCAGCAGGTCGGGATGATTTTCCAGCACTTCAACCTGCTGGCGTCCAAGACCGTGGCCGACAACGTGGCCTTGCCCCTGACCCTGGCCGGCGAAATGCCCCGCAGCGAGATCGACAAACGGGTCGCCGAGCTGCTGGATCGCGTCGGCCTCGCCGATCACGCCAAGAAGTACCCGGCCCAGCTTTCCGGAGGCCAGAAGCAGCGCGTCGGCATCGCCCGCGCCCTGGCCACCAAGCCGAAAATCCTGCTCTGCGACGAAGCCACCAGTGCCCTGGACCCGCAAACCACTGCGTCGGTCCTGCAACTGCTGGCCGAGATCAACCGCGAGCTGAACCTGACCATCGTACTGATCACCCATGAAATGGACGTGATCCGCCGCGTCTGCGACCAGGTGGCGGTGATGGATGCCGGCGTGATCGTCGAGCAAGGTGCGGTGGCCGATGTGTTCCTGCACCCCAAGCACCCGACCACCAAGCGTTTCGTCCAGGAAAACGAGCAGATCGACGAAAACGAACAGCGCGACGATTTCGCTCACGTGCCGGGGCGCATCGTGCGCCTGACGTTCCAGGGCGACGCCACCTACGCGCCGCTGCTGGGCACCGTGGCCCGCGAGACCGGAGTCGACTACAGCATTCTCGCCGGACGCATCGACCGCATCAAAGACACCCCTTATGGGCAACTGACCCTGGCCGTGACCGGCGGTGACATGGAAGCGGCCTTCGCCCGCTTCACCGCGGCCGATGTGCATATGGAGGTGCTGCGCTGATGGATGCTTTCTTCGCCAATATCGACTGGATTGAAATCTGGCTGGCCACCGGCGACACCCTGATGATGCTCGGCGGCTCGCTGCTGTTCACCGTGCTGCTCGGCCTGCCCCTGGGCGTGCTGCTGTTTCTGTGCAGCCCACGGCAGCTGCTGGAGCAGAAGTCGGTGTATGCCTTGCTGTCGCTGATCGTGAATATCCTGCGCTCGCTGCCTTTCATCATTTTGCTGATCGTGATGATCCCGTTCACCGTCCTGATCACCGGCACTTCGCTGGGTGTCGGCGGCGCCATCCCGCCCCTGGTAGTCGGGGCCACGCCGTTCTTTGCGCGGCTGGTGGAGACGGCCCTGCGTGAAGTCGACCGCGGCATCATCGAGGCCACCCAGGCCATGGGCGCCACCACCCGACAGATCATTACCAATGCCTTGCTGCCCGAAGCGCGTCCCGGCATCTTTGCCGCCATTACCGTGACCGCGATTACCCTGGTGTCCTACACGGCCATGGCCGGGGTGGTGGGTGCCGGCGGTTTGGGCGACCTGGCGATCCGCTTTGGTTACCAGCGCTTCCAGACCGATGTGATGGTGGTCACGGTGATCCTGTTGCTGGTGCTGGTTCAAGTTCTGCAGACCGTCGGCGATAAGCTGGTGGTGCATTTTTCCCGAAAATAACGCATGGCCGACGCCCGGCGACGGGCGCCTCACAAGGAGTTTGCTGGATGAAAAAACTACTCGTCGCTTTCGCAGCCGTTGCCGCGTTCTCCGCGCACGCTGCCGAAACCCTGACCGTGGCCGCCTCCCCGGTGCCCCACGCCGAGATCCTGGAATTCGTCAAACCGGCACTGGCCAAAGAAGGCGTGGACCTCAAGGTCAAAGTCTTCACCGACTACATCCAGCCCAACGTGCAAGTGGCCGAAAAGCGCCTGGACGCCAACTTCTTCCAGCACCAGCCGTACCTGGATGAGTTCAACAAGGCCAAGGGCACGCAACTGGTGAGCGTGGCCGGCGTGCACCTGGAACCCCTGGGCGCCTACTCCAACAAGTTCAAGAAGCTCGACGAACTGCCAGGCGGCGCCAACGTGGTGATCCCCAACGACGCTACCAACGGTGGCCGCGCCCTGTTGCTGCTGGATAAAGCCGGCCTGATCAAGCTCAAGGACTCGACCAACATCCTGTCGACGATCAAGGACATCAGCGAGAACCCCAAGGACCTGAAATTCCGCGAACTGGAAGCCGCCACCATCCCGCGCGTGCTGACCCAGGTCGACCTGGCGCTGATCAACACCAACTACGCCCTGGAAGCCAAGCTGGATCCGTCCAAGGACGCCCTGGTGATCGAAGGCAAGGACTCGCCTTACGTGAACATCCTGGTGGCCCGTCCTGACAACAAGGACTCGGTTGCCCTGCAGAAACTGGTTGCCGCCCTGCACAGCCCGGAAGTGAAGCAATTCATTCTCGAGAAGTACAAAGGCGCGGTACTGCCAGCGTTCTGATTGCTACCGATACAAAAACGGGGCGCCTTAGGGCGCCCCGTTTTGTTTTGGCCTCGGCAGCTGCTACAGAGGCTCGGCGGTCGAATGGCTAGCGCTTCAACATCACCGGCAGTTGGACCACGAGTTTCTGGTTGTTCAGGGGTGCACGGATGAAGCCGCGCTGGGTGCCGTCCGGGCCGATCACGGCCAGGTTGCCGCTGTGGTCGACGGTGTAGTTGGGCTTGCTGGTATCCGCCGGGATAAAGGGGATGCTCACCGCGTTGGCCAGCTTCTGCAGGTCTTCCACCGAAGCGGCGGTCAGGCCCTTGAACTCCGGGTCGAAGTAACCCAGATACTGCTTGAGCTGCTTGGGGTTATCGCGGTTCGGGTCGACGCTGACCAGAATGATTTGCAGGTTGGCCACCGCCTCCTTGGGCAGCTCGCTTTTGATCTGGCGCAGCTGGGCGAGGGTGGTCGGGCAGATATCGGGGCAGAAGGTATAGCCGAAGAACAGGAGGCTCCACTTGCCCTTCAATTGGTTGACCACCACCGGTTGGCCGTCCTGATCGATCATCTGCACATCCGGCAGGTTGCGGCTCTGTGGCAGCAGGATGATCCCGGCGTCGATCAGCGCAGTCGGATCACCCTGGCCCTTGCCGGACAGCACTTTATTGACGGTGAGCCCCAGGACCAGGGCCACCAGGGCAACGAGAATAAAGACGGTTTTTTGAGTTCGAGTCATAGGTTCAACACTAGGTAGTGGTCTACGAGAAGGGCGATAAACAGCAGGAACAAGTAGTAAATAGAGTACTTGAAGGTGTTGATCGCCGCGTGCGGCCGAGTGCCACGGTACAGCACCCAGGCCCATTGCAGAAACCGCGCGCCCAATCCGAGGGCGCACACCAGGTACAGCACGCCGCTCATGTGGATGACGAAAGGCAGCAGGCTCACGGCCAGCAGGGCAAAGGTGTAGAGCAGGATATGCACCTTGGTGTAATGCTCGCCGTGGGTCACCGGCAGCATCGGGATATCGGCCTTGGCGTATTCCTCCTTGCGATGGATCGCCAGGGCCCAGAAGTGCGGCGGGGTCCAGGCGAAGATAATCAGCACCAGCAGCAGGGGTTCGGCGCTGACATGCCCGGTGGCCGCCACCCAGCCCAGCAGCGGCGGTGCGGCCCCGGCCAGGCCGCCGATCACGATGTTCTGCGGCGTGGCGCGCTTGAGAAAGCCGGTATAGATCACCGCGTAACCCAAGAGCGATGCCAGGGTCAGCCAGGCCGTCAGCGGGTTGGTAAAGGTCAGCAGCAAGGCCTGACCGGCCAGGGCAAGAGCAAGGGCAAAGGTCAGCGCCGCCGCCGGCGACACCCGGCCTTCAGCCAGCGGCCGCTTGTGGGTGCGGGCCATCACTGCATCGATGCGTCGGTCCACCACGTGATTGACCGCCGCCGCACCGCCCGCGCACAGGCCAATCCCCAGGTTGCCGAACACCAGTACCGTCCACGGCACGCCGGCGCGGGTGGCGAGGAACATGCCCACCAGCGAGGTGATCAGCATCAGCACCACCACCTTGGGCTTGGTCAGCTCCAGGTAGTCGCGCCAGATCGCCTGGCTGTGACGCTCGCCGATCAAAGTCGCCATGGCATCTCTCCTTTTATGGTTATGGGCCCAACCGGCTGTTTACGCGGGCTGAGGCGCCAGCCCAGGGGCCATTGGCGCCGAGCCCGGACCAGGCTGGTACGGGCGTGATAGTTGACCAGCACCAGGCTCAGCAGCAGCGCCGCGCCGCCGGCGTTGTGGGCGACGGCCACCAGCAGCGGCAGGTGGAACAACACGTTGCTGATGCCCAGGCCGACCTGCGCCGCCAGCGCCACCAGCACCAGCCCGGCGAGGCGAGTCATGCCCACCTGCTTGAGTTGCCAGGCCAGACCCAGCAACACCAGGGTCACCAGCAGCGCGCCGATGCGGTGGGTCAGGTGAATGGCGGTGCGGGCATCGCTGTCCAGCTGCCCACCCAGGTAGTTGGGGCCGATGTGCTGGGTCAGATGGAAGCCATTGGCGAAGTCCGCATTCGGCCACCACTGGCCGTGGCAGGTCGGCAGGTCGATACAGGCCACCGCCGCATAGTTGGAGCTGACCCAGCCGCCCAGCGCGATCTGCCCGATAACCAGCACCAGCCCCGCCGTGGCCCAATACTGCAGGCGACGCGGCACGATCAGCGCCGGCAGGACCCCGGACAGGCGCAGAGTCAGCAAAAACAGCAGGCTCAAGGTGGCGAAACCGCCCAGCAGGTGCGCCGTCACCACCTGCGGCCAGAGCTTGAGGGTCACCGTCCACATGCCGAAGGCCGCCTGGGCGAAGACCACGAACAACAGGAACAGCGGCAGCTTCAACGGCTGCCCCGGATGGCGGCGATGGGTCCAGGCGCGGGCGGCCAGGGCCACGATCAGCAGGCCCAGGGTCCCGGCGAAGTAGCGATGGACCATCTCGTTCCAGCCCTTGTGGGCCTCCACTGGCGCATCGGGAAAGTGCAGTTCGGCATGGGCCAGCTGGGCCTCGCTTTTGGGCACGCTGATAAAGCCGTAGCAGCCTGGCCAATCCGGGCAGCCCAGGCCGGCGTGGGTCAGCCGGGTGTAGGCGCCGAGCAACACCACGATCAGTGCGAGCAGGGTGGCAAACAGCGCGAGGCGAAATCCAGGTTTGGCCATGACGGTGCCCTTATCCGATGTTCGACAGTTTCAACAGGTGGCGCAGGTCGTTGAGCAGGTCCTTGCCCTTGACCCGGGCGTCGTAGCGCAGCACCAGGTTGCTGTGCGGGTCGACGATCCACAGCTGCGGCGCGCCCTGGTCATTGGCGTTGCGGCTGAAGGTCGAGAGGTCCAGCGGGTAGCGTTGCAGTTGCGGGTATTCACGTTGCAGCTTGGCGCTGTACTCGGCGCTCAGGGGCTGGGCACTGGCCAACGCATGGCTGGCCCGGGAGGCATCACGGCCGAGGGCGACCTGGATCTGCCGCGCCAGGTACACCAGTTGCTGGCAATCCACGGCACATTCTTTGGGCGCGGTGACCAGAATCTGCCAGCGCTCTTCGTCGGCCTGCACCCCGATATCGGCCCGGGTCTGGCCATTGCCGATCAGCTCGCCATGGTAGCTGCGGCTTTCCGGCACCCAGAACTGCAACTTGTACATGCCGGTGGCGAGGATCATGGGGCCGATGACCATGGCTACGATCAGGATCAGTTGCCAGCGCCCGCGGCTTTTCGTGCGCGGTGCGTCAGATGTGTTGGGTGGATTCATGGCCGTTCCCATGGTTTTTCTCCCTTGCGTTGTGCCATCCGAGGTAGAGGTACAGAGCCAGCAGCGCCAGGGCCATGGCGAACCACTGCACGGCGTAGGCCAGGTGTTTTTCCGGGCCCATGGCCACCACCGGCCATTCGGTGACGTAGGTGCCGGGGCCGCCTTCTGCGCGCAGTTGATAGCTAAAGCCGCCACGCCCCAGCTCGCTCCAGAGCCTGCCCGGATCGACCGCGGTGACCAGGCGCGGCCAGTTCGCGCCTGTCGGGTCGGCATGCAGCTGGAAGGTCGCACCGGGGCTGACGTAGACCCAGGCCTCCAGGCTCAGGCTTGAGTCAGGGGTGCTGAACACCGGCGGGGTGCGGCGGTCGGGCCAGGGCAGCCAGCCGCGATTGAGCAGCAGCCAGAGCCCGCTGGCCTGGTCGAGAAAGGGTTGCAGCAGCTCCACGCCGACCTTGCCGTCATGCATGCGGTTATCCAGCAGGAGGCTGTGGGCGGCATCGAAATGCCCGTGCAGGCGCACCCGGCGAAACGCCGGATCCTCGGTGCCATGCAGTTCATAGAGCGACATCGGCTCGGCCACCCGGCGCTCGGCGTAGCTGGCCAGCAGCTCGCGTTTCTGTTCGCCGCGCGACAGCTGCCAGAAGCCCAGGCCCACCAGCACAGGCAGCAACGCCAGCACCACCAGGGTCGGCAGGATGCCCGGGCGAAAGCGCCTCATGCTTGCGCCACAGGGTCGAGAAATCGGCTAGCTATACTCAAGCGCATCGCAGTTCCCCCCGGAGTCCGACCATGCTCAAAGCAGCGATCGTCCTGATGCTGATAGCCACGGTAATCAGCCTGTTCAGCGGCCTGTTCTTTCTGGTCAGGGACGACAGTCACTCCAACCGCGTGCTCACCAGCCTGACCATTCGCGTGTGCCTGGCCGCGATCACCGTCGGCTTGATTGCCTGGGGTTTCTTCAGCGGCCAGTTGGTGTCCCACGCGCCCTGGTAGGCGCGCCTCAGAGCACGTAGACGAAAACGAACAGACCGATCCACACCACATCGACGAAGTGCCAGTACCAACTGGCCGCCTCGAAGCCGAACTGGTGCTCGGCATCGAAATGCCCCTTCATCACCCGCATCAGCATCACAAACAGGATCAGGGTGCCGATGGTGACGTGGGCCCCGTGAAAGCCGGTGAGCATGAAGAAGGTCGCGCCGTACACGCCGGACCCCAGGGTCAGGCCCAACTCGTGATAGGCGTGGATGTACTCCTCGGCCTGGAAGCCAAGGAAGGCACAACCGAGCAGCACGGTCAGCGCCAGCCATATTTTCAGCGCGCCGCGATGGCCTTTTTTCAACGCGTGGTGGGCGATGGTCACGGTGACGCTGGAGCTGACCAGCAGCACCGTGTTCAGCAGGGGCAGGCCCCAGGGGCTGATGGTGCCTTTGGGCGCCGGGAACAGTTTGGGGTCGGGGTTGTTCAGCAGCGGCCAGACGAACTCGAAGTTCGGCCACAGCATATGGGCGATGCCTTTATGCCCCTCGCCGCCGAGCCACGGCCCGGACATATGCCGCACGTAAAACAGCGCGCCGAAGAAGGCGATGAAGAACATCACTTCGGAAAAGATGAACCAGCTCATGCCCCAGCGGAACGAGCGGTCCAGCTGGGCACTGTAGAGCCCGGCGCGGCTTTCCTTGATCACCGCGCCGAACCAGCCGAAGAGCATGTAGGCCAGCAGCAGGCCACCGACGAAAAAGATCAGCGGGCCATGGGATTCCGGGCGCGCGGCCTTGAGGTCGTTGAACCAGGTGGCCAGGCCGAACACGGTGACAAACATGCCCACCGTGGCAATGATCGGCCATTTGCTCTGGGCGGGAACGTAATAGTGCTCATGAGTCGCCATTTATTGTTCTCCTTATCGGGCACGCTAGATCGTCTTAACCGCCGGAGGGGGTGGTTACCGCGACCGGTGGATGACGCGCGGTGATATCGAACAGCGTGTAAGCCAGCGTCAGGTGCTTCACATCCTTGGGCATGTCACGGTCCACGATGAAACGGACCGGCATCTCGATCTGTTCGCCGGGCTGCAGCACCTGCTGGGTAAAGCAGAAGCACTCGGTCTTGTGGAAATACATCGCCGCGCTGCTCGGTGAAATACTCGGCACCGCCTGCGCACTCATCGGGTGATTGCTCGGGTTGCGGGCGATGAAAATCATCTCGTTGACCGCCCCCGGGTGGACCACGATGTCATCGGACTTGGGGTAGAAATCCCAGACCATGTCGATGGCATTGGTCGACAGGAACTGCACCCGGACCTGGCGCGACGCATCCACCTGCAGCTCGCCCTGCTGGTACTGGCCACCGGTCTTGCCGTTGATGCCCAGGGCCTTGCACATCACGTCGTAGATCGGCACCAGGGCAAAGCCGAAGGCAAACATCGCCAGCACCACCAGCAGCAGCCGGGTGACCAGTTTTTTCAGCGAGACCTCAGCCATGACGGCAACCTCCCGCAGCCGGCGGGCTCACGCCGGCAGTGTGCTTGAGCCACGCACGGGCGCCGGGCCCCGCGGCCATGGCTTTCATTTGACTTCCGGGGGCGTGGTGAAGGTGTGGTAAGGCGCCGGCGACGGCACGCTCCACTCCAGCCCTTCGGCACCGTCCCAGGGTTTGGCCGGTGCCGCCGGACCACCACGAATGGTCTTGATGACGATGAACAGGAAGAAGATCTGCGTTGCGCCAAAGGTGAAGGCGCCGATGGACGACACCATGTTGAAGTCGGCGAACTGCAGGTTGTAGTCCGGGATCCGGCGCGGCATGCCCGCCAGCCCGACGAAGTGCATCGGGAAGAAGGCCATGTTCATGCCGACGAAGGACAGCCAGAAGTGCAGCTTGCCCAGGGTTTCGTCGTACATGTGCCCGGTCCACTTCGGCAGCCAGTAATAGGCCGAGGCGAAGATGCCGAAGATCGCTCCCGGCACCAGCACGTAGTGGAAGTGCGCCACCACGAAGTAGGTGTCCTGGTACTGGAAGTCCGCCGGGGCAATGGCCAGCATCAGCCCGGAGAAGCCGCCGATGGTGAACAGGATCACGAAGGCCACGGCGAACAGCATCGGCGTCTCGAAGGTCAGCGAGCCCTGCCACATGGTGCTGACCCAGTTGAACACCTTGACCCCGGTGGGCACCGCGATCAGCAGGGTCGCGTACATGAAGAACAGTTCGCCCACCAGCGGGATGCCGACCACGAACATGTGGTGCGCCCAGACGATGAACGACAGGAAGGCGATGCTCGCCGTGGCGTAGACCATCGAGGTGTAGCCGAACAGCGGCTTGCGCGAGAAGGTGGGGATGATCGAACTGACGGCGCCGAAGGCCGGCAGGATCATGATGTACACCTCGGGGTGGCCGAAGAACCAGAACACGTGCTGGAACAACACCGGGTCGCCGCCACCGGCCGCACTGAAGAAGCTGGTGCCGAAATGGATGTCCATCAGCATCATGGTCACGCAACCGGCCAGCACCGGCATGACCGCAATCAGCAGGAACGCGGTGATCAGCCAGGTCCACACGAACAGCGGCATCTTCATCAGGGTCATGCCCGGGGCACGCAGGTTGAGGATGGTGGCGATCACGTTGATCGCGCCCATGATCGAGCTGATGCCCATCAGGTGGATGGCAAAGATAAAGAAGGTCACGCTTTCCGGGGCGTAAGTGGTGGAGAGCGGGGCGTAGAAGGTCCAACCGAAGTTGGGCCCGCCACCGGGCATGAACAGGGTCGAGACCAGCAGCAGGAACGCCGCCGGCAGCAGCCAGAAACTGAAGTTGTTCATGCGCGGCAGGGCCATGTCCGGCGCGCCGATCATCAGCGGGATCATCCAGTTGGCGAGGCCGACGAAGGCCGGCATCACCGCACCGAAGACCATTACCAGGCCATGCATGGTGGTCATCTGGTTGAAGAACGCCGGCTCGACGATCTGCAACCCGGGCTGGAACAGCTCGGCGCGGATCACCATGGCGAACGAACCGCCCAGGAGGAACATGCAGAAGCTGAACCACAGGTAGAGGGTGCCGATGTCCTTGTGGTTGGTGGTCAGTACCCAGCGCATCAGGCCCTTGGCCGGGCCATGGGCGTGGTCATCATGGCCGGCGTGGCCGTGGTCATCGATAACAGCACTCATGCCCTGTCTCCTGCAAACGGGTGGGCTGGACGATCAGGGGCGATGCCCCGTGACCGGTTCCGGGAATACGCAATAGACCGGCTCATTTGCTTTCCGCCTGTTTCAGAGCCAAAACCTCTTTTGGCGTGACCATGTCGCCCTTGTTGTTGCCCCAGGCGTTGCGTTCGTAGGTCACGACCGCGGCGATATCGACTTCCGACAGCTGCTTGCCGAACGCAGCCATGGCAGTACCCGGTTTGCCGTGGAACACCAGGCTCAGGTGACCTTCCTTGGGCCCGGTGGCGATTTTCGAGCCCTTGAGTGCCGGGAACATCGGCGGCAGGCCCTGGCCTTCGGCCTGGTGACAGGCGACGCAGGTGGTGTGGTAGATCTTGTCGCCGCGCTCCTTGAGCTCGTCGAGTGTCCATTCCTTGCTGGTCAGTTCCTTGAGCTTGGCGGCCTCGGCTTTGCGCTCGCCGAGCCAGGTGTCGTAGTCGGCCTGAGTCTTGACCTCGACCACGATCGGCATGAAGCCGTGGTCCTTGCCGCACAGCTCGGCGCACTGGCCACGGTAGATGCCGGGCTTGTCGACCCGGGTCCAGGCTTCGTTGACGAACCCGGGGATGGCATCGCGCTTGACCGCAAACGCCGGCACCCACCAGGAGTGGATCACGTCCGCCGCCGTCACCAGGAATCGCACCTTCGCGCCCACCGGCAGCACCAGCGGCTGGTCCACCTCCAGCAGGTAATGCTCGCCTTTGACGGCCTGGTTATGAATCTGCTCGGCCGGGGTGGCCAGGTTGCTGAAGAACTCGACGTCCTGGCCCAGGTACTTGTAGTGCCACTTCCACTGATAGCCGGTGATCTGGATGTCCACATCCGGCTCACTGGTGTCGTACATCTTGATCAGGGTCGCGGTCGCCGGCACCGCCATGGCCACCAGGATCAGGAAGGGGATCACCGTCCAGAGAATCTCGACGGTCGTGCTTTCATGGAATTTGGCAGCCACCTGGCCGGTGGAACGGCGGTGAACCATCATCGACCAGAACATGGCGCCGAAGACGATGACGCCGATCACCACACAGATCCAGAAAATGGTCATGTGCAGGTCGAATACCGCGTGACTGATTTCAGTAGCTCCAGGCGCCATATTCACGGTCCAGGCAGCGTTTGCCTGGCTGAATATCGACCACAACAGGAGGCCCATCCAGACTTGTGGATGTCGCATCATTGCGGGTTCCCCTTATCGTTCTTGTTATCCCGCCGGCTTTCACCTGCGGCAAGGGAGCGGCTGCCTAGACTACGAACTTAAACCGCCGGGCCTCGCTGCATTTGCAGTCGGGCGTCATCAGCTAACTTCATACAAGGCCGAGTATAGACAGGGCCTGTGACCTCGCAACGCGACGGGGCAAATCAGCGAAAACACTTCGGCTCAGCCGCGAAGGCCCCGGAGGGAAAGGGGTTGCGGGATCAGTGATGGCAAATCGATATAACCTGGACGACTAAGCATGAAATAATTATGACAAATGCGTCTTAGCTGGTTTCTCAAGCAGGCTAACTTATGTCTTCCCTATTTAATTGCCCTTGTTCCCTGGAGTTTTCATGAACACCGCCGCATTGCGCGAGCAGATTCACCTTGCCCATCAACATGAAGCCAGCACTGGCCAACTGACGAGCCAGCTGGAGACCCAACTGCCCCATCTTCACCCCGCTATTTCGCTGCCTGACGTCGACGCCAAGGGCGTGATGACCCGTTTCGTCACGGCCTACATCGACCAGGTTCCCGATCTGCTGGACGCCGCCAACGCCGTTGCGCGTGAAGCCGGCATCGAATCCCAGATCAAACCGGTGCTGAAAATCGCCGAACACTTCTTCATCCAGCCGCCGGCAATCATGGAAGGCCATGTCGGCCTAGACAGCCTGCTGGACGAAGCCTACCTGGCCCACCGTCTGGTGGAGGAGGTCAACGATCTCTATATCAAGCACTTCAACCAGCCCCTGATCCCGCTGGACATGACTGTCGCCAACCTGATCGCGCACCAGCTGATCGGCGAAACCTTCGCCAACCAACTGGATGAGGCCGTGCACCATGCGGTGGACTCCATGCTCGATGAGGAAAGCTTTGCCCTGGAGTCGGTCGAGGCCTACCGCGAAAAACTCGCCAGCCCCGACACCGAAGCCGCCTGGAAACGCTGGCCGTGCCTGTCGCGCCAACTGGGGGTCGAGCTGGAGCTGGACCAACCCGCCGCCTGACCTGATAAGCAAAAGCCCTCGCTAGAGGGCTTTTTTCATGGCGCGCCTACCCTCGGTCGTGACCCGCCGCAACCAGGCTGCGCGCACTGCCCACCCCGCTCGCGGTGTGCAAGCGCCCCTCCAGTCGCCGCCTGAGGCCGCGCGCCTCGATCACCAGCCGCGAACCTTTCGCTGCATTGGCCCGGTCCCATTCTTCCAGTAGCTCAAGACACGCATGGTCGATATAGCCCAGGTTGCTCAGGGGCACATGGACCGTGGTTCCGGGGGGGATGCTGCCCAGGGCCTGGGTCAGCGCCGGCACCTTAAGGAAAGTCGCCGAGCCCACCAGGCGCAGTTCCATCTCGCCTTCGGCCGGCAGGTCCACCAGGCTGATCTTCAGGCGCGACGCCCCCCACGCCAGCTTCACCAGGGTCAGGCCAAAACCGATCAAGACCCCAGTCAGCAAGTCAGTGAAGACGATGGCCAGCGCCGTCACCCCATAGATCAGCATCGGCATCGGCCCATAGCGCCCCAGCTTGCGCAGCGACTTGAGGTCCACCAGCTTGAAGCCGGTGTACACCAGCACGCCCGCCAGGCTGGCCACGGGGATGCTCTGCAACACGCTGGACAGCAACATCACGAAAGCCAGCAGCCACAGACCATGGAAAATTGCCGACAGGCGTGTGGTGGCGCCGGCCTGCACATTGGCCGAACTGCGCACGATCACCCCGGTCATCGGCAACGCTCCCAGCAGGCCGCAGAGCATATTGCCCACACCCTGGGCCGACAGTTCACGATCGAAATCCGAGCGCTGGCCGCTGTGCATACGATCCACCGCGGCCGCCGAAAGCAGGGTTTCGGCGCTGGCGATAAAGGCCACGGCGAAGGCTGCGATCAGCAAGGTCGGATCCGCCAGGTTGAGCAGATCGGCGGGGCGCAGCCAGTCGATGGCCTCGGCCAGGTTGGCCGGCACCTCGACCCGTTTCACCTGCAACGCCAGCGCCAGGCTGATGCCCGTGGCCAGGCCCACCCCCAGCAGCGCGCCGGGAATGAAACGTAAACGATGGGGCCGCACTTTGTCCCACAGGTACATCACGCCGATGGTCAGCAGCCCGAGCAGGCCTGCCTGCCAGCCCAACCCACCGCCCAGGGTCGGCCAGGCTTCGACCACGGCCTGGGGGAAGCCCGCCAGGTTATCCAGGCCCGACGCCTGGGGCTTGGCATCGAGCATCACATGCACCTGGGAGAGCACGATCAACACCCCGATCCCGGCCAGCATGCCGTACACCACCGCTGGCGCGGTGACCCGAAACCAGCAGCCCAGGCGCAAGCGGCCGGCCACCAATTGCAGAAACCCCGCCAGCAACAGGATCGGCCCCAGCATGGCGATACCGTGCTGGCGCACCAGTTCGAACACCAGCACCGCCAGGCCCGCGGCGGGGCCACTGACCTGCAACGGCGAACCGGCCAGCCAACCCACCACCAGGCCACCGATAATCCCGGTGATCAGGCCCTTGGCCGGCGGCAGGCCCGAGGCAATGGCGATCCCCATGCACAAGGGCAGGGCGACCAGAAACACCACCACGGAGGCCAGCAGCTCCCGTGGCAAAACAGCTTTGAGTTGCGCTGCACGCATGATGACTCTCCCGCGACTTTCTTCAGGCGTGGCAAAGCCCGGCCGTATAAACGGCCGTCAGGGCAGAGCCAGGCTGGGATTTAGGAGGTTTTAGAAGCGCGCTTTAGGCGTCGCGACAGGCACCGGGTGTTTGCCGTCCAGTGGCAGGAAGATGCCCTGGTCGGCGTCGTAGGCCTTGATCTCGCAACTTTCGATGTCGTAGACCCAGCCATGGATAAACAACTGGCCGTTGGCCATGCGCGAAGCCACGGAGGGGTGGGTGCGCAAATGCTGGAGCTGGGCGATGACGTTCTCTTCGGTCAGCACATGCATGCTGGCGTTTTCGTCGGCGCAATCGCAGTTCTCGTGGACCATGGTCTTGGCCACTTCGGCGTGGCGCAGCCAGGCTTTGACCGTGGGCATTTTTTCCAGGCTTTGCGGGTTGAGTACCGCACGCATGGCGCCGCAATCGGAATGCCCGCAAACGATGATGTGGTGCACACCCAGCGCCAGCACCGCGTACTCGATGGCGGTCGACACGCCGCCGTTCATTTGCCCGTAGGGCGGCACCACGTTGCCCACGTTGCGGGTGACAAACAGATCGCCGGGGGCACTTTGGGTAATCAATTCGGGAACGATCCGCGAATCGGCGCAGGCAATGAACATCGCCCGGGGCCGCTGGGCGGTGGCCAGCTTCTTGAACAACTCTTCCTGCTGCGGAAAGACTTCATGTTGAAAATGCAAAAAGCCATCAACGATATGCTGCAGCGCTGCATCGGCGCTTTCAGTGGATTGGGCTGAAGCCGACGCAGCTAGCGGCTGTTTATCCTTGTCACTCATGATTCATTCTCTCTGACGGATTAGGCAAAATTTTCCAGTTTTATCCGGCGCGAAGCCAGCACTTGATCAATAAACAACCAGCACACTGACTGCGACCCATCGGTCACTCGATGAACACGGTAGCCATGGAAACTTAACTCAAACTGAATGGAGCGCTCTAGAACGCCACTATAGGCACGGCAAAACGTGACTATGTTAGCGAACGACCTCTCGCGGTACTACGCAACCATAGGCCAATTCAACCATAGGCCCGTTGCCCTTACAGCAACGACATCTGACCGCCCGGCGGACAAAACGCACTGCAGTCGAGGTTGTAGCCCTCCCGCCGATCAAGCCCCAGGCGCTTGATGGCCTTGGTAAAACGCTGCGCCAGCAGGTCGGCGAACGGACCTTCGCCGCGCATGCGCGCGCCAAAACGGCTGTCGTACAGTTCGCCGCCACGGCTCTGGCGAATCAGGCTCAGTACATGGGCCGCTCGCTGCGGGTAGTGCGCCGCCAACCATTCCTCGAACAGCGGCGCCACTTCCAACGGCAAGCGCAACATCATGTAGGCCGCGCTCTGCGCCCCGGCTTCAAAGGCTTCGGTGAGCAGGCTTTCCAGCTCGCTGTCGTTGATCATCGGGATCATCGGCGAACACAGCACCCCCACCGGGATTCCCGCTTCGCGCATCACCCGGATCGCCCGCAAGCGCGCCTTGGGCGCCGCCGCGCGGGGTTCGAGAATGCGCTTGAGCTCGTCGTCCAGGGTGGTCAGGCTGATCATCACCGCCACCAGCCGCTGCTCGGCCAACTGCACCAGCAGGTCGAGGTCGCGCAAAATCAGCGAGCCCTTGGTGACGATGGTCACCGGATGCCGGTAACGCAGCAGCACTTCGAGGGTGCGCCGGGTCAACTGGTGCTCGCGCTCGATCGGCTGGTAGGGGTCGGTATTGGAGCCCAGGTTGATCGGCGCACAGACGTAGCCGGGTTTGGACAACTGCTGTTCGAGCACCGACGCAGCGTTGGTCTTGGCGATCAGCTTGGTTTCAAAATCAAGCCCCGGGGACAGGTCCCAGTACGCATGGCTGGGCCGGGCGTAGCAGTAGATGCAGCCGTGCTCGCAGCCGCGATAGGGGTTGATCGAGCGGTCGAAGGGCAGGTCCGGCGAGGTATTGCGGGAAATAATGGTCTTGGCCGTTTCAAACATCACCTCGGTGCCCTGGGTCAGCGGGGCTTCCTGATACCAGCCATCGTCCTCGGCCACTGAACGGCTGGGGGCGAAACGGTTGTGGGGGTTGCTCGCGGTGCCACGACCGCGAGGCGGCAAGGGGGTGAACATGAAAGGCACTCCTCAACTGTATGCACATACAGTAATGGAGCCTGCGCCCGGCGCCTAGCGCCGCCGAGCCGAAAACCCCGCCCCGGGCGGACGCAGATCGCGGTATAAGGTCGCCCTGAATCCGAAGGAGCACAGGAATGCCCGCAATCCCCAGCGCGCTGGTGCGCTTGATCGAGCGCCAGCCAGGCAGCATCCACAGAACCCACGAGGGGCCGGTGATCGAGGAGCTCCAGGCCCTGGGCGTACCCCTGGACAGTGAGTTCGGGGTGTTTTTCCTCAACTACGCCATCACTTGCTACCGCGGCCACGCCAGCGATGTAGAGCTGGTCGACATCGATGACGGCGCCATCCGGTTCGGCACCGAATTCGTGCATGAGGTGTGGGAGCTGCCGCAGCACCTGATATGCCTCACCAGTTGCCAGGGCGAAGGCTGCTACCTGTATGACCGCAACAGCGGCGCGGTGCTGGACTTCAGCCTGGCCGACCGGGAGTTGTTCCTGGCGGGCAGCGTTGCGCTGAAGTGGGATGGTTTTTTCCAGTTTTTAACCTGGTACCTGGCGGAGTAAGCGACATGGAGAAAATTTTCTACGCAGCCGATGCCTACCTGCCGAGCTACGACCAGGGCGCCGACATGATCATGGTCAAGAGCAGCGCCGGAGCGCTGTGGGGCGTGTCGTTGGAGTTTGACATCTGCACCCGGGATATCGCCCTGGCGACGGTGCCACGCAACGCCACCTTCGATGAGCACGACCCGCGCTTCGCCCAGGCGCACTGGGTCGAGTACAGCGACGCGATCGGCCTTGTCCCCGCCGGTTGGGAGGACCTGATGCACGCCGGGCTATCGGACCACGTGTGCGGCTACCAGCTGGGCAGCGAACTGGGCATCCGCCGCTTCAAATAAGCCCCAAGCACCCCGCCAACCAGCGCTGGCGGGGGTGCCGCAGGTGATCCTCAGTGGCTGGTCACTTGCCCCAGGTCGTCACCGGACGTGCTCTGCATATCGTCCTTGCGCAGGTCGGCCACGTCCCCGGCCTTGACCTTGGAACCCTGGTTGCCCCAGCTGGTGCGGATGAAATTCACCACATCCGCCACTTCCTGGTCCGACAGGCGCCAGGCGAAGGCCGGCATGGTGAAGGTCGACGGCGCGGTATGGGTCGCCGGCAAAGTACCGCCCTTGAGCACGATGTGAATCAGCGAGGTGGCATCGTCCGACTGCAACACCGGATTGCCCGCCAACGCCGGGAACACCCGGGTGTAGCCATGGCCGTCGGTGCGGTGGCAAGCCGCGCAATTGTCGATGTACACCGCGGCCCCCGGCTTGCTGTCGTCGCCTTTCCACAGGGCTTCGGCCACCTGCTTGTCGTACTGGTGCGGCTGATCCGCGGGGTCGTTGGCCGGCAAGGATTTGAGGTAGCGGGCAATCGCGGTCAGGTCGTCCTCGGACATGTACTGCATGCTGTGCACCACCACATCGCTCATGCCGCCGAAGACGGCGCTGCGATCACTGCGCCCGGTCTTGAGGAACTGCACCAGTTGCTCTTCGCTCCAGCTGCCGAGACCGTCCTTGTGGTCACCGCGCAGGCTCTTGGCGATCCAGCCCTCCAGGGGCGCACTGCCGGACAGAAAGCGGCTGCCATCGTTGGCGCTCAGGGCCTTCTCCTGCATGGTCAGGGCCCGTGGCGTATGGCAGGCGCCGCAATGCCCCAGGCCTTCCACCAGATAAGCACCGCGGCTGACCACCGGGTCGGCACCGATGTTCGGCTGCTGGGCTTCGACCTTGGGCGCGAACATCCAGCGCCAGGCGGTCAGCGGCCAGCGCATGCTCAGCGGCCAGGGGATGTCGCTGTCCTTGTTGTCCTGGGCCACCGGCGCCACGCCTTGCATGAAGTAGGCATAGAGCGCCTGCATGTCGGCATCGCTGACCCGCGCATAGGACGGGAAGGGCATTGCCGGGTACAGGGTACTGCCGCTCTTGGCCACGCCATGGCGCACGGCCTGGTCGAAGTCTTCGAAGCTGTAGTCGCCAATCCCGGTCTTGTCCGGGGTGATGTTGGTCGAGTAGATCACCCCGATCGGGGTTTCCATCGCCAGCCCACCGGCGAACGGCTTGCCGCCCTTGGCGGTGTGGCAGGCCACGCAGTCACCGGCGCGGGCCAGGTACTCACCTTGTTTGACCAGGGCAGGCTGATCGACTTCGGCCGCCTGGAGGGAGGCGCTGCCGAGCAGGGCCAGGGTCGCGATAACGAGTGCTTTCATGGTCATCGCTCCTTAAGCCTGAACCAGCGGGCCGGGGTTTTTCAGGTACTGCTCGCGAATCGCCCGCGCCGACCAGTAGGTCAGGGCCGCCACCAGGCCAGTGGGGTTGTAGCCCAGGCCCTGGGGGAATGCCGACGCGCCGGGAACAAACACGTTGTGCACGTCCCAGCTTTGCAGGTAACGGTTCAGGGCACTGGTCTTGGGGTCGGTGCCCATGATCGCGCCACCGTTGAGGTGGGTGGTCTGGTAGGACGCGGTGTTGAAGTGCTCGCCGACCTTCTTGCCTAGCAGGGCGATGGCCTTGGGGTTCATGGCTTCGGCGATCTTGCTCATTTTCTCGACCATGAAGCGGTTCATCTTGATGTCGTTTTCCTGCCAGTCGAAGGTCATCCGCAGCAGGGGAAGGCCGTAGGCATCGCGGTACACCGGGTCCAGATCGAGGTAGTTGCCCCGGTAGGACTGATGCGCGCCGTGGGCGTCCATCGATACCTGGTGGGTGTAGTAATCGGCCGTGGCCTTCTTCCATGCGCTGCCCCAGGCCGGAGTGCCGGGTGGGTTGGAAGTGCCCGCAATCGGCCGGCTGCCGGCCTGGTTGACCCACATCGGCGAACCACCGACGAAACCGTGGGGGCCGTGGTCGAAGTTGTCGGCGTTGAAGTCGTCCACTGCTACGCCATTGCCGCCAGCGCCGATGAAGTTGTTGGTGTGCACATCCTTGTCGAAGTAGGCCTTGATGGTGGCCATGTTCTGGTAGGCGAAGTTCTTGCCCACCACGCCTTCACCGCTGATCGGGTCGTAAGGCTTGCCAATGCCGGACAGCAGCATCAGGCGCACGTTGTGGAACTGGAACGCGCCGAGAATCACCAGGTCGGCCGGTTGCTCGATCTCGCGACCCTGGCCGTCGACATAGGTCACGCCGGTGGCACGGGTCTTGGTGCTGTCGAGGTTGACCTTGAGCACGTGGGAATTGGGCCGCAACTCGAAATTCGGCAGCGGCTTGAGGGCCGGCAGGATGTTCACGTTGGGCGAGGCCTTGGAATACATGTAGCAGACGTAACCGCTGCAGAAGCCGCAGAAGTTGCACGGGCCCATCTGCGCGCCGTAGGGGTTGGTGTAAGGCCCCGAGGTATTGGCCGACGGCAGATTGTAGGGTTTGTACCCGACATCCCCGGCCGCCTTCTGAAACAGCTGTGCGGAATAGGTGTTTTTCTGCGACTCCAGCGGGAATGGGTTCGAGCGATCCGGGGCGTAAGGGTTGCCGCCCTTGCCCTCGCCGACCAGTTGACCTTTCACGGTCCAGGCCTGACCCGAAGTACCGAAGACTTTTTCGGCATAGTCGAAGAACGGCTCCAGCTCTTCGTAGCTGACGCCGAAGTCCTGGATGGTCATGTCCTTGGGAATGAAATTTTTGCCGTAGCGTTCTTCGTAGTGGCTGCGCATGCGCAACTCGATGGGGTCCACCCGAAAATGCACGCCCGACCAGTGCAGACCGGCGCCGCCGACGCCATTGCCAGGCAGGAACGCGCCCAGCTGGCGGTTGGGCAGGGCGATGTCGTTGACGCTGTGGCGAATGGTCACCGTCTCTTTGGAGATGTCCTGGAAAAGTTTCTTACGCACGCTGTAGGTGAGTTCGTCGATCACCTGGGGATAGTTGCCGTCGGGGTAGGTGTCCTGCATCGGCCCGCGCTCCAGCGCCAGCACGTTGAGGCCCGCCTCGGTCAGCTCCTTGGCCATGATCGCGCCGGTCCAGCCAAACCCGACGATCACTGCATCGACCTTCTTCATTACCGTTGCCATGCTCAAGCCCTCTCGCCGCGAATCGACACTGCCGGGAAGGGGTATTGCTCGTTGCGTTCCACCCAATCCATGAAATCGGCGCGGGCGCCGGGAAAGCCGATCAGGGTCCAGCCGACCATACCTTTATTGCCACCGTGGATCGGGTCGCAGAAGAACCCTTCCTTGGTGTTTTGCAGCAGCAGGTTGAAGAAAATCTTCGCCGGAACACTGTCGAACTGCGGTTTGCCGGCTTCGAGCTGCTTGAGCAGGTCGTCCCGGGTAGCGCTGTCTTGCTCGGCAAATAGTTTGCCGTTGAAGGCTTTGGACCAGGCATCCGTGGCGGCTATGCCCAGACGGTAGATGTCCTTGGGCACCAGCTTGCTCTGCCAGCCCATTTCCGGCGCGGCGTCGGCGTTGAACGGCCCTTGCATGTACCACAGGGCGCCAGCGGCGTAGGGGGTGTTCATCTGCCGGTCGATGTATTCCGGGACACCGGCTTCCAGGGCGCCAGGGCCTTGCTCGTCGGCCGGGATCAGGCGCTCGACGGCGGCCTTGATAAAGGCCCATTCCTCGGCAGTGAAGTAACTCGGCTCATAGGCCTGGCCGGCAGGTGCCGCCTTGGCGGGTTCGACCGGCTTGGCCGGCTCCGACGCCGCCATCAGCACGGAACTGCCCAGGCCGGTACTGGCGACGGTGACCACCGGGATCAAGGTCAGGGATTTGCGCAAAAACTCACGCCGCGGGTTGTCTCGATCTTGATCAGACATGGGGGGCACCTCATCAGGCATTGATGGATTGATCAGCGGCGTCATGGCGCAGCTTGTCGTTCTGGTCGCGGTACAGGCCGGGGCAGCAGCCCCAACCTCAGCAAAATTTGGTTACAACTGGGCAAATGGTAGCAGGCTAAGCATCCAGATAAGTCGCTTCAAGGTGGAAAAAACAGTTTTTTTAGCCAACAGCCGATGCTTCACGATTCTTTGACAAAGGCCTCACGGGGCTTTGACGCCCGCCAGAACAGGCTGTGCAGCATCATCCCTCCTTCCTGAGCGTCGGCCTGCGCATGTCAAACACTCGCCTCTTTCCCGCCCTCTGCCTGTCGCTGCTGACCCTGCTCGCATGGCCCCAGGCCTGGGCCGCCGATCTGCCCAGCAGCCGCCCGAGCCAATGGGCGCAGCCGGTAGACGCGCACTACAACCTGTACCAGATGTCGCCGACCCTCTATCGCAGCGCATTGCCCGACAGCCGAGCCTTGCCCCTGCTGCAACAGTTGCAAGTGGGCACCGTGATCAACTTCCTGCCCGAGGCCGACTCCCGCTGGCTATCGGCTCCGGGGATCAAGCAGGTGCAACTGCCGTACCGCACCAATCATGTGGACGACGCCGATGTGCTGAGTGCGCTGCGGGCCATCCAGAGCGCAGAGAGCCAGGGCCCGGTGCTGATGCATTGCAAGCACGGCTCGGACCGCACCGGGCTGATTTCAGCGATGTACCGGGTGGTGATCCAGGGCTGGAGCAAAGAGGACGCCCTGAATGAAATGACCCAGGGCGGGTTCGGCGACAGTTCCCACTTCAAGGACGGCATTCGCTACATGATGCAGGCCGATGTCGACAAACTGCGTACCGCCCTGGCCAATGGCGATTGCAGTACCAGCGTGTTTGATACCTGCTCGATGAAGAGCTGGCTCGAAACCGTGAGCAGCAACAAGCCCGCCATCTGACCGCAGCAGCGGGCCGAGCGAGCTGTTTTATTGACGATGGGAAAAACAGGCCGGCTCCTTGCGGAGCCGGTGGTATGACGGGGAGTTATTGCGGGTCGTCGGTTTTTTTCTTCAACTTGGGGTTGGGGAAAAACTGCACCGACTGCACCTTGGCATCCTGCACTTTCAACGCCGTGGTATTGACCCGGGTCCCCAATTCCTTGGGCACCGACAGCCCCTGTTCATTCAGGGTGTCGGAGTAGCCGCAGGCCACGCACTCGCGATGGGGCACGTCGCCCTCGCTCCACATCATCAGCCGGTCCGGCTCGCTGCACGCCGGGCAGACGGCCCCGGCGATAAAGCGCTTCTTGGTGATCTTCACGGAACCCTCACTCATGCCGCCGCGTCCTCACTCAGGCCGCTGTGGCGCAAGAGTGCGTCAATCGACGGGGCACGTCCGCGGAAATCGACGAACAGCACCATCGGCGCCTGGGAGCCGCCACGGGCCAGGATCGCCTCGCGGAACGCACGCCCGGTGGCCGGGTTGAGCACGCCTTCCTCTTCGAACCTGGAGAACGCATCCGCCGACAGCACTTCCGCCCACTTGTAGCTGTAGTAACCCGCGGCGTAACCGCCGGCGAAGATGTGCGCGAAGCTGTTGGGGAAGCGGTTGTAGGCCGGCGGACGCATGACCGAGACCTCGTCGCGTATCCCTTCGAGCACTTGCAGCACGCTGCGCCCGTCGCCGTGGGTGGCGTGCAGCTCGAAGTCGAACAGCGAGAATTCCAGCTGGCGCACCATCATCAGTCCGGACTGGAAGTTCTTCGCCGCGAGCATCTTCTGCAACAGGTCCTCGGGCAGCGGCTCGCCGCTCTCATAGTGGCCGGAGATCAGCGCCAGGCCTTCCGGCTCCCAGCACCAGTTCTCCATGAACTGGCTCGGCAGCTCGACCGCATCCCAGGCCACGCCGTTGATCCCGGATACGCCGGCATGTTCAACCCGGGTCAGCAGGTGGTGCAGGCCGTGGCCGAATTCGTGGAACAGGGTGGTGACTTCATCGTGGGTCAGCAGCGCAGGCTTGCCGCTGTCGGCCGGGGTGAAGTTGCACACCAGATTGGCCACCGGGCTCTGCAACACGCCGTCCAGGGTGCGGCGACGGTCACGGGCGCCATCCATCCAGGCCCCGCCACGCTTGTTGGCGCGGGCATACAGGTCGAAGAAGAAACGGCCGACGTGCTGGCCGTTCTCCTTGATTTCGAACAGGCGTACATCCGGGTGCCAGGTGTCGAAGCCTTTCTGCTCGGCGATCTCGATGCCATACAGACGCTGCACGATGGCGAACAGGCCGCCCAGCACCTTGTCGATCGAGAAGTAGGCGCGCAGGGCTTCCTGGGCCACGCTGTAACGCTGCTCACGGAGTTTTTCACCGTAGAAGCCGCTGTCCCAGCTTTGCAGGTCCGGGCAGCCCTGTTCGGCGGCGTAAGCCTTGAGCTGCTGCAGGTCCTGGGCGGCAAACGGCTTGCTGCGCTTGGCCAGGTCGCGCAGGAAACTCAGCACCTGGTCGCTGGATTCGGCCATCTTGGTGGCCAGACTCAATTCGGAGAAGCTGGCAAAGCCCAGGAGCTTGGCCAGTTCCTGACGCAGGTCGAGGATCTGCTCCATCACCGGGCCATTGTCGTTCTGCCCGGCATTCGGGCCCTGGTCCGAGGCACGGGTGCAGTAGGCGGCGTAGATCTCTTCACGCAGGGCACGGTCCTGGGCGTAGGTCATCACCGCGTAGTAGCTAGGGAATTCCAGGGTGATCAGCCAGCCGTCGAGCTCTTTGGCCTGGGCGGCGGCGGCCATTTGCGCCTTGGCCGAGTCGGTCAGGCCGGCCAGGGCCGCTTCGTCGGTGACGTGCTTGGTCCAGGCCTGGGTGGCGTCGAGCAACTGGTTGGAGAAGCGGCTGCCCAGCTCCGACAGTTTGCTCTGCACCTCGGCGTAGCGCTTCTGCTGCTCCGGCGGCAGGTCGATACCCGACAGGCGGAAGTCACGCAGGGAATGTTCGAGGATAGTCTTCTGCGCCACATCGAAACCGGCGGCTTCGGGGCTGTTGGCCAGGGCTTCGAAGGCCTGGAACAACTCGCGGTTCTGGCCCATCTCGGTAGAGTAGGCGCTCAGGGCAGGCAGGCACGCCTCGTAGGCTTCACGCAGTTCGGCGCTGTTGCACACGGCGTTGAGGTGGCTGACCGGGCTCCAGGCGGCGCCCAGGCGATCATTGAGTTCGTCCATGGCCAGCACCAGGCCGGCCCAGGTCGGCTGCTGGCCTTGAGTCTTGAGGATCTGCGCGATGGCAACCCGGTTATCCGCCAGGATCTGTTCGATGGCCGGTTGCACATGCTCGGCACGGATCGCCGAGAACGGCGGCAGGTCGTAGGACTGCAGAAGAGGGTTGTTCAGGCTCACGGTTGGCACCTTGGCTGGAAGAAACGTAGCGCCATCTTAATTACAATCGATGCCCACCGCAGCTATCGACCCCATTAATAAATGTCAGAGAGGCAACCCCACGTGGCCATTCGCACCTATCAGCAGCACACGCCGAGCCTCGGTGAACGGGCCTTCGTCGACCACTCGGCGGTGGTGATCGGCGACGTCGAGATCGGCAGCGACAGCTCGATCTGGCCACTGACCGTGATCCGCGGCGACATGCACCGCATCCGCATCGGCCAACGCACCAGCGTGCAGGACGGCTGCGTGCTGCACATCACCCATGCCGGCCCGTTCAACCCCGACGGCTTCCCGCTGCTGATCGGCGATGACGTGACCATCGCCCACAAAGTCATGCTGCACGGCTGTACCGTCGGCAGCCGGGTACTGATCGGCATGGGCAGTATTGTCATGGACGGCGCCCGGGTGGCCGACGATGTGATCATCGGCGCCGGCAGCCTGGTGCCCCCGGGCAAGCAGCTGGAAAGTGGCTTCCTGTATGTCGGCAGCCCGGTGAAACAAGTGCGGGCCCTGACCGACAAGGAGCGCGCCTTCTTCACCTACAGCGCCGCCAATTACGTAAAACTCAAGGACCTGCACCTGGCCGAAGGCTACCACCTGCCTTGAATGCCCTCTGACCCCTTGCCCAGGAAACCCCATGCATTACCAGACCGTTCTATTTGACCTCGATGGCACCCTGACCGACCCACGTGAAGGCATCACCCGTTCGATCCAGTTTGCCCTGAGCAAATTGGGCATCGACGAACCTGACCTGACCCGACTCGAACACTTCATCGGCCCGCCGCTGTTGCAGGCCTTCATGCAGTTCTACGACTTCGACGAGGCCCGGGCCTGGGAGGCGGTGAAATTCTATCGCGAACGTTTCAAGATCAGCGGCCTATATGAGAACCGCGTGTTCGACGGCGTTACACCTTTGCTCGAAACCTTGAGCGGCCAGGGCCGGCAGCTGTATATCGCGACCTCCAAGCCTTGGGTATTCGCCCGGGAAATCGCCCGCCATTTCGATTTCGCCAAGCACTTCAAGGTGATCTACGGCAGCGAGCTGGACGGCACCCGCACCGACAAAGTCGAGTTGATCGCCCATTTGCTGGAACAGGAACGCCTGGATCCGGCGAACACCCTGATGATTGGCGACCGCAAGCACGACCTGATCGGCGCCCGACGCAACGGCCTGGACGCGGCGGCAGTGGGCTACGGTTTTGGCAGCCACGAAGAACTGACTGCCGAAGCGCCGACCTATCACTTCCAGACCCTGGACCAATTGCACCAGGCGTTTTTGCGCAGCTAAGGCCACACCGCCACTTGGCCTGACACACCGCAGTGGCCTGATGACGGCCGCTGCGCAGCCGAACGGGAGCAAGCGCCCTCGCCACAAAAAGCCCAGGTGCGGACCACAGAATCCCGCCCCCTCAGTGCAAAGCCTCTGGCGCCTTAGAGTTGGGCCAAGCGCCGCAGCTCTGCCTTGCGCTCGGCCGGCGGGCGTTTACCCAGGGTTTGCACCGCATCGTAGAAGGCCGGCCAGTTGCCGCCCACCTGTTTGAACAGGGCGGCAAACGCTGGCACCCACTGGTCGTAAAGGCCGAAAGGCAGCAACCGGGCGTTGTTGATCGGGGCGTTGATCCAGGCGTCGTAGCGCTTGTCGCCGTGCCATTGGCTGTCGCGCAGTTGCCGATAGTCCTGACGCAGTTGCTCGAATTGCGCCGCCTTGCGCTCACGCATCTGCTCGGCAGGCAACGCCTGGGCGTACAGATGCTCCAGGCGTTGCCGGGTATCGAGGAGCAACTGGATAAATTGGTCGCGCTGCTGCACCTGGGCTTCGCTGGCCGGGGGCAAGCCGCGATAGGCGCGCCACTGCCGGGTGCCCTGCTGCTCGACGAAGGTGGCGAAGGACTCATTGAACTCGGTGTCGTCCTGCACGTAAAACCGCTGGTGCGCCAGCTCGTGGAAGATCAGGGTCGCCAGGCGCTCGTCGCCCCAATGCATCATCGAACTGATGATCGGGTCGTTGAACCAGCCCAGGGTCGAATACGCCTCGACCCCACTCACCGCCACATCCATGCCTTGCTGTTGCAACAGGGCCGCCGCACCGCGAGCAGCACCCTGGTTGTAGTAGCCGCGATAGGCCACGCACCCGGCAATCGGGAAGCAATGGGTTTGCGCCTGCAGGGAAAACTCCGGGGTGGCGAACACGTTCCACACCACATAGGGCCGGCCGATATCGGCATACAGGCGGTAACTCTGGTTGTCCGGCAGGTGCAGGTGCTCGCTGGCGAAGGCCCGGGCCTGCTGCGATTGCTCCAGGTGCGCCCGCAGTTGCGGGTCGCGGGCCGGGTCGGCGACCACCTCGGCCACCGGGGTGCGGGCCCGCAACAACTGCCATTGGCCGCTGGCGAGCTGGCTGTAATAACCGACGCTGGCGCAACCGTTGAGCAACAAAAGCATCAGGGCCGGAAACAAAAGGCGCAAAAGAGGATCAAGTAACCCATGGCTTGAACGCGGCCTAATCAAATCGAATCATCCGTCGAGAATCGGTTCGCAAGACTATCTCGCCTGCCTGGAGTTTCGCTATGCGCGTATTGCTGTTGACCACTGGCCTGCTTGCCCTGGGTGGCTGCGCCAGCCTGCCCGACCCGGATCCGGCACAAGCCTGGATCGACCTTCACCCCCACCGCGACACCACCCTGCAGGCCCTGGAGGTCGACGAAAAGGCCGCCGGTGACAAACGCTACTTCGAGGTGGCGCCCGGCAGCCATGAGCTGACCCTGCGTTATCAGTTCGCGGTGCAGCCGACCAATATCGGGCCGGACGCAGAACCGCTGTGGCGCGACTGCCAACTGAGTCTGAAATTCAAGGACTTCAACGCCGGCCAGCGTTATCAGGTGCAAGCCGGGAATATCGGCTTCCGGCCCTGGGCCAAGCTGTATGACGAACAACGCAAAGTCGTCGGCATGGGCCAACCGGCAGGCTGCCAGCGAACCTGATCGGCGCTATGCTTCAGGTCTTTCGCTGACGTGGCCACCCTCATGCGCCAACCTTTGCTCGCTCTCTCCCTGGCCAGCCTTTGTGCCTGTTCCAGCCCCTTGCCCAACGTCGACCCGCAACAGGCCTGGGTCGACCTGGCCGCCCCCGCGCCGGGCGGCAAGCTGGTGATGGCCGAGCGCCTGGACCAGCAGCGTTTGCCCGACGGGCGCTACTTCCAGGTCACCCCGGGCAGTCACGAGCTGACGGTACGTTTCGATTTCGAGATCTATTCCGGCGGCATGGGCATGATGACCGGCACCTCGGAGCGCCTGTGCTACCTGACGGTGCGCTACGACCACTTCCAGGCCGGCCAGCGCTACCGGCTGGAGGCGCGCTCCCTGGGCTTCAACGCCAGCGCGCGGCTATACGACGCCCAGCGTCAGCTCGTCGCCGAAGACCGCATGGTCAACTGCGTGCCCTGAACCTGAATGCTTCAGCGATCGTTCTTTTGATAGATGATCTTGCGGGTGCCGTTTTCACAGCTGCCGACCACCATGTTGTTGTCGTGGACTTCGTCATTGGTGACGATTTCCAGGGTGTAGGACGCCACCCCCTGGGCCTGGATCTTGGCCTCGATCTCGGCCTTGAGCTCATCGCAGGGCTTGGGTGCCGCCAGGGCCGATGTGGCCAGCGCGCAACAAACAACCGCCAAGGCAAAACGTTTCATGATGTGGAGCTCCCTTGCTGCAGCGCCCATGGTCATGGACTGAAGCCGCAGTCACTCATTCGACCACATTTCGCAGAACCGAGTTCTGACGCGGCGCACCTGCGGATCACTGCGCTGGCTGGCCAGGCCCGCCCCGGGGAGCGGCGCCGCGCATGCCGGCGCGCGACCCCGGGAGCGGCACAGGTCAGCTGATCAGCGTAGCGTCCAGGCTGATCTTGGCATTGAGCACCTTGGACACCGGGCACCCTTCCTTGGCCTTGCGGCTCAGTTCATCGAACTGCTGCTGGCTCGCGCCCGGGATCTTGGCCTTGAGAATCAGGTGCACTGCAGTGATCGCAAAACCACCATCAACCTGGTCCAGGGTCACCTCGGCGGTGGTGTCGATGGCATCCGCCTTGAGCCCGGCATCGCCGAGGATCATGGAAAAGGCCATGGAGAAGCAGCCGGCATGGGCCGCGCCGATCAGTTCTTCCGGGTTGGTGCCTTTGCCCCCTTCAAAACGCGCCTTGAAGCCGTAGGGCGCTTCACGCAAGACGCCGGTTTCGGTCGAAATAGAACCGATGCCGGTTTTCAGATCACCTTCCCAATGAGCCGAGGCTTTCTTTTTGATACTCATCTCTGTCTCCTCAAGATCGAGCGCGAGAATTCACGCCCAACGGGTTTGCGCTACACAGGGTTCTGAGGATAGAAGGCCGGACAAAGTTCATCCTGTCTGAATTCACCACCGATCAGAGCGGCAAATTCACGCTGGCTATTGAAACTCGGGTATATGCCCACATTGCATAGACCTGGCTTATTAAATTCGGCAGGTTTTGGTTCATGACAAAAGCCTGCACGCCCTTTGGAGAAGCAGGCTTATGAAACCACTGTCCGACGTCAAGTTTTCCACCCTCGACCTGGTACCGGTACGCGCCGACGGCAGCCCCGCGCAGTCCCTGCGAAACTCCCTGGATCTGGCGCAACATGTCGAGAAGTTCGGCTATAACCGTTTCTGGGTAGCGGAACACCACAACATGGATGGCATCGCCAGCTCCGCGACCTCGGTGCTGCTCGGTTACCTGGCCGGCGGTACTTCGACCATCCGCGTCGGTTCCGGCGGGGTGATGCTGCCCAACCATGCGCCGCTGGTGATTGCCGAGCAGTTCGGCACCCTGGAAAGCCTGTACCCCGGCCGTATTGACCTGGGTCTGGGCCGCGCCCCCGGCTCCGACCAGATGACCGCCCGCGCCCTGCGCCGCGAGCGCTCAGGCAGCGCCGACGACTTCCCCGAGGATGTGGCCGAGCTGATGGCCTACCTCGGCCCACGCACCCCGGAGCAACGGGTGATCGCGGTGCCGGGCACTGGCACCCAGGTCCCGGTCTGGCTGCTGGGCTCCAGCCTGTTCAGTGCGCAACTGGCCGGCGAACTCGGCCTGCCTTATGCCTTCGCTTCGCATTTCGCACCGCGCTACATGCATGAAGCGATTCGCGTGTACCGCAACCACTTCAAACCTTCGGCCGTGCTCGACAAGCCCTACGTGATGCTCGGCGTGCCCCTGGTGGCGGCCGATACCGACGAGCAGGCCGATTACCTGGCGACCTCGGTGTACCAGCGCATCCTCGCGCTGATGCGCGGGCAGAGCCTGGTGCAGCGCGCCCCGGTGAAAACCATGGACGGCCTGTGGCTGCCCCACGAGAAAGAAGCGGTGGCGAGCTTCCTCGGCCTGGCCATGGTCGGCAGCCCGGCGAAAATCCGCGCCAAGCTCGAAGTGCTGATCGAACAGACTGGGGCCGATGAGCTGATCTTCACCTGCGACCTGTATGAACACGCCGATCGCCTGCACTCCTATGAACTGCTGGCGCAGGTGATGAAGGGCTGAAGGGTCTTTTCAGGTAATGCGGCGGTGGTGCGCAAGGCCAGCGCTGCCTTCGGCAGTGGCTCCAGCAGGCGGCTGCGCTGACGCGACCCCGCCCCGCCCCTATCTCCCAGGCATAAAAAAACCGACGCCATGGCGTCGGTTTTCTCAATCTGCATCTACAACGTCTCAACCACGTTTGTAGACGATTTCCTTGGTCCCGGCTTCGCACGAGCCCACGACTTTGCCGTCAGCGGCTGCGCCCTTGTCCACCACTTCCAGCGAGTAATGCGTGGCGCCGTTGGCGTCGATCTTCGCGGCGATTTCGCTTTTCAGCTCTTCGCACGGCTTGCCTGCGGCAAGGGCTGTTCCCGCGAGGCTGAACAATGCTGCTGCCAATATTAGTTTCTTCATCGGTCACATTCCCTGGTCGGATCAAAAGGTAAGCATCTGCGCCAGCCTTTCTCAGGCTCAAGACAGCTGTAGCGCTTTGCCATTTCCTATGGCAATCGGCCAGCGCACAAGTTCAAGAGCCTAGTCCAAGCCCTCAACTGTTGGCAATACGAAAGCCAACCTTGAGCGTGACCTGGAAATGCGCAGCCTTGCCGTCCTTGATATGGCCCCGGGTTTCGATCACTTCGAACCACTCCAGGTGCTTGATGCTTTTGCTGGCCTCGGCCAACGCGTTATTGATGGCGTCTTCGATGCTGGAGGGGGACGAACCGACGAGTTCGACTTTTTTGTACGTGTGGTGGTCAGTCATGGCGTGCTCCTTAAGGTTTGAATACAGCCTAGCAGTGATTTTTTCATACCCCTTTTCGGTGCGTCGCATACAGCAAAGTTCAGATTAACTGCACTTTCGCCAAGCGCTGGAGTCGGAACCTACACATGCCACTCATCAACCATGCAGGAGAGCCGACATGGCTAACAACTCGTTACGTAAAGCCTCACTGGAAAGTATGGAAGCGGAGATCTCGAGCCTGCTCAAGTCTCTGGAAAGCCTCAAGGACGACGCGTCTGACGAGTCGCGTAAAACCCTCAAGGCCCTGAAAACCAACGCAGAGAGCGCGCTGAAACATTCCCGCAGCCTGCTCAGCGATGCCTATGAAGAAGTCAAAGTGAAGACCCGCGAAACCGGGATCGCCACCCGCGATTACGCCCAGGAACATCCTTGGACCACGGCCGGTGTCGCGGTCGGCGCCCTGGGCCTGCTGGCGGCTTATCTGTTGTGCAAACGCGGCGATTAAGTTGCCTGGCGCAGCTCATTCCTGAGCCACTGCGCCAGTTGCCGGGCGCGCCCATCCGCGGCGCGCTTGGGTAGCCACAACGCCAGTTGCCCCGAGGTTTCACCAAAACCCCACGGGGCAACCAGGCGACCCGCCCGCAAGTCTTCGGCCACCAACGGCTCTGGCGCAATCGCCACCCCCAGCCCGGCCACCGCCGCCTCCAGCAAATAATACAAATGCTCGAACCCCTGTCCGAACTTCAATGCCTGGGCATCGAGGCCGTTTTGCCGTGCCCAACTGGGCCACGCCTGGGGCCGCGACGTGGTTTGCAGCAAGGCCTGGTCAAGCAATGCGGCAGGCGGCTGTCGACGCAGCTGCTCGTAGCCGGCAAAACGTGGGCTCATGACTGGACCGATGCGCTCGCTGGCCAATTCGTAGACCTGCATGTCCGCCGGCCACGGTGGCTCGGCGAACACCAGCAGCGCATCCAGCCCCGGGCGCCGCGGATCGAGATCGCCTTCGCCGGCTGACAGGTGCAGACGCAGGTCCGGCAGGTCGGCGTTCAGGCGCCCCAGGCGCGGGATCAGCCAGCGCGCCAACAGGCTGCCGGAGCACCCAAGGACAAACGGCGCGTCGGCGCCACCCTGGGTCAGTTCGGCGCAGACCGTGCGCAGCCGCTCAAAGGCATCGCTGCTGGCATCGCGCAGGCGCACCCCGGCATCTGTGAGTTTAAGGCCACGCCCGTCCTTGACGAAAAGGCTCACCCCGAGGTGCTCTTCCAGCACTTTCAACTGCCGGCTGACCGCGCCATGGGTGACGTGCAGCTGCTCGGCTGCCTGGCTGACGCTGCCGAGGCGGGCGGTGGCTTCAAAGGCCCTGAGGGCATTCAGCGGAGGAAGGTCGTGGCTCATGGTATCTGTGAGTTTTCCTGACAGGTTGCGGCGATCTTATCGGTTTTCAGCCTGCCCTGTCAGGGGTAGAGTGAACGCCATTGTCTTCCCATCAATTCACTCTTTTGACCTTCACCGGGAGCTTCCGATGACCCAGACCCCTTTGCGCAACGGTCCTGACACCAACGGCATGTTTGGCTCGTTCGGCGGCCGCTACGTGGCAGAAACCCTGATGCCGCTGATCCTCGACCTGGCCCGCGAGTATGAAATCGCCAAGGAAGATCCGGCCTTCCTCAAGGAACTGGCCTACTTCCAGCGCGATTACGTCGGCCGTCCGAGCCCGCTGTACTTCGCCGAACGCCTGACCGAGCACTGCGGCGGCGCCAAGATCTACCTCAAGCGCGAAGAGCTGAACCACACCGGCGCGCACAAGATCAACAACTGCATCGGCCAGATCCTCCTGGCCCGGCGCATGGGCAAGAAACGCATCATCGCCGAGACCGGCGCCGGCATGCACGGCGTGGCCACTGCCACCGTGGCCGCGCGCTTCGGCCTGGACTGCGTGATCTACATGGGCACCACCGACATCGAGCGCCAGCAGGCCAACGTGTTCCGCATGAAGCTGCTGGGGGCCGAGGTGATCCCGGTCGTCGCCGGTACCGGCACCCTGAAGGACGCGATGAACGAAGCCCTGCGTGACTGGGTCACCAATGTCGACAGCACCTTCTACCTGATCGGCACCGTGGCCGGCCCGCACCCGTACCCGGCGATGGTCCGCGACTTCCAGGCCGTGATCGGCAAGGAAACCCGTGAACAGCTGCAAGCCCAGGAAGGCCGCCTGCCGGACAGCCTGGTGGCGTGCATCGGTGGCGGTTCCAACGCCATGGGCCTGTTTCACCCGTTCCTCGACGACAAGAGCGTCGAAATCATCGGCGTCGAAGCCGCCGGCTACGGCATTGAAACCGGCAAGCACGCCGCCAGCCTGAACGGCGGGGTGCCGGGCGTGCTGCACGGCAACCGCACCTTCCTGCTGCAGGACGACGATGGCCAGATCATCGACGCCCACTCGATTTCCGCCGGCCTCGACTACCCGGGCATCGGCCCCGAGCACGCCTGGTTGCACGACATCGGCCGCGTCCAGTACACCTCGGTGACCGATGACGAAGCCCTGGCCGCCTTCCACCAGTGCTGCCGCCTGGAAGGCATCATCCCGGCCCTGGAAAGCGCCCACGCCCTGGCTGAAGTATTCAAACGCGCGCCGACCCTGCCCAAGGATCACCTGATGGTGGTCAACCTGTCGGGCCGTGGCGACAAAGACATGCAGACCGTGATGCACCATATGGAAAGCTCTCAACAAGAAAAATCCCAGCAGGAGAAACACTGATGAGCCGCCTGCAAACGCGCTTTGCCGAGCTTAAGCAACAAAACCGCGCCGCCCTGGTGACCTTCATCACCGCCGGCGACCCGGGCTACGACACCTCGCTGGCGATCCTCAAGGGCTTGCCCGCCGCCGGTGCCGACGTGATCGAACTGGGCATGCCCTTCACCGACCCGATGGCCGACGGCCCGGCGATCCAGCTGGCCAATATCCGCGCCCTGGACGCCAAGCAAAACCTGGCGAAAACCCTACAGATGGTTCGCGAGTTCCGCGAAGGCAACAGTGAAACCCCGCTGGTGCTGATGGGTTATTTCAACCCGATCCACCACTACGGCGTGCCGCGTTTCATCAGCGACGCCAAGGCCGCCGGGGTCGATGGCCTGATCGTGGTCGACATGCCGCCGGAACATAACAGCGAGCTGTGCGACCCGGCCCAGGCTGCGGGCATCGACTTCATCCGCCTGACCACGCCGACCACCGACGATGCGCGCCTGCCGAAGGTGCTCAACGGCAGCTCCGGCTTCGTCTACTACGTCTCGGTGGCCGGCGTGACCGGGGCCGGTGCTGCGACCCTGGAGCACGTCGAAGAAGCCGTGACCCGTCTGCGTCGCCACACCGATTTGCCGATCAGCATCGGTTTCGGCATCCGCACCCCGGAGCAGGCCGCGGCCATCGCGCGCCTCGCCGACGGCGTGGTGGTGGGGTCGGCACTGATCGACCAGATCGCCAACGCCACCACCCCCGAGCAGGCCGTCGATGGCGTGCTCAGCCTGTGCGCCTCCCTGGCCGAAGGCATAGGTAAAGCGCGGGTCAGTTGAAGGTAAAGTTCCTGATACAGAGGAATTAGCACCCGAAGTCACAGACTAAATAGCAAGACCCAGGGGTAGGCAGCTCAGGTTGCCTACCCCTTTTTGTTGCTCGCTGTGAGGAAGACCTGATGAAAATGCCCAAACGCCTGATTGCCGGTCTCGGTGTGCTGATGCTCAGTGCCGGCCCGATGCTGAATGTCATGGCCGATCAACGGGGTGACAATGATCGCGGCGGTGATCGCGGCGGCCCGCAACAGGGCCAGCGGGACAATCGTGGCGAAGAGCATCGCGGTCCGCAGAATGATCATCGCGGCGCGCCACCCAGGGATTTCGGCCCGGTGCGCCAGACCATCCGCGATAACCACGGTTACTTCGTGCGGGGTGCGCCACCGCCACCGGGCGTGCACCTGGTGCGTGGCCAGCCGTTGCCACGGGGCTACTACGGCGAGCGCCTGGACAACCGCGCCCTGGCCCACCTGCCGTACTACCAGGGCTACGAATGGCGGCGCATGGGCGGTGACGTGGTGTTGATCGCCATTGGCTCAGGCATCGTCTACGAGATTCTCGATGGCGTACTCAACTGATCGTTTTTTGTCCAATCGCTGACGTCCATCCCCTGACGAGTACCTGCAAGCCGATGAGCGGCTTGCAGGCCTGCTGCGCCTAAAACCCCGACAGATCCAGCGGCCGCACCGCGCCCATCCAGATGGCATGGTCGGTGTGGTCCACCAGGTCATCGCCGGTGTCCGGGTGCAAAAACACCACCAGCCCCTTGCGGTTCAACGCCAGCCACGGCAGCACCACGCCCAGGTACTGCGGTTCGAAGGCCAACTGGCAGCTCCAGTCCGGGTGCGGACCCACCGGACGTTCATGAACCCGGCCCATCTTCAATGAAAACAACTGCGCCGCCTGTTCGCACAAGCTGCGCGCCTGATCGATGGTGCTGGCGTCAAAATAGACGTGAGCGTGATAGCCCTTGATTCGTTGCATCAAAACCCCTCGCGACAAAGTCGAACCCTTGCGACCCGCCACAGGTCACACCTCATACCTGTGGAAAGAAGGAAGCTGCGCCATGAAAAATGCCGAAACCCCGGTGATCAAACTGGTGCTCTATGGTGCCATGAGTAGCCTGGGCAGTGCGCTGATGGCCGAATTCCTGCGCCGCCAGCATGAAGTCATTGCCATCCTCGACGACCTCACCGCCCTCGCGCCGCGCCCCGGGCTGCGGACCAAGAGCGGCGACCTGTTCGACGCCGAACGGGTCAAGCAAAGTGTTGCCGGCGGCGATCTGGTGGTGTGCCTACTGGACGCGCCCGGCCTGCCTATGGGCAGTGAGCAGGTGGAAAAGCTGCGAATCTGCGATTCCCTGGAGCAGGTCCGGGCCATCGATGCCTTGATCGCCGGGATGCAGGCGACCCAGGTGCAGCGCCTGTTCGTGGTCGGCGACTTCGAGGTGCTCGACAACACTCAACCCCGCGACCCATTGCAGCATCACGCCGCCCAGGAAATCCTCGATGCATTGCAGACCAGTACCTTGCGCTGGACCCTGGTCAACGCTCCACGCGGCCTGCCGGGCCTTGGCATCGAGCATTTCAGCCAGGTCAGCAGCAGCCTGGAGCCCGGGCTCGCAGAACCCCTGCAGCGACTCAACAGCGTGGCGATCGGGATCGCCGATGAACTGCGGCTGAATCTGCACCTGCGTGAGCATGTGCAATTTGTCAGCTAGGGCAGGGCGCACGCCGGGCCTCACACCGCGATTGACGGCAGCGCCATACCGGTCAGTGACTGGGCGCTGCTGGCCTGCTCGAGCATCAGCCAGTCGACGAAGCGCTGGATCAGGGCCGCGCGCCGTTTGCGTTGCGGCAACACCACGTAATAGCCGTAGCGGGACATCACCGTTTCGCTGATGGGCCGACAGAGCAAGCCCTGGGCCAGCAAGTTATCCACAAGGTGCCGCCAACCGATGGCCACGCCCTGACCGCCGATAGCCGCCTGGATCAGCAGGGTGTAGTTATCGAAACGCAACTGCCCGGGAGCCGGAGGCGTGGCAATCCCCAGTTCGCGAAAGACCCCGCTCCAGTCGAACCAGTGGCTGCTGTTTTCCCCGCGCAGATGCAGCAGGGGCATCTCCAGCAACGCCGCCAGGGGCAAGGGCGCGGCCTGCTCCTTGAGCAGCAGCGGGCTGCACACCGGGAACACTTCCTCGCTGAACAGCCAATGGCTGGCGCCCTGTTTGAAACGCCCGTCGCCAAACAGCACCGCGACGTCGATATCGCTGCGCAGCATGGTGTGGCTGCGCTCGCTGGTCACCAGGCTGACATCGACCTGGGGGTTGGCCTGGTGGAACCGATGCAGGCGCGGCATCAGCCAGTAGGCGGCGAAGGCAAAGTCGGTGGCCACCTGCAGCACCTCATGCTGATGCTGGGTGCTGATCGCGCTCAAGCCGGCGTCGATGCTTTGCAAGCCTTCCTGCACCTGCTCGAACAGCGTCGCCCCGGCCTCGGTCAGCTCGATGCCACGGTAGATGCGGTCGAACAGCCGGGTGCCCAGTTGCTCTTCCAGGCGCTTGATCTGTTGGCTGATGGCCGGCTGAGTGGTGCCCAGCTCCACCGCCGCCGCGGTAAAGCTGCGCAGGCGGGCTGCGGTTTCAAAGGCGCGAAACAGATCAAGGGACAGGTCCCCGAGCGCTTCATACATAAGCTGTACTTATCCTAGTCATTGCCCGGCATGGGCTTTACCGCAAAATGCATGGGCTACATGCTCGATCGCAGCACTTTCGCATAACTGCTTACTATGGAATGCCGCGAATACATGAAGCGCAAGAACATTCTTTTCATCATGGCCGATCAAATGGCCGCGCCAATGTTGCCGTTCTACGGTTCCTCGCCCATCAAGCTGCCCAATCTCAGTCGCCTCGCCGCCCAGGGCGTGGTGTTCGACGCCGCGTACTGCAACAGCCCGCTGTGCGCGCCCTCGCGTTTCACCCTGGTCAGCGGCCAGTTGCCGAGCAAGATCGGCGCCTACGACAACGCTGCGGACTTTCCCGCGGATGTCCCGACTTACGCCCACTATCTGCGCCGCCTCGGCTACCGCACCGCGCTGTCGGGCAAGATGCACTTCTGCGGCCCGGACCAGTTGCACGGTTATGAAGAGCGCCTGACCAGCGATATCTACCCCGCCGACTATGGCTGGGCGGTGAACTGGGATGAGCCCGATGTGCGGCCCAGCTGGTACCACAACATGTCCTCGGTGCTGCAGGCCGGTCCCTGCGTGCGCACCAACCAGCTGGATTTCGATGAAGAGGTGGTGTTCAAGGCCCAGCAGTACCTGTTCGACCATATCCGCGAAGACGGCGACCAGCCGTTCTGCCTCACCGTGTCCATGACTCACCCCCACGACCCGTACACCATTCCCAAGGCCTTCTGGGACCTGTACCGCGACGACGACATTCCGCTGCCGGAAACGCCACCACAGAGCAGCCAGGATCCCCATTCCCGGCGCCTGCTCAAGGTCTACGACCTGTGGGACAAGCCGCTGCCTGTGGATAAGATCCGCGACGCCCGCCGCGCCTACTTCGGCGCGTGCAGTTATATCGACAGCAACGTCGGCAAACTCCTGCAGACCCTGGAGGACACAGGGCTGATCGACGACACCATCATTGTGTTCTCCGGCGACCATGGCGACATGCTCGGCGAGCGCGGGCTCTGGTACAAAATGCACTGGTTCGAGATGGCCGCGCGGGTGCCGCTGCTGGTCAGCGCTCCCGGTCAGTTCACCGCCGGGCGGGTCAGCGCAGCGGTCTCGACCGCCGACCTGCTGCCGACCCTGGTGGAACTCGCCGGCGGCGAGCTGGAACCGGGCCTGCCCCTCGACGGGCGCTCGCTGGTACCGCACCTGCAAGGGCAGGGCGGGCACGACGAGGTCTTTGGCGAATACATGGCCGAAGGCACCATCAGCCCGCTGATGATGATCCGCCGCGGCGCCTATAAATTCATCTACAGCGAAGACGACCCGTGCCTACTCTTCGATGTAGCCAACGATCCCCGCGAGCTCGAAGAACTCAGCCAGTCGCCGCAGCATCGGCCGCTGTTCGAGGCCTTCCTCGCCGAAGCCCGGGCCAAGTGGGATATCCCGCTGATCCGGCAACAGGTACTCGCCAGCCAGCGGCGTCGGCGTTTCGTCGCCAGCGCGCTGACCGTGGGCAAGCTGAAGAGCTGGGACCACCAGCCACTGGTCGATGCCAGCCAGCAATACATGCGTAACCACATCGACCTCGACGATCTGGAGCGCAAGGCTCGTTATCCACAACCCTGCCAAAACCAATAACGTAAGGGGAAGAGCATGCAAAGGTTATCCACAGCAGTCGCCATCGGCCTCCTGGCCCTGGGCAGTGCGTCGGCCCGGGCCGATCAGTGCGAAACCGTGAAAATGGCCGATCCGGGCTGGAGCGACATCGCCGCGACCAACGCCATCACCGGCTTCCTGTTGAGCGGCATGGGCTACAAGGCCAAGGTCGATACCCTGGCGGTGCCGATCACCTTTGGCGGTCTCAAGGACGGCCAGGTGGATGTGTTCCTCGGCAACTGGATGCCGGCGCAGCAGGGCTTCTACGACAAGTTCGTGGCCACCGGCGATGTCACCCAGCTGGCGAAGAACCTCGACGGCACCGAGTTCACCCTGGCCGTGCCGGATTACGTGTGGGATGCAGGAGTGCACGATTTTGCCGACCTGAACACCTACGCCGAGGCGCACCCCAAGGACGTCGAGAAGAAGATCTACGGCATCGGCTCCGGCGCGCCGGCCAATATCTCGTTGCAGGAGATCATCAAGAAGAATGACTTCAACCTCGGCCAGTGGAAGCTGGTGGAGTCCAGCGAGCAGGCGATGCTGGCGGAAGTGTCGCGGGCCGTGAAGAAACAGAAGTTCGTGACCTTCCTCGGCTGGACCCCGCACCCGATGAACGTGCAGCTGAAAATGCACTACCTCAAAGGTGGCGAGAAGTATTTCGGCGACACCGGCAGCGTCTACACCCTGACCCGCAAGGGTTATGCACAGGCCTGCCCGAACGTCGGCAAGTTGCTGACCAACCTGAGCTTCACCCAGGAAATGGAGAACAGCATCATGTCCGAGGTGGCCAACAAGAAGGTCAGCAATGCGGATGCGGCCAAGGCCTGGATCAAGGCCAATCCGGGGGTGCTGGACACCTGGCTGGAAGGGGTGAAGACCCTCGACGGCAAGGATGCGCTGGCGGCGGTGAAGGCCAAGCTGTAGTGGCCTGGATGGGGACGCTGCACCCTGAAGCGCCAGCGTCTCCATCCCAGCTATTGAAGGCTGGGCTGAAGCCCGGCGCGCGCGCCATCTTGGGCAAGCGCCTGGGCAATGCTTTACCCTGACGCCCTTGAATCAATCCACCCGCGAGGAACCATGGCCTGGCCCAACCGCCATTCACTCTTTCCCTTCCTGAGCTGGCTGCCTCGGCAAACCCGCGCCAGCATCGGACGTGATCTGTTGGTGGGGCTGAGCGGCGCCATCCTGGCCCTGCCGCAATCCATTGCCTACGCCCTGATCGCCGGCCTGCCGCCGGAGTACGGCCTGTATGCCGCGATAGTGCCGGTGCTGATCGCCTGCCTCTGGGGCTCTTCCTGGCACCTGATCTGCGGCCCGACGGCGGCCATTTCCATCGTGCTCTATGCCAGTGTCAGCCCCCTGGCCGTGCCCGCGTCCCAGGACTACATCACCCTGATCCTGTTGCTGACCCTGCTGGCCGGGGTGTTCCAGTGGTTGCTGGGTTTGCTGCGCTTTGGCGCCCTGGTGAACTTCGTCTCGCACTCGGTGGTGCTGGGGTTCACCCTCGGCGCCGCCGTAGTAATCGCCCTCGGCCAATTACCCAACCTGCTGGGGCTGGACCTGCCGAACCAGGCCACCGCCCTCAACAGCCTGCTCTCACTGCTGGGCCACCTCGACGCTGTGGATAAACCCTCCTTGCTGCTCGGCCTGGGCACCTTGTTGCTGGGGGTGGCGCTGAAACTGCTGCTGCCCCGCTGGCCGAGCCTGTTGATAACCTTGGTACTCAGCGCCCTGGTGGTGTGGCTGTGGCCCGCGCTGTTCGGCCATGTGCAACTGGTCAGCGCCTTTGTCGGCCAACTGCCACCCCTCAGCCCCCTGCCGCTGGACCTGGAAATGATCCTGCGCCTGCTGCCCAGCGCCGTTGCGGTGGGGATGCTGGGGCTGGTCACCAGTTTGTCGATTGCCCGCTCACTGTCGGCCCGCTCCGAACAATTGCTCGATGCCAACCAGGAAGTGCGCGCCCAGGGCCTGTCGAATATCGTCGGCGCGTTTTTTTCCGGCTATCTGTCGTCCGGCTCTTTTACCCGCTCCGGCCTGAGCTACGAAGCCGGCGCCCATTCACCGCTGGCCGGGGTGTTTTCCGCACTGTGGGTGGCGCTGTTTGCCGTGAGTGGCGCGTCGCTGATAGCCCATATTCCGATCCCGGCCATGGCGGGCAGCATCCTGCTGATCTGCTGGGGGCTGGTGGATCATCGAGGCATCCGCGCGTTGTTCCGGGTCAGTCGCGCCGAGTTCGTGGTGATGAGCCTGACCTGCATCGCCACCTTGCTCCTGGAGCTGCAAACGGCGATTTATGCCGGGGTCCTGGCGTCGCTGTTTTTCTACCTCAAGCGCACCTCGCAACCGCGGGTGCAGCAATGGCGCGAGGGTGACGAAGACATCCTGCGGGTTGGCGGCTCGATCTTCTTCGGCGCCAGCCACTACCTGCAAGTGCGCATGCAACGCTGCCACGCGCCACGCCTGGTGATCGAGGCCCAGCACATCAATTTTATCGATTACTCGGGGGTGGAAATGCTGCACCAGGAGGCCAGGCGTCTGCGGCGCCAGGATCGCAGCCTGATCCTGCGCCGGGCGCGCCAGGCGGTGAAGGAGGAGTTGATCAAGCTCGAAGGACCGCAGCGTTGCCCGATCCACTTCGAAGACTGACCCCCAAGGTTTGATGGGGGCGCTCCCTGTGGCGAGCGAGCTTGCGCGCGCTGGAATGCGCAGCAGGCCCAAAGCCGGGCACCGTCGTCTGTCTGAAAAGCTGCGAAAGCCGGTTCTACCACCGCTGCGCGACCGAGCGCGAGCAAGCTCCTCGCCACACTGTTGCAGCCCGTTACTGCGCCAATTGCCGCCGCAACTCAGCCAGCACCGGCGCGCTGTCCGGGCGCACGCCACGCCAGAGGTAGAAGGCTTCCGCCGCCTGCTCGGCGAGCATGCCCAGGCCATCCATCACCTGCGTCGCCCCGTGCTCCCTGGCCCAACGGCAGAACGGCGTGGGTTCCTTGCCGTACATCATGTCGTAGCACAGTGTGTGGCCGGGCTCGATCAGGCTCCCGGCAATCGGCGGCACATCGCCGGAGAGGCTGGCCGAGGTCGCGTTGATGATCAGGTCCACCGACTCTTGCAACCAGTCGAAACCGCTGGCCGACACCGGCCCCAGGTCGGCGAACAACTCCGCCAGCAGCTCGGCCTTTTCCACAGTGCGGTTGGCGATGATGACCGAGGCCGGCTGTTCCGCCAGCAGCGGTTCCAGGGCACCGCGCACCGCGCCACCGGCCCCCAGCAGCAGGATGCGCTTGCCCTTGAGGCTGAACCCGGCATTGACCGTCAGGTCCCGGACCAGGCCGGCACCGTCGGTGTTGTCCCCCAGCAGGCGGCCGTCGGCGAGCTTGCTCAAGGTGTTCACCGCACCGGCCCGTTGCGCGCGCTCGGTCAGGCTGTCGGCCAGGCGATAGGCTTCTTCCTTGAACGGCACGGTGACGTTGGCGCCACGGCCCTCGGCGAAGAACGCCCGGGCGCTGCCGGTGAAGTCGTCCAGGGGTGCCAGCAGGGTGTTGTAGTCCAGTTGCTGAGCTGTCTGCTCGGCGAACAGGCGATGGATCAGCGGCGATTTGCTGTGGCCGATCGGGTTACCAAAAACGACATACTGATCCATCTGCTAAAGCCCTTTTTTTCAAGCGGAACCGGCCAGCCAGTCACGGTCTTGCAGGAAGTATTCGGTCAGGCGTGCTTCTTCGCTGCCGGGCTCGGCTTTCCAGTCATAGCCCCAACGCACCTGCGGCGGCAGCGACATCAGGATCGATTCGGTGCGCCCGCCCGATTGCAGGCCGAACAGGGTGCCACGGTCGTAGACCAGGTTGAACTCGACGTAGCGGCCCCGGCGGAATTCCTGGAACTCGCGTTGCTGCGCGGTGTAGGCCGCAGCCTTGCGGCGCTGGACGATCGGCAGGTAAGCCTCGATGTAGGCGTCACCGATGGCGCGCATAAAAGCGAAGCTGGTGTCGAAGTCCCACTCGTTCAGATCGTCGAAGAACAGGCCGCCAATGCCCCGTGGCTCGCTGCGATGCTTGATGTGGAAGTAGCTGTCGCACCAGGCCTTGTAGCGTGGATAAACATCGGCGCCGAACGGTGCGCAGGCCTTTTCGGCGACCCGGTGCCAGTGCACGCAGTCCGCTTCATTGCCGTAATAGGGGGTCAGGTCAAAACCGCCACCGAACCACCAGACCGGCTCCTCGCCTTCTTTCTCGGCGATGAAGAAGCGCACATTGGCGTGGGATGTCGGCACGTGAGGGTTGTGCGGGTGGATCACCAGCGACACGCCCAGGGCCTCGAAACCGCGACCGGCCAGCTCCGGCCGGTGGGCACTGGCCGAAGGGGGCAAACCGCTGCCGAACACGTGGGAAAAGTTGACGCCGCCTTTTTCGATCACCGCGCCGTCGCCAATCACTCGGGTGCGTCCGCCACCGCCGGCCGGGCGAGTCCAGGCGTCCTCGATGAAGCGTGCGCCGCCGTCTTCGGTTTCCAGCGCAGCGCAAATGCGGTCTTGCAGGTCGAGCAGGTAGGCTTTTACGGCCTCGGTGCGGGTAGTCATGGCATCACCTTGAATCGGGGCAAAGCTACGCGGCGCTAGAGATGAAGCAGGGGCCGGCGCAAATGGGCGCGTAGCATAACACTGCACCCCGGCCTGCCGCAGTTGACGAAGGTCAAGCAGAGGAGTCCGATAGAACACTTTCGCGACACGACCGAGGAGAGAATGCAGATGGCCAAACGTATCCAGTTCCGCGCCCATGGCGGCCCCGAAGTACTTGAATATGCGGACTACCAGCCCGCCGAGCCGGGTCCCCAACAAGTCCGTGTCAGCAACAAGGCCATCGGCCTGAATTTTATCGACACCTATTTCCGCAGTGGCCTGTATGCACCGCCGAGCCTGCCATCAGGCCTGGGCGCCGAAGGCGCGGGCGTGGTCGACGCAGTGGGCAGCGAGGTCACCCAGTTCAAGGTCGGCGACCGTGTGGCCTATGGCAGCGGCCCCCTGGGCGCCTACAGCGATGTGCATGTGCTGCCGGCGGCGAACCTGGTGCACCTGCCGGACTCCATCAGCTTCGAACAGGCGGCGGGCGTCATGCTCAAGGGCCTGACCGTGCAATACCTGTTGCGCCAGACCTACGAGCTCAAGGGCGGCGAAACCGTGTTGTTCCACGCGGCGGCCGGTGGCGTCGGCTCCCTGGCCTGCCAATGGGCCAAGGCCCTGGGGGTAAAACTGATCGGCACCGTCAGCTCGCCGGAAAAAGCCGCCATCGCCAAGGCATTGGGTGCCTGGGAGACCATCGACTACAGCCATGAAGACGTGGCCAAGCGCGTGCTGGAACTGACCGACGGCAAAAAGTGCCCGGTGGTCTACGACGGCGTGGGCAAGGACACCTGGCTGACCTCCCTGGACTGCCTGGCGCCACGCGGGCTGATGGTCAGCTTCGGCAATGCCTCGGGCGCAGTGGAGGGGGTCAACCTGGGAATCCTATCGGCCAAGGGCTCGCTGTACGTCACCCGGCCGACCCTGGCGAGCTACGCCAACAACGCGCAAAACCTGCAACTGATGGCTGATGACCTGTTCGCGATGATTGCCAGCGGCAAGCTGAAGATTGAGATCGGCCAGCGTTATCCACTGGCCGACGCCGCCAAGGCCCACACCGAATTGTCGGCGCGTCGTACCACCGGCTCGACCATTTTACTGCCCTAAACCCGGCAGGTGCGTGGCGCGAAACAACCACGGCAGGCGTATGAATCCATACATGACCTGGCTAAGTGCGGAGCGCTGCGCACTCAATACAGAGACTCACCACACCGTGGAATATCCATTGATGGAGCCCATATAAAAGCCGATTAAAAGACAAGTCTTGCTCCTCGGCCGTATTACTTTAGCCTCGCCCTGCACAATAGACTTTTACCCTAGTGGTCAGGGCGAACGACCGGGGCCCTTGGGGGTAAAGTAAATTTATTACGAACTCCCGATTGCCGCTCATTCCTCGTTACTTCATTACCGTCCGGGGCGACGTCAAGATTTAAAGTGTATCTCCAAATATTATCAAGACCTCAAACACCACGGACGGGACAATCAACGCCACGCTCACTGTCTGCATCGACATTCTGTGAATGGACGCAAGGCGCGCCAGGCACGGTTTTACATGCCTGCACCCTAGTTCTACCAACAGGACTTGTCTGAAAAAAATCCAGAAACATAAGTCGCACACCATTCAAAAATCAAAACCTGTTAGGATTTTGCCTCCTAATAACTGTAATTAGAAATGCAGAAGACAGATGATGATTTTTCATAAAAAAAGATATTCCCATGCAGTATAAAAGAATACTGATCGCTGCTTTCCTGCCCACACTTTTTCTACCCAGCCTCGCTTATTCCAATCCGCTCAACGCTCTGTGCCGCAGCAGCCCGAACGCCTCTGCAGGTAACAATCAAGCTGAAATACGTTTGACGAGCCTGAAACCGTTCAATGCAGTACCTGTCAATGGCGTATTAGGTACTGCCAACATGACCGGTTCTCTTATATGCGGCGGTAGCAACGGTAGCAGCATGTGGGGCAAAACCTTTGTCATACAAGGTTTCCCCAATAGCGGAGAAAGTGGATACGTCTGCAAGACACAACTAGACGGTGTTGGTATTCGTTATAGAAATGCTGACGGCGGTGGATATACACCCTGTAGCCGTTGGGGGGAATTTTTCAAAATAACAAACGTGGTCAATGGCCAAATATACACCATGAATACTCCACTCGTAGCCGAGCTTATAAAGACCAAGGAAAATACAACCCTACCCCCTGGTACTCATGATGTATTGATTGATCCAAAAAACTCACTCACTTCCTTCTGGCCAGGGACAACTAACAGTAGTGCCTGGGGCAAAATTGTGTTTGTGGCGAATACCAAGTTGCTGGTCAACCCGTGTCACTTCAGCAGTGCGCAAACTAACGTCAGATTTGGAACTGTGCAGGTAGATGATGTGGCAAGAGGGGCTGTAGAAAGGCCGTTCAGGCTTGAGTTCAGTGGTTGTGGCATCCAGAGTAACGCGGAATACTTCAACAACGTTGCATCACTTCGTTTTCTTTCAGCAAACATACGTGCTGATGGCAACCTCGATACCATCCCCTGCGAGAAAGGGTGTGCGAAGGGCACGGTCATTGAAGTGAAGCCTGAAGGGGGCGTAGCTATCAACCTAAATGAAAAGTTCAGACTGAAGAATGGAAACTACAGTATTGGCAATGACACGATCACCCATCAGTTCGTCGCAAAACTTAAACCTGCGACTGCGTCGTCAGTCATTACGCCCGGGCGCACGGACGCCATACTCACCCTAATCATCGATTCTCTCTAGACCGCGCTCGCCTGCATCACAGGGCAAGCAGCACCCAGCATTGCCTGATGTGCCTGCCTGCATGAGCTGGTGCCAGTGACTGTTCTCACAGGAAACTGGCCCGGCTCATCACGCTGAGCGAATGACCTTCCCGCTGGCCAGGTCACGGATAACACTCGGATTCTTGCGCCCACCCAAGCTGCCACCCAGCACCAGATCCAACTGCCCGCGAAAGTACTGCTCCACGCGGATTCGCGTGCGTGCCGCGGGACGCCCCTGGGGATTGGCCGAAGTGGAAATCAACGGACCGACCAAGGCACACAGCTCACGCACCTGCGGATGGTCGCTGACCCGCAATGCCACGGTGTCGTGGACCCCGGTAATCCATTCCGGCAACAGGTCCTGATGGGGCACCAACCAGGTGTTGGGCCCGGGCCAGGTGCTGGACATGCGCTCGATCCAGGTGTCCGGGAAGTCTTCGAAGAGAAAGTCGAACTGGCGGATGTTATCGGCGATCAGGATCAGGCCCTTGTCCACCGAACGCGACTTGATCGCCAGCAGACGATCCACTGCCTCCTCGTTCCATGGATCGCACCCCAGGCCCCAGACCGCTTCGGTTGGGTAGGCAATTACCGCTCCTGCGCGAATTTCTCGTGCGGCTTGTTGCACGCGCCAACTGTTGACCATTACTGATTCTCCGGGATTAAGGCTGTGCGCAGTTTACCGATCTTGTCTGTAAAACCTAGCTCACCCGCGCAAACCAGCGACCGGACTCACAGACGGCGCGCCCTGCCAATTCCAGCTCCGTGAGTTCACCCAACACCTTGGGCAACGCCCAGCCGCTGGCCGTGGCCAGAGCCTCGCTGGTCTGCGGCGCCGCGTGCAGCAGCTGCAGCAACGGATGCTCGGCGACAGCCGGCGGTGGCTCTGTGGATAACCCCAGGTGCTGCCAACCGCGCAGGGCTTCGAGAATGTGTTCGATGGTCTCCACCAGCACCGCGCCATCACGAATCAATTGATGACAGCCACGGGCCCCGGGGTGATGAATCGACCCCGGAATGGCGTAGACCTCACGCCCCTGTTCCCCCGCCAGGCGCGCGGTGATCAACGACCCGCTGGCGACACTGGCCTCGACCACCAGCACCCCCAGGGACAAACCACTGATGATCCGGTTGCGCCGTGGGAAGTGGCTGGCCTGGGGCCCGGTCTCCAGCGGGAACTCGGAAACCACCGCGCTGCCGCGCTCAATCATCGCCTCGGCCAGGGCCCGGTGGCGCTGTGGATAAAAATTTTCCAGGCCGGTGCCGAGCACGCCCACGGTTTGCCCGCCAACATCCAGTGCAGCCTGATGCGCCGCACCATCGATGCCCAAAGCCAAGCCGCTGGTGATGACAAAACCGGCCCCGGCGAGGCTGCGGGAAAAAGCCCTCGCCGTGTCCATCCCGGGCTTGGACGCACGGCGGCTGCCGACCATCGCCAACTGCGGTTTTTCCAGAATCCGTGGGTCACCCGCGACAAACAACAGGGGTGGAGCGTCAGACAATTGCGCGAGCAACGCCGGGTAGCCCGGCTCGCCCAACAGCAGCAAATGCTGGCCCGGACGCTCAAGCCAGGCCAATGCACGGCTGGCGCCATCCCGTACTTCGGCACTGCGCCGGGCCTCGCTACAGGCCTGGGGCAACCCCAGGGCACGCCACGCACTGGCCGGCGCGCTGATGGCCTTGGAGGCCGAACCAAAGGCGTCGAGCAAGCGCTGAAAACGCCTCGGACCTAGCTCCGGCAGGCGATGCAAACGTAAACGCGCTTCCAGTTCCGCGGGGGAAACCTGGGCAGTGACAGGCTGGGTCATAGGATCATCCTTGATCGTTATAAGCCCCGCTGTGGCGGGAATAAGCTGTGGATAACTCTGTTGGTAACTTGTTGAGGAATGGGCTGCTTCAAGGGTTGCGCAGCTTGTCCTGCACTGCCAGCGAACGCGAGGCGCTGAGCACCAATCCATAGCTGAGCCGGTCATAGGTTCGAAACACCATCAGCAGTCCGGCACGTTCGTCGGGAATCTTCACCTGTTCACCGGCGACCCGGTCACGCACGGTTTCGCCGGTCTTCATCACCGCCAGCACGTTGCCGGGTGTCAGGCCGTCCAGCCGGCCCTTGTCCAGGGTCACCACATCCATGGCCCCGACCTGGGTCACCCCACGCGGCACATCGATGATCAGGCCGTCGACGGGGCGCTCCGGCGCGCTGGGCACAAAGTTCTCTGCCGCGGGCGGGGCCTGGCTGGGGAACAGGCGATCCCCCGGGCGCACCTCCTGAGTGGTGCGTTGCAGGGCCAAGGTCGCCAGGTCACCGTCGAGCGCCAGCACCTCGCCGCCGCCGATATCGTCGGCATTGATCCCCAATACCTCCTGGCTTTGCGGATCGCGGTAGACCTTGCCCTGACGGAAGATGCCATAGGCCCCGGGCAGCGCCACGTCGAAATGCCCGCGCGCGAACACACGGTCGCCGCTGCCGGCCAGGACCCGCTCGGCATCGCCGGCAACGATATAGGGCGCCTGCCGGAAATCCTCTTCGCGCTCGATCATGCGATTGCCCAGCAGGAAGCTGTCGATGGCGTGCGGTGGCAGAGCCGGTATCGCATCCACCAGGGGCGTGCGCCGTACTTGCGGGGATAACTTGAGGGTGCCGCGTGAGGTGCCGCGCTCGAGGTTGAGCTGCGGCTGTCCGGAAGACTGGACCAGGGTCAGGACATCGCCCGGATACAGCAGGTCGGGATCACCCACCTGGGTATTGGCCTGCCACAGTGCCGGCCATTGCCAGGGATCACGCAGGAATTGGCCGGCGATGCTCCACAGCGTATCGCCCGCAGCCACCGTATAGCGCTGTGGATAACCCTCCCGAAGTGGCACCTGCGCCTGGGCGATCGCGGCCCAGCCCAACAGCAGCAAGGCGAGTAGTGATTTCCTCATGCGGTGAATCCCTTTATTATGTGCGTTCGCGTGAAACGCCAGAGCCTGCGCGGCTCGCTCCTCCTGCTGGAGCACGTTTTGCAACGGTAGCCCGGGTCCAGCACCTGCAAGGCCACCGACTCCGCCCTTACTTCACACGTGTAGCAATTACGCCTATGGCCATTTTAAACATCCTCGAATTCCCCGATTCGCGCCTGCGCACTATCGCCAAACCGGTGGACGTAGTGGACGACGAAGTGCGTCAGTTGGTCGACGACATGTTTGAAACAATGTATGAAGCGCCCGGCATCGGCCTGGCCGCGACTCAAGTCAACGTACACAAGCGCATCGTGGTCATGGACCTCTCCGAAGACCGCAGCGAACCCCGGGTGTTCATCAACCCCGAGTTCGAAGTCCTCACCGATGAGATGGAGCAGTACCAGGAAGGCTGCCTGTCGGTGCCGGGTTTCTACGAAAACGTCGATCGCCCGCAACGCGTCAAGATCAAGGCCCTGGACCGCGACGGCAAGCCGTATGAGCTGATCGCCGAAGGCCTGCTCGCGGTGTGCATCCAGCATGAATGCGACCACCTCAACGGCAAGTTGTTCGTTGACTACCTGTCCACGCTCAAACGTGACCGGATCAAGAAGAAGCTGGAAAAACAGCATCGCCAGAACGCTTGATGCCCTTCTTCCAAAGGCTTGCAGCAGCAAGCCTTTTTCTTTTCCGCATGTTTACCACCGAGAATTCCCATGACTGAGCCACTGCGCATCGTCTTTGCCGGCACCCCGGAATTTGCCGCCGAACACCTCAAGGCCCTGCTCGAAAGCCCGTACGAGATCGTTGCGGTCTACACCCAGCCGGACCGCCCGGCGGGGCGCGGGCAAAAACTGATGCCGAGCCCGGTCAAGCAGCTGGCCCTGGAACACGACATCGTGGTGCTGCAACCGCCGACCCTGCGTGCTCCCGAAGCCCAGGCCGAATTGGCGGCGCTCAAGCCCGACCTGATGGTGGTGGTGGCTTACGGCCTGATCCTGCCGCAAGCGGTGCTGGATATTCCGCGCCTGGGCTGCATCAACAGCCACGCTTCGCTGCTGCCACGCTGGCGTGGTGCGGCGCCGATCCAGCGCGCGGTGCAAGCCGGCGACGCGATGAGCGGCGTGACCGTAATGCGCATGGAAGCCGGCCTGGACACCGGGCCGATGCTGCTCAAGGTCAGCACCCCGATCACCGCCGAAGACACCGGTGGCAGCCTGCACGACCGCCTGGCGCACATGGGGCCACCGGCCGTGGTGCAGGCCATCGCCGGCCTGGCTGCCGGCACCTTGCACGGCGAAGTGCAGGACGACATGCTCGCCACCTACGCCCACAAGCTGAACAAGGACGAGGCGCGTATCGACTGGAGCCGCCCGGCCGTTGAGCTCGAGCGCCTGGTGCGCGCCTTCAACCCGTGGCCGATCTGCCACAGCAGCTTGAATGGCGAAGCCTTGAAAGTCCTGGCCGCGCAACTGGCTGAAGGCCAGGGCGTACCGGGTGAAATCCTCGGCGCCAGCAAGGACGGCCTGATCGTCGCCTGCGGTGAACAGGCGCTGTGCCTGACCCGCCTGCAATTGCCCGGCGGCAAGGCCCTCAGCTTCAGTGACCTGTTCAACAGCCGCCGCGAGAAATTCGCCATCGGCACGCTCCTCGGTCAAACGGTAGACGCCCAATGAACCCGCGTCTGGCCGCCGCCAAGGCCCTGGCAGCCGTACTCAACGGCAAGGCATCGCTCAACAGCTCGCTGCCAACCCAGCTGGACAAGGTCGAAGACCGCGATCGCGGCTTCACCCAGGACCTGGCCTTCGGCACTGCGCGCTGGCAGCCACGGCTGTCGGCACTGGCGGCCAAACTGCTGCAGAAGCCGTTCAAGGCAGCCGATGCCGATGTCGAGGCCCTGCTGCTGGTCGGTCTCTACCAACTGCTCTACACCCGGGTTCCACCCCACGCCGCCATCGGCGAAACCGTGGGTTGCGCCGACAAGCTGAAAAAGCCCTGGGCCAAGGCCCTGCTCAATGCCGTGCTGCGCCGCGCCCAGCGTGAAAGCGGAACGCTGCTGGCCGAGCTGGAACATGACCCGGTGGTGCGCACAGCCCACCCGCGCTGGCTGCAAAAGTCGCTCAAGGCATTCTGGCCCGAGCAGTGGGAAGCCATCTGCGCGGCGAATAACGCGCACCCGCCGATGATCCTGCGGGTCAACCGTCGTCACCATTCCCGTGATGCCTACCTCGGGCTGCTGAGCGCCGCCGGTGTGGCGGCCACGCCTTGCGTGTACAGCCAGGATGGCATCGTCCTCGACGCCGCCGCCGATGTGCGCGGCCTGCCGGGCTTTGCCGAAGGCTGGATCAGCGTGCAGGACGAAGCCGCGCAACTGGCCGCCGACCTGCTGGACCTGGCCCCCGGCCAACGGGTGCTGGACGCCTGTTGCGCACCGGGCGGCAAGACCTGCCACATCCTTGAAGTCGAGCCCAAGCTGGCCGGCGTGGTCGCCGTCGACCTGGAAGCCAAGCGCCTGGTGCGCGTGCGGGAAAACCTCGAACGCCTGGGGCTGGCCGCCGAACTGATCGCCGCCGATGGCCGCGACACCCAGGCCTGGTGGGACGGCAAGCCGTTCCAGCGGATCCTGCTGGACGCGCCATGCTCGGCCACCGGGGTCATCCGCCGCCATCCGGACATCAAACTCACCCGCCAAGCCGACGACATCGCCGCCCTCGCACAGCTGCAAGGCGAGCTGCTGGACGCGCTGTGGCCAACCCTCGACGTCGGCGGGATCCTGCTCTACGCCACCTGCTCGACCCTGCCCACCGAGAACACCGCAGTGATCGAAGCGTTCCTGGGGCGCACCCCGGGAGCTCGCGAATTGGACATCGCCGGGCAAAACGGGCAGCCTGCGGCCGGCTTGAAGCAACCCCACGGTCGCCAGTTGCTGGCTCAGCAGGGCGGCCATGACGGGTTCTACTACGCCAAGCTGATCAAGATCGCCGCCGCGCGCGGTTAACCGGGTTTAAGGGAGTGACTGGATGAAGATCATCATCCTCGGCGCAGGGCAGGTGGGTGGCACCCTGGCGGAACACTTGGCCAGCGAAGCCAACGACATCACCGTGGTCGATACCGACGGCGAACGCCTGCGGGACCTCGGCGACCGCCTGGACATCCGCACCGTGCAGGGCCGCGCCTCGTTCCCGACGGTGCTGCGCCAGGCCGGTGCCGACGACGCCGACATGCTGGTGGCGGTGACCAACAGCGACGAGACCAACATGGTCGCCTGCCAGGTCGCCCACACCCTGTTCCACACCCCGACCAAGATCGCCCGGGTGCGCGAAGCCGCGTACCTGACCCGCGCCGGCCTGTTCGACAACGACGCGATCCCGGTGGACGTGCTGATCAGCCCCGAGCAGGTGGTGACCAACTACATCAAGCGCCTGATCGAACACCCCGGCGCGCTGCAAGTGATCGACTTCGCCGAAGGCAAGGCGCAGTTGGTGGCGGTCAAGGCCTACTACGGCGGCCCGCTGGTGGGCCAGCAACTGCGCCAGTTGCGCGAGCACATGCCCAACGTCGATACCCGGGTGGCGGCGATCTTCCGTCGTGACCGGCCGATCATGCCCAAGGGCGATACGGTGATCGAAGCCGACGACGAGGTGTTCTTCATTGCCGCCAAGGCCCACATCCGGGCGGTGATGAGCGAGATGCGCCGCCTTGATGAAACCTACAAGCGCATCGTCATCGCCGGTGGCGGGCAGATCGGCGAGCGTCTGGCCGAGGCCATCGAAAGCCGCTACCAGGTGAAGATCATCGAGATGAACCCGGCGCGCTGCCGCTACCTCTCGGACACCCTGGACAGCACCGTGGTGCTGCAGGGCAGCGCCTCGGACCGCGACCTGCTGCTGGAAGAGAACATCGCCGACGCCGACATCTTCCTGGCCCTGACCAACGACGACGAGGCCAACATCATGTCGTCGCTGCTGGCCAAGCGCCTGGGGGCGAAGAAGGTCATGACCATCATCAACAACCCGGCCTACGTCGACCTGATCCAGGGCGGCGATATCGACATCGCCATCAGCCCGCAGTTGGCCACCATCGGCACCCTGCTGGCCCACGTGCGCCGTGGCGATATCGTCAGCGTGCACTCCCTGCGCCGGGGCGCGGCGGAGGCGATCGAGGCCATCGCCCATGGTGACGCCAAGTCGAGCAAGGTGATCGGGCGCGCCATCGAGAACATCGGTCTGCCGCCGGGCACCACCATCGGCGCGATCATTCGCGATGAAGAAGTGCTGATCGCCCACGATGACACCGTGATCGAGGCCGGCGATCACGTGATCCTGTTCCTTGTGGATAAAAAGCACATCCGCGACGTGGAAAAACTGTTCCACGTCGGCCTCAGCTTCTTCTAACCCCTCGCGCTCGCCTGTGGCGGCTGCCCCAGGCTCGGGCGCGTTGCCACAGCCGCTGTGCTTATTGCACAACCAAAACTATCCACAGGACCCAAGACCATGCTCGATTCCCTGGAAAAAATGCTCGCCAAGGGTGTGGATAACGCCCTGTTGCGCTTCGGCCTGGGCAAGGGCTACCTGGACCTCGGTGAACCCGCCAAAGCCGCCGAGCACCTGCAACGCTGCGTTGCCTTCGACCCCAAGTACTCGGCCGCGTGGAAGCTCCTGGGCAAGGCCTTCCTGGCCAAGGCCGACTATCCGGCCGCACGCCAGGCCTGGGAACAGGGCCTGGAAGCCGCCCGCGCTCATGGCGACAAGCAGGCAGAAAAGGAAATGACCGTCTTCCTCAAAAAGCTCGAGCGCCACTCCCAACCGTAAATCCCCCCGACCGTCCCAACCCGTGCCTCGGCGGCTACAGGGTTGAGGGGCGGTTGGAGGGTTCAGAGATAGCGCAGCGCAATGCCTTGCGCGTCGACCTGCACCACTTCCATGCGCACTCGCGGCGCAATGACCGGCAAGCCCTGGACCTGTCCATAGACCACCGCGCCCTTGGGCAGGGCGGCCAGGATCGGGTTTTGTACATACACGCCGCTGGACGACAGGTTGCGCGTCTGCCCCAGGCACTCGCCGAAGCTCTCGTGCTGGATGGTGATGCGGAAGGATTTACGCTGATCGGACATCTGTTGCGCCCTTGCTCGTCAGGTGTGGATAACTTCAGGCATGAAGTTATCCACAGATCATGCCAGCTCTTGTCAGTACCAGCGCTCTTCGCCGGGCGGACGTTTCTTGAAGCGTTTCATGCTCCACATGTACTGGCTCGGATACGCCGCCACATAGCGCTCGACCACCTTGCTCATGGCCGCGCAGGACACCTGGGTATCGGTGCTGTACATCGCTTCGGGTGCCGCTTCGAGGATCACCTTGTAGCCTGAACCGTCAGGCAGGCGCAGGGCGTGCAGGAATACACCCACCGCCTTGCCCCCGGCCAGCATGTTCGGCACGAACTTGCTGGTGAGCGCCTGGGTGGCGAAGAAGGGCACGAAGATCCCGGCGGATTCGGCCGGTTCCGGGTCGGCGGGAATCCCCACTGCCCCCCCTTTGCGCACTTCCTTGATGACACTGAGGATGCCTTCCTTGGTGGACGCGGCAACGCGATTGCCCAACTGCACCCGCTGTTTGCGCAGCAAATCATCCACCGCCTTGAGCTTGGGCGGACGGTAGAAAATGATCGGTTTGCACTGGTTGCAATAGAAGTGGTTGAGCACCTCCCAGTTGCCCAGGTGGCTGGTGATGCCGACCACGCCCTTGCCCGAGGCCAGAGCCTCCTTCAGCACCTCCAGGCCCTGAACTTCACGCACCAGGTCGATGGAGCGCTGGGCCGGCCAGATCCAGGCGCAGGCGCTTTCGGTCAGGGACTTGCCGATGTCTTTCAGGCTCTGTCCCACCAAACGCTCGCGTTCGGCGGCGTCCATTTCGGGGAAGCACTTGGCCAGGTTGATCCGCACCACATCGCGGGAACGGTTGGGGGTTTTCCACATGATCCAGCCGATGGCCGAACCGACGGCCTGCACTGCGCGCCACGGCAGCAGGGCAAACAACCGCAGAGCGCCCACCAGCAGGGCGCCTTTGAACTTATCCACAAGTGACTCCTGAGCTGTTGGTCATGACCTAGTCGCAGCCGGCTATTCTAACCGCGCGTTGGCGAGGATGGCGTAGCGATCACAGTCACGGGTGTGATCCATGACCATGCCCGAGGCCTGCATCAAGGCATAACAGATGGTCGGTCCGACGAACGTGAAGCCGGCTTTCTGCAGGCCCTTGCTCATCGCCTGGGCCTCGGGCGTGACCGCCGGCACTTCACTGCGGTCCTTGAAATGATTGACTTTGGGCACCCCGCCGACAAACGACCAAAGCAGCCCCACCGGGTCTTCCAGCTCCAGCCAGGCCTGGGCATTGCGCCGGGCGGCGTTGAGTTTGAGGCGGTTGCGGATGATCCCGGGGTCGAGCATCAGCTCGTCGATTTCGGCATCGCTCATCTGCGCCACCCGCTGCACATCGAAGCCGAACAGCACCTGGCGATAGCGCTCGCGCTTCTTCAAAACGGTGATCCATGACAGCCCGGCCTGGAACCCTTCGAGCAATAACAACTCGAACAAGCGCTGCGCATCGCGTAGCGGCACGCCCCACTCCTGATCGTGATAAGCCATGTACAGCGGATCATCGGAACACCAAAAGCAGCGTGGCATAAGGCTCCAGGGGGCGTGCGCACGACCGAATCGGGTATACTCCCGCTCCTTAAATCGCAGCCCAAGTAACAGGTGAATTTCGTGAGCCAGCCTACGCCAGCCGTGCGTACCTTCCAAGACTTGATCCTCGCCCTCCAGCAATACTGGGCCGAGCAAGGTTGTGTGGTACTTCAGCCCTACGATATGGAAGTAGGCGCCGGCACTTTCCACACCGCCACCTTCCTGCGGGCTATCGGCCCGGAAACCTGGAACGCCGCTTATGTGCAGCCCAGTCGTCGCCCGACTGACGGCCGCTACGGCGAAAACCCCAACCGCTTGCAGCACTACTACCAGTTCCAGGTGGTATTGAAGCCCAACCCGGACAACTTCCAGGAGCTGTACCTGGGTTCGTTGAAGCACGTGGGCCTCGACCCGCTGGTGCATGACATCCGTTTCGTCGAAGACAACTGGGAATCGCCAACCCTCGGCGCCTGGGGTCTGGGCTGGGAAGTCTGGCTCAACGGTATGGAAGTCACCCAGTTCACCTACTTCCAGCAAGCCGGCGGCATCGAGTGCTACCCGGTCACCGGCGAAATCACCTACGGCCTGGAACGCCTGGCCATGTACCTGCAGGGCGTGGACTCGGTGTACGACCTGGTGTGGGCCGACGGCCCGTTCGGCAAGGTCACCTATGGCGACGTGTTCCACCAGAACGAAGTGGAGCAGTCGACCTACAACTTCGAACACGCCAACGTCGAGAAGCTGTTCGAACTGTTCGACTTCTATGAAAGCGAAGCCAAGCGCCTGATCGAGCTGGACCAGCCGCTGCCGTTGCCGAGCTACGAAATGGTGTTGAAGGCTTCCCATACCTTCAACCTGCTGGACGCCCGCCGTGCCATCTCGGTAACCGCGCGCCAGCAATACATTCTGCGAGTCCGCACCCTGGCGCGTTCCGTTGCGCAAGCCTACCTGCTGGCCCGTGCCAAGCTGGGCTTCCCGATGGCGACCCCGGACCTGCGTGACGAAGTGTTGGCTAAGCTGGAGGCGGCACAATGAGTGCGCAAGATTTCCTGGTTGAACTGGGCACTGAAGAACTGCCACCCAAGGCCCTGAATACCCTGGCCGAAGCCTTCCTGGCCGGCATCGAGAAAGGCCTGCAGGCCGCTGGCCTGGGCTTTGAAGCCAAACAGGTCTATGCCGCGCCACGGCGCCTGGCGGTCCTGATCACCGCGCTGGCCACCCAGCAGCCTGATCGCAGCATCAACCTCGACGGCCCGCCACGCCAGGCGGCGTTCGACGCGGAAGGCAACCCGACCCAGGCGGCCTTGGGCTTCGCCAAGAAATGCGGCGTCGAGCTGAGCGAAATCGACCAGAGCGGCCCGAAACTGCGCTACAGCCAGAGCATCAAGGGCAAGCCGACCGCCAGCTTGCTGCCGACCATCGTCGAAGACTCGCTGAACGACCTGCCAATCCCCAAGCGCATGCGCTGGGGTGCCCGCAAGGAAGAGTTCGTGCGTCCGACCCAATGGCTGGTGATGCTGCTCGGTGACCAGGTCATCGATTGCACCATCCTGGCCCAGAAAGCCGGTCGTGAATCCCGTGGCCACCGTTTCCATCACCCGGAAACCGTGCGTATCAGCTCGCCGGCCAGCTACCTCGACGACCTGCGCGCCGCCTACGTGCTGGCAGACGCCAATGAGCGTCGCACGCTGATCAGCAAGCGCACCGAAGAACTGGCGCGCCTGCAGGAAGGCACCGCCATCGTGCCGCCAGCCCTGCTCGATGAAGTGACCGCCCTGGTCGAATGGCCAGTGCCGCTGGTGTGCTCGTTCGAGGAACGCTTCCTCGACGTGCCGCAAGAAGCCCTGATCATCACCATGCAGGACAACCAGAAGTACTTCTGCCTGCTGGACGTCGACGGCAAATTGCTGCCGCGCTTCATCACCGTGGCCAACATTGAAAGCAAGGACCCGCAGCAGATCATCGCCGGTAACGAGAAAGTCGTTCGTCCGCGCCTGACCGATGCCGAGTTCTTCTTCAAGCAGGACAAAAAGCAGAAGCTCGAAGACTTCAACCTGCGCCTGCAGAACGTGGTCTTCCAGGAAAAACTCGGCAGCGTCTACGACAAGGCCGAGCGGGTTTCCAAGCTGGCCGCCTTCATCGCCCCACGCATCGGTGGCGACGCCCAGCGCGCGGCCCGTGCCGGCCTGCTGTCCAAGTGCGACCTGGCCACCGAAATGGTCGGCGAGTTCCCGGAGATGCAAGGCGTTGCCGGCTACTACTACGCCCTCAATGACGGCGAGCCGCAAGACGTTGCCCTGGCGCTGAACGAGCAGTACATGCCCCGTGGCGCCGGCGCGGCCGAACTGCCGAGCACCCTGACCGGTGCGGCGGTGGCCATTGCCGACAAGCTCGACACCCTGGTGGGGATCTTCGGCATCGGCATGCTCCCGACCGGCAGCAAGGACCCCTACGCTTTGCGCCGTGCGGCCCTGGGCGTACTGCGTATCCTGATCGACAAGAAGCTCGACCTGGACCTGACCGAAGCCGTGGCCTTCGCCGTCAACGCTTTCGGCAGCAAGATCAAGACCGCCGGCCTGGCCGACCAGGTGCTGGAATTCGTCTTCGACCGCCTGCGTGCGCGTTATGAAGATGAAGGCGTGGACGTGGCCACCTACCTCTCGGTGCGTGCACTGAAGCCGGGCTCGGCGCTGGACTTCGACCAGCGCGTACAAGCCGTGCAGGCCTTCCGCAAACTGCCGGAAGCCGCCGCCCTGGCCGCCGTGAACAAGCGTGTATCGAACCTGCTGAGCAAGGTCGAAGGCAGCGTGCCGAGCACCGTGGAAGCCAAGTACTTCGACAACGCCAACGAGTTCTCCCTGTATTCGGCCATCCAGCAAGCGGATCAGGCGGTGCAGCCAATGGCCGCAGCGCGTCAGTACAGCGAGACCCTGGCCCGCCTGGCCGCCTTGCGCGAGCCGGTGGATGCGTTCTTCGAAGCGGTGATGGTCAACGCTGAAGACGCCAATGTACGGGCCAACCGCTATGCGCTGCTGGCGCGTCTGCGGGGCTTGTTCCTGGGCGTTGCCGACATCTCGCTGCTGGGCTGAGGGGCTGCTGGTGAAACTGCTGATTCTCGATCGGGACGGGGTGATCAACTACGACTCCGACGCTTACATCAAGTCGGTGGAGGAGTGGCACCCACTCCCCGGATCGATCGCGGCCATCGCGCAGTTGAGCAAGGCCGGCTGGACGGTAGCGGTCGCTACCAACCAGTCGGGCATCGCTCGCGGCTACTACGATATCGCCACCCTCGACGCCATGCATGAGCGCCTGCGGGCGCTGGTGGCCGAGCAGGGTGGCGAGGTCGGGCTGATCGTCTACTGCCCACACGGTCCCGATGAGGGTTGCGCCTGTCGCAAACCCAAGCCGGGAATGCTGCACGCCATTGCCGAGCACTATCAGGTGCCCCTGACCGGTCTATGGTTTGTAGGCGACAGTCTCGGTGACCTGGAAGCGGCCAAGGCCGTCGACTCTCAGCCAGTTTTGGTAAAAACCGGGAAAGGCACAAAGACCCAGGGCTTGAACCTGCCGGTTGGCACCTTGATTTTTGACGACCTGGCGGCTGTTGCCGCTGAACTTATCCACAACTAAAGCTCTTCTGAAATCCTGATCAAGGACTGTTCGGGGGTGCGCTTTTAATAGGCGGGCAGTGCCCGCAACGGTAAATGCCGCTATGTCGATCGTGCAGGCCATCAGAACTTTTTTCTTTTACCTGCTGCTGGGCACCAGCTCGTTGCTGTGGTGTTCCCTGAGCTTTTTTATCGCGCCTTTTTTGCCGTTCAAGGCGCGCTACCGCTTTATCAACGTTTACTGGTGCCGCTGCGCGTTGTGGCTGACCAAGGTTTTTCTCGACATCCGTTTTGAAGTCAAAGGCGCCGAAAACGTTCCGGATCGCCCCTGTGTGATTCAGTCGAACCACCAGAGCACCTGGGAGACGTTCTTTCTCTCGGCGTACTTCGAACCTCTGAGCCAGGTGCTCAAGCGCGAGTTACTCTTTGTGCCGTTCTTCGGCTGGGCCATGGCCATGCTGCGGCCGATCGCCATCGACCGCGACAACCCCAAGGCCGCCTTGAAAGTGGTCGCCAAGAAGGGCGATGAACTGCTCAAGGACAACGTCTGGGTACTGATTTTCCCCGAGGGCACCCGGGTGCCCTACGGTCAGATCGGCAAATTTTCCCGCAGTGGCAGCGCCCTGGCGGTGAATGCCAACTTGCCGGTCCTGCCGATTGCCCACAACGCGGGCAAGTTCTGGCCGAAGACCGGTTGGGCCAAGCGCTCCGGCACCATCACCGTGGTGATTGGCGAGCCGATGTATGCCGAAGGCTCGGGACCACGGGCCATTGCCACCCTGAACGACCGGGTGCAGGCCTGGAACGAACAGGCACAACGGGACATGGGTTCACTGCCGCCAGTGAGCGCCGAAGCGGAGTCGCTGGCGTCCTGAGTATCTGTGGATAACCTGTGTACGGTTTTCTGTCTTATGGGCGAAATAGCTTCGTAAATTTATGATTTATATACATATTTCCGAAGCTCATAAAACGCCGAAAAACGTGCATAAGTTTTTCGCAGCCCCTCGCGGGGGCCGAACTCGCGAGGCTGCGCTGGCCCTGTAACACGCCGTCCATGCACCTGACACCCCCACGGCGGCCAGCAGCCTGGCAGCAGCGGCTACGGGTTACTCTTCCAGCAGTGGCAGTTGCAGGGTGAAGGTCGAGCCTTGCCCCAGTTGGCTGCGGCAGATGATCCGCCCCTGATGGCGCTCCACCACGGCCTTGACCATCGACAACCCCAGCCCCAGCCCATCAATGCCCTGGGCCGAGGAAAACCTCTGGTACTGACCAAACAGCTGCGGCAGATCCTGGGCGGCGATGCCTTTGCCCTGGTCGCTGATCTCACAGCTCAGCCAGCCCTCGCGGCAACTGACATGCACGCTCACCACAGAGCCCTCGGGGCTGTACTTGATCGCGTTTTCCAGCAGATTGAACAACGCCCGCGTAAGCAGGGACTGATCGGCCAGGACCATGCCTTCGGCATCTTCGTCGAGGTCGTGGACCAGGGTGATGCGCTTCAACTGGGCAATGGTCGCCGCCAGGTCGAACGCATCCAGCACCAGCATCGCGAAGATGCTCGGCTGGAACTGATAAGCCTCGGACTCGGCCTTGGCCAACTGCACAAAGGCTTCGGTCAGGCTCAGTGCGCGGCGTACCTGCTGTTCGATCTGCAGGTACACCTGGTTCTCGCCGGGCGCCTGATGGCGCTGCACATCGAGCAAGGCGAGGATCGCCGAGTGGGGCGCGCGCAAGTCATGGGACAGAAACCGCAGCAGCACCGCGCGCTGCTGCTCGGCATCGCGCTCGACGCTGAGGTCGGTGAAACTCAGCAGCCAGCCGATCGGTGTATCGCTGTCAGCTGGCAGCAACGGGGCCCGATCCAGGCGCAGGCTGCGCTCCTGGGTATCGCGAAACTCCAGGCACTGCAGTTGCGACAGGTCAGACGACGAACCCTGTGGATAACCCAGCTCCGCCAACTGGGCGAGCAGTTCAGTGCCCAGCAGCGGGTTGGCGAACAGTTCGCGGGCCTTGCGATTGGCCAGCAGGATCCTGCCATCGGGGTTGCTGATCAGCGTCGCCACCGGCAGGTACTCCAGGCCATCGGCGATAAACCGGCGAGTGTCGCGGGTGCGGCTCATGGCCTGTTCCAGGGCGACAATCTGCCCCTGCAATACATCGCCGGACGCGACCGGGGTATGGCGGCGCTCGGGCAGAACCTTGGGTTCGCTGTCCAGGCGCTCCAGCTCCCAGCCGAAATAAGCCAGGATCACGCTCAGGCGCCGCCAATTCCAGATCAGGTACGCCAGCAGCATCCCCAGCAGGCTGGCTGCGGGCGACCACCAGCCGCCTGCCCGCAGCAACAGTGCCGAGCCCAGCAATGCCAGGCCCATGCACCCCAGGGTCAACCACAGCGCATGGCGTGGGCGCCACAGCAGCAGGCCGAGCAGGGCGGCGACCAGGGCCACCGACAGCAGGGTCGCCGGCCAGTTGCCCAGCGCCACGATACTGCGCTGCTGCAATAAACCGTTAAGCAGGTTGGCCTGGATCTCGATGCCGGGAGTGGTCCCCAGGCTGGCCGACTGCGGCGTGACGTAGCGATCACCCAGGCCCGGGGCCGTGGAACCGATCAGGATCAAGCGGTCACGCAGCAACTCCGGCGGCACGTCGCCACGCAACACACTGACATAGGGCACGCTGGGAAAACCGCCCGCCGCGCTGATGAAGGGAATCCGCACCTCATGGGCTCGCAGCCAACCCTGGGCCAGCTGAGGCTCGGCAGAGCCGGGCAGGGTCGCAGACGAGCCGGCCGGCCGCGTCATTTCATACAGCAGCCAGGCCAGTTGCGCCTTGGGGCTCTGCGCCAAGCCCTCACGCAAATACACGCTGCGCACAATGCCGTCGGCATCAGCCTGGGCATTGATATGCCCCACGGCCTTGGCACAGTCGCGCAACACGGCCACCGGTTCGATCTCACCCAGGGGTTGCCCATAGCGGGCGACGCTTTCGCGCAGCAACGGCAACAGCACATTGCCCGAGCGACACAGGGCCTGGGCCAGGCGCACATCGTTATCCGGCTGGCTGTCGGGCTCGCTGAAAATCACATCGAACAGCACGCCCCGAACCTCGGCCTCGCGCAAGCGGTCCAGCAGATCCGCATGCAGCGACCGCGGCCAGGGCCATCGGCCGAGTTGTTGCAGGCTGTAGTCGTCGATGGTGACGATCAGGATTTGCGGGTCGACGGGCAGGGGGCTGAGCCGGTTCAGGCTGTCGTACAGCAGGTTGTTCAGCGCCAGCCCCGGGGTCAGGGACAACAGGGCGGTCAGGGGCAGCAGGATCAGGCTGACCCAGAGCCATTCCCGTACCAGGCCGCGAAACAGGCGCTGAGCCTGGGTCGGCTCCCGACCTTCCACACGGCGCCAGCGCTTCATCGGCAGCAGGCCGCAGGCTTATTGAACATTGCTGGTGCGCGGGTAATAGAAAATGTCATACACACCCGTCTCGCCCTCCAGCCCGTGCTCATCGAAAGCAGAGAGACGCACATGGTAGAAAAAGGCCTTCAGGCCGCTGAAGTTGACCTCGGGGGTGCTGGAAAACTGCTCCTGCTTGATGTTCAGGAATTCCTTGTCGGTCGCCACCTGGGCACGGTAGCGCCTGGCTCCCGGCAAGGGTTTGAAGATCAACTGCCAGACCGGCGCGCTGCCTGTCTGCCCGGCCTGGCCCAGCAGTCGCGGTGCCGGCAGCAGGTCGATCGGGGTCAGGGTGCCTTGTTTCTGAATGCGCAGGCCCTGGCGTGCCATGACCTGTACCTCGCCGTGGAGCGGGCCCACCGGTTTATCCACAGGCTTGTTCCTGACCGTTTTTTTAGCCTGGGGCGGATCATCCTCCCGACTCACCGCCACCTGCCCGTTAAGCACTTCGACCAACGCCTGCTGATCGTCATTGCGCACTCGGAAATGAGTACCACGTACCCCCAGGACACCTACTGGCGTGAGGATCTGGAAGCGATCGTGGTCACTGCTGCGCTTGATCACATAGGATTCGATCTGGCCCTGTTCCAGGCTGACCTGGGGCACCGCGTACTCCTGGTTCAGGCGCAGGGTGATCTTCGAGCTGGAGGGCAGCACCACCCGCGAACCGTCTCCCAACGAGAGGCTGACGAAGGCTGAAGGCGAAGTCTTCACCCCCTCCTGCTCATCAATATTCATGCCCTCTTCGAGGAGGGTTTCCCGGCCCTGGGCATCCACCTTCCAGGCTTCGCCCGTCAGATGCTCCACCGTTGCCGGCAAGGGCTGGCCGCGGCATTGCAGATTGTCATCGATATAGGGCAAACGCCGAGGCGCGGCGCCGGCGTCCATCAGCGGCAGGAGCAGACACCCGAGCACACCACTCAGAACCAGCAGGCGACGGCCCGGGAAAGGCCAGGATAACGTGGGCTGCAAAGGGGTCGTTTGAGTCATGGAGTGTGCTTGGACCTGTGGCAAACCGACGGGTAAACCCTGTTATCGAACCTGTGCACCATACCTGAGGCCGATCCTGAGCCGATAGCTGCCCTTTCAAGCGCCAGCCAACGCGTGCGGTGCTGGTCAGGGTATGCGGTACAAAGCGCAGGTAAAAGTGCGTGGCGATCCAGGCATGCCGACACAAGGGGAGGGTGACACTTCCGTGTGTCGGCACCGTGGCGACAGATCGCCCGGTGATCATCCTGAGGAGGCACTCCTTTTATTCCCCTTCAACACGGCTTGCGAGCAACCCGTGTCCCGCCAGCCTGGCGGTTGACACTCCCTGTGTCGGAGCACTTCCTGATGCCCCGTGTGCCACTCAGCGAGTAGGAATCTACCGCCCCCAAGGCTCGGCTGGCCGATTTGCAAGATTTGTTCAGAATCCTTGGGTTCTAGAACACCCAGCGTTGCTGCTCCTGGTGCAGGGCACTTTGCTCGACGTAATGCAGGGTACTGGGAGCCACCTGGTTCGAATCAGCAAAGCCTGTGACACTGGCACTCGCTTGCGGGCTGCGCTGAACCGGCAGGTGCCCAGGGTGGGCGCTGGCAGGCGACAACACCGTCGACCCCAGGCTGAGATAGACAGCCAGTGCCAAGGCACCGAAACACCCGAGATCCTTACCCTGCACCGCCCTCACCAGCAGCCCACGGCCTGTACGAAACATCTTCCCCATGATCCTTTTCCTTGCGGGTTGCAGTCGGTATGGTTCTGCCGCACGGCAGGCCGTGACAGTGCTCCTGTCGCCTACCGGCTATTTGACATCAGCGTACCGAGCCCGCAATCGCGTCAGAGCAAATCGCCACAATTGTTCAGATTCACCTTGGCGGCCTAAACTCACCTCCACTCAGACGCCGTAAAAAACGGCCACAGTGCTCCCCCTGCAATCAAGGAACTGCCCCGCATGCGTGTCGCAATACTGGATGACGAGCCCGCCGAACTGGCCCGGGTGGAACAGACACTGCGACAGATCCCCGGGCCGGGGGACCAGCCCTGGACCCTGCACAGCTTCGAACGTGGTGAGGACCTGCTGCGCCAGCTGCGTCGAGAGACCTTTGACCTGCTGGTGCTCGACTGGCAACTGCCCGACCTCAGCGGCCTGTCATTGCTGCGCTGGACCCGCGAACACATGGAAGCGCCGCCGGCCGCGATCATGCTCACCAGCCGGGATGCCGAAAGCGATATCGTCCAGGCGCTGAATGCCGGGGCCGACGATTACGTCAGCAAACCCTTCCGCCCCAACGAGCTCAAGGCTCGGGTCATGGCGGTACTGCGCCGCCACGGTTTGCAGCGCAGCACCGCCACCGAAGTGCTGAGCTTCAATGACCTGACCTTCGATGATGCGGAGCTGACCGTGACCCGGGCAGGTCAACCCATCAGCCTTACCGACCGCGAATACCGCCTGGCGCGCTGCCTGTTCGACAACCTGGGGCGACCGCTGTCACGGGAATACCTGTACCAGCGGTTCTGGACCCACGAAGAGATCGTGTCCTCACGGCCGCTGGACACCCACATCTACCGCCTTCGCAACAAGTTGGGGCTGACCACAGACCGTGGCTGGCAGTTGCTGACCATCTACGGTTACGGCTACCGGCTGGAAAGTGTCGCGTCGCCTGGGGAGCAGGGCAACTGACTGCTGGCCGTTAATAGCGGCTTGATATCATTGTGGGTCCTGCCAGACATCTTCATAGCCGGCGCGGTCGATGATGAAACGCGTCCCGCTCGGCAGGTACAGGTAATCGATCACCTCCGGCAGCAGCTCGACCAGGTGCTCGGCGCATAGGGGCTGGTAGAAATCCACGGCGGTGGAATGTTCGCCGCAGTGGATAAACCAACTGACCGTGCCGTTCTCGGGCAACTCGACCCGGGTGCCATAGATGGGCGACTGCGCAAGGGAGCCGGTGGCCAGTGCAATCATCGGCTCCGGCGCCTGGGGAGCGAGGTCGTAGCGTTCACAGATAAGCTGCTGTCGTTCGTTCATTGGCCCAGCCATCAAGGGAAAATAGGGAGAGTCCTGCCCAAGGCAAAGACCTGTTCGAGTGCCACCTCGTCATCGCTGTCACCGTCTTCGAAACACCTGAAACGACGCCCCCGCAGTGCCGGCTCCAGGCACTCGTGCAACGCCGCGGTCCGAAACAGCAACTCCATCCACAGCGTCTGCTCGCTCTCGAAGGTCAGGCGCAGATCATAGTCGGCGCGGCTGCCCAGGCCAGGGTCCTTGAACTCGACCACCTGCTCGGCAGCCCGCACACAATTCGCACTGCCGCGCAGCTGATCCATGACCTGCCGCACGTCCAGCGGCTCATCAAACACCAGACGATATTCATAGCTCATGCTCGTCTTCACTCCGTTCGCGGTCAGCTATCCAGCCACCAATTGAGCAAGGTCTCGTCATTGGTGTCATCGAGGTTTTTATAGATGTTGGCGTAGTACCACTCGATGCCCGTGGTCTCGCGGAAACGGTTGAAGAACAGGGCGATGTTGTCCATGCCGTTTCGCGCCGGCACCGACAATGTCAGATTGCCCTTATAGCGCCCGTCGAGCATGCCGCCCAACTCGGTCGCCACATCCGCCCCCAGGGCGATGATGTGTTCTTCCGGGATGTGATTCGAATAAATATGGATGCAGAAGTTACCGCCACGCTTGAGCACCACGGCGGGGACATGCGGGTCCTTGATCGAAATAATATCGCCCTTGGCCAGGTTCAGCGTCAGCCCCGGTGAGTAGAGAATCTCGTAACTGTCCGCATCGATCCGCCGTACATGCAGCGGCTCATAGACTGGGCCATGGTCATTCTGCCCCGCGACGACCCGGATCGATATTTCCTGGTTTTCATCATCCATAACAAACTTCCGAGCGATTACTGTTTTTACAAAGGGTGAAAAGAGCCGAACCGGGCTCAGCCCCGGATCGGGGTCAACTGCTCGACAAACACCTCTCGAAGCGCCTGTTCGATGGCCGGATCGTCTTGCAGCTCAGGTGCCAGCAACAGCACCAGCTGATCCAGGCCCATACACCAGGTGACGGAGCTGGCCATGCTGAAAATGATGCGGTCCTGTTCGATACGCACCTGTGCAACCCCGCCATAGCCGGAGAGGGCAGGGCTGGAGATTTCGAGATGGTAGGTGTCCTGGCCCAGGGCTGCGTCCTGTTCGTCGCACTCGGTGCTGCGTTGCAACAACAGGTAGTGCTCGGGCTCATCGGCGGCATCGGCAAAAGCCACAAGCCATACATCGTCTTCCAGGGTTGCGCTGAAAAAACTGGCAGGCCATTCAACAGTCATGCTTGAACCTCAAGTGAAGCCAGTGAAGAGCACTCGTTCATGCGCGCAGGCTCAATGGCCCCGTGCTGTAAGCAGGCATCTTCATAGGCGATATGTTGGTCGTCGGTGATGGAGGACAGGTAGTGGTCGATTGCGGAAAAACTGACCTCGGGCGCGATATCCACAGTGAACAGCGATAGGCCCCGGGTAACCGTACACCTGGCGCCGAGACTGCGCAGGTGCTGCACAATGCTCGAGCGCTCTGACTCGCGCTCGGCAAAAACCCGCAGCGTCGTGTGCCCGGATTGCCGCACCACGCGGGTAGCGATCAGCTCATGGGCATCGGCGCGAGTCAGTACCCAGTCCCCCTTGCTCACGCCGTAGAGATAGTAGGGCGTGTTGTCCAACTCGTAGACACCTGCGCCCCGTTGGATGCCCCACAGCGACTCGTACTCCACCGGTGGGTAACCGTCGGCGTCGAGGGTGAGTTTGAAAATGATCTTGTGAAACTGTGCTGTCGAGTTATCCATTCCATCTCACAGAGGCGCCGCCATGGGCCTCACGAACTGTCCGTAAAAGAAGTTTTCCTCGAAGGAAAATATGACCTCTGCACTGCCCGGCATAACCAGGGCCGTATTCTCATCGGACGGATAGAAAAAGTCGTCCCAACATTTTATAAAAATATCCCTGGGCACCTGCGCCGCGCAGCGTCTGCCCCAGAACAGCCAGAGCAGGTCTGCCTCGGGGCTTATGCGCCGCTCGAAGAACAACGACGACTCTGCGCGCCGGGCAAAATCCAGTGTGGTTTTTTCATGGCATTGAAACAGGCTGGGCAGCTCAGTGATAAGGCTGGGCACTGGAATGAATCGGTCCCATAACGCCTGTGACGCTGCCTGATCAAACAGCACGATTCGCTGTTTGTCGTCCGCACTCAGAGCACAATCCGCGGCATTGAAACGCCAGGCGATGGGGTAGCGTGCTTCATCGAATAGGTGGCTGCTTGTACCTGCCAAGGTCAACGTCCTTATTGTCCAGTTAGCCTTCCACTTCCCAAGCCAGATCGGGATCGGCCGAGCCATAGTCCGAGAAATAAGCCAGGGCCTGCCTCGCCCGCTCTTTAGCCACACACTGATGCCGAGGGTAACTGCCGGACTGGCCGCCCGCGACCAGTTCAATCTGCTGATCGTCAGGACTGTCTGCGCTGAGCAGGGTTTGCAACGATTGGTCGATGTCCTGGGCGATAAAAACCACATACTGCTCGGCCGCACCGCCCCCGATATGCATCAGGGTCTCGTCGCTGAAGAAAAAAACCGTCGAGCTGAAAGCCTTTCCGTCCAGGCGGTTGAACGCGGACAGCACCTGCGCCGAGTCGGGGTTTAACCACTCATGGGGGTGGCAACGATTACCGGCATATTCATCTTCAATGATTTTCTTGAGCATTCGCCATGGCTGCCTTGGCCGGATAAAAACATAAATCGTTATAGATGACGGATTGAACAATCTGCCAATAAAAAAGGCCAACGCTAAGCGTCGGCCTTTTTATTTTCAGCTGTGTCCCGGGATCAGAAATCCAGGTTGGACACGGCCAGGGCATTGCTTTCGATGAAGTCACGGCGAGGTTCGACCGCATCACCCATCAGGGTGTTGAAGATCTGGTCTGCGCCAATGGCGTCTTCGATGGTCACTTTGAGCATCCGGCGCTGGCTTGGGTCCATGGTGGTTTCCCACAGCTGATCCGGGTTCATTTCACCCAGACCTTTGTAGCGCTGGATGGTGTGACGCTTGGTGCTTTCAGCCATCAGCCACTCAAGGGCTTCCTTGAACTCGGTGATGGCTTTCTTGCGCTCGCCGCGCTGGATGTACGCGCCTTCGTCCAACAGGGTGCTCAACTGCGCGCCCAGGGTGACGACGGTCTTGTAATCGTTACTGCCGAAGAAGTCGCGGTTGAACGTGATGTAGTTCGACAGGCCGTGGGAGATCAGTTCGACCTCTGGCAGCCAGACGTTACGTTCACGGTCTTCACGCAGGCTGGCCTTGTAGACCAGGCCGGACTTCTCGACGGTGCGCAGGCGCACTTCGTACTGGGCCAGCCAATCCTGCATCGCGGCATGATCGCCCAGCTGTTCCAGGCTGACGGCAGGCAGGTAGATGAAGTGCTCGGTCAGTTCCTGAGGGTACAGGCGCGACAGACGCTTGAGGGTCTTCATCACCATGCGGAAGTCGTTTACCAGGCGCTCCAGCGCCTCGCCGGAGATGCCCGGGGCTTCTTCGTTCAGGTGCAGGCTGGCGTCTTCAAGGGCCGACTGCGTCATGTACTCTTCCATGGCGTCGTCGTCTTTGATGTATTGCTCTTGCTTGCCTTTCTTCACCTTGTACAGCGGCGGCTGAGCGATGTAGATGTAGCCGCGCTCGATCAGCTCCGGCAACTGACGGAAGAAGAAGGTCAGCAGCAGGGTACGGATGTGCGAACCGTCGACGTCAGCATCGGTCATGATGATGATGTTGTGGTAACGCAGCTTCTCGATGTTGTACTCGTCGCGACCGATACCGCAGCCCAGGGCGGTGATCAGGGTGCCGACCTCTTGCGAGGAAATCATCTTGTCGAAGCGAGCTTTCTCGACGTTGAGGATCTTGCCCTTCAACGGCAGGATGGCCTGGGTACGACGGTTGCGACCCTGCTTGGCGGAACCGCCAGCAGAGTCACCTTCCACGAGGTAAAGCTCGGAGAGGGCAGGGTCTTTTTCCTGGCAGTCCGCCAGTTTGCCCGGCAGGCCGGCGATATCCAGCGCGCCTTTACGGCGGGTCATTTCACGAGCCTTGCGCGCCGCTTCACGGGCACGGGCAGCGTCGATCATCTTGCCGACCACCAGCTTGGCTTCGTTCGGATTTTCCAGCAGGAAGTCGGAGAAGTACTTGCCCATTTCCTGTTCGACCGCGGTCTTCACTTCGGAAGACACCAGCTTGTCTTTGGTCTGGGAGCTGAACTTCGGATCCGGCACCTTGACCGAGATAATCGCGGTCAGGCCTTCACGGGCATCGTCACCGGTGGTGGCGACTTTGTGCTTCTTCGCCAGGCCTTCCTGTTCGATGTAGTTATTCAGGTTACGGGTCAGGGCCGAACGGAAGCCCACCAGGTGGGTACCGCCGTCACGCTGTGGAATGTTGTTGGTGAAGCACAACAGGTTCTCGTTGAAGCTGTCGTTCCACTGCAGGGCGATTTCCACGCCGATGCCGTCTTCACGCTGCATGCTGAAGTGGAACACCTGGTTGACCGCAGTCTTGTTGGTGTTCAGGTATTCAACGAATGCACGCAGGCCGCCTTCGTACTTGAACAGCTCTTCCTTGCCGCTGCGCTCATCCTTGAGGACGATGCCGACACCGGAGTTGAGGAAGGACAATTCACGAATCCGCTTGGCCAGGATGTCCCAGCTGAAGTGGATGTTCTTGAAGGTTTCAGCCGAAGGCTTGAAGTGAATCTGGGTACCGGTGGTTTCGCTTTCGCCAACGATCTTCATCGGCTCTTGCGGTACGCCGTGCACGTAAGTCTGTTCCCAGATCTTGCCGCTACGGCGAACAGTCAGGATCAGCTCAGCAGACAAAGCGTTCACTACCGACACACCCACACCGTGCAAGCCGCCGGATACTTTGTAGGAGTTGTCGTCGAACTTACCGCCGGCGTGCAGCACAGTCATGATGACTTCGGCTGCGGAAACGCCTTCTTCTTTATGCACATCAACCGGAATGCCGCGACCGTTGTCGCGCACAGTGATGGATTCGTCCGGGTGGATGATGATGCTGATGTCGTCGCAGTGGCCAGCCAGTGCTTCGTCGATCGAGTTGTCGACCACCTCGAACACCATGTGGTGCAGACCGCTGCCATCGTCGGTGTCACCAATGTACATACCGGGACGTTTGCGTACGGCATCCAAACCTTTCAGCACTTTAATGCTGGTCGAGTCGTACGTATTTTCTTCGCTCATGCCTTCACTCCCGATGGTCGTGGGTCTGGGTGATACGGCCCTGTTCCACGTGGAACAGAGCGACTGGCGTTTCCGTCTGCCAGCCTTCCCTCAATAATTCGTGGTCTACACAGGTGATAAACACCTGGCAGCGTAAGTCTTCCAACAAGCGACAAAGTGCGCGGCGATGCTGCTCGTCCAACTCGGACGGCAAGTCATCCACCAGATAAATACACTGCCCGCGCCGGGCCTGGCTGACCAAGTGCCCTTGGGCAATGCGCAAGGCACAGACCACCAGTTTCTGCTGGCCGCGGGACAAGATATCCGCGGCGTTATGCGCACCCAACTTGAGGCGCAAATCAGCACGCTGGGGACCGGCCTGGGTATGACCCATCTGCTGATCACGGTGCAGGGACGTCGCGAGCACATCACTGAGCTCCCGGTCTTTATCCCAACCACGGTAATAGCTAAGCGTCAGGCCCTCGAGCTCCAACAGTTCGCCCAAGGTCCGCTCAAAGACTGGTTTCAAGGCTTTGATATAAGCGCGGCGGTATTCATCAATTTCAGCGCTGGCCTGACACAGTTCCCGGTCCCAGGCTGCTTGCGAAGCGGCGTCAAGTGTACCATGCCGCAGCCATGAGTTCCGCTGCCTCAGGGCCTTCTGCAAGCGCTGCCAGGTCGACATGAAGCGGGGTTCCACGTGGAACACACCCCAGTCGAGAAACTGTCGGCGAATTTTCGGAGCCCCTTCCAGCAGGCGAAAGCTGTCGGGGTTGATCAGTTGCAGCGGCAGGATTTCCGCCAACTGAGCTGCGCTGCGAGCGTTCTGCCCGTCGATGCGAATCTGAAACTCTCCCTGCCGATCCCGGGAAATTCCCAAGCTGCTATGCCCGCCTTCCGCCAGTTCGACCTGGCCAAACACGGTGCACGCCAACTGCTCGTACTGGATTACCGGCAACAGTCGAGCACTGCGAAACGAGCGAGCAAGCCCCAGCAAGTGGATGGCTTCGAGCACGCTGGTTTTGCCACTGCCATTGGCGCCGTAGAGAAGGTTGATGCGGGGGGAGGGGGAGAAGGTCACCGGGTGCAGATTGCGCACCGCGGTGACCGAGACGCGACTGAGGGACATCTAGCTTCTGCTGAGCATGGTTACAGGCGCATCGGCATGACAACGTAAGCCGAGTCGTCGTTGTCGGATTCCTGGACCAGGGCGCTGCTGTTGGAATCGGAGAGGATCAGGCGCACCTGTTCGGTGGTCATCACCCCCAGCACGTCGAGCAGATAGCTGACGTTAAAGCCGATTTCCAGGGAGCCGCCGTTGTATTCCACGCCGACTTCTTCTTCCGCCTCTTCCTGTTCCGGGTTGTTGGCCTGGATCTTCAATTGACCATTGGCCAATTGCAGACGGATACCACGGTACTTCTCGTTGGAGAGAATCGCAGTACGGCTGAAGGCTTCACGCAGCGCCTGACGGTCGCCCAGTACCAGCTTGTCGCCACCTTTAGGCAGCACACGCTCGTAATCCGGGAACTTGCCATCGACCAGCTTCGAGGTAAAGGTGAACTCGCCGGTGGTGGCGCGAATGTGGTGCTGACCCAGGACGATGCTGACGTTGCCATCCGGCTCGGTGAGCAGGCGTGCCAGCTCCAGGATACCTTTGCGCGGCACGATCACCTGGTGGCGATCCGGCTGGCCGATATCGGCTTGCATCGAGCACATGGCCAGACGATGACCATCGGTGGCCACGGCACGAATGATGCCGGCCGATACTTCCAGCAGCATACCGTTGAGGTAGTAGCGCACGTCCTGCTGGGCCATGGCGAAGCTGGTGCGTTCGATCAGACGACGCAACTTGCTCTGCTCCAGGCTGCAGGTCAGCGAGCCCGGGCCTTCCTCGACAGTCGGGAAGTCATTGGCTGGCAGAGTCGACAGAGTGAAACGGCTACGGCCGGCCTTGACCACCAGCTTCTGCTCATCGAGCTTGATATCGATCAAGGCGTCGTTGGGCAGGCTTTTGCAGATGTCCATCAGCTTGCGCGCCGGCACGGTGATTTCGCCAGGCTCGGCTGGCTCTTCAAGTTGCACGCGACCGACCAGCTCGACTTCCAGGTCGGTACCGGTCAGCGACAGCTGCTGGCCTTCGACGACCAACAGCACGTTGGAGAGCACCGGCAAGGTCTGGCGGCGTTCGACGACGCCTGCGACCAGTTGCAGGGGTTTCAACAGGGCTTCGCGTTGAATGGTGAAATGCATGGTCTAGTCCCTTGCCTTAATAAGCTGCGCTGGTGTCATCAAGTGGTCAGTGTACGCAGCAGGTTCTTGTAGTCCTCGCGGATGTCCGCGTCGGATTCCTTAAGTTCATTGATCTTGCGGCATGCGTGCAAGACCGTGGTGTGATCGCGGCCGCCGAACACATCGCCGATTTCCGGCAGGCTGTGGTTGGTCAGCTCTTTGGACAAGGCCATGGCCACCTGGCGTGGACGCGCAACGGAGCGCGAGCGACGCTTGGACAGCAGGTCGGAAATCTTGATCTTGTAGTACTCGGCGACGGTGCGCTGAATGTTATCCACAGAGACCAACTTGTCCTGCAAGGCCAGCAGGTCCTTCAGGGATTCGCGAATCAACTCGATGGTGATGTCGCGCCCCATGAAGTGCGAGTGAGCGATGACACGCTTGAGCGCACCCTCCAGCTCACGCACGTTGGACCGAATGCGCTGGGCAATGAAAAACGCGGCATCGTGCGGCAGATCGACTTTGGCCTGGTCGGCCTTCTTCATCAGGATCGCGACCCGGGTTTCCAGCTCCGGCGGCTCCACGGCCACCGTCAGGCCCCAGCCAAAACGCGATTTCAGACGCTCTTCGAGGCCTTCGATCTCTTTCGGGTAGCGGTCACTGGTGAGGATCACCTGTTGCCCACCTTCGAGCAGGGCGTTGAAGGTGTGGAAAAACTCTTCCTGGGAACGCTCCTTGCGGGCGAAGAACTGAATGTCATCGATCAGCAACGCATCCACCGAGCGGTAGAAGCGCTTGAACTCGTTGATGGCGTTCAGTTGCAGGGCCTTGACCATGTCGGCCACGAAGCGCTCGGAATGCAGGTACACGACCTTGGCATTCGGATTCTTCTTTAATAGGTGGTTACCCACAGCGTGCATCAAGTGAGTCTTACCCAGACCTACACCGCCATACAGGAACAGCGGGTTGTAGCCATGCTTGGGGTTGTCCGCGACCTGCCAGGCAGCGGCACGCGCCAGCTGGTTGGATTTACCTTCGACGAAGTTTTCAAAGGTGAAGGTGCGGTTCAGGTAGCTGGTGTGCTTGAGCGCACCTTCGACCTGGACAGTCCGTTGTTCGGCGCGCACCGGTGCCTGCTGCGAGCTGGCGCCGGCCATCGGGTCGAAGCTGTCACGGGAAGGCTCTTCACTGACATGGGCGACTTTCTTCGCAGAAGCCTTGGTCGGTGGCGGGGCACTTACTGGCGCACTGGAAGGTTCAGCCGCCTGGGCTTTGGAAGCGGCAGCCGCCAAAGGCGCGTTAGGCGCAGCCCGGGGTGCCGAACTGCGTTTGCTGCCTATTAATAAGGAGAGCGCAGGTGTTGAACCATTGCCGTGCTCATCGAGCAGCTCGAGCACACGACCCAGGTACTTTTCATTGACCCAATCGAGAACAAAACGATTCGGTGCGTAGACACGCAACTCGTCGCCTTCGGCTTCGACCTGTAGCGGACGGATCCAAGTGTTGAATTGCTGGGCAGGCAGCTCATCACGCAGAAGCTCCACGCACTGCTGCCAAAGTTCCACTGACACGGATATCCCCTAAGTTGAAAGCCGGTGAGGCAAAAACAGCCGCCATTGTAGCGGCCGCACGCAGACTTATCCACACGTAGGTTGCTCACAGACCACTAAGAATCAATGTCTTAACCGGAAAAAACACGACCAATGGTATGTGCATAAGCTCTGTGGATAACCCCACTTAAGGTCGTTGTACAAGTGGGGGCCAAACTCGGTGGATAACCTGGCTGTGGATAACTACCTATTCCACACACAGCTTATCCGATAGCGCAGCACAGGCAGAGCACCGCTTCTCGACAGTGTTGTCATTCCCTGTACAGTACGTCGTTCAAGGGCTTAAGGTACTTATCCACAGAAGAGTGGCTGCCTAGCTTTTATAAGCTTTACAGAAAAGCTTTAAATAATTCCCTTCTTTATTTCTATATCTAGGTAACCGGTGTCTCGAACCAACAGCCGCCCATATCTGTTTACAAGGAAAAGCTGGTTGGAAATTGACCTAGAGGCTTGCATTCTCTAGAATCGCCGGTCTCTTAAAACGGGGGCCATTCCGGCCCGTTGTGGACGAACCAGGTAACACGACATGAAACGTACTTTCCAACCAAGCACTATCAAACGCGCTCGTACTCACGGTTTCCGTGCTCGCATGGCTACCAAGAACGGCCGTGCCGTCCTGTCGCGTCGTCGCGCCAAAGGTCGTGCGCGTCTGGCAGTTTGATAATCCGGCACTGGAGGTGAGTCAGGACTTCAGTCGGGAAAAGCGTCTGCTTACTCCCCGGCATTTCAAGGCAGTCTTTGACTCCCCTACCGGCAAGGTTCCGGGGAAAAATCTCCTGCTCCTTGCGCGCAACAACGACCTTGATCACCCCCGTCTGGGGCTGGTTATCGGAAAGAAGAGCGTAAAGCTCTCCGTTGAGCGCAACCGCCTGAAACGTTTGATGCGCGAATCGTTTCGCCTGCACCAGGATTCTCTGGTCGGCTGGGACATCGTTATCGTCGCGCGCAAAGGTTTGGGCGATGTAGAAAGCCCCGAATTGATTCAGCATTTCGATAAGCTCTGGAAACGTCTGGCTCGTAACAAGCCGGTACCAGCAGTCAAAACCGAAACTGCAGGGGTAGACAGTCCTGATGCGTAAACTGGCGCTCGTTCCGATCCAGTTTTATCGCTATGCCATTAGTCCTCTGATGGCCAGTCACTGTCGTTTCTACCCCAGTTGTTCCTGCTACGCGTATGAAGCCATCGAAAATCATGGCCTTCTACGCGGTGGCTGGCTGACCTTTCGTCGTTTAGGTCGCTGTCATCCGTGGAATCCCGGTGGTTATGACCCGGTTCCACCTATCCCTACCTCCCGTTCTTCTTCGATGGCCGAGTAATCATGGATATTAAACGCACGATCCTGATCGTCGCCCTGGCAATCGTGGCTTATGTCATGGTCCTTAAATGGAACCAGGATTATGGCCAGGCTGCCCTGCCGACTCAGAATGTTGCTGCCAACACTACCCCTGCGGGTCTTCCCGACACGGTAAATGGCAACAACACTTCCGCCAGTGACGACATTCCACGCGCTGCGAGCGATACCAGTGCCCCCGCTGAAGTTCCAGTGGCGGTCAGCAAAGACCTCATCCAAATCAAGACGGATGTATTGGATCTGGCTATCGATCCACAAGGCGGTGATGTTGCCCAGCTGAAGCTGCCGCTGTATCCACGCCGTCAAGATCACCCGGAAATTCCGTTCCAACTGTTCGATAACGGTGGCGAACGTGTTTACCAGGCTCAAAGTGGTCTGATTGGCACCAACGGCCCTGACGCCAGCTCGACAGGCCGCCCGGTGTTCTCCTCGGAGAAGAAAAGTTATCAACTGGCTGACGGTCAGGATCAACTGGTCGTTGACCTGAAGTTCAGCAAGGACGGCGTCAACTACATCAAGCGTTTCACCTTGAAACGCGGCCTGTATGACGTGGTTGTCACCTACATCATCGACAACCAGAGCGCCCAACCGTGGACAGGTGCAATGTTCGCGCAGTTGAAGCGTGACTCCAGCGCCGATCCATCGTCGAGCACCGCCACCGGCACCGCGACTTACCTTGGCGCTGCCCTGTGGACAAGTTCCGAGCCGTACAAAAAAGTGTCCATGAAGGACATGGACAAAGTGAACGAAGACAAAACCAAGGCGCCGATCACGGAAACCGTGAAAGGTGGTTGGGTTGCATGGCTTCAGCACTACTTTGTAACGGCGTGGATTCCGCCAAAAGACGAAAATAACGTCGTTCTGGCCCGTAAAGACAGCAAAGGCAACTACATCATTGGCTTCACTGGCCCGGCGTTGACCGTCGCTCCAGGTGCCAAGGCTGAAACCAGCGCCACCCTTTACGCCGGTCCGAAAAGCCAGGCCGTACTCAAAGAGTTGTCCCCAGGTCTGGAACTGACTGTGGATTACGGCTTCCTGTGGTTCATTGCTCAACCGATCTTCTGGTTGCTGCAACATATCCACAGCCTGGTGGGTAACTGGGGTTGGTCGATCATTTTCCTGACCATGCTGATCAAGGGGATCTTCTTCCCACTGTCGGCTGCCAGCTACAAATCCATGGCGCGCATGCGTGCTGTAGCCCCGAAACTGGCTGCGCTGAAAGAACAACATGGCGATGACCGGCAGAAAATGTCGCAAGCCATGATGGAGCTGTACAAGAAAGAGAAGATCAACCCGCTGGGTGGATGCTTGCCGATTCTGGTGCAGATGCCGGTATTCCTTTCGCTGTACTGGGTACTCCTGGAAAGCGTGGAAATGCGCCAGGCTCCGTTCATGCTGTGGATAACCGACCTGTCGATCAAAGACCCGTTCTTTATCCTGCCGATCATCATGGGCGCGACCATGTTCATCCAGCAGCGTCTGAACCCGACACCTCCGGATCCGATGCAGGCGAAGGTCATGAAAATGATGCCAATCATCTTCACCTTCTTCTTCCTGTGGTTCCCGGCTGGTCTGGTTCTGTACTGGGTGGTCAACAACGTGTTGTCGATCTCTCAACAGTGGTACATCACTCGTAAGATCGAAGCGGCTACCAAAAAAGCCGAGGCGTAACTTACTCTGTGGATAACCACTCAAAACGCCCCCTAGTGGGGCGTTTTGCTATCTGCCACTTTTGTCTGGATCTCGGGTTATGAATATCCCTCGTGAAACCATCGCTGCCGTCGCCACAGCTCAAGGTCGCGGTGGCGTGGGCATCGTGCGAATTTCCGGACCGCTGGCCAGCGTCGCCGCCAACGCCATCAGCGGTCGCGAACTGAAACCACGCTTTGCCCATTACGGACCCTTTTTCGGTGACCTCGACGAAGTACTGGATGAAGGGATCGCCCTGTATTTCCCTGGCCCGAACTCGTTCACTGGCGAAGATGTCCTGGAACTTCAGGGGCACGGCGGCCCGATCGTGCTCGACATGCTGTTGCAGCGTTGCCTGCAGCTGGGCTGTCGCCTGGCCCGGCCGGGGGAGTTCAGCGAACGGGCCTTCCTCAATGACAAGCTCGACCTGGCCCAGGCCGAAGCGATCGCCGACCTGATCGAAGCCAGCTCAACCCAGGCCGCGCGCAATGCCTTGCGCTCGTTGCAGGGGGCGTTTTCCCAACGTGTGCATAACTTGACTGAGCAGTTGATCGGCTTGCGTATCTACGTCGAAGCCGCGATTGATTTTCCTGAAGAGGAAATCGACTTCCTCGCCGATGGCCACGTGCTGAGCATGCTGGATAAGGTGCGCGACGAGTTGGCCAGCGTGTTGCGCGAAGCCGGGCAAGGCGCATTGCTGCGTGACGGCATGACCGTGGTTATCGCCGGCCGGCCAAATGCCGGTAAATCCAGCCTGCTCAATGCATTGGCCGGACGGGAAGCCGCCATCGTTACTGAGATCGCCGGCACCACCCGGGACATCCTGCGCGAACATATCCACATCGATGGCATGCCACTGCATGTGGTGGACACCGCAGGCTTGCGCGATACCGATGACCAGGTGGAGAAAATCGGTGTGCAGCGTGCGCTCAAGGCCATTGGCGAGGCGGATCGGGTCCTGCTGGTGATGGACGCCACGGCGCCCGAGGCTGCGGATCCCTTCGCCCTATGGCCGGAGTTCCTCGAGCAGCGCCCGGATCCGTCTAAGGTCACGCTGATCCGCAACAAGGCGGATCTTACCGGGGAAGCGATTGCCCTCGAGGTCAGCGACGATGGCCACGTCACCATCAGCCTCAGCGCCAAGTCTGCCGGCATGGGCCTGGAACTGCTGCGCGAGCACCTGAAGGCCTGCATGGGCTTTGAGCAGACCTCGGAAAGCAGCTTCAGCGCACGCAGGCGTCACCTGGAAGCCCTGCGCCATGCCAGTGCCGCCCTTGAGCACGGACGAGCTCAACTGACCCTGGCCGGTGCTGGCGAGCTCCTGGCCGAAGATTTACGCCAGGCTCAGCAACTGTTGGGAGAAATTACCGGGGCGTTCAGCTCGGATGACCTGTTAGGGCGAATTTTCTCCAGTTTCTGCATCGGTAAATAGCTCCTGCGTTGCACCCAGACAGGCCGTTCGCGCCTGTCTGCTTCCCTTCTTTTAAAAAAACCACGTTCTTGCCAGATGAAATCTTTCGTCCTGGCGGCTTTCTCGTGCCCGGCATTTGCTTGAAAGACCGTTTTCTGTGGATTAAGCCCTGTGAATAACTGCCCCTGTGCTCGGTTGATAACAGGGCCTCAAAACTGAGGAAAAACCCATCTGTGGATAACCACTGCTTTAATCCACAGGCTTAAACCGGTTATCCAATGGCCTCATGAGCACATGACCACAGACTTTTAAACCTCTGTACATCACGTGAATAAAGGCCTGTATCAATCTATCCACAGAAAAGGTGCTCAGTAAGAATAAACATAAAAACAAAGATTTAATAACTTTCTCTCTTTTAATTTCTATTGACTGTGATTCATCCACAGCTGGTTAAATTTTGTGCAAAGGGTTCTTTAGAGGTGGGGAAGTCCCTATACTTGTCGACCTGGTTCAAAAACCTGAGCCCAGACCTATTCCTAATTACCTAACTGAAGCAGGCACGAGGTGCGTGGTGGATTTCCCTTCCCGTTTTGAAGTGATCGTCATCGGCGGCGGTCATGCCGGTACCGAGGCAGCACTTGCATCAGCACGCATGGGGGCAAAAACCCTGTTGCTGACGCATAACGTGGAAACCCTCGGTGCCATGAGCTGCAACCCAGCCATTGGTGGCATTGGCAAAAGCCACCTGGTCAAGGAAATCGACGCCCTTGGCGGCGCGATGGCCATTGCCACCGATAAAGGTGGTATTCAATTTCGCGTATTGAACAGCCGCAAAGGCCCGGCGGTACGAGCGACACGTGCCCAGGCCGACCGCATTCTGTACAAGGCGGCTGTCCGCGAAATATTGGAAAACCAGCCGAACCTGTGGATATTTCAACAAGCCGCTGACGACCTGATCGTGGAACAGGACCAGGTTCGCGGTGTTGTGACTCAGATGGGCCTGCGTTTCTTCGCCGATTCCGTGGTGCTGACCACCGGGACCTTCCTTGGCGGACTTATCCACATCGGTATGCAGAATTACTCCGGTGGTCGCGCCGGCGATCCGCCGTCGATTGCTCTGGCACAGCGCCTGCGCGAACTGCCTCTGCGTGTCGGACGCCTGAAAACCGGTACGCCGCCACGCATTGACGGGCGTTCGGTGGATTTCTCGGTGATGTCCGAGCAGCCGGGCGATACCCCGATCCCGGTCATGTCGTTCATGGGCTCAAAAGAGCAGCATCCACGGCAAGTCAGCTGCTGGATTACCCATACCAACGCCCGGACTCACGAAATCATCGCCTCCAACCTCGACCGCTCGCCGATGTATTCCGGTGTAATCGAAGGTATTGGCCCGCGTTACTGCCCATCGATCGAAGACAAGATCCATCGCTTTGCCGACAAGGAAAGCCATCAGGTCTTTATCGAACCCGAAGGCCTGACCACTCATGAGCTGTACCCGAACGGGATCTCCACATCCCTGCCGTTCGATGTGCAGTTGCAGATCGTGCAATCGATCCGCGGCATGGAAAACGCGCACATCGTTCGTCCGGGTTATGCCATCGAGTACGACTACTTCGACCCGCGGGACCTGAAGTACAGCCTGGAAACCAAAGTCATCGGCGGCCTGTTTTTCGCTGGCCAGATCAATGGCACTACCGGTTACGAAGAGGCCGGCGCCCAAGGTTTGCTGGCCGGTACCAACGCTGCGCTGCGCGCCCAGGGCAAAGACAGCTGGTGCCCGCGTCGCGATGAGGCCTATATCGGAGTGTTGGTCGACGACCTGATTACCCTGGGTACTCAAGAACCGTATCGGATGTTCACTTCCCGTGCCGAGTACCGCCTGATCCTGCGTGAAGACAACGCCGACCTGCGCCTGACCGAGAAAGGTCGCGAATTGGGCCTGGTGGATGACACCCGTTGGGCTGCTTTCTGCAAAAAACGCGAGAGCATCGAGCTGGAAGAACAACGCCTGAAGAGCACCTGGGTTCGCCCCGGCACCCCACAGGGCGATGCGATTGCCGAAAAATTCGGCACCCCGCTGACGCACGAATACAACCTGCTGAACCTGTTGAGCCGTCCGGAAATCGACTACGTCGGACTGGTGGAAGTGACCGGGCAGGGCGCAGAAGATCCACAAGTCGCTGAGCAGGTTGAAATCAAGACCAAATACGCCGGCTACATCGATCGCCAACAGGACGAAATCGCTCGCCTGCGGGCCAGCGAAGACACCAAATTGCCTGTGGATATCGACTACACCAAGATTTCCGGGCTCTCGAAAGAGATCCAGAGCAAGCTTGGCGTCACCCGTCCGGAGACCCTGGGCCAGGCTTCGCGCATTCCGGGCGTGACGCCGGCGGCGATTTCCCTGTTGATGATTCACTTGAAAAAACGCGGCGCCGGCCGTCAGTTGGAGCAAAGCGCTTGAGCTCAATGGTCACCTCGCAACATGCAGAAGAGTTATCCACAGGTGCTCGCGAGCTCGGTGTCACTCTGACAGAAACCCAGCATGCGCAATTGCTGGCGTACCTGGCCCTATTGATCAAATGGAACAAGGCCTACAACCTGACCGCCGTGCGCGATCCGGACGAAATGGTCTCGCGTCATCTGCTCGATAGCTTGAGCGTGATGTCGTTCATCGAAAACGGTCGCTGGCTCGACGTCGGTAGCGGTGGAGGGATGCCTGGCATCCCCCTGGCGATCCTGTTTCCCGAGTCGCAAGTGACCTGCCTGGACAGCAACGGCAAGAAAACCCGCTTTCTGACCCAGGTCAAACTCGAACTCAAACTGGATAACCTTCAAGTTATCCACAGTCGCGTTGAAGCGTTCCAGCCTGAGCAGCCGTTCAACGGGATCATTTCCCGGGCGTTCAGCAGCATGGAGAACTTCACCAACTGGACTCGCCATCTTGGCGACCGCGATACACGTTGGCTGGCAATGAAGGGCGTTCATCCCGCGGATGAGCTGGTAGCATTGCCGACGGACTTCCACCTCGATAGCGAACAGGCCCTGGCCGTACCCGGTTGCCAAGGCCAACGCCATCTGCTGATACTGCGCCGCACGGCATGATTGGGAACACAAGCAAGAATGGCTAAGGTATTCGCGATAGCGAACCAAAAGGGTGGCGTGGGCAAGACCACCACCTGCATCAACCTCGCAGCATCCCTGGTCGCGACCAAGCGCCGGGTGCTGTTGATCGATCTTGATCCACAGGGCAACGCCACCATGGGTAGCGGTGTGGATAAACACGGCCTGGAGAACTCGGTCTATGACCTGCTGATCGGCGAATGCGATCTGGCCCAGGCGATGCACTTCTCCGAACACGGCGGTTATCAACTGCTGCCGGCCAACCGCGACCTGACCGCGGCAGAAGTCGTCCTGCTGGAAATGCAGATGAAAGAAAGCCGTCTGCGCAGCGCCTTGGCACCCATCCGCGAAAATTACGACTACATCCTGATCGACTGCCCACCGTCGCTGTCGATGCTCACCCTCAATGCGCTGGTGGCCGCCGATGGGGTGATTATCCCCATGCAGTGCGAGTACTTCGCCCTGGAAGGCTTGAGCGACCTTGTGGATAACATCAAGCGCATCGCCGAGTTGCTGAACCCCAACCTGAAGATCGAAGGCCTGCTGCGGACCATGTATGACCCGCGGCTGAGCCTGATGAACGACGTTTCGGCCCAGCTCAAGGAACACTTTGGCGAGCAGCTGTACGACACGGTCATTCCACGCAACATCCGTCTGGCCGAAGCGCCAAGCTACGGCATGCCGGCGTTGGCCTACGATAAACAATCGCGCGGTGCCCTGGCTTACCTGGCCCTGGCTGGCGAGATGGTTCGTCGCCAGCGTAAAAATTCACGCGCAGCCGCCGCTCAGGCAACTTAAGGAATCCCCATGGCCGTCAAGAAACGAGGTCTCGGACGTGGACTGGATGCACTGCTGAGTGGTCCGACCGTCAGTTCTCTGGAAGAACAGGCGACCCAAGCCGACCAGCGCGAGTTGCAACACCTGCCGCTGGACCTGATCCAGCGCGGCAAGTATCAACCGCGCCGTGACATGGACCCCCAGGCGCTGGAGGAATTGGCGCAGTCGATCAAGGCCCAGGGCGTGATGCAGCCGATCGTGGTTCGCCCCATCGGCTCCGGGCGTTTTGAAATCATCGCCGGTGAACGCCGTTGGCGCGCCAGCCAGCAGGCCGGTCAGGAAACCATCCCGGCGATGGTCCGCGACGTACCGGATGAAACCGCCATTGCCATGGCACTGATCGAAAACATCCAGCGCGAAGATCTCAACCCGATCGAAGAAGCCGTGGCCCTGCAGCGCTTGCAGCAGGAGTTCCAGCTGACTCAGCAACAGGTCGCCGAAGCCGTGGGCAAGTCCCGCGTGACCGTGGCCAACCTGCTGCGCCTGATCGCGCTGCCGGAAGTGATCAAGACCATGCTGTCCCATGGCGACCTGGAGATGGGTCATGCCCGAGCCTTGCTCGGTCTTCCGGAAAATCAACAGGTTGAAGGGGCGCGACACGTTGTCGCACGGGGGCTGACCGTACGCCAGACCGAGGCCCTGGTTCGCCAGTGGTTGAGTGGCAAACAGGAGCCCGCTGAACCGGTCAAGCCGGACCCGGATATCGCCCGACTCGAACAGCGTCTGGCTGAGCGCCTAGGCTCTGCGGTGCAGATCCGCCACGGGAAGAAGGGCAAAGGGCAGTTGGTGATTGGGTACAACTCCCTTGATGAGCTCCAGGGCGTCCTCGCACACATCCGCTGAAACATTTCCTCATGTAGCGCGCAGTCGGAAATCACTACCTGGCAGTTGAATAGGGGCTGAACCGCCCCTATACTCTGCGCGCATTTTGTCGGCACAAATTATGCCAAGTTATTGAATTCTGGCAGCCGACCATTGAGGAGCAACCGTGATGGAAACCCGCACGCCAAACCGCTTGCCGTTCCATCGCCTGGCAGTTTTTCCGGTATTACTGGCTCAATTTGTCGTCGTATTGCTGGCCGCCTTGGCGCTCTGGCAATGGCATGGAGTCGTAGCCGGATATTCAGGCCTCTGCGGAGGACTGATAGCCTTGCTGCCCAATGTGTACTTCGCTCATAGGGCATTTCGGTTTTCCGGCGCCCGAGCAGCTCAGGCTATCGTCCGGTCTTTTTATGCCGGCGAGGCGGGCAAACTGATTTTGACGGCAGTGCTGTTTGCATTGACGTTTGCAGGTGTGAAGCCATTGGCGCCGCTGGCTGTATTCGGCGCCTTCGTGCTGACCCAACTGGTCAGCTGGTTCGCTCCCCTGCTTATGACAACAAGACTTTCGAGACCTTAGGGCGTTTGAGGCAACCATGTCAGCAGAAACAACCGCTTCGGGCTATATCCAGCACCACTTACAGAACCTGACCTTCGGGCAGCTACCCAATGGCGGCTGGGGCTTTGCCCACACCGCCGCAGAAGCCAAGGAAATGGGCTTCTGGGCATTCCACGTCGATACCCTCGGCTGGTCTGTCGCACTGGGTGTGATCTTCGTTCTTCTGTTCCGCATGGCGGCCAAGAAGGCCACCTCCGGCGTGCCTGGCGCGCTGCAGAACTTCGTTGAAGTGATGGTCGGCTTTGTCGATGGCAGCGTGAAGGATAGCTTCCACGGTCGTAGCCCGGTGATTGCACCTCTGGCACTGACCATCTTCGTCTGGGTGTTCCTGATGAACGCCATCGACCTGGTACCCGTGGACTGGATTCCACAGTTGGCCATGTTGATCTCTGGCGATCAGCACATCCCATTCCGAGCAGTGTCGACCACTGACCCGAACGCTACCCTGGGCATGGCCCTGTCGGTGTTCGCGCTGATCATTTTCTACAGCATCAAGATCAAGGGCTTCGGCGGCTTCATCGGCGAACTGACCCTGCACCCTTTCGGCAGCAAGAACATCTTCGTTCAAGCCCTGCTGATCCCGGTGAACTTCCTGCTGGAATTCGTGACCCTGATTGCAAAGCCGATCTCTCTGGCTCTGCGTCTGTTCGGCAACATGTACGCTGGCGAGCTGGTGTTTATCCTGATCGCCGTGATGTTCGGCAGCGGCCTGCTCTGGCTCAGCGGCCTGGGCGTGGTGCTGCAATGGGCGTGGGCTGTGTTCCACATCCTGATCATCACCCTGCAAGCGTTTATCTTCATGATGCTGACCATCGTCTACCTGTCGATGGCGCACGAAGAGAACCATTAAGACCGGTTTCGACTAGTCTGATGTCCCTCTCGCCTCGGTGAGAGGGGGCCCTTACAGGGCATGAAACGATTTGTTTTACCGCTTTAATCTAAAAAACCTAAACCATACGACGTAAAAGTCGGGAGGAAAGATGGAAACTGTAGTTGGTCTAACCGCTATCGCTGTTGCACTGTTGATCGGCCTGGGCGCACTGGGTACCGCAATTGGTTTCGGCCTGTTGGGCGGCAAGTTCCTGGAAGGCGCAGCGCGTCAGCCAGAAATGGTTCCAATGCTGCAAGTTAAAATGTTCATCGTTGCCGGTCTGCTCGACGCCGTAACCATGATCGGCGTTGGTATCGCTCTGTTCTTCACCTTCGCAAACCCCTTCGTTGGCCAACTCGCTGGCTAATCACTCGATTCTTCGAGTTGATTGGTGTGATGGACAACGAACGAGCGAGGTGTTGGCGTGAACATTAATGCAACCCTGATTGGTCAGTCCGTTGCGTTCTTAATTTTTGTAGTGTTCTGCATGAAGTTCATTTGGCCTCCGGTCATTGCAGCTTTGCACGAACGCCAAAAGAAGATCGCGGATGGACTGGACGCTGCCAGCCGAGCAGCTCGTGACCTGGAACTGGCCCAAGATAAAGCGGGTCAGCAACTGCGCGATGCAAAAGCTCAGGCAGCCGAAATCATTGAGCAAGCCAAGAAACGCGGCTCTCAGATCGTCGACGAGGCCCGTGAACAGGCTCGTGTCGAAGCTGACCGTGTGAAGGCTCAGGCTCAGGCCGAGATCGAACAGGAACTGAACGGTGTCAAAGACGCGCTGCGTGCCCAACTGGGTAGCCTGGCAGTCAACGGCGCAGAGAAGATCCTGGGTGCCACAATCGATCAAAACGCGCACGCAGAGCTGGTTAACAAACTGGCTGCTGAAATTTAAGCGAGGGCGATCATGGCAGAACTGACCACGTTGGCCCGACCTTACGCTAAGGCGGCCTTCGAGCACGCTCAGGCCCACCAGCAACTGGCCTCTTGGTCAGCCATGCTCGGCCTGGCTGCAGCGGTGTCACAAGATGACACCATGCAGCGCGTGCTCAAGGCCCCGCGACTGACGAGCGCAGAAAAGGCCACCACGTTTATCGACGTGTGTGGCGACAAGTTTGATGCCAAGGCACAGAATTTCATTCACGTTGCCGCCGAAAACGATCGTCTCCTGCTGTTGCCGGAGATTTCCGCTCTGTTCGACCTGTACAAGGCCGAACAAGAGAAATCGGTAGATGTGGATGTCACCAGTGCTTTCGCATTGAACCAAGAACAGCAAGACAAACTCGCCAAGGTTCTCAGTGCACGGCTCGGCCGGGAAGTGCGCCTGCACGCTGCGGAGGATGCCAGCCTGATTGGTGGCGTCGTAATCCGCGCCGGCGACCTGGTTATCGATGGCTCGATTCGCGGCAAACTCGCGAACCTAGCCGAAGCATTGAAATCTTGAGTTTGAAGGGGCAGCAGAGCAATGCAGCAACTCAATCCTTCCGAAATAAGTGAAATTATCAAGGGCCGCATCGACAAGCTCGATGTGACCTCCCAAGCCCGTAACGAAGGCACTGTCGTCAGCGTATCTGACGGCATCGTGCGGATTCACGGTCTGGCCGACGTTATGTACGGCGAGATGATCGAGTTTCCGGGCGGCGTCTACGGTATGGCCCTCAACCTGGAGCAAGACTCCGTAGGTGCCGTTGTATTGGGCGCATACACCAGTCTGGCTGAAGGCATGAGCGCCAAGTGCACCGGCCGCATCCTCGAGGTTCCAGTTGGTAAGGAACTCCTGGGTCGCGTAGTCGACGCACTGGGTAACCCAGTTGACGGCAAAGGTCCGCTGAACAACACCTTGACCGACGCGGTCGAGAAAGTTGCTCCAGGCGTGATCTGGCGTAAGTCGGTAGACCAGCCTGTACAGACTGGCTACAAGGCTGTCGATGCCATGATCCCAGTCGGCCGTGGCCAGCGTGAGCTGATCATCGGTGACCGTCAGATCGGTAAAACCGCTCTGGCGATCGACGCGATCATCAACCAGAAGAACAGCGGTATCTTCTGCGTCTACGTTGCTATCGGTCAGAAACAATCGACCATCGCCAACGTGGTTCGCAAGCTGGAAGAAAACGGCGCCCTGGCCAACACGATCATCGTGGCTGCCAGTGCTTCGGAATCTCCTGCGCTGCAATTCCTGGCACCGTACTCCGGTTGCACCATGGGCGAGTTCTTCCGCGACCGCGGTGAAGACGCGCTGATCGTTTATGACGATCTGTCCAAGCAAGCAGTGGCTTACCGCCAGATTTCCCTGCTGCTGCGTCGTCCACCAGGCCGTGAAGCCTACCCAGGCGACGTGTTCTATCTCCACTCCCGTCTGCTGGAGCGCGCATCCCGCGTTTCGGAAGAGTACGTAGAGAAGTTCACCAACGGCGCGGTAACCGGCAAAACCGGTTCCCTGACTGCTCTGCCGATCATCGAAACTCAAGCTGGCGACGTTTCCGCGTTCGTTCCGACCAACGTGATTTCCATCACTGACGGTCAGATCTTCCTGGAATCGGCCATGTTCAACTCCGGGATCCGTCCTGCTGTGAACGCCGGTGTTTCGGTATCCCGTGTAGGTGGTGCTGCTCAGACCAAGATCATCAAGAAGCTCTCCGGTGGTATCCGTACCGCTCTGGCTCAGTACCGTGAACTGGCGGCATTCGCCCAGTTCGCTTCTGACCTGGACGAAGCGACCCGTAAGCAACTTGAGCATGGTCAGCGCGTTACCGAGCTGATGAAGCAGAAGCAATACGCGCCAATGTCGATCGCCGACATGTCGCTGTCGCTGTATGCCGCTGAGCGCGGGTTCCTGACTGACGTCGAAATCACCAAGGTCGGCAGCTTTGAACAAGCGCTGATTGCTTACTTCAACCGCGATCATGCCGACTTGTTGGCCAAGATCAACGTGAAGGGTGACTTCAATGACGAAATCGACGCTGGCCTGAAAGCCGGTATCGAGAAGTTCAAGGCCACCCAAACCTGGTAAGCCGCAGCGGGAGCCGCAAGGCTCCCGCTTGCTAACCTGATAGGTGTTACATGGCAGGCGCAAAAGAGATTCGCAGTAAGATTGCGAGCATCAAAAGCACGCAAAAAATTACCAGCGCCATGGAAAAAGTGGCGGTCAGCAAAATGCGCAAGGCACAAATGCGCATGGCTGCTAGCCGTCCTTATGCGGAGCGTATCCGCCAGGTAATTGGGCATCTGGCCAACGCCAACCCGGAATATCGCCACCCGTTCATGATCGACCGCGAAATCAAGCGCGTTGGTTATGTCGTCGTGAGCAGTGACCGTGGTTTGTGCGGTGGCTTGAACACCAACCTGTTCAAGGCCCTGGTCAAGGACATGGCGGTAAACCGCGAAAACGGCGTCGAGATCGATCTGTGCGTGGTAGGCAGCAAAGGTGCGGCATTCTTCCGCAACTTCGGCGGTAACGTCGTTGCAGCCATCAGCCACTTGGGTGAAGAGCCGTCGATCAATGATCTGATCGGCAGCGTCAAGGTGATGCTGGATGCTTATCTGGAAGGCCGTATTGATCGCCTGTCCGTGGTGTCCAACAAGTTCATCAACACCATGACGCAGCAGCCTAAGGTGGAGCAGTTGATTCCGCTGGAGGCAACCCCGGATCAAGAACTCAAGCACCACTGGGACTACCTCTACGAACCAGACGCCAAAGAGCTGCTAGACGGCTTGATGGTGCGCTACGTGGAGTCGCAGGTGTACCAGGCGGTGGTCGAGAACAACGCAGCTGAACAAGCCGCGCGGATGATCGCAATGAAGAACGCTACCGACAACGCCGGTGATTTGATCAGCGATTTGCAGCTGATCTACAACAAGGCGCGTCAGGCTGCGATCACCCAAGAGATCTCGGAAATCGTCGGCGGCGCTGCCGCGGTTTAACGGTTCAAATATTCAGAGGATCCAGCTATGAGTAGCGGACGTATCGTTCAAATCATCGGCGCCGTTATCGACGTGGAATTTCCACGCGACAGCGTACCGAGCATCTACAACGCGCTGAAAGTACAAGGCGCGGAAACTACTCTGGAAGTTCAGCAGCAGCTGGGCGACGGCGTAGTTCGTACCATTGCGATGGGTTCCACCGAAGGCTTGAAGCGCGGTCTGGACGTTATCGACTCTGGCGCAGCCATCTCCGTACCGGTCGGTAAAGCGACCCTGGGCCGGATCATGGACGTACTGGGCAACCCGATTGACGAAGCTGGCCCGATCGACACCGAAGAGCGTTGGGGCATTCACCGTCCAGCACCTTCGTTCGCAGAACAAGCGGGCGGCAACGACCTGCTGGAAACCGGCATCAAGGTTATCGACCTGGTTTGCCCGTTTGCCAAAGGCGGTAAAGTCGGTCTGTTCGGTGGTGCCGGTGTAGGCAAAACCGTAAACATGATGGAACTGATCCGTAACATCGCCATCGAGCACAGCGGTTATTCCGTGTTCGCCGGTGTGGGTGAGCGTACTCGTGAGGGTAACGACTTCTACCACGAGATGAAGGATTCCAACGTTCTGGACAAAGTGGCACTGGTTTACGGTCAGATGAACGAGCCGCCGGGTAACCGTCTGCGCGTAGCACTGACCGGCCTGACCATGGCCGAGAAGTTCCGTGACGAAGGTAACGACGTTCTGTTGTTCGTCGACAACATCTATCGTTACACCCTGGCCGGTACTGAAGTATCCGCACTGCTGGGCCGTATGCCTTCCGCAGTAGGTTACCAGCCGACCCTGGCTGAAGAGATGGGCGTTCTGCAAGAACGTATCACTTCGACCAAAGAAGGTTCGATCACCTCGATCCAAGCGGTATACGTACCTGCGGATGACTTGACCGACCCGTCGCCAGCGACCACCTTCGCCCACTTGGACGCCACCGTCGTTCTGTCCCGTGACATCGCTTCCCTGGGTATCTACCCAGCGGTCGATCCACTCGACTCGACTTCGCGCCAGCTGGACCCGAACGTGATCGGCCAGGAGCACTACGACACCGCTCGCGGCGTTCAGTACGTGCTGCAGCGCTACAAAGAGCTGAAGGACATCATCGCGATCCTGGGTATGGACGAGCTGTCGGAAACCGACAAGCAGTTGGTATCCCGCGCTCGTAAGATCCAGCGCTTCTTGTCGCAGCCGTTCTTCGTGGCTGAAGTCTTCACCGGTGCTTCGGGTAAATACGTTTCCCTGAAAGACACCATTGCTGGCTTCAAAGGCATCCTCAACGGTGACTACGACCACCTGCCAGAACAAGCGTTCTACATGGTCGGCGGCATCGAAGAAGCGATCGAGAAAGCCAAGAAACTGTAATCCCGGCGCCCGGCAACGGGCGCTAATTTAGGTTGAGGCAAGCAGATGGCTATGACAGTCCATTGCGATATCGTCAGCGCGGAAGGGGAAATCTTCTCCGGTCTGGTTGAAATGGTAATTGCGCACGGTGAGCTGGGTGATCTTGGTATCGCTCTGGGTCACGCACCGCTGATCACCAATTTGAAGCCAGGTCCGATCCGCTTGATCAAGCAGGGCGGGGAAACCGAGGTGTTTTACATCTCCGGTGGTTTCCTCGAGGTTCAGCCGAACATGGTCAAGGTTCTTGCCGACACCGTGCAACGTGCTGCCGACCTGGACGAAGCCTCCGCTCAGCAAGCCGTCAAGGCCGCTGAGAAGGCCCTGAATGAAAAGGGCGCAGATTTCGACTACGGTTCTGCTGCTGCACGTCTGGCCGAGGCTGCAGCTCAGCTGCGCACCGTCCAGCAGATCCGCAAAAAGTTTGGCGGCTAAGCCCTGAGCTTTATGTGTGATTGATTAAAAAGGGTAGCCTCGGCTACCCTTTTTCTTTTTCTGCAACTCTCACTTCTTGGTCGTAGCCTGACCTCCCAGGATTGGTAGCCAGTCATGTCTCTCGAAATCGTTATTCTCGCTGCCGGTCAAGGCACGCGCATGCGCTCGGCCTTGCCGAAGGTTCTGCACCCGGTGGCGGGCAACTCCATGCTCGGCCATGTTATCCACAGTGCCCGCCAGCTCAGCCCGGAGCGGATTCACGTGGTCATCGGCCACGGTGCCGATGCCGTGCGCGAGCGCCTGGCAGCGGATGATCTGAATTTCGTGCTGCAGGACAAGCAGCTCGGTACCGGCCATGCGGTTGCCCAGGCGGTGCCGTTCATCAGTGCCGATACGGTGCTGATCCTCTATGGCGACGTGCCGTTGATCGAGGTCGAGACCCTGCAACGCCTGCTATTGCAGGCCGGCCCCGAGCAGTTGGGCCTGTTGACGGTTGAATTGGCGGACCCGACAGGCTACGGGCGCATTGTGCGCAACGGCGAAGGCAAGGTTACCGCCATCGTCGAGCAGAAGGACGCCAACGAAGCCGAGCGCGCTATCACCGAAGGCAACACCGGTATTCTCGCGGTCCCGGCCAAGCGTCTGGGCGACTGGATGAGTCGCCTGTCGAATAACAACGCCCAGGGCGAGTATTACCTGACCGACGTGATCGCCATGGCGGTCAGCGACGGGTTGACCGTGGCCACCGAGCAACCTCATGACGCCATGGAAGTGCAGGGCGCCAACGATCGCAAGCAACTGTCGGAACTGGAGCGGCACTACCAGTTGCGCGCGGCGCGTCGTCTGATGGCCCAGGGCGTGACCCTGCGCGACCCGGCACGTTTTGACGTCCGCGGTGACGTCACGGTCGGCCGCGACGTGCTGATCGATATCAACGTGATTCTTGAAGGCCGGGTGGTGATCGAGGACGACGTGGTTATCGGCCCTAACTGCGTGATCAAGGACAGCACCCTGCGCAAGGGGGTGGTGATCAAGGCGAACAGCCACATCGATGGCGCGGTGTTGGGCGAGGGCAGCGATGCCGGTCCTTTCGCCCGCCTGCGTCCGGGCACGGTGCTGGATGCCCGGGCCCATGTGGGTAACTTTGTCGAACTGAAGAATGCTCACCTCGGCGAAGACGCCAAGGCCGGTCATCTGACCTACCTGGGCGATGCCGAAATCGGCGCACGGACCAACATCGGTGCGGGCACCATCACCTGCAACTATGACGGCGCCAACAAGCACAAGACGGTGCTTGGCCAGGATGTATTCATCGGTTCCAACAACTCCCTGGTGGCGCCTGTGGATATCTTGGACGGCGCGACAACTGCGGCCGGTTCGACGATCAACCAGAAGGTGGAGAAATCCCAGTTGGCCGTGGCGCGCTCCCGGCAAAAGAACATCGACGGCTGGAAACGTCCGGAGAAGATCAAAAAGAACTGAGTTATCCACAGCCCGGGTGCAATGCCCGGGCTGTTGTTGCGTCGATGTCGGGCGCAAGTGTGCTCCCGACTTCCACCCGAGAGGCATGCACTGGGTAGCGCCGATCGTAGCTAGACCCGTTCTGTGGATAACTCTCCACTCGCCAACACCCATGGTTTTTTCCATCGCCCGCTTGACGAATTTCAGCCGATAGGTTTTGATTGCTTCCGTTATCTTTCGAATCGAAACTTAAGCCCCCATGTCGAAACGCAATACACCCCAACGACGCCACAATATTCTTGCCTTGCTTAATGAACAGGGCGAAGTGAGCGTGGACGAGCTGGCCAAGCGCTTCGAAACTTCGGAAGTTACGATCCGCAAGGATCTGGCTGCACTTGAGAGCCACGGTTTGCTGCTGCGGCGCTACGGCGGTGCTATCAGCATGCCCCAGGAATTGGTCAGCGAGATTGGCCAGCCGGTCTCCAAGTACAAGCAGGCTATCGCCCGCGCTGCGGTCAAACGCATTCGCGAGCACGCGCGGATCATCATCGACAGCGGCAGTACCACCGCCGCTATGATTCCCGAACTTGGCCAGCAGCCAGGCCTGGTGGTCATGACCAACTCCCTGCACGTGGCCAACGCCCTGAGCGAACTGGAGCACGAGCCGGTGCTATTGATGACCGGTGGCACCTGGGACCCGCACTCCGAGTCCTTTCAAGGCCAGGTCGCCGAACAGGTACTACGCTCCTACGACTTCGACCAGTTGTTTATCGGCGCCGACGGTATCGATCTGGTGCGAGGAACCACCACCTTCAACGAGTTGCTGGGCTTGAGCCGAGTGATGGCCGATGTGGCCCGGGAAGTGGTGGTGATGGTGGAGGCTGACAAGATCGGCCGCAAGATTCCCAACCTGGAGCTGCCATGGAGCAGTGTCCATACCCTTATTACCGACGATCGCCTGCCGCTCGAGGCCCGCGACCAGATCCAGGCCCGTGGCATTACGCTGATATGCGCGGCTGTCATTTAGGAGAAAAACCATGTGTGGAATTGTTGGCGCCGTTGCTGAACGTAATATCACGCCGATCCTGCTCGAAGGCCTCAAGCGCCTTGAATACCGTGGCTATGACAGCGCCGGTGTAGCTGTTTTCACCAACGCCGGCACCCTTGAGCGCGTGCGTCGCCCGGGCAAGGTCAGCGAGTTGGAACAGGCCCTGGAGGCTGAACCTCTGGTTGGTCGCCTGGGTATCGCCCACACCCGTTGGGCCACCCACGGTGCCCCTTGCGAGCGCAACGCCCACCCGCATTTCTCCGGCGACCTGGCCGTGGTGCACAACGGCATCATCGAGAACCACGAAGCCCTGCGCGCACAGCTCAAGGCCCAGGGTTATGTGTTCACCTCCGACACCGACACCGAAGTCATCGCCCACCTGCTGAACCTGAAGCTCAAGGAGCTGGGTGACCTGACCGTGGCCCTCAAGGCCACCGTCAAAGAGTTGCACGGCGCCTACGGCCTGGCGGTGATCAGCGCCTCCCAGCCTGACCGCGTGATTGCCGCCCGCAGCGGCAGCCCGCTGGTGATCGGCCTGGGCCTTGGCGAGAACTTCCTGGCTTCCGACCAACTGGCCCTGCGCCAGGTGACCGACCGCTTCATGTACCTGGAGGAGGGCGATATCGCCGAGATCCGCCGCGACAGCGTGCAGATCTGGGACGTGACGGGGAACCCGGTCGAGCGCGAAGCCGTGCAGTACCGCGACGGTGCCGAAGCTGCCGACAAGGGCGAGTTCCGCCACTTCATGCTCAAGGAAATCCACGAGCAGCCAGCCGTGGTGCAACGCACCCTGGAAGGCCGCCTGAGTCAGAACCAGGTGTTGGTCCAGGCCTTCGGTCCACAGGCCGCCGAGCTGTTCGCCAAAGTGCGCAATGTCCAGATCGTCGCCTGCGGCACCAGTTACCACGCCGGCATGGTTGCCCGTTACTGGCTCGAAGAGCTGGCCGGCATCCCGTGCCAGGTCGAAGTTGCCAGCGAGTTCCGCTACCGCAAGGTGGTGGTGCAGCCTGACACCCTGTTCGTCACCATTTCCCAGTCCGGGGAAACCGCCGACACCCTGGCCGCCCTGCGCAATGCCAAGGAGCTGGGTTTCCTCGCCAGCCTGGCCATCTGCAACGTCGGCATCAGCTCGCTGGTGCGTGAATCCGACCTGACCCTGCTGACCCAGGCCGGCCGTGAAATCGGCGTAGCCTCGACCAAGGCCTTCACCACGCAACTGGTCGGTCTGCTGCTGCTGACCCTGTCCCTGGGCCAGGTCCGTGGCACCTTGGCCAATGGCGTCGAAGCGACCCTGGTAGAAGAACTGCGCCGCCTGCCGACCCGCCTGGGCGAAGCCCTGGCCATGGACAGCACGGTGGAAAAAATCGCCGAGCTGTTCGCCGAGAAGAACCACACCCTGTTCCTGGGTCGCGGTGCGCAATTCCCGGTGGCCATGGAAGGGGCGCTCAAGCTCAAGGAAATCTCCTACATCCATGCTGAAGCCTACCCGGCCGGCGAGTTGAAACACGGCCCGCTGGCGCTTGTGGATAACGACATGCCGGTGGTGACTGTGGCGCCGAACAACGAGTTGCTGGAGAAGCTCAAGTCCAACCTGCAGGAAGTGCGCGCCCGTGGCGGCGAGCTGATCGTGTTCGCCGATGAGCAGGCAGGAATGACCAATGGCGAAGGCACCCACGTGGTCCACATGCCGCACATCCACGACATCCTGTCGCCGATCCTCTACACCATCCCGCTGCAACTGCTGTCCTACTACGTCGCCGTGCTCAAGGGCACGGACGTCGACCAACCGCGCAACCTGGCCAAGTCGGTGACAGTGGAGTGAGTTATCCACAGGCGTAAATCGCGTGGATTGAGAGGCTTAAAAGTGTCGCAGGAGCCGGCTAGGTCTGTCCTACCGCCTCCTGCCTTTCGCAACCACCTCGCGCCTGATGGTCCAACACTGAGCAAAGGGCGCAGTTAAAGGTGGAAATCGCCCGCAGCCTCCGGCTGGTAAAGCACTTTCCTGATCTCAATCCGGCGGGTCCGATCTGAAATTCGCCAGTCGATGGCGTCCCCCTCCTGATAGCCCAGGATGGCGGCGCCGATATCGGAATACACGGAATGCTTCCCTGCGTTGCTGTCCGCGTCTTCAGGGTAGACCAAGGCCACTTCCATCTCTTCGTCGTCCAGCTGCAGCAAGGCCCTGGAGTTCATCGTGACGACATTGCGCGCCACCTGCTGTGGCTTGACCACAATGGCTCGCTCAAGCTCATGTTCGAGTTCAACAACGGCCGGGCCTTGCTCGAGCACGATTAGACTTTCGAGCCTGGCCTTGTCGATTTCAGTGATGTAGATCCTGGTGGAGTCGCCAGCAGCACCTTCGCGCAAGAACTGGCGATAGCGCCCCGCCGTCATGGAAAATGACTTCAATGTCGGCGTTTCGCTCTCAAGCACAAAGCCGCTGCGCAAAAAGGCTTTCAGCGAGCGCGCGTTGTCCGGGTGGATCTTGGCGATGAGCTTCTTGGCCCGCATGTCGAGGAAGGCCAGTTTCATGCCTTCGCGGATCGTGCGGGCGCCAAGGTTGCGGCCCCATTTGTCGCTGTTTCCGATGACCAGGACTATCTCGCAATTTGAGTCGGTCTTGATCAGACGGACAAAGCCCACCGGGGCGTCGTGCCGGTCATAGGCCATGAAGAATCGGCCGCCCTGGTTGAATAGATGGGTCAGGATCGGCGATTGAGTCCGATCGATGGCTTGCTCGATGGAGCGCGAGACATCACGCGAATCGCTCAGATAGCAGGTAACGCGTTCGTCCTCCAACCAATCCATCAGCGTCAGCGCGTGCGCCCGAGTAATTTCAGGGCACAAAGAAATGAAAGGCTTGTTCATCTTCACCACACTTATTGCAAAGGATGAAAGCCCTTCATGGCTATGGCCATGACGGTTCTTTCGGCAACCGGCTATGTTAAGACATAACGCGAGTAATGCCGAATAGCTTGGGGCGTTTGAGGATTCAGCGTCTGGTCACTGACCGTACATAAACACCGCCACGTCGGTTTCTCTTCCCACGGGAAACAGCGTGGCGATTTTTTTGGCTTGGTACAGGACAGCCCTTTCTCTTGATATGCATTGGCTGAAAAATTCTACGCCCCGCTAATTGATCGCATAAAACATCGACAAGAGTTATGCACCGCTAACTTGGCGGCGATATCTTGCTTAATTGGCAAGTGTATTAATCTCGGCTGGCCATTATTCGCCCGTAACTACTGGGTATAAGCAACATGGCTGCGGCTTTTCAGCCGATATAAGACCGGGTTGAAAATAACGCGGTCTATTGATCGCCCGTAGCCCTGCTGCACGGGGAGCGGCCTATGGCCGGCCAGCGGCCCTCACGGAAAAGCACAAGACTTCCGACCGAAAAACCGGATAATACCGGCCAAATTTGTGGCTCGTTATTCTGGTAATCCCCCATGGAAATCAAGGTCAACTTTCTCGACAACCTTCGACTTGAAGCCAAGTTCGATGACTTCACGGTAGTGGCCGATCAGCCTATTCGCTATAAGGGCGATGGCTCGGCGCCGGGTCCATTCGATTACTTTCTGGCTTCGTCGGCGCTGTGTGCGGCCTATTTCGTGAAGTTGTATTGCGACACTCGCAGTATTCCTACCGAGAATATCCGCCTGTCGCAGAACAACATTGTTGACCCGGAAAATCGCTACAACCAGATTTTCAAGATCCAGGTTGAGTTGCCGGCTGATATTTCCGACAAAGACCGCCAGGGCATCCTGCGCTCCATCGACCGTTGTACGGTGAAGAAGGTGGTGCAGGCCGGGCCGGAGTTTGTGATTGAGGAAGTGGAAAACCTGGATGCCGATGCCCAGGCGTTGTTGATGCCCAATGCGGCCAGCGATGCAGGCACCTACATTGTGGGCAAGGACCTGCCGCTGGAGCAGACCATCGCCAATATGTCGGCCATTCTGGCGGGCCTGGGGATGAAGATCGAGATCGCCTCGTGGCGCAATATCGTGCCCAATGTGTGGTCGCTGCATATCCGCGATGCGCATTCGCCGATGTGTTTCACCAACGGCAAGGGTGCGACCAAGGAAGGTGCGCTGGCGTCGGCCCTGGGCGAGTTTATCGAGCGCCTCAACTGCAACTTCTTCTACAACGATCAGTTCTGGGGCGAGGACATCGCCAACGCGGCGTTTGTGCATTACCCGGATGAGCGCTGGTTCAAGCCCGGCCGTAAAGATGAACTGCCGGCCGGCATTCTCGATGCGTATTGCCTGAAGATCTACAACCGCGATGGCGAGTTGCGCGGTTCGCATTTGTACGACACCAACTCCGGCAACGAAGAGCGCGGCATCGTTTCGCTGCCCTTTGTGCGTCAGTCCGATGGCGAGGTGGTGTATTTCCCATCGAACCTGATCGAAAACCTGTTTCTCAGCAACGGCATGAGTGCCGGCAACACGCTGGCCGAAGCCCAGGTGCAGTGCCTGTCGGAGATCTTCGAGCGTGCGGTGAAACGCGAAATCATCGAAGGTGAATTCGCGCTGCCGGATGTACCCCAGGAAGTGCTGGCCAAATACCCTGGGATCCTGGCGGGGATTCAGGGTCTGGAAGCCCAGGGTTTCCCGGTGCTGGTGAAGGACGCGTCCCTGGGCGGTGAGTTTCCGGTGATGTGCGTAACCTTGATGAACCCGCGCACCGGTGGTGTATTCGCTTCGTTCGGCGCCCACCCAAGCCTGGAAGTGGCGCTGGAGCGCAGCCTCACCGAATTGCTGCAAGGCCGCAGTTTTGAAGGCCTCAACGATTTGCCCCAGCCGACTTTCGAAGGCCATGCGGTCACTGAGCCGAACAACTTCGTCGAGCACTTTATCGACTCCAGCGGCGTGGTGTCGTGGCGTTTCTTCAGCTCCAAGTCGGACTACGAGTTTGTGGAGTGGGACTTCACCAGCCAGGGTGAGAACGCCAACGCCGAAGAGGCCGCAACGCTGTTCGGCATTCTCGAAGGCATGGGTAAAGAAGCCTACATGGCGGTCTACGAGCATCTCGGCGCCCCGGCCTGTCGCATCCTGGTGCCGGACTACTCGGAAATTTATCCGGTGGACGATCTGATTTGGGATAACACCAACAAAGCGCTGTTCTTCCGCGCCGATATCCTCAACCTGCATCGCCTGGACGAGGAGGCCCTGAAAGACCTGGTCGAGCGTCTGGTGGAAAGTGAGCTGGACGACTACACCGATATCACCACCTTGATCGGCATCGAGTTCGACGACAACACGGCCTGGGGCCAGTTGACCATCCTTGAGCTGAAGCTGCTGATTTACCTGGCCCTGCAGCAATTTGAAGAAGCCAAGGAGGCGGTCGAAACCTTCCTCCAGTACAACGACAACACGGTCGAGCGCGGGCTGTTCTACCAGGCCGTGAACGCGGTGCTGGAAATGGAACTGGACGAAGACCTGGAGCTGGAAGACTACGAGGTCAATTTCCGCCGCATGTTCGGCAATGAGCGGATGGACGCCGCGATCGGTTCGGTCAATTCCAGCGTGCGTTTCTACGGCCTGACACCGACCAGCATGAAGCTGGAAGGCCTCGACCGGCACCTGCGGCTGATCGACAGCTACAAGAAGCTGCACACGGCGCGGGCCAATGTCGCGGCGTCAGCTCGTTAAATGCCCAGGTCGCGCCTGCTGTATCCATTGATCCTGGTCGGCGCGGCCTCGCTCTTGTTGCTGGGGGCCCTGACGCCGGTACTGTCCAACGGTCTGCTGTTGCTGCTGGAGCGCTCCAACTTCATCCCGGCCGAGTCGTCGATCTGGACCTTCGAACCCACGGTGACCAACCAGGGGTCGTCGTCCTATTGGCTGTACGGCGAAGACCGACAGCACTATTTCTATTTCTCCTACACGCCGGATGCGCCTTATCGGTTGATCGCCAAGAACAACGGCTGCGTGGCGTTCGACAAGCATGACGTCACCACCTGGTGCATTCGCTAGAACAACCACCGCCGCCGAGGTTGATCCATGGATAGATTCCAGGAAATGCAGGTGTTCGTCTGCGTTGCCCAAGAGCAGGGATTTGCGGCGGCGGCCCGGCGCTTGAACCTGTCGGCGGCCAGTGTGACCCGCGCGGTGGCGGCACTCGAACAGCGCATTGGCAGCCTGCTGCTGACCCGCACCACCCGCAGCGTGCACGTGACCGATGCCGGCCAGCGTTTCCTGGAAGACTGCCGGCGAATCCTTGGCGAATTGCAGGACGCCGAAGCCTCGGCCGCCGGGGTGCATGCCCAGCCCCGTGGGCAACTGACGATCACCGCGCCGGTGTTGTTTGGCGATTTGTTTGTCACGCCGCTGATGGTCGATTACCTGCGCCAGTTTCCCGAGGTCAGCATCAACGCGTTGCTGGTGGATCGGGTGGCGAGCATGGTCGACGAGGGCATCGACGTCGCGGTGCGCATCGGCGAGCTGCCGGACAGCGGCCAGCATGCGATCCGGGTTGGCGAAGTGCGCCGGGTGGTGTGTGCCTCGCCGGCCTTTCTGTCGGCCTATGGTCGGCCCCAGCACCCGGAGGATTTGCGTCAGGCGCCGATCATTGCCCCGTCTGCGGTCGGTCAGTCGCGTCATTGGCAGTTTGAGCAGGGCGGCACCGCACTGAGTATTCGCCTGGAGCCACGGCTGCTGGTTTCCGCCAATCAGGCGGCGATCAGCGCGGCGTGCCTGGGGCTGGGCCTGACCCGGGTGCTGTCGTACCAGGTGGCGAGCAGAGTGGCGGCTGGCGAACTGGAAATCGTCTTGCAGGCCTTCGAGCTGGCGCCCTTGCCGATTCATGTGGTGTATCAGGGCGGGCGCAAGGCGCCGGCGCGGGTGCGCAGTTTTGTCGATCTGGCGGTACAGGGGCTGCGCGAGCACCCCGCGTTGAGCCGCTAGCCATCAGGTTTTATTGCAGCCAATGAAATAATGGATTGTGTTTTCTGGTGATTCTGCAGTTTTCACACAGGGTGGAAGATGGCTCCCGTCAGTGCGGCTCCCGTGAGCCGTCGTTACCTTGCGGAGTTCCTGTGTCCCAGTCCCCGATCAAGTTTTACAACTTCCCCCGTTCTGGCCACGCGCACCGCGTCGAGTTGATGCTGTCGCTGCTGCACCTGCCGGTCGAGACCCTGTTGGTCGACCTGACCCAAGGGGTACACAAACAGCCGGCGTTCCTGGCATTGAATGCATTCGGCCAGGTGCCGGTGATTGATGACCAGGGGGTGATCCTGGCCGACTCCAACGCGATTTTGGTGTACCTGGCGCAGCGCTATGGCCAGGGCCGCTGGCTGCCAAGTGACCCGGTAGGCGCGGCACGGGTTCAGCGTTGGCTGTCGGTGGCGGCGGGGCCGTTGGCCTCGGGCCCGGCCACGGCACGCCTGATTACGGTGTTTGGCGCGCCGGGCGATGCCCCGCAAGTGATTGCCCGTTCTCACGCGCTGCTCAAGGTGCTCGATCAGGAACTGGCGCCGCATCCTTACCTGGCAGGTGCCGAGCCAACCATCGCCGATGTGGCGTGCTACAGCTATATCGCCCACGCCCCGGAAGGCAACGTGTCCCTGGCCGATTACCCCCAGGTCCGCGCCTGGCTGGCGCGCATCGAAGCCTGGCCCGGTTTTGTCCCGATGCCGCGGACCGTGGCCGGCCTGCAAACCGCGTAAACCACTGAGGGGCCGGCCAGTCTGGCGGCCCTGTCGACTGTGCCCCGGGCACAGGGGAGCCATCGTCATGAACCCACAATCACCCTGGCACGCTGGTGAACAACAGTTGCAGGCGCACATGGGCGTGGTCGAGCGCATGCAAGCGCTTGGCAGCAAGGTGATCCGCCAGGCAATGCCCGATCAGCACCGCCAGTTCTATCAGCAGTTGCCTTTCCTGCTGTTTGGCGCGGTGGATGCTGCGGGCAACCCTTGGGCGAGCCTCCTTGAAGGGCCGCCCGGCTTCGCCCATAGCCCGGCGCCGGACCTGTTGCGCATTGAGCGGTTGCCAGCGCCCGAAGACCCGGCGCAGCTGGCTGCGGGCGCCGCCATCGGCCTGCTCGGGATCGAGCTGCACACGCGGCGCCGGAACCGGCTAAATGGCCGGCTCCAGGCTTACGCCGCAGACGGTTTCAGCGTTGCAGTGCAGCAGGCGTTCGGCAATTGCCCGCAATACATCCAGCGCCGTGAGTTCAAGCAGGCGCCAGCCATCACCTCGGCCATGCCTGCGGTGCAACGGCTGGAACAGTTGGACGCGGCCGCGACGGCCCTGATCAGCGCCGCCGATACGCTGTTTGTCGCCAGTTACCTGGACCAGCCCGAGGGCCGTTCGGTGGATGTTTCCCATCGTGGCGGGCCGCCCGGGTTCGTCAGGGTCGAGGGTAATTGCCTGACGATTCCGGATTACTCGGGCAACCGTTTCTTCAACACCCTGGGTAACCTGCTGCTCAATCCCTGCGCCGGCTTGCTGTTTATCGACTTTGCCCGGGGCGATCTGCTGCAACTCAGCGGCCGTACGCAGATCATCCTTGAGGGTCCGCAGGTCGAGGCCTTGCCGGGGGCCGAGCGAGTCTGGCAACTGCAGGTCGAGCACCTGGTACGACGCCCGGCGGCCCTGGGTTTGCGCGGGCATTTCCCGGCGCCCTCGGTTTGACCGGAGCGTGGAAAAATACCCGGCGCGCATTGCTCCCAAGCCTGGGCCTGCGTAGGCTGGCGCATCTGAAAACAGGGCCTTGAACCGGCCCTTTTTGCGTCAAGGGATACCCGCGATTCATGTCCGCTTCCGTCTGCGTCCGCCTTTGTGTGTTGCTGTTCGCCCTGTTGCTCGGCGGCTGCGAGCCCAGGGACACGACCGCGCTCGACCAGCAGCTCTATATCTGGCAACGGCAATGGACCCCGGCCCATGGCGATGCACTGGCCCGGACCCGCGCCGACTTCTCCACCTTGCGCGTGCTGGCGCTGCAGGCCTTCCCCGGTGCCGGCTGGAGCCGCGCACGCATCGATGCACCGCTGCTCAAGGCAGACGGGCGCCCGCTGATTGCGGTGATTCGCCTCGATGGCCAGCTCAAGAGCCTGGATCAGGCCGAGGTCAGCGCGCAGATCCTGCAATTGCTCGCCGACTGGCAGGCCCAGGGCTTGACCCCGGTCGGGGTGGAGATCGACCACGACGCCGGCAGTGCGCGGCTGCCGGCCTATGCCGGGTTCCTCACTCAATTGCGCGGCGTATTGCCGGCCTCCCTCAAGCTCAGCATCACCGCCTTGCCGTCGTGGCTGGGCAGCCGCGAGTTGCCGGCGCTGCTGGCCACGGTCGACAGCAGCGTGTTGCAGGTGCATGCCGTCAGCGATCCGCGGCACGGCCTGTTCGATCCACAGCAGGCCCGGCAATGGGCCGAGCGCTGGGCCAAGGTCAGCGACAAACCGTTCTACCTGGCCTTGCCGGCCTACGGCGTGGCCCTGCTGCCCAGTGATGGCGGGGCGCCGGTGATTGAAAGCGAAGTGCCGGTGCCAGGCCTTGGCCAGCGCCGCGAGCTGATGGCCGACCCGGTGCAACTGGCCAAACTGGCTCGTGAATTGCGCGCGGATCGGCCGCCCCATCTGGCGGGGCTGATCTGGTTTCGCCTGCCGCTCCAGGGCGACCGGCGGGCCTGGAGTGTCGAAACCCTGGGCGCGGTGGCCCGTGGTGATGAACTGATCAGCCGGTGGCAGCTGACATTCAGCGAAAAAGACGGTCTGTTTGATATTCGCCTGGGCAACACGGGCAATCTCGACAGCCCCTTGCCCGAGCAGGTCAGCCTGGTGGTGGAAGGCTGCCAGGCCAGCGACGCCCTGGCCGGTTACGGGGTGCAACAGCGCCCCGGGCAGTTGCTGTTCACCCGGCGCAGTGAAGGCCGTTTGCAGGCAGGAAGCGCGCGAGCCCTGGGCTGGGCGCGTTGTTCAAGAATTGATCAAGGAGCGTCCCATGTTCGTCCCTAAACCCCGTCACCTGTTGTGCCTGAGCCTGTGCCTGCCGCTGACCTCGGCGTTGGCCTGCGGGCCGTTTTTCCCGGCGCGCCTGCTGGGTGACCGGGCGCAGACCCTGGCCGTGTTGCCCGAGGGCAGCTTTCAGTTCGAGGTCAGCCGCCTGGGGCAGGTGATTGCCGGGCTCAAGCCGGCGACCGAGGCTTCGCTGTCGCCCTATTACGACGGTGGCGAGCAGCCGTACCAGGAGCAGCGGGACAAAGCCGAGCAGGACGGCCTGACTGACGCCCAGCGCACGCTGGTGGCCCAGTTGCGCCAACTGCAGGACCCGCATCAGGCGCAGCAACAGGGCGCCAGCCTGCCGCTGGAAATCAACCTGTACCTGGCGGGGGCCGTGGACTTCAAGGGCGGCGACAACGCCCAGGCGGCGGAGTATTTCCGCCAGGTGCTGGCCTTGCCGGCGCCGCAGCGCGCACTGCGCAGTACCTGGGCGGCCTATTCCCTGGGGCGGGCGTTGTACGCCATGGGCCAGGAGGCTGGCGATCTCGACGAACAGGGCCGTCAGGCACTGATGCAGCAGGCCCGGCAGGCCTTTCAGCAAGCGCGGCAATTGAGCATCGACGGCTTTGGCGACCCGTTGGAACTGGGCATCGCCAGTTTGGGCGAAGAAGCCCGCGTGGCGAAAATGGCCGGCGACTGGCAGCAGGCCATCGAGCTGTATGCCAGCCAGAGTCGCCTGGGTTCGTCGATCGGCACCAGCTCCCTGCGTGAGCTGGCGGGCGAGCTCGCGGCACTGCCTGAAGAGCAGTTGCAGGCCTTGTTCAGTCACCCCGCCGTCCCGCGTTTGCTGGCGGCGAGCCTGATCAGTCGCATGACTGGCGAACCCACGCAGCGCTCGGAGTCTGATCAGAAAATGATCAAGCTGCTCAGCCATTCGGCCAGCGGCAGCCTGGACAACGCCGACCGCCTGGCGGCGCTGAATTATCAGATCGGCGACTACGCCACCACCAAGCTGTTGCTCGAACGGGCCGGCGACGGCGGCCTGGCCTGGTGGCTGCGGGCCAAGCTGGCGCTGCGCGACGGTGACAAGGCCGCGGCGGCCAGCGCCTATGCCAAGGCGGCCAAGGCCTTCCCCCAGGGCGAAAGCTGGGGTGAGCGCACCGGCGAGGACGGCAACTACGAAACCCTCAGGCCCGGCTGCCGGGTCGAGGGTGAAAGTGCGGTGCTGGCGCTGGAGCGTGGCGATTACCTGCAGGCGTTCGAGCAGCTGTATCACAGCGACGATATCTACTGGCAGGACGCGGCCACCGTGGCCGAGCGCGTGCTGACCGTGGATGAACTCAAGCAGTTCGTCGACACCCAGGTCCCGGCGCCACCGCCGACGCCGAAGCAGGAACAGGGCTACTACCAGACCCTGCCGATTGCCGCGCAGCTGCGTGAGCTGCTCGGCCGCAGGTTGTTGCGCGAAGGCCGCTACGCCGAAGCGCCGGGCTACTTCGACAGCCCCGAGTTACAGGCCACTGCCAAGGCCTATGGCGATTACCGGCGCCAGGCGGAATCGGCCTGGCTGCCCACCGGCCGTGCCGAAGCCTACTACCGGGCCGGGCAATTGGCGCGCAAGTCGGGGATGGAGATCCTCGGGTATGAGATGGGGCCGGACTACCGCACCCTGTGGGGGGACTACAGCCTGGAGATCCCCGCGACCACGGTCGGGCCCTTTGTCAGTGCGGCGGAAGTCGAACGCCAGCAGGCCAGCCAGGCCGAGCCCGACGTGCGTTATCACTACCGCTATGTGGCGGGAGCCTTGGCCAACACCGCCGCCGATTTCCTGCCCCACAGCAGCCAGGCCTTCGCCGCGGTGCTGTGCAAGGCGGCGCGCTGGACCCGGGGCAGCGATGTCGAGATCGACTACTACCAGCGCTATGTGGAACACGGCCCCTATGTGGAATGGGCCGGCAACTTCGGCATGAACTGTGAAGAGCCGAATTTCGACACCGCCAATAAACGCTACCTGACCCAGTGGCTGGACGGGCTGTATTCCACACTGCGGGCCCACAAGACCGGTGTGCTGCTGGGCGCCGGTTTGCTGGTGCTGGGCGCCGGCTACCTGCTCTGGCGCAGGAGAGCCTAAGCCCCCCTCAGCGGCAAGCTACACGTTTGAGGCTTGCAGCTTAGAACTGCGTTGCTGCCCCTTCCACATCCATTGCCGCCTGGCGCAGGGCTTCGGAGCGGGTGGGGTGGGGGTGGCAGGTGAGGGCGATGTCTTCGGCCGAGGCCGAGAACTCCATGGCCACGCAGTACTCGCCGATCATTTCACTGACGCTGGGGCCCACCAGGTGCACCCCGAGGATCTGATTGGTGTGCTCGTCGGCCAGTACCTTGGCGAAGCCTTCGGTCTCATGGTTGATCTTGGCCCGGCTGTTGGCGCTGAACGGGAACTTGCCGACCTTGTAGGCCCGGCCTTCGGCCTTGAGCTGCTCCTCGGTCTTGCCGACGCTGGCCAGTTCCGGCCGGGTGTAGATGACGTTGGGGATCAGCGCGTAATTGACCTCGGCGGCCTTGCCGACGATCTGCTCGATGCAGGCCATGGCTTCGTCCTCGGCCTTGTGGGCGAGCATCGGTCCGGAGGTCACGTCACCGATCACCCAGACCCCGGCAGCCGCCGTACGGTGGCGTTCGTTGGCCAGCATGCCCCGCGAGTCGGTGCTCAAGCCGAGGTTTTCCAGGCCCAGGCCCTGGGTGTAAGGCCGGCGCCCGATGGCCACCAGCACGTAGTCGGCCTCGATCAGCTCAGCGCTGCCGCCGGCCGCCGGTTCGACGCTCAACTGCACGCCGTTGGCCGAGGTGGTGGCGCGGGTGACCTTGGCCCCGAGCTTGAAGGTGATGCCCTGTTTGCCCAGGGCGCGCTGCAGGGTCTTGCCGGCTTCGCCGTCGACCCCGGGGCAGATCCGGTCCAGGTACTCGACCACGGTGACCTCGGCCCCCAGGCGGCGCCAGACCGAGCCCAGCTCCAGGCCGATGACCCCGGCTCCGATCACCACCAAGTGCTTGGGCACTTCGCCCAGGGACAGGGCGCCGGTGGAATCGAGGATGCGTTTATTGTCGATCTCCACCCCGGGCAAGGGCGTCGGCTCGGAGCCGGTGGCGATCACAATGTCCTTGGCCTGCAACGAGGTCTTGGCGCCCTGGTTGTCGGTCACCGTGACCTTGCCCGGCCCGTCGATATGGCCCCAGCCCTTGATCCAGTCGACCTTGTTCTTGCGAAACAGAAACTCGATGCCCTTGGTCAGGCCGGCCACGCTTTCGTCCTTCTGTTTCATCATCTGCGCCAGGTTGAGGGTCGGCTTGACCTCGATGCCCAGGTTGACGAATTCCTGGCCCATGGCCGCGTCGTACAGTTCCGAGGCATGCAGCAACGCCTTGGACGGCATGCAGCCCACGTTCAGGCAGGTGCCGCCGAGGGTGGCGCGGCCTTCGACACAGGCGGCTTTCAGCCCAAGCTGGCCGGCACGGATGGCCGCGTTGTAGCCACCGGGGCCGCCGCCCAGAATCACGACGTCGTAGGTACTCATGGCGTTACTCCTGCACAAGGGATGGGAAAGGAAGACCGTTGAAGGATGGTCGGATAAAAAATTACGGTCGTAATATGAGACCTCGAAAGCCTGCTGGTCAAGGGCCGGGTTTCGAGGAAGGAAGGCGGGGAGAGCAGGAGGGAGGTTGCTCGGGGGAGGTCGATGCCCCCGCCCGAGCGATAGCGCGTCGTTACCTCAGGTCCACCAGTAGCGCACCAGGTGGAAGAAGATCGGCGCGGCGAAACACACCGAATCCAGGCGATCGAGCATGCCGCCGTGGCCTTCGATCATGTGCCCCCAGTCCTTGACCCCACGGTCGCGCTTGATGGCCGACATGACGATGCCACCGGCGAAGCCCAGCAGGTTGATCAGCAGGGCGATCAGGAACGACTGCCAGATGTTGAACGGGGTGATCCAGAACAGCGCGCCGCCGATCAGCGAGGCCAGCAGGATGCCGCCGACAAAGCCTTCCACCGTCTTGGACGGTGACAGGTTGGGCGCGATCTTGCGTTTGCCGAAGAGTTTTCCACAGACGTACTGCAGCACGTCCGACAGCTGCACGACGATCACCAGGTAGGCGATCAGCAGCAGGTTGCGGCCCTCATAGCCGGCGATATCGAGGGTCAGCAGGGCCGGCACGAACGACACGCAGAACACTGCGATCATCAAGCCCCACTGGACCTTGGAGGCGCGCTCCAGGAAGTGCGTGGTGTCGCCGCCCAGGGACGCCAGGATCGGCAGCAGGAGGAACACGTAGACCGGGATAAAGATCGAAAACAGCCCGTACCAGTCCGAGTAGATCAGCAGGTATTGCAGGGGCAGCGCCAGGTAGAATGCCGCCACCAGCGCCGGGTAGTCGCTGCGCCGGGTCGGGGTCAGGGTCAGGAATTCACGCAGGGCGTAGAACGACACCGCGTAGAACAGCAGGATCACCGCGCTGGTGCCGAGCCAGAAGGCCAGGCCGATCACCACCACCATCACCCACCAGGCGTTGATCCGCGCGTTGAGGTTGTCGATCACCGAGTTGGGCGTGCCGCGGGTGCGCAGCTTGAGGATGAAACCGATCAGCGAGGCCAGCACCAAAATGGCACCGATGCCGCCGAACAACATCAGGGTTTGCTTATCCATGTCAGGAATGCTCCGGGGCCAGGGCCAGCAGCGCTTCGCGGCTGCGTTCAAGGAAGTGCTCTTTGCTTTCACCTTCTTCAAGGTTCAGCGGGGCGCCGAAACTGGTGGTGCATAACAGCGGCAGCGGCAGGAACCGGCCCTTGGGCATGACCCGGTTCAGGTTGGCGATCCACACCGGGATCAATTGCGCCTGTGGGTAACTTTTTGCCAGGTGGTAGATCCCGCTCTTGAACGGCAGCAGGCCGTCTTCGAGGTTACGCGTGCCTTCGGGGAAGATGATCAGCGAATCACCGTTCTCCAGGGCATCGAGCATGGGCTGCAAGGGGTTATCCACAGGCTCTTTGCGCTCGCGGTCGATCAGCACGCCGTTGAACACGCGGTTGATGATGTAGCGGCGCAGGGTGCTCTTTTGCCAGTAGTCGGAGCCGGCCACCGGTCGCGTCAATTTGCGCAGGGCCGGCGGCAACGAGGCCCAGAGCAGCACGAAATCGCCGTGGCTGCTGTGGTTGGCGAAGTAGATGCGCTGGGTCGCTTCCGGCGCGCAGCCGAGCCACAGGCTGCGGGCCCCGGTGATGCTGCGCGCGGCAGAGGTGATGAGGGTGGAGACCACGGGTTCGAACATGAGAATTCCTTATCCGGCAAAGGCCAGCCAGGGGCTGGCCAGGATGAAGCCCAATGTCAGCAAAACTTGTACAGCGAGCAGCAGAGCCTGGCGGCGCAACAGCCCCAGGGCACCATGGGTACGTTCGGGCCAGGGCCGGCCAGCGCGTGCGGCGGGTTGCAGGCCCAGCGCGCTGAGGGCCAGGTCCAGCGCCTGGGTACGCTCGGCCAGTGGCTGTGGGTCGTCGGCAACCCGTTGAAACAGGTCGGCATCGAAGGCCACGCGCAGCGCCCAGTATTTTTCCAGCAGGCCCACCACCAACAGGGTCACCCCGAAACACAGCAGCCATGGATTGAAAGTTGCCAGCCACCAGGGGCTGAGCCCCAGGGCGACACCGAACAGGCTCAGCCCTGTGGATAACTGATCCAGGCTGCGCCCGCGGCGCAACAGGCTGGCCACCGCGTGCAATTGCATGTCAGTGGCCATAAACCGCACCCGCGACTGTGGATAACTGCTCCAGGGCCTGACGGTGCGCCGGGTGCAGGACGATCTGCGGCCGCGCGCGCTGAATCTGCACGATAGCGGCATCGACGTTGGCCGCGCGCCCGGTGTGCAGCAGCCAGGCGGCGATGGCGGTGGCGCTGCGGGAGTAACCCAGGGCGCAGCACACCAGCAGCGGTCCGTGCTGGCGCAGGCTCTCGATGGCCTGTGCGGCGGACAGGCACTGTTCGGGGCTGGGCGCGGTCAGGTCGAGTACAGGGATCGAGCGGTAGGCCAGGTGCCGGGCATCCAGGGACAGCTCGGCGCACAGGTCGACCACCGCGCTGAATGGACTGTCCCGCAGCTCGGCCGGGGTCGGAATCCGCCCCAGCCAGACGTTATCCACAACCTGGTCCGGCTGTGGATGCTTGCGCGTCCACAGCCGAGAATTGATCCAGGCCGCCGCCAGGTACGGCGCCAGCAGCCAGCGCGCGGCGGCGGTCAAGCGCCCGTCCGCGCGTTTTTGGAAGCCTTCGGCGCCAATCAGGGCGTAGTTCAGGGCCACCAGCAGCAAGGCCACGGCCGGCCACACCAGCCATAGCCAGGTGCCGCCCAGGGTCAGGGCGGGGTAGCCCAGCAGCGCCGCGGCAATCCCGTAGCGCACGGCCAGTTGCCAGCGCTTGGGGTCCTGGGTGGGCTTGAGGCGCAGCAGCGGGCTGGGTCGGTCCAGGGGCCAGAGCCAGACGCACAGCCAGCCGGCCAGGGCGCCTGTGGGCAAGTCGACAAAGTGGTGTTGATAAGTGGTGAGTACCGAGACCCCGATCAGCGCGAACCAGCCGTGCACCAGCCAGCGCCACATCCCTTGGCTATGCCGTTGATAGCAGACCCAGAGGATCACCAGCAGGGCGATATGCAGCGACGGTGCCTGGTTGAACGGTTTGTCGAACCCGGCCAGGACCTCGAACATCCAGCCAAACACCCCGTCCAGCTCCGGCCGGGCAAAGGTGAAGCTCAACGGCCAGAGCAGGAAGCAACTGACCGCGATCAACTGCGCCGTCAGCAGGCGCAGGGCGTGGCGCTTGAGTTCTTCGCGGCTGTTGGGCAGCAACAGGGACAGGCCGTACAGCAGGTCGATGGACCAGTAGGGCACGATGGTCCAGGCCCAGAACGGCATATGGCTTTCCCAGCCGAACACCAGGCTGCCGACATCGTCACGCTGGGAGGTGTACCAGGTGGCGAAACCGTAGGTGCTGAAAAACAGCGGTGCCAGCAGCAACAACCAGAGCACCGCGGGTTTCAGCAAGCCGGGCTCGCGGCCCGGCGTTGCGGCGTGGGTCATCATTGCACCCGTTGGGCCAGGGACACGCTGAAAATGCCCCACTCATCGACGCGCATGGTCACTTTGCGGAAACCGGCGGCTTCCACCAGTTGGTCCATCTCCGCCTGGGTCCGGCGGCGCATGACCCAGGCCTGGCCCTGGCGGTGGCTGGTCAGGGCGCGGGCGATCAGTTCCAGCTGCGGGTGCCACGGCTGCCCGGTGTACACCAGGTAACCGCCGGGTTCCACGGCCTCGGCCAGGCCGGACAGCGAACCGCCGACCATCTGGTTGTCGGCGAACAGCTCGTACAGGCCAGAGACCACCGCCAGGGTCGGTTTCGGGTCGAGTGCCGCGAGGTCGGCACGGTCGAAGGCATCGCCTTTGACGAAGCGGGCGGTCTGGCCCAGGCCTTTCTCGCCGATCAGCGCACTGCCGTCGCGCACGTTGATGTCGCTGTAGTCGCGCAGCAGGATCGATTCCGGCAGCGGGCTGACCCCTTGCAGGGCTTCGAGAATGTAACGCCCGTGACCGGCGGCGATGTCGACGATGCGCACTTCGCTGTTCTGTTCGCGCAGCTTGCCCATGGCCAGGCGCAGCAGCTCCTCGACGTTCAGCTTGCGTTGGCGGATGCCGCGCCAGCCGATGGAGTTGAGGTAGTTCTGGTCGATCATGCGGCCCAGGGCCGACGTGCCGGTGGGTTTGTTGCGGTACACGTAGTCCAGGGTGCTGCCGGAATCGAAACCGGTGTCGAAGCCCAGCTTGACCCCGGCCGACAGCTGGCTGCCCAGGCGCATGCTGGCGCGGGTCATGCGCCAGTACAGGTCACGGGGCGAGTTGTGCGGCAGCGGCGCGGCCAGGGATTCGGATTCGGCACAGGTAGCGCCCAGGCGATCGGCATCGAGCAGGGAAGGGCGGTCCAGGGGCTGGGCGAACGTCTGCAGGATAAAGCGTCGTGCGCTGGCGACCGCAGGGGCGCGGTTCTTCTCGCCCAGGGTGTCGTGGAAGAAGCCCGGCAGGATGTGTTTTTCCTTGTGCAGACTGCCCAGGCGCTCGAAGAACTGCTCCTGGGGTTTGCGGTGCACCACGAAGTCGGCGCCGGAAATCAGCAGTTGGGTCGGCACCTGGATTGCCTGGGCGTCGGCCACCACGCGATCGGCAGCCTCATACAGGCCGAGCAAGACGTTGACCGAAATCGCCTTGGTGATCAGCGGGTCGCTGTCATAGGACGCGACGCGTTCCGGGTCATGGCTGAGAAAGCGCGCCTTGACGTAGCTGTTGACGAAGAAATTGCCGCGAAACTTGCGCATCAGGGCCAGGCCGCTGCGGGCAAAGGGCACGTAGAGCTTGACCTTGAACGCCGGCGACGCGAGCACCAGGGAACGGATGCGTGGCGCGTAGTCGTGGACCCAGGTCGAGACGATGACCGCGCCGACACTCTGGGCGACGACCGCGATGTTCTCTTCGTCGATCTGGTAGGTGGCGTTCAAGTGATCGCAAAAGGTCTGCACGTCTCGCGCGCTGGTGGCGAAACTCGGGCTGTCGCCCCGTGCACCCGGGGACTGGCCATGGCCACGGGCGTCCCAGGCGAAGAAGTCGAAGCCGGGCAGGTCCAGTTCGTCCACCAGGTGGGCGATGCGTCCGGAGTGTTCGTGACCGCGGTGGAACAACAGCACGGCCTGGCGCGGCTCGCCGGGTGTGGCGGCAGTGGCTGGCCAGTGCCGGTAAAACAGTTCTACGCCATCGTGGGTAGTGAACGTCTGGTGTTGAGCATCGCGCATTGCAATTTCCTTATGCTGAGGGAGCGTTGTTCTGCACTTCTTTAAGGCCCTGGCGGACCCGGTTCACAAGGGTGTAAAGCAGCAGTGCGGCGACGATCGCCAGGACGCCGTTGATCCAGGCGGCGGCGAGCCAGCCCAGGGCAATGCCGGTGGCCATGACGCCGAGGATGAACGCCCGATCGCTTTTGCCCATTGGCCCGTCGTAACGCCGGGTGGCGCCGACCATCGGCCCGAGCACGCCGGCGTATTCGCTGAACAGCGCCAACAGCGTGACCGCCAGCACCAGCAGCAGGCTGACGCCGGGGATCACGGCAAACGGCAGGATCAGCGCGCAATCGGCAACGATGTCGCACAGTTCATTGAGGTAGGCGCCGAGGCGCGATTGCTGGCCGAACTCCCGGGCCAGCATGCCGTCGATGGCGTTCAACGCCATGCGCAGGATCATCCACAGGGGGATCAGGGCGAACAGCCACAGGTGGCTGGCGAAACAGGCGATCACCACGCCCACCAGCACCGAGACCAGCCCGGCCAGCACGGTGATCTGGTTGGCGGTGGTGCCGTTGTCGTAAAGACGCTGTACCAGAGGCCGCAGCAGGTTCTGAAAGCGCGGTTTGAGCTGATAAATCGAGAGCATGGTGGGACAGTTCCTTGTCACGCTGGGGAAGCCGGGTTGGATTATTGCCATAAATCCCGGGGCGCCGACATCAGTACTTCCCTTGAGGCCCCGGGTTGCCTAGTGATTTTTTGACGCACCGCACAGACGAAAAGGCATAGGGCGTGACAAAAATTTCACTACTATTGTTATATAGTAACCAATTGTTTCGATTTCAGCGGCCTGGAAATTATCCACAGGCCCAGTTTGAACAACTGTACCTGTTGGGGTGGTATGCAAGTCGATCTTGATGCTGAAGGGGAGGGCGTCCAGGCCTTGCCACGGTTTCAGCGCGCGGGGTTTCACGCTCGCCGCTTGAAACGCTGGGGGGGTGGCCTGGCCGCAGTCGCAGCGAGTGCGATGGTGCTGGCGTTGTTTGTGGTGCTGTTTGCAACGCAGTCGATCTGGCCGGTGCTGCTGATGAACCTGGCGGCGGCACTGACGGTGCTGGTCTGCGGCCTGCAATCGGCCTGGTGGGTGGCGCATTGGCGTGCCGAGGGGATGGAAAACGCACCGCCCCTGATTGTTCAACAGACCACTCCTCCTGACGCGGCAACCCCTGCCGCCTACGAGCGTTTGCTCGAAGGCGTGGGTCGGCGTGGTCGTGGGCTGTTATCGCAGATCGGCGCGCCGACCTTGGGGCTGGCGGCCGGCGCCTTGTTGGCGCTGTGGGCCATCAAGCAGTTCTGGAACCTGGAGTTGCCAGGCGCGGCCCTCGGTGTGTCCGCCAGTGTGGGCGCGGTCCTGGCCTTGTTGCTGGCGTTCGCCCTGCTGGTATTCGAGCGGCAACTGGCCCAGGAACACCCCGCTGAATGGCCGGAGGCCGGGGCCTTGGCGCAGCTGGCGCGGGTGGCAATCATCTGCCTGATGCTGGGCGCGCTGTGCCTGTTGTTTGCCGGCGAATCCGCTGTCTGGCCGGTGCGTCTGGCGGTGCTGCTGGGCGCGTTGCCTGGGTTGGTGGCGGTTGAACTGCTGCTGCGGGCGCTGTTGTCCCTGTTCAGCCCCCATCGCGCGCGCCTGGAGCCCCGGCTGCTGGCCCACAGCGTGGTCGCCGATATGCTGCGCTGGCCACCGCAACCGCTGCGAGCCCTGCAACACGAGCTGCACAACCGCTTTGGCATCGACCTGCGGCAGATCTGGGCATTTACCTATATGCGTCGGGCGTTGCTGCCGGTGGCGTTGGTGGTGGCCGCTGTGGGTTGGCTATTGACCGGCATTCATGAAATATCCCTCCACAATCGCGGCATTTATGAGCGTTTCGGCAAACCGGTGGCGGTGTTCGGGCCTGGCCTGCATGCCGGGCTGCCCTGGCCGCTGGGGCGGTTGCTGAGTGTGGAAAACGGCGTGGTGCACGAGTTGGCCACCAGCGTCGGCGAGGCCGCGCCACCGGCCCAGGCCGAGCCGGCGGAAGGCCCGGCGCCCGTGGTCGCCAATCGGCTGTGGGACGCGAGCCACGTCAACGACAAGTCCCAGGTGATTGCCAGTGGCAGTGGCGACAAGCAGAGCTTCCAGATCGTCAACATGGACGTGCGGTTTGTCTACCGTATCGGCCTGGACGACAAGTCAGCGCTCGCGGCCACCTATAACAGCGCCGATGTGCCGACCCTGATCCGCAGCACGGCCAGCCGGGTGCTGGTCCATGACTTTGCTTCGCGGACCCTCGATGGCCTGCTGGGCGCAGACCGCGGCAATCTGGCCGATGATATCGGGCGCGCGGTGCAGGCCGACCTGGCGCAGCTCGACAGCGGGGTGGAAATCCTCGCCACCGTGGTCGAAGCCATTCATCCACCGGCTGGCGCTGCCAATGCCTATCACGGCGTTCAGGCTGCGCAGATCGGCGCCCAGGCGCTGATTTCCCGGGAGCGGGGTGCGGCCAGTGAGCAGACCAACCAGGCTCATTTGCAAGCCAGTGTGGTGCGCGATCAGGCCCAGGCCACGGCCCATGAAGTGCAGGCTGCGGCCCAGGCTGCCGACCTGCGTTTCACTGCCGAGCAGAAGGCCTATGCCAGCGCCGGCCAGGCGTTTGTGCTGGAGCAGTACCTGAGCCAACTGACCCAGGGCCTGGCGCACGCCAAGTTGCTGATTCTCGATCACCGTCTGGGCGGCGACAGCGCGCCGACCATTGACCTGCGTCCTTTCACTCTACCGACCGAGCTTTCGGTGCCGCGTAAAACCGCTCAGCCAGGAGCCGCCCAGTGAGCCAGTCTTCCCCTACCCACGAGCATCACGACGATCACCCCGGTCACGCTCACAGTCATGGCGGTCACCATCACGGGCACCACCACCATCATCATGGCGAGCCGGCAGAGGCGGGGCCTTTCCCTTGGCGGCGCATGGGCTGGGCGCTGTTGCTGGTGCTGTTTGCACTGGCTGCCGCGAGCCTGGTGCAAGTGCGCTCCGGCGAGGCGACGGTGATCACCCGCTTCGGCAACCCGGCCCGGGTGTTGCTCGACCCGGGCCTGGGGTGGCGCTGGCCGGCACCGTTCGAGGCGGCGATTCCGGTCGACCTGCGGCTGCGTACCACCTCCAGCGGTTTGCAGGATGTGGGCACCCGCGATGGCTTGCGCATCATCGTCCAGGCCTATGTGGCGTGGCAGGTGCAAGGTGACCCGGAAAACGTGAAGCGCTTTATGCGCGCGGTGCAAAACCAGCCGGATGAGGCGGCGCGGCAGATTCGCACCTTTGTCGGCTCGGCACTGGAGACCACCGCCAGCAGTTTTGATCTGGCCAACCTGATCAACACTGACGCGAGCAACGTGCAGATCGCCGACTTCGAGGCGCAGTTGCGCAAGCAGATCGAGCAGCAATTGCTCAGTACCTACGGCGTGCGGGTGTTGCAGGTCGGGGTCGAACGCCTGACCTTGCCCTCGGTGACCCTGACCGCCACCGTGGATCGCATGCGCGCCGAGCGTGAAACCATCGCCACCGAACGCACCGCCATCGGCAAGCGCGAAGCGGCGCAGATTCGCTCCGCTGCCGAGCGCGAAGCGCGCATGGTGCAGGCCGACGCCACAGTGAAAGCGGCCGATATCGAAGCTCAGTCGCGGGTTGAAGCGGCGCAGATTTATGGCCGCGCCTACGCCGGTTCGCCCCAGCTGTACAACCTGCTGCGCTCCCTGGACACCTTGGGCACGGTGGTCACCCCCGGAACCAAGCTGATTTTGCGCACCGATGCGGCGCCGTTCCGGGTGTTGGTGGATGGGCCGCCGAGCCTGGGCAACAAAGCGCCCGGGTCGCAGCCATGAGCGATAAGGTTCCACGTGGAACAAATGAACTGGCCAGCCCCTGGATTCAGGCCGGCCGCCTGGCGTTTCTGGCGCTGTACGGCGTCACCATCCTCGCGGCAGTGGCCTGGGCGTTTTCCAACGTGCGGCAAATCGATCCGCAAAACCGCGCGGTGGTCGTGCACTTTGGTGCTCTGGAACGGATTCAAAATGCCGGGCTGCTCCTGGCCTGGCCGCGTCCCTTTGAGCAGGTGGTATTGCTACCAGCGGCCGATCGGGTGATCGAGCGTCGGGTGACCAGCCTGTTGCGCTCCGATGCGGCGTTGCAAGGCGACCGGGTCGCCAGTTTTGCCACGCCCCTGAGCGATACCCTGGCCGGGTCCGGTTACCTGCTGACCGGCGATGCCGGGGTGGTGCAACTGGATGTGCGGGTGTTCTACAAGGTCAACGAGCCTTACGCCTTTGTCTTGCAGGGCGAACACGTGCTGCCGGCCCTCGACCGGCTGGTGACCCGCAGCGCCGTGGCCCTGACCGCCGCCCGCGACCTGGACACTATCCTGGTCGCGCGGCCGGAACTGATCGGTGCCGACAACCTGGCCGCCGAACGCCGCGAGCGATTGCGCGGTGATCTGGTGCAGGGCATCAACCAGCGCCTGACAGAGTTGACCGCCACCGGTCAGGGCATCGGTATCGAAGTGACCCGGGTCGATGTGCAATCGAGCCTGCCCGGGCCCGCCGTCAGCGCCTTCAATGCGGTGCTGACGGCCAGCCAGCAGGCTGACAAAGCCGTGGCCAATGCCCGCACCGACACCGAAAAACTCACCCAGGGTGCCAACGAACAGGCCGACCGGGCGTTGCAAGTGGCCCACGCCCAAGCCGGCGAACGGCTGGCCAAGGCCCAGGCCGACACCGCGACCATCCAGAGCCTGGCGGTGGCCCAGCAGCAGGGCACCGACCCGGAGATGCTGCTGCGGATCTACCGCGAGCGCCTGCCGAAGATTCTCGGCCAGGCCGCCTCGGTGACCACGGTCAACCCTAAAGATGATTCCCGCCTGATCATTCAGGGAGCCGAACAATGACCGCACACACTCATGCCGCTCCGCCCGCGAGCATGCTGACTTCCGTCGAACAACGCAGTGCCGCCCGGCAACTGACCCTGGCCATGCTGGCCCTGGGCTTGCTCGGCCTGGGCCTGGCCTGGCGCTGGCTGGCGCCGGAGCAGGAGGGTGTCAGCCAATTGCTGCTGGGTGTGGCCTCGTTGCTGGTAGCGGTGCCGGTGATGCGTTCGGCCTGGTACAGCCTGCGCTACCCGAGCCTGCACGGCATCACCGATCAACTGATCGCCTTGGCCATGCTCGGTGCCTGGGCGACCGGCGACCTGCTGACGGCGGCGCTGCTGCCGATCATCATGATCTTCGGCCATGTGCTGGAAGAGCGCAGCGTCATCGGCTCCCAGGAAGCGATCCATGCCCTGGGGCGCCTGACCCGCAGTCATGCACGCCTGGTGCAGGCCGATGGCAGTGTGCGCGAAGTGGATAACTCGATCCTCAAGGCCGGCGATATCGTGGAGGTGCGCGCCGGCGACCGGGTGCCGGCCGATGGCCTGGTGTTGTCCGGGCAGGCGAGCCTGGACACCGCGCCGATTACCGGTGAGTCGGTGCCGCTGGAGGCCAGCGTCGGCACCTTGGTATTTGGCGGGGCGATCAATCTCGATGGCTTGTTGCGCCTGGAAGTCACCCGCACCGGCAATGAGTCGACCCTGGGCAAGGTCATCGCCCTGATGCAAAGCGCCGAACGTTCCAAGCCGCCCATCACCCGTCTGCTGGAGCGTTATGCCGGCAGCTATATGGTGCTGGTGTTGCTGCTGGCGGCGGTGACCTGGTTTGTCACCAACGACGCGCAGGCCATGCTCGCGGTGCTGGTGGCGGCCTGCCCTTGTGCGCTGGTGCTGTCGGCCCCGGCCACGGCCATTGCCGGGATCGCGGTGGCGGCACGCCACGGCATATTGATCCGCAGCTCGGCTTTCCTCGAGGAGTTGGCCGACCTGACGTCGCTGGTGGTGGACAAGACCGGGACTCTGACTTACGGCACCCTGCGCTTGCAGTCCATCGACAGCCCGCAGGCAGACCACGGCGCATTGCTCAGCCTGGCGGCCAGCCTCGGTTCCGCCAGCAGCCACCCGGTAAGCCGCGCCTTGGCCGGGTTGGTGGGCCAGGAACAGCTCCAGGCCCTGAGCGATATTCGTGAGCGCCAGGGGCTGGGCGTGGTGGCGCAAACCCTTGAAGGCGAAGCAGCCCTGGGTCGCCCCGAGCTGTTCGAGCAGTTGGGCATCAGCACCACCCCGGTGCCGGGCCATGACGGTCCGATTGCCGGACTGGCCTTGAATGGGGAGTTTCTGGCCTGGCTGCTGCTGGCAGACAGCGTCAAACCCGAAGCGCGCGCGGCCCTCGATGAACTGCGTGAGTTGGGCCTGGGCCGCCAGTTGCTGCTGACCGGCGACCGACAGAGCGTGGCCGACAGCCTGGCGCTGGAGGTGGGGATCCGCGATGTGCAAGCCCAGGCCTTGCCCGAAGACAAACTCAACCGGGTGCTGCAAGAGATCGACAGCGGCTTCCGGCCGATGGTGGTGGGGGACGGGATCAACGATTCCCTGGCACTCAAGGCCGGCGTGGTCGGCGTGGCCATGGGCGCGGGCGGTGCCGATATCGCCCTGGCTTCGGCGGATGTGGTGCTGATCGGCAGCGACCTGCGGCGCCTCGGCACCTGTGTGCGCTTGAGCCGGCAATGCCGGCAGACCTTGCAGGTCAATGTGATCATCGGCCTGGGCTGGACCCTGGCCATTGTCGCCTTTGCCGCGTTCGGCTGGCTCGGTGCGGCAGGGGCGATGATTGCGGCAGTGCTGCACAACCTCAGCACGTTGCTGGTGCTGGGTAACGCCGGGCGCTTGCTGCGCTTCCAGGAGCCGCTGCTCAAACTCTAAGGGGCAGGCGGCTGCGGCGCTTGGAACTTTGCCGAACTGCACGACGTCCTCTGTCCAGAGGGCGTGGCTTTTCAGGTGATCATTGGCGGGAATTTCGGGTACTTGATGGCGGTTTGCCGCGTCGAGTCTTATAGAAACCGGCTATCAGATCGATAGCCTGCTAATTTTCGCTGATGGTCTACCCTCATTTCAGACGTCTGAAACCAGGGGGTTATTCCATGCTCGCGCAACTTCCACCGGCCTTACAGAATCTGCATCTACCGCTTCGTTTGCGGCTCTGGGATGGCCACGAGTTCAATCTGGGGCCAGCCCCCAGCGTCACTATTGTGGTCAAGGACCCGCAATTGGTTGCCCAATTCACCCACCCCAGCCTGGACCTGCTGGGGGGTGCCTTCGTTGAAGGCAAGCTGGAGCTCGAGGGCTCGATCAGCGACGTGATCCGAGTGTGTGACGAGTGGAGCCAGGCCCTGCTGGACGAGGACGACGCTGTGCAGCCGGCCCGCGCCGAGCATGACAAGGCCACCGATGCCGCCGCCATTTCCTACCACTACGACCTGTCCAACGCGTTCTACCAGCTCTGGCTCGACAGTGACATGGCCTATTCCTGCGCCTATTTCGAGACTGGCAGCGAAACCCTCGAACAAGCTCAGCAAGCCAAATTCCGCCATCTGTGCCGCAAGCTGCGCCTGCAGCCCGGCGAGTATCTGCTGGATGTCGGCTGCGGCTGGGGGGGCCTGGCGCGCTATGCGGCGCGGGAATTCGGGGTCAAGGTTTTCGGCATCACCCTGAGCAAGGAACAGTTGGCCCTGGCCCGCGAGCGAGTGATCGCCGAAGGCCTGGAAGACCAGGTCGAGCTGCAACTGCTCGACTACCGCGATCTGCCCCAGGACGGGCGCTTCGACAAGGTGGTCAGCGTCGGCATGTTCGAGCACGTCGGCCACGCCAACCTGGCCCAGTACTGCAAGACCCTGTTCGGCGCGGTGCGTGAAGGCGGTCTGGTGATGAACCACGGCATCACCGCCAAGCACACCGACGGCCGTCCGGTCGGACGTGGGGCCGGGGACTTTATCGAACGTTATGTATTCCCCAATGGCGAGTTGCCGCACCTGGCGATGATCTCGGCCGAGATCAGCGAGGCCGGCCTGGAAGTGGTCGACGTCGAAAGCCTGCGCCTGCATTACGCGCGGACCCTGGACCACTGGAGCGAGCGCCTGGAAGACAACCTGGAGGCCGCCGGCAAGCTGGTGCCTGAACAGGCCCTGCGGATCTGGCGCCTGTACCTGGCCGGCTGCGCCTATGCGTTCGCCCGGGGTTGGATCAATCTGCACCAGATCCTTGCGGTCAAGGCCCGGGCCGATGGCAGCCATGAGCTGCCCTGGACCCGTGACGACCTCTACTACCCCTGAGCGTTAGAGGATCGGTGAGATAAGACGGGCGACCCGCATGCCCAGTTGTTGCAGGCGGTGGGTTTCCCGGCTTTCTTCCTGGGCGATCTCGTGGGCCTGGGCGAAATCGGCGATCAGCATGCTTTCGACCTCAGCGGCGAACGCTTGGTCGACGGTCAGCAGCATCACCTCAAAATTGAGCCGGAACGAGCGGTTGTCCAGGTTGGCGCTGCCGATGGCGCTGATCTCGTTGTCCACCAGCACCACTTTCTGATGCAGGAACCCCGGCTGATAACGGAACACCCGCACCCCGGCCCGCACCGCTTCGAAGGCGTACAGGCTGGAGGCGGCGTAGACAATGCGGTGGTCGGGCCGTGAGGGCAGCAGGATGCGCACATCGACTCCGCGCAGGGCCGCCAGGCGCAATGCGGCGAATACGGCTTCGTCGGGGATGAAGTACGGGCTGGTAATCCACACCCGCTCGGTGGCGGCGTGGATCGCCTCGACAAAGAACAGCGAGCAGGTCTCATAAGGGTCGGCCGGGCCGCTGGCCAGGACCTGGCACAGCACCCCTTCATCGGGGTAGGTGTCCGGCAGGATCAGCGGCGGCAATTGCCGCGAGGCCCAGTACCAGTCTTCGGCGAACGACTCCTGCAGGCAGGCCACCACCGGGCCGCTGACTTGCACGTGGGTATCGCGCCACGGTGCCAGGGGCGATTTTTTGCCCAGGTACTCGTCCCCCACGTTATGCCCGCCGACAAACCCCAGCAGCCCGTCGACCACGACAATCTTGCGGTGATTACGGAAGTTGACCTGAAAACGATTGAGCCAGCCGCTACGGGTGGCGAAAGCGTGCACTTCGACCCCGGCGTCGCGCAGGGTCTGCACATAGGCATGGGGCAGCGAATGGCTGCCGATGCGGTCGTACAGCAGGTGAATGGCCACGCCTTCGGCGGCTTTCTTCAGCAGCAGGCTTTGCAGGCGGCGCCCCAGATCGTCGTCATGGATGATGAAGAACTGGATCAGCACCGCCGTCCGTGCCCGGCTGATGGCATCGAAAATCGCCGCGAAGGTGGCGTCACCATTGATCAACAACTGCAATTGATTGCTCGCCAGACACGGCATGCGCCCCAGCTTGGGCATCGCCCGCAGCGACGCATAGGCGGCGGAGGCGCGGGCGCTGAGGGCCTCTTCGATCCAGGGACGCCAGTTCAGTTCGTTGATGGCTTTGCGCATTTCCAGGTTGGCCTGGCGTCGCGCCTTGATGTACGCGTCGAAGGTGCTGCGGCCAAAAACCAGGTAGGGGATCAGGGTCAGGTAGGGGATGAACATCAGCGACAGTGCCCAGGCAATCGCGCCTTGGGCCGTACGCACGGTCAGCACCGCGTGGATGGCGGCGATCAATCCGAGGAAGTGCAACAGTGCGATCAAATAACCGAAGATATGCGGACCGAAATAATCCATGGGGCAGCCTTGCTCCTGAAGACTCAATGCGTAACAGACCATGTTCCACGGCGAATGTCGCTATTTAATTGGCCATGCAACGCAAGTCGATTTTTGACGTCTAACGGCCACTACTGTCTAGGAGCTTCTCGATGAAACGTCGTTTACTGGGTTTGGCCATGGTGATGGGTGTTGCACTTCCGCTGGCCGCTCAGGCGCAGATGCTGCAGCCCGGGCTATGGGAACTGACCAGCAGCAACATGAAGGTTGATGATCAGAACCTGCCGGACCTGTCGTTGATTCTTGGCCAGTTGCAGCAGCAGATGACCCCGGAACAACGGGCCATGCTGGAGAAACAGGGCGTGACCATGGGCGGCAAGGGGATCCGGGTGTGCCTGACCCAGGCTCAGGTGCAATCGGACAGCATCCCGCTGACAGACCCGCAATCGGGCTGCAAGCAGGAGGTCACCGACCGGACCGGCAACCAGTGGAAGTTCCGCTTCAACTGCCCGAAAGCCCAGGGCACCGGCGTTGCCAAGTTCCTCAGCGATCGTGAATTCACCACCAATGTCCTCGGCACCTTCAATGCCACCGGGATCCAGCAAAAGGGCAGCATGGACACCCGTGCCGTCTGGCTGGGGCAGGACTGCGGCACAGTCAAACCACGGGCCTGAGCCCTGTAGCCGCCGCCGAGGCACGAGGCTGCGCGGGCCCTGCGCAACAATTAACGTCTACCTGACCGACCTCGGCGGCCCGCTTACAAGGCCGCTATTTTTTCAATGGCCTCGGGCAGGGTCAGACGCCCGAGGTCTTCGCCGTTGCGGCTGCGCAGGCTGACGAAGCCTCCGTCCTTTTCCTTGTCGCCCACCACCAGCAGGTAGGGCACTTTCTGTTGGCTGTGCTCGCGGATTTTGTAGCTGATCTTCTGGTTGCGCAGGTCGGCACTGGCGCGCAGTCCGCGCTGGCGCAGGGCGTCGGTAACGGCTTGCGCATACTGCGCCTGGCCTTCGCTGATATTCAGCACCACCGCTTGTTGCGGCGCCAGCCAGCACGGCAGGGCGCCGCCGTAGTGCTCCAGCAGGATCCCGATAAAACGCTCCAGTGAACCAAACAGCGCACGGTGCAACATCACCGGCTGCCGACGTTCGCCGCCCTCGTCGATGTAGCCGATATCGAAACGCCGCGGCAGGTTGAGGTCGACCTGCAGCGTGCCGCATTGCCAGTCGCGGCCAATGGCGTCGCGCAGCACGAACTCCAGCTTGGGCCCGTAGAACGCGCCTTCGCCCGGGTTGAGCTGATAGTCGATCGCCATGTTCGCCAGCGCCCCGGACAGTGCGCCTTCCAACTGGTCCCAGACCTCATCGCTGCCAATGCGCTCGGCCGGCCGGGTCGAGAGTTTGACCTGGATATCGTCGAAACCGAAGTCGCGATAGATGTCGAATACCAGGGCGATGGTGGCCTCGCATTCGGCCTGCATCTGCGCCACGGTGCAGAAGATATGCGCGTCGTCCTGGGTGAAGTGCCGCACCCGCAGCAGGCCGTGCAACGAGCCGGAGGGTTCGTAGCGATGCACCTTGCCGAACTCGGCGATGCGCAGTGGCAGGTCGCGGTAGCTCTTGAGGCCATGGCCGAAAATCGACAGCGCCCCCGGGCAATTCATCGGTTTGAGGGCCAGCACCCGATCGTCCTCGGTGCGCGAGGTGAACATATGGTCGCGGTAGTTCTGCCAGTGCCCGGAAACTTCCCAGAGGCTGCGGTCCATCACGTCCGGGGTGTTGACCTCCTGGTAACCGGCCCGCTCCTGACGTGCGCGCATGTACCCCAGCAACTGCTGGAACAGCGCCCAGCCCTTGGCATGCCAGAACACCGAGCCCGGCGCGCAGTCGTCGAAATGGAACAGGTCCAACTGCTGCCCGAGCTTGCGGTGGTCGCGCTTGCCGGCTTCTTCGACGCGCAACAGGTAGGCGTCGAGGTCTTTGTGCTGCGCCCAGCAGGTGCCGTAGATCCGCTGCATCGGTGCATTGCCTGCGTCGCCGCGCCAGTAGGCCCCGGCGACCTTGGTCAGCTTGAAGGCCTGGAGGATGCCGGTGGAGCGCACATGGGGCCCGCGGCACAGGTCTTCAAAATCGCCCTGGCGGTACAGCGAGAGCACCTCGGCCTCGGGGAGGGCGCGGATCAGCTCGACTTTGTAGGACTCACCCAGGGCGCTGAAGTATGCCAAGGCATTGGCGCGGGATAACTCGCGGCGACGCAGGCTGTGATTGGTGGCGGCGAGGCTGCGCATGCGGGCCTCGATCAGCGCCAGGTCGTCGGGGGTAAACGGCCGGTCATGGGCGAAGTCGTAGAAGAAGCCGTCGTCGATCACCGGGCCGATGCCGACCTGCGCCGAGGGGTACAACTGCTTGACCGCCATCGCCAGTAGATGGGCGCAAGAGTGCCGCAGAATCTGAAGGCCCTCGGGATCACGGCCGGTGACGATGCTCACGCTGGCGTCCTGCTCCAGCAGGTGGGTGCAGTCCACCAGGCGGCCGTCGACGCGACCGGCGACGGCCGCCTTGGCCAGGCCGACGCCGATGCTGGCAGCCACCTCGAACACGGACAACGGCTGGTTGTACTCACGGTGCGAGCCATCGGGCAGGATGATGCGGATCATCTGTGGCGGTCCTTGGAGGTGTAAAAAACGACTGCAAAAAGACAGGGGGCGCGGCTCAGCGATTGAAGCGCAACGGCAATCCCTGGCAGCCGTCGTACAGGCGTTCGCCGTGCCAGGCCAGTTGTCCGGAGACCAGCGTGGTCGCGATGCTGTGGCGAAAACTGCGCCCGGCGAACGGGGTCCAGCCGCATTGGGCGAGGATCTGCTGGCGGTCCACGGCCTTGCCGTCGGGCTCGGGCTGGATCAGTACCAGGTCGGCCCAGTAGCCTTCGCGCAGGTAGCCTCGATCGGGGATGGCGAACAGGTCGGCGACCCGGTGGCTGGTTTTTTCCACCAGGGTGGTCAGCGGCAAGACGCCATCGGCCACCAGTTCCAGCAGCGCGGGCAGGGCGTGCTGCACCAACGGCAGGCCGCTGGGTGCGGCGTGGTACGGCAGCTGTTTTTGCGCCCAGGTGTGGGGCGCGTGGTCGCTGCCGATCACGTCCAGCCGCTGAGTGAGCAGGGCTTGGCGCAGGGCGTCGCGGTCGGCCTGGGTCTTGATCGCCGGGTTGCACTTGATCAGGTTGCCCAGCTGCGCATAGTCGCGATCATCGAACAGCAGGTGGTGCAGGCAGACCTCGGCGCTGATGCGTTTCTCGGCCAGGGGCTTGTCCTCGAACAATGCCAGTTCCCGGGCGCTGGTCAGGTGCAGCACGTGCAGACGGGTGCCGTGACGCCGGGCCAGTTCCACCGCCAGGGACGAGGAGCGATAGCAGGCCTCGGCGTCGCGGATCAGCGGGTGGGCGCCAGGACCAATCTGCTCGCCATAGCGCTCGCGCCACAGGTGTTCGTTGGCCTGGATGCTGGGGGTATGTTCGCAATGGGCCAGGAGCAGGGTCGGGACTTCGGCGAACAAGCGCTCCAGCACCTGTGGATCGTCCACCAGCATGTTGCCGGTGGAGGCGCCCATGAAGACTTTGACCCCGGCCACCAGGCTCGGGTCGAGAGCGGCCACGGTGTCGAGGTTGTGCTGGCTGACCCCAAAGTGAAAGCCGTAGTTGGCCACCGAATTGATCGCCGCACGCCGCTGTTTGTCTTCCAGCGCGGACAGGCTCAGGGTCGGCGGCTGGGTGTTGGGCATGTCCATGAAGCTGGTGATGCCACCGGCCACCGCCGCCCGTGACTCGGTGTAGAAGCTGCCTTTGTCCGGTGCGCCGGGGTCGCGAAAGTGCACCTGGTCGTCGATCATCCCTGGCACCAGCCATTGGCCCTGGGCGTCGATTTCCAGCGCGGCATTTTGATTGCTGATGCTGCTGGCGATGGTCTCGATCCGGCCGCGGCGCACCAGCAGGTCGGCATCCACCTGCCGGCCTTCGTTGACCAGGCGGGCGTTGCGAATAAGGATCTGGCTCATGTTCAGAACTCGTTTTGCAAGGCTTTGTAGCCGCGCACCAGATCGACGTTGGTGCGCGCCACATCCTCGGAAAACTCCGAGGCGCTGATGCTCACCGGGGGAAATTGCGAGAGGTCGGTGTTGGGGCCGATGCGAGTGGTGGAGGGCACGTAGAAGTCATCGGGCAGGTCGCGACCGTCGACCACCGAGTTGTGGCGCACCACGCTGCCGTCGCCGACCACGCAGTTGAACAGCACGCTGTTGAAACCGATGAATACCCGGTCACCCACCTGGCAGGGGCCGTGAACGATGGAGCGGTGGGCGATGGAGGTGAATTCGCCGATGGTCACCGCCGCCCCGGACTTGGAGTGGATCACCACCCCATCCTGGATGTTGGAGTTGGCGCCGATGGTGATCGGGTCCATTTCCCCCAGGGCGTTGACTTCGTCGGCGCGGATCACCGCATAGGGGCCGACGAACACGTTTTCACCGATCACCACCTTGCCGCAGATGATCGCGGTTTTATCGACGTAGGCCGACTCGGCAATCAACGGCAGGTCGCCGGAAGGGTTTTTGCGAATCATGGAACGGGCTCCTCAAGCGGTGCACTGATGACCTGCACCGCACCTTGGCGAACGGCGTTGTAAAAACAGCTGCGGCGCCCGGTGTGGCAGGCCGGGCCCTGTTGCTCCACTAGCAGCAGAATGGCGTCGCCGTCGCAATCCAGGCGCGCCTCCACCAGGCGTTGGCGATGACCGGAGCTTTCACCTTTGCGCCACAGTTGCCGGCGCGAGCGCGACCAGTAGCAGACGTCACGGCTCTCCAGAGTCAGGGCCAGGGCCTGGCGGTTCATCCAGGCCAGCATCAGCACCTCGCCGCTGTCGTGTTGTTGGGCGATGGCGGCGATCAGCCCGGCGTCGTTCCACGGCAGCCCATCGAGCACTGCGTTCAGTGGCCAGCGACTGCCCAGGGCGGCGTGCTCCAGGTCCAGCAGCGACAGCGGGGCGCACGGGTTCATGGTTGGCTCAGGGCGTCGTAGAGGGTGTTGAGGTTGTATTCGAACAACCCGGCGAAGGTACTGGCCGGACCTGTGGCGGCCAGGGCATCGGAATACAGGGTGCCGCCGATATGGGCGCCGCTCTCTTCGGCGATCTGTTGCAGCAGGCGTGCGTCCTTGATGTTTTCCATGAACACCGCCTTGACCTTGGCATTGCGGATCTGGGTGATCAGCGCTGCGACTTCGGCGGCCGACGGTTCACGCTCGGTGGACAAACCCTGGGGCGCCATAAAGTCGATGCCATAGGCCTGGCCCAGGTAGCCGAAGGCATCGTGGGAAGTGACGATCTTGCGATTGCCCGGCGGCAGCGAGCCGAGCTTGGCCTTGGCTTCGGCCAGCAGGCGGTAGATCTGTTTCAGGTAGGCCTGGCTGTTGCGCTCATAGTCGGCCTTGTTGGCCGGGTCGGCTGCCGCCAGGGCCTTGGTGATGTTGTTCACATACAGCTCGGTGTTGGCCAGGTTGTGCCAGGCGTGGGGGTCGGGCACGGTTTCGCCGTCTTCTTCCAGGGCGCGTGGAATCACCCCACGGCTGGCGGTAATGACCGGGGTTTTGGTCGCGGTGCTGGCCACCAGACGATCGAGCCAGGGTTCGAAACCCAGGCCGTTCTTGATGATCAACCGGGCCTTGAGCAGGGCCTTGGCATCGTCCGGGGTCGGCTCGTAGGTGTGGGCATCGGCATCGGCGCCGACCATGTTGGTGATCTGGATATGGTCGCCGCCCACCTGGTGGGTGATGTCAGAGAGGATGCTGAAACTGGTGACCACCTGGAGCTTGTCGGCGGCCTGGGCGGTCGACAGTGACAGCAGCAGGCTGAACAGCACGAATAGAACGCGCATCGGGAAACACCTCATTGGGATGTGAGCAAAGGCGGGCGGCGCAGCAAACCGTGCACCGGACCGAATACCACGGACAGCAGGTACAGGCCGCCAGCCACCAGCACGATGGCCGGGCCGCTGGGCAGCGAGTAGTAAAACGACAGCAGCAGGCCGAGCCACACCGAGAGGCACCCGAGCACGGCGGCAAGGGTGATCAACAGGGGCAGGCGCCGGCTCCAGAAACGCGAGGCGGCGGCCGGCAGCATCATCAAGCCGACCACCATCAAGGCGCCGATGGCCTGGAAACCGATCACCAGATTGAGCACCACCAACGTCAGGAACAGCCCGTGGGCCAGGGGGCCGAGGCGGCTGACGGTTTGCAGGAACAGCGGGTCGAGGGTGTCCAGCAGCAGCGGTTTATAGATAAGGGCCATGGCCAGCAGGCTGAAGCCGCTGACCCAGAGCATGCCGTTCAGGGTCGGCCCGTCCACGGCCAGTGCCGAACCGAACAGCAGGTGCAACAGGTCCAGGCGCTTGCCGGCCAGACCAAGAATCAGCACGCCGCTGGCCAGGGAGATCGGATAGATGGCGGCGAGGCTGGCATCTTCGCGCAGGCCGGTACGGCGAGTGATCCAGGCGGCGAGGCCGGCCATGCTCAAGCCAGCGCCCAGTCCACCGAGGGTCAGGGCCGGCAGGCTCAAGCCGGCGAACCAGAAGCCCAGGGCGGCGCCGGGCAAGATGCCGTGGGCCACGGCGTCACCGATCAGGCTCATGCGGCGCAGAATCAGAAACACGCCCAACGGTGCGGTGCTGCACGCCAGCACCAGCCCGCCGAGCAATGCCCTGCGCATAAACACAAACTCGTTGAAGGGTTGCCAGAGCTGGGCGACGACCATCAAGCCACCTGCGCTTGTGCTTGCGGTTTGATCAGTTGCTGGCTGGGGCCGAACAGGCAGCCGCTGCTGTTGATCAACAGGGTCTGGGGAATGTGCTGGCGTACGGCGGCGAGGTCATGGCACACCAGGACCTGGGTCCGGCCTTCGGCGTGCCAGGCGTGGATGTGTTTCCACAGCAGGGCCTGGCCCAACTCATCCAGCGCGGCGTGGGGTTCATCCAGCAACAGCACCGGGGCCTGGCCCAGGCTCAGCCGGGCGAGCAGGGCGCGTTGCAATTCGCCGCCAGACAGCGCCATCAACGGCCGCTGTTCCAGGCCACCGAGGCACCAGTCTTCGAGCGCCTTGTGCAACTGCTGCGCGCGGGTCTGGGCGTCGAGCTTGCTGCCCCAGAAACCGGCAGCCACCAACTCCTGCAAGCTGATGGGGAACTGTCGATCCAGATGCTGCTGTTGTGCCAGAAACGCCAGGCCGCCACGCCGTGGAACCTCCAGCAGGACCTTGCCGGCCAGAGGCTTTTGCAGGCCGGCGATGACTTTGAGCAGGCTGCTCTTGCCCGAGCCATTGGCGCCGATGATGGCGGTCAGGCTGCCCTTGGGCAGGTTCAGATCCAGAGCCGGAGTCAGCGCCTGCCCCGGGGCACCCCAGCGCAATGCCTGGCAGCGGATCATGCCGCCTCCCAGTTGTAGCGGCTTTCGGCGACGGCATCGTGGGCGTGCAGGCTCTCGGCGTGCACCACTCGCAGGGCGAAGGCATTGATCCCGGGGGAGCGTTTCAGGGCCAGGTGCAAGCGGCGCGCGGCGTCCTCGCAGAACATCAGATTCTGTCCATTGGCCAGGGCAAAAGCTTGTTCGTCGGCGCGTTTGACCGCAGTTTGCACGGCGGTGCCGAGGGCGGTTTCGGCGTCATTGATCAGGGCTATCAGCGGCAGCTGGTCCAGATAGTCGACCAGGCGCAGTTGCAATTGCGCGCTGCTGCGTTGGCTGTGAGGGGTGGCGACTATGCCTTTGGCCGAGCCAAGCCAAGCCAGTACATCGGCGTGCTGCAACGGCTGATTGGCGAAGTCGTCGACAAACTGCTGCTGAATCAACTGCCGTGAAAGCGCCGCCGAACATGGGCAGGTTGAGGAATAAGCCACGTCGATTTTTAGTTCCACGTGGAACATTGTGTTTTTCAGGCGCGCTTCGATGCTCACCGGGTAGCTCTTCCAACCGGCCAATGGGCTGACCAGGGCCGGGCGTTTCAGCAACAGATCGGCGTGAATCCGCAGATAGGCTTGTTGGGACAAACCTTGGTGGCTGTCGAGAAAACGCTGCAACACGTTGCGAATCAGCTGCGGCGTGAGGGGTTCGTTTTCGAGCATTTCCAACGCCAGGTACAGCCGCGACATATGAATGCCCCGCGCCTCGCCGTCATCCAGGCTGACTCCGGCATCTGCTGTGGCGCCGATCCGCTGGCCGTCGAACAACACAGGTAAGGCAATGCCACACATGCCCACCCATTCCAGGGGCAAGGCTTGGCGTGCGGCCTGCGCGGCGATATCCGGCAGAGTCAGCGCATTCATGAGCAGGTCCATCGTGGGAAAGAGTTCGACATGTTATATTATAACAATGCAGCGAATGAAAACTTTTTCCACAGCCGGCTTACCACCGGCCTCGTGAGTACGGACGCTCCTTAATCAGCGGTATATGTCATGCACAGACGTCAATTGCTTAACCTGCTGCTGGCCAGCGCGGCCCTGATCCTGCCACTCGGGGTGTCTGCGACGCAGATCCGCAACGCGCGGCTCTGGCGCTCCGACGACAAACTGCGCCTGGTGCTCGACCTCAGCGGGCCGGTGCAGTACCAGACCTTCTCCCTGAGTGCGCCGCAACGTTTGATCGTCGACTTGCGTGGGGCCAGGCTCAGCGGCGATTTCAGTCAGTTGGCCCTGGCCAATACGGTGATTCGGGCGATTCGCTCCGGGCGCTTTGGTGACGGCGACACGCGCATCGTCCTCGACCTGACCGAGCCGGTGCAGCTCAACAGCTTTTTGCTGCCGCCCCAGGATGGCCAGGGGCATCGCCTGGTGCTGGATTTGAGCCGCGTCGGCCAGGCACCGTTGCAGGTGGCCGCCGCCAGTGCGCCGCTGGTGCAACGGCCGCCGGCAGCGGACAAGGCCCACCCCAAGCGCGACATCATGGTGGTGGTCGACCCCGGTCACGGCGGCAAAGATCCGGGTGCGGTCGGGGCCAAGGGCGAGCGCGAGAAGGATGTGGTGCTGGCGATTGCCCAGTTGCTGGCCAAACGGCTCAAGCGCGAGAAGGGCTTTACGGTGAAGCTGGTGCGTAACGACGATTTCTTTGTGCCGCTGCGCAAGCGCGTGGAGATCGCCCGTCAGCATCAGGCCGACATGTTTATCTCGGTGCACGCCGATGCCGCGCCACGGCTGACAGCTTCCGGCGCCTCGGTGTATGCCTTGTCCGAAGGCGGCGCGACCTCGGCGACCGCGCGCTTCATGGCGCAGCGGGAAAACGGCGCCGACCTGTTGGGGGCTACCAGCCTGCTCAACCTCAAGGACAAGGATCCGATGCTGGCCGGGGTGATCCTGGACATGTCGATGAACGCCACCATTGCCGCCAGCCTGCAATTGGGCAGCACCGTGCTCGACAGCCTGTCCGGGATCACCACCCTGCATCAGAAGCGCGTGGAGCAGGCCGGGTTCGCGGTGCTCAAGTCACCGGATGTTCCGTCGATCCTGGTGGAAACCGGCTTCATCTCCAACAGCCGCGACAGCCAGCGCCTGGTCACCGCTCGGCATCAGCAGGCAGTGGCCGACGGTTTGTTCGAGGGCTTGCAGCGCTACTTTCAGAAAAACCCACCCATCAACAGCTACATGGCCTGGCAGCAGGAGCAGCAAAAAGCCCGAGTCTGACGCGCTGGCAGGCTTAACAACCGCTGAGGCGGCTGCAGGTGAACACGCCTTTGCTGCCGCCCGAACTGGAGAATCGATTGAGGGTGGTCCAGCCCACGCGGCGGCTGTAGCCGACCCAGGCTTCGCCGTTGGAAGCGAGGCCGGTGAAGAAGGTCAGCTGTCCATAGCGGCTGTTGGTCTGCGCCCAATAGCGTTTGCCGCTGACTTCGAAGCCGCGCAGGTAAGTGTCGCTGCCCGCGGTGGCGACGCTGTAGGCATTGCCCAGGGGATCCACGCAGGCCAGCAGGTTGGCACTGCGGGTGCAGTTGGCCAGCGTGCTCGGCAATTGACCCCAGGCGTGGCCGGCAATCAGCAGCGCCAGGCTCGGCAACAGGTATTTCAACGAAGTGGGCATCAAGGTTCTCGTCGCAAGAGGGCGCCAGCATCGCGCCCTTCGTCAGCCTCGGCAAGAGAGGATTGGCTTATTTGTATTGTTATAATATAACATCAAATAAAGCCTGATCCGTGATGCCCATGACTGAACAAGAACTGCTTGCCCAACCCCAGGCCGACTACATGAACGACGCCCAGCAGGGGTTCTTCCGCGAACTGCTGTTGGCGCAGCGCACCGACCTGCAACAGCGCATCGCCGGCGAGTTCAGCGAACTGCGCGAACAGGAACCCAGCAGCGACCCCGCAGACATCGGCAGCGCCGAAGAGCGGCGCCAGTGGCAACTGCGCCTGCTGGAGCGGGAAAAGAAGCTGCTGGACAAGATCGACCAGGCCCTCGAACACCTGGCCCGTGGCGAATATGGCTGGTGCCGGGAAACCGGTGAGCCGATCGGCCTCAAGCGCCTGTTGCTGCGCCCAACCGCCACCCTGTGTATCGAAGCCAAAGAACGCCAAGAGCTGCGCGAACGCCATACCCGGGCGTCTTGACCCAGCCACCGTACGCCCTGATGAGGACCAACCCATGACCGACCGTCTCCCCGTTACCGTGCTTTCCGGCTTTCTCGGCGCCGGCAAAAGCACCTTGCTCAACTACGTGCTGCGTAACCGTGAAAACCTGCGAGTGGCGGTGATCGTCAACGATATGAGCGAAATCAACATCGATGGCGGCGAGGTCCAGCGCGACGTCAGCCTCAATCGCGCCGAAGAAAAGCTGGTGGAAATGAGCAACGGCTGCATCTGCTGCACCCTGCGCGAAGACCTTTTGGAAGAAGTCGGCAAACTGGCCCGGGAAGGGCGCTTCGATTACCTGCTGATCGAGTCCACCGGCATCTCCGAACCGCTGCCGGTGGCCGAAACCTTCACCTTTCGCGATGAACAGGGCCAGAGCCTGGCCGACGTCGCGCGCCTGGACACCATGGTCACGGTGGTCGACGGGATGAATTTCTTGCTCGATTTCCAGGCCGCCGAAAGCCTGGCTTCCCGTGGCGAAACCCTGGGCGAGGAAGATGAACGTTCGATCACCGACCTGCTGATCGAGCAGATCGAGTTCGCCGACGTGCTCCTGATCAGCAAGATCGACCTGATCAGCAGCGACCAGCGCCAGGAACTGATGGCCATTCTCCAGCGCCTCAATTCCCAGGCGCAGATCCTGCCCATGGTCATGGGCCAGGTGCCGCTGAACGCGATCCTCAACACCGGACGGTTTGACTTCGAACGTGCGGCCCAGGCCCCCGGCTGGTTGCAGGAGCTGCGCGGCGAGCACGTGCCGGAGACCCAGGAGTACGGGATCGCCTCCACGGCGTACCGGGCGCGCCGGCCCTTTCACCCACAGCGTTTTTTCCAGTTTATCGACCGGCCTTGGGTCAACGGCAAACTGCTGCGCTCCAAGGGCTTTTTCTGGCTCGCCAGCAAGTACCGGGACGCCGGCAGCTGGTCCCAGGCCGGGGGCTTGATGCGCCACGGGTTTGCTGGGCGTTGGTGGCGTTTCGTGCCCAGGCAGCAGTGGCCCCAGGATCAGGAAAGCACCGCGGCGATCTTGAACAACTGGACTCCAGCCAGCGGCGACTGCCGTCAGGAACTGGTATTTATCGGGCAGAACATCGACTTCACGCAGCTTGCCGCCGAACTCGACGCCTGCCTGCTGAGCGACGCGGAGATGGCCCTGGGTGTCGAAGGCTGGCGACAACTACCCGACCCCTTTGGGCCCTGGCATGGGGAGGTCGCGGCCTGATGCCGGCCCTGAGAGCCCCCGGCATTGAGTTGCCGTCGCTGACCCGCCGCCAGGCGCTGGGCGCTGCGCCCTCAGTATTGGCCGAGGTGCTGCAGGACCCGGTCAACCTGGCCTTGTGGCAGCGCCGGCTGCCGGCGCATATCGCCGATTTCGGCGCCTTGTTGCTGTCCCTGAACCAGCCCCTGGCCGACTCCCTGTCCCTGGAGCTGGCCGATGACGAAGCCGAGCCCAACTTGCGTGGCCTGGCGTCGGGCTTCAGTGATCTTGAGGGCTATGACGGCTTTATCGCCGACGTTTCCTGGCTGGTCAGCGCCTTTGCCTGCCTGTTGGGGGCACGACGCGTGGGGTTGCGTCTGCGGGTTCTGGACAAGGCCATGTGTCCGCGCTTTCACGTCGACCATGTGCCGGTGCGCTTGATCACCACCTACGCCGGCGTCGGCAGCCAGTGGCTGAAGGAAGGCGTCATGGACCGCCGGCAGTTAGGCCAGGCCCAGGCCGAGCCTGATGCCGGAGCGTCAATCGAGCAAATGGCCTGCGGCGAGGTGGCGTTGCTCAAGGGTGAGAAATGGCACGGCAATGAAGGCTTCGGCCTGATCCATCGCTCACCGCAACCGGCGCCGGGCGAGCGCCGGTTGATCCTGACCCTGGACTGGCTGGGCTGACCGGCCGTGGTCTGCCAGGCAGGCATGGGGCGTTGCTGATGGCCAGCGCCGTCTCGTGCCTCGGCAGCGACTGCAGGTCGAGCGGCTATTCGCCTGGGTCGAGAAGGGCGTAGCATCGCTTCACCGGTTTTATGGACTCCCTTCCCATGCTGCAAAACATCCCCACTCACGTCATCGCCGGGCCCTTGGGTGCCGGAAAGACCAGCCTGATCCGCGACCTTTTGCGCCAGCGCCCGGCCAACGAGCGCTGGGCGGTGCTGATCAACGAGTTCGGTCAGATCGGCCTGGATGCAGCGCTGCTGGCCCGGGATGAAGACGGTATTAGCCTGGGGGAGGTGGCCGGTGGCTGTCTGTGTTGCGTGAACGGCGCGCCGTTTCAGGTGGGCCTTGGGCGTTTGCTGCGCAAGGCGCGACCGGACCGGCTGTTTATCGAGCCCTCGGGGCTCGGCCATCCGGCGCAATTGCTGCGGCAACTGCGCGAGGCGCCGTGGCAAGGGGTGTTGGCTGTGCAGCCCTGCGTATTGGTGCTGGATGCCCAGGCCCTGGCGGCCGGCAAGCCCTTGCCCCGGGCCCAGCAGGAGGCGTTGGCCAGTACCGGGTTGTTGTTGCTGAACAAGGATGAGCACCTGGACGAGGCCGAGCGGCAGCGGGTTATCGAGCAACTGCCGGATTGTCCGCGGTACTGGACCCACCAGGCCCATCTGCCGCTGGCACAGCTGCCCGGTTTACTGGCTCGCGCCGACGCGGCTCAGGTCGAGTTGGAGCTGCCCCAGAGCCTGGCGCAGCTGCCGGCGATCTGGACCGATCCGACGCGGCCGATCTGCCTGAGCCAGGCCCAGGAGGGCGGCTGGAGCATTGGCTGGCGCTGGCATCCAAGCCAGCTATTCGACCTGACGCGGATCGACCATTGGTTGCAGAACCTCGACTGGCGCCGGGCCAAGCTGGTGATCCATAGCGGCGAAGGCTGGCGTTCCGGGAATGGCGTCGACAACTCGCCCCTCAACTGGCTGCCCAGTGAATGGCGCCAGGATTCGCGGTTGGAGTTGATTTTCAGCGAGGTACAGGAGGTCGCGGCGTTGCAGAACAGTCTACAAGCCTGCCGCCTGCCGCCTGTAGCCGCTGCCGAAGGCTGCGCTGGCCCTCGACCCTGATCCACCGTCTCACTGCCGCCATTTCTGATGCTCTTCCCGCCATTGGCTCAGCTCGATCACTTCCGCACTGGGCAATGGGGTTTTGACTTCAAAGGGGTAGGGCGCGAGTTCAATCTGTGCGCTGTGGGCGCCGAACTGGGTGATGGTGCCGGCGTGCCGGGTTTCACCGGTCACGGTGAACTCGAAATTGTAGATTCGCGCCAGGCGTCGGCGGCCGTTGGCATCCTTGACGAAGCCGATGCGCTTGAGCGCGACGTTGCCGTCCAGCAGCTCGATATCGAGCTTGGCGCAGTGCTGCTTGACCCTCTCCAGTGCCCGCTCGCGCAAACCGTGGTTGTGCCAGATCCAGGCGGCGCCCGTCGCCAGCAGCATCAGCACAAAGATATTTCCAAGGGTCAGCATGAAGATTTGCTCCGACAAAGTGCCATCAGCTTAACTGCCTCTCCGGTCTGTCGTACAGGCTGTGTTTAGTCGCATACTGCGCGGCTTGAATTTCAATGGTTTTACGGAAAATCCGCGCATGAAACGTACACCTCATCTGCTTGCGATCCAGTCCCATGTGGTCTTTGGCCATGCCGGTAACAGCGCTGCGGTTTTTCCGATGCAGCGGGTCGGGGTGAACGTCTGGCCGCTGAACACGGTGCAGTTCTCCAACCACACTCAGTATGGACAGTGGGCCGGAGAAGTCCTGGCGCCCCATCGGATTCCCGAGCTGGTAGAAGGCATCGCCGCCATCGGCGAGCTGGGCAACTGCGACGCGGTGCTGTCCGGTTACCTGGGCAGCGCCGCCCAGGGGCGGGCGATTCTCAGTGGTGTCGCGCGGATCAAGGCGACCAACCCCAAGGCGCTGTACCTGTGCGACCCGGTGATGGGGCATCCGGAAAAGGGTTGCAGCGTGCCCGCAGAAGTCAGCGACTTCCTGCTCGAAGAAGCCGTGGCGATGGCAGATATCCTGTGCCCCAACCAGCTGGAGCTGGACAGCTTCTCCGGGCGCAAGCCGCAGTCGCTGTTCGATTGCCTGGCCATGGCTCGGGCGCTGCTGGCCCGTGGGCCGAAGGCGGTGCTGGTCAAACACCTGGATTACCCGGGCAAGGTCGCCGATGGCTTTGAGATGCTGCTGGTCACCGCCGAGGGCAGCTGGCATTTGCGCCGCCCGCTGCTGGCGTTTCCGCGTCAGCCGGTGGGTGTGGGCGACCTGACCTCAGGCCTGTTCCTGGCCCGGGTGCTGCTGGGCGACAGCCTGCTGGCGGCGTTCGAATTCACCGCCGCCGCAGTGCATGAAGTGCTGCTGGAAACCCAGGCCTGCGCCAGTTATGAACTGGAACTGGTGCGGGCCCAGGACCGGATCGCCCATCCGCGGGTGCGCTTCGAAGCCACGCCGATCGAGCTCTAGCGGTTTGGTCACAAGCCGCGGTGCTGGGCCACACCTCAACCGACCCTAGAGCGGCTCTGAGAACTGCACCTCGGGCGCCTTGTGGCTGAAGCCCCGGGTGTGGAACGCCAGGTAGGCCAGGCCCACAGCGAACCAGGCCAGGCCGATGCCCAGGGTCAGCAGCGACAGGCTGGTCCAGAGCCAGACAATCAGGGCAAACCCCACCAGCGGCAGCAAGCCATAGCGCAACAGGTCGGCGCCGCTGCGTGGCTGGCCATCGAACAGGTGGCTCTTGATCACTGCCAGGTTGACCGCCGAGAACGCCACCAGCGCGCCGAAGCTGATCATCGACGCCAGTGTCGTCAGGTCGATCACCACCGCCAGCAGCGAGATCAGCGACACCAGGACAATCGCCGTGGTGGGCGTCTTGTAACGCGCCGAGAGCACGCCGAACACCCGGCGCGGCAAGATCCCGTCGCGGCCCATGCTGAAGAGAATGCGCGACACCGAGGCCTGGGAGGCCAGCGCCGATCCCGCCGCGCCCGCCACATAGGCCGCGGTGAAAAACATCTCCAGAAAACGCCCCCCCGCCTGCAGCATGACCTCGCCGGCGGCCGCCTCCGGGTCCTTGAAGGCACTGCCGGGGAACACCAGCTGGCTGACCAGGGCCAGCAGGATAAACAGCGCGCCGGCGCCCAGGGTAGTAATCACAATCGCCCGAGGGATGTCCCTGCGCGGGTCGCGGGCCTCTTCGGCCAGGGTCGACACCGCATCGAACCCCAGAAACGACAGGCACAGCACCGCCGCGCCGGCCATCAATGGCAGAAATCCGACCTGACTGCCGTCACCCAGCCACGGCGCGCTCAAGTCCAGGGCTTCGACGCCGAGCAAGTGCTTGCCGGCCAGAGCGATGAACACCAGGACAAACACCACCTGGGCGCCGACGATCAGGTTGCTCATGCTCGACACCGAACTGATGCCGCGAATGTTCAGCACCGTCACCACACCGATGGTCGCCACCACGAAGACCCAGGCTGGGACCTGGGGAAAGGCGATATTGAGGAACAGACCGATCACCAGGTAATTGATCATCGGCAGGAACAGGTAATCGAGCAGCAGCGACCACCCGGCCAGAAAGCCGATGCTAGGGCCAAAGCTCAGGCTGGTGTAGGAATAGGCAGAACCGGCAATCGGATATTTCTTCACCATGGCGCTGTAGGACAGCGCGGTAAAAAACATCGCCAGCAGGGTAATGACGTACGCGGCGGCCGTGCGCCCGCCGGTGAGCTGGGTGACCACGCCATAGGTCGTGAAAATGGTCAGCGGCACCATGTACACTAGGCCGAAGAACACCAGGGCCGGCAGGCGCAGGATGCGTCGCAGGGAGGTGCCCTGGGCGCTGTGGGTAAATTCGCTGGGGACGCCGCTGTCGCTGATGGCGAGGGCGTTGCTGCTGGAGGCGGGGCGGGTGCTGGGCATGTTCGGTTCTCACGCGTTCGTTCTTGTTCGAATGCTCCCGAGAGCGGGAGTGCGTTTTTGCCTTGCACGAGGATTCTGGCAGCGGGGCTGCGGCTACATAACTGCGTATGTGGTCAAAAAGGGATCAAAGCGGCCAATCTGCCTGGCCTTTAAGGGCTGGCGCGGGGAGGGCACGGAAATACCCGAGGGGCATTGCAGGGAGGGAGGTGCGAAGCGGGAGGCTGGAACCGTCCATGGTTCCGTGGTGCGTGAAGCTCAGGGCGCGTCGGCCTTGATCTCCTGATAGCGAATTTCCAGCTCCTGGCGAATCTGCCGGCGCTGCTTGGCCTGGATAAAACGCCGTTTGTCTTCGCTGGTCTGCGGTTGCAACTGCGGGACTACTGCCGGCTTACGCTGGTCGTCCACGGCGACCATGGTGAAGAAGCAGCTGTTGGTATGGCGCACCGAGCGCTCGCGGATATTCTCGGTGACCACCTTGATCCCCACCTCCATTGAGGTGTTGCCGGTGTAGTTCACCGACGCCAGGAAGGTCACCAGTTCGCCGACATGAATCGGCTCGCGGAAAATCACCTGGTCCACCGACAAGGTCACCACATAGCGGCCGGCATAACGGCTGGCGCAGGCATAGGCGACCTCGTCGAGGTACTTGAGCAGGGTGCCGCCGTGGACATTGCCAGAGAAATTGGCCATGTCAGGGGTCATCAGTACCGTCATCGACAGCTGGGCGTTTCCGGGTTCCATAGCACACTCACGGTTGTAGGCAGGGGTTACGGGAGCACCTCTGCGGGCGCTTGGTCAGCTTTCAAAACCATCGATAACGGGACGCCGGGCCGCCGCTCGCCGTCACGCGCCGATCGATCTGTTTCCTTATATTGCACCGCCTTTTTGCTCGAAGTCGCGGTGGTAACCTGCGAAAGGCCCTTTCCCAGGGCTTTTTCTCTCAAATTTTCAGATTTTTACTTGGCCTTATCAGAGCATTCGGATGCTCGGCGGCCGAGTGAGCGTATTTGCCTACCCCACAAGGAGCCCCACGCCATGCATGCCATCAGCTTTATTCAGGACCTGGCAGTGATCATGCTGGTCGCGGGCGTGGTGACCATTGTTTTTCACCGGCTCAAACAACCGGTGGTGCTGGGCTATATCGTCGCCGGCTTCATTATCGGGCCGCACACCCCACCTTTTGGCCTGATCCATGACGAGCAGACCATCAAGACCCTGGCCGAACTGGGGGTGATTTTCCTGATGTTCTGCCTGGGCCTGGAGTTCAGCCTGCGCAAGCTGTTCAAGGTCGGTGCCACGGCCTTTATCGCGGCCTTTCTGGAAATCGTGCTGATGATCTGGATCGGCTACGAAATCGGTCGCTGGTTCGACTGGAGCACCATGGATTCACTGTTCCTCGGTGCGATCCTGGCCATTTCCTCGACCACCATCATCGTCAAGGCCCTCAATGACCTGAAGATGAAGAACCAGCGCTTTGCGCAGCTGATCTTCGGTGTATTGATTGTCGAAGACATCCTCGGCATCGGCATCATCGCCTTGCTTTCAAGCATCGCGGTCAGCGGCACGGTCGACTCCGGCGAAGTGTTTTCCACCGTCGGCAAGCTCTCGCTGTTCATGATCGTGGCGCTGGTGATCGGCATTCTGCTGGTGCCGCGCCTGCTGGCCTACGTGGCCCGCTTTGAAAGCAACGAAATGCTGTTGATCACCGTGCTCGGCCTGTGTTTCGGCTTTTGCCTGCTGGTGGTCAAGCTGGAATACAGCATGGTGCTGGGGGCTTTCCTGATTGGCGCGATCATCGCCGAGTCCCGCGAGCTCCTGAAAATTGAACGGCTGATTGAACCCGTTCGCGACATGTTCAGTGCCATCTTCTTTGTCGCCATTGGCTTGATGATCGACCCGCAGATTCTCCTGCAATACGCCTGGCCGATCGTGGTGATCACGGTCGCGGTGGTCCTGGGCAAGATGCTGTCCTGTGGGCTGGGTGCCTTTATCGCTGGCAACGATGGGCGCACGTCGCTGCGGGTCGGTATGGGCCTGTCCCAGATCGGTGAGTTCTCTTTCATCATCGCCGCCCTGGGCATGACCTTGCAGGTCACCAGCGACTTCCTCTATCCGGTGGCGGTGGCGGTATCGGCCATCACCACCTTGCTCACTCCGTACCTGATTCGCGCCGCCGACCCGTTGTCGCTGAAGTTGGCCGAGGTGATGCCGCAGCGCCTGGGTCGGGTGCTGGGCATGTATGGCGAATGGCTACGCAGCATCCAGCCCCAAGGCGAGGGCGCATTGCTGGCGTCGATGATCCGGCGGATCCTGATGCAGGTGGGGGTCAACCTGGCGCTGGTGGTGGCGATCTTCTTCTCTGGCGGCTATTTCGCGGCCCGTATCGCCGGCTATCTGCAGGACTGGATCAGCGACCCGAGCTGGCAGAAGGCGCTGATCTGGGGCGGTGCGCTGTTGTTGTCGCTGCCGTTCCTGATCGCCGCCTATCGCAAGCTCAAGGCGCTGTCGATGCTGCTGGCGGAGATGGGGGTCAAGGCGGAAGTGGCCGGGCGCCATACGCAGAGGGTGCGGCGAGTGATCGCCGAGGTGATTCCGATTTTGTCGTTGCTGGTGATCTTTCTGCTGCTGGCGGCGTTGTCGTCGAGCATTCTGCCGACTGCCGAGCTGCTGGTCCTGATCGCGGTGGTCACGGCCGCGGTGGCTGCGGTGCTGTGGCGCTGGTTTATCCGGGTGCACACGCGGATGCAGGTTGCGCTGCTGGAAACCCTGGATAACCACAAGGAAAGTTCAGGGCATTGATCGCCCATTCCCGCCGCTGCCAGGGACGGCAACGGCGCGGTCACGCGCGCCATTACAGGGGGCATGCCTCTGTAAGTGCGCGCTTGCCGGCCATGGGGCGTGCGGGTGATCGACTCAGCTTTCCAGCCAGACGTCCCGTGCCCAGTGCCACACCGATTCCCAGGATTCTTCGGTGATCAGCTCTTCTTCGCCGGACCACAGCACCACGGTGCCGTCTTCCTCGACACAGTAATAGTCTTCGCCGTCCTGGCAGATCGGGATCAACTCGCGCGGTACACCCAGGTCCCAGGCAGTAGCGGCTACTTCCGGCAGATAGGTGTGGGACTGCGGGTCGGTGACGGTCACCGGTTCCAGGCTGCCGTAGACCACGTCACTCACGGTCAACAGGAACTCTTTGAAGACGAAGGGGATGTTGATGAACAGCTGTTCCTCGACTTCCACCAGTTGGTCTTCGTCCGGTAACTCCAGGGGCACGGGTACCGGTTCGTTTGCTTCACGCAGTTGCTCGATGACTTCTTCCACGGCCTGGGTCCTCTTAGCTCTATGGCGCGGTTTATATGACGCGGTTTTATACAGTAGCTCGCTATAAGTGCAATCGTGAAATGCAAAACCCCGACCTGAGTCGGGGTTCTGCATTACTGGTGTGACCGCGAAAGGGATCAGCCGTTCTGGCGGATACCTGCAACCAGCCAAGGCTGGTTGTCGCCTGGAGCGCGTTCCATGTTCCAGCTTTCGCTGAACATTTCGCCCTGGTCGAAACGCGAGGTTTTCGACACGCCGGTGAAGGTCAGGGTAGCAATGGTCTTGTCGGCACGATCATCCACGCCGTCCAGTTGGACATTGAGGTTGTCGATGTAGGTCGACTGGAAGCCATCACCCAGGTCTGCGCGTTCTTTTTTCAGGAACTGCAGCATTTGCGGGGTCACGAACTCGGCGATCTTGTCCATTTCATTCGCGTCCCAGTGTTGCTGCAGGGACTGGAAGTGGTTACGCGCAGCTTCGATGAAGCGCTCTTCGTTGAACCAGGCCGGAGCATTGATCACCGGACGGGCGGCGGCAGCCGAAGCACCACCGAAGATCGAGCCTGGAGCAGGCTGCTGTGGCTGGAAGGCTTCACGCTGCATGGGCGCGTGGCCAGCCGGAGCGAACTGCTCCTGCTGTTTGCGGCGACGAGCGGCGATGAAGCGGAAGATCACGAATGCGATGACGGCGAGGATCAGGATGTCGAAGATCTGCATGCCCTGGAAGCCACCGCCCATGAACATGGAGGCCAGCAGGCCGCCCGCGGCGATACCGGCCAGAGGGCCGAGCCAGCGCGAAGCGCCGCCCGCTTTGGCAGCAGCGCCAGCGGCACCGGCAGCGCCCGCGGTTGCGGCAGTACCCGCACCTGCGGAAGGCGCCATCTGGCTGGTTTGGTGCGACGGCGCGGCGCCCGCGCTTTTGCCGCCACCGAAGCGCTTGGCGTTGGCGTCGAGGCTCATCGTCAGGCCGATGCACAGCGCCATGGCGATGCTAAGAAAACGTTTCATAAAGGGAATTCCCATTTGTGGATGGCACGCGCGCCATGTTGCACAGGTGAAGTGTCACTGGCTAGCGGCATAATGTTTCGGGCTTTTGCCTGACAGGCTGGGTTCAGTTTCAGCCGGGGCAAGAGGACGTATATCTGGGACCCGGCGGGCGACGGGTGGGTTCAGTGCAACCGTGCCTAGCGGCGTAGCGCCAGCATCACCACGCCTGCGGTGATCAGGCCGATTCCACCCCATTGGCGCAGGTCGAGCTTCTCCCCCAGCAGCACGGCGCCCAACAGCGCGACCAACACCACGCTGAGTTTGTCGACCGGCGCGACCAGCGAGGCCGGGCCCAGCTTCAACGCGCGGAAGTAGCACAGCCAGGAAGCACCGGTGGCCAGGCCGGACAGCACCAGGAACAGGTAGCTTTTGCCCGAGATCGATCCCAGTGACTGATATTGGCCCGTGGCGTACAAAATCAAGGCCAGGCTCACCAGAACCACTACGGTTCGCAGCAGGGTGGCGAAGTCGGAATTGACGTTCTCGATGCCAATTTTGGCGAAGATCGCCGTCAGCGCGGCGAATGTCGCCGATAGCAGGGCCCAGAATGTCCAGGAGGAAAAAAAGCCTGTGCCCATGGGGATGTTCCTCTTCCTTATATAAGGACGCTTGAGGGCGAGCGCGCCAGCCGTGGTCAGCGGGTGCCGGCTCGCACCGGCGCACCGCCTTCCGCTGGGCTCAGATGGCTTCCAGCTTGGCGTAACCCAGCATCAGCCACTTGCTGCCTTCGCTGAAGTTGACCTGGACCCGCGCCTGGGCCCCGGCGCCCTCGAAGTTGAGGATCACCCCGTCGCCAAACACGGCGTGGCGCACGGCCTGGCCCAGGCTGAAGCCGGTGTCCGGAATCTCACTGCCACCAAACAGGCTGCTGGAGCTCTGCTGCTGGCCACCACCGAAGGGACGGCTGACGCTGTTGGACAGGCGCACTTCCTGGATCAGCCCCTTAGGCACTTCGCGGACGAAGCGCGAGACCTTGTTGTAGGTCTCGCTGCCATACAGGCGGCGGGTCTCGGCATAGGTCATGACCAGGTTCTGCATCGCCCGGGTGATGCCGACGTAGGCCAGGCGCCGTTCTTCTTCAAGGCGCCCGGGCTCTTCCAGGCTCATCTTGTGCGGGAACAGGCCTTCTTCCATGCCCACCAGGAATACGTAGGGGAATTCCAGGCCCTTGGCGCTGTGCAAGGTCATCAGCTGGATGCCGTCTTCGTGCTCGTCGGCCTGGGTGTCGCCGGCTTCCAGGGACGCATGGCCGAGGAACGCAGCCAGTGGTGTCAGCTCCTCATCTTCTTCGGTGTTTTCGAAGTTGCGTGCGGCGCTGACCAGTTCCTCAAGGTTTTCTACCCGGGCCTGGCCTTTTTCGCCTTTTTCCGCCTCGTGGTAGGCAATCAGCCCGGATTGCTCGATCACCGTCTGGGTCATCAGGTGCAGCGGCATCTCGGCGGTTTTTGCCGCGAGGTTCTCGATCAGTTCGATAAAGCCGCCCAAGGCGCCGGCAGCGCGACCGGTCAGGCCCTTGTTGGCCACCAGCTGGCGCATGGCTTCCCACATCGACACGTCGCTGTGGCGCGCGTGTTCGCGGATCGCTTCGACGGTCTTTTCGCCGATGCCACGCGCCGGGACGTTGATTACCCGCTCCAGCGCGGCATCGTTGCCCCGGCCTTCGAGCAGGCGCAGGTAGGCCATGGCGTTCTTGATTTCAGCACGTTCGAAGAAGCGCTGGCCGCCGTAGATGCGGTACGGGATGCGTTCGCGCAGCAAGGCCTCTTCCAGCACCCGGGACTGGGCGTTGGAGCGATACAAAATGGCAATGTCGCTGCGGGCCAGGCCGGTTTTCAGCGCGCTTTCGATGGTTTCCACCACGTAGCGCGCTTCGTCGTGCTCGTTGAAGGCGGCGTACAGGTTGATGGCTTCGCCTTCGCCGCCGTCGGTCCACAACTCCTTGCCCAGGCGCCCGGTGTTGTTGGCGATCAGGGCGTTGGCGGCTTTGAGGATGCCGGCCGTGGAGCGGTAGTTCTGCTCCAGGCGAATGGTTTCGGCGTCCGGGAAATCTTCGGAATACTGGTGGATATTCTCGATTTTCGCGCCGCGCCAGCCGTAGATCGACTGGTCGTCGTCGCCCACCACCATCAGGCTGTCACCGCCCTTGGCCAGCAGGCGCAACCAGGCGTACTGCACGGCGTTGGTGTCCTGGAACTCATCCACCAGCACATGGCGGAAGCGCTTCTGGTAGTGCGCGAGCAAACCCGGGTGGTCGCGCCACAGGTCCAGGGCGCGCAGCAGCAGTTCGGAGAAGTCGATGACCCCGGCGCGCAGGCAGGCCGCCTCGTAGGCCTCATAGATGCTGCGCATGGTGGCCAGGAACAGATCGCCGCTGGCTTGAATATGTTGCGGACGCAGGCCTTCGTCTTTCTGGCCGTTGATAAACCATTGCGCCTGGCGCGCCGGCCAGCGCTGTTCATCCAGCCCCAGGTCGCGGATCACGCGCTTGACCAGGCGTTGCTGGTCGTCGCTGTCGAGGATCTGGAAGGTCTGGCTCAAGCCCGCTTCCTGCCAATGGGCACGCAACAGGCGGTGCGCCAGGCCGTGGAAGGTGCCGACCCACATGCCGGCCGGGTTGATCCCCATCAACTGCTCGATGCGATGGCGCATCTCGGCAGCCGCCTTGTTGGTGAAGGTCACCGACAGGATGGAGTGTGGCGAGGCGTTCTCGACCTGGATCAACCAGGCGATACGGTGCACCAGCACACGGGTTTTACCGGATCCAGCACCGGCCAGGACCAACTGACGACCCACGGAGGCAGCTACGGCCTGGCGTTGGGCATCGTTGAGGGAGTTCAGCAGAAGGGAGAGGTCATCGCGCATCGGGGCATTCTAGGGGGCCGGGCGACACCGGGCAAACCCGGCGTTGGTTTAGCCGATAAAACTACCGTGGATGACGACCGGTCGGTCACAGGCTGCAGCCGTTGGCAGTGCTCGCCTGTACGGTTTTATGCAGTACCGGCGGGGGATTTGTTTTAGCGATTTATGATCTGGAGCAGTTTGGTACGGGCTATTGCTTGTGTATGCTCCGGCGACGTTTCAGGCTCAACCATTATAAGAACACTGCCTATGACACTCAGCACCGACCTGAGCGGTCCTTTTGTGGAGCCGCGGGTTATCCGCCAGCACTACGCCATGGAGATGGCGGTCGAGCGCACGCGTCTGCTTTATCAGGGCTCATTGCTGCCCACACTCTTCATGTTGCTCAACGGTCTGGTCTGCGCCTGGTTGCTGTGGAGCCCCGAGCGGTACTTGCTGGTCAGTGTGTGGATGGTCTGGCTGCTGGCCCTGGTGGCGCTGCGAGTGATCCAGGTGGCGGCGTTCGATTCCGCCATGCCCAGCCGCCAGGCACACGCGGTGTGGCGGCGGATGTTTCTGATGGGGTCTGCGGTCAGTGGCCTGACCCTGGCCTGCGCCGCTATCGCCCTGGTGCCTGCCGACAGTTTCCTGCAGCAGGCCTGGGTCTTCGGCCTGATCGGCGCAGCGATTCTCTCCGCCAGCGTTTCCTATGCCGTCAGCCTGCCGGCCTTCCTGTCTTTTACCTTGCCCTGCCTGTTGCCGGCCATCGCCTATCTGTTCTGGGGCGGCGACCAGCAACAGCGCGGCTGGGGCTGGCTGGGGCTGATTCTGCTGGTGTCATTGAGTGTGGTGGCCTGGCAGGTTCATCGCCTGATCCACCGTGGCATGCTGCGGCGTTTCCAGAACCAGGCGCTGATCGAGCACCTGCAGCAGGCGCAAAGCCGCAGCGAGCAGCTCAACAGCGAGCTGGCCCGCGAGATTGAACAGCGCCGGCGCGCCGAAGATGAACTGCGCGAAGCCCAGGTCAGCCTTGAAGGCCGGGTCGCCGAGCGCAGCCTGGAGCTGGACGCGGCCAACAAGGCCCTGAGCAAGAGCGAGGCGCGCCTGGCCCTGGCGCTCAAGGCCAGTGAGTTGGGGCTGTGGGACTGGAACCTGCAGACCGACGAAGTGCACCACACCCAGGTCAAGGAGCTGTTCGGGCTGGAGCCCGACTACGTCACGGCGATGCTCAGCCACCTCAAGCCCCGCCTGCACCCCGAGGACCTGCCGCTGCTCAGGCGCGCCCTGGTGGAGCACCTCAAGGGCCGCAGCGAGGATTATCAAGTTGAATACCGGGTGCGCCACGGTGCCGGCCATTGGGTCTGGATCGAGGACCGTGGCCGAGCGGTGGAGCGTAGCGCCAGCGGGCGGGTGACGCGAATGGTCGGCACCCGGCGCGACATCAGCACCAGCAAGGAGCTGGAAGAGCAGCGCAACCTGGCCGCCACGGTGTTCGAGGCCGCCAGCGAAGGCATAGTGATTCTCGACCCGGATTACGCATTGATCGCGATCAACCAGGCATTCAGCCGCGTCACCGGCTATCAGATCGAAGACATGCTCGGGCGCAATGTCGTGGAGCTGCCGTGCAGCCGCGATGCGCGTCGCCACTACCCGGCGATCCGCCAGGCCCTGGAGCAGCACGGCAGTTGGCAGGGCGAGTTAGTGGAGGCGCGCAAGAATGGCGAGCTGTACCCGCAGTGGCTGCAACTGAGCATGGTCCGCGACAAGCGCGGGCAGGTCAGCCATATCGTCGGCTTCTTCGCCGATCTGTCGGCGCGGCGCGAGTCCGAAGAGCGCATGCGCTACCTGACCCACTACGACGAACTTACCGGCCTGGCCAACCGCTCGCTGTTTCGCGAGCGCCTGCGCGACGCCCATCTGCGGGTGCGCCAGGGCGGGCGCAGCCTGGCTCTGGTTCACATCAACCTGGACCGCTTCAAGTTGCTCAATGACAGCCTCGGGCATGACGTGGCCGACCAGCTGTTGCAGAAAATGGCCCGGCGCCTGATCAATGCGCTGCCGGAAGCCGACACCATCGCCCGCTTGTCCGGCGATGAGTTTGCGGTGCTGTTCGATGCCTACGGCAGCCTGTCGAGCCTGACCCGGGTCGCCACCCGTTTACTGAGCAAGCTGCGCCTGCCGCTGACCGTGGACGGCCACGAGTTGGTGGTCAGCGCGTCCATGGGCATCAGCCTGCTGCCCGATAGTGCGCGGGAGATTTCCGCGCTGATCAGCCAGTCGAACATGGCCATGCAGTACGCCAAGCACCTGGGGGGGAATAATTTCCAGTTTTACACCGAGAGTTTGCAGGCCAGCACCCTGGAGCGCCTGCAATTGGAAAACCAGCTGCGCAAGGCCATCGACGAACAGCAACTGAAAGTCTTCTATCAACCCAAGCTGTGCCTGGCCAGCGGCCATCTGAATGCCGCCGAGGCGTTGGTACGCTGGGATCACCCGACCATGGGTCGGGTGCCGCCGGGGGACTTTATCGGCCTGGCCGAAGAAACCGGGCTGATCGGGCCGATCGGCGAGTTCGTGTTGCGCCAGGCCTGTTGGCAGGCGTGTGAATGGCAGCGCCAGGGGCTGGCGCCGATTCGGGTCTCGGTCAATCTGTCGGTGTATCAGCTGCGCCAGGGCAAGTTGGTGAGCCTGGTGCGCCAGGTGCTGGAAGAAACCGGCCTGGAGCCGCAATACCTGGAGCTTGAGCTGACCGAAAGCCAGTTGCTCGACAGCGTCGAACACATCATCTCGACCTTTCAGCAGCTGCGAGGCCTGGGGGTGAAGCTGGCGATCGACGATTTTGGCACCGGGTATTCGTCCCTGAGTTACCTCAAGCGGATCCCTGTGGACTACGTGAAGATCGATCAGGCGTTTATCCGTGGTCTGACGGAAGGCAGCGCGGATGCGGCGATTACCCGGGCGATCATTGCCATGGCCCACGGCCTGTCGCTGAAGGTGGTGGCCGAGGGCGTCGAGCATCCGGGGCAACTGGCATTTCTCAAGGCCGAGCAGTGTGACGAAGTGCAGGGTTACCTGATCAGCCGCCCCGTCGAAGCAGAAGGCCTGGCGGCATTACTCCGAGCCGACGCCGCCTTGTAGCCACTGCCGCAGACGCGGGCCGCCCTGGCAGCTACATACAGCGGACCCAGCCAAAATAGGGGACGTAAAGCTGATTCAGTTACGCATTGCGCGGGCAAAAAACGGATTCATGTAGTATAACTACAAAACTGCTACATCCCTGGCGCCTGCCAATAACAATGAGTCCAGCCCTTTGAATCTGTTGCAGCACATCGCCCAGTCACGCCATCTCTTGCGCAAGTCGGAGCTCAAGGTCGCCGATCATGTGTTGCTCGATCCTGCGGCTGTGATGCACAGCTCCATGGCCGACCTGGCCCATAGCGTCGGCATCAGCGAACCGACCATCGTGCGTTTCTGCCGCGCCATCGGTTGTTCGGGCTTCCAGGACCTGAAACTCAAGCTGGCGCAAAGCCTGGCCGCCGGTGCCAGCTTCGGCCAGTTCGCGATCCATGAAGACGATTCCGTCGCCGACTACAGCCTGAAAATCTTCGACACCACCCTGCACACCCTGATGGAAGTGCGCGAGAAGCTCGACCCGGTGGAGTTGCAGAAGGCCGTGACCGCCATGTCCCAGGCCCAGCGCGTGGAGTTCTACGGCTTCGGCGCGTCGGGCGCAGTGGCGGCAGATGCCCAGCACAAGTTCTTTCGCCTGCTGCTGACGGCGGCGGCGTATTCCGACCCGCATATGCAGGCGATGTCGGCGGTGACCCTGAAGCCCACCGATGTGGCGATCTGCATTTCCCAGTCCGGGCGTTCCAAGGACCTGCTGATCACCGCCAACCTGGTGCGCGAAAGCGGCGCCTCGCTGATCACCCTGTGCCCGAGCCAGACGCCCTTGGCCGAGCTGTCGACCGTCAACCTGGCGATCGACGTGCACGAAGACACCGAAATCTACACCCCGCTGACCTCGCGTATCGCTCACCTGGTGGTGATCGACGTGCTGGCCATGGGCGTGGCCATGGCCCGCGGGCCGAGCCTGGTCAACCACCTGAAAAGCGTCAAACGCAGCTTGCGCAGCCTGCGCCTGTCGCCAAAATCGGTCAAAGCGCTGGACGACTGAGTCTGGCTGCACCGCCTGAGGTGGGCGACATTCGAGCGGCCCACCACTGGGCAACATTCATCTCTCTGTCACTGACTCGCCGCCAAACCGTAACGCCCGACGTCCATCGTGAAACTCCCGTACTCGCATTGGGAGACTAGAAATGGCCCGGCCTTACGAAGAGAGCAACAGCGTAGTCAAGACCCGTCGTCAGCAGGAAGACCAGCGCCGCATGGAGTTTCGCCGCGCGATCGAACACCGCTGTGAGTTGCGTCAACTGCAGCAGGAGATCAACGATTACCCGGAGCTTGAAGCCATCAATTACTGGCAGGCGGCACCGACAGCTTCCCGTCGAAACGCTCAACCAGCACGCTGATCTGCACCCGTTCGCTGCGGATAAACCCCAGGAACGCATGCGCTACCGGTGACAGGCGCTTGGCCTTGGCCTGCACCAGGCACCAGCTGCGGTACAACGGCAGCTCTTCGACGGGCAGCTCGATGAGCCCCCCCGTCGCCAACTCAAGGTTCAGGGCGTGGCGCGTCAACAAGGCCACGCCCAGACCCGCTCGCACGCATTCGCGCTGGGCCTCGGCCGATGACACTTCCAGGGTCTGGGTGAAGTGCACGCGCTTCTCCTTGAAGTATTCCTCGCAGGCCATCCGCGTTCCCGACCCCTGTTCACGCACTAGCAGGTTGTAGGGCTCCAGGTCCTGCAGGCGCAGCGGCCCCATATGGCACAGCGGGTGCTCGGGGGGCGCCACGGCCACGATCGGGTTGTTGAGGAACGGCAGAAACTCCAGGCCCATGTCCTGCGGCACCATGGACATGATCACCAGGTCGTCACGGTTGTCCGAAAGACGGCGGATCACCTGTCCGCGATTGACCACGGTCAGTTGCAGGTTGACCTCCGGGTGCTGGCGCTTGAAGGCGGCGAACAGGTGCGGCACGAAGTATTTGGCGCTCGATTCCACCGCCAGTTTCAGCTGGCCCTGCAACGATCCCTGCATGTCCGAGAGCTGCATGTCGAGGTTTTCCAGGCGTCCGAAAATGTCGCGACTGGCCCGTTGCAGGGCTTCGGCGGCCTCGGTCATGTACAGCTTCTTGCCGACGTAATCGAACAGCGGCTGGCCGATCAGCTCTTCCAGCTGGCGGATCTGCAGGCTCACGGCGGGCTGAGTCAGGGACATCTCTTCGGCGGCGCGACTGTAAGAGCGTAAATCACAGACCTCATTGAAGATCTGAAGCTGGCGTAATGTCATACGCATCAAGGACTTACGCATTATTTTAGGTCTCGCGCCGCAGGCTGATTGGCCAACTATAAGTCTTTACTTATGGTCGACCCAATAATTATTGATTTTTGTTAATCCCTCCATAGGCATAGTGTGGCGCAGCGACTGACTTGAAACATTTGGTCACGCGCCGACCTGGTCTAGCAGGTCGTGTGTTTCAACGGCTCAAGGGAACCTCCAAGTGATAAAAAAGATCCTGATCGCCAACCGTGGTGAGATTGCCGTACGAATCGTGCGTGCCTGCGCCGAGATGGGCATCCGTTCGGTCGCGATCTATTCCGACGCCGATCGCCATGCCCTGCATGTAAAGCGCGCGGACGAGGCGCATAGCATCGGCGCCGAACCGCTGGCCGGTTACCTCAACCCGCGCAAGCTGGTGAACCTGGCGGTGGAAACCGGCTGCGACGCACTGCACCCCGGCTACGGTTTCCTCTCGGAAAACGCCGAGCTGGCGGACATCTGCGCCGAGCGTGGCATCAAATTCATCGGCCCTTCGGCGGAAGTGATCCGGCGCATGGGCGACAAGACCGAAGCCCGCCGCAGCATGATCAAGGCCGGCGTGCCGGTGACCCCGGGCACCGAAGGCAACGTCGCGGACATCGCCGAAGCCTTGACCGAGGGCGACCGCATTGGCTACCCGGTGATGCTCAAGGCCACCTCCGGCGGTGGCGGCCGCGGCATTCGCCGTTGCAACAGCCGTGAAGAACTTGAACAAGCCTTCCCCCGGGTGATTTCCGAGGCCACCAAGGCCTTCGGTTCGGCGGAAGTGTTCCTCGAAAAGTGCATCGTCAATCCCAAGCACATCGAAGCGCAGATCCTCGGCGACAGCTTTGGCAACGTGGTGCACCTGTTCGAGCGTGACTGCTCGATCCAGCGCCGCAACCAGAAGCTGATCGAGATCGCCCCCAGCCCGCAACTGACCCCTGAACAGCGCGCCTATATCGGCGACCTGTCGGTGCGCGCCGCCAAGGCCGTGGGCTACGAGAACGCCGGCACCGTGGAGTTCCTGCTCGCCGAGGGCGAGGTGTACTTCATGGAGATGAACACCCGGGTGCAGGTGGAACACACCATCACCGAAGAAATCACCGGCATCGATATCGTCCGCGAGCAGATCCGCATCGCTTCCGGCCTGCCGCTTTCGGTGAAGCAGGAAGACATCCAGCATCGCGGCTTCGCGCTGCAGTTCCGGATCAATGCCGAAGACCCGAAAAACAACTTCCTGCCCAGCTTCGGCAAGATCACCCGTTATTACGCACCCGGCGGCCCCGGCGTACGTACCGATACGGCGATCTACACCGGCTACACCATTCCGCCGTTCTACGACTCCATGTGCCTGAAACTGGTGGTCTGGGCCCTGACCTGGGAAGAAGCGATGGACCGCGGCCTGCGTGCCCTGGACGACATGCGCCTGCAAGGCGTGAAGACCACGGCGGCCTATTACCAGGAAATTCTGCGTAACCCGGAATTCCGTAGCGGCCAGTTCAACACCAGCTTCGTTGAAAGCCACCCTGAACTGACCAACTACTCGATCAAGCGCAAACCCGAAGAGCTGGCCCTGGCCATCGCCGCCGCCATCGCCGCCCACGCAGGCCTATGAATGAAGCAGTTGCAAGCTTTCAGCTGCAAGCGGCGGTAAGAGCAGATTGGCTTTTACCTGCAGCTTGTAGCTTGAAACTTGTAGCTATGAGGAGATCCGAATATGACTAAGAAAATCTTCGTTACCGACACCATCCTGCGCGACGCCCACCAGTCTCTGCTGGCCACCCGCATGCGCACCGACGACATGCTGCCGATCTGCGACAAGCTCGACAAAGTCGGCTACTGGTCCCTGGAAGTCTGGGGCGGCGCGACTTTCGACGCCTGCGTGCGGTTTCTGAAAGAAGATCCGTGGGAGCGCCTGCGCCAACTGCGCGCGGCATTGCCCAACACCCGTCTGCAAATGCTCCTGCGCGGGCAGAACCTGCTGGGCTACCGCCATTACAGCGACGATGTGGTCCGCGCGTTCGTGGCCAAGGCTGCGGTCAATGGCATCGACGTGTTCCGCATCTTCGACGCCATGAACGACGTGCGTAACCTGCGGGTCGCCATCGAAGCGGTAAAAGCCGCCGGCAAGCACGCCCAGGGCACCATCGCCTACACCACCAGCCCGGTGCACACCATCGAGGCCTTCGTCGCCCAGGCCAAGCAAATGGAAGCCATGGGTTGCGACTCGGTGGCCATCAAGGACATGGCCGGCCTGCTGACGCCCTATGCCACTGGCGAGCTGGTCAAGGCGCTGAAGGCCGAGCAGTCGCTGCCGGTGTTCATCCACTCCCACGACACCGCAGGCCTGGCCGCGATGTGCCAGCTCAAGGCCATCGAGAACGGCGCCGACCATATCGACACCGCCATCTCCAGCTTCGCCTGGGGCACCAGCCACCCGGGCACCGAGTCCATGGTCGCGGCCCTTAAAGGCAGCGAATTCGACACCGGCCTGAACCTGGAGCTGCTGCAGGAAATCGGTCTGTACTTCTACGCCGTGCGCAAGAAGTACCACCAGTTCGAAAGCGAATTCACCGCGGTCGACACCCGGGTACAGGTCAACCAGGTACCGGGCGGGATGATCTCCAACCTGGCCAACCAGCTCAAAGAGCAGGGCGCGCTGAACCGCATGAGCGAAGTGCTGGCCGAGATCCCGCGGGTCCGTCACGACCTTGGCTACCCGCCGCTGGTGACCCCGACCTCGCAGATCGTCGGCACCCAGGCGTTCTTCAACGTCCTGGCCGGCGAGCGCTACAAGACCATCACCAACGAAGTGAAGCTCTACCTGCAAGGCGGCTACGGCAAGGCTCCAGGTGAAGTCGACGAAAAACTGCGGCGCCAGGCCATCGGCAGCGAAGACGTGATCGACGTGCGCCCGGCCGACCTGCTGAAACCTGAGATGACCAAGCTGCGCGGTGAAATCGGCGCCCTGGCCAAGTCCGAAGAAGACGTGCTGACCTACGCCATGTTCCCGGATATCGGGCGCAAGTTCCTCGAAGAGCGCGAGGCCGGCACCCTGGTTCCGGAAGTGCTGCTGCCGATCCCCGAAGCCGGTGGCGTCAGCAAGGCGGGCGGCGAGGGCGTGCCCACCGAGTTCGTCATCGACGTCCACGGCGAAACCTACCGCGTCGACATCACCGGGGTCGGGGTCAAGGCCGAGGGCAAGCGCCACTTCTACCTGTCGATCGACGGCATGCCGGAAGAAGTGGTGTTCGAGCCGCTCAACGAATTTGTCGGCGGCGGCAGCAGCAAACGCAAGCAGGCCACGGCGCCGGGTCACGTCAGCACCACCATGCCGGGCAACATCGTCGACGTGCTGGTCAAGGAAGGCGACGTGGTCAAGGCCGGCCAGGCGGTATTGATCACCGAAGCGATGAAGATGGAAACCGAAGTCCAGTCGGCCATCGCCGGCAAGGTGACCGCCATCCACGTGGCCAAGGGCGACCGGGTCAACCCGGGCGAGATCCTGATCGAGATCGAGGGCTGATCTAAGCCTTCATCTGCAACGTTTTACCTCGGGGGGGCATTTGCTCCCCTTTTTTTTTGCGAGGAAAAAACCTGCGCATGCCCGTTCAGTTGAGTGCCTAGCGCTGATGGCCCTTGCCGTAATAGCGCTCCAGGCGGGCCTGAACCAGTTCCAGGGCGAAGGACATCAGCCAGTAGATCACCGCCGCGGTGGTCAGCATTTCCAGGTAGCGGTAGCTGGAGCGGCCGTAGGACTGGGCCAGGAACATCACTTCCCAAACCCCCATCACCGAAATCAGCGACGAGTCCTTGAGCATCGAAATGAACTGGTTGGCCGTGGGCGGGATGATGGTGCGCATCGCCTGGGGCAGGGTCACGTGCCAGAAAATGGTCGTCGGGCGCATACCCAGGGCCAGTGCCGCCTGGCGTTGGCCCTGGGCGACGCCGATGATGCCCGCACGGAAGATTTCGCTGAGATAGGCCCCGTAGTTCAGGGACAGGGCGATGATCCCGGCCGCGATCGCGCCCGGCACCACGCCCAACTGGGGCATGCCCAGGTAGATCAGCATGATCTGGATCAGCAGCGGGGTGCCGCGAAAGAATGAGGTGTAGAAGCTGGCGATGCCGAACAGCACGGCGCTGCTGGACAGACGCGCCAGGGCGGCGGCGAAGCCCAGCAGCACCGACGCCAGCATCGAGCACAGGCACAGGAACAAGGTCAGCGCCGCGCCTTGCAGGAAGCCATTGGGCCCCAGGCGAAAGCCCGCCAGGTTGGGGAATTTTTCCAGGATGATCGCGAATTTCAGGTCAAAGCTCAGGAAGAACCCGACAAACAGCAAGAACAGCAACGCCCAGGTCAGGTACAGGCGTGTGCGAAAACCCAGCAGGCGTTTGAGAAACGACTCAGCCACCGGTTGCGGTGGCTGAGGTGGTTGCGAGAGAGAGGTCATTTACTGATATCGGCGCCGATCCATTTGTCCGACAGTTTGCTCAGAGTGCCGTCCTGTTTCAACTGAGCGAAGACTTCACGCACCTTGCTGTTCCACTGGGCGTCGCCTTTCTCGATGGCCACCGAGTTGGGTTCGGAGTAGAGCGGCTCGCCGGCCAGCTTGAAGCGTTTGTCCTGGGTCAGGCGCGGCTGTGCGGTCACCAGGTTGGTGAGGATCGCGTCCAGGCGCACGCCGGCACCCAGGCCCAGGTCCTGGAAGGCGACGTTGTCGGTGTCGTACGGGGCGATCTGCACGTTCTCGAACGGGTACTGCAATTGGGTGTCTTCGGCGCCTTCGATCACCAGGTTCTTGTTCAGGTAGCTCTCATAGCTGGAGGCGCTGGTGAGGCCGACTTTCTTGTCGCTCAGGTCTTTGGCCCCGTGGATGCGATCGTCCTTGGCGTTGACCACGATCACCGCCGGCGAGGCGTAGTACTCCACCGGGAAGTCGAAGACTTCGGCGCGGGCCTTGCTCGGGGTCATGGAGCAGATGCAGATGTCGTAGCGACCGCTCCAGCGACCGGCGGCGATCACGTCCCAGGAAGGGGTTTCCAGGCGCAGCTTGACCCCCAGTTTGGCGGCGACGGCCTTGGCCACGTCGACGTCGAAGCCGTCCAGCTGGTTCTGATCATTGAGGAAGGAAAAGGGCGGATAGCTTTCCATCAACACGCCGACCAACTCCTTTTTCTGCTCGATGCGGTCCAGGGTGGCACCGGCGAAGGCCTGGGAAGAGGCGGCGAGCAAGGTCAGGCCCAGGGCCAATAACGGTTTGAAGTTCATGGAAATCCTGACTGAAAAAGGTTGTGATTAACCGAATGGTGCGTATTTAATAGTTATAAGAACCACTCCGGTAGTGAGTTATTTTCATAAGCATATGAGTAAAAGGCATATGGGCGCAGGCAACACGGTAATTCTGGATGGCGGCATGGGCCGCGAACTGCAACGCCGCGGGGCGCCGTTCCGGCAGCCCGAGTGGTCGGCCCTGGCCTTGAGCGAGGCGCCGCAAGCGGTGGAAGCTGTGCATGCGGCGTATATCGACAGCGGCGCCAACGTCATTACCAGCAACAGTTATGCGGTGGTGCCGTTCCATATTGGCGAAGAGCGGTTTGCCGCTGAAGGGCAGGCCCTGGCGGCCCTGGCCGGCGAGCTGGCGCGGCGTGCGGCGGATGCCTCGGGCAAGAGCGTGCGGGTCGCAGGTTCGCTGCCGCCGCTGTTTGGTTCTTATCGTCCGGACTTGTTCGATGCCTCGCGGGCTGCAGACTTGCTGGCGCCGCTGGTCAACGGCCTGGCACCCCACGTCGACCTGTGGCTGGCGGAAACCCAGAGCTCCATCGTCGAGGCGCGGGCGATTCATGCCGGCCTGCCTGAAGACGGCAAGCCTTTCTGGTTGTCCTTTACCTTGAAGGATGAAGACACCGACGCCGTGCCGCGCCTGCGTTCCGGCGAGCCGGTGGCCGAAGCGGCAGCAGTAGCCGCCGAGCTGGGTGTGGAGACCCTGCTGTTCAACTGCAGCCAGCCGGAAGTGATTGGTGATGCGATTGATGCTGCGCGTGCGACCTTCGAGCGTCTGGGGTTGAAGATCCATATCGGTGCCTACGCCAATGCCTTCCCACCGCAACCCGAGGAAGCCACGGCCAACGACGGCCTCGACCCGCTGCGTGAAGACCTGGACCCGCCGGGCTACCTGCGCTGGGCGGCCGATTGGCAGCAACGCGGCGCCAGCCACCTGGGTGGTTGCTGCGGCATCGGCCCGGAACACATCGCCGTCCTGGCGCAAAAGCTGCGCTGACCGCGAAAAACAAAGCCCAATTGGGCTGACGGGTCTCGGCGCCCATCAAGGCCAGCGCAGCCTCCGGCAGCGGCTACAGGGTGTAGCCGCTGCCGAGGTATGAGGCCGCGCTGGCCCTGCCGGACAGCGTCGGTTTGGCTATCGGGCGCCGTGTATCAGGCTCGGCATTCGGCCAGGGTTTTGCGCTGGCCTGCGCCGCTCTGATTCTCTTCGCTCAGCCAGCGCTCGAACCCTGCGCCGATCGTCGGCCATTCCGAGTCGAGGATCGAAAACCACGCGGTGTCGCGGTTCTTGCCCTTGGCGACCATGTGCTGACGGAACACCCCTTCGAAGCTGAAGCCCAGGCGTTCGGCAGCCTGGCGCGAGCGGGCGTTGTCGTTGTTGCACTTCCATTCCAGGCGCCGGTAGCCCAGGTCGAAGGCTTCCTTGGCCAGCAGGTAGACCGCCTCGGTGCTTTTGGGCGAGCGTTGCATCGGCGCGCCGAAACTCACGTGGCCGATCTCGATGCGGCCCTGGGCCGGGACGATCGACATCAGGCTCAGCATGCCCTGGGCCTGGCCGCTGGCACGGTCGATCACGGTGAAGAAATAGGGGTCGCTGCTGGCCGCATGATTGCTCAGCCATTCATTGAACGCGTCGTGCGCAAAAGGCCCGTACGGCAGGTAGTCCCACAACTTGGGGTCTGCGCCGGGGCCCTGGAAGGCCTGCCACAGTTGCTCGGCATGGCGCGCCGGGTCGAGGCGTTCCAGGCGGATGAAGCGCCCTTCGATCAGGGTCGCCGAGGGGGCCGGGGCGCCTGTCCAGTCAGCGGGTGAAATCGGCATGCTGTTCTCCTTGAACCTCAAAGGGCTTTGCGAAACTGAATGAAACCCGGCCGTTCGGCGATGCGCTCGTAGAGCTGGATCGCTGTGGCGTTGGTTTCGTGGGTCAGCCAGTGAACCTTGCAGGCACCATCGTGCTTGGCCTGCGCGTAGACAAACTCGATCAGCAGGCGACCGACGCCGGTGCCACGCTGCTCCGGGCTGACCAGCAAGTCTTGCAGGTAGCAGGAGTTCTCGATACTCCAGTTGGAGCGGTGGTAAATGAAATGCACCATGCCCACCGCACGCTCGCCATCCCAGGCCAGGGCCGCGTTGGTCGGCTCGTTCGGGTCGAGAAAGCGTTGCCAGGTGCTGTGGCTCACTTCATCAGCCAGCTCGGTGTTGTAGAACCGCAGGTAGGCTTGCCATAGCGGCAGCCAGGCGGCGTGGTCGGCGGCGGTCACGGGGCGAATCTGAATCTGGCTCATAAGTCTCCTTGGCGCATCAGGTGGGAAAGCTGTTGATCGCGGACGTCGGCACTGGCCGCCAAGCCGTCGCGCACGCCGGCAATGTCGGCCGGGCTGCGGTTCTGGCTGAGCTTGCGCTTGCCCTCCAGGCGCTGGATCGGCAGGGCAAAACCAACAATCGCCTTGAGCATGCCCTCGATGTAGTCGGCGGGGGCGTCCGTGACCTTCCACGGCTCGCTGCGCGTGCTCTCGTGGCGCTCGGTGAGGGCGCTGACCAGCTCCAGCAGGCGTGGTCCGTCGCTGAACACTTCGGCCCTGCCGTAGGCATGCACGGCCAGGTAGTTCCAGGTGGGAACCACTTTTCCATGCTCGGCCTTGCTCGGATAAAAGCCCGGGCTGACGTAAGCGTCTTCGCCACTGAAAATCATCAGCGCCTCGGCTCCGTCGGCCAGCTCCTGCCATTGCGGATTGGCCTTGGCCAAGTGCCCGAACAGGGTGCCATTGGCGCCTTGTGCGGGGTCCAGCAACAGCGGCAAATGGCTGGCTTGCAGGCCCAGCTTGCCGTGGGTGACCAGGGTGGCGAGGCGGCTCTGGGCAATCTGCTGCTGCAGGCTGGCCAGGTTGTCGTCGACGAAGGCACGAGGTAGGTACATGGAAAAATTCCTTGGCGAATGCCTGCATCCTAGGCAGGCTAATGGTCTGTTGTAAGAGCCATCTTGGGTCTATTTCATAGGTCCAATTACTCGGGTGCATACCGATGAACAGCCCAGCGCTACCGCTTTCCTTCAACCCGGCGGGTATCGAGCTCGACCGCCGCCAGGGCCTCAGCCGCCAGCTGTACCAGGCCCTGCGCCTGCGCGTGCTGGACGGTCGCCTGGCCGGTGGCACCCGGTTGCCCGCCAGTCGCGACTTGGCGCAGGCCCTGGGGATTTCCCGGAACAGCGTGGTGCGCGCCTACGACCAGTTGTATGCCGAAGGGTTTATCGAAGGGCGGGTCGGCGATGGCACTTACGTGGCGTTGCTGCCTGAAGCGCAGTTGCCGATCAAAAAACTATCCACAAAACTGTCCACAGGGATATCAACAGGCTTACCCACAGGGTTATCCACAAAATCGGCCATTTCACTGGATTTACATCCAGCTAAAGTTATCCACAACGAGGCGCTGGAGCTGCTGCAAAAGCATCATTTGTCGACCCCGCCCAGTGGTCCGCCACGGGCATTTCGGGTGGGCGTGCCGGCCTTCGATCTGTTTCCATTCGAGGTCTGGGCCAAGCTGAATGCGGCTTTCTGGCGCAAGCCGGACCTGCGCCATCTGTGTTATGGCGACTCGGCGGGCGACGCGCGCCTGCGTGGGCTGATCGCCGCCTATTTGCGCAGTTCCCGTGGCTTGCAGTGCACGGCTGAGCAAATAGTGATCACCAGTGGCGCGCAGCAGGGAATAAGCCTTTGTGCACAGCTGCTGGTGGAGCCGGGAGCCGGCGTGGCTGTGGAAAACCCCGGCTACCGCGCCGCCGGTCACGCCTTCGCGGTGGCGGGCGGGCGCCTGCACGGCGTGGCGGTGGACCAGGAGGGGATCGACTGCCGGCAACTGGCGGCTCTGGAGGATTGCCGGCTGGCCTATGTGACGCCGTCCCACCAGTACCCGACCGGGGTCATCATGAGCCTGGCCCGGCGCCTGGAATTGCTGGCCTGGGCCGAGCGGACCCAGGGCTGGATCATCGAAGACGACTACGACGGCGAGTATCGCTACAGCGGCGCGCCCCTGGCGCCTCTGGCCGCCCTGGATCGCCAGTGTCGAGTGCTGTACGTCGGCACCTTCGGCAAGGTCGCGTTTCCGGCCTTGCGCCTGGGCTATCTGGTGCTGCCGCCGACGCTGGTGCAGGCCTTTGCCCGGCGCCGGGCCGTGGATGTGCGGCATTCGGAGGTCAGCACCCAGGCGGTGATGGCCGAGTTCATGGCGGCCGGGCACTTTCAGCGGCATATCCGGCGCATGCGGCGCGCGGCGTTGAGCCGGCGCAATACTTTGCTCGCTCACTGGCCTGTGGATATCCAGGGTGTCGGGCCGTTGCCGAATGTGGCGGCGGGGCTGCATCTGACGCTGGCGGTGGACAGCCTGGCACGCGAGCGTGAGCTGCTCGCCCAGGCGGCCGGTGCCGACGTCGAGATCAGCGGGCTGAGCAACTACTGGCTGCCCGAGTCCGCACAACCGCCGGACCAGCGTGCCGGGCTGGTGCTGGGGTTTGCCGCGGTGCCGGAAGCGGAGATCGAAGCCGCCCTGCAGCGTTTGCGAAAAGCCTGGCAGGTCTGAGGGTTTATACTCGCGGCCATTTCCTTCGCCGAGAACGCCCATGAGTCAGACTCTTTCCGCGGCGCCCGAACGCAAGTTCGGCGCGCCCTTGTGCGCATTGCTGGTACTGAGCGCTGCTGCCTTGTTCCTGCAAGCGCGGGTCGGTGCGCAGCAGGTGCTGTTGCTGGTGCTGGGTGCCGCGCTGGGGCTGACCCTGTATCACGCCGCCTTTGGTTTCACCTCGGCCTGGCGCGTATTTATCCGTGACCGCCGGGGCGCGGGCCTGCGGGCACAGATGGTGATGCTGGCGCTGGCGGTGCTGCTGTTCTTCCCGGCATTGGGCGCCGGCACCCTGTTCGGCCAGCCGGTGACCGGGCTGGTGGCGCCGGCCGGGGTCTCGGTGATTTTCGGGGCGTTTATCTTCGGCATCGGCATGCAGTTGGGCGGCGGTTGCGCCTCCGGCACCCTGTTTACCGTGGGCGGTGGCAATGCGCGGATGCTGGTGACCTTGCTGTTTTTCATCTGTGGCTCATTGATCGCCACCCAGCATGTGGATTGGTGGTTCGCCTTGCCATCGCTGCCGCCGATTTCCATCGTCAAGAGCATGGGTGTGTTGCCGGCGCTGGTGCTGAGCCTGGTGGTGTTCGCCTCGATTGCATGGCTGACGGTGAGCCTGGAAAAACGCCGCCACGGCGCCCTGGAAGCCCCTGTCAGCAGTGATCACTATGGCTGGCGCCGCCTGCTGCGCGGGCCCTGGCCGCTGGTGTGGGGCGCGGTTGCCCTGGCGTTGCTCAATTACGCCACCCTGGCCCTGGCGGGGCGGCCTTGGGGCATCACCTCGGCGTTTGCCTTGTGGGGTGCCAAGGTGGCCAGCGGGCTGGGGGTGGATGTCGGCAGTTGGGTGTTCTGGCAGAGCCCGGGGAACGCCAAGGCCCTGGCGGCACCGGTGTGGGAGGACATCACCAGCGTGATGGACATCGGCATCGTCTTTGGGGCCTTGCTGGCGGCCGGGCTGGCCGGGCGTTTTGCCCCCAGCCTGAAAATCCCCCGGCGTTCCCTGGTGGCGGCGGTGCTCGGTGGATTGCTGCTGGGCTACGGCTCGCGGCTGGCGTATGGCTGCAACATCGGCGCCTATTTCAGCGGCATCGCCTCCGGCAGCCTGCATGGCTGGCTGTGGCTGGTAGCCGCCTTTATCGGCAACGGCGTGGGCGTACGCCTGCGCCCCTGGTTCTTCGCCGAAGACCGGACGCCTCAAGGCCTGACGGGCTGCTGAGCGCAGCGAGCATCAAGCCCTAAGCCGCAAGCTTGGCTCTTTTGTGGCGAGGGAGCTCGCTCCCGCTCGAGCGCGAAGCGGTCGCAAAGGCGGTAATCGCGGTGCATCAGGTGTGCTGCGGCGGCAGGATTTGGGCTTGCTTCGCAAGCCAGCGCGAGCAAGCTCGCTCGCCACAGGGGTCAGGTAACCCCCCTTGAAGCTTGCCGCTTGGCTCTTTTGTGGCGAGGGAGCTTGCTCCCGCTCGAGCGCGAAGCGGTCGCAAAGGCGGTAATCGCGGTGCATCAGGTGTGCTGCGGCGGCAGGATTTGGGCTTGCTTCGCAAGCCAGCGCGAGCAAGCTCGCTCGCCACAGGGGTCAGGTCCCCCCCTTATAGCTTGCCGCTTAGCTCTTTTGTGGCGAGGGAGCTTGCTCCCGCTCGAGCGCGAAGCGGTCGCAAAGGCGGTAATCGCGGTGCATCAGGTGTACTGCGGCGGCAGGATTTGGGCTTGCTTCGCAAGCCAGCGCGAGCAAGCTCGCTCGCCACAGGGGGGGTGATCCCCTATGGCTTGCCGCTGGAAGCTTGAAGCTTGCCGCTGCTGCTAGGTCCCCGACTTGATCTTGGTCCAGGCCCGGGTCCGGGCGCGTTCCGCGTCACGCGGTAGCGGTTGCAGGGTGTAGAGGGTGCCCATCGCCGCTTCGGTCGGGTACAGGTTGGGGTTGTTGCGGATCGCCGGGTCGACCCGTTCGGTGGCGTCCTTGTTCGGGTTGGGGTAGCCGACGAAGTCGCTGACCGGCGCAATCACCTGGGGTTGCAGCAGGTAGTTGATAAAGGTGTAGGCGTCTTCCGGGTTTTTCGCCCCTTTGGGCACCGCCAGCATGTCGAACCAGATCGGCGCGCCTTCCTTGGGCAGGCGCATGTCCACGGTCACCCCGTTCTTGGCCTCCTTGGCGCGGTTGGCGGCCTGGGAGAAGCTGCCCGAGTAACCGACCGCGACGCAGATATCGCCATTGGCGATGTCGGCCATGTATTTGGATGAATGGAAATAGGTGATGTACGGGCGGATCTTCATCAGCAGTGCTTCAGCCTTGGCGTAATCCGCCGGCTTCTTGCTGTTGGGGTCCAGGCCCAGGTGTTGCAGGGCCAGGGGCAGGATCTCCGACGGTGAATCCAGCAGCGCCACGCCGCACTGCTTGAGCTTGCTGATGTTCTCTTCCTTGAAGATCAGGTCCCAGCTGTCCACCGGTGCGTTGTCACCCAGGGCTGCTTTGACTTTGGCCGGGTTGAAGCCGATCAGGATGGTGCCGTACATGTAGGGCACGGCGAATTTGTTGCCCGGGTCGTTGGCCTCGATCAGCTTCATCAGCTTGGGATCGAGGTGGTTCCAGTTGGGCAGCTTGCTGCGATCCAGGGGTTGGAACACCCCGGCCTCGATCTGCTTGGCCAGGAACACGTTGGACGGCACCACCACGTCGTACCCGGAGTTGCCGGTCAGCAGCTTGGCTTCCAGGGCTTCGTTGGTGTCGAAGATGTCGTACACCAGCTTGATCTGGGTGTTCTGCGCCTTGAAATCCTCCAGGGCCTTGGGGGTGATGTAGTCGAACCAGTTGTAGACCCGCAGGGTGCGTTCTTCAGCCTGCACCGCGCCGCTGAGCAGGGCCGCGCAGAGGGCTGGGGCGATAAAGCGTTTGAGACTGTTCATGGTGCGGATCCCTCACTGGGCGCTTTGAAAACCTTCGAGAACGTTCACGGCGTTGATGCCGATTTCTTCCACCGCATAACCGCCTTCCATCACAAACAGCGTCGGCTTGCCCAGGGCGGCGATGCGCTGGCCCATGCTCAGGTAGTCCGGGCTGTCGAGCTTGAATTGCGAGATCGGATCATCCTTGAAGGTGTCCACGCCCAACGACACGACCACGATGTCGGCGCCGTAGCGGGTGATTTCCCCACAGGCCTGTTCCAGCGCCGCGCTCCAGCTGTCCCAGCCGCTGCCCGCCGGCAGAGGGTAGTTGAAGTTGTAGCCAGCGCCCGGGCCTTCGCCCAGTTCGTCGTCGTAGCCCAGGAAAAACGGGAACTCGGCTTCCGGGTGGCCGTGGATCGAGGTGAACAGCACATCGTTGCGCGCGTAGAAGATCGATTGCGTGCCGTTGCCGTGGTGGTAGTCGACGTCGAGGATCGCGACTTTTTTGTGGCCCTGGTCGAGGAAGGCCTGGGCGGCGATGGCGGCGTTGTTCAGGTAGCAGTAGCCGCCCATCAGGTCGCTGGCGGCGTGGTGCCCCGGCGGCCGGCACAGGGCGAAGGCGCTGCGTGCGCCACGCTGGATCACCGCCTGGGCCGTCAGTGCCACCTGGGCTGCGCTGTAGGCGGCTTGCCAGGTCCCGGCGGTAATCGGCGCGCCGCCGTCAAAGCTGTAGTAGCCCAACTGGCCGTGCAGGCTGGTGGGTATCACGCTGCGCAGGGTGCGCGCGGGCCAGGTATAGGGCAGCAGGTCGCCGTCGGTGCCGGTGGCGGCCCAGCGATCCCAGGCCCCCTTGAAAAAGTCCAGGTAGGCGCGGCTGTGGATGCGTTCGATGGGTGCCAGGCCAAAGTCCTTGGGGGCCTCGACCGGGCCCAGGTTGCGGTACTGCACGCGCGCCAGGACATGGTCGGCGCGGGACGGCATTTCAAAACAGGGCATCAGGCGGCCGTCGATGAGTTCGCAGCGGCCGTGGTGCAGGTGGTGGTCATCCGAGTAGATCGTCAGCATTTTCTTGTTCTCCGCAGGCTGATTCGGTGTTCCACAGTCTTGCGGCGCCGAGGCTTTCGGAGAACGTCGGTAGCGGCCAAAATGGGATCGATATGGCCAAAGTCTTTGTCCGAATTTCGCCCCTTAACGAGGCGTTGCGCCCCATTGCGGGGCGCGCGGCTTCAGCTTTTGCCGGCGGGGGGCGGACTCAGGCGTTGCAGGACCTGGAGCATATCCTGGCGTTTTTGCCGGTTCAGGGTTTCCAGCAATAGCGCATAACCTTTCTTTTCGCAGTATTGGCCGACGTTGGGGTTGGCGCCGTGTTCCAACAGCAGGGTGAACATGTCCAGGCTGTCCTGCACGCTGACCGTAGGCTCCTTGCTGTCGGCGGCGGTCTGCTCGGCCACCCGCATCAGCAGGCTCTTGCCGATCGGCTGGTTATGGCAGGTGCCGCGTCCGTAGCTCAGGTCGAGGTTGGCGCCGGCAGCGATCAGTTGCCGGGCCGCGGCGTAGTTGTTGCCGTCGAGCGCGCGCCAGAGCGCGGTTTCGCCTTCGTCCGGGGTGCGCAGGTCGAGGTTTTGCGGGTACTGCATCAGCCAGGTGAAACCCTCGATATCCCGACGGCTGCGGGCCATCTCCAGCAACGGGGTGGCGCCTCTGCTGCTTTGCTCGTCGATGGCGACCCCGGCGTCGAGGAGGAACTTCAGGCGCCGGGCCTGGTTCAGGTCCGGGCTGTCCCTGAGATCGTTGCGCATGGCCAACAGGGCCAGGGTGCTCCCGTTGTAGAGGCCGCGAGTGTGGGCGCCATGGGCCAGCAGCTGGCGGGCGATGTCCAGGTTCGGCGCATCCAGGGCGTGCAGCAAGGCGCTGCGCCCGTCGTCAGCCATGACTTCGCCGCTGATCCCTTGCTCCAGCAGGCGCTGGACCTCGGCGGCATCGCCGGCATCCACGGCGCTGACCAGAGGCCAGAACCCCTGGCACGCCTGAGGGGTGGCGGCCTTCACATCGAGGCGTTGCAGCACGCGGGCCGGCACGGTCTGTTGGCGTTGCAGGCGCAGGCCGCAGTACACCCGATAGCGTTCCACGGCTCGCCCCTGATGCTCGTTGTTCAAGGGCTGCTGTTCAAACAGCGCCCAATCCAGGTCCGCCAGGTTGAGGTAGCTCGGCACCCGCGCCGGGTCGCGGCGCAGTACCTCGGCCAGCCACGGACGTGCGGTTTGCAGCTGGCCTGCTTCGCTGGTCCAGTAGGCGATGTCGTTGAGCAGGCCGGGGTAGGTACTTTCCCCGGGGGCGAGGGTGCGAAAGTCATGGCTGGCGAAAAAGTCTTTGACCCGAGCGATGCCTGGCCCTTTGTCCTTGGCGCTGCGCAGCTGGCCGTGCAACTGGCGGAATTCGTCCCACACGCGGTCTGCCGCCGGAGCCGGCGGGTAAGGGTTGATCGTCAGCGTGCCGGTACCGCTGCTGAAGGGCTGAAACCACCTCGGGAAGCGCTGCAAGGCTTGCAGCCACTGCTCCTGCACCTCGGCGTCGATCGGTTGCAGCGGGGTGAAGTCCATCTGCGACAGGTCTTTGCGGCGGCTGAAGGCCAGCAGCGGCTGCTGGGGATCGCGGATGTCGATCAACAGGTAGCGGCTGCTGAGCTGCCAGTCGCTGTTGCGGCAGTTGAAACTGAGTTGGGTCAGGCTCAGCCCGGGCTCCAGGTCATTGCTGACCGGCCAGTTGTCGGCGACCGGGATCGGCTCATGTTGCGGCACGCAGTCACGCAGTTCCTGGGCGGTGAACAGCTGCAAGGCAGGGGATTTGTAGACCCGCTGCTGGTACTTGGGATCGGCATAGGCGTTGAGGTAGAACAGCCCGCGGTACTGGCTGAGCACCACCCGCGCTGGCGTCTGCGGCTGGCCGGGTACGGGGAACGCCTTGATTTGCAGGGTGGCGCTTTCGGGAGCGTCGAGCCGCATGTCGCGCTGCAGTTGCGACCACTTGATCTTGCCCAGGTCGAGGTCGAAGGCCTGAACGGTGGGCACGGCGCCCAGGCACAGCAACGCGATCAATGCCGCGCGCAGGCGACGCGAGCCGGTGGAGTGTTTCAAAGGTGCAGTCCTTGGCGGTCTCGAAAGGCGGCAATGTAATGCAAGCAACGCATTTATGCCGGGCTTTCTCGCAGAACCTGTTGCCGATCCGCTGTGCCTGGTCCTGGGGCGTTAAACGGGGCTAAGGGTTGCTCGCCAGGTCGTAAGCAGGTGCTCAGGGCCGGAACTGGCTGGGCGCCACGCCGCTCCAGCGGATAAAGGCATGGCGAAAGCTCGCGGTTTCGCTGAAGCCCAGGGCCTCGGCAATCTGGTAGATCGGCACCTGGTCTTCGCAGAGCATCTGCTTGGCGCGTTCGAAACGCAGCTCGTCGAGCAATTCCTGATAGCTGCAACCGAGGTCCTTGAGGTGACGGCGCAAGGTCCGCGCCGAGCAGTTCATCTGTTCCGCCAGGCCCTCAAGCCCCGGGGCGGCGTCGAGCTGCGCAGTGAGCAACTGGCGGATACGCCCGAGCCAGGCCTGGCGCCCGGTGAACTCCAGGTTCTGTTTGCGGCAGCGCTCGGCCATGGCCTGGTGGGTGATGGCGTCCGCCAGTGGCAGCGGTTGGTCGAGCCAGCGCCGGTCGAAGGCAAAGGCGTTGGTCGTGGCGGCAAATTGCAGCGGGCATTCGAAGCGTTCGCTGTAGCGCGCCTGATAGTCGGGGGCCGGGTATTCGAAGCGGGCCCCCAGCAGCGGCAGCGGGCGGCCCAGCAGGTCGTCGCAGATGACCTTGAGTGACACCAGGCAGAACTCGATATTGAACACGGCCATCGCCGGGTTTTCCCGGTAATCGCTGGCGGCGAACCAGACGCGCTCGCCGTCCTGCTCCAGGCTCAGTTCGAAAAGTGTTCCCAGCAGCGCCGGATAACGCAGCGCCAGACGCAAAGCGTCACCGAAGGTGGCACTGGTGAGCAGGGCGTAGCCGAGCATGCCGTAGGACGAAACATGCATGCGCCGCCCCAGTTCCAGGCCGATATCGCGGCGCAGCGCAACGGCGTTGGCGCAGACCAGCATCTCCTGATTGGTGGTGATGCGGGTGTCGGCCCGGCTCAGGTCGGCGGGGCTGATGCCGCTGCCGGCAAGCAGGGCGTCGCTGGACAAACCCTGGTCCTTGAAGGCATTGAGGATCAGCGACACCGCGTTCAGGGTCGTGAGGTGAGAGTGCAACATGCTCGTCTCCAGCCATGATGAACCGCTAAGCCGAGCAAGTTGCATGCCGCTCGCGGCAAAACCTGCGGTTCGCCGGCCAGCCGCGTGGGGCGTTTTGGGGGACATGTGGCTAGTGACTTGGCGCATTGATTGGTGCAACCTGCCTGCCAATCACCCCCCGGTGGCGGTGTTGCAACCCGATAAAGGACTATGTATGACCCCCATTCCCGCGCGTTCCCTGCTCCTGGTTTCCAGCCTGCTGCTCAGTTCGCTGTGCCTGGCCGAAGGCGAGCCGGCCAGCGAGAGCACCCTGAAGGATTCCGCCAAGTCTGCGGTCTCGTCGGCCATTTCGGCGGGCAAGAACCTGCTGGGTGGCGTCAGCGAAGGCGTGCTCGACGGTCGTCAGTCGGCGCAAGGCGTCGACGGTGCCTCGATCATTTCCTCCCGTGAACAAATGAAAGACCGCGTCGATGTCCAGGTCTTGAAGACCGAAGCCAGCGGCGACAGCTTCAACGTCACCCTGGGGTTCAAGAACAGCAGCGACAGCCAGTTGCGGCTGATCAACCTCAAGCAGACCGGGGCATTGCTGGCCATCGACCAGGATGGTTATGCCAACGGCCTGACCGCCAGCCTCGACAACCCGGACGAAGTCACCATCCCGCCCAAGGCGGCGGTACGGCAGAAGTTCGTGTTTGAAGGACCGATCGAGCAGTCGAGTTCGGTACGGGTCTGGGGCCAGGATTACTCGGTCAAAAAGTAACCTGGCACCCGCCCTGTGCTCGTGCTCGAGCCGGCGGCTACCGCAGTAGCCACCGGCTCTTTGGCACGGGCTTCAGCTCAATTCGCCACACAGATCAAGCTCAACCAGGCGCCGCACTTCGGCTCCGTCCAGGCCCGCGCCGAGCAGCGCATTGAGCTTGCCGAACGCCGCTTCGCGGGTCATGCCACCACCGGACAGCACGCCCACGCCCCGCAGGCGGCTGCCGGCTTCGTAGACGTCCAGCTCGACCCCGCCTTCATGGCACTGGGTGATCGCCACCAGCACAATCCCTTGCTCATGCGCCCGTTGCAGGCTGGCCAGGAACTGCGGGTTATCGCTCGGCCCGGTGCCGCTGCCAAAGCACTCCAGCACCAGGGCCTGGATGCCGCTGGCGAGCACGCCGTCCAGCAGCTCGGCACCGATGCCGGGGAACAACGGCAGCACGCCGACCTTGGCCAGTTGCCTGGCCTGGCGATAGTCCAGTTGCGCCGGCAGCGTTTCGGCCCTGGCCGCGCCGCCCTGGCGCTTGAGTGCGGCGAACGGGTGGCGGCCGAAGCTGCGGATTTTCGCGCAGCGGGTCGGCGCCAGCAGCTCGCCGTGGAAGTACAGGTGCACCCCCGGGGCCAGGCCCTGACCTAGGGCGACCAGCGAGTCGCCGAGGTTTTCCCAGGCATCGCTGTCGGGCACGCCGGCCGGCAGCATCGAACCGGTAAACACCACCGGTGCGCGCAGGCCCAGCAACTGGAAGCTCATGGCGGCGGCGCTGTAGGCCAGGGTGTCGGTGCCATGCAGGATCAGCACGCTGTCGCAGCCCTGGTCGATGGCATCGACCACCGCTTCACGCAGGTTCTGCCAGTAGGCGGGGGTCATGTTGGCGCTGTCGATCAGCGGCGCCATCTCGCGAAAGCGCCAGGCTGGCACGGTCAGCGTCGGCTGGCTGTTGAGGTAGTCGCGCATCCGCGCTTCGAATCCGGCAGCCGGCGCCAGGCCGTTGGCGCTGGCCTGCATACCGATGGTGCCACCGGTGTAAAGCACCATGACGTGCTGGGCGGCAGGATAGGTCGGGGCATTCATGGAGGGTCTCCGAGGACGATGACAGCGGTGGCCGAGCATGACGCCGGCCACGCGCTGTGTCACGCCGGGCGCAGGGGGTGCGCCCGGTTACTGGCCGATCAGCGTTGCGCTGCGGGCACGCCTTCAGCTTGGGTCTGTGGCGCGGCAGGCGCGGCTGGCGGGTTGGCCGGCCAGGCTTTCAGGTCCAGGTCCAGGTCGGGGAACTTGCTGGAGTCGAACACCGGGGTCTTGATCCCGGCGGCGCGCTGGTCGTCGTAGTCGCGCAGCACGCGCAGGGCGATCTTGAACAGCAGGAACAGCGCGATCAGGTTGACGAACGCGAGCATGGTCATGGTGATGTCGGCAAAGGCGAACACCGTGCCCAGGTTCTCGATCGCGCCCCAGAAAATCAGCACCAGCACCAGCACCCGGTAGGCGATCAGCGCGTCGCGGTTCTCGCCGAGCAGGAAGCGCAGGTTGCTCTCGCCCAGGTAGTAGTTGTAGAGGATCGAGGTGAACACGAACAACGACAGGGCCACCGAGATGAAGACCCGGCCCCATTCGCCGACGACCGCGGCCAGGGAGTTCTGGGTCAGGGCAATGCCGTCACCTTCGAAGCCCGGGGTGTAGAAGCCCGACAGCAGGATCAGCAGCGCGGTGCAGGTGCAGATGATGAAGGTGTCGAGGAATACGCTGAACGCCTGGACCACGCCTTGCGCCACCGGGTGTTCGACCGAGGCCACGGCAGCCACGTTAGGCGCACTGCCCAGGCCGGCTTCGTTGGCGAATACGCCGCGTTTCACGCCCATGATGATGGCGCTGCCGATCAGGCCGCCGAACGCCTGGTCCAGGCCGAAGGCGCTTTTGACAATGGTCATCAGCATCCCGGGCACGTGGTCGATCTGCAGCACGATCACGTACAGGGTCACGCCGATGTAGGCCAGGGTTTTCACCGGCACCAGCAGGTCGGCGACCTTGGCGATGCGCTTGATGCCCCCGACGAACACCAGGCCCAGCAGCACGGCCAGGGCCAGGCCGGAGTAGGTGGTGTCGAAGTTGAAGGCGTCCTGAAGCGAGTGGGTCACGGCGTGGGCTTGCAAGCCGTTGAAGGCGAAACCGAAGGTCACCAGCAGCAAAAAGGCCATGACCATGCCCAGCCAGCGTTTCTGCAGTCCGTGCTGGATGTAATAGGCCGGGCCGCCACGGTACTGGCCTTCGGCGTCGCAACGCTTGTAGAGCTGGCCGAGGGAGCACTCGAAGAAGCTGCTGGACATGCCGACCAGCGCGGTCACCCACATCCAGAACACGGCACCGGGGCCACCCAGGGTCACGGCGATGCCGACCCCGGCGATATTGCCTGCGCCGACACGGCCGGCGAGGCTGAGCATCAGCGCCTGGAACGAGCTGAGTTGGCCGGCGCTGCTTTTCAGGCTGTCGCGAAATACCGCGAACATATGGAAAAAGTGGCGCAATTGAACGAAACGCGAGCGGATCGTGAAGTAGCTACCGAGCCCGACAATGAGCACGATCAGTACTTTCCCTGAGAGGAAGTCGTTGATGACTTCGAGCATGGAGTATTCCTCGCTGTTTTTTTGTAGAGGCAAATGCTGGATGGAACGAAACATTTCGTTACACCTCGTCGCGCAGACAGCACAACGGGTGGGGCGAGCTTCGTCCCGGGTCCATATCGCGGGTTGTTATTAGTTCGGGTTTCGCATGGGTTCAGGCCTCGTTACCGACGGCCGCTCATGCGAAGAGGGGCCGCACTATACCGGTGCGCACGCCTGCCGTCTGCATGTTGCGCATTTGACCGAGGAACGGCAGCCCCGCTGGGGCTGAAACGCTCCAGCATCGAGAGGCAGATGCAAGCGTCAAGCCTGGAGCCTGGAGCCTGGAGCCTGGAGCTTTGTGCTTTGTGCTTTGTGCTTTGTGCTTTGTGCTTTGTGCTTTGTGCTTTGTGCTTTGTGCTTTGTGCTTTGTGCTTTGTGCTTTGTGCTTTGTGCTTCTGTGGCGAGGGAGCTTGCTCCCGTTCGGCCGCGCAGCGGCCGCAAAGAAAGTTTGCGCGGTATACCTGACAAACGGTGCGTACAGGGTTTAGGCCAGCTGCGCTGGCCAGCGCGAGCAAGCTCGCTCGCCACAAGGCTCACTGGAGCCCCGTAGCCTTTTAACTTGCAGCTTGCCGCTTAGATCCAAAATTCCTCCCGCCGCTCTTGAAACCCCTGCATCTCCCCCTGTTGCAACAGCTGCCTGATCCACGGCCCCAACAGGTCCTGGGAGCTGTCCAGCGGGTTTTCCCGACGCCAGCGCAGGGGGACGGCGGCAAAGCGCTGCTGGTTGGCGCTGAGTTTTTCCAGGATCTGCCGGTCCTGGCGCAGGATCACCTTGAACAAAGGGTGCAGCACGCTGCGCTTGAGCCAGGCCGGGGTCCGGCCGCGGGCGGTGGCGATGCGGGCGAACAGGCGCAGTTGGCCGTCGGCGGCTGGCATCAGCCAGGCACTGACCAACAGGTTGAGGCGTCCCTGCCGATCGCGGTATTCGATTTCCGCCAGCCCGGGCAGACGAAAGCGTCCCATGCTGACCCCTCGTTCACCCTCGAACAGCCGTGAAATCAGTCCCGACTGGGTGCCTTCCTCGCTGTACTGCGCCTGCACCCCGTCGCTCAGCGCCTGGACCCAGGCCGTGATGTGCTGGCGTTGCTGGTCATGGCGAATCCAGCCGGCATGCACGAAATGGGTATGGAACCCGTCGAGAAAATTCTCTGCCGCATCCTGCAACGAACAGCGCACCTGGTCGGTGATCCAGAAGGTGTCCAGCGCCTGTTGCTGTTCGGCAGGGGCGACCGGGGGGCTGGCCGGACGTTCTGGCGTCAGGCTGGCCCACACCAGCCCATGGGCTTCGCAGCTGGGCAGCGGTTGCAGCAGCGGCTGGCTGCATCGCTGTTGTTGCTGGCCGGGCAGATGGGTACAGCGGCCTTGGGCGTCGAGGCGCCAGCCGTGATACGGGCATTGGATCTGCCCGTTGTGCACCCGGCCGGCGCTCAGCGGCGCGAAGCGATGGGGGCAGCGGTCGGGCAGCACCGCCGGCAGTCCCTGGGCATCGCGAAACACCACCAGCGGCACGCCGTGCAGGGTGCAGCCCAACGGCTGTTTTCGCAGCGTGTGGCTCAGGGCCACGGGCCACCAGGCGTTATCAGGCTTCACAGTTTGAGTTTCCTCATCAGGGGCACGCCGATGCGCGTCAGCAGCAGGCTCAACAGTTGCCACACCAGGCGCCGGCCCAGGGGCAGATGCCCGACCTGGATCAGGCTGTACTCGATCTGTGGCTGGCCGCCGCGCAGGCGTTTGAACGCCGCGGCGCCGGAGCTGAAGTTGAGTACCAGGCGCCGCTCCACGGCTTCCTGCAGGCACAGCCGGGTCAGTTGTCGATAGAGCCCGGTGCGCTGGGGCAATGCGGTGTCGTAGCCGACGATGGGGGCACTGATCAGGCTGCTGTTGGCGAACCAGCCAAGGGCGCCATCGATCCGCCCCTCGGGATTGCGCAGGGCCCGTAGCTCAAGCCAGCCCTCGGCGTGGCCGCGTTGCAGCCATTGGGCGCTGTAGTGCGGGTTCAGGGTGCAGTACTTGTCCAGGTACAGCAGGTTGTACAACTGCTCGATGCGCTCGAAGTCGGCGGCCTGCAACTGCGCGCCATGCACCACGGTGTAAGGGCTGCGGCGCAGCAGCGTGGCATCGAGGCGGGTGTTGTGATGACGCAGGAAGGCTGAGCGTTCGCCCTCGCGACCGTCGAACAGGTACACCTGGCGGCTGGGGATCGCCAGGTAGCCCAGAGCTTGCAGGCGCTGGCGCAGCTCCAGGTTGCTGAAGTCGTTGAGCGAGCGGAAACCGAAGCCATGCTCGGGAAACTGCCGCCGCAGCAGGTCGGTGATCGCCGGCAGGTCGGCGCCATCCCAGTCGGCGGGGTAGAGGTTGGTCGACAGCAGCCAGTTGTTGACCTGCACCAGCCGGTCGACCTGGGCCGCGCGCAGCAGGCGGTCGACACCCTGGGTCAGCAGCTTCAAGGGCCAGGCCAGCCAGGGGCGGTTCAGGCGCTTGAGTTCTTCCCGGGCGTAGCCGCTGTAGGCGGTTTGCGGCGAGACCACGTAGCAGTTGTCCGGCGGTTCGGTGCCGTGGGTGATGCTCACCGGAAACTGCTGCTGGCCGGTGTCGAGCAGGGCCAGGGTGCAGCTGACATTGCCGATCAGCGCACCGCCGGCGCAGGTGCGCACGTAGCGCAGGGCCTGGCTGTCGTCAGCCCCGGGCGCCAGAGTGGACAGTTGTTCGGGCAGCAGCAGCTTCATGGCCGGGGGGCGTCCAGGGTTTGGCCGTTCCACTCGATATCGGCGGTGGAGGCGGCCAGCAAACCGCAGCGTCGGGTCAGGGCGCGGCCGATGATTTCGCCGAGGCTCAGCAGTTGGGCCAGCAGTGGCCCGCGATCGCCATCCTGCACGATCACGTCCCGCGCGTGCTGGTAGTCCTTCCAGAAGGGGCGGCTGAAGGCCCGTTGCGGGGCGGCCAACAGCAGCATGGCCAGGGCGATCATGCGCGGCTCCAGGGTGGCTTCGAGTGGCGGGTTTGCGCCGGCGTTCTCGCTCAACGCCGCCACCAGTTGCGAGCGCTGGTCGTCGAACAGGTGCACACCGCTGGTGGCCCTGGGGTTGCACTCCAGGACATGGAAACGGCCCTGGGCATCCTCGATAAAGTCGAAGCCCAGCTGGCCGGTGTAGCCGGTTTCGTGACCGAATTGCTCAAGGAAGGCGCGAATCGGCAGCGGCGCGCAGGCCTGGAAATAGATCCCGGACCCGCGCCCGACCCGGTACTTCGGCTGATAGCAGCTGTGGGCGCGCAACTGGCCGTCCACCAGCACGCTGAAGCTGCAATATTCCTGGCCGGCGACAAAATCCTGGGCGACCCAAGGCGCATCGACGCGGGGCTGGATCTTCGCCAGTTGCGCCGCGCTCGGGCGGATCAGGGTCTGGGAGGCGAAGCGCGAATACGCCGGCTTGAGCACCAGGTTTTCGCCCTCGGCGGCCAAGGCCTGCAACGCCGTCAGGTCGTGCAGCACCTGGGTCGGCGGCGCTGCCACGGCCCAGCCCTGGGTCATGGCGGCGAAATCGCCCTTGTGATGCAGACGGTGCAGCAGGTCGAAGTCGCTGGTGAACACCCGGCACAGCGGCCGCAGGCGCTCCAGGCCGTGAGCCAGGTAGAACACCTCTTCGCAGGTCGGCAGCAGCAGGTCCACCGATTGCTGGCGGATGACCGTGGCCAGGGCGTCGATCCAGGCCTGGGGGTTGGTTTTGGGTTCCGGCAGGCGCACGAAGTGTTCAGCCGCACGGCTGAAGCGGCTCAAGGGCTGGGCCAGGGAGTCGGCCACCGTGACCTTCCAGCCGGCGTGCTGGAACGCCCGGGCCCACTCCAGGCACGCCGGGGCGCGGGCGCCGAGAATCAGTACATGCATGGCAAACCCTCGGGTTGTTGCAGCATCTGGATCCGTCGCCGTTTGGCCTGGGGCGGCGGCGCCTGCCAGTGGCCGAAGCTCAGGCCGGGCGGGCTCAGGTCGTGCTCGGCGCAAAGCCGGTGCAGGGCCTCGGCCAGGCGTTGGCAGACGTCAGGGTAAGGCTCCCGTGTGCGCAGGTTGATGTGCCAGGTCAGCCCCTGCTGGCGAATTTCATATTCCTCCAGGGCCGGGCCGAGCATCAGCAGGCCACGGCGCAGCACGTCGGGATACAGGGCTCGCAACTGCCGGCCATCGAGGCTCGGCAGCCAGAGGATTTCATCGGCCCGACCTTCCACCGCCGCGATGGCGCGCTCGGCGCGGCCACAGGGGCAGGGCGCCGCAGCGACCCGCAGAATATCGTTGAGGCGGTAGCGCACGATCATCTGCGTGCGCCGGGAAAAGTCGGTGATGATCGGCTGAAAACGCGTCTGCGCGGCATCCAGCCATTGCGGCTCGATATGCAGGTGGCTTTCGTTGAGGTGCAGGGTCCCGGCCTCGCAGGTGTAGCCGAGGAAGCCTTCGCTGGCCTGATAGATCTGCTGCGGCTGGCGCCCGAACGCGGCGAATACCGCCTCGGCGTCGGCGCTTTCCAGCACCTCGGCCACCGACAAGATGTGCCGCGGGCGAATCCGCAGCTGCCCGGCCAGGGCCGCCTGGGCCAAGCCCCGCAGCACGGTGGCCGGGGCCACCAGCACATCCGGATCCTGCTGGTTCAACCGTTCGAAGGACGGTGCCAGGCCCAGGGTCAGGTCGTGAAAGGCAAAGTCGATACGGCGGCTGGCCAGGGTGGTGTACAGGCGGCTGTTGGCCCGCAGGAAGAAGGCAATCCGCAGCGGTGCCAGCCACGGGCACAGCAGCCGTGGCAACAGCGCCCGGGGCAGGGTCCGCGCCAGCAGAATGCCGGCCCAGCGCTGGCGCTCGACGCTGCTCACCAGAAACACCCCCTGGGCCCCCGACGTACCGCTGGACAGACCGACCGTGATATCCCCCAGCGTCGGGCTGAAATCCCGGGACTGCTCGGCCTGGACCGCCAGCGGCAGCACCTGCTCCAGGCTCAGGTCGCGGGTGTTGTAGGCCGCGAAGTCGCCCATCAGCGCGGCCTTGTCCATCAGTGGCAGGCTGTCGAGGGTTTGCCCCGGCGGGGGGCTGAAGCGTCGGGCCTGGGGCATGACCCGGGTCATGAAATGCGCCAGGCGCCTGGCCTGCCAGGCTTCCAGCCGGTCGCGCCGGCGAAATTGCAGGCCATAACGGCTGAGGATGAAGGAACCCACGCTGCGCAACGTACTCAACAGGCGCTCACTGTTCATTGACGAACGCCTCCCAGGCCCGGGTGCAATGGGACGGCAGCACCGCCACCGCCGGTTCGCGCCGGAGCAACTGGCCAAGGCCGCTGTAGGTGCGCCGGTATTGCCCTTGATCGGTGCTGGAAAACCACAGCGCCGGTGCCGCCGGCAGGCGATTGGCGCGGCAGGCCGGCACCGACCAGCAGGCGTCGGCCACCAGGAACACCGGCCGCCCCTGGGCATCGGGAATAAACAGCCCCAACTGGCCGGCACTGTGCCCCGGCAGCGGTACGCCGATCAGGCTGCCATCGCCGAACAGGTCCAGGCCCTGCTCGAAGGGCGCCATCCAGCCCGGCAGCGCGCAGCTGGGGCTGGCTTCGGCCAGGTTCAGGCGGGCGTTGAAGTCGTCCGGCAGCAACCCCGGCAGATGGCCGCCGAGGGTGGCGCGCCAACGCTGGCCGCGCAGGCTGTCGATATGCCGGTAATCGGCTTCCAGGGCAATGAAACGCGCATTGTTGAAGTCCCGCAGGCCGGCGATATGGTCGGCGTGGAAGTGGGAAATGATCACGTAGCGGATATCAGCCGGGCCGATGCCCAGCTCATGCAACTGGGCCCCCAGCTGTTCCGCCACCGGCAACTGCACCGGCACCGCGCTGCGGTACAGGCGCTCGGGCAGGGTCCGGGTGGCCTGGAAGAAGTGCTCGGCGTAGCCGGTGTCGTACAGAATCCAGCCGTGGTCCGGGTGCTGGATCAGCCCGCACAAGGCCGGAAACTGCACCGGCGCCAGGCGCCCGCCACGGTCGGCCATGCATTCCAGGTGCTGGCACCAGCCGGTCCGCAGGATCTTCAAGCTCACGCGGCGGCTCATGGTTGTTGCCTCTGTTGTGCCAGCCACCATTGGGCGTGCTGGGCGATGCCCTGTTCCTGGCTGATGACCGGGCGGTAGCCCAGCTCGCGCTCGATCGCACTGATGTCCAGGGTCTGGCTGAAGGCCAGGACCCCGGCGCCGTAACGGGTGATCAAGGGTTCGGCGCCGTTGCCCAGGCGCGCGCGCAACTCCAGCAGGTATGCCACCCGGTCCACCAGGCGCCAGGGCAGGCGTCGGGTGCGCAAGGGAAGGTCGAATTGGCGGGCCATTTTCTCCAGCAGTTCCTTGAAACTCAGCGGCGTGCCGTTGCTCAGGTTGTACACGCACAGCGCACGCGGCAGCGGCCGGGTCAGGGCCAGCCACACCGCCTGCACCAGGTTGTCGATGCAGGTCAGGTCCAGTTGCGCCCGGCCGCCGCGCATCAGCGGAATCGCCCCGCGCTGCATGACTCGCAGCAGACGCGGCATCAGGGTCGCGTCCCAGGGGCCGAACACCGCCCGTGGTCGCAGGATCACACATTCGCCAAGCCCGGCCTGACCCAGCAGCACTTCGGCCTGGGCCTTGCTGCGGGCGTAGTCATTCACCGGGGGCGGCAGCGGCTGGTCCTCGCGGATGCCCAGGCGGTCGCGGAAATCGAAATACAGGCTTGGTGTCGACAGGTGCACCAGGCGCCGCACCTGATTGACGCGGCAGGCGTTGATCACCTCGGCGGTGGAGTCGAGGTTGGCCTGGGCAAAGGCCTGGGGCGAACCCCAGGGCGAAGACAGCGCCGCGCAATGCACCATGGCATCGCAACCCTGGCTGGCGTCGGCCAGTAGCGCCTCGGCCTGGGGGCTGCCATGGTCCAGGGCCAGCCAGTGCACAGGCGCCGGGCTCAGGGCGATGACTTCGGCGGCGGCCTGGGCATTGCGTCCGCTGAACAACACTTCGCAACCTTCGGCCGCCAGCCGCCACACCAGATGCCTGCCGATAAACCCGCTGCCGCCAGTGACCAGGACTTTCATTAGTACTCCAGGATCATGCCGCCGAGGGACAGGCCCGCGCCGGTGCCGATCAGCAGCAGCCGTTGCCCGCGCTGGATGCGCCCGTCGCGTACCGCAATGTCGAGGGCCGTGGGCAGGGAGGCCGCGACCTGATTGCCGTGCCGGGCAAAGATGTCGACCACCTGCTGCGAGCCGAACCCCAGGCGCCTGGCCGCGTGCTGCATCGCCTGCTGGCTGGCCTGGTGCGGAATCACCCAGTCGATCTGCCCTTGCTGCAGGCCGGCCTGGCTCAGCAGTTCTGCCAACAGGTTCGGCAGGTGTTTGGCGGCGAGGCGAAACACGCCTTTGCCCTGCATCGAAAAACTGGTCAGGGGCTCGAACGGTTCATCGATGCGTCGCGGGTGATAACGCGAACCGCCGGCGCGGATCTGGCACAGCTCGGCGCCTTCGGAAAAGGTCTTGAGGCGCGAGGCGAGGATCTTCGGCCCGGCGTCGCCCGCCCCCAGCACCACCGCCGCCGCGCCGTCGCCGAAGATGCCGCTGACCTCCACCTGCTGCCAGTCCAGGCCGCAGGAGGCGATATCCGCGCACACCAGCAGCACGCGCCGGTAATGCCCGGCCTGGATCGGCCAGGACAGGGTGTCCAGGGCGGCGATAAAACCCAGGCAGCTGGCGTTGATGTCCATGGCCGGGATACCCGACTGCCCCAGGCCCAGCTCCCGCTGCAGCAGCGCCGCGTTGCAGGGCATGCCCTGGTCCATGGTGCCGCTGGCGCAGACGATCAGGTCCAACTGTTCAAGCGCCAGGCCCGCCGCGTGCAGGGCCTGGCGCGCGGCGCTGGCGCCTAGGCTGGCGGCGTTGTCCGCGGGGCCGGCGACGTGGCGCTGCTGCACACCGCTGATGCGCGCCACGCTGCCGGTTTCCAGGCCCAGCTGGCTGTCCAGTTCGGCACTGGTGACCACCCGCTGCGGCAGGGCATGGCCAGTGCCGAGGATGGCCAGTGTGCGGGCAGGGCAGGGGGAGGACGCTGATGTGTGCATGCAAATTCCGTTTGTGGGGCGTCGAGGGGGCGTTGCGAGGTGTGCTCAGTGGGCTGACGGTGCCATTGGGCATTTGCTCAGAAACCCCTGCAGCTTTTGCTGGTATTCCTCGACCGGCATCAGGTCACTGTGTTTGGCGATGACGTAGGCCATGCCCTCGCGGGCCATATCGGCGTCAGCCACGAGGTAGAAATCCGTTATTTCCTGCACATGCACAATCTGCTTCCAGGCCAGGCTGCTCTGACCTCCGCGGGCGTTGAGCAGGGTGAAGCCCTGGTCGTCGAAGTGCAGGTAATAGGTGCCTTCGACGGCCCGCAACCGGGTTTCGATCAGGCGCTGACTCAACCCGCGCAACGGCGCCTGGGGTTTGATCGGGGTGGCGGCAATACGGGCTTGCAGGTGCTTGATCCAGCGTCCGGAAAAGCGCCACCACAGGGGGATGAAGATCAATGCGAACGCCACCATGGCGATGACCTTCTCCGGGGTGAAGGTCCGCTCGGGGAAATAGATCGACAGGCAGCCGCCGACCAGGCACAGGGTGAACATCACGGGACCGATAAAACGGCTTTGCCACCGGGCAAATGTGGTCATGGCCCGGACATGCTGCTGATCATCCTTGAGCAGTTCCTGCTTCAGCGGTTCGGCAATCCAGGCGGCGGTGTGGGCGGGGGTGATGGTGAACTGCAATTCCATGGTGTTCAAACCGGTGTCCGTTACCTGATCAGTGCGGCAGTTTACGGGTTTGCGCGATGGTTGGTGCTGATGTCTTTCAGCGCCCCTGGGGTCATGGGGCGCCAGGCGTCGTACTCAGGCACTGGTGGTGTTCTGCGCCGCGCCGCCTTCGAGTTTGCGCCACAGCAGGCGCACGTTGGCCTTGCGCACCAGGGCGCAGCGGTACAGGCGAATCTCCAGCGGCACATGCCATTGCGGGCCGCCGCAGACCACCAGCTCGCCGCGCGCCAGTTCGGCCCGCACGCTCAATTGGGGCACCCAGGCGATGCCCAGGCCTTCGAGGGCCATGCTTTTCAGGCTGTCGGCCATGGCGGTTTCGTACACCGTGGTAAAACGCAGGGCGCGCTGGCGCAACAGCATATTCACCGAGCGCCCGAGAAAGGCCCCGGCGCTGTAGGCCAGCAGCGGCACGCTGGCTTCGCCCTCAAGGTCGAACAGCGGCTGGCCATCCGGCCCGGCGGCGCACACCGGGAGCATTTCGGTGTGGCCCAGGTGCAGCGACGGGAAGATTTCCGAGTCCATCTGCATAGCGGCGTCCGGGTCATAGAAGGCCAGCATCAGGTCGCAACCGCCTTCACGCAGGGCATGCACCGCGTCGCCGACGTTGGTCGCCACCAGCCGCGTGGCGATGTTCAGGCCTTCGTTGCGCAGTTGCGCGATCCATCGCGGGAAGAACCCCAGCGCCAGGGAGTGCGCGGCCGCGACCTGCATCACCTCGCCCTGGCCGCCTTCCAGGTGATGCAAATGCCGCAGCACTTCACCCAGTTGTTCGACCACGGTGCGCGCGGTCACCAGGAACAGTTGCCCGGCTGCCGTCAGCTCGATGGGCGTGCGGGAACGGTTGACCAGGGTCAGGCCCAGCGCCGACTCCAGGCTGCGGATCCGCCGGCTGAAGGCGGGCTGGGTCACGAAGCGCCGTTCGGCGGCCTGCGAGAAGCTGCGGGTGGCGGCCAGGGCACTGAAGTCCTCGAGCCATTTGCTTTCCAGATTCATCACGTCCTCCCGGACACGCACCATTTTAGGTCACACGCTTGCCGCACACGCGGCGTCACATGGGCATTATGCCGTTTCTGCATAGGGCAGTGTTTAACAGCATTGGCCCTAAATTGCCTGTAGGCCTAGCATTCGAAGCGTTCCGGCACAGACCGGGTCCATATTGAGATGATTTCTATCATGTCCTCCGCTGCATCATTCCGCACAGAAAAAGACCTGCTTGGCGTACTCGAAGTACCGGCTCAAGCGTATTACGGCATCCAGACCCTGCGAGCGGTGAATAACTTCCGTCTCTCCGGCGTTCCGATTTCGCACTACCCCAAGCTGGTTGTCGGCCTGGCGATGGTCAAGCAGGCCGCCGCTGACGCTAACCGCGAGCTGGGTCATCTGAGTGAAGCCAAGCACGCTGCCATCAGCGAAGCCTGTGCCCGTCTGATCCGCGGCGATTTCCACGAAGAGTTCGTGGTGGACATGATTCAAGGCGGCGCTGGCACTTCGACCAACATGAATGCCAACGAAGTCATCGCCAACATCGCGCTGGAGGCCATGGGCCACAGCAAGGGCGAGTACCAGTACCTGCACCCGAACAACGACGTGAACATGGCGCAGTCGACCAACGACGCCTACCCGACCGCGATCCGCCTGGGTCTGCTGCTGGGCCACGACGCCATGCTCGCCAGCCTCGACAGCCTGATCCAGGCGTTCGCAGCCAAGGGTCAAGAATTCAACCACGTCCTGAAGATGGGCCGCACCCAACTGCAAGACGCCGTGCCGATGACCCTCGGCCAGGAATTCCGCGCCTTCGCCACCACTCTGGGCGAAGACCTGGCACGCCTGAAGACCCTGGCTCCGGAGCTGCTGACCGAAGTCAACCTGGGCGGCACCGCCATCGGTACCGGCATCAACGCCGACCCGCGTTACCAGCACCTGGCCGTGCAACGCCTGGCGACCATCAGCGGTCACCCGCTGGTACCTGCAGCCGACCTGATCGAAGCCACCTCCGACATGGGCGCCTTCGTGCTGTTCTCGGGCATGCTCAAGCGCACCGCGGTCAAGCTGTCGAAGATCTGCAACGACCTGCGCCTGCTGTCCAGCGGACCACGTACCGGGATCAACGAGATCAACCTGCCAGCGCGTCAGCCCGGCAGCTCAATCATGCCCGGCAAGGTCAACCCGGTTATCCCGGAAGCGGTCAACCAGGTGGCGTTCCAGATCATCGGCAACGACCTGGCCCTGACCATCGCGGCCGAAGGCGGCCAGCTGCAACTGAACGTGATGGAGCCGCTGATTGCCTTCAAGATCTTCGACTCGATCCGCCTGCTGCAACGGGCCATGGACATGCTGCGCGAGCACTGCATCGTCGGCATCACCGCCAACGAAGAGCGCTGCCGTGAACTGGTCGAGCACTCGATCGGCCTGGTCACCGCGCTGAACCCGTACATCGGCTACGAAAACGCCACCCGCATCGCCCGTATCGCCCTTGAAAGCGGCCGCGGCGTGCTGGAACTGGTGCGCGAAGAAGGCCTGCTCGACGAAGCCATGCTCGCCGACATCCTGCGCCCGGAAAACATGATTGCTCCACGTCTGGTGCCGCTGAAGGCGTAACCGACGCGACACTTAACACGCAACACCGCTCACCAGGTCGAGGGACTAGACACCTCTCACCTTTTGAGGGCTTGGAGATCACTCTCCAGGCCCTTTTTTTTGCCTGTACCTTGATGCCCCACGGCGTAATTCTGTAGCCGCTGCCGCAGGCTCGGGCCGCGCTCGGACGCTGCCCCTACTAAATGCTGCCTCATTTACCTGACACTCCACGGCGTCCGATCCGGCCAGCGCAGCCTCGTTCCTTGGCAGCGGCCACGGTGTTTTCGGGGGTGGATGAACTGACTTTCGGGTCAATAAAATCGGGGTTTTGCTGTGGAAATACTTTGTATGACAGGTGGTCGGCGAAAGTGCGTTTAGTGCGGCTTTTTCGGTATACTGCGCGGCCTTCGGCCGGTTCGCCTGGCCATAATTCGTACATTCAAGCCACGCATTTTGCGTGGCTTGTTGTTTTTTGACGCGCCTGCGGGCGCCCAGAGAGAAGAGGCACGACGATGAGTGCACTGGTTGGCGTGATCATGGGCTCCAAGTCCGATTGGTCCACCCTTAGCCACACCGCCGATATGCTGGAAAAGCTCGGCATCCCTTACGAGGTGAAAGTGGTCTCTGCCCACCGCACCCCGGACCTGCTGTTCCAGTACGCCGAAGAGGCTGAGGCGCGTGGCATCGAGGTGATCATCGCCGGTGCCGGCGGCGCGGCCCACTTGCCAGGCATGTGTGCGGCCAAGACCCACCTGCCGGTCCTGGGCGTGCCGGTGCAGTCGTCGATGCTCTCGGGCGTCGACTCCCTGCTGTCGATCGTGCAGATGCCGGCCGGCATTCCGGTTGCCACCCTGGCCATCGGCAAGGCTGGCGCAATCAACGCCGCGCTGCTGTCGGCGAGCATCCTGGGCGCCAAGCACCCGCAGTTTCATACCGTGCTGAAAAAATTCCGCGCTGAACAGACAGACAGCGTCCTGGACAATCCAGACCCACGCGTCGCCTGAGGTTTTTGACGATGAAGATCGGTGTAATCGGTGGCGGCCAATTGGGCCGCATGTTGGCCCTGGCGGGTACGCCGCTGGGGATGAACTTCGCTTTCCTGGACCCGGCGCCAGACGCCTGTGCCGCGGCATTGGGCGAACACCTGCGGGCCGATTACGGCGATCAGGACCACCTGCGCCAATTGGCCGATGAAGTGGACCTGGTGACCTTTGAGTTCGAAAGCGTGCCGGCCGAGACCGTGGCCTTCCTTTCGCAATTCGTTCCGGTCTACCCGAGCGCCGAAGCCCTGCGCATCGCCCGCGATCGCTGGTTCGAAAAGAGCATGTTCAAGGACCTGGGGATTCCCACCCCGGCGTTCGCCGACATCCAGTCACAAGCCGACCTGGACGCCGCGGTAGCCGCCATCGGCCTGCCGGCCGTATTGAAAACCCGCACCCTGGGTTACGACGGCAAGGGCCAGAAAGTCCTGCGCAAACCTGAAGACGTGGTTGGCACCTTTGCCGAACTGGGCAGCGTTGCCTGCCTGCTGGAAGGCTTCGTGCCGTTCACCGGTGAAGTCTCGCTGATCGCCGTGCGTGCCCGCGATGGTGAAACCAGGTTCTATCCGCTGGTGCACAACACCCACGACAGCGGCATTCTCAAGCTGTCCGTGGCCAGTACCGACCATCCATTGCAGGCCCTGGCCGAGGACTACTCGAGCCGCGTGCTCAAGCAACTGGATTACGTCGGCGTGATGGCGTTCGAGTTCTTTGAAGTCGACGGTGGCCTCAAGGCCAACGAAATCGCCCCGCGGGTGCACAACTCCGGGCACTGGACCACCGAAGGCGCCGAGTGCAGCCAGTTCGAAAACCACCTGCGGGCTGTGGCCGGCTTGCCACTGGGTTCGACCGCCAAGGTTGGCGAGAGCGCCATGCTCAACTTCATCGGTGAAGTGCCGCCAGTGGACAAGGTCATCGCCATCGACGACTGCCACCTGCATCACTACGGCAAGGCCTTCAAGATCGGGCGCAAAGTGGGTCATGCCAACTTGCGTTGCAAGGACCTGGCGACCCTTCAAGCGCAGATCCTCAAGGTCCAGGCGCTGATCGCCGAGTAACAAAACCCGAGTGCCGGCGGGAACCTTCGTTCGCCGCCGTTCTCTGATGGCAGGATGCCAAAGCGCTGACTAGGCTTTGGCGTACCTACCCACACAGAGGAAATGCCATGGGAATTATCGGAACCATTTTTATCGGCTTGATCGTCGGCCTGCTGGCACGCTTCCTCAAGCCTGGCGATGACAGCATGGGCTGGATCATGACCATCCTGCTGGGCATCGGCGGCTCGCTGGCAGCCACCTACGGTGGTCAGGCACTGGGTATCTACCAGGCCGGTCAAGGTGCGGGCTTCATCGGTGCACTGGTCGGCGCGATCGTGTTGCTGGTGATCTACGGCCTGATCAAAAAGAACTGATTCTGCGACGAAACCCTCTCTGCTGCGCAGGCCGGGAGGGCTAGAATGCTCGGCGACGCAACGTCCCTCCCTGATCGAGCCCCTCCATGCGCCGTCTTTTATTGACTCTTGTTTTGCTGGGCAGCGGCCTGGCTAATGCTGCTGAACTGCCGGAAACCGACTGGCTCGAACTGATGCCCAAGTCGGACCAGAAAGCCCTCGAACAGATGCCGGAAATCGACCACAACTCCCCCGAAGCCAATGGCACCTTCACCGACAAGGGTGGCCTGAAGCAGAGCAAGGGCTTGCCGGCGGTGATGTATTCGACCAAGACCGTGGCCGCGATGAACGGCAAGGACATCCGCATCGGTGGTTACCCGGTGCCGCTGGAGGCCGATGCCAAGGGGCGCAGCACGCTGTTTTTCCTGGTGCCGTACCCGGGTGCATGTATCCACGTACCGCCACCGCCGCCGAACCAACTGGTGCTGGTGCGCTTTCCCAAAGGCCTGAAGCTGGACGATATCTACACCCCGCTGTGGGTCACCGGCACGCTGAAGGTGGAGAAGGTCAACAACGACCTGGCCGACGCCGCCTATGCCCTGGATGCGGCGAAGGTGCGGGTGGTCAAGGAATCGGATTTGTAGGCTGCGGGGCGTTCAGCTGATCTGCCAGCTCCCTCACGTGAAGAGGGAGCTGACTGCCGCTCGATCAGAGCGCAGCGCTGCTGATGCTCACACCCAGGGTGTGGCTGGCACCGGGTGCCAGGGTCACCACGTCATTCATCACGTTGGCGGTTTCGATGCACAGCATGCGTTGCCAGCCATCGGCGGCCATGTCGCTGAACTGGGCGGCGCGGTCGATCCAGGGGTTCCAGATCACTGCCGAGCGTGAGCCGCTGCTGGTCAGTTGGATGCGTCGCTGCCAGGCCGGATCGACGATGCTCAGCTGCGGCGGGGTGTTGAGGTAGATGCGATCGGTCTCGTCGGTAAAGTGCAGGTCGCCGGCCTGGGGCACGGTCTTCCAGTCATCCAGGGTCTCGATGTAGTCCAGCCCGTCCAGCCCCTCGACATGCACCTGGCGCACATCGCTGACTGCAAAGTAGCTGTGCAGCGCCTGGCTGATGCTGACGCTCTCGGTGCCGCGGTTATGGCTGGTCAAGCTGATGTGCAGTTGCTCGTCCAGGCGAATCGACAGCTTCAGGTCGACCTGGTGCGGCCAGCCCGGCAGCCCGCCCTGGGGGACTGGCAGCACCAACTCCAGCACCAGGCTCTGGCCCTGGGTTTCGATCCCCAGCAGTTCCCAGTCGGTGGCCCGTACCAGGCCGTGGGCCGGGGCGGGGTCGTTGCTCTGGCGCATGTCTTGAACGCTTTGCGGGTTGCGCGCCAGGTTGCCGAACCACGGCCAGCACACCGGAACCCCGGCACGAATGCTTTTGCCGGCCTTGAACACGGCCTCGTCGTTGAGCCAGATCAGCGGCGGTTGCCCGGCCAGTTGATAGCTGAGGATGTGCGCGCCTTGCTGGGCCACCAGCAATTCGGCCTGACCGTGGCGGATGCGCCAGCAGTTCAGCTCATCCAGTTTGACGGTCTCGACGTGAGGGCTTGGCATGCGACGGTTCTCGTTCAGGAGTGGGGCTGCTTTGGACCGCGCGACGCCCCTCGGGTTTAAGGCGGGCTATCAGCGGGCTCTGGGTGGAACCGAGCGGGTGCGGCCGCTGCCGTCGATGGCGACGAATACGAACACCGCCTCGGTGACCTTGCGCCATTCGCTGGACAGCGGGTCGTCGCTCCACACTTCGACCATCATCTGGATCGAGCTGCGGCCGATTTCCAGGGTCTGGGTATAGAAGGACAACTGCGCGCCGACCGCGACCGGCACCAGGAACGCCATGCGATCAATGGCCACCGTCGCCACCCGTCCACCGGCTACGCGGCTGGCCATGGCCGTGCCGGCGAGGTCCATCTGCGCCACCAGCCAGCCGCCGAAAATATCGCCAAAGCCGTTGGTTTCGCGGGGGAGTGCGGTGATTTGCAGGGCCAGGTCGCCTTGCGGGATCGGATCTTCTTGTTCGAGTTCTATCATCTCGGGGGTGCCTCTGACCCATGACTCTTCGTGTTTGCTGCAGGTGAATAGCCGTCTTGAGGAAAAACGATTCAGCCCGAACATACTACGTTCGTCACGTTCTTCGTAAGGCGTGCTAAAGGGATACTCTGCGAAATCGGCTGATTCTGCTGCCGCTTGAAGGGCCAACGACGTTTTCGCACAGCAACCCTTGCCAGGAGCGGGTTTTGGCTCCGAGGTCCGCGAGTATATCGGTCGATAGACTCCGCGACGACCGTCAGGTTCTCATTTTGCCGCCCAATGGCGGCATCTTCCTGAAAGTTTTTTGATCACGCCCTGGCAGGCAGGCTCAAGAGCCTGAATCTTGGTCAAACCAGTCATCCAGATTGAGGGTTTTGGCCATTGTGCCTGTTCACCCGGCAACCCCAGTATTTCGTGGCTTTCCTGTGGTTCCCGATACTGGGGTCTATTGACGTTTGGTGACGAGCCGCGTCGTTTGGCACGCAACCCGAAGGGCCACTGTCGCGGCCTGTCACCAACGTCAAAAGCCCCTAATAACATCATGAGGAATTCTGGCCAGGCGCGACGCGTTGTCCGCAGGGCACCCTCAAGCGCCGGATGTGGCGTTCAGAATGTGCATTTTCGAACAATTTGCTATCGTGCCCCACCTGCCAGGCCCCAACCAGCGCTGTTGAGGCTTCAGAACCGCCTATAAGAGAAGCCCTTGCCATGACCACTGTGCCCTCGAGCATTGCGCAGCCAGCGCAACCCGCCCGCCCGTTGACCCGCAACGACTACAAGACCCTGTCGCTGTCCGCTTTGGGCGGCGCGCTGGAGTTCTACGATTTCATCATTTTCGTGTTCTTCGCCACGGTGGTGGGCAAGTTGTTCTTCCCGCCCGACATGCCTGAATGGCTGCGCCTGATGCAGACCTTCGGCATTTTTGCCGCCGGTTACCTGGCGCGGCCCCTGGGCGGGATCGTGATGGCGCACTTCGGCGACCTGCTGGGGCGCAAGAAGATGTTCACCCTGAGCATTTTCATGATGGCCGTGCCGACCCTGATCATGGGCCTGCTGCCGACCTACGCGCAGATCGGCATGTGGGCACCGATCCTGTTGCTGGTGATGCGCGTGATCCAGGGCGCGGCTATCGGCGGTGAAGTGCCGGGCGCCTGGGTGTTCGTTTCCGAGCATGTGCCCCAGCGGCACATGGGTTATGCCTGCGGCACCCTGACCTCGGGCCTGACGGCCGGTATCCTGCTGGGCTCGCTGGTCGCCACCGCAATCAACAGTATCTACACCCCGGTCGAAGTGGCCGATTACGCCTGGCGGATTCCGTTCCTGCTGGGTGGGGTTTTCGGTTTGTTCTCGGTGTACCTGCGCCGTTGGTTGCACGAGACGCCGGTGTTCGCCGAGCTGCAGGAGCGCAAGGCGCTGGCGGCGGAAGTGCCGCTGCGCGCGGTATTGCGTGATCACCGTGGGGCGATCCTGATCTCCATGCTGCTGACCTGGCTGCTCTCGGCCGGGATCATCGTGGTGATCCTGATGACCCCGACCTTCCTGCAGACCATCTATCACTTCTCGCCGACCACTGCGCTTCAGGCCAACAGCCTGGCCATCGTGTTCCTGAGCCTGGGCTGCATCGCCTCGGGCGCCCTGGCCGATCGTTTCGGTGCCGGGCGGGTATTTGTGGTGGGCAGCGGCCTGTTGTTGGTCAGCTCCTGGACCTTCTATCACAGCCTGATGGACCACCCGCAATGGCTGTTCCCGCTGTACGCGTTGACCGGCCTGTTTGTCGGCACCATCGGCGCGGTGCCGTATGTGATGGTCAAGGCGTTCCCGGCCGTGGTGCGTTTCAGCGGCTTGTCGTTTTCCTACAACCTGGCCTACGCGATCTTCGGTGGCCTGACGCCGATGGCGGTGACCTGGTTGCTCAAGAGCAGCCCGATGGGCCCGGCCTACTATGTTGCAATTCTTTGCAGCCTGGGGATGGTGGTGGGCCTGTACCTGTGGAAAAAAGGCCGCTGATGGTGTCTTCCCGGCGGGGTTCCTTGCGCCCCGCCTGGCGCCGGCCGTGTCGCTCACGGCCGGCATGCCGTTAGCCATTTCACGTTTTCACCCCGCACAAACAAAGGCCAGCCTTCCTCTCCGGAATGCTGGCCTTTCATCTAATTGTCATATTCCAGTCATAGAGTGTTCACACGGCCTACAGATACTTGGCCCCGACTTAACACCCCCTATCTGCTAGGAGTAAGGCATGAAACTGAAGCGTTTGATGGCGGCAATGACTTTTGTCGCTGCTGGCGTTGCCACTGCCCACGCGGTTGCCGCTGTTGACCCTGCTATCCCGAGCTACACCAAGACCACTGGTGTGTCGGGCAACCTGTCCAGCGTCGGTTCCGATACTTTGGCGAACCTGATGACCCTGTGGGCCGAGAACTACAAAAAAGAATACCCGAACGTCAACATCCAGATTCAAGCCGCCGGCTCCGCCACTGCGCCTCCTGCGCTGACTGAAGGCACCTCCAACCTGGGCCCGATGAGCCGCAAGATGAAGGACACCGAACTGGCTGCCTTCGAGCAGAAGTACGGCTACAAGCCAACCGCCATCCCGGTTGCCGTGGATGCCCTGGCCGTGTTCGTGCACAAGGACAACCCGATCCAGCACCTGACCATGGAACAGGTTGACGCGATTTTCTCCTCGACTCGCCTGTGCGGTGCCAAGGAAGACGTCAAGACCTGGGGTGACCTGGGCGTGAAGGGCGACCTGGCCAACAAGCCAGTGCAACTGTTCGGCCGCAACTCGGTTTCCGGCACCTACGGCTACTTCAAGGAAGAAGCCCTGTGCAAAGGCGACTACAAGCCTAACGTCAACGAACAACCAGGCTCGGCTTCGGTCGTGCAGTCCATCAGCTCTTCGCTGAACGGCATCGGTTACTCGGGCATCGGCTACAAGACCGCCAGCGTGAAGACCGTGGCCCTGGCCAAGAAAGGCAGCACCGACTTCATCGAAGACACCGAAGAAAACGCCCTGAACGGCAAGTACCCGCTGTCGCGCTTCCTCTACGTCTACGTCAACAAGGCCCCGAACAAGCCTCTGGCCCCGCTGGAAGCCGAGTTCGTGAAACTGGTCCTGTCCAAACAGGGTCAGGAAGTGGTCGTGAAAGACGGTTACATCCCACTGCCAGCCAAAGTAGCCGCCAAGGCCCTGGCTGACCTGGGTCTGCAGGAAGGCGGCTCGGTCGCCAAGAAGTAACACCCAAGGCCCAGGCCTTGTGCAGGAGCCGAAGGAGGGCGTCTGGCCCTCCCGGAAAGCGGCTCCTGCACCCCCCAATTTTTTGTCTGCTGCCAGCCCTGCTCGGCGGCGGATTTGCTGCGTCACTGCATTGTCATCTTTCTGTCATACAGGATCGCTAGGGTGTGCGCATGAATGATCTGGCCAATTCCCCCATGACTACGACTTCTCCCCCCAAGCGCATTGACTTCAATACGCCTGAGTTGCAACGCAAGCGCCGCATCCGCGCGCTCAAAGACCGCCTGACCCGCTGGTACGTCCTTATTGGCGGCCTGGCTGTGCTGGGGGCGATTACCCTGATCTTCTTCTTCCTGGCTTACGTGGTGATGCCGCTGTTCCAGGGCGCCGACCTGACCGCCAAGGAGCCCCTGGCTCCAGCCTGGATGCAGGATGCCGGCAAGCCGCTGCTGTTCGCCCTGGAAGAGCAGAACCAGGTCGGCATGCGGGTTTCCGACAAGGGCCAGGCGCTGTTCTTCGACATCGACAGCGGTGCCGAACTGCGCCGAGTCGATCTGCCGATCCCGGCCGGCGTCAACGTGAGCTCCATCGGCAAGGACCAACCCGGCAGCCCGCTGGTGGTGGTCGGCCTGTCCAATGGCCAGGCGCTGGTGTTCCGCCATACCTATAAGGTCACCTACCCGGACGGCAAGAAAACCATCTCGCCGGCTGTCGAGTTCCCTTACGGTGAAACCCCGATCGTGCTCAACGAGCAGGGCGGGGCGCTGGATCACGTCAACCTCAATGCCACTGATTCGGCGTTGGTCGTTGCCGGCTCCAGCGGTTCGCAGCTGCATGTGCTGCAACTGACCCGCGAAGAAAACATGATGACCGGGGAAGTCACCAGCGAGCAGAAGCGCATCGAGCTGCCGCAGATGACCGAGGCGGTCAAGGCGATGTACATCGATCCGCGTCAGCAGTGGCTGTATGTGATCAATGGTCGCGCCCAGGCCGATGTCTTCAGCCTGCGCGACAAGAGCCTCAACGGCCGCTACAAACTGCTGGAAGACGGCACCGCCGAAGTGACTGCCAGCACCCAGCTGGTGGGCGGCATCTCGCTGATTATCGGGACCTCCAAAGGCGGCCTGGCCCAGTGGTTCATGGCCCGCGACCCGGACGGCGAGCTGCGCCTGAAGCAGATCCGCACCTTCGAGATGGGCACTGCGCCGATCGTTGAAATCACCGCTGAAGAACGCCGCAAAGGCTTCGTGGCCCTGGATGCCTCGGGCAAGCTCGGCGTGTTCCACAGCACCGCGCACCGCACCCTGCTGGTGGACCAGGTGGTCGATGGCCAGGGCATTTTCGGCCTGTCGCCACGGGCCAACCGGGTCATCGTCGAAGCCGGCGGCAAGCTGCAACCGCTGCTGCTCGACAACCCGCACCCGGAAGTGTCCTGGAGCGCGCTGTGGAGCAAGGTCTGGTACGAAAACTACGACGAGCCTAAATACGTCTGGCAATCGACTGCGGCCAACACCGATTTCGAACCCAAGATGAGCCTTGCGCCCCTGACCTTCGGTACCTTGAAGGCCGCGTTCTACGCCATGCTCCTGGCCGCGCCGCTGGCGGTTGCCGCCGCCATCTACACCGCTTACTTCATGGCCCCGAGCCTGCGCCGCAAGGTCAAGCCGGTGATCGAGCTGATGGAGGCGATGCCGACGGTGATTCTCGGATTCTTCGCTGGCCTGTTCCTCGCGCCCTACGTCGAAGGCCACCTGCCGGGCATCTTCAGCCTGCTGATGCTGCTGCCGATTGGCATCCTGGTGGCCGGTTTTGTCTTCAACCGCCTGCCTGAATCGATCCGCTTGAAAGTGCCGGATGGCTGGGAAAGCGCGATTCTGATTCCGGTGATCCTGTTTGTGGGCTGGCTCTCGCTGTACATGAGCCCGTTCATGGAGAACTGGTTCTTCGGCGGTGACATGCGCATGTGGATCTCCCACGACCTGGGCATCACCTACGACCAGCGCAACGCCCTGGTGGTCGGTCTGGCCATGGGGTTCGCGGTGATCCCGAACATCTACTCCATCGCCGAAGACGCCGTGTTCAGCGTGCCGCGCGGCCTGACCCTGGGCTCCCTGGCCCTGGGCGCCACGCCGTGGCAGACCATGACCCGCGTGGTGATCCTGACCGCCAGCCCGGGCATTTTCTCGGCGTTGATGATCGGCATGGGCCGTGCGGTCGGTGAAACCATGATCGTGCTGATGGCCACCGGCAACACCCCGGTCATGGAAATGAACCTGTTCGAAGGCCTGCGAACGCTCGCAGCCAACGTCGCGGTGGAAATGCCCGAGTCGGAAGTCGGCGGCAGCCACTACCGCGTGCTCTTCCTCTCGGCGCTGGTGCTGCTGTTGTTCACCTTCGTCATGAACACCCTCGCCGAGCTGATCCGTCAGCGTCTGCGCAAGAAATACTCGTCGCTTTAAGAAAGGTAGAAGTCTGTGAAACAGAACTCCCTAAAAGGCTGGTTCAAGAGCGGCGCCCCAGGCGTCTGGATCAGCGGTGGTGCGGTGTCCATCGCGGTCATCATGACCATCGGTTTGCTGGCGGTGATCGCGGTGCGCGGGCTGGGCCATTTCTGGCCGGCGGACCTGATCCACGCCAATTACGATGTGCCGGGCCAGGCTAACCACCTGGTCATCGGTGAAGTGGTGCAGAAAGAAGAAGTGCCCCGTGCGCGCCTGAAAAGCGCCGGCCTGCCGGTGCCCGATCAGGGCCCGGAGTTCATGACCCGCGAGCTGATCAAGGTCGGCAACCGTGACTTGAACGGTAACGACTTCACGTGGATCGTCGGCGATTGGCTGACCAACCAGACCACGCCGCCAGAGCTGATGGCCATCGAGCGCCGCGAATGGGGCAATTTCTACGGCTACCTGGTCAACGTCAAACAGGACGGCAAGGTGATCGCCGAGGGCGAAGCGGCCTGGCCCGAGCTGCAAGCGCGGATCGAGCGGGTGAACAAGCTGGCAGCCCAGCTCAAGAGCCTGGAAAAAACCGACATCGGCGCGATCAACGCCGGCCTCGAACGCATCCGCCTGCACGGTCGCAAACTGGAGCTGGACGGCAAGATGGACGCCGCCGCCCAGGCCGACATGGACGCCGAGCGCGCCGAACTCAACGCCCGTTATCAGGACATCGAGGCGCGCCTGGGTGACCTGCACGCACAGTTCAACCGCGACAGCCTGACCGCCCGCGATGCCAACGGCAAAGAGCTGGAGATCAGCCTGGGCAAGGTGGTGCACGCCTATCAGCCGAACGCCATGGGCACCCTGACCAAGATCGGCTTCTACTTCAGCAAGGTCTGGGAATTCCTCAGCGACGACCCGCGGGAAGCCAACACCGAAGGCGGGATCTTCCCGGCGATTTTCGGCACCGTGATGATGACCCTGATCATGGCCATGATCGTTACGCCGTTTGGTGTGCTGGCCGCGGTCTACCTGCGTGAATACGCCAAGCAGAACACCCTGACCCGGGTCATCCGCATTGCCGTGAACAACCTCGCCGGTGTCCCGGCCATCGTCTACGGCGTGTTCGGCCTCGGCTTCTTTGTCTATGTGCTTGGTGGTTCGGTTGACCGCCTGTTCTTCCCCGAAGCCCTGCCGGCGCCGACCTTCGGCACCCCGGGCCTGCTCTGGGCTTCCCTGACCCTGGCCCTGCTGGCGGTGCCAGTGGTGATCGTGGCCACTGAAGAAGGCCTGGCGCGGATCCCCCGCACCGTACGCGAGGGCTCGTTGGCCCTGGGTGCAACCAAGGCTGAAACCTTGTGGAAGATCGTGCTGCCCATGGCCAGCCCGGCGATGATGACCGGCATGATCCTCGCCGTGGCCCGCGCTGCGGGTGAAGTGGCGCCGCTGATGCTGGTGGGTGTGGTCAAGCTGGCGCCGTCGTTGCCGCTGGATGGCAACTACCCGTACCTGCACCTGGACCAGAAGATCATGCACCTGGGCTTCCATATTTATGACGTCGGCTTCCAGAGCCCCAACGTCGAAGCCGCGCGGCCGCTGGTGTACGCCACGGCGCTGCTGCTGGTGCTGGTGATCGCCACGCTCAACCTGTCGGCGGTGTGGATCCGTAACCACCTGCGCGAGAAGTACAAGGCGCTGGACAGTTAACCAAAGCTTTAAGCCACAAGCGGCAAGCTCCATGCAGATTGCCGCTTTGCCCTAAATTGCGGCTTGCAGCTAAAAGCTTGCAGCTACGAACGGAGTGCGACCATGCAACACGAAACCCATTCCCACGGCATCAATATGTCGGCCCTGGGTCGCGACAAGCAGAGCCTGAGCCTGGCCCAGGAAACCGTGGCCATCGAAGTCCCCGGCCTGAGCCTGTTCTACGGCGACAAACAAGCGTTGTTCGACGTCAGCATGAACATCCCCAAGCAGCGCGTGACCGCCTTTATCGGCCCGTCCGGTTGCGGCAAGTCGACCCTGCTGCGCACCTTCAACCGCATGAACGACCTGGTGGACGGGTGCCGTGTGGAAGGCGCCATCAACCTCTATGGCAACAACATCTACCGCAAGGGCGAGGACGTGGCCGAGCTGCGCCGCCGGGTCGGCATGGTGTTCCAGAAGCCCAACCCGTTCCCCAAGACCATCTACGAAAACGTGGTCTACGGCTTGCGCATCCAGGGCATCAACAAAAAGCGCGTCCTCGACGAAGCCGTGGAGTGGGCGCTCAAGGGCGCGGCCCTGTGGGATGAGGTCAAGGACCGCCTGCACGAGTCCGCCCTGGGCCTGTCCGGCGGCCAGCAACAGCGTCTGGTGATTGCCCGGACCATCGCCGTGGAGCCGGAAGTGCTGCTGCTCGACGAACCGTGCTCGGCCCTCGATCCGATCTCGACCCTGAAAGTCGAAGAGCTGATCTACGAACTGAAATCCAAGTTCACCATTGTGATCGTGACCCACAACATGCAGCAGGCCGCGCGAGTTTCCGACTACACCGCCTTCATGTACATGGGCAAACTGGTGGAGTTCGGCGACACCGACACCCTGTTCACCAACCCGGCGAAAAAGCAGACCGAAGACTACATTACAGGGCGCTACGGCTAGTGATGAGCTGCAAGCCGCAAGCATCAAGCGGCAAGTAAAAGCAGTTCAAGGCAACGACACCTATCAACTTGCAGCTTGTAGCTTGTGGCTTACAGCTTTTGCGGAGCAAAACCATGATTTCGAAGGAAGGCCTTACCCACCACATCTCCGCGCAGTTCAACGCCGAGCTTGAGGAGGTGCGCAGCCACCTCCTGGCGATGGGCGGGCTGGTGGAGAAGCAAGTCAACGACGCGGTGACTGCGCTGATCGAGGCCGATTCGGGCCTGGCCCAGCAGGTGCGCGAGATCGATGACCAGATCAACCAGATGGAACGCAACATCGACGAAGAATGCCTGCGCATCCTGGCTCGTCGACAGCCGGCCGCGTCGGACCTGCGGCTGATCATCAGCATCTCCAAGTCGGTGATCGATCTCGAGCGGATCGGCGACGAAGCGACCAAGATCGCGCGACGTGCCATCCAGTTGTGCGAAGAAGGCGAGGCGCCGCGTGGCTACGTCGAGGTCCGCCACATTGGCGACCAGGTGCGCAACATGGTCCGCGATGCGCTGGACGCCTTTGCCCGTTTCGACGCCGACCTGGCGTTGTCGGTGGCCCAGTACGACAAGATCATCGACCGCGAATACAAGACCGCGCTGCGCGAGCTGGCCACCTACATGATGGAAGACCCGCGCTCTATCTCGCGGGTCTTGAGCATCATCTGGGTCCTGCGTTCCCTGGAGCGTATCGGCGACCACGCGCGCAATATTTCCGAGCTGGTGATTTACCTGGTGCGCGGGACCGACGTGCGCCATTTGGGCCTCAAGCGCATGAAGCAGGAAGTTGAAGGCACCAGTGCCGAAACCGCTAATGTTCCGGACGAAGCTGACGATAAGTAAGATTGCCCGAGAAAAGCGCCCGGTCTTTTGGCCGGGCGTTTTTGTTTGGGTTTTTTGAATCTGACAGCAGCACCCGCGAACGAAAAGTCCCGGCGTGACTGAAAGTTTTTGGCAAAGTGCCATCAGCCAAGCGTTATGCTTGCCGGGATTTTTAAAGGGGCGGTCGATGAGTAAGGTAAGTGTGTTGGTGGTGGACGACGCTTCGTTCATTCGTGACCTGGTGAAGAAGTGCCTGCGCAACTACTTCCCGGGCATCAAGATCGAAGACGCGGTCAACGGCAAGAAGGCCCAGGCCATCCTGGCCCGCGAAGCGTTCGACCTGGTCCTGTGCGACTGGGAGATGCCGGAAATGTCCGGCCTCGAACTGCTGACCTGGTGCCGTGGGCAAGAGGCCCTGAAAAGCATGCCGTTCGTCATGGTGACCAGCCGTGGCGACAAGGAAAACGTGGTCCAGGCGATCCAGGCCGGGGTTTCCGGCTACGTCAGCAAACCCTTTACCAACGAACAGCTGCTGACCAAGGTCAAGCAGGCGCTGAACAAGGTCGGCAAGCTCGACACCTTGATGAACAGCGCGCCGACCAAGATGAACTCGGCGTTCGGCAACGACTCCCTGAGCGCCCTGACCGGCGGCAAGGCTGAAGTCCTGGGTGGCGGTGCGGCATCGGCCCCAGTCAATCCCTTCGCCAAACCGGCCGTGGTTGCGCCTGCCGCAGCCGCAGCGGCGCCGTCCCGTGGCCTGCTCAACAGCCCGCCGGTCAAGGCACCCACCCCGGCGGCAGCGGCCTCCGGCGGCCGTGGCCAGGGTCAGTTGCGCCTGCCCAGCGGCACCCAGCAATGCGTGATCAAGGCCTTGAGCATCAAGGAAGCGCTGTTGGTGGTGAAGCGTACCGAGACACTGCCTCAGGTGCTGGACAGCGCGGTGCTGGACCTGGAGCAGGGCGACAACGCGGAAGTGGCGCGCCTCAACGGGTACCTGCATGCGGTGGTGGCCTACGAGCCGAAGCCGGACAGCGAATGGCTGCAACTGACCTTCCGCTTTGTGGATCAGGATGCGCAGAAGCTGGATTACATTTCGCGGCTGATTGCCCGCGGGACGGCGCAGAAGCACTTTGTGCCGGGGGCTTGAGGCTGCCGGCCTGAGCGAGGATCTGGCTGGCATCCGGTAGTCACTGCCGTGGGCTCGGGCCGCGTTCAGACGCTGGCCCTGCCAGGCGCCGTGCTACTTGCGATGCACGCCGTCGTTCCATTGGCCCAGCGCAGTCTGGAAGCAGCGGTTGCAGTCAGCCGCTGCTGTTGCGCATAAAGATTTGATTTCCCCTCTCCTGAATTTCCCCGCCTGGTCGTTGATCGATCTCGACCGCCGCGCCTGAATGCGGCCGGAAACCTGCTGCAACCACTTTCCTGTCCCCGGCGTTTCATCCGAATGACCCTGACCTGAGGCGTCTGCCTCAACGGTCGTGGGTAGTGCCTGAAGAGTTCTGCGCTGGGTTGCAGGCCTTGCAGTGCAAGGCTTGGAACTCGGCGACGGTGGTTCGATGCCGTGCGTCTGGTTTCTGTTTTTCAGGTTGATTTATATCTGTTTAGATATAGGTTGTGGGGTGTGTTTTTGTCTTTCTCGCTCTTGGCCATGCCTTGAAACAACCCAGGCGCGCGCTCTAGCGGGCGGGTTGTTTAATCTCTCGGCACTCAGTCACGGGAGAGGTTCGATGCCAAGGCACAAGGATGTGGTGTTTGTCGGGAGCGCGCTCAGGGATCTCAAGGCGTTTCCATTGGAGGCGCGGCGGGCCGCGGGTTATCAGCTGGATCTGTTGCAGCAGGGCGAGCAGCCCTATGACTGCCGATCGATGAAGACCGTGGGGCCTGGGGTATTCGAGATCAGGATCAACGAGGAATCAGGCGCGTTTCGGGTGTTTTATGTGGTGGTCCGGCTGTCGGCGATTTATGTGCTGCATGCCATGCGCAAGACCACGCGCCGTACCGAAACGCGGGATATCGAGCTGGCTCGTGCCAGATTGCAGGAGATAGGTTCACACCATGAACGAACATCAACATATTCAACGCTTCGACAGTGTCTGGGATGCCCTGGAGGATTCGCCCCAGGAGGCGGCCAATATGCGCCTGCGCTCCAAGGTGATGCTGGAACTGAGCAAGACCATCAAGACCTGGGGACTTTCGCAAAAGGCAGCGGCCCAGCGGCTCAACATCACTCAGCCACGGCTCAACGACGTGCTCAGCGGCAAGATCAACAAATTCTCCCTCGACGCGCTGGTGAACCTGTCCGACGCCGCGCAATTGGAGGTCGATATCAGTGTCGGCGCCGCTCCCACCGGGCCGCTGATTCCGGTCTGATTCACACAAGCTCCATGTGCTGCTGTTAGTCTCGCGGCTGGATTTTTCAAGATAGTTGCCCATGCTCGTGCGCCTGCTGTTTTTTTGTGGCCTGTGGCTGTCTGCCTCCTCGGCAGTCGCCATGACCATCTACAAGTCCACCGACGCCAACGGAGTGGTTTCGTACAGCGATCGAGCGACGCCGGGTGCCCAGGTATTCGTGTTCCGGGATCGCATGGTCGAACACCTGGAGCGGCAGGTGCACCTGGATATTCAGCGGCAAAAGGGCGTCGACAGTGTGTTTGTGCGCAACGAGCTGTATGCGCCGGTCGAGGTCGAGTTGAGCTTTGGCGGCTTGAGCAATGTCAGCGCGGCACCGAAAGCACCGATTCGGCGAGTGCTGCCGGCGCGCAGCAGGACGCGCCTGGCGCTGCTCACGGCGAGCCGGCTTGATCAGCCGCTGGTGTATACCCCAAGGTTCCGTTATTCCCTGGGCGACCCTTCAGGCGCGGCTCAGACCTATCGCTATCCGCTGCCATGGCGTGGAGGACCGTTTCGCCTGACCCAGGGTGCGGATGGGCAGTACAGCCACTTCGGTCCGAAAAGCCGCTACGCCATGGACATCGCCATGCCCGAGGGCACGCCGATCATTGCCGCCCGTGGCGGGGTAGTGGTGAAGACCGAGAACAGCCAGACCGGGCGCGGCAACAACCCGGCCGGCAACTTTGTCCGGGTGCTGCACGATGACGGCACCATGGGCGTGTACCTGCACTTGCAGCGTGGCTCACTGAGGGTGCGTGAAGGGCAGCGGGTGGCCGTGGGCAGCCCCCTCGGGCTGTCGGGCAATACCGGCAATAGCACGGGCCCGCACCTGCACTTCGTGGTGCAGCGCAACACCGGCTTGGGGCTGGTGTCGATTCCCTACCAGTTCAACCAGCCTGTCAGCAGCCTGCCCAACTTCGCCCTCGGCAAACCCTGAGCCCGCAACTTACCTGTAGAAATGAGGTTGCTGCCATCAGAGCGTCCGCCCCGGCCGCCCCAGCGCGAGCAAGCTCGCTCGCCACAAAAGCGCACGCAACGCATCGAGGTTCATCGCCCGGCATAAGCCCCGTGGCGAGGGAGCTTGCTCCCGCTCGGCCGCGCAGCGGCCGCAAACCCTGAGCCCGCAATTTATCAGGAGGAATTAGGTTGCTGCCATCGGGGCAGCTATACCCCGGAGCCCCGGCCACCCCAGCGCGAGCAAGCTCGCTCGCCACAAAAGCGCACGCAGCGCATCGAGGTTCATCGCCCGGCATAAGCCCCCTGTGGCGAGGGAGCTTGCTCCCGCTCGGCCGCGCAGCGGCCGCAAACCCTGAGCCCGCGATTTATCAGGAGGAATTAGGTTGCTGCCATCGGGGCAGCTGCACCCCGGAGCCCCGGCCGCCCCAGCGCGAGCAAGCTCGCTCGCCACAAAAGCGCACGCAGCGCATCGAGGTTCATCGCCCGGCATAAGCCCCCCGTGGCGAGGGAGCTTGCTCCCGCTCGGCCGCGCAGCGGCCGCAAACCCTATGCCCGCAATCTATCGGCAGGGAAGGTTTTGCAGCCATTGGAGAGGGGCGGGGGCCAAGGGGGCTATCAGTCGAGCATCAAGACCTTGGCCAGAATGATTTTCGGGCCTTTCATCTTTTTGATGATGATGCGCAGCCCTTCGACTTCCATGACTTCCTCTTCTTCCGGAACCCGTTTCAGGGTTTCGTAGACCAGGCCGGCCAAGGTTTCAGCCTCGATGTGGTCAAGGTCGATGCCCAGCAGGCGTTCGACTTTGAACAACGGCGTATCGCCGCGCACCAGCAACTTGCCCGGCTGGTAGGCGAGGATGCCGCGTTCGGCCTTGCGGTGTTCGTCCTGGATGTCGCCGACCAGCACTTCGAGCACGTCTTCCATGGTCAGGTAGCCGATGATCTTGCCGTCGGCCTCTTCCACCAGGGCGAAGTGCGAGCCGCCTTTGCGGAACTGTTCCAGCAGGTGCGACAGCGGCATGTGCCGCGATACGCGCTCCAGCGGGCGGGTCAGTTCGGCGAGGTTGAACGACTCGGGAATGTGGTCCAGGGCCGCCAATTCCAACAGCAGATCCTTGATGTGCAGCAGGCCGACGAACTCGTTGCGGTCGCTGTCGTACACCGGGTAGCGGCTGAACTTGTGGCGGCGGAACAGGGCGAGGATTTCCTTGAGTGGCGCGTTGAATTCGACGCTGATCAGGTCTTCCCGGGAGTTGGCCCAGTCCACCACTTCCAGTTCGCCCATTTCCACGGCCGAGGCCAGTACGCGCATGCCTTGGTCGCTGGGGTCCTGGCCACGGCTGGAGTGCAGGATCAGTTTCAGTTCTTCGCGGCTGTAGTGGTGTTCATGGTGCGGGCCGGGCTCGCCCTGGCCGGCGATGCGCAAGATGGTGTTGGCGCTGGCGTTGAGCAGGTAGATGGCCGGGTACATGGCCCAGTAGAACAGGTACAGCGGCACCGCCGTCCACAGCGACAGCAGCTCGGGTTTGCGAATGGCCCAGGATTTGGGCGCCAGCTCGCCGACCACGATGTGCAGGTAGGAAATCACGAAGAAGGCGGCAAAGAACGACACGCCCTTGATGATCTCCGGCGACTCGACGCCGATGGCGCCCAGCAGTGGTTCCAGAATGTGTGCGAAGGCCGGTTCACCGACCCAGCCCAGGCCCAGGGAGGCCAGGGTGATACCCAGTTGGCAGGCCGACAGATAGGCGTCGAGCTGGCTGTGTACGGTGCGCAGGATCTGTCCGCGCCAACCGTTCTTGTGGGCGATGGCCTCGACCCGGGTGGAGCGCAATTTGACCATGGCGAACTCGGCGGCAACGAAGAAGCCGTTGAGCAGAACCAGGATCAGAGCAAAAAGAATCATGCCGAAGTCGGCGAAGAGTGTCGCGAGGGTAAAACCAGGGGATGGGTCCATGATGGAGTTTTGCGGGTTCCGTGTAGGCGAAAAAAGAAGGAAATGCGGTGCCTGAAAGGCAGGCACAAGTGCGCCAATGTAGCGGCTGACAGGACGATTGCCTAGTGGCGAGTCGCTGTCAGCGCTGGCCGGTCAGGGCGTGGGGGCGGTTTTCTTGACCTGGGTGGGGGCGAAATGGCAGGTGAACGTGCTGCCGTGACCCAGCACGCTGCTGATCTCCAGGCGCGCACGGTGGCGCAGCAGCACGTGCTTGACGATGGCCAGGCCCAGGCCGGTGCCGCCGGTATTGGAGTTGCGGCTGGAGTCCACGCGGTAGAAGCGCTCGGTCAGGCGCGGCAGGTGTTTGCTGTCGATGCCGATGCCCGAATCCTGCACGCTCAGGTGCGCGCCTTGCTCATCACCCCACCAGCGAATGCGGATATTGCCTTCGGCCGGGGTGTATTTCACCGCGTTGAACACCAGGTTGGAGAACGCGCTGCGCAGTTCCGCCTCGCTGCCCTTGAGCTGGATCCTGGCATCCGCTTCCAGGCTGATGCCCTGGTTGCGCTCGCCGGACAGGGCCTGGGCGTCGCTCTTGATCGAATGCAGCAAGGTATCGATCGCCACCGGCTGGTTGTCCGAGGGGTAGTCGGTGGCTTCCAGCTTGGCCAGCAACAGCAGGTCGTTGAGCAGGGTCTGCATACGCCCGCCTTGCTGCTGCATCTGCTGCAGGGCACGGCTCCAGCGCGGGTTCACTTCTTCGACGTTGTCGAGCAGGGTTTCCAGGTAGCCGCAGATCACCGTCAACGGCGTGCGCAGCTCATGGGAGACGTTGGCGATGAAGTCTTTGCGCATCTGCTCCAGCTGATGAATGCGGGTGACATCGCGCACCAGCATCAGGTGTTCGTTGTTGCCGTAGCGGGTGATGTAGAGCTGGATACGCAGGCGGTCGTTGATCGGCGAGGGGATTTCCAGCGGCTCGGCGTAGTTGTCCTGCTCGAAGTACTCCTTGAAGCGCGGGTGGCGCACCAGGTTGGTCACCGGCTGGCCGCTGTCTTGCGGGGTCTTGAGGCCCAGCAGGGTTTCCGCGGCGCGGTTCCACCATTCCAGGTTGCCGTCGCTGTCGAGCATGATCACCGCGTCCTTCAGGGCGGCGGTGGACTCCTGGACCCGGTCGATCACCGCTTGCAGGCGCCCGCGCACCCGTTGGTCGCGGCGTTGCAGGTGGTAGATGCTGTCGAACACTTCACCCCACAGGCCGTAGCCATCGGGCGGTGCCTGGTCAGGCTGGTGCAGGCGCAGCCATTCGTGCAGGCGCAGCAGTTGCTTGAGGGTCCAGGCCAGGTAGATCGCCAGGCCGATGGCCATGCTCCAGCCGTAATAACCGCTGATCAGGCCGACCAGCAGGCAGCCGGTGATCAGAAGCAGCATGTGGCGAATCAGGGTGCCATGCCAGTTTTGGTTCACGTAGGGGACAGCTCCAAGTTGCAAGCTACAAGTTCAGAAGCGGTCAACTTGCCGCTTGCAGCTCATAGCTTGGCGCTGATGTCATGCCTTGGTTGAAAAGCGATAGCCGGTGCCGCGCACGGTTTGTACCAGGTTCTCGTAGGCTTCACCCAGCGCTTTGCGCAGGCGTCGAATGTGCACGTCGACGGTGCGTTCTTCAACATAGACATTGCCACCCCAGACCTGGTCCAGCAGCTGGCCACGGGTATAGGCGCGTTCCTGGTGGGTCATGAAAAATTGCAGCAGGCGGTATTCGGTCGGGCCCATTTCGGCGGGGGTGCCGTCGATGGTCACGCGGTGGCTGATCGGGTCGAGCCGCAGGCCGCCGACTTCAATCGGCGCTTCACCATCGGTCGGGCCCGCGCGGCGCAGCACGGCCTTGAGGCGCGCCACCAGCTCGCGAGGTGAAAACGGCTTGGTGATGTAGTCGTCGGCGCCGACTTCCAGGCCCTGGATCTTGTTGTCCTCTTCGCCCTTGGCGGTGAGCATGATGATCGGGATATCCCCGGTCAGCTCGTCGCGCTTGAGGCGCCGCGCCAGTTCGATGCCCGAAGTGCCGGGCAGCATCCAGTCGAGCAGGATCAGGTCGGGCTTGCGGTCGACGATAATGGCGTGGGCCTGCTGGGAGTTTTCAGCCTCCAGGCAGTCATAGCCGGCCATTTCCAACGCAACGGCGATCATTTCGCGAATAGGCGCTTCGTCGTCAACGATCAGAATGCTTCTGCCAACCATGCTTGAACCTCTTGTCATTTAACTGTCTTGCGCCGCATTAGATAACGGAATTATTGCAGTCGTGTGACAGTATTTTAGGCCGACGGCGGCCCGCGCATTCATGAACTAAGCTTTGAGTCCGAATCCTGACAACCACAAGAGAAGGTTTCCATGACTCAACTGACGCAATCCTGGAAGGCCCTGCTGGTCGCTGCTGCCCTGGCGCTGCCGACACTGGCTTTCGCCGCCGACCCCGCCATGAGCAAAGACGGGATGATGGTCGACCACAAAGGCATGACCCTCTACACCTTTGCCAAGGACGCGGGTGGCAAGTCCATGTGCAACGACAAATGCGCCGGCAATTGGCCGCCGTTGATGGCCGAAGGCAGCGACAAGGCCATGGGCAAGTGGACCACGGTCAAGCGCGATGACGGCACCATGCAGTGGGCCTACGATGGCAAGCCGCTGTACACCTTTGTCATGGACAAAAAGGCCGGCGACATGACCGGCGAAGGCAAAATGGACGGCGCCTGGAAGGTGGCCAAACCCTAACCCCCTCTGTGCCCATGCCGGCCCGCGCAGCCTCGCGGGCTCGGCAGCGGCTACAGGTGTAGCCGCTGCGGCACGCTGCGCTGGCCATCAGCGGCACCGCATTCTTCCAGGTGTAGTCCCGCTCGTGTCAGCGCAAGCCGTAATCGGCAACGATCCCCAGGAAAATCGCCAACCCCGCCCAATGGTTATGCAGGAAGGCCCGGAAGCATTTCAACCGGTCCTTGTCGCGGGTGTACCAGAACTCCCAGACAAAGCACCCGGCCGCCACCAGCAGCCCGAGGTGGAACCAGCCCCCCAGATCGAACCGCGCGCCCGCCAGCAGCAGGCAGCCCAGGGCCAGGCCCTGCAGGCTGAGGATGATCACCCGGTCCGCTTCGCCAAACAGGATGGCGGTGGATTTCACCCCGATCCGCAGGTCGTCGTCGCGGTCGGTCATGGCGTAATAAGTGTCGTAGCCCACGGTCCATAGCAGGTTGGCGATATACAGCAGCCAGGCGCTGGCCGGCAGCTCGCCAGTCTCGGCGGTGAAGGCCATGGGAATGCCCCAGGAAAACGCCGCGCCCAGCACCACCTGCGGGTAGTAGGTGTAACGCTTCATGAACGGGTAGCTGGCCGCCAGCGCCAATCCGCCCAGGGACAGCCAGATGGTGGTGGCGTTGGTGCACAGCACCAGCAGGAAGCTGATAAACATCAGCACCGCGAAGAACACCAAGGCCTCTTTGGAGCTGATCTTGCCGCTCACCAGCGGCCGTTGCTCGGTGCGTTTGACGTGGCCGTCGACCTTGCGGTCGGCCCAGTCATTGATCACGCAGCCACCCGCCCGGGTCAGGGTCACACCGAGTACGAAAATCACGATATTGGCCAGGGATGGCGCGCCCTTGCCGGCAATCCACAGGGCCCAGAGGGTGGGCCAGAGCAGCAGGTAGATGCCGATCGGCTTGTCCATACGGGTCAGTTGAATAAAGTCCCAGGCCCGCGGGTTGAGGCGATTCAGGGATTTGAGCAGGCTCTGGTACATCAGCAGTTCTCCGGGTGGGCGCGTACCGCGTCCCACAGGGTCGGCAAAAAGATTTCCGCTACCAGCACACTCAGCGTGCCGCGGTCGAAGCGCGAGCGGCGGCCCCAGAGCGCGTCGGCCTGGACCTCGGCGGGCAGCCATTGGCGCGGGTAATGGCAGACCTCAATGGCGCGGCGCTGGAATGCCTGGTCGCAGAACAGCAATTCACCCAGGGAACGGCTGCCCAGTTCGTCAATATTCAGCCCGCCATTCTCCAGGGCCGTGCGTGCGGCAACGCTGCGGGCGAATACCCAGGCCTCGCCATGGCCGCGCAGGTACACCTCGCGCACCCAGCCCTGGCTGTCTGCGGGCAGGTCCAGGGCTGCACACTCGTCGGCGCGCAGGGGCTGCCAGCCTTCCACCAGCGGGGTCACGCTGAAGCCGTTGTCCGACAGCCGGGTCAGGCGCCGGGTCAGCGACCCTTGATCGAACAGCCAATCGACAATCTGCGCATCGGGGAGGGGCGACAACTGGCTGTGTGGCAGCCAGGCCGGGGTCGGAACGGGGGGATTAGAGTGCGGCACAGTGAGTCATTATTGGCAGCAAATGAGGCGCCGAGCTTAACATGTCGTCCGCGAACTTTGATTGATCGGGGTGGCTTGGCGCTGCGAACATGCTTGCATCTGCGCTGAGCGATCAGTACAAAACGCCCTGAGCCGGACGGCAATCAGAGTCGATCCATCGACCGCCGCGCCGGCAACGCCTGAGAACCTGAGGAAATGCGTACATGAAAAAGTGGCAATGTGTGGTCTGCGGCCTGATCTATAACGAAGCCGATGGCTGGCCCGACGACGGTATCTTGCCCGGTACCCGCTGGGAAGATGTGCCGCAGGACTGGCTGTGCCCGGACTGTGGCGTGGGCAAAATGGATTTCGAGATGATCGAAATCGGTTAATGGCGATTTTTTGATCAATTGCATAACAAGGAGAAAGGGATGAGCGCACCTGTCGTGATCGTTGGCACCGGGCTTGCGGGTTACAACCTGGCCCGGGAGTTTCGCAAACTCGACGGCGAAACACCGCTGTTGCTGATTACGGCGGATGACGGTCGCTCCTACTCCAAGCCGATGCTGTCCACCGGCTTCGGCAAAAACAAGGACGCCGACGGCCTGAGCATGGCCGAGCCGGGCGCCATGGCCGAGCAGCTCAAGGCCGAGGTGCGCACCCATACCCGCATCAGCGGCATCGACCCGGGCCACAAGCGCCTGTGGATCGGTGAGGAAGCGGTGGCGTATCGCGACCTGATCCTGGCCTGCGGCGCGCAAACCGTGCGCGTGCCGGTGGAGGGCGACGCGTCCGAGCTGATCTTCCCGATCAACGACCTGGAAGACTACGCACGCTTCCGGGCTGCCGCCGCCGGCAAGCGCCGGGTGCTGTTGCTGGGGGCCGGGCTGATCGGCTGTGAATTCGCCAATGATCTGATCCTCGGCGGCTATGAAGTCGAGTTGGTGGCGCCGTGCGAGCAAGTGATGCCGACCCTGTTGCACCCGGCCGCCGCTGCAGCGGTGCAGGCCGGGCTTGAAAGCCTGGGCGCTCGCTTCCACCTGGGGCCGGTGCTCAACCGCCTGCAGCGCAGCGAGGACGGCCTGCAAGCGCACCTCTCCGACGGCCAGGTGATCGCCTGCGACCTGGTGGTCTCGGCCATCGGCCTGCGTCCGCGCACCGATCTGGCTGCGGCTGCCGGGTTGGTGGTCGGCCGCGGCATTGCCGTCGATCGGCAGCTGAAAACCTCCCACGCCAATATCTACGCCCTGGGCGACTGCGCCGAGGTCGATGGCCTCAACCTGCTGTACGTGATGCCGCTGATGAGCTGCGCCCGCGCCCTGGCCCAGACCCTGGCCGGCAACCCGACGACCGTCGGCTACGGGCCGATGCCGATCACCGTGAAAACCCCGGTCTGCCCGCTGGTGGTCTCGCCGCCACCTCGCGGCCGCGAAGGGGTGTGGAGCGCTGAAGGGCAGGGCGCCGACATCAAGGTGCTGTGCCGCGATGCCAGCGGCCAGCTGCTGGGCTACGCCCTGACCGGCGCCGCGGTGATGGAGAAACTGGCCCTGAACAAAGAGCTTCCGCCGTTGCTGGCATAAATAGCGGTCGTTCTGTCGGAATAACCCCGATTTTGCCCCTACAAAGGTCGTGGGGAGACTGGCGCCACTCTCAAGTGCGTGCCATCCTCACACCCGTCTGCCGCAGAGTAGAGCCTGCGGCGCCTTGGGCGCTGTTCCGGAAGAACAGCACGGACATAACAACAAAAAACCGTCAAAGAGGCTTCACTATGCGTAAACCAGAACTCGCCGCCGCCATCGCTGAAAAAGCGGATCTGACCAAAGAGCAGGCCAACCGCGTACTCAACGCCGTTCTCGAAGAAATCACCGGTGCCCTGCATCGCAAAGACAGCGTGACCCTGGTTGGTTTTGGCACCTTCCTGCAGCGCCACCGTGGCGCCCGTACCGGCAAGAACCCGCAAACCGGCGAGCCGGTAAAAATCAAGGCCAGCAACACCGTTGCCTTCAAGCCAGGCAAGTCCCTCAAGGACAGCGTCAACCCTTAAGCACTGCACGCCCCGAAGCGGGGGAGAGCAGTACAAAAAATGAGCACGCCGAACCGTACGGGTGCTCATTTTTTTATGCCTGCGTATTTGCCGATGGCGTCACTGAAAGCGTCTTGCGCATGGCTTTGGGCATGGCTAGCATGCGCACTGCTTTACTTGCGAACAAAGGCCAAGGATGACCCGCTCGACACCTTTCCCGCTCCCGATCCCCCCACAAGTACCCTCAGCTGCCATGGGCCGTGCCTGGCGGATGGTGTGCGGGTGCGTCCTCGGGTTGAGCATGAACTCGGCCTTCGCCGTGGCCGAGCCAGGGTCGGCGCTGACGCAAGTGGGCTATCGCGAAGCCCTGAAGTGGTTCAACAGCCAGAAGTACGACAGCCCGGGGATCTGGCTGTGCGGTTATTCGCTGGCACGCCCCGACTACAGCGTTGCGCCCAAGGCCCCACGGCTGCTGGTAGAGATCGACGAACACTTCCTCTACCTCAAGACCGGCGGCCAACTGGTGGAGTTGACCAGTGGCGCCCAGAGCAACAACCGGGTCGAGTACCAGAACGCCTCGGCAGACATGCGTGTGACCCTGAACATCCTCAAGCGCAACAACTTCAGCGAGTACCAGGAGTCCCACGACCGCCAGGTCGAGGCCCGCATCGAAATCGCCGGACAAGTCGAAACTCTCAAGCTCAAGGGGCAATCATGCGGAACCTGAATCTGGCCATCCTCGCCCTGCTGGGCAGCCTGGGGGCGATGCCGGCCCTGGCCGATGAGGCAACAGGCGTCGCCAGCTGCTACGGCTACCTCACCGAAATGGTCAGGAGCAGCAACTACCCCTACCGCGACTTCACCACCCCGGACAAACTCAAGCTGCTGATCGACACCGACAAGGGCGACGAACTGTCGCTCCAGCTGTTCTACGACACGTCCGGCAGCGGCATCATCGGCTGGGTCAAATACGAGGTGGAACAGCAGAAGCTGTGGAACATCACCATCGACCCCGAAGAGCCCGAGGCCCTCACGTTCGACAAGCAATGGGCCACCCGCTACGCGGCGTGCATTCAGAGCTAGGCGGCCGAGCAGGCATGGCATTGATCCCAAGCGGCCTCGTTGCTTGAGCGACAGACAGTGCTTTGCTCTCTACCTTTCTCTCAGAAATCGAGGAAGTCATCGTTCTCGTTGTAATAGTTCAAGCCTTTGATCGCATCTTTCGTGTCTATTTGCGGGCGCTGTTCCACCGCCAGTTCCAGAACGCTCACAAAGTGTTCGCCGTAGTAGATCAGTTGTAATTTATTGTTCAGCACAAAATCGGGATAGAGATCTTCACCTTTGCTGCCTTCAGAAGGGTAGCGATCAATGAATACTTCCAGCTCGGGGCTCAACTGCGATACGAACTTGCGCGCGTAAACGCAAAAACGTTCGTCGCATTGATCGCTGCCGTGTTCGGCCTTGATCTTGTTCAGCAGACTTTCGACCAGTTGTTCGACTGTCATGCTCTGTTCGGTGTTCAGGTTATTGATCAGCATCTTTTTGCTCCTGTCTTGCCGTTGAGTTGTCCGTGTCTACCCGCAGGGCCACCGCCCCATATATCTCGACCACCTTTGCCAGTCGGATGATAAAGACCGTGATTTTTTCGGTGGTCTCTGTAGTCCACCAACACCAGGCGATTGACTTTTTCATGGTGGTGCCAGGTCAGCATTTTTGATGGGCTGCTCCCCATATCTCCGTTTTTAATCCAATCGCCCAAACCTGGATACCGCGCGTGCATGGTTTTTTTAAAGGATGGGTCGGAGTTGAGTTGCTTGATGAACTCCTTGTTGGCTTGCCTGAACTGGACCGCGTCACTGGCGTAGCGATTGTCTGGGCTGATGCTGTGGTCGAAAAATATCTTGTATTTCCCGTTGTTCGGGCGGGTTGCCCAGCCAAGTGGGTCGAGCCAGCCGACAGGGTTCGGCCCATAGCTGTAAAGGTTCAGCCCTCCCGCCAGGCCGATTGGGTCGGGGGTGGTATAACGCCCGATATCAGGGTCGTAGAAGCGAAAGGTGTTGTAGTGCAGGCCGGTTTCGCGATCCAGATACTGGCCCTGGAACCTTAAGTTCTGTTCCTCGATGAAGTAGGGCTCGCGCAACTCCTTTCGGCTCTGGCCCCACGCGAGGTACTGCGCCTGCCAGGCTAAGGAGCCGTCGGCTTCGGTGAGTTGTTCGGGCAACCCGTTCAGGTCGTTATGGTAGTAGCGCACGACCTGCTGTTCGTCCCGGCCATCGACACGTGCCAGGAGCTCATAGCCATCCTCGACATAAATGTAGAGGCTGCACTGACTGTGCCGTTGCTCCTGAAGTAGGCGGAGCCCGTCCCAGGTGAAGCGAGTCTGGCCCAGTACCTGCCCGTGGCTGTCATATTCGGTCTTGGCAATACGACGCCCTATCGGGTCGTAGGACATGCGTACCTGGGTCTGGCTGATACCGTCGTCGTTACGGACCTCCACCAGCCGATGCTCGGCGTCATAGCTGAAGTATTGAACCCGCCGGCTACCGCTGCGTTTTTCCACCATGCGGCCGAATCCGTCGTAGCGATATCGCTTGTCTTGATACGTCAGCAGACGGTTATGGCGCACCAGCCCGCCTCTCTGGGTGGAGTCGAGCAGGTTGGCGGCGGCGTCGTAAGCATAGGTTTCGCTGTGCTGGGTGTCCTGGCAGGTCATGAGTCTGCCACTGGCGTCATAACCCAGCTGTTGCAGTTGGTCTTGTTGCTCGTTGATACGCCGGCGCTGGGTGAGATTGTCGGTGGCGTCGAACCAGTACTGTTTCTCCGCCAAGGCCGGTAGCTGCCAGCTCTGTTCAAGCATGCGGCGTTGCCGTGAGCGAATATGCCCGCAGCGGTCGTAGTCGGTACGGGTTGCCAAACGGCCCTGAGTCCGCTGCAACTCCCGGTGCAGTCGATCACGCTCGAAATCGCTGATCACCTGGCCATCAAGATTGATTTGATGCAGGTGCCCGCTGCCGTAGTACAACTGGTTCAGCCAGCGACCATCGGGCAACCGGCTCTGCAAAAGGTTGCCCAACTCATCGTAATGATGGCGCAGAGAGCCTGCTGCGCTTTGCTCCTCCTGCACACGACCGAAGGCGTCATAGTCGAATTTCAGGTGCTGTTGTTCACCATCAACGCCGAAGAAACTGATTGCCGTGAGCTGGCCGTTGGCGTCATAGCAATATTGGGTCTCGCCGTCCTCGGTGGTCTTGCGCAGCATTCGACCCAAGGCATCGTTATCCATCAGGAGTTTGATGGGCTTTACGGGTGCACCTTGCGCACTGGGTAAGTCCTCGATGGCGATGATGTTGTCCATGGCATCGTAGCTGTAGCGTGTCGCGCTCTGGTCAAGGCTCTGCTGGACTATCAGTCGATCGCCCGCATCCCAGCTGAAGCTGTAGCTTTCGCCGTTCTCGTTGGTCAGTTGGTGAATACGTCCATAGGTGTCATAGGTAAAGTTCACGCTACGGTTGTAGGCATCGCTACGCTGGCGAACCAGGCCACGCAGGTCGCGTATGTAATTGACGGTGTTGCCCGAACTGTCGGTAAAGGCCGTGACCTGTCCCGAGGCGTTGCGCTGCAGTTGTTCAGTCCTTCCATCCGGTAGCTGGTACTGCAACAGCCGACCTTGAGGGTCGTGTAGATAGATCAGTGGCTCGCCTTCGGCGTTGATCATTTTTTGCAGGTTGCCAAAGGCGTCGTATTCGTAACGCGTCGAGTAGCCGGAACAGTCCACCTCTTCGGTCAGCAGATTCCATTCGTTCCACCTCAGAGTGCGGCTCTTATCCAATGGATCGACTATTTTGACGGGCTGTCCGAAATCGCTATAGCTGTAGCGTGTGCGATGACCTAGGGGGTCGATGCTTTCTATGCGATTGCCCCGGCTATCGTAGCGATAATGCCAGCTATTGCCGTTCGGATCGGTTTCCATGATTGGTAGTGACCAATGCTCCAACCACAGAGTGCTGCTCATATGACCCAGGGGGTCGACGGTCTTGCTTAGATTGCCGGACTCGTCGTAGCTGAGGCGCCACAGTCCACCGAGCGGATCGGTGGCGCCGAGCAATTGGCGCTGATCGTTCCATTCGAATTGCCAGCTCTGCCCCAGATTGTTGGTGTAGCGCGTGATCTGGTACTGAGCGTTCCACTCACGGCGGCTGACCCGTTGCAGACCATCAGTGATCTGGGTGACCCCGGCCGCTAGGTCGTACTCGAAAGCGTATTGCTCTCCCGTATCTGTCCAGTGCCGGGTGACTCGCCACTCTTCGCCATCGGGCCCTTGCAGGGCTGACCATTGGTAAAAGCAGCGCAGTCCCGAGGGTAACTGGTGTTCGATCATTCGCCGGCCTTCGTCATAGCAGAAGCGCCGTTGAGTCTGGCCTTGGGTATCGGTGACGCTACTCAAGTCACCGTTAGTGTCGTAGCTGTAGCTGACTAGCACATCGCAGCGCCCGGCAAAATGTCGCGGGTTCAGGTAGCGGCGCTCGACGCTGGCAACTCGGTTCGGATGGATGGTGTCGTAGGCCAGTTCCAGATGCATCAGGTCATGGGTATCGCGCAAGCGTGCTAGGCGCCCAAGGTCGTCATAGTCGAGGTAGATGCGTCCATCGTTGCGGTTGCCCAGTTGTACCAGGCGCAGTCGCGAGGCATTCAAAGGGTGGGGTGCAAACAGGCGGTAGACTCCGTCGGCACTTTCGATCAGCACGGCGCCTTCGGCGCTGCGACGTACTGCCAATCCTTCGCCGGGGCTGAAGGCCCCACCCGCCAGCGGGACATAACCGATATGCAGCTGTCGGCCCTGTTCGTCGGTGTAAAGCAGTTCCTGGTCTAGGTTAATGTCGACACTGACCTCGTACGGCAGGCTCCAGCCCGCGCCCAGCAAACCATCGCGGCGAGTGTCGAGGCTGCTGTAAAAGCGCTGCCATTCAATCAGCAATAACCCAGGTACGACAAAGTCCAGCTCTTCCTCTCCGCCGAGAATCTTGGCGCCGGTGGCGCTATGCACCGGGTTGGGTGAACCATTGCTGCCTTCCTTGTAGGCCGATACAACTTTGCTGGTTCCCCAGGCCGTCGCCGCGCCGACCATCGTGCTGACGACCAAACACGGCAACTTGCTCCAAAACCCACGCATATTGCCTCGCAGCATCAGCAGCGCGGTAATTGCCAGGCCCACTCCGGGGGTTTTTCCGCTGCGGATTTCGCGGACCACGATAGTCTCGCCGCCGATGCGCACATCGGGGGAGATTAGGCCTTCAGCGCTGCCAATCTTGGCATCACAGGTGCTGCGGTCGCCGCTGCGGGCAGCCGGTTGGCCGTTGATAAAGACCGAGCTTGAGCCTTCTGCGAGGAACTGTTCGGGCATAGGGGGGTGTTTGTTGCAGGCCACCGTATCCAGCAGGCAGGGCTCGGTTCCAGGCGCGGGTGTGGCGACTGTGGGGCGCCACATTTGCGAGAAGAAGTTCTGTGCCATATCCAAAAAGCTGGCAGCAGGTGGTTCGCTGGGCGGCACAGGCACGGCCATCATCTTCCCCGCGGCGCGTGCTGCAGGCTTGTCGTTGATGAAGACGTTTTCCGAACCGCTGGTGATAAAGGCATCGATCACCGGCGGAAAGACCCAGTTGGCAGCGCTTTCGCACCAACTGGATATCTTGACGTCGGCTCCCGTGAGCCCTGCTGTGATACCCACGATGGCACCGACTGCGAGGCCCAGTGCCACGCAGCCGACGCCAGCAGTGCCGATGGTTATGCCGGTGGCAACCGCTATCAGGGCGGTCGCGGCAATGCAGCCGACATAGGTAATCGCGGCATAGGCTGCCACCTCAAGCACGCCGCCGAGGATATCGGCCATGACCGAGGTGTGAAGCAACGCATCGCCTTCGCGAGCAGCCCAGAGATCGTCACTCATGGATCAGGCTCGACTCAAGGCGTGACGTGAAGGGTGAGGGTGTTCTTGATGAGTGCCCAGTGTACGGCCTCAGCTGCGCCCAGCGGCTGAGTCTTGACATAACTCAAGGCCATCATTCTCCGGGTGCCAGGAATCAGCAAGGCCAGTTGGTACTGGTAGATATGCTCATTACCCTTGCTAAAGCGATTTTGTACTTCGATGGCATCAATGTCCTGGGCGGTCCCAACTTTGACGGCCTGGGCCGGCGAGTAGCGCAGATCCTTGACTTGTTGTTCGAGCTTTTTCAGTTGTCCGTCGAAGTTGCTTTGCAAGGTTTCGCCATCTGCCAGTGGGCTGCGACTGATGATCAGTGAGGTACCCAGGCTGGCGAACTTGAGGATGTTGATCGAGGCGTCCTGCAAACCCTCATCGGGCAAGGTGAACTGGGCTTCATTGATCAGGTAATTCATAACTGGAAATTCCGTTATTAATCGGCGTTGGTTTTGCCCGGAAATCTGGACTCGACGGCGGACTTGATGCTGTCTTGCACACCTTGGGCGCCAGGCGAGGTGCCTTTGTCACTGCCCAGGTTGATATCGAGCTTGCCTTTTGTCTGAATCTTGCTGCTGCCGGAGGAAAAGAGATTGAACGAGCCGCAGGTCAGGTTCACGTCACCACCGGCCTTGAGCTCAAGCACGCTGTCGCCACAGACCAGGCGTATGCTCTCGCCGGCCTCGATGGTGTACCGGGTGGCGGCACTGTCGGATTTGGCGCCGCCCACCAGCAGGGTGTCGTTTTCTCGTACCACCCGCAGACGATTGGAGCCGATGGTTACCGTCTCGTTATGTCCAATGCTCTTGTTCCGGTCATGCCCCACCGAATGGCTTTCATCGACCTCGACCACGATGTCCTGGTTGCGCTCGGCGTGGATGTACAGCTGCTCCAGGCCCTTTTTGTCTTCCATGCGGATTTCGTTGAAGTTGGCCGGGGAGCCGCCTTTGCTCGAGCGGCTTTTCATGCCGCTCTGGGTGGCGTTGGCGGGCAGGTCGTAGGGCACGCTCTGCTCGGCGTTGTACACGCGGCCGGTGATGATCGGGCGGTCGGGGTCGCCTTCGAGGAAGCTGACGATGACTTCCTGGCCGATCCGCGGGATCTGCATCGAGCCCCAGTTCTTGCCGGCCCAGGCCTGGGAGACGCGGATCCAGCAGGAGCTGTTTTCGTTGGACTGGTCGTGGCGGTCCCAGTAGAAGTGCACCTTGACCCGGCCGAACTGGTCGGTCCAGATTTCCTCGCCGCTGGGGCCGACCACGATGGCGGTCTGCGGGCCTTTGACGACGGGCCGGTGGGTGTCGGCCAGGGGTCGGAAGCTTTGCTGGGCGTCGATGCAGGTCAGGCCGCTTTCGAACTGCGCGCCGCCGCCACCGCCGCCCGACTCCAAGCTTTCCTGGACGATGTAGTAGCGCGCGCCGACGATCAGGTATTCGCGGTTCTGGTCCTGGCGACTGAAGCCGCTGAGGCTGAACAGGTGGCCGGCGCCGAGGCCGCGGGCGTTGCCGCTGAGTTCGACCCGTTCGTGCAGGCTTTGCAGGGCCTCGATGCGGGTGCGCGCGTAGTGTTCGCCGTCCTGGCTCTGGACGTAGGTCCCGGGGTAGTCGTACAGCGGGTAGTCGCCGGCGGTGTGCGGGCGCGGCATGGCCGAGCGCACGTCGATCCGCGCGCTGGGGCGCTGGAAGTCGTAGTCGTTGAGCTCCAGGGAGCCGGGCTGGACTTCCTGCGCCAGGTGCCAGTCGAAGATGTGGTCGCGCTCGCGCTGCTGTTCGTCGCGCGGGTAGTAGGGCACCGAGTCATAGCCGGGCACGGTGCTGTGAGCGCCGTAGGCATCAGCCAGGACCAGCACGTGGCGGTCTTTTTCATGGCGGAAGAAGTAGTAGATGCCTTCCTGTTCCATCAGCCGGCTGACGAAGTCGAAGCTGTTTTCCCGGTACTGGACGCAGTATTCCCACTCGCGATAAGGCTGGCTGAGGGCGTCTTCGAAGTCGGAGAAACCCAGGTCGCGAAACACCTGCTTGATGATCTGCGGGATGCTCAGGTTCTGGAAAATCCGGCAGTCGGAGGTGCGGCTCAACAGCCACAGCCAGGGGCGCAGGGTCACCTGGTAGCTGGCGAACTGGCCCAGGTCGACATTCTGGCTGCACCGGGAAACGATGCCGTGGAAGTGCCGCTCGCCACCGTCGCTCAGTTGCAGGCTCAGGCTCATGGGCTTGCCCAGGAGCTGGTTGAGGTCGATGGCGGCGTCGTTCGAGGTCAGTTGCAGCTCGTAGTCGAACAGGCGCCCCAGCTCCTCGCCGCCGCCCATGTTTTTCAGCAGCAGAACATCCGGCCCCAAGGGGCTGCTGATCTGTGCCAGCCGTGTGGATTGCGTGAATAACATGGTTTATCTCGTTAGAGGCAATTGATCTGTAGCCGCTACCGCGAGGCTCGGGCCCCGTTCGGCGGCGGCTACAGTCCGTAGCAACATCCCCTTGCGCTCAAACCCCAACGTCACTGAACGCGTAGTGCAATTCGTTGTTGCGCTGGCTGATGCGCACCCCGGCCATTGGCTTGCCTTCGAGCATGCGCGTCAGGAACTCGCGGCTCATGTCCGGCAGCAGGCTGTTGGTGAGGATGGTGTCGATCATCCGTCCGCCGCTTTCGGTCTCGCTGCAGCGCGAGACGATCAGGTCGACCACTTCGTCGTCGAAGTCGAAGGCGACTTTGTGGGTGTTCTCCACGCGCTTCTTGATCCGCCCCAGTTGCAGGCGGGTGATGGCCTTGAGCATGTCGTCGCTGAGCGGGTAGTACGGAATGGTCACCAGGCGCCCGAGCAGGGCCGGGGGGAAGATTTCCAGCAGCGGCTGGCGCAGGGCCTTGGCGATTTCCTCGGGCTCGGGGACGTTCTGCGGGTCCTTGCAGACTTGCGCGATCAGCTCGGTGCCGGCGTTGGTGGTGAGCAGGATCAGGGTGTTCTTGAAGTCGATCACCCGGCCTTCACCGTCCTCCATCACGCCCTTGTCGAATACCTGGAAGAAGATCTCGTGCACGTCCGGGTGGGCTTTTTCCACCTCGTCCAGCAGCACCACGCTGTAGGGTTTGCGCCGTACCGCTTCGGTCAGCACGCCGCCTTCGCCATAGCCCACATAGCCCGGCGGGGCACCCTTGAGGGTGGACACGGTATGGGCTTCCTGGAACTCGCTCATGTTGATGGTGATGACGTTCTGCTCGCCGCCGTACATGGCTTCGGCCAGGGCCAGGGCGGTTTCGGTCTTGCCCACGCCGGAGGTGCCGGCCAGCATGAACACGCCAATCGGCTTGCTCGGGTTGTCGAGGCCGGCGCGGGAGGTCTGGATGCGCTTGGCGATCATCTGCAGGGCATGGTCCTGGCCGATGATGCGTTTCTTCAGGTGCTGGTCGAGGTTGAGCACCGTCTCCAGTTCGTTGCGCGCCATGCGCCCGACCGGGATCCCGGTCCAGTCGGCCACCACCGAGGCCACGGCCTGGTAGTCCACGGTTGGCAGGATCAGCGGGGTTTCACCTTGCAAGGCGCTGAGGCGCTGTTGCAGGTCGACCAGTTTTTCACGCAGGGCGTGGCTGTCTTCGCTGCCGTCATCGCTGTCCACCACGCCGGCGCGTTCACGCAGGGTGGCGCGGGTCGCCAGCAATTCGTCGACCAGGGTTTTCTCTTCGGCCCAGCGGCTTTCCAGCTCGGCCAGGCGCTCGCGTTCGGCGCTCAGCAGGCCCTCGCTGTTGCTTTGCCGGGTGCCGATGTTGACCCCGATCGCGTGTTCGCGGGCGATGATCTGCAACTCGGTTTCCAGGGCTTCGATCCGGCGGCGGCTGTCGTCCACCTCGGCCGGCACCGCGTGCAGGCTGATGGCGACGCGGGCGCAGGCGGTGTCCAGCAGGCTCACGGATTTGTCGGGCAACTGGCGCGCCGGAATGTAGCGGTGCGAGAGTTTGACCGAGGCCTCCAGGGCTTCGTCGAGGATCTGCACCTGGTGGTGCTGCTCCATGGTCGAGGCCACGCCACGCATCATCAGCAGCGCCTTGTCTTCCGACGGCTCGGCCACTTGCACCACTTGGAAGCGGCGGGTCAGGGCCGGGTCTTTCTCGATGTGTTTCTTGTACTCGGCCCAGGTCGTGGCGGCCACGGTGCGCAGGGTGCCACGGGCCAGGGCCGGCTTGAGCAGGTTGGCCGCGTCACCGGTGCCGGCGGCGCCACCGGCACCGACCAGGGTGTGGGCTTCGTCGATAAACAGAATGATCGGCTTGGGCGAGGCCTGGACGTCTTCGATGACCTGGCGCAGGCGCTGTTCGAATTCGCCCTTCATGCTGGCGCCGGCTTGCAGCAGGCCGACGTCCAGGCTGCGCAGTTCGACGTCCTTGAGTGCCGGCGGCACATCGCCGGCGACGATGCGCAGGGCAAAGCCTTCGACCACGGCGGTTTTGCCGACACCGGCTTCACCGGTGAGGATCGGGTTGTTCTGCCGCCGGCGCATGAGGATGTCCACCAATTGGCGGATCTCTTCATCACGGCCGACGATCGGGTCCAGTTTGCCGCTGCGGGCCTGCTCGGTGAGGTCGACGGTAAAGCGCTTGAGCGCTTCCTGCTTGCCCAGGGCACTGGGGGCCATGGCGCCGCTGGCTTCGCCGGGCACGGCGCCGGCATTGAAGCCGTCGCTGGCGCTGAGGGCGTTTTCCGGCGAATCGCCGATGTATTCGTCAAAGCGCTCGCTCAGGGCTTCGACCTTGATCTTGTCGAACTCTTTGGACAGCCCCAGCAGCGCGTTGCGCAGGCTTGGGGTCTTGAGGATGCCGATCACCAGATAGCCGGTGCGCACCTGGCTTTCGCCGAACATCAGGCTGCCGTAGACCCAGCCGCGCTCGACCGCTTCTTCGACGTGGGACGAGAGGTCGGTGATCGAGGTCGAGCCGCGCGGCAGGCGGTCCAGGGCTTCAGTCAGGTCGCGGGCCAGGCGCGCCGGCTCCAGGTTGAACTGACGGACGATGCGGTGCAGGTCCGAGTCCTGCAATTGCAGCAATTGGTGAAACCAGTGGGCCAGCTCCACATAGGGGTTGCCCCGCAGTTTGCAGAAGACGGTGGCGGCTTCGATGGCTTTGTAGGCGACGCTGTTGAGTTTGCCGAACAGCGCTGCGCGACTGATTTCACCCATGCTCTGTGCTCCTTGATGTGCGTGAGGTAGTGGCCAGTTCGGCGTAGTGCCGGGCCAGAATTAAGTCATCGGCGTCTTTGCCGGGTTGGCCGAGCCAGGTGTTGAAACCCAGGCGGAAGCGACCGTTGAGTTGCAGCGCGGGCACCTGCGCCTGCTCCAGGACCAGGTTCAGGTCCCAGTCCAGTTCGTGCCCCAGGTACTCGGCGACCCAGGCCACCAGTTCCTTGAATTGCTGGCCGTCGGGGAGCATGCCCATGTAGGCGTCCAGGGACAGCGGCCCGAGGCGGATGCGGAATTTGTGCTGGCGATCCCAGACGTGGCTGCCCAGGCAGAAATCCACCCCCAGCTGATTCGCGCTGACCCCGACCCGGCTGCGCTCGGGCAGCTCCAGCCACTGGCCGACGTATTCCTCGATCTGCACCGGCAGCCCGAAATACTCGCCGATGATCGCCCGCAGGCCGTCGGGGTAACGGGTCTGGGCCGCGAGGTGGCCGCTGTAGTGCAGCTTGGCGGTGTCCGGGATCAGCCCCTGCTTGAGCAGGCTCGGCATGCCGCGCCCGCTGAGGGCGGCCAGGCGCGCCGACCAGTAATCGTCGTCCGGACGGTCGTGGCTGACGGTTGGCCGGGCCTCGGCCCAGGCCCGGTAGAACAGGCTCAGCAGGCGGTGGTGGAACACATCCAGAAAGCGCTTGCTGGTGCTGTCGGCGTTGTTGCGCTGGCGCTCGCGCACGTATTCGGTGATGTGCAGCGGCAACGGGCCGTTGGGGCCGCCGAGGCCGAAGAAGAACTGCTCCAGGCGCGCCGGGGCGCCGTCGCCGCCAGGTTCTACCGACGCCAGGGTGGACGGGGCGAAGCTGCAGTCGGCCTGCTGGCCAAGGCGCAGCGGGTCGTCCGCCAGGCGCAGGGAATGGCCGAAGCGCGGCAACTGCGGCGACAGACACTCGATACGCCGCAGCGCCTGGAAGAAATCATATTCCCAGGGCTCGGCGTGCATCGCCGTCAGCGTATTCAAAGAGTCGGACGGCGTCCGGGCTTGGCTTTCCATCGCATGATCTCGCCGCGTTCGGTGGTACGTAGCACCGTCTCGGTAAAACTGTTGATCGACACGTAACGTGCCAGGAAGCGCTCGAATACCGCGCCGAGGAGAAACACCCCGGTGCCACGGAACGCGTTTTCATCGAATTCGAGGGTGATCTCCAGGCCCCGGCCAAACACGATCGGCCCGGGCATCGGCAGGCGCCGGGTCACGGCCTTGCTGCTGACTTCACGCAGACCTTCGATCTGCAATTGCAGGGCGGCGTCATTGCTGTCGCCGTACAGGCGCAGCAGTTCGCGCAGGGCGGCGGCGCCCTGGCCCTGTTCGCTCAACGACAGGTAGTTCAGCGACAGCTGGCTGATCAGGCGCCAGGCCTTGCCGTCATGGGCGTGGCTGGGGCGCGGCCGGCTGGGCCCCGCCAGGCAGCGCACGGCTTGCACCGGGGCACTGTCGGCCAGGGTGAAGTCGGTCTTGCTGTTGCCCACGTTCATGAACAGCGGCAGGTCGCGGTTGGTGCACAGGGCGCTGACGCCCAGTTGCCGCAGGTCGTGGCGGTAGGGCGCCTGCTGGCTGTCCACCAGGCTGACGAAGCTTTCGCTGCCGATGTAGGTCGAGCGCGGGCCGTTGCGCCGCTGGTCGCTGGATAGCACCCGCGGTTCGCGGCGCAAGGTGTAGTAGGCCTGGTCGCGGCCGTAGCGCGACGGGTCGCGCACCGCATAGAACGGCAGGAAGGGTTGTTCCGGGCCGGTGCCGTGGCCGCTGATGGCGCTCAGGGAGTGGATCTCGAAATCCATCGGCCGGGTGCGGTCGGCGATCACGTGGTGTTCGTTGACCCGGTCCGAAAGGTGGATGCGGTCCACGCGCTTGGGGAACAGGTTGATCGCCGGAGTGCAGAAGGGCACGAACTGCGCCGCGCCGACGCTGCTTTCCAGGCTGGGGTCATGGCGCTCGAAGAGCACGATCAGCTCCAGCTCCTGGCCGCTGCAACGCTGCACGGCGCGACCCAGTTCGGCGAACTCGACGAACAGAAAGCGGTTGGGCAGGGCGAAGTATTCCTGCAACAGGCGATAACCCTGGAAGGCGCGGGGCACCACGGGCAGGGCCGCGTCGCAGTCATCGAAACCACGGGAGCGCAAGGCCCCGGCCGGCAGGCGCTCGACCCAGTTGCCCCCCGGCTGGCGGGCAAACACCGCGCAGGCATTGCCCAGCAGTTGCTCGTAGAGGCGGAACGGTTGTTCGTCATTGCCGTTGAGGTACAGCGGCAGGCTGTCCAGGGCCAGGCTGTTGAACGGCAGCTCGGCACCGGTGCGCAAGGTCAGGCGCAACCCGGCCTTGGCCTTGGGCTCGCTGGCGGCCAGGCGCCCGAGCACCGCCGAGGGGTTGCCGAAGTACTCGGCACTGGCGACCTGCAACGGCCACAACGTCACCGCGTGGGCGGTGCGGTACTCGCAGCAGGTCTGAGTGTCGCGGCCCAGGGCGGCGCGCAGAGTGGTGTCGCGCTCCAGGGTGAAGCCGCCGCTCAGGGAGCCTTCGTCCGGGTCGGCCTGCATCTGCACCACGGTCATCGACGGGGTCGGCGCCAGGTAGTGCGGGTAGGCGATTTCCAGCAGGTTGTGGGTGAAGGTCGGGTACTCGGCGTCGAGCTTCAACTGCACCCGCGCAGTCAGGTAGGCAAAGCCTTCGAGCAGGCGCTCCACATACGGATCGGCGCAGTCCATGCCCGACAGGGTCAGGCGGCTGGCGATCTTCGGGTATTCCTTGGCGAACTCCGCGGCGCTCTCGCGCACGTGGTGCAGTTCCTGGTTGTACAGCTCCAGCAGGCGCGGGTTCATGGGCGCCTCCGCTGGTCGGCCTGGACCACTCGCACATTCCCGGACTCCAGGTCCAGGTCGGTCTGCAGCAGCAGACGCAGGGGCACCGGCTGGGCCCACAGGTCGCCTTCGATTTCGAAGCTCAGGGCGTTGTGGTTCATCTCGCCAGGGGCGGTTCGCGCCCGCACGCGCAAGGTGTTGCGCAGGATGCGTGGCTCGAAGGTGGCGATGGCCTGGTGGATCAGGCTTTCCAGGGCCGCGATATCAATGCTCGACGCACTGTGCCCGGCCAGCGCCGGCAGGCCGTAGTTGATCACCGAGGTGCCGGCCGGGCTGTGCAGCGTGGCGTCGGCGTCGAGCAGGGAGGTGGTGTTGAGCAACCAGGTCAGGTCGCGCAGCACGGAATTCTTCAATTGGGTCAGGGACAGCACGCGCTTGTCGGCGCTTTCCTTGAGGTTGCCCGGTTCATCGTCGCTCAGGCGATCGAGCAAGGACGGTTGCAGGCGGTCGCGCGCGGCGATTTCGCTTACCACAGAGGCAGCTCCACGGTCGGGTTGCGAGGGCATGACGTGATGGAGACAGGCATAGCCATGGGTTCAGGCACCGGAGCGGGAGAGGGGCATGGAATCAGGTTCGAAGCGAACCCTGCAGCCGCTGCCACAGGCTGCGAAGGCAACCGGTGGCAGCGCTGCAGACGGAATCAGCGCTTGGTGTTCGAGCGGATGTTCCAGCCGTACTTGATGGCGCCGCCATCTTTGCTGCCGTCGGCTTTCTGCGGCTGATACTCGACCATCACCTGGGCGAAGTTCAGGGTGATGTTTTCGGTCAGGCGATCATCGCTGCCCGAACCGCCGGTGCTCAGCGAGGTGACCAGGACTTCTTCGAGGTCGATGATCATGTACTCGACCTGGCTTTCGCCGCCGGCCTTGCGCACGGTCAGGCGCACTTTGTCGATGTGCTTGCCGCTGGAGCAGAGCATCATCAGGTTCGGCGATGCCTTGTCGACGTACTTGGTCAGCGACAGGTCCTGGATGTTGACCTTGCCTGCGCCACCGCCACCACCAACGTGCATATTGCCGGACTGCGACATGCCCCAGCTCCAGTTCAGGACGTCGATCTCGTCCTTGTGGGCCTTGTCCATGGACTCGCCCTTGATGTCACCGATCTTGATGAAAATATCAACAGCCATGTTTTCTCCCTATGTGGCACTTGCCACGATGTTGGTTCTGCTTCTGTAGCCAGAAGACTGCGTCGTTCGATCCGAGCTGCCGCCGCTGCGTCGTACCTGGGCAGCGGCGACAGGTTATTGCGGTTTACGCGCCCTTGGCGGACGGCAACTTCGAGACCAGGCGCAACGACACGGTCAGCCCTTCGAGCTGGTAATGCGGGCGCAGGTAGAACTTGGAGTTGTAGTAGCCCGGGTTGCCTTCCACTTCCTCGACAATCACCTCGGCAGCCGCCAGCGGGTGCTGGGCCTTGGTGGTTTCGGTGGAGTGCGCCGGATCACCGTCGACGTAGTTCAGGATCCAGTCCTGCAACCAGCGCTGCATCTCGTCCTTCTCTTTGAAGGAGCCGATCTTGTCGCGCACGATGCACTTCAGGTAATGAGCGAAACGGCAGGTGGCGAACAGGTACGGCAGGCGCGCCGCGAGGTTGGCGTTGGCCGTGGCATCCGGGTCGTCGTATTCGGCCGGTTTCTGCAACGACTGGGCGCCGATAAAGGCCGCGAAGTCGGTGTTTTTCTTGTGCAGCAGCGGCATGAAACCGTTCTTCGCCAGTTCCGCTTCGCGGCGGTCGGAGATCGCGATCTCGGTCGGACATTTCATGTCCACGCCACCGTCATCAGTCGGGAAGGTGTGCGCCGGCAGGTTTTCAACCTCGCCACCCGACTCCACGCCGCGAATCCGCGAGCACCAGCCGAAGTGTTTGAACGAACGGTTGATGTTCACCGCCATGGCGTAGGCGGCGTTGGCCCAGGTGTACTTGGAGCTGTCGGCGCCGTCGGTGTTTTCTTCGAAGGCGAAGGCTTCCACCGGGTCGGTCTTGGCGCCGTACGGCAGGCGCGCCAGGAAGCGCGGCATGGTCAGGCCGATGTAGCGCGAATCTTCCGATTCACGCAGCGAACGCCAGCCGGCGTATTCCGGGGTGGTGAAGATCTTGGTCAGGTCGCGCGGGTTCGACAGTTCCTGCCACGAGCCCATGCCCATCACGGTCGGCGAGGCCGCGGCGATGAACGGGGAGTGCATGGCGGCGCAGACTTTCGACAGCTCGCCCAGCAGCTCGACATCCGGTGGCGACTGGTCGAAGTAGTAGTCGCCCACCAGGCAGCCGTACGGCTCGCCGCCGAACTGGCCGTATTCCTCTTCGTACATCTTCTTGAAGATCGGGCTCTGGTCCCAGGCCGTGCCCTTGAATTTCTTCAGGGTCTTGTGCAGCTCCGGCTTGGAGATGTTGAGCACGCGAATTTTCAGCTGCTCGTCGCTTTCGGTGTTGTTCACCAGGTAGTGCAGGCCACGCCAGGCGCTTTCCAGTTTCTGGAAGTCCGGGTGGTGGATCACCTGGTTGACCTGGGCGGTGAGCTTGGCGTCGATGGCGGCAATGATCGATTCGATCGACTTGATCGCATCGTTGGACACCAGGTCAGTCTGCGCCAGGGCCTGTTCGGCCAGGGTGCGGACGGCGGTTTCGACGGCTTCGCGGGCACGCTCGGTCTTGGGTTTGAATTCTTGCAGCAGCAGCGAGGCAAATTCGCTGGCCTGCTCGGTCCCGGCGGGCTGGGACTGATTGTCACGCATCGATTCGGTCATGATCGTAAGTCCTGATTAAGCGTTCGGCTCGGAGTCCGCAGGCTTTGGCGCGCTGGCCAGGGCCTGGAGCAACGCCGGATCCTTGATGGCTTTCATGATGATTTCTTCGGCACCGGTCTTGCCGTCCATGTAGGTCAGCAGGTTGGCCAGCTGGGTACGGGCTTCGAGCAGTTGGTTCAGCGAGTCGACCTTGCGCGCCACGGCGGCCGGGCTGAAGTCGTCCATGCTTTCGAAGGTGATATCCAGGCTCAGGTTGCCTTCGCCGGTCAGTTCGTTGGGTACATGGAACGCGACGCGCGGCTGCATGGCCTTGAGGCGCGAGTCGAAGTTGTCGACGTCGACCTCCAGGAACTTGCGATCCTCAACCGCCGCCAGGGGCTCGGCCGGCTTGCCCGCGAGATCGGCCATCACACCCATGACAAAGGGCAGCTGGACCTTTTTCTCGGCGCCGTAGAGTTCGACGTCGTACTCGATCTGCACGCGGGGCGCACGGTTGCGCGCGATGAACTTCTGAGAACTTTGCTTCGCCACGTTGCTGCTCCTGGTCGCTACTGCGACGGTGTTGGCGTCATCGGTGGTTGCCGTTAACGGGACTGCTTGCTCCGGGCGTGGTTAGTCGCTTTCGGGGCCGCGCAGGTTTTCAAATTGGGACATGCCATCGGGAATCAGGTTGCGCACGATCGACTCGAAGTCGGCGTGCACCAGGTTCTTGGCCCGGTTCAACAGCACGGGCAGCGGGCTCGAAGGCTCATGGCGGCTGTAGTAGGCCAGGAGCCGGTCGAGGCTGCGCAGCACGTCGTCGCGGTTGCCGATCTCGCCTGACACCCGGGGCACGGCGGCCACGGCCAGCGGTTGCCCGGGGGCGTCGGCCACCGGCTCATCGGCGCTGGCCACAGGCGCACTCTCGACGCCTTGCGGCGCGTGCTGGCCGAGCACTTGCAGGGCCATTTTCAGCGGCTGCTTGAGGGCCGAAAGATCGACGCCACTGGCCGAACCGACCTGCTCGTTGACCTGTTGTTCGATGGCTTCGGCGGCGCTGCGGGCCTGGTTCAAGGCCGCGCGCACCTGCTCCAGCTGCTCGGGGTCGCTGTCGCGCATGGCCCCGGCCAGGTGATCGGCGCCCAGGGTCTCGCCGGAGAAACTCTGCAAGCCGCTGGCGTTGAACGCCGCCCGCAGGCTGACCGGGCCAAAGGCGCGGGAGCGGGTCAGGATGCTTTCGCGCAGCAGGCGCACGGTGGCGTCCGAGGTCAGGCCAGCCAGGGCGTTGATGCGTACTGTGGGGTCGTTGTTGTCGTCTGCATCCAGGCGCGGGTGCAGGTGCGGCCAGTACTGCAGGAGCAGTTCGCTGATCAGGGTCAGGGACGTGGCCAGGCCCGGCAGGCCTTCAAGGGCCAGGCTGCTTTGCAGGAGCAGTTGGGCGATGCGCAGGTCTTTGCTGCGCGCGAGCAGGTCCAGGCTCTGCTGCTGGACGCCGCGCCAATCGGGCGCTTCGGCAGGCAGGATCGAATCACCCATGCTGCGCTCGGGCTGGCCTTGTGCGGCCCGCTCCAGGTGCAAAAAGTCCGCGTCATATTCCAGGTCTTCGCCACAAGGCGAAGTCTCGGAAATTGCGGCGAGCAGCATTGGCACATCCACCTGTTTCGATCTCCATATCAGCCTGCGGGACAGTCAGGCAATTAGCGCGGAAGTTCTTTGTGAACTGCAGCACATTCTTGCTTATATAGACTCACTGATATTAGTAAGCCATCATCCGTATTCAAGAAGTTGTGCATTTTTGGTGTAGTACTTGTGGCTTGTCAAGGTAAGCTATTCGCCCCGCATGACAGTGATAAGTCTCCAATATCCTGACCTGACTATTGGGTCAGTGTGAGGGGCGGTGAGCGGCGTTCTGTCACCTGGGGCGGGCAAATTAAGTGAACGTGCTGGTAAAACCGGCATTGAAAGGATTTTTTCAAAGTTTGCCGGTTTTTTACGGAACTTTTTCCCCGTACCCGGTTCGCAGGCGAAACACCCAGCAAGGAGGCGAGATGTCGCTGTGTTTGACTATCACTAGTTATCACAAGATCACCCCAGGTCAATGCCCCGAGAAAGTAATGGATCGTGGCGTGATATCAATTGGCCGTGCCTCTGATAATGACTGGGTACTTCCCGATCCTGAGCGTTTAGTTTCGGCGCGACATTGCTCTATTCAATACAAGGACGGTCGTTATTATTTAACCGATAACAGCACTAACGGCGTGGAGTTGCTCAACGCCGGTATTCGTCTGCGCCGTGGCAATAGCGAGCCCTTGCAGGATGGCGAGGTCATTCGCATCGGCGATTACGAAATCAGTGCCCGTATCGACTTCAACCTGAACAGCGCCCAGGCCCAGCCGTTCGCGGTGGATTCATCCAACAGTTTTGAAGCCCTGATGGGGCGGCAACAGCCGCTGCCCAGTGCCGCGCCGATTATTCCGAGCGCGCCGGTGGCGCACTTCCAGGGTGGGTCGGCGCTGGACACCATGCCCGACCTGTTCGACTTCCTGAGCCCCACGGCCACGCCGCCTGCCACCCAGCCCGACCATGTGCCGGCCGAGCAGCATGATTTCCGCCCGCCAAGCCCCACCAGCATTCCGGCGCCTGTGGTTGAAGCCCCGCCCGCACCAGCGGTGGCGGCTTCGGTGATCCCGGAAGACTGGGACCTGTTTGCCGACACCCCGCTGCCGCGCAGCGAACCCCCCATGCAATGGCCGCCCCTGGAACCGATCGCGCCACTGCCGACCAGCCTGGCGCCGCAACCGCAACCGCAGCCGCAGATCCAGGCGCCCGCCCAACCGCCGGCGGCGCCGCCTCAGCCCCAGTTGCAGGTGGTTCCGGTGGCCGTGGCAGTCGCCGTGGCGCCGGTGGTGCAACCCGAGCCGCCCGTCAGCGTGCCGGCCGCCGCGCCGGCAACCGTGCCCGAGCCGGTGCCCGCCGCCGTTGCCGCCAGCCCCCAGGCCGATCTGCTGCAGGCTTTTCTGCGCGGTGCCGGCCTGGACCAGCTGCGTATCGACAAGGAGCAGGCCGAGGCGCAGATGGAAAGCATCGGCCGCAGCTACCGGCTGATGGTCGAGGGCCTGATCGATGTGTTGCGGGCCCGCAGCAGCCTCAAGGGCGAGTTCCGCATGCAGCAGACCATGATCCGCCCGGTGGAAAACAACCCGCTCAAATTCGCGCCGAATGTCGATGAAGCCATGTTGCTGATGCTGCGCCACAGCAAGCAGGCGTTCATGGCTCCGGACCAGGCGGTGCAGGACAGCTTCGACGATCTGCGCGCCCACCAACTGGCGGTGATGGCCGGGGTGGAAGCGGCGATCAAGCACCTGTTGCAGCGTTTCGAACCTGCCGAGCTGGAGGCGCGCATGGGCAAGCCCGGCGGTTTGAGCAACCTGTTCAGCGGCTCTCGCCAGGCCCAGTACTGGCAGCAGTTCACTGCGCTCTACAGCCAGATTTCCCGCGAGGCCCAGGACGACTTCCAGGACCTGTTCGGTCGGGAGTTCAGCCGCGCCTACGAAGAACACACCAGTCGGGTACGACGCTCCTGAGCGCGACCCAACCCCAGCAAACACGGATTCACGGACAGCTGATACGTCATTGAGGACGCAGGATGATTCAACGATTTCTGACATTGGTCGCCATGCTGCTGCTTGCGGCATGTGCCAAGGATGAGGCAGCAGCCCCCGCCGAGGCGGCACCGGATGCGCTCACCACGGCCACCATCGAACTGCATTTTTCCGCCTCCCCCGGGCTCAACCCTGGGCCCGACGGGGTGCCTGCCCCGGTGCGGGTGCGGCTGTTCGAGCTGAAGAATCCGGCGACCTTCGCCCGTTCCGACTACTTCGCCCTGGCCGAGCGGGCCCAGGCGACCCTGGGCGCCGACCTGATCGATCAGGACGAAGTGCTGATCCAGCCCGGTGACCAGTTGAACCTGGAGCGCACCCTCGACCCGGCCACACGCCAGATCGGCCTGCTGGTGGGCTATCGCGACGTGGACCGGGCGCAATGGCGCGCGGTGATGAATGTGCCGCCAAGGCAGCGCACCGAATATCAGATCAGCCTCGATGCCCGCGCGATTCGCGGTGTGGTCGCGGCGTCCCCATCCAGCCCTGCCCAATAGGCAATCGGAGCAACCATGTCCTGGAACAATCGCGTGGTCTGGTCGGAAGGCATGTTCATTGGAACCCAGCACTTCCAGCAGCATGACCGTTACCTGGAAAACCTAATCGATGCCCGTAGCCGGCCGTTGTCCGCAGGTGCCTGGGGCTTCTCCGAGCTGCTGATCGACCAGGGCCTGCTGGCCCAGGGCAAGCTGGCGATTGTCTCGGCGCGCGGCCTGTTGCCCGACGGCACGCCGTTCAATATCCCCCATGACGACCTGGCACCGAGCCCGCTGAGCATTGACGACAGCCTGCGCGATGGCCTGGTGTACCTGGCCCTGCCGCTCAAGCGCGCCGGCGCTCGCGACACCGTCGACGAAGGTGAAGAGCTGGGCGCTGCGCGCTACCTGAGCCAGGTGCGCGAGGTGCGTGATGACAACGCGCCGTTCGAAAACCGTGCGCCGGTGGCCGTCGGTTCCCGGGCCTTGCGCCTGCTGACGGTGCAGGACGGCCTGAGCGACTACGCCGCCATCGGCCTGGTGCGGGTCAAGGAAAAGCGTGCCGACCGTGCACTGATCCTCGATGACAGCTACATCCCGCCGGTGCTGGATGTGGCGGCGTCGAAACCGCTGACCGCGTTTCGCAGCGAACTGCTGGGCCTGCTCCATCAGCGTGGCGAAGCCCTGGCCGGGCGAGTAGTGGCCTCGGGGGCGGGCGGTGCCTCGGAAATTGCCGACTTCATGCTGCTGCAACTGGTCAACCGCGCCCAGCCGCTGGTGGCGCACCTGGCCCAGCTCAGCCCGCTGCACCCCGAGCGCTTGTACAGCGAGCTGGTAGGCCTGGCCGGCGAATTTGCCACCTTCTCCAGCGCCGGCCGGCGCCCGGCCGAGTACCCGCAGTACCAGCACGACGAACTGGCGGCGAGCTTCGCCCCGGTGATGCAGGCGCTGCGCGAAGCCTTGTCGATGCTGATCGACAGCAAGGCGACGCCGATTCCGATTGTCGAGAAAGCCTACGGCGTGCATGTGGCGATGCTGGCGGACAAGACCCTGATCGACAACGCCAGCTTCATCCTGGTGGTGCGGGCCGATGTGCCGGGGGAAACCCTGCGCGGGCGCTTCGCCCAGCAGAGCAAGGTCGGCTCGGTGGAGCACATCCGCGATCTGGTCAACCTGCAACTGCCGGGGATCGGCCTGCTGCCGCTGCCGGTGGCGCCGCGGCAGCTGCCGTACCACGCGGGCTCGACCTATTACGAACTCGACCGTGGCAGCGAACACTGGAAACAGCTGATCCATTCCGGTGGTTTTGCGTTCCACGTGGCCGGCGAATTTCCGGGCTTGAACCTGGCCTTCTGGGCCATCCGAGGATAAACCGCGATGCATCCCAACGATGATTCGCCAGGGCAGCCGTCTGCCGCCAACGACCGTACCCAGTTCATGCCGCGTCCCGGTGGCCGTGGCCCGGACAGCTCCCGGCCGGCCGCCGCTGCGGCCCAGCCCCTGGCCATGCCGGCCGCGCCGCCGCTGACCGGCCAGGCCCGGGGCCTGAACCCGCTGGAAAGCGCCGCCGGCCCGTTGCTGGCGCTGTTGACCCGGTTGCGCAGCACCATTGCCCACCCGGCGCCGGCCAGCCTGCGCGCACAACTGCTGGCCTACCTGCGCCAGTTCGAGGAGCGTGCCGAGGCCGCCGGTGTGGCGCGCAACGATGTGCTGCTGGCGCGTTATGCGCTGTGCACCGCCCTCGATGAAGCGGTGTTGAGCACGCCATGGGGCAGCACCAGCGACTGGGGCAAGCAGAGCCTGCTGATCACCGTGCACAACGAAGCCTGGGGCGGCGAGAAAGTCTTCCAGTTGCTGGAGCACTGCCTGCAAAGCCCGCGCGAACGCCTGTACCTGCTGGAGCTGTTGTACCTGTGCATGTGCCTGGGTTTTGAAGGGCGCTACCGGGTAATGAACGACGGCCGCAGCCAGCTCGAGGCCCTGCGCGAGCGCACGGCCGCGACCATTCGCAGCGCCCGTGGCGAACACGAGCGCGAGCTGTCGCCCCATTGGCGTGGGGTCAGCGTGGCCCGTGATCGCCTGGCGCAATTCATGCCGCCCTGGGTGGGCGTGGCCATCGGCCTGGCGCTGCTGCTGGCGCTGCTGTTCGGCCTGCGCATGAAGCTGGCCTCGGATGCCGAGCCGGTGTTCAAGAATATTCATGCCCTGGGCGAGATCCCGGTGCAGGCCATCGACCGGCCGGTGATTCAGCCCAAGCTGGTGGAACGTCCGCGCCTGGCGGGCTTCCTTGCCGATGAGATCAAGGCCGGGCGGGTGGCGGTGGAAGACGCCGTCGACCGCTCGATCGTGACCATCCGTGGCGACGAACTGTTCGCTTCGGCCAGCGCCGGCATCGTCGATGACTACCAGCCCCTGATGCTGCGCATCGCCGACGCCATCCGCAAGGTCAAGGGCCAGGTGCGGGTCACCGGCCACAGTGACAACCGGCCGATCGCCACTTTGCGCTTTCCGTCCAACTGGAAGCTGTCCCAGGCCCGTGCCGAGTCGGTGCTGCAGATCCTGGCGGCCAAGACCGGGCAACCGGAGCGCTTCAGCGCCGAGGGCCGCAGCGACACCGAGCCATTGGCGTCCAACGCCACCCCGGAAGGGCGTGCGCGTAATCGTCGGGTAGAAATCACTGTGTTGGCGGAGGGGGTCGAGTGAAGGCGTTTTTCAGTTTTGTGATTCGCTGGGTGATCCCGCTGCTGGGCCTGATCGCCTTGAGCCTGATCATCTGGTTTATCGGGCCGCTGCTCGAAGCCCTGGTGCCGGAAGGTCGGCGCTGGGGGTTGATCATTTTCATCTTCGCGGTGTGGATCGCCTACCGGGTGTTTCGCATCATCCAGGCCCGGCGTCATGCGGCCAAGGTCTTGCAAAGCCTGGCCGCCGACACCCCGCCGGACCCGGACAGCGTGGCCACCGCCGAAGAGCTGGCGAGCCTGCGCCAGCGCATGGACGAAGCCCTGGCCCTGTTGAAAAAGGCCAAGCTTGGCGGCGATGAGCGGCGCAACCTGTATGAGCTGCCGTGGTACGTGATCATCGGCCCGCCGGGCTCGGGCAAGACCACCGCGCTGGTCAACTCCGGGCTGCACTTTCCCCTGGCTGCGCAGTTGGGGGCCGGTGCCGTGCGCGGCGTTGGCGGCACCCGCAACTGCGACTGGTGGTTTACCGACCAGGCCGTGCTGCTCGATACCGCCGGGCGCTACACCACCCAGGACAGCCACGCCACGGTGGACAAGGCGGCCTGGCTGGGCTTTCTCAACCTGCTGAAAACCCAGCGTTCGCGGCGCCCGATCGATGGCGCCTTCGTCGCCATCAGCCTGTCCGACCTGCTGCTGGGCAGCGACGCCGAACGGGCGGCCCACGCGGCGGCGATCCGTTCGCGGATCCAGGAGCTGTACACCGAGCTGGGCGTGCGTTTCCCGATCTACCTGATGCTGACCAAGCTCGACCTGGTGCCCGGGTTCATGGAGTTCTTTGACTCCCTGAGCAAGGAAGAGCGGGCCCAGGTCTGGGGCATGACCTTCGAGCTGGACGACGGCAAGAGTGGCGACAGCCCGCTGGCGCACCTGCAAAGCGAGTTCGCCGGCCTTGAACAGCGCCTCAACGAGCGTTTGGTCGAGCGCCTGCAACAGGAACGCGACCCGGCGCGGCGTGACCTGATCTACGGCTTCCCGCAGCAGTTCGGGGCGCTCAAGGATTGCCTGCAAAGCTTCCTCGAAGGGGTGTTCAAACCCAATGCCTTCGAAGAGCGGGTCCTGCTGCGCGGGGTGTATTTCACCAGCGGCACCCAGGAAGGCAGCCCCATCGACCGCCTGATCGGCAGCATGGCCCAGAGCATGAACCTGGACCGCCAGCAGTTGGCCCGCCAGACCGGCACCGGCCGCAGCTATTTCATCGAAAAACTGTTCACCGCCGTGGCCTTTGCCGAGCGTGGCCTGGTTGGGGTCAACCCCAAGGTCGAGCGCCGGCGCAAGTGGATCGCCCGTGGCGTGCTGGCCGCGACCGTGGCCCTGGTGCTGGTGGTCAGCACCCTGTGGTGGATCAGCTACCGTGCCAACCAGGCCTACATTGCCCAGGTTGACCAGCGCCTGGCGCCGCTGGGCCCGGTGGTGCAGAACCTCAGCCCGGCCCAGCGCGATGTGCTGGCGGTGCTGCCGCTGCTCAATGCGGTCAAGCACCTGTCCGACGATGCGCCAGGCTGGGCCGAAGGCCTGGGCCTGTATCAGGGCGACATGCTGGAAGCCGAGTCCGGCAGCGTCTACCGCAAGCTGCTGATCGCCGTCTTCGCCCCGCGCCTGCTGACCCGGATCGAAGAGCAACTGCACAGCGGCGGCAATTCGGACTTCCTCTACGAAGGCCTCAAGGCCTACCTGATGCTGGCCGACGGCGAGCATTACGACCCGGACTTCATCAAGGCCTGGATCGCCCTGGACTGGGACCGCAGCCTGCCGCGGGACTTGCCGGCCGAGCAGCGCCTGGCCCTGACCGAGCACCTCAAGGCCCTGTTCGACAAACACCCGCCCAATGCGCGCCTGGACCAGCGCCTGATCGACGACCTGCGTCGTCAGTTGCAGCAGTTGCCGGTGGCCCAGCGCGTGTATGACCGGGTCAAGCGCCAGAAACTGCCGGCCAGCGTGCCGGACTTCCGTCTCAGCGACGCCGCCGGGCGCGATGCCGCGCTGGTGTTCACTCGCAAGAGCGGCAAGCCCCTGGGCGAACCCCTGAGCGGCCTGTTCACGGCCAAGGGTTACCGCGAAGGCTTCCTCCTGGCCAGCCTCAATCAGGCCGGCACCTTGGCGGAAGAGCAGTGGGTACTGGGCCGCGACCAGGCCGACCAGCAGAACGTCGCCAGCCTGGCGGCGGATGTACGTCGCCTGTATTTCCAGGACTACCTGCGCCAGTGGGATGCCTTGCTGGCGGACATCGATTTTGTCCCGATCACCAGCGTGGCCCAGGCCGCCGACGTGCTGCGGATCATCTCCGGGCCGACCTCGCCGCTGAAAAAGCTGCTGGTGGCGGTGGCCAAGGAAACCGATCTGCAGCAGGAAGAACGCCTGATCGCCGCCCAGGGCCAGAAGGTCGACGGGGGCGTCGACCAGCTCAAGCAACGCCTGGGTTCGCTGCTGGGCCAGGAGCAGGCGGCCGGCACCCAGCCTGCGGCGGCCAGCGAGGACCCGGTGAGCACGCACTTTGCCGACCTCAACAGCCTGGTGACCAAGGGTGAAGGTGAACCGGCGGCCATCGACGGCCTGCTGGCAGACATGAACGCGCTGTATGTGCAGGTCAGCGCCATGGTCGGCGCCAGCGGCGACGCGTTGCTGGGCGAGGCCAAGAACCAGGCCAGCGCCGCGGCCAACCGGGTCAGCCTGACCGCCGAGCGCCAGCCGCCGCTGGTCCAGGGGCTGGTCAAGTCGGTGGTCACCTCCACCACCAATACGGTGATGGGCGGCGTGCGCAACCAGTTGAACGCGGCCTGGGTCAGCGAGGTGGTGAACGTTTATCGCCAGTCCCTGAGCGGGCGCTATCCGATGTCGCCCGGCAGTGCGCGGGACGCCACTCTGGATGACTTCGGCCAGTTCTTCGGGGTGGGCGGGGTGATGGACAACTACTTCCGCAAGTACCTGCAACCCTACGTCGACACCTCCGCGGCCACCTGGCGCTGGCAGCCGGGCGCGGCGCAGAAGCTCGGGATCGCCCCGGGCGTGCTGCAGACCTTCCAGCGCGCGGCGAGCATTCGTGATGCGTTCTTCCGTTCCGGCGGCACCTCGCCAGCGGTGCGTTTCGAACTCAAGCCGGTGGCAATGGACGCCAGCATCAGCCAGTTCCTGCTCGACCTCGACGGCCAGCAATTGAGCTATGACCACGGCCCGAGCAGGCCGGTGGCCATGCAGTGGCCGAACCCGGGCAGCATCGGCGTGGTGCGGCTGTCGATCATGCCGCCGTCGGCCAACGGTCGCTCCGGCGTCACCCTGGACGGCCCCTGGGCCTGGTTCCGCCTGCTGGAGCAGTCGGACCTGACCGCTGGCAATTCGCCGGACCGCTTCAACCTGCGGCTGCGCATCGATGGCGCGAGCATCTCCTACGAGTTGCGCGCCAACAGCGCCTTCAACCCGTTCAAGAGCCGTGTGCTCAGCGGCTTCAGCCTGCCGGAGCGGCTATGACGACCCAGGGCTTCTACGGCAAATTGGCCAGCCGGGGCGACTTTGTCAGTCGCGGCTTGCCCCAGGGCTTTATCGGCCCCTGGGACAGCTGGCTGGCGGCCGGGTTGCTGGCCAGCCAGCAGACCCTGGGCAGCGAGTGGCTCAATGCCTATCTGGTCAGTCCGCTGTGGCGCTTCGCCCTGGCGCCGGGGGTGTGTGGCGCCCAGGCGGCGGTTGGGGTGGTGATGCCGAGCATCGACCGGGTCGGGCGCTATTTCCCCCTGACCATCGCGGCCCTGCTCGATCACGACAGCGACCTGGCGTCCCTGGTGGTGGGCCCGGACCTGTGGTTCGAGCACGTCGAGGAGTTGCTGTTGGGCACCCTGGATGAAGACGCCAGTTTCGAAGCACTGGAGCAGGCGATGCAGGACCTGCCAGCCCCCGCTGCGGCGCCGAAAGTGCCGGGCAGCCGCTTTGCCGGTTTGCAGCAATTTGCCGTCAGCGAGCCTCGGGAGCGCGGCGCCGTGCTCGCGGCCCAGGCTTGCGAGGGCATGAGTTTCTGGTGGGGCCGTGGGTCGCAGAGCATCAGCCCGATGCTGTTGCGTTGCCCGGGTTTGCCGCCAGCCAATGATTTCGCGCAGTTTCTGCTCGGACAAGAAGGTGCCGTCTAACATGCGCTCAGCGCCTCAACTGTCCTACCAGTCCGCGAGCTACAGCCACGTGGGCATGGTGCGCAAAATCAATGAAGACGCTTTTCTCGAAGCCCCGGAAACCGGCCTCTGGCTGGTGGCCGACGGCATGGGTGGACACGCCGCCGGCGATTACGTCAGCAGCCTGATCGTCGACAGCCTGCGCCGGATTCCGGCCGGCGACAGCCTCGAGGCTTACGTCGCGGCCCTGCGCAACGGCTTGGCGGCGGTCAATGCCGCCGTGCGTGAAGAAACCGCCAACCGTGGGGTGAACATGATGGGCAGCACCGTGGTCCTGCTGGCCGTGCGCGGTGCCCGCGGCGTGTGCCTGTGGGCCGGTGACAGCCGCCTGTATCGCCTGCGCGACGGCCAGCTCGACGCCATCTCCCGCGATCACAGCTACGTCCAGGACCTGCAGGATAGCGGCCTGCTCAGCGAGGCCGAGGCCCGGGTTCACCCGCGGGCCAATATCGTGACCCGCGCGGTGGGCGTCGAGGCGCACCTGGAATTGTCCCAGGTCGACCTGCAGGTGCAGGCCGGCGACAGTTTCCTGTTGTGCAGCGACGGCCTGAACAAGACCGCCGAAGACCACGAATTGCGCGATGTGCTGTGCCACACCGACCCCCATGACGTGGTACGCAGCCTGATCCACCTGGGCCTGACCCGGGGCGCCCCGGACAACATCACCGCCATTGTGGTCAAGGCCGCAGGACACTAACCATGGAACTACTGATTCCCGGCTACGACATCCAGGGCGAAATCGGCGAAGGCGCGATGGCCACGGTGTACCTGGCGACCCAGCGGTCCCTGGAGCGCAAGGTGGCGCTCAAGGTCATGGCTGCGGCGCTGGCGGCCGACCCGAGTTTCTGCGAGCGCTTCCTGCGTGAAGGCAGGACCCTGGCGCGCCTGTCGCACCCCAATACCGTGACCATCCATGACATAGGCAATGTCGACGCCCTGTACTACATGGCCATGGAGTACCTGCCCAACGGCACGCTCAAGGAACGCATCGCCGCCGGCCTGACCCCGGAGCAGGGCCTGGTCTACATCCGCCAGATCGCCTCGGCCCTGGGCTATGCCCACGCCCAGGGGCTGGTGCACCGCGATGTGAAGCCGGCGAACATCCTGTTTCGCGCCGACGGTACGGCCGTGCTTTCGGACTTCGGCATCGCCAAGTCCCTGGACGATCGCACCCAGTTCACCCAGGCCGGCTTTGCCGTGGGTACCCCGAGCTACATGAGCCCGGAACAGGCCCGGGGCCAGGAGATCGACGGCCGCGCCGACCTCTATGCGCTGGGGGTGGTGCTGTATGAAATCCTGGTCGGCAAGTTGCCCTATAACGGCAACGATGCGCTGTCCACGGCCCTGGCCCACCTGACCGAGCCGCTGCCGGAGCTGCCCCTGCACCACGGCCGCTATCAACACATCCTGAGCAAGCTGCTGGCCAAGGACCCGAACGAGCGCTACCCGGACGCCGCCGCCTTGCTCATCGCCCTGGACAACCTGCCGCCGGTGGTCGAGGAGGTCGAGGCGACGCTGATCCAGCCCCTGCAACTGCCGCCGCTGGAGTCATTGCCCAGTAACGACCTGGCCGGGCTGACCCCGGTGTCGATCGAGATCCCGCAGCAGGCACCGCCGGCCAAGCCTGCGCCGCCGGTGGTGCCACCGGAGCGGCCATCCGAGCCGCCCCGCGCCGCGCCGCCACCGCCCAGGAGCGCCGCTGCGGCGCAGTCCCGTGGTCCACGTTTGGCCCTGGCGGGGGTGGCGGTGGCCGTCGCCCTGGCCGTGGCCGGCGCCGGTTACTGGTGGCTGAGCGGTGACAGCAAGGACCCGGTGAGCAAGACCCAGGCTTCGACAGCCGTCGGCCAGGGCTCAGGTAGCCCGAGTTCGGGCAGTCCGAGCCCAGGCAGCGTGCCGCCGGCGAACCGGAATCAGACCCAGGTGCAGGCCCAGGTGCAGCCAGGCACGCCTGTTGCGGACGTCGATGGCGGCCAGCGGCCGCTGTTGATGCCGGGCAAGAAGACCCTGTTCCAGCGCGTGCTGAGCAAGCCTGAGGCACGTTTTTCCGAGGCCCCGGGTGCGGCGCCGGGCAAGGCGTTGCCGGCGTTTTCCGTGCTGTATGTCTACCAGCGCAAAACCGTGGACGGCAGCCCCTGGCTGCGGGTCGGCGCCGCCAGCGACGGGCGCAGTGCCGGCTGGTTGCCAGAGAGCCAGGTCAGCGACTGGAAGCAGAGCCTGGTGCTCAAGTTCACCGAACGCTCCGGCCGCGCGCCGGTGATGTTCGTGCGCCAGGCCAGCGAGCTGGAACGCTTGCTGGCCGACCCTTCTGCGGCGAAAAACCTGCTGCTGCGGGCGCAGAAAAACCCGGCTGACGAGCAGCAGGTACTGGCCCTGGAGCCGGGCGCGAGCGCGGTGCCCCAGGAGCAGTTCTACCTGCTGCCGATTTTCGAATCCCGCGAGAGCTTCGACGAAAACGGCCAGCCGGTGCAGCTGCTCAACATCGCCTCGATCGACCCCGGCAGTACCTCGCCTGCGCTCAGCAGCCAGCAGCCGGCCGCCGCCCGAAAAGCGCCGGCCGATGCCTTCCGCACGGCGGTGGTGCTGGTGGTGGACACCACGGTGTCGATGCAGCCCTATATCGACCAGGTGCGCGATGTGGTGCACGAGCTGCAAACCCGGATTGCCGAACGCGGCGAGCTGGACAGCGTCAGCTTCGGCCTGGTGGGCTTTCGCAACAGCACCAAAAAGACCCCGGGCCTGGAGTACGTTTCCAAGACCCTGATCACTCTCGATCAGGGGCGCGACCCCAAGCGCTTCATGGAGCTGGCGGGGCAGGTCAAGGCGTCCCAGGTGTCGAGCCATTCGTTCAACGAAGACGCGTTTGCCGGGGTGATGCAGGCGGTCGAGGGCATGGACTGGTCCGGCTACGGCGGGCGCCTGATCCTGCTGGTGACCGACGCCGGGGCCCTGCGCAAGAACGACCCGTTTGCCGCGACCCAGATGAACGAGGCCGAAGTGCGTCAGGCGGCGCTGGGCAAGCAGATCAAGATCTACGCCCTGCACCTGCGCTCCGACGCCGGCAAGAAAACCCACAGCGGCGCCGAGACCCAGTACCGGACCCTGACCGCCGACGCCAACCCGCAGATCGGCGACCTGTACATCCCGGTGCCCGGCGGCGATGTGCGCAAGTTCGGCGAGCGGGTCGACGAGATCGGCTCGGTGTTCGCCAACCTGGTGCACCAGGTGCGCAGCAACCAGCCGCAAGCCGTGCCGGTACTGGCCGCGGCGCCGAGCCTCAGTGAGAAGTCGGCGGCCATCGGCTACGCCATGCACATGGACTTCCTCGGCCGCAAGTCCGCGAGTCAGGCGCCCCAGCTGGTCAGTGCCTGGACCGCCGACCGTGATCTGACCAACCCGGCGCTGCCGGCGTTCCAGGTGTGCGTGATGCTGACCAAGTTGCAGCTCAATGACCTGCAACAGTCGCTGAAACTGATCGTCGATGCGGCGCGCAAGACCCAGACCTCGCCCAAGAACTTCTTCCAGGAAATTGCCAGCGCCAGTGCCTACATGAGTCGCGATCCGGCGGCCCTGAAAAAAGGCGGCAACCTGGCCGACGGCGGCGTGCTGGGTGAGTACCTGGAAGGCCTGCCGTATCGCAGCAAATCGCTGAGCATGACCCAGGACCTGTGGCTGTCCCTGAGCGTGGCCGAGCAGGAAGATTTCATCGATGAGCTGGACTCGAAAATCCGCCTCTACGAAACCTTCCACAACGACCTGGCCAACTGGGTGCGCTTCGGTGATGCCGAGCCGGGCGATGCCTTGTACCGCGTTCCGTTGTCGACGCTGCCATGATGCTCAACCTCGGCGATGTGCGTAAAAGCCGTGGAACGGGTAGCCAGCGCTACAGCCTGGTGATCCCGCGTCTGCAATTGCACGCCGGCGAGCAACTGGCGGTGGTCGGGCCCAGCGGCTGCGGCAAAAGCACCTTGCTCGACCTGCTGGCCCTGGTGCTGGCGCCGGACCGGGCGGCACGTTTCGAGTTCGCGCCGGGCCGCGAGGCCCTGGACATCGCCGCGATCTGGCGCGCCTCGGGGCAGAATCCGCTGGCTGCGCTGCGCAGCCGGCACCTGGGTTATGTGCTGCAAACCGGTGGCCTGCTGGGGTTTCTCGATGTGCGGGCGAACATCGGGTTGTCCCGCAGCCTGCTGGGGCTGGCCGACGACGGTGTGGTGCGGCGCCTGGCCGAGCAGCTGGAAATTGCCGATCAGTTGCACAAGAGACCGGCGGCCTTGTCCGTCGGGCAACGCCAGCGGGTCAGTTGCGCCCGGGCCCTGGCCCACGGCCCGCAGTTGCTGCTGGCCGATGAACCGACCGCCGCCCTCGACCCGCTGAATGCGGCGCGGGTGATGCAGCTGTTGCTGAGCCGGGCCCGGGACCAGGGCACCTGCTGCGTGATCACCACCCATGACGAAGACCTGGCGCGCAACAGCGGCTTGCAAATCCGCCGCATCGCCTGCCAGCGCGACGCCGATGGCGGGGTCACAGCGACGCTCGGGGAGGCCTGCTGATGCGCAGCTCCCTGGCGGCGTCCCTGGCCTGGCAGGATTACCGCGCCGACACCTGGCTCTCGGCCTGTTCGGTGCTGGCCCTGGTAGCGGTGATCGCGCCATTGATGGTGCTGTTCGGGCTCAAGTTCGGCCTGGTCAGCAGCCTCACCGAGCGCCTGCAGAACGACCCGGCGGTGCGCGAGATCATCCCCCTGGGCGGCGGGCGTTTCAGTGCCGAATTCATCGAGCGCCTGGGGCAGCGGGTGGACGTGGCCTTTGCCTTGCCGCGCACCCGGCAGATCGCGGCCACGGCCGATCTGGCGGTGTCCGCCAGCGGCCCCGGGCTGACCGTGGAAATGATCCCCAGCGCGCCCACCGATCCCTTGCTCGGCGGCCTCAAGGCGCCCGAGGGCCTGAGCGGCGTGCTGCTCAGCCAGACCGCCGCTGAGAAGCTCGGGGTCCGGGCCGGCGATTGGCTTCAGGCCAGCTTTGGCCGGCAGGTGGCCGGGCGCAGCGAGTCGCAGCGGACCCGGGTGCAGGTGCAGGGCATATTGCCCCTGGAAGCATTCCAGCGCGATGCCCTGTTTGCGCCGCTGGTGCTGCTGGAAGCCGCCGAGGATTACCGCGATGGCCGTGCCGTGGCCGCGTTGGGCTGGGCCGGCGAAACCCCGGGCGCCGCGGCGCAGCGGGTGTACCCGGGGTTTCGCCTGTATGCCCGCAGCCTGGATGACGTCGAGCCACTGCGCCTGTACTTCGCCGAGCGCGGGCTGCTGGTGTCGACCCAGGCGCAGACAATCGCTCAGGTGCAGTCACTGAGCCGCAACCTATCGATCGTTTTCTGGGTCATAGCCGGGCTGGCCCTGGCGGGGGCCTTTGCGGCGATCTTCGCCGGGGCCCTGGCGGCGGTCGCGCGCAAGCGCCGCGAGTTGTCGGTGCTGCGCCTGCTGGGGTTCTCCACCGCCGCGCTGTTGCTGTTCGTGGTGGCCCAGGCGTTGTACAGCGCCGGGTTTGCCGCGCTGTTGAGCGGGCTGCTGTACGCCCTGGCCGAAACCGGCCTGAACCGTTTGTTTATGCAGGTGCCGGGCGAATACGCCAGCCACCTGTTACCGGCGCACTACGCGCTGGCCCTGTTCGCGACGCTGGGCGTCAGCACCGTGGCGGCAGCCCTGGGTGGCTGGCGCGTATCGCGCATTGAAGCGTGTGAAGGAATTCGAGATGTATAAGTTGCTGAGTGCCGCGCTGGCCCTGACCCTGACCGGCGCCGTGTGGGCCGACGAGGTCAACAAGCTGGACAACCCCAAGCCGTTGCCGGACGACGTCAGCCTGCCGCTGCCGTGCGACGGCGAGATGGTGTTCCGTTACGTGTACGTGCTGGCCCAGGGCACCCTCGACGACCGCGAGATCAGCCTCGGCTACCCCTTCAGCGAAGGCGAGGCGGGGTATCAGCAGTCGTTTATTTCCGGCTACCGCCGCGACTTCATCAACGGCCAGTTCACCGTCAAGGACCTGCCTTCGAGCTGGAGCAAGAGCATCGCCTCGGGGTTGCCCAAATCCGGGGCCGGGATCCCGCTCAAGCCGATGCTGTATTTCATCGGCAAATACGAAGTGACGGCGCGCCAGTACGCCCAGGTCATGGCCCAGGCTCAGTCCCTGGCCAGCGGCGAACCGGCCCCGGCCTGCGAAGCGCCCGAAGGCATGCAGGGGCGCTTGCCCAAGGTCAAGCTCTCGCGCTTTGAGGCCGAGCGCTTTGCCGCGGTGTACAGCGCCTGGCTGATGAAGTACCACCGTGACCTGCTGCCGGTCAGCGGCCGGGGCACCGCCAGCGAAGACGGCGGCCTGGGCTTTGTGCGGCTGCCGACCGAGGTCGAGTGGGAATACGCCGCCCGTGGTGGCCAGGCCGTGAGCCGTCAGGACCTGGAGGGACGCCTGTTCCCCCGGCGCCTGGAAGGCAGCGACAGCGACGGCCCGCTGGCGGACTGGGCAGTGTTCAACCAGGTGGCGGGCGGCACCGGGCAAGCCGCGCGGCTGATGCCGATCGGCACCAAGCTGCCCAACCCTATCGGCATGTTCGACGTGATCGGCAACGCCGCCGAGATGGTCCAGGAATCCTTCCAACTGGTGCACTCCGGGCGTCGCCAGGGCACCTATGGCGGCTTCGTGGTCAAGGGCGGCAACTACCTTGAAGGCGAGGGCACGCTGTTCACCGGCATGCGCCGCGAATACCCGCTGTTCGCCGCCGATGGCACCGAGCAGAGCAACGAGACCACCGGTTTTCGTGTGGCCCTGGGGGCCCTGGCGGCGCCGCGCTCGCGCTACAAGGAGCTGTTCGCCCAGTGGCAGAAAGAGGGCCGCCTGGCGTCCCTGACCGATGCCATCGATGACGCCCAGGACCCCACCAAGCGCCTGGACAGCATCATCGCCGCCAGCGTCGACCCGCGCCTGCAGGCCGAATTGGGGCTGGTCAACGAAGAGCTCAAGCGCAATGTCTCGCTGATCGCCCAGCAGCGCGAAGAGGCCGCCGGCAACCTGATCCAGTCCTCGGCGCTGGTGGCCGAGACCATCAATAACTACAACATCCGCCTGACCAACCTGAAGAAGAGCCAGCAGCAGGCTGTCGACGCCAAGGACGAGCCCAGCGCCAAGCTGTTCGCCGAAGCCATCGACAACGGCCGCAGCGCACTCGACGGCGCGGTGGCGATCTACATCGACAACCTGGCCACCGGCACCCGCTACACCGACGCGGTGATCCAGGCGCAGTTTCAACGCATCAAGGAAGAACTGAATCGCAAGCCGGTGCTCGGCAAGAGCCTGGTGACGCGCGCAACCCTATTCGTTCGTCATGTCGGGAATTATCGCCAGCAACGGCGAGCCGATCCGGCGACGATTTTGAAAGAACTGCTCGCATCGACCGCTCAGAAACCGTGAGCGGACGCTGTCTGGCGAGCTTGGAGGGTCTCGGACGGCATGGCGCCGTACCGAGCTGGTCAAACTTAAACGAGAAAACAAACATGCTTTTTTCCCGCAAACCATTTGCTTCAACATCCAAGCGTCACCTGCTGTTGGTTGCCGCCGGATTCAGCACCGTGTTGACCGGCTGTGCCACTTCACCGGTGTCCAAGGTCGCTTCGACGACCAAGGTCGAGTACTACCCGAGCTGCTACGAGCCGGTACAGCACCTGCGTGCCACTGACTCGGACATGACCAAGTCGGTCGTCACCGGCGCTGCCCTGGGCGCAGCCGGCGGTGCACTGCTGGGCGCCCTGACCGGCGACTCGGACAAGCGCGGTCGCAATGCCGCCATCGGTGCCGCTGGCGGCGCCCTGGCCGGTGGTGCTGCGGGTTACTACACCGAGCGCCAGAAGCAGATCAGCGATGACAACCAGCGCATCGGCTCCTACGCCACCGACGTCAACAAGCGCGCGGCCGACATCGACCGCAGCACCGCGTACGCCAAGGCTTCGCAGAGCTGCTACCAGCGCGAGTTCGACAACCTGATCTCGGGTCGCAAGGCCAAGACCATCAACGACACCGAAGGCCGCAAGCGTCTGGCGGAAATCGTTGCCGGCCTGAAAGAGTCCAACGACCTGATCACGGCGGTTAACGGCAAGGCTGGCGAAGACCTGAACAACTACACCCAGGCCTACGAGACAGACCTGCAGCAAGTGGGCGTGCAGCGTACCGACGTGGCCACTGTGGTCGCCGCCGATACCACGACGCTGGTTACCAGCGGCAAGACCAAGATCAAGCAGCCGCCGAAAGTGACCAAGAAGCCACCCCTGCCAAAGGTGCCTCAGGAAGCGGTCGCGACCGAGAAGACCCTGCGGGACGCCAAGATCAAGCAGGACGAAAGCGCGAAGGTCGCCAGCACCGGCCAGAGCCAAGTCAACAGCATGTGCAAAAGCCCGGACCTGGGTGACTGGGCACCGGTGCCTTGCCCTAACGTCTGAGTCCGCGATTGTCTGACAAGATGACGCGATAAGTGCTAAACGCCAGTCGATCTCCGGGTAATCACGGAGATCGCTGGCGCTCTTTTACTGAACGGTTAAACTGCCCGGGCCATCTAATAACTACCCGAGGCGCCGTGCATGAAATTTCGTTTTCTTCTGTGGATGCTTGGCCTGTTGATGGGCAAAGCCAGCCGTAACAATGCCGCCTTCCAGCAACAGCTGGGCGACAAGGAGCTGGTGTTCCAGTTGCAGACCCTCGACGGCAAAGTCTCCCGTCACTTCTTCGTCAAGAACCAGCGCATTACCAGCCGTTCCGGCACCTATCCCGATCCTGCCTTCGCCATCGCCTTCAAAGACGCCGCCTACGGCTTCGCGACGATGCAGGCCAAGAACAAGCAACTGGCTTTCATGACCGGGATCCAGGACAAATCGATCCAGATCAAGGGCAACCCCGCGCTGGTGATCTGGTTCCAGGGCCTGACCAAATACCTGAAACCGAAAAAGCCCAAGCCCAAAGCCTGACCTGTAGCCGAGCCTGGCGGTAGCGGCTACAGAGGCAAAAAAAACGCCCCGCACGGGCTGCCGTGCGGGGCGTTTTTGTGGCTGCGGCTCAGGCCTGGCTGAATTGCGACGCCAGTTCCCGCAGCAGCACTTCGGCTTCCAGGACTTTGCTGACCACATCCTCGGCCTTGTCGCGGCTCAGGCCGACGCGTTCGAGCAGGGCGTCGGGGATGTCTTCATCAGGGCCGGAACCGATGCCGCGGCTACGCAGCAGGCGCACCGCCAGGCACACCAGGTTCGGGTATTCGGCGTAGGCGCCGTCGTAGCTCGGGTCGTGCTGGAAGCGCAGGGCTGTGGACAACTCGTCCGGCATGTCCCAGTAGCGCATCAGCCAGGCGCCGATCTGCTCGCGGCTGATGCCCAGCAGGTGCTGCTCGACATAGCTGTGGCACAGGTGCGGGTTGACCTCCAGGTGCCGGCAGATCAGCGAGAAGTGCGGCGGGAACACATGGGCCAGCAGCAGGTAGCCGAAGTTGTGCAGCAGGCCGGCCAGGTAGGTCAGGCCGGCTTCCGGGCGCTGGGCGCGAGGCATGGCGCGGGTCAGGCCTTCGATCACGGCGGCGGTGTAGATCGACTGCTGCCAGTACGGCGTCGAATGCTGCGGCTGATCCTTGGGCAGGCTCAGCGTCTTGCCCAGGGCCAGGCCCAGCGCCAGGTTGATCACCAGGTCAAAGCCCAGCACGCGGACGATGGCGTCTTCCACCGAACGGATCTTGCCGGGCGAAGCGTAGTACGGCGAGGCGGCCCAGCTCACCACCTGGGCAGCCAGGGCCGGGTCGGTCTCGACCACGCCGGTGATGTCGTCGATGGTGGCGTTGGGGTCGACCCGCAGCTTGATGATTTTTTGTGCAGTTTCCGCCAGGGGCGGAATCTCGATGGTGGCTTCCAGGCGCTGCTGGATCCGGCGGGCGGTGAAGGCCTGCATCGCCTGGGTGATTTCCTCGCGGTCATCATCGGGGCGGTCGAGGTTCGGCCGGATGAGGCTCAGGGCTTCGCCGAAATTGCCGGCGCTAGCCTTGCTGAGCATGGTCTTGAAGTCTTCGCGGGTGATTTCCAGGAGCACTCCGGGCTCGCCGGAATTGATCAACACACTGGGCTCGCGCAGCAGGCTCTCTTCGTACAGGCACGGTGAACTGGTGAGGGCCGGCAGGCCGGGCAACAGGCTCAGGCTGTGTTTGCCGAGCATGCGCTCCAGGCGTTCGGTGGACACGGCGGTCAGGCGCCGGCCCGTGAGCTCGGCCAGGCGATTGAGGTCCAGCAACTGGCTCTGCGGGAACAGCACCATGAGCGCGCCGACGGCGTCGTCCAGCAGAACCGCCTGCACCTTGCGCTCGGTCGGAAGACCGGGGCGGTCGAGCACTTCGTTGTAGCTGATGGCCAGCTTGCCCAGCAGCAACCGGATTACAGACGGAGCGTGCGGGGCTTGGTCGGCGAGGGCAACTTCGGTCATGGTCTGTATCCGTTTTCCCAACAATTGGACCAGTATAACCAGCTTGGTTACACCAGCGTTCCATTAACTGAGAGGTGTTTCACACTTGGCCGTATTGCTGGCCGTGACGCAGCCAGCGGTCCAGCAACGGGCTCACGTGGTGCGGCCAGCGCTCCAGCAGGGCCTGGGCCGCGTCGCGCACGGCCGGCAACAGGTCGGCATCGCGCATCAGGTCGGCGACCTTGAATTGCAGCAAACCGGTCTGGCGCGTGCCGAGCATCTCGCCGGGACCGCGCAGCTCCAGGTCCTTTTCGGCGATGACGAAGCCGTCGTTGGTTTCCCGCATGATGCCCAGGCGCTGGCGCCCGATCTGTGACAGCGGCGGATGATAGAGCAGCACGCAGTGGCTGGCGGCGCTGCCGCGTCCGACCCGGCCGCGCAACTGGTGCAGCTGGGCCAGACCCAGGCGTTCGGGGTTTTCGATGATCATCAGGCTGGCATTGGGCACATCGACCCCGACCTCGATCACCGTGGTCGCCACCAGCAACTGCAATGCGCCGGCCTTGAACTGAGCCATGACTTCGGCTTTTTCTGCAGGCTTCATACGCCCGTGGATCAGGCCCACGCGCAGTTCGCCGAGGGCCGCGGTCAGGTCTTCGTAAGTGGTTTCGGCGGCCTGGCAGGTGAGCTCTTCGGACTCTTCGATCAGGGTGCAGACCCAATACGCCTGGCGCCCTTCGGCGCAGGCGGCACGCACCCGCTCGATGACTTCGACGCGGCGGCTGTCGGTCACTAGCACGGTATTGACCGGGGTGCGCCCGGGGGGCAGTTCGTCGAGGATCGAGGTGTCGAGGTCGGCGTAGGCGCTCATGGCCAGGGTCCGGGGAATCGGCGTGGCCGTCATGATCAACTGGTGCGGGCACATGCGCCCGCCAACGCCTTTCTGGCGCAGGGCCAGGCGCTGCTGCACGCCGAAGCGATGCTGTTCGTCGATGATCACCAGGGCCAGGTTCTTGAACTGCACTTCGTCCTGGAACAGCGCGTGGGTGCCGACCACCATCGGCGCGCCGGCGGCGATCTGTTCCAGGGCGGCGCTGCGGTTCTTGCCCTTGAGCTTGCCGGCCAGCCAGGCGACTTCCAGGCCCAGGGGTTCGAGCCAGCGCTTGAAGGTAATGAAGTGCTGTTCGGCGAGGATCTCGGTCGGCGCCATCAACGCCACCTGATAACCGGCTTCCAGGGCCTGCAGGGCGGCGAGGGCGGCGACCACGGTCTTGCCGGCGCCGACATCGCCTTGGATCAGGCGCAGCATCGGCTCGGGCTGGCTCAGGTCGTAGGCGATTTCCCGGCCCACTCGCTGTTGCGCGCCGGTGGGCGCAAAGCCCAGGTTGCGCAGGTATTTGGCCGGCAGTTTTTTCGCCGGGGGCATGGCCGGTGCGCGCAGCGAGCGCATGCTTTCGCGCAGGCGTTGCTGGGACAGCTGGTGGGTCAGCAGTTCTTCGAACGCCAGGCGATGCTGGGCCCAGTGATGGCCGAGGGCGAGTTCGTCGACATCGGCGTCGGCCGGCGGGTGATGCAGGTAGCGAATCGCATCGTCCAGTGGTGCCAACTGGTAATCGCGCGCCAGCTCCTGCGGCAGCCAGTCGGGCAGGCTGCTCGGGCCTAGCAGGGCCAGGCTCTGCTGGCACAGCTGGCGCAGGCGTTGCTGGGTCAGGCCTTCGGTGAGCGGGTAGATCGGGGTCAGGGTCTGGTCCACCGGAGGTGGCTCATCGCCGCTGATGGCGCGGTATTCCGGGTGGTAAATCTCCAGTCCGGAAGCGCCGGGCCGGGCTTCGCCGTAGCAGCGCACACGGGTGCCGCGTTTCAGGCCGTCTTTCTGCGCATTGCTGAAGTGGTAGAAGCGCAGGCTCAGCCCGCCGGTGCCGTCCTGCAGGCGTACCAGCAGGCTGCGGCGTTTGCCCATGACCACGTCGGCGCCGCTGACGGTGCCTTCGATCACCGCGTCCTGGCCCGGGCGCAGGGCGCCGATGGGCACCACGCGGGTGCGGTCCTGGTAACGCAGGGGCAGGTGGAACAGCACGTCCTGGAGGTTTTCCAGGCCGACCTTGGCCAGCTTTTCGGCCATGGCTTCGCCGACGCCCTTGAGTGCCGTGACCGGCACTTTCGACAGCTCAGTCATCGCGACGGCTTAGCTCGCGGCAGGCGGCTTGGCCACCGAGCACAGGCGGATCGAGTCGGCGAGGATCTCGATCGCCTTGGGCCGTGGAAAGCTGGCGCGCCAAGCGATGGCCACGGTGCGAAACGGCACGGGCGGGGTCAGCGGACGCACTTCGATCACGCCGGGGGCGTAATGATGGCTGTCCACCGCCGACAGCGGCAGGATCGAGATCCCCAGGCCGGAGGCAACCATATGGCGAATGGTTTCCAGGGAGCTGGATTCCACCGTGGTGTGCTTGGCGCCGTCGTTGCCCTTGGTCAGGGTGGGGCAGGCTTCGAGCACCTGGTCGCGGAAACAGTGGCCTTCGCCGAGCAGCAGCAGGCTCTTGTCGTTGAGCAGGCTGGCGTCGATGGTGTCCTTCTGGGTCCATGGATGGCCGGTGGGCATCAGCACATAGAAGGGTTCGTCGTACAGCGGCAGCGTGAGGACGTCGGCCTCATTGAACGGCAGGGCGATGATGATCGCGTCCAATTCGCCGTTGCGCAGCTTGTCACGCAGGACGTGGGTGAAGTTTTCCTCGATGTATAACGGCATCTGCGGCGCGACCCGGTGCAGTTGCGGAATCAGGTGCGGGAACAGGTAGGGGCCGACGGTGTAGATGGCGCCGACCTTCAGCGGGGCGGTCAGCTGATTCTTGCCGGCCTGGGCCAGTTCGCGAATGCCCTGGGCCTGTTCGAGGACCTTTTGCGCCTGGGCCACGATGCCTTCGCCGACCGGAGTCAGGCGCACCGCGCTTTTGCTGCGCTCGAAAATCAGTACACCGAGCTCGTCTTCAAGTTTTTTCACGCCCACCGACAGGGTCGGCTGGCTGACGTGGCAACGCTCGGCCGCGTGGCCGAAGTGCTGCTCTTGGGCGAGGGTGACGATGTAGCGTAATTCAGTGAGGGTCATAGCGGGCGTCCATGAGGTGCGGGCCAAGCATACCGGCTGCAATCGATAGACGCACGTTATCAGACAGAGGGCGCAGTGCGACACCGGCTAATGCATGTTCGTCGCCGGCGGATATGCAAAAGGCACCTTTCGGTGCCTTTGCAGGGGGAGCTGGCTGAAGGGATCAGCGGCGCCGTTTCTCCAGGGAGTAAACGAAGGGTGCCACGATCTCGATCGAGCCGTTGTTGAGCATGTCCGACGGCGGCTTGGGCAGCGGCTGGGCCTTGCGGATCATTTCCAGGGTGGCCCGGTCCAGATCGGCGTTGCCCGAGCGTCCCACCAGCTCGTAGGACAGCACATTGCCTTCGGCGTCGACCACGAACCGCAGGCGGTTCAGGCCTTCCTTGCCCCGGGACTGTGCGCCTGGCGGGTACTTCTTGTACTTGGCCAGGTGCGCCAGCAGGGTGCCTTGCCAGCTTTCCTTGGCGGCCAATTGCGCAGGCGAAGGACCCGGTGCCGGTTGCGCGGACTTGTCAGTCTTGGCGTTGGTCGGCGGTGCGTCGCTGGGTTTTTCCTCGCTGGGCTTTTCCTTGGTCGGCTCAGGCGGCTTTTCCACCGGCTTGGGTGGTTGCGGCTTGGGCTTGGGCTTGACCGGCTTGGGCACCGAGATCGTCGGCTTCGGCGCTTCAGCCAGCTTCGGCAGCGGCAGTTCTTCTACCGGAGCCGGTGGCTGCGGTGGCGTTATGACCTTGGGCGGTGCGGGAGGAGGCGGTGCCGGAACCGGCGCCAGCTCGATCATCATCGCCTGGGGTGGCAGTTCGACCGGTTGTGGCGACGACCAATTGAGGGCGAGCAGAATCGCCACCGCATGGACGCCCAGCACCACCGCCAGGCTACCGCTATAACGCGTCAGCTTTTGGCGCGTCGTGATCATTTCTTGGCTGCCGTCTCAAGTCCGACCAGGCCTACCTTCAAGTATCCGGCGGACCGCAGGGTATCCATCACGCTCATCAGGTCGCCGTAGTCCACGCCTTTATCGGCCTGGAAGAAGATCGTGGTGTCCTTTTTGCCTTGAGTCTTGGCATCGAGGGCGCCGCCGAGGGTTTCGGCCTTCACTTCGTCTTCGCCCAGGAACAGGCGCTGGTCGGCCTTGACGCTGAGGAACACCGGCTTTTCAGGGCGCGGTTCAGGCTTGGCGGTGGAGGCCGGGAGGTCGACCTTGATGTCCACGGTGGCCAGGGGTGCCGCCACCATGAAGATGATCAGCAGCACCAGCATCACGTCGATAAACGGCGTGACGTTGATTTCATGGTTCTCGGCGAGATCGTCGTCAGCGCCTTCTTTCAAATGCAAGCCCATGGCTGATTACCCTACTTTGACCACGTGGGGTTGTGTGGAGCGCTCAGTGGTCGGCAGGTGATCGAGATCACGGCTGACCAGCAACAGGACTTCAGCAGAGGCGTCCGACACCTGCGCCTTGTAACCGGCGATGGAGCGGGCGAAGACGTTGTAGATCACTACGGCCGGGATCGCTGCAACCAGGCCCAGGGCCGTGGCCAGCAGGGCTTCGGCGATACCTGGTGCAACCACCGCGAGGTTGGTGGTCTGGGTTTTGGCGATGCCGATAAAGCTGTTCATGATGCCCCACACGGTGCCGAACAGACCGACGAAGGGTGCGGTGGAACCAATGGTTGCCAGCACGCCGGTGCCGCTGCTCATGTTGCGGCCGCAGGCAGCTACCAGGCGCTCAAGGCGGAAGCTCACGCGTTCCTTGATGCCTTCCTTCTCCCGGCTGTTGGCCGACAGGCGCATTTCTTCAAGGGCGTCGTGGACCAGCAGGTTGGCCAGGGTGCCTTCCTTGGTCGCGGTGGCGCTGGCTTCCTTGAGGGTGGTGGCCTTTTTCAGGCTGAGGATTTCACCGCGCAGACGACGCTTGGCGCCCATCAGCTCGAAGCCTTTGGCGATCCAGATGGTCCAGGTGATGATCGAGGCGATGGCCAGGCCGATCATCACGATCTTCACAATGATGTCGGCGTTCTGGTACATGCCCCACGGCGACAGGTCATGGGCCATGCCCAGGGTGTTGTCGGCTTCGAGTACTTCAGGAACGTCCTCTGCAGCTTCGCCTTGGGCCGGGGTCTGGGCCGGGTCGGTGGCGACCGGAGTCACGACCGGTGCGGCAGGTTCGGCCGGTGCATGGGTGGCGTTCGCGGCTGGCGCGGTGGCCGGTGCCTGTGCGTCGGCGAAGGCTGCGCTCGGTGCCAGTACCAGGCTGAACAACAACGCTGCAACCGCGCTCATGGCGCGCAGCGGGCTTGGGCGTTTGGTTGGCGAAGCGGAGAGTTGATTGGGTGTCATGCTGGCCGGACCTGAGAGAGGAAAGAGGTAAATGTCCTTCTAGGCCTCGCGGGGCCGAGAACAATTTGGGCGCTTATTATTGCAAGTAATTCTTGTTAACAAAAGTAATAGAGTATCTTTTTTTCCTTGATTGCTAGCCGCTCGTCCATCGCCGCGGCTAGTCTTGAGCTTTGCGAACGGAGTTTAGTGATGCCCGCCCTTTCTGTTTTGATCGCCGGTTGTGGTGATGTCGGCAGCCGCCTGGCCAGTCAATTGCTTGTCGAGGGTTGGCAGGTTCATGGCTTGCGCCGCAACGTTTCACGCTTGCCGGACGGGGTCATTGGCGTTGCCGGTGATCTGTTCAACGCCCAATGCCCTCCGACCTGGCCAAGCGCTCCCCTGGATTACCTGGTGTACTGCGCTGCTGCCACCGAGCATGACGAAGCGGGCTATCGCGCCGCCTATGTCGAGGGTCTGCAACACGTGCTGAGCTGGCTCAAGCAGCACGGCCAGCAGCCCAGGCGCCTGCTGTTTGTGTCCAGCAGCAGTGTCTACGGGCAGAAAGACGGCGAATGGGTTGATGAAACCTCAGCCACCGAAGCCAGCGGTTATTCCGGGCGGCTGATGCTGGAGGCGGAGCAAGTGGCGCTGCACAGCGGCATCCCCGCCAGCCTGGTGCGCCTGACCGGCATTTACGGTCCCGGCCGCGAATGGTTGCTGACCCAGGTCCGCCAAGGCTATCGGGTGGCGATCGACCCGCCTTTGTATGGCAATCGGATTCATGCTGATGACGCTGCAGGCTTGCTGGCGTTCCTGATGCAGGCCGATCAGCGCGGAGTGGCGCTGGAAGACTGCTATATCGGCGTCGACGATGCGCCGGCGCCGTTGGCGGAAGTCGTGGGTTGGCTGCGCGAATACCTGGGGGTCACCGAATGGGCCGACGACGCCAGTGTGCGGCGTGCCGGCAGCAAGCGCTGCAGCAACGCCCGGGCTCGGGCGCTGGGCTGGGTGCCGCGTTACTTGAGTTACCGCGAAGGCTACGTGGCAATACTGAAAGGGTGATTCTGTAGCTGCCGCCGAGCCCGCGAGGTTGCGCTGGCCCAGCGCAACGCCGCTATTCCGGCAAAGGCTCAGCGTGCGGCTACAGCCGTTATTGCTTTTCCAGCAGCCACTGACGAGTGCCGGGTGCCAGGGATGGCACTTCATCCGCCTGGGCGGTATTGACCGCCTGGAAGATTTCCAGCTGCTTGTCCTTGCGCATGAAGATCCAGGCATTGCCCTGGCCATTTTGCTGGAGCCAGAGGTTATCGTTGCCGCCACTCATGGAGGCGCAGTCTCCGGCCAGGCACAGGGCGTAACGATCAGCCCCCGGCAGGCCCTGGACCGCGCCGTCGCCCTGGAACTGCACGGTGGCGCCTTCCCCCGGGCCGCTGAGGATTTTCCAGGAACCGCCCATATACGCCGTATAGAGCGCGCGCTCGAAGTTGGCGCCCAGGGGTGCCCCTTCCGGCGCAGGATCCTTGGGACGGTCGAAGACCTGTTCGGGTTCGTTGTCGTTCGCTGCTTGCAGCAGTTGTTTGCCGTCGCGCTTCAGTTCAGTAGCGGAGCTGCCGTAGAAGTCGACTTTCCAGCTGCCGGCGGGGTCGGCAATGACCTTGCCTTCGGCAATTTCGAAACCGTTGGTGTAGCGGGCCTGGCCGGCGCGGGTGTTGATCTCCCACTCCAGGTTCGGGCCGTAGGCTTGCAGCGCTTCACGCAAAGGGCCGCCCTTGGAGGCCGCGTCGATCGCAACCTGGTTGATCCAGGTGCCGCCGACATCAGTTTTGGCGGGGTCGCTGGCGCAACCGCCGAGCATGACGGCGAGCAGCGAGAAAGCTAGCGCTTTGCGCATGATGAAATCCTTTCAAAGCAAAGTCGGCGCAGCCTGGGACGCTGCGCCGCGGGTGTTACTCGATGACCAGAATGGCATCCATCTCAACCTGCGCACCCTTTGGCAGGGCGGCGACGCCGATGGCGGCGCGGGCAGGGTAAGGCTGTTCGAAGTACTTGCCCATGATCTCGTTGACCTTGGCGAAGTGGCTCAGGTCGGTGAGGAAGATGTTCAGCTTGACGATGTCCTTGAACGAACCGCCGGCGGCTTCGGCAACCGACTTCAGGTTCTCGAACACCTGGACGGTCTGGGCTTCGAAGCCTTCGACCAGTTCCATGGTTTTTGGGTCGAGGGGGATCTGGCCGGACATGTACACGGTGTTGCCAGCCTTGATCGCCTGGGAATAGGTGCCGATGGCAGCAGGCGCTTTGTCGCTGGTGATAACAGTCTTGGTCATTTATGAGTCCTTGTAAGTGACGATGGCTTATGTGAGGCGCTACGCGCGCATGCGGGTGATGCGAATCACCCCGGTCAGGGCGCGGAGTTTCTTGATCACGCGGGCCAGGTGCACGCGGTCGTGCACGCTGACCACCAGTTGGACCACGCTGATGCGACCATCGCGTTCATCCATGCTGATTTTCTCGATATTGCCGTCGGCGGCGTTGACGCTACTGGCCAACAAGGCAATCAGGCCACGCTGGTGTTCCAGCTCGACCCGCAGTTCGACGTTGAATTCGCCGGTGACATCCTTGGCCCACGAGAGCTGGATGCATTTTTCCGGGTTGTGGCGGATTTCGCTGATATTGCGGCAGTTGTCCAGGTGCACCACCATCCCCTTGCCGGCGGACAGGTGGCCGACGATCGGGTCGCCCGGGATCGGCGTGCAGCACTTGGCGTAGCTCAGCACCAGGCCTTCGGTGCCGCGAATCGCCAGCGGGCCTTCCGGGCTTGGCAACTGTTCGCCCTCGCCGAGCAGGCGGCGGGCCACCACATAGGCCATGCGATTGCCCAGGCCGATGTCTTCGAGCAGGTCTTCGATCAGTTCCAGGCGGTATTCGTGGAGCATCGCCTGGATGCGTTCGGCCGGGATCTTTTCCAGCGAACTGTCGAAACCGTTGAGCACCTTGTTCAGCAGGCGCTCGCCGAGGCTGATGGATTCGGAGCGGCGCTGCAGCTTCAGGGCGTGGCGAATATGGGTGCGGGCCTTGCCGGTGACCACGAAGTTGAGCCAGGCCGGATTCGGCCGGGCGCCAGGGGCACTGACGATCTCCACCGTGGAGCCGCTTTGCAGCGGTTCGGACAGCGGTGCGAGACGGCGGTTGATGCGGCAGGCAATGCAGCTGTTGCCGACGTCGGTGTGCACCGCGTAGGCGAAGTCGACGGCCGTGGAGCCTTTGGGCAGCTCCATGATCCGGCCTTTGGGCGTGAACACGTAGACCTCGTCCGGAAACAGGTCGATCTTCACGCTTTCGATGAATTCCAGAGAGTTGCCAGCGCGTTGCTGCATCTCCAGTACACCCTTGACCCATTGGCGGGCGCGGGCGTGGGTGCCTTTTGGCTGCTCGTCGCCACTGGATTTGTACAGCCAGTGCGCGGCGATGCCGTTGTTGGCCATCTCTTCCATTTCCCGGGTGCGGATCTGGATCTCGATCGGCACGCCGTGCATACCGAACAGGGTGGTATGCAGCGACTGGTAGCCGTTGGCCTTGGGAATCGCGATGTAGTCCTTGAAGCGTCCCGGCAGCGGTTTGTACAAATTATGTACAGCACCCAGCACGCGATAGCAGGTGTCTACCTTGTCGACGATGATGCGGAACGCGTAGACGTCCATGATCTCGTTGAAGGCCCGACGCTTGCCGCGCATCTTCTTGTAGATGCCGTAGAGGTGTTTCTGCCGGCCGCTGACCTCGCCCTGGATACCGTCGATGGCCAGGCAGTGGCTGAGGGATTCTTCGATCTTGTTGACGATTTCCTTGCGGTTGCCCCGGGCGCGCTTGACGGCCTGGTAGATCCGCGCGGAACGCATCGGGTGCATGGCCTTGAAGCCAAGGTCTTCGAATTCGATGCGGATGGCATGCATGCCCAGCCGGTTGGCGATGGGGGCATAGATTTCCAGGGTTTCCTTGGCGATGCGCCGGCGCTTTTCGCCGGACAGCACTTCCAGGGTCCGCATGTTGTGCAGGCGGTCGGCCAGCTTGACCAGGATCACGCGAATGTCGCGGGCCATGGCCATGGCCATTTTCTGGAAGTTTTCAGCCTGGGCTTCGGCCTTGGTCTCGAAGTTCATCTGGGTCAGTTTGCTGACCCCGTCGACCAGTTCCGCCACGGTTTCGCCGAACTGCGCTGAGAGCGCTTCCTTGGCAATACCGGTGTCTTCAATCACGTCATGCAGCATGGCCGCCATCAGGCTCTGATGGTCCATATGCATGTCGGCAAGAATATTCGCCACCGCCAATGGGTGCGTGACGTACGCCTCGCCGCTGCGGCGGCGTTGGCCGTCGTGGGCTTGTTCGGCGTAGAAATACGCTCGGCGGACCAGGTTGACCTGGTCCGTGCCGAGATAGGTCGATAAGCGATCGGCGAGGGCGTCTATGCTCGGCATGCTGACTCCTGCCGTAAGCTGTATTCCCGCGCCGTGCTACGTCGACCAGGCATAGGCTTAGACGGCCTCGTTGGACTCGTCCTCGAACGCTGCGAACAGCGGTTCGTCTTCAACGATCTCAGCGTTGGCAATGAACTCGTAGCTCATCAGGCCTTCGGCAATTTCACGCAGGGCTACAACGGTAGGCTTGTCGTTTTCCCACTGAACCAGGGGCTCTTTGCCGCCGGTGGCCAGTTGACGGGCACGCTTGGTAGAGAGCATGACCAGCTCAAAGCGGTTTTCCACGTGTTCTAGGCAGTCTTCAACGGTTACGCGGGCCATGGTATTCCTCGGAGCGAATGCAATATGCGCGCTGCCCGGTTGGGCGAGCGGACTCAACAGTTTAAAAAATCACCAGCGATTAGGGAAGCGCTGATTTTTTGACCAGGCCCTGCAACGCGCTGCAAGTGCCAATGTAAAGCGCTTGCAGCGGTTTTGGGAAGTGCTGTTTTAGCCCAGCAATTCAGCGAGCAATTTGCCAAAACGCTGCTGCTGACGCTTTTGATGCAGCTGATTGGCCCGGAAAATCGCCTTCAGGTCCGCCAGCGCATGGGCAAAATCATCGTTGATGATCAAATAGTCATAGTCGACGTAGTGGCTCATTTCGCTGACCGCTTCGCGCATCCGCCCGTCGATGATCTCGTCACTGTCCTGGCCGCGGTTGGTCAGGCGCTGGTGCAAGGCCTCAAGGGACGGCGGCAGGATGAAGATCGAGCGGGCTTGCGGCATCAATTTGCGCACTTGCTCGGCGCCCTGCCAGTCGATCTCCAGAATCAGGTCATGGCCCGCATCCAGGGTTTGCTGCAGGTGGCTTTGCGAGGTGCCGTAGAGGTTGCCGAATACTTCGGCACGCTCGAGGAAGTCCCCATGCTCGCCCATCTTCACGAACGCTTCGCGGGAGACGAAGTGATAGTTCACGCCGTTCACTTCACCGGGGCGCATGGCCCGGGTGGTGTGGGAGACCGAGACACGGATCTCCTGGTTGGCGTCGGTCAGGGCCTTGACCAGGCTGCTCTTGCCCGCGCCCGAAGGGGCGGAAATGATGTACAGGGTGCCGGTGCTGTGGGTCATGTGGGGGTAGCCTTACTCAATATTCTGTACTTGTTCGCGCATCTGCTCGATCAACACTTTGAGGTTGACCGCAGCCTGGGTGCTGCGCGGGTCGAAGGCCTTGGAGCCCAGTGTGTTGGCTTCGCGGTTGAGCTCCTGCATCAGGAAGTCCAGGCGCCGACCGGCGGCGCCACCGGACTTCAGCACGCGGCGTACTTCAATGATGTGGGTGCTCAGGCGGTCCAGTTCTTCGGCGACGTCGCTCTTTTGCGCAAGCATCACCATTTCCTGCTCCAGGCGCGTCGGGTCGAGCTCGGCCTGCATGTCGGCGAAGCGGTCGAGGACCTTCTGGCGCTGGGTCGCGAGCATTTGCGGCACCAGTTCGCGCAGGGTCACCACGTCTTCCTCGATCGAGGTCAGGCGCTCGTTGATCAGGCGGGCAAGCTCCGAGCCTTCGCGTTCGCGGCCGCCCTTGAGCTCCTTGAGGCCCTGCTTGAACAATTCCATGGCCTCGGAATTCAATGCCTGTGGATCGGTTGCGTCAGCCACCAGCACGCCGGGCCAGGCCAGGACTTCCAGGGGATTGAGCGGTGCGGGCTGCTTGATCAGACTGGCCACCGACTCGGCTGCGGCCACCAGTTGCGCGGCCCGTTCGCGATCCACTTGCAGGGGTTTGCCGGTGGTTTCTTCGGTAAAGCGCAGGGTGCATTCAAGTTTGCCGCGGGACAAACCCTGGCGCAGCGCTTCACGAACCGCGCCTTCGAGGTCGCGAAAGGACTCCGGCAGGCGCAGGTGCGGTTCCAGGTAGCGGCTGTTGACCGAGCGCAGTTCCCAGCTCAGGGTGCCCTGAGTGCCGGCCCGTTCGACCCGGGCGAAGGCGGTCATGCTGTGCACCATGGAGGTACCTCCGATTCAGGTCTGGCACCAACCGCAATAGGGTTGGGCGGGCCCGATAGATATGAATTAAAGCCGACAGGCTGCGAAGGCGCAGGATTGTAGCGCAGTGCGGCGAAAGCCCCCAACCGTGGCGGTGACAAAGGGTTGCGGCGGGGCGCTGGAGCCTTCGTGCAGAGCCTTTGGTCCGCCCCTGGATTTTTTAGAACTGCCCAGGCGCGGCCGCGGGCTCTATAATGTTCGGCAGTTTTCCGTCCCCGTACAGGTGTTCCCCTATGAAACGTCCAAGTGGTCGCGCTGCCGATCAGCTCCGCTCGATCCGCATCACCCGCAACTACACCAAACACGCCGAGGGATCTGTACTGGTCGAGTTCGGTGATACCAAGGTTATCTGCACGGTCAGCGTCGAGAACGGCGTGCCGCGCTTCCTCAAGGGCCAGGGCCAGGGTTGGTTGACCGCCGAGTACGGCATGTTGCCGCGCGCTACCGGCGAGCGTAACCAGCGTGAAGCCAGCCGTGGCAAGCAAGGCGGCCGGACCCTGGAAATCCAGCGCCTGATCGGCCGCTCCCTGCGCGCCGCGCTGGACATGTCCAAGCTGGGTGACGTGACCCTGTACGTCGATTGCGACGTGATCCAGGCTGACGGCGGCACCCGTACCGCGTCGATCACCGGCGCCATGGTGGCCTTGGTCGATGCGCTGAAAGTGATCAAGAAGCGTGGCGGCCTCAAAGGCGGCGACCCGCTCAAGCAAATGATCGCTGCGGTGTCGGTGGGCATGTATCAGGGCGAGCCTGTGCTGGACCTGGACTACCTGGAAGACTCGGCTGCCGAGACTGACCTCAACGTGGTGATGACCAGCACCGGTGGTTTCATTGAAGTCCAGGGCACTGCCGAAGGCGCACCGTTCCAGCCTGAAGACCTGAATGCAATGCTGGAGCTGGCGAAGAAAGGCATGAGCGAGATTTTTGAACTGCAGCAGGCGGCCCTGGCCGACTGATTGCGCTACGGACGACCCGCCAAGGAGAACGCCATGAGTGACGACCAGCTTCCTCTGCCTACGCCGAGCCATGAGGTTCGGCAGTGGGCAATGTTTTGTCATCTGTCTGCCTTGCTGGGGATCTGGGTGCCGTTCGGTACCCTGATTGGTCCGTTGATTCTGTGGCAGATCAAGCGCGAATCCGACCCGTTCATCGACGCTCAGGGCAAGGAGGCGCTGAATTTCCAGATCACCGTCGCCATTGCCTCGGCTATCTGCTTCCTGTTGATGCTGGTAATCATCGGCTTCTTCTTGTTCGGGTTGCTGGCGATCGGCGCCTTGGTGCTGACGATCATTGGCGGGGTCAAGGCGGGGGAAGGGGTACCGTATCGCTATCCGTTCACCTGGCGCTTGATCAAGTAAAACCGCCGCGCACAAAAAAGCCGACACGGATGTCGGCTTTTTTGTGGCTGCGAAACGACGCTTAGATAGTCAGCGTCCAGTCGTAGTCCACGATCAGCGGTGCGTGCTGCGAGAAGCGTGGCTGGCGCGGCAGGCGTGCGCTGCGCACGAAGCGACGCAGGCCCGGGGTCAGCAACTGATAGTCGAAACGCCAACCCAGGTTGAGCATCTCGGCCTGTTCGTTGTCCGGCCACCAGCTGTACTGATCGCCTTCACGGCTGACTTCGCGCAAGGCGTCGACATAACCCATGGTGCCGACAATCTCGTCCATCCAGGCACGCTCAGGCGCCAGGAAGCCCGGGGATTGCTGGCTGTCACGCCAGTTCTTGATATCCAGCTTCTGTTGCGCAACGTAGAGCGAGCCACAATAGATGTACTCGCGACGTTTGCGCCGCTGTTTATCCAGATAACGGGCGAAGTCGTCCATTAGCTTGAACTTCTGGTTCAAGTCTTCATCGCCGTTCTGCCCCGAAGGAAGCAGCAAGGTCGCGATGCTGACCTTATCGAAATCGGCTTGCAGGTAGCGCCCGTAGCGATCGGCTGTCTCGAAGCCGAGGCCGCTGATGACCGCCTTAGGTTGCAACCGCGAATACAAAGCCACGCCACCTTGGGCGGGGACTTCAGCATCGCAGGCATAAAGGAAGTAGCCATCCAGTTGGAAGGCTGGGTCGTCCAGTTCAAAGGCGGAGGCGCGGGTGTCCTGCAGGCAGATGACGTCGGCATTCTGGGCCTGCAGCCAACTGAGCAAACCACGCTCGACTGCAGCCTGAATACCATTGACGTTCACACTGATGATCCGCATAAATGGCCCCAAAAATCACGTGCGTGTATGATACCCGAGGTCTACCTAATTAGCTAAATCCGTGGTATCTGGGGCTTTTTTCATGCAAGCGTATCAGCGCGATTTCATTCGTTTTGCCATCGATCGCGGGGTTTTGCGCTTCGGTGAGTTCACCCTGAAGTCCGGGCGCACCAGTCCTTACTTCTTCAATGCAGGGCTGTTCAACTCGGGTTCCGCCCTGGCGCAGCTGGGTCGTTTTTATGCGGCCGCCATCGTTGAAAGCGGTATTTCCTTCGACGTGCTGTTCGGTCCGGCGTACAAGGGCATTCCCCTGGCCGCCGCCACAGCCGTGGCCCTGGCTGAACATCATGGGCAGGATCTGCCATGGTGCTTCAACCGCAAGGAGGCCAAGGCCCACGGTGAAGGCGGCAGCCTGGTGGGCGCGCCGCTCAAGGGCGATGTGCTGATCATCGACGACGTGATCACCGCCGGTACGGCGATTCGCGAAGTGATGCAGATCATTGCGTCCCAGGAAGGTGCCAAGGCCGCTGGCGTGCTGATCGCGCTGAATCGCCAGGAGCGCGGCAACGGTGAATTGTCGGCCATCCAGGAAGTGGAGCGTGACTTCGGGATTCCGGTGGTCAGCATCGTGTCGCTGAACCAGGTGTTGCAGTTCCTGGAAGACGATCCGCAGCTCAAGCAGCATTTACCGGCGGTCAAGGCGTATCGCGAGCAGTTCGGCGTCTGATTCGCGACTGCTAGGCCGTACGGCGGGAGCCAGCGCCCTCGCCACAATAAAAAAGCCCCGCTCAACCAGGTTGAGCGGGGCTTTTTTTCAGCGCTTAAGGGCGCTTGCGATTGCTGATCAGGGTACCCACACCGGTATCGGTGAAGATTTCCAGCAGGATCGCATTTGGAACCCGGCCATCCAGGATCAACGAGCTGCCAACCCCGCCTTGCACGGCTTCCAGCGCGCAACGGATCTTCGGCAGCATGCCGCCGTAGATGGTGCCGTCGGCGATCAGGTCGTCCACTTGCTGGGTTGTCAGGCCGGTCAAGACCTTGCCTTCCTTGTCCATCAAGCCGGCGATGTTGGTGAGCAGCATCAGCTTCTCGGCCTTCAGCGCCTCGGCCACTTTGCCGGCCACCAGGTCGGCGTTGATGTTGTAGGACTCGCCGTTGGCACCGACGCCGATGGGCGCGATCACCGGAATGAAATCGCCTTTCACCAGCAGGTTCAGCAGGTCGGTGTTGATGCCGATCACTTCGCCCACCTGGCCGATGTCGATGATTTCCGGCTGGGTCATCTCCGGCGTCTTGCGGGTCACGGTGAGTTTTTTCGCGCGAATCAGCTCGGCGTCCTTGCCGGTCAGGCCAATGGCGCTGCCGCCGTGACGGTTGATCAGGTTGACGATGTCTTTGTTCACCTGGCCGCCGAGGACCATCTCCACCACGTCCATGGTCTGGGCGTCGGTGACGCGCATGCCGTCGATAAAGTGGCTCTCGATGGACAGGCGCTTGAGCAGGTCACCGATTTGCGGGCCGCCACCGTGTACCACCACCGGGTTGATCCCGACGGCTTTCATCAACACGATGTCACGAGCGAAACCGGTCTTGAGCTCTTCGCTCTCCATAGCGTTGCCGCCGTATTTGATCACCAGCGTCTTGCCGACATAGCGGCGAATGTAAGGCAGCGCTTCGGATAGAACCTTGGCGGTGTTGGCGGCGGCATCGCGTTCGAGGGTCATTCAGGGCTCCGGTGTTTCAGAAAATCAGAACGGTAGTTGGAGATCGGGTGCAACACGTTTCAATTGGACGTGGAACACATCCTTGATGCGCTGCAGCTCGGCTTCGTTGTCGGCCTCGAAACGCAGCACCAGCACCGGCGTGGTGTTGGAGGCGCGGACCAGGCCCCAGCCTTTGGCGTAATCGACTCGCACCCCGTCAATGGTGGTCAAGTTGGCGCCTTCGCCCCACTGCGCGTCGTGCAGAGCATCAATGATGCTGAATTTGCTCTCTTCGGTCACATGGATATTGATTTCCGGCGTCGAAATATCGTTCGGGAAGGTCGCGAACAGCTCTTCGGCGCTGGATGGCTCCTTGCTGAGGATCTCCAGCAGGCGCGCGGCGCTGTAAATCCCGTCGTCAAAACCGAACCAGCGCTCCTTGAAGAAGATATGCCCGCTCATTTCGCCGGCCAACAGGGCGCCGGTTTGTTTCATCTTCTTTTTGATCAACGAGTGGCCGGTCTTCCACATTAGCGGCTTGCCGCCGTATTCCTTGATCAGCGGGGTCAGGCGGCGGGTGCATTTGACGTCGAAGATGATTTCCGCGCCCGGGTTGCGCGCCACTACATCCTTGGCGAACAGCATCAGCAGGCGGTCCGGGAAGACGATGCTACCGGTGTTGGTCACCACGCCGACGCGGTCGCCGTCGCCGTCGAAGGCCAGACCCAGGTCGGCTTTGGTTTCCTTGACCTTGGCGATCAGGTCCACCAGGTTTTCAGGCTTGCCCGGGTCCGGGTGGTGATTGGGAAAGTTGCCGTCGACCTCGCAGAACAGCGGGATGACTTCGCAGTTCAGGGCTTCGATCAACTGCGGGGCAATGACCCCGGCCGCGCCGTTGCCGCAATCGACCACCACTTTCAGGCGGCGGGCCAGTTTCACATCGCGGGTAATCTCGTCGCTGTAGCGCTCAAGGATCTGCACCCGGGTGATGCTGCCCTTGCCGCTGCTCAGGTTGTTGTCCTTCAGGCGTTGGTGCAGGGCCTGGATTTGTTCATTGGCCAAGGTGTCGCCGGCAATGACGATTTTGAAGCCGTTGTAGTTCGACGGGTTGTGGCTGCCGGTGAGCATGACCCCGGACTTGCCGGCCAGTACGTTGGCCGCGTAGTACAGCGCCGGAGTGGGCACCAGGCCGACGTCGCTGACGTGGCAGCCGCTGTCGGCCAGGCCTTTGATCAGTTGCTCCACCAGCTCCGGACCGGAGAGACGGCCGTCGCGGCCAACGGAAACGTCAGGTTCACCCTGAGCCAGGCTCTGGGCGCCAATGGCGCGGCCGAGCCAGTAAGCGGTTTCAGCGTTCAAAAACTCCGGGACGGTGCCGCGAATGTCGTAGGCGCGAAAGATGCTATCGGGAAAGCTCGGTGCGACTGGGGCCGGGTTGCTCATCGGGGTTGCTCCATTTCAAAAGGGGGCGGGACAGGCCGGGCCAGGGTGGGCCGGCAGGCTCAAACTGAAGGGTATGACGGCGTTTTTGCCATTGGGTTCATGGTGCAAAAATGCCATCGTCGGCGATTCAGCCTGCTTTTGAGGGTCTAATGCCTTGATTTGGGGAGGGAAACCCACGAAGGAGCTTTGCCCGATTTTCGTCCTGAAACACAAAGCCCGGAACTCTGGCCGGGTTTGGCGCCCGGCCAGGTTCCGCGTCGATCAGTGGCTGCCGGAATGCCCGAAACCGCCTGCGCCGCGCTGGCTTTCGTCGAAGGCCTCGACCACTTCGAAGTGCGCCTGGACCACCGGCACCAGTACCAGTTGGGCGATGCGCTCGCCGACCGCGATGTTGAAGGCTGTCTGGCCACGGTTCCAGCAGGACACCATCAGTTCGCCCTGGTAGTCCGAGTCGATCAGGCCCACCAGGTTGCCCAGGACGATGCCGTGTTTATGGCCCAGGCCGGAGCGCGGCAGGATCAGCGCCGCCAGGCCCGGGTCGCCGATGTAGACCGACAGGCCGGTGGGGATCAGCAGGGTCTGGCCCGGCTCCAGCACGGTGTCTTGCTTGAGCATGGCGCGCAGGTCGAGGCCGGCGGAGCCCGGGGTGGCGTACTGTGGCATCGGGAATTCGTTGCCGATGCGTGGGTCGAGGATTTTGGCTTGTAGAGCGTGCATGCGAGTTAAACCTGGTTCAGCCGTTCGGCGATAAAAGAGATCAGTTGGCGGGCGATCTTGCCCTTGCTGGTCTGGGCGAAGAGAGTTGCGTGCAACTCCCGGTCAATCACGCTGCAGGCGTTTTCCTCGCTGTTGAAGCCAATGCTCGGGTTGGCCACGTCGTTGGCGACGATCAGGTCGAGGTTCTTGTCTTTCAATTTGCGTGCAGCGTAGTCGAGCAAGTGTTCGGTCTCGGCGGCGAAGCCGACACTGAAAGGGCGATCGGGACGGGTGGCGATGGTGGCCAGGATGTCCGGGTTACGCACCATCTGCAGCAGCAGGCCGTCACCTTTCGTAGGGTCTTTCTTTAATTTTTGTGGGGCAACGACTTCCGGGCGGTAGTCCGCCACCGCCGCCGAGGCGATAAACAGGTCGCAGGGGATGGCGGCCTCGCAGGCGGCGAGCATGTCGCGGGCGCTGACGACATCGATCCGGGTCACCCGATCCGGGGTCGGCAGGTGCACCGGGCCGGTGATCAGGGTCACTCGGGCGCCGGCTTCAACTGCGGCTTCGGCCAGGGCAAAGCCCATTTTGCCGGAGCTGTGGTTGGTGATGTAGCGCACCGGGTCGATGTTTTCCTGGGTCGGGCCGGCGGTAATCAGTACGTGTTTGCCGGTCAGTGCCTGATGCTGGAAGCAATCGGCGGCGCACAGCACCAGGTCGTTGGCTTCGAGCATGCGGCCCATGCCGACGTCGCCGCAGGCCTGGCTGCCCGAGGCCGGCCCGAACACCTGGAGGCCGCGGCTTTGCAGCAATTGGGTGTTGGCCTGGGTGGCCGGATCGCGCCACATGGCCTGGTTCATGGCCGGGGCGATGGCGACGGTGGCGTCCGTGGCCAGGACCAGGGTGGTCAGCAGGTCATCGGCGATGCCTTGGGCCAGGCGCGCGATCAGGTCGGCGGTGGCGGGGGCGATCAGCACCAGGTCGGCCCATTTGGCCAGCTCGATATGGCCCATGGCAGCCTCGGCTGCGGGATCGAGCAGGTCCAGGTGAACCGGGTGCCCGGAGAGTGCCTGCATGGTCAGCGGTGTGATGAATTCACTGCCGCCACGGGTCATGACCACACGCACTTCGGCGCCCTGGTCGAGGAGTCGGCGAACCAGCTCGGCGCTCTTATAGGCGGCAATGCCGCCGCCGACGCCGAGGACGATGCGTTTCCGATACAGCCGCTGCATAGGCCTGCCTTTGAGTTCAATGATTGCTGCTTGTAACGCCCCCTCCCCAGGGGAAATCACAGGCAAAAAGATGGGCTAAGATACCACAGCGACCGCTATGGAACAGCGGCGCCCACACACATGGAGGTGCTATGAGCATTCGCGACTGGCCCGCGGCGGAGCGCCCGCGGGAGAAGCTTCTGGAGCAGGGTGCGGCGAGCCTTTCCGACGCCGAATTGCTGGCAATTTTCTTGCGTACCGGGGTTGCCGGAAAAAGCGCAGTGGACCTGGCGCGTCACCTTTTGCATCAGTTCGGCAGCCTGCGTCGCCTGCTGGAGGCGGACCAGTTGACCTTCAGCCGCCAACTCGGCCTGGGCCCGGCAAAATTCGCCCAGTTGCAGGCCGTAGTGGAAATGGCTCGTCGGCATCTGGCCGAAAAACTGCGTCGCGACTCGGTGCTGGAAAACCCGCTGGTGGTCCGCGACTACCTCAAGTCAATGCTGCGCCATGAGCCCCATGAGGTGTTCGGCTGCCTGTTTTTGGACACCAAGCACCGGGTGCTGGCGTTCGAGGCGCTGTTCCAGGGTTCGATTGACAGCACCAGCGTCTACCCGCGGCAGGTGGTCAAGCGTGCCCTGGCACACAACGCCGCCGCCGTGATCCTGTGCCACAACCACCCTTCGGGCATCTCCGAGCCCAGTCATGCCGATCGCGTGGTGACACGTCGGCTGAAAGAGGCCCTGGATCTGGTGGATGTGCGGGTACTCGATCACTTCATCATCGGTGAAGGCGATCCACTGTCGATGGCGGAATACGGTTGGGTCTAGGTGAGGGCAGCGGCAAGTGTTGAACGGCAGGTTCTGGGCATTGGGGCGCCCAGAACCTGTGGCGGGGTTATTTGCCGACGCTGACTTTGGAGAAGTCCTGGCGGCCGAAGGGGCTGACCTGATAGCCCTGGACTTCCTTGCGGGTCAGGGCGAAGGCGGTGGGGTGCGCCAGGGGCAGCCACAGGGCCTGTTGCTGGATCTGCGCCTGGGCCTGCTGATAGAGCTTGCTGCGCACGCCTTGCTCGCTGGTGGTCTTGCCGGCGGTGATCAGCTTATCCAGGCCCTGGTCGCAGTAGCGGGCGAAGTTGGTGCCGGACTTGACCGCCGCGCAGGTGAACTGCGGGGTGAGAAAGTTATCCGGGTCGCCGTTGTCGCCGGCCCAGCCCATGAACAGCAGGTCATGCTCGCCGGCCTTGGCGCGGCGGATCAGTTCGCCCCATTCGATCACGCGGATCTCGGCCTTGATCCCGATTTTCTCCAGGTCAGCCTGGAGCAGTTGTGCGCCGAGGCTGGGGTTGGGGTTGAGCAGGCTGCCGGATGGGCGAGTCCAGATGGTGGTCTGAAAGCCGTCTTTCAGGCCGGCCTTGGCCAGCAGTTGGCGGGCTTTTTCAGGGTCGTGGGCATAGCCCGGCAAGTCCTTGGCATAGCTCCAGGTGTTCGGCGGGAACGGGCCGTTGGCAGCTTCGGCGGTGTCTTCGAAGACCGCTTTGAGGTAGCTGGCCTTGTCGAAGGCCAGGTTGATTGCCTGGCGCACTTCCGGTTTGTCCAGCGGCGGGTGCTGACTGTTGATGGCGACAAAGGCGGTCATGAAGGCGGCGGTGCGTTCGACTTTCAGCGCCGGGTCCTGGCTCGCGGCATTGATGTCCAGGGGCTTGGGCGAGAGGGCGATCTGGCATTCATTGCGCCGCAGTTTTTGCAGGCGCACGTTGGCATCCGGGGTGATGGCGAAAATCAGCGGGTCCACGTCCGGCTTGCCGGCGAAGTAGTCGCGGTTGGCCTTGTAGCGGATCGACGCGTCTTTCTGGAAGCGGCCGAAGATAAACGGCCCAGTGCCGATCGGCTGGTTGTTGAGCTTCTCCGGTGTGCCGGCCTTGAGCAGTTGCTCGGCGTACTCGGCAGAGTAGATCGAGGCGAAGCCCATGCTCAGCGTGGCGATAAATGTCGAGTCGGCGTGGTCCAGGGTGAAGCGCACGGTCAGTGGGTCAAGGGCGTCAATTTTCTTGATCAGTGCCGGCAACTGCAGGGATTGGGCGTGGGGGAAGCCGCTTTGCGCAATCTTGTGCCAGGGATTGGCCGGGTCGAGCATGCGCTCGAAACTGAACTTCACGTCTTCGGCGGTCAGTTCACGGCTGGGGTTGAAGTAGTCGGTGTGGTGGAACTTGACCTTGGGGTGCAGCTTGAACACATAGGTCAGGCCGTCGTCGGACACCTCCCAACTGTCTGCCAGGCTCGGCACCACCTTGCCGCTGGCTTCGTCGAAGTCGACCAGGCGGTTCATCAGCACGTCCGCCGAGGCGTTGGTGGTGGTCAGCGAGTTGTATTGCACCACGTCGAAACCTTCCGGGCTGGCTTCGGTGCAGACGCTCAGGGCGGCAGCCTGGGCCAGCGGGCTCAGAAACGGTACGAACAACAGCGGTAGGGCGGCGAGACGCATATTCGGCTTCCTTTGCAGATCGAAGGCCCATCTGCGAGTGCAGTCTGGAAAAGGCTTACCCTAGTGATCTCGTCGGAAAATGACTATCCCCATTTTCCATTTATTGACGTGGGTGGAGTGGGCCTTCAAAGGCAAAAAGGTCGGTTTTTACCCTGGCCGACGGCCAATAATTTGCCATGAATTGACAAATTGACCCGTTCGAAGGGTCCTCGCGGGTGCTGGCGACGGTGAATGACGCTGCTTTGGCGGGGGCTTTGCGGGGCAGGAATTTTATTCTGCGACGAGCGGTCGATAACTGCGGTAGCCTTTGCCGCAGGCGCTTGGCGCAAGAAAAACGGGACTTTTTGAATTCCCGACCACAGTGACTGTTGTTGCTATTGGGTCTTTCTGGTATAAAGCAGCGCTCTTTTCTAGGGGCCCGGTTCCTTCGTTTGTAGGTGTAGCCGGTAAGACCCCTAAAGAAACGCGGCGCCTGGCGCCAAATGACTGAGAGATTAAGCGGCCAACCCATGCCGGGTTGGGCATGTGGTTTTAGAGGGCTGAGGCATGTCGAGAGTCTGTCAAGTTACCGGTAAGGGTCCGGTGACTGGGAATAACATTTCCCACGCAAACAACAAAACCCGTCGTCGTTTCCTGCCGAACCTGCAGCATCACCGCTTCTGGGTTGAAGAAGAGAAACGTTTCGTGCGTCTGCGCGTATCTGCCAAAGGCATGCGTATCATCGACAAGCGTGGCATTACTGTCGTGCTGGCCGAAATCCGCAAAGCTGGCAAGATCTAAGGGAGCTAATCATGCGTGAATTGATTCGTTTGATTTCGAGCGCCGGTACTGGTCACTTCTACACTACCGACAAGAACAAGCGCACTACTCCGGACAAAATCGAGATCAAGAAATATGATCCGGTTGTTCGTAAGCACGTGATCTACAAAGAAGGCAAAATCAAGTAATTGATTTTTCTTCTGACAAAAAAACCCGCCTTCAAGCGGGTTTTTTTGTGCCTGTGATTCAGGCTTTCTGTTCGAAGGCCACGTAGATCTTGCGGCAGGGCTCCAGCACTTCCCAGGTGCCCTTGAAGCCGGCCGGGATGACGAAGCGGTCGCCGGCGCGCAGGGTCTTGGCATTGCCGTCGCTGTCGCGCAGCACCGAGACACCCTGCACGATTTCGCAGTATTCATGCTCGGTGAAATTCACCGTCCACTGCCCGACCGCACCTTCCCAGACCCCGGCGTTCATCTGCCCGCACGGGCTGGCGTAATGGTTGAACACCGCCTGTTCCGGGTCGCCCTTGAGGACTTTTTCCGGTGCAGGGCGATAGCGTTCACCCTCGGTGGTGGCCTGGCTGAAGTCGACGACGTGCTGAATGCTCATTCTTGTATTCCCCCGTGATTGGCGGCGCGAGTGGTAGTGGGGCCAAAGTCTATGTTTATTAAAATGAACATAGCAATGGCGTTTACTGGGGTTATGTCAAATATATTGAAACTTCGGGTGCCACTGGTTTAGGGTGGCCGGTGCCTTGGGCCGAAAGAAGGCTGGCCGGGCAGAATTCCTGAAGGTGCCTGCGTTGATCGCGTGGCGCTTGTATTCAATAAGAGGAGGACACTCGTATGACCACCCTGACTCGTGCCGACTGGGAACAACGTGCCCGCGACCTGAAGATCGAAGGCCGCGCCTATATCAATGGCGAATACACCGCTGCGGTTTCCAGTGAAACCTTCGAATGCATCAGCCCGGTTGACGGTCGCGTGCTGGCAACCATCGCCAGTTGTGACGCCGCCGACGCCCAGCGTGCTGTAGAAAATGCCCGCGCCACATTCAATTCCGGCACCTGGTCGCGCCTGGCCCCGGCCAAGCGCAAGGCCACCATGATTCGTTTTGCCGGCCTGCTGAAAAAGCACGCCGAAGAACTCGCCCTGCTTGAAACCCTGGACATGGGCAAGCCGATCAGCGACTCCCTGGGCATCGACATTCCGGGCGCGGCGCAAGCGCTGAGCTGGAGTGGCGAGGCCATCGACAAGATCTACGACGAAGTCGCCGCCACGCCCCATGATCAACTGGGCCTGGTGACTCGCGAGCCGGTGGGCGTAGTCGCGGCCATCGTGCCGTGGAACTTCCCGCTGATGATGGCTTGCTGGAAGCTGGGGCCGGCGTTGTCCACCGGTAACTCGGTCATCCTCAAGCCTTCGGAAAAATCCCCGCTGACCGCAATCCGCATCGCCGCCCTGGCCGTGGAAGCCGGTATTCCGGCGGGCGTGCTCAACGTGCTGCCAGGTTATGGCCACACCGTGGGCAAGGCCCTGGCCCTGCACATGGACGTCGACACCCTGGTGTTCACCGGCTCGACCAAAATCGCCAAGCAATTGCTGATCTACTCCGGCGAATCGAACATGAAGCGCGTCTGGCTCGAAGCCGGCGGCAAGAGCCCGAATATCGTGTTCGCCGATGCACCGGATCTACAGGCCGCTGCCGAATCGGCCGCGGGCGCCATTGCCTTCAACCAGGGCGAAGTCTGCACCGCGGGTTCGCGCCTGCTGGTGGAGCGCTCCATCAAGGATAAATTCCTGCCCCTGGTGATCGAGGCCCTCAAGGGCTGGAAGCCGGGCAACCCACTGGACCCGGCAACCAACGTCGGTGCATTGGTCGACACCCAGCAGATGAACACCGTGCTGTCCTACATCGAAGCCGGGCATGCCGACGGCGCCAAGCTGGTCGCGGGCGGCAAGCGCACCCTGCAGGAAACCGGCGGCACCTATGTCGAGCCGACGATTTTCGACGGTGTGAGCAACGCGATGAAAATCGCCCAGGAAGAAATCTTCGGCCCGGTACTGTCGGTGATCGCCTTCGATACCGTCGAAGAGGCCATCGAGATTGCCAACGACACCCTGTACGGCCTGGCCGCAGCGGTCTGGACAGCCAACATCTCCAAGGCTCACCTGACCGCCAAGGCCCTGCGTGCCGGTAGCGTGTGGGTCAACCAGTACGATGGCGGCGACATGACCGCGCCGTTCGGTGGCTTCAAGCAATCGGGCAACGGCCGTGACAAGTCGCTGCACGCATTCGACAAGTACACCGAGTTGAAGGCGACCTGGATCAAGCTCTGACCTGAAGGGCTCGGGGCGGGCGCTTGCCCGCCGGACCGGGCCTCGATCCAAAATCGCAGCCGGACTTTCCGCAAGGGAAGTCCGGCTGCGTTGTCTGTGTCGGTATAAAAAATGATCCACAGGAGCGTGGAAATGCGTTGGGCGACCTATTTCGCCGTTTTGGCGGCTGTCCTGAGTGTCGGGCTGGCCCTGGGTGTCAGCATGCCGCTGGTGTCGTTTCGCCTGGAAGGCTGGGGTTATGGCCCCTTTGCCATTGGCGTCATGGCGTCGATGCCGGCCTTTGGCGTGTTGCTTGGGGCCAAGCTTGCCAGCCGCCTGGCGGCGCGTTTTGGTACTGCGGGCCTGATGCGCCTGTGCCTGTGGGGCGGGGCGCTGTCCATTGCTTTGCTGGCGCTGTTGCCGAGTTACCCGCTGTGGCTGGTGCTGCGATTGGGCCTGGGCATGGTGCTGACCATCGTGTTTATCCTGGGCGAGAGCTGGATCAACCAGTTGGTGGTCGAGCAGTGGCGCGGGCGGCTGGTGGCGCTGTATGGCAGCTGTTACGCCCTGAGCCAGCTGGCCGGGCCATTGCTGCTGGGCGCGCTGGGCACCGAGACCGACTACGGCTTCTGGGTCGGTGTCGGGCTGCTGGTGGTATCGCCCCTGCTGTTGATCGGCCGCAGCGGCGCCCCGACCACTGAAGCCTGCAGCGTGACCCTGGTCGACCTGTGGCGCTTTTGTCGTGGGCTGCCGGCGATTGCCTGGGCCGTGGCGCTGTTCGCCGCTTTTGAGGCAATGATTCTTACGCTGTTACCGGTGTATTGCCTACGCCAGGGCTTTACCGAAGACATCGCCCTGGCGATGGTCAGCACCGTGGTGGTCGGCGATGCGGTGCTGCAATTGCCGATTGGCGCCCTGGCCGATCGCCTGTCGCGGCGCTCCCTGTTCACCGGCTGTGCGGTGGCGCTGTTGTTGTCGAGCCTGGCGATTCCGCTATTGCTCCACACCTTGTTGATCTGGCCGTTGTGGGTGCTGTTCGGCGCCAGCGCCGGGGGCCTGTTCACCCTGTCGTTGATCCTGATCGGCGAGCGTTACCGTGACGACGCCCTGGTGCGAGCCAATGCCCACGTGGCGCAACTCTGGGGCATTGGCTGCCTGATCGGGCCGTTGGTGGCCGGGGCGGGCAGCCAGTGGGTCAGCGGCCATGCCTTGCTGTGGCTGATGGCGGCCGGGGCTTTTGGGCTGATTGTGTTGTTGCTGCGCCAGGGAGCATTGGGTGCCGCGGCGCCGCAATCGGTATAGGCTTCACCGCTGTTGGTTCAATCAGGGAGGTCAGATGAAGCTTAAGCCAGGGATTCGATTCAGCGGGGCGCTCTGTGCGCTGACGATTTTGCTCGCCGGGTCCGCCCACGCCGCACCCAAGGACCCGCCCGTGGAGCGGGTCAAGCAACTGGCGCTGAAGCAGTGCCTGGACGATAACTACGGGCGCTTGAAGTTCTACAAGGCGTACGACCTGCACGACGCGTCCTACTTCGTCGATCGGGTGCAACTGGACCGCGACGGCACCGACCGCCGTACCCGGGCCCTGAGCAACTTCGTCGAGCAGCAGACGGGCAGCTTCCATATCGGCGGGCCGCCGATGAAGAACGAGGCCGGTTACCCGATCAACGCGATTTTTGAACGCTGCATGGGTTTCTATCACTCGCCCGGGCTGGACGCCTTTATCAAAAACCAGCTGCTCAAACGCTGACAGATCGGCGCGGGCCTAGAGCATGCGCTCCAGGCCGACGCTGGTGCTCAGCCAGGCGTTGATGCGCCGCCACCAACTGCCCGGCTCCCGGGTCAGGGTGTGCAGTTGCTGGTTGTCTTCGGTGACCCAGACGATCTTGCCGTCCTGCAGCTTGGCCTCGTAGCTCAAGGCCGGGGCCATGCCTTGCAGGGCCAGGGCGCGCACATGTTCGGCCAGTTCCGGGCTGTCGACCAGCACCCCGACTTCGGTGTTCCACAGCACCGAGCGCGGGTCGAAGTTGAACGAGCCAATAAAGGATTTCTGCCGGTCGAAGATCATCGCCTTGCTGTGCAGGCTGGAGTCCGAGCCGCGCCAGGTGCTGCGGAACAGGTGTGGCCCGCTGCCGCCATGATCGCCGGGCTGGCGGCGCAATTCGAACAGCCTCACCCCGTGTTCCAGCAGGGCCTTGCGGTAAGGCGCGTAGCCGCCGTGCACTGCCGGCACATCGGTGGCTTCCAGGGAGTTGGTCAGAAGGCTCACTTGCACCCCGGCGTCGGCACGCCCGGTGAGGTACACCAAGCCCGGCTGGCCGGGCACGAAGTAGGCCGAAATCATGATCAGTTCCTTGCTTACCCCTTGCAGCTCCGGCGCCAGCTGGGTGGTCAGCAGCAATTGCGGGTCGGGCTCGTTCCTGGCCAGGACCTTGCTCGGCGCGTCCCACAGGGCCTGGTTCCAGGCCCAGATCAGCTCCTTGCGCCAGATATCCATGCGCGGGTGGCTCTGGTAGGTCTTCAGTTGCTGGTACAGGGCGTGGTTCTGCCGGCGGGTGTCTGCCAGGGACTGTTCCAGTTGTTGCCGGGTGTTGGCCAGGTCCCGGGCGGTGGGGGTGCTGGAGAGGAACTCGTCGATGGGCTTGCTCAGGGCGCTGTTCCAGTACTGGTCGAAACTGTGCCCCAACTGCTCGGCCACCGGCCCGACGCTGAGCATGTCGATGTCCGTGAAGTTGAGGCTGGGCTCGGCATCGAAATACTCGTCGCCCAGGTTGCGCCCGCCGACGATGGCCACGCTGTTGTCCGCCAGCCACAGCTTGTTGTGCATGCGCCGGTGTTGCTGGGACAGGTTGAACAGGCGCCCTGCCGCGCGGGTGATGCCGGTGCTGCGCCCCAGGTGTAGGGGGTTGAACAGGCGGATCTGGATCTGCGGGTGGGCGGCGAGGGTGGCAATCACCTGGTCCAGGCCATCGCTGGTGGTGTCGTCCAGCAGGATGCGTATCCGCACCCCGCGATCGGCGGCCTTGAGCAGCTCATCCACCAGCATCCGGGTGCTGATGCCGTCGTGCACGATGTAGTACTGCAAATCCAGGCTGCTTTGCGCATTGCGGATCAGCTCGGCGCGAGCCATGAAGGCTTCGGTGCTGTTGGACAGCAGGCGAAACCCGGAGCGCCCCTGATAGGGCGCAGCCTGGGCCTGGATCGAGCGTCCGAACGCCGACTCTGTGGCCGGCAGGGCCTGGCTCGGTTCCCGGGGCACGTTCAGGGTGGCACAGCCGCTGAGGCCCGCCGTGATCAGCAGAAGTAAGGCGAAAGCCTGTTTGAGTCTCAAGTCAGCTCGTCTCGAAGGCGGCGATGGTCGACATATGGACGCAGTCTTGGGGGAAAAAGGTCAGTCGGTCGTGCAATCAGTTTCAGCCAGCAGCTTGATCGCGGCTGCGCCGACCTTGCGCACCGCATCTTCGATCTGTGGCGTTGGCTTGGCAGCGTAGTTCATCCGCAGGCAATTGCGGTACTTGCCCGAGGCGGAAAAGATACTGCCCACAGCAATCTGTACGCCCTGGTCGAGCAGCGCGCGGTTGAGCTTGAGGGTGTCGAAGCCTTCCGGCAGTTCGATCCACAGCATAAAGCTGCCCTGGGGCCGACTGGCGCGAGTGCCCAGGGGGAAGTAGCGGCTGACCCAGTCGAGCATCATGTCGCGATTGCGCTGGTATTGAGCGCGCATCTTGCGCAAGTGGGGTTCGAAATGGCCGGCCTTGAGGAACTCGGCAATGGCGATCTGCGGTTGCGGCGCGGTGGAGCCGGTGCTGATGTATTTCATGTGCAGCACCCGCTCCAGATAGCGCCCCGGCGCGACCCAGCCAATACGCAGGCCCGGGGCCAGGGTTTTCGAGAACGAACTGCACAGCAGCACCCGACCGTCTTCGTCGAACGACTTGATGGTGCGCGGGCGCGGGTAGGTGTAGGCCAGTTCGCCATACACATCGTCTTCGATGACCGCCACGTCAAAGCGTTGGGCCAGGGTCAGCAGCGCGCGCTTGCGCGACTCGGGCATGATGTAGCCCAGCGGGTTGTTGCAGTTGGGGGTCAACTGTATGGCCTTGATCGGCCACTGCTCCAGGGCCAGTTCCAGGGCTTCGAGGCTGATGCCGGTCAGCGGGTCGGTGGGGATCTCCAGGGCTTTCATGCCCAGGCCCTTGAGGGTCTGCATGGCGCCATGAAAGCTCGGCGAGTCCACCGCAACGATGTCGCCAGGCTCGCAGATGGCGCGAATGCTGGTTGAAAGCGCCTCATGGCAGCCGGTGGTGATCACCAGGTCATTGGCTTGCAGCTGGCAGCCGGAGTCGAGCAGCAGGCGGGCGACCTGTTCGCGCAGTTCGAGCACGCCGTAGATGTTGTCGTAATACAGGCCGGGCATGTCCTGGCGCCGGCTGATGCGGGCCAGCCCGCGGAGCAGGGGTTTCAGGGTTGGTGTATTGATATCCGGCATGCCCCGGCCCATCTGTATGACGTCTTTGCGCGGCACGCTGCGCACCAGTTCCAGCACCTGTTCCCATTGCGATATCTCCACCGGCCGTTGCGCCGGGCGGCCGATGGCGGGCAACGCCGGCAGTTCGCGGCTGGCCGGTACAAAGTAGCCGGACTTGGGCTTGGGCATCGCCAGGCCGTTATCTTCCAGCACTCTGTATGCCTGCTGCACAGTGCTCAGGCTGACACCGTGCTCAACACTCAAGGCGCGCACCGAAGGCAGGCGGTCGCCGGGGCGGTAGAAGCCCTGCTCAATGCGGGTGCCCAGCAGTTCGGCAAGGTTGACGTAGAGGGTCATGGCAGGCACTCGCGCAAGGGATTGATTAAAGAACCAGTACAGATGGACGGAAAATACAGGATTCAGCCATCAGTGGGGGAATTCTGTATGGAAATAATACCAGCGCTTTGAATCTGTCATGGTTTCAGGCACCCGCGCATCATGTTTGCTCATGGCCACCCAAGTAAACAGGAGCAAACAACAATGAACGGCTTGAGCGATGTGCGTCTGTCGTTACACAGTCAGGAACTGGCGGTTGGGCACGAGCGGGCGATGCAGGCGGTGATGTCCCGCAACTCGCCGCGCGCCCTTGGCCGCTGGGGCCTGTACTGGCATCGGCTGCGTACCCGCAAGGCCTTGCTCGCCCTGACGGCTGACGAACTGCGGGACATCGGGCTTAGCCGGGAGCAGGCGCGCCGCGAAGGGCTCAAGCCGTTCTGGCGTCTCTGAAGAAGGGCTCTGGCGCTGCTGCACGCCGTCAGGCCATTGGGCGGCAGCAATGCCAGGGGGAGGGCGGTGCGGTGTCAGCCGAGCTCCTTGAGGCGGTGCCAGAGCATGCCCAGTGCCAATAGCGGCGAACGCAAGTAGCGGCCGCCTGGGAAGGTGATGTGCGGCACCTTGGCGAACAGCTCGAAGCCGCCACCCTGCTGGCCGCTGATGGCTTCGGCCAGCAGCTTGCCGGCCAGGTGCGTGGCATTCAGCCCATGACCTGAATAGGCCTGGGCGTAATACACATTCGGCTGGTCCTTGAGCCGGCCGATCTGCGGCAGGCGGTTGGCGCCGATACCGATCATCCCGCCCCATTGATAGTCGATCTTGACCCCGGCCAGTTGCGGGAACACTTGCAGCATCTTCGGCCGCATGTACGCGGCGATGTCCTGCGGGTCACGCCCGGAGTAATGGCAGGCGCCGCCGAACAGCAGGCGCCGATCCGCCGAAAGCCGGTAGTAATCCAGGGCCACCCGCTGGTCGCAGACCGCCATGTTCTGCGGCAGCAACTGCTGTGCCTGCTGCTCGCTCAACGGCTCGGTGGCGATGATGTAGCTGCCGGCGGGCAACACCTTGCCACCCAGCTCCGGGTTGAGGCCATTGAGGTAGGCGTTGCAACCGAGCACCAGGGTCTTGGCGCGGACCAGGCCGCGGGCGGTGTGCACCCTGACCTGGCTGCCGTAATCGATGCGTGTCACGGCTGAATGTTCGAACACTTGCACCCCCAGCCGCTGCGCCGCGGCGGCCTCGCCCAGTGCCAGGTTCAAGGGGTGCAGGTGCCCGGAGCCCATGTCGATCAAACCGCCGACATAGCGCTCGGAGCCGACCACGCTGTGCATTTCATGGGCTTGCAGCAGGCGGGTTTCGTGGCGATAGCCCAGCTCGCGCAGTTCTTCGGCGTCTTCGGCGAAACCCTCCAGGTCCCTGGGCTTGTTGGCCAGGTCGCAGTAGCCCCAGGTCAGGTCGCAGGCGATCTGGAACTGTTCGACCCGCTGGCGCACGATGTCCACCGCTTCCAGGCCCATCAGCTTCATCTGCCGAACGCCGTCGTCGCCCAGCACCTTGCTGAACTGCTCCAGGCCATGGCCGACGCCGCGAATCAGTTGGCCGCCATTGCGCCCGCTGGCGCCCCAGCCGATCTTGCGCGCTTCCAGCAGCACCACACTGAAGCCGCGCTGGGCCAGTTCCAATGCGGTGTTCAGCCCGGAGAAGCCGCCGCCGACCACGCAGACATCGGCCTGCAACTCGCCGGCCAGCGCCGGATGATCGGGCTGTGGCAGGCTGCTGGCGGCGTAATAGGAGGCGGCGTGACGGTCGCTCGGGGCAGGTTGCTGAACACCGGGGTTCATGTGCGTGAATCCTGATTGGGGTGTTTGGAAAATTTGACGGAGCATAAGCCTGACCTTTCGTCGGCGGCAACAGCGGTCGGGGTGCGCTGTCTGTTGGTGGGCTTTTAGGGCAAAATCCCCGGCTGTATTTGCCCGGTAACCTTGCCAATGAGCTGCAACAGCCAGAAAGTCCGCCTGCTGCGTCAGCAGATTCCCTCGTTCGAGTGCGTCCCCGGCTGCCATGACTGCTGCGGCCCGGTGACCACTTCAACCGAGGAGATGTCGCGCCTGCCACGCAAGACCGCGGCCGAGCAGGACGCTGCCATGGACGAGCTGAACTGCGTGCACCTGGGCCCCAACGGCTGCACTGTATACGACGAAAGGCCGCTGATCTGCCGCCTGTTCGGCACCACCCCGAGCCTGCCGTGCCCCAATGGCCGGCGCCCGGTGGAGATGATCCACCCTCGGGTCGAAAAGCAGATCCACGAGTACATGGCGAGCACCCGCCAGGTGCTGGTCTAGCGCTTTACTTGGGTCACCCCGGCACTCTCGAGTCGGCCTGCGCCGGATTTCAGTCCGGAATCGGCAGGCTCAGGCTCTCCTTCACCTCTTCCATCACGATATAGCTCTTGGATTCGCGCACGTGGGGCAGCTTGAGCAGGATGTCGCCCAGCAGCTTGCGGTAGGACGCCATTTCGGAAATTCGGGCTTTCACCAGGTAGTCGAAGTCGCCCGAGACCAGGTGGCACTCCAGTACGTGGGGCAGCTTGAGCACGGCGCGGCGGAACTCTTCGAAGGTGTCGCCGGACTTGTAGTCCAGGCTGATTTCGACGAACACCAGCAGGCTGCCCTTGAGGTGCTGCGGATTGAGGCGCGCGTTGTAGCCCATGATGATCCCTTCGCGCTCCAGGCGCCGGACCCGTTCGGTGCAGGGAGTGGTCGACAGGCCGACCTTCTCTCCCAGCTCGGTAAACGAGATACGCCCGTCGGCCTGGAGGATGCGCAGGATGTTGCGATCTATCTTGTCCAGCTCGCGTTTTGTCTGGTGATTGGTGCGCATAGGGGATGCACCTCCGTCAAAAGGGTTTTTGCCGAGAATTGTCGCCAAATATAGGCAGTTATATAGTGAAATGCACTGCCCATTGCTTTTTATACTGCGCACATCTTCGCTCTGAATAACAAACGTCAGCGGTTTAGCCGCGATGAGGGATATGAAAATGCGCGTTATGGTCTTGGGTAGCGGCGTAATCGGTACCACCAGTGCCTACTATCTGGCCCGAGCAGGTTTTGAAGTGGTGGTGGTCGACCGTCAGCCGGCCGCTGCCATGGAAACCAGTTTCGCCAACGCCGGTCAGGTGTCGCCGGGCTATGCCTCGCCATGGGCCGCACCTGGCGTGCCGCTCAAGGCCATCAAGTGGCTGCTGCAGCGCCACGCGCCGTTGGCGATCAAGGCCACCGCCGATATCGACCAGTACCTGTGGATGGCGCAGATGCTGCGCAACTGCACCGCCAGCCGCTACGCCGTGAACAAGGAGCGCATGGTCCGCCTGTCCGAGTACAGCCGCGACTGCCTCGACGAACTGCGCGCCGAGACCGGCATTGCCTATGAAGGCCGCAGCCTGGGCACCACCCAGCTGTTCCGGACCCAGGCCCAGCTCGATGGCGCGGCGAAAGACATCGCCGTGCTCAAGGAGTCCGGTGTGCCTTTCGAACTGCTCGACCGCGAGGGCATCGCCCGCGTCGAGCCCGCCCTGGCCAACGTCACCGATATCCTCGCCGGCGCCCTGCGCCTGCCGAACGACCAGACCGGCGATTGCCAGATGTTCACCTCGCGCCTGGTGGAAATGGCCACCCAGCTGGGTGTGGAGTTCCGTTTTGGCCAGGACATCCAGCGCCTCGACTTCGCCGGCGACCGGATCAATGGCGTATGGATCGACGGCAAGCTGGAAACCGCCGATCGCTACGTGCTGGCCCTGGGCAGCTACTCGCCGCAACTGCTCAAGCCGTTGGGGATCAAGGCCCCGGTGTATCCGCTCAAGGGTTACTCCCTGACCGTGCCGATCACCAACCCGGCGATGGCCCCGACCTCGACCATTCTCGACGAGACCTACAAGGTCGCGATCACTCGCTTCGACAACCGTATCCGGGTCGGCGGCATGGCCGAGATCGCGGGCTTCGACCTGTCGCTGAACCCGCGCCGGCGCGAAACCCTGGAGATGATCGTCAACGACCTCTATCCTCAGGGCGGCGATCTGGCGCAAGCCAGCTTCTGGACCGGCCTGCGGCCGACCACCCCGGACGGCACGCCGATTGTGGGTGCCACACCGTTCCGCAACCTGTTCTTGAACACCGGTCACGGCACCCTGGGTTGGACCATGGCGTGCGGTTCCGGTCGCTTGCTGGCTGACCTGATGGCGAAGAAAACGCCGCAGATCAGCGCCGAAGGCCTCGATATTTCTCGTTACGGTAATTCTCAGGAGACAGCCAAGCATGTCAATCCAGCGCCAGCTCACCAATGAACGCATGAGCCAGATTGTCGTTCACAGCGGCACCGTCTATCTGGCGGGGCAGGTCGGCGACGACATGACCGCCGGAATTGAACAACAGACCAGCGAAACCCTCGCCAACATCGAGCGTTTGCTGGACCTGGCTGGCACCGAAAAGAGCAAGTTGCTGTCAGTGACCATTTACCTGAAAGACATCGACGCCCACTTCGAGGGCATGAACGCTGTCTGGGACAAATGGCTGCCAAAAGGCGTCGCTCCTGCCCGTGCCACAGTCGAAGCCAAGCTGTGCGAGCCCGAGATCCTGATCGAGCTGTCCGTAGTCGCCGCTTTGCCTTAAACACCGATCCCTCTGCCGGTGCTGTCGGCGGCTCACGCCTTCGGCCAGCACCGGTTTTTTCTTCCCCCATGACCGCCTAGAAGTCTGCCGCCATGCGTCCTGCCCGTGCCCTGATCGACCTTCAAGCCCTGCGTCACAACTACCAACTGGCCCGCGAGTTGTCGGGCGTCCGTGCCCTTGCCGTGATCAAGGCCGATGCCTATGGCCATGGCGCGGTGCGCTGTGCGCAGGCACTGGAAGGCGAGGCCGACGGTTTTGCCGTGGCCTGCATCGAAGAAGCCCTGGAGCTGCGCGCGGCGGGGATTCGTGCGCCGGTGCTGCTGCTCGAAGGCTTTTTCGAGGCCGATGAGTTGGCGCTGATCATCGAGCATGACTTCTGGTGTGTGGTGCATTCGCTGTGGCAACTCGAGGCCATCGAGAAGGCAACCCTGGCCAAGCCGCTGACGGTCTGGCTCAAGCTCGACTCGGGCATGCACCGGGTTGGCCTGCATCCCAAGGATTATCAGGCTGCCCATCAGCGGCTGCTGGCCAGTGGCAAAGTGGCGAAAGTGGTGTTGATGAGCCACTTCGCCCGGGCCGATGAGCTCGATTGCGTGCGCAGCGACGAGCAGGTGGCCGTGTTTCAGGCTGCCCGCGAGGGGCTGGCGGCCGAGGTCAGCCTGCGCAACTCGCCGGCGGTCCTGGGTTGGCCGAGTATTCCCAGTGACTGGGTGCGCCCCGGCATCATGCTGTATGGCGCAACCCCGTTCGAAGAAAACAACCCGGTGGCCGCGCGCCTGCAACCGGTCATGACCCTGGAATCGAAAGTGATTTGCGTGCGTGAGTTGCCAGCCGGCGAGCCGGTGGGCTACGGCGCCAAGTTCGTCACCACGCGGCCGATGCGCATTGGTGTGGTTGCCATGGGGTATGCCGACGGTTACCCACGCCAGGCGCCGACCGGCACGCCGGTCCTGGTGGCTGGCCAGCGCAGCCAATTGTTGGGTCGAGTGTCCATGGACATGCTGTGCATCGACCTCACCGATGTGCCGCAGGCCGGCCTGGGCTCGACCGTGGAGCTGTGGGGTAAAAACATCCTCGCCAGCGACGTGGCGATGGCTGCGGACACTATTCCGTACCAGATTTTCTGCAACCTGCGCCGAGTGCCAAGGCTCTACTCCGAGGGCTGACGGCCAGTGGTCGGAACCTGACAGGCCGCTCCTGGGTGGATTGGAGGGCAAGTGTTGTAAATACTGAACGCTATCGCCATGATAATGCTCAATTACAACAACGCCTGATTCCCTAGGAGACTGCCGCATTGGACGTCGGTGAACGACTGCAATCCATCCGTAAACTGAAAGGTCTTTCCCAGCGTGAACTTGCCAAGCGCGCGGGCGTCACCAACAGCACCATTTCGATGATCGAGAAGAACAGTGTCAGCCCCTCGATCAGCTCGCTGAGGAAGGTTCTTGGCGGCATCCCCATGTCCATGGTCGAGTTCTTTTCCGAGGAAATCCTCCAGGAAACCCCGAGCCAGATCGTCTACAAAGCCCATGAACTGATCGATATTTCCGATGGCGCCGTGACCATGAAACTCGTGGGGCGCGCCCATCCCAGCCGTGCCATCGCCTTTCTCAACGAGATCTACCCGCCGGGCGCCGACACCGGTGAGGAAATGCTCACCCACGAAGGCGAAGAAACCGGAATTCTCGTGGAAGGCCGCCTTGAACTGGTGGTCGGGCTTGAAACATTTGTGCTCGAAGCGGGCGACAGCTACTACTTTGAAAGTACCAAGCCGCACCGTTTCCGAAATCCTTTCGATGTACCGGCGCGACTAATCAGCGCAGCCACGCCAGCGAATTTCTAATAGAAGAGGCGTCCTGCAAGGCTTGCGGCGACGCCCGAAGTGCCATTTCGCCACCTTTAAGACCCCATCGACTTTAGGGTTGTTTCAGTGTGGCGGGCTAACCGTTATACTTGCGCCCGCCTGCGAAACCGTGGCCGTGGGCGTGACTAGCCACCATTGAGGGTGTACGCGTGAACCTAATTATGAAAATGCTGGCCGCACCAGCAACCGTATTGGCCCTATGGGCAGTCAGCGCTCAAGCTGCGACTAATGATGATATTGCCCAACGCCTTGCACCGGTCGGTCAGGTCTGTGTTCAGGGGCAGGAATGCAAGGGCATGGAAGTCGCCGCCTCTGTCGGTGGTGGAGGGGCGAAAACCCCTGATGAAGTGATTGCCAAGCATTGCAACGCTTGCCATGGCACCGGTCTGCTCGGCGCACCGAAAATCGGTGACACCGCAGCCTGGAAAGAGCGTGCCGATCACCAGGGCGGCCTCGACGGCATCCTGGCCAAGGCCATTACCGGGATCAACGCCATGCCGCCAAAAGGCACTTGTGCCGATTGCTCCGATGACGAGCTCAAAGGCGCCATCGAGAAGATGTCTGGCCTGAAATAAGGTCAATCTTCAGCGAAAAAGCCGCTTACGAGCGGCTTTTTTGTGCCCGCGATTCGGCCTCCACACTGGTCAATGCAGTAAAGACCCGGCAAGCTCGGTCCAACCCCAATTCATGGAACGTTCGGGAGAGTCGTATGGTGCAGTTGTGTTCAATCGAGCAGGCAGTCGATGACGTGCTGGCGCGCCTGCCGGCGCATATTCACATGGGCATGCCCCTGGGCCTGGGCAAGCCTAACCAGTTTGCCAATGCGCTGTACCGCCGCATCAAGCAACTGCCCGAACGGCAGCTGACCATCTACACCGCCTTGAGCCTGGGCCGTCCGACCCTGGGCGATGGCTTGCAGAAGCGCTTTCTCGAACCCTTTGTCGAACGCATATTCGGCGACTATCCCGAGCTGGATTTCCTCGCGGACCTGCAACACGACAGCCTGCCCCGCAACATCCATGTCGAGCAGTTCTTCATGCAGCCCGGGAGCCTGCTCAACAGTGCCCCCGCGCAGCAGGACTATGTCAGCAGCAACTACAGCCACGCCGCCCGCGACATCAACGCCAGTGGCCTGAACCTGGTGGCGCAGTTGGTGGCCAGCCACCCTGATCATCCGGATCGGCTGAGTCTGAGCTGCAACCCGGACATTACCCTTGACCTGCTGCCGATGATTGCCAAGCGTCGTGCTGCCGGCGAGACCATCCTCATGGTCGGCCAGGTTCACGACGAGCTGCCGTACATGCCGGGTGACGCCGAACTCGACATGGACGGCTTCGATCTGCTGATCGATGAAAAGGACCGCACCACGCTGTTTTCCACGCCGAACATGCCGGTGGGGTTCCAGGACCATTTCATCGGTTTGCACGCCAGCACGTTGGTGCGCGACGGCGGCACCTTGCAGATCGGCATCGGCTCCATGGGCGACGCCCTGACCGCCGCACTGCTGGCCCGGCAGGCGGACAACGACGCCTATCGCTCACTGCTGACCGACATCGATGCCTATTACTGGGCGCCGCTGATTGGCCGCGAAGGCGGAGTCGAGCCCTTTGCCAAGGGCCTCTACGGTTGCAGCGAAATGTTCGTCAACGGCCTGCTGGTGCTGGCAGACGCCGGGATCGTGCGGCGCAAGGTCTACCCGGATATCAAGACCCAGCAGCAGGCCAATGACGGCACCCTGGATGAAGCGGCGCAGACCGACGGCATCTCGGTGCACGGCGGGTTCTTCCTGGGGCCGCGCAGTTTTTATCAGCGCCTGCGGGAGCTGCCGCAAAGCAAGCGCCTCGAATTCAACATGACGCGCATCAGCTACATCAACGAGCTGTATGGCCAGGAAGAGCTCAAGCGCCTGCAACGTCGGGATGCGCGGTTTATCAACAGCTCGATCATGGTCACCTTGCTCGGTGCCGGTGTCGCCGATCAGTTGGAAGACGGCCGGGTGCTGAGTGGGGTCGGCGGGCAGTACAACTTCGTCGCCCAGGGCCATGCGCTGGAAGGCGCGCGTTCGGTGCTGATCCTGCGCAGCTGGCGTGAGTCGGGCGGCGAGGTCAGTTCGAACGTGGTCTGGGAGTACGGGCACTGCACCATCCCGCGCCATCTGCGCGATATCGTGGTCACCGAGTACGGCATTGCCGACCTGCGGGGCAAGACCGACGCCAAGGTGATCGAGGCCCTGCTCAATATCAGCGACTCACGCTTCCAGCCCGGGTTGATCGAGCAAGCGCAGAAAGTCGGCAAGCTGCCCAAGGACTTTCAGCTGGAACCGCGATTTACCGACAACAGCCCACAGCGTTTGCAGGCGATTCGTGCACGGCACCCGCACTTGTTCCCGGAGTATCCGTTGGGTACTGATTTCAGTGCGCAAGAGCGGGATCTGCTGCGGGCCCTCAACTGGCTCAAGAGCAAGTTCAAGCTCACCGAGATTCTGGAGCTGGGCAAGGCCGCGCTGGACGCGCCGGAGGCCGAGGCTTTTCCCCTGCACCTGGCGCGCATGCAGCTGGAGAAACCCGAAGGCTTGCGTGAGGATCTGTATCAGCGGCTGCTGCTGGCAGCCTTGCAGGAAACCCGCCTGTAACGGCGGATTACCCGTGGCGCCGGCACGCCGCCGGCGCCGTCGCGCACTTTACTCGATGAAGCTGACCACGCCGCCGGCCAGGGATTGCACGCGGGCCAGAGACTCCACGCGGTAGCCCTGGGCATCCAGTTCGGCACGCCCGCCCTGGAACGACTTTTCGATGACGATACCCAGGCCGGCAACGGTGGCGCCGGCCTGCTTGATGATCGAAATCAGCGCCTGGGAGGCCTTACCGTTGGCCAGGAAGTCATCGATGATCAGCACCCGGTCGCTGCTGGTCAGGTGCCGTGGCGAGATGGCCACGGTGCTTTCCGTCTGCTTGGTGAAGGAGTAGACGGTGGCCGACAACAGGTTCTCGGTCAGGGTCAGGGACTGGTGCTTGCGGGCGAAGATCACCGGCACACCGAGGTTCAGGCCGGTCATGATCGCCGGGGCAATGCCCGAGGCTTCGATGGTGACGATCTTGGTAATGCCCGAGTCCTTGAACAGCGTGGCGAATTCGTCGCCGATCAGCTTCATCAGTTGCGGGTCGATCTGATGGTTGAGAAAGGCGTCGACTTTCAGGACCTGATCGGAAAGCACGATGCCTTCTTCGCGAATTTTCTTGTGCAGTGCTTCCATGAAGCTTTCCTCTTTGGGCGCCTTGTGCGCCTAAGCGCTGATAAATAGTGTGCGGTAAAAAGTCGGCAATTCTAGCGCTTTAACATCGCGCGTATATCCGCCAGTGCGGTGTTTCCGCGAACGGCTTTGACTTCGGTCGGCGTGTCGTCATTGCCTTCCCAGGCCAGGTCGTCCGGTGGCAGCTCATCGAGGAAGCGGCTGGGCGCGCAATCGATGATCTCGCCGTACTGCTTGCGCTTGGCGGCAAAGGTAAAGGCCAGGGTCTGGCGTGCGCGGGTAATGCCCACGTAGGCCAGGCGCCGCTCTTCCTCGATGGTGTCGGCTTCGATACTGGAGCGGTGCGGGAGGATTTCCTCTTCCATGCCCATGATGAACACGTAGGGGAATTCCAGGCCCTTGGAGGCATGCAAGGTCATCATCTGCACACCTTCGGCGCCGTCTTCCTCTTCCTGCTGACGTTCCAGCATGTCGCGCAGGACCAGCTTGCCGATGGCGTCTTCGACGGTCATGTCGCCGTCTTCGTCTTTTTCCAGGGTGTTTTTCAGGGCTTCGATCAGGAACCACACGTTGCCCATGCGGTAGTCGGCGGCCTTGTCGCTGGAGCTGTTGGTGCGCAGCCAGTTCTCGTAGTCGATGTCCATGACCATGCTGCGCAGGGCAGAGATCGGGTCTTCGCCGGCGCACTGCTCGCGCACCCGGTCCATAAAGCGCTTGAAGCGCGCCAGGCGGTCGGTGAAGCGGCTGTCCAGGTGCTCGCCGAGACCGATTTCATCGGTGGCGGCGTACATCGAAATCTTGCGTTCGGTGGCGTAGTTGCCGAGTTTTTCCAGGGTCGTCGAGCCGATTTCCCGGCGCGGCACGTTGATCACCCGCAGGAAAGCGTTGTCGTCATCCGGGTTCACGATCAGGCGGAAGTAGGCCATCAGGTCTTTCACTTCCTGGCGTCCGAAAAAGCTGTTGCCGCCGGAAAGCCGGTAAGGAATTTGGTGGTGCTGTAGCTTCAGCTCGATCAGCTTGGCCTGGTAGTTACCGCGATACAGGATCGCGAAATCGCTGTACGGGCGATCGGTGCGCAGGTGCAGGGTGAGAATCTCCACCGCTACCCGCTCAGCCTCGGCGTCTTCGTTGCGGCAGCGGATCACGCGGATCTCGTCGCCGTGGCCCATCTCGCTCCACAGTTGTTTTTCAAACTCGTGGGGGTTGTTCGAGATCAGCACGTTGGCGCAACGCAGGATACGGCTGGTGGAGCGGTAGTTCTGCTCCAGCATCACCACTTTCAGGGACGGGTAGTCGTCCTTGAGCAGCATCAGGTTTTCCGGGCGGGCGCCGCGCCAGGCGTAGATCGACTGGTCGTCGTCGCCGACCACGGTGAACTGGTTGCGCGTGCCGATCAGCAGCTTCACCAGCAGGTACTGGCTGGCGTTGGTGTCCTGGTATTCGTCCACCAGCAGGTAGCGGACCTTGTTCTGCCATTTTTCCAGGATGTCGGTGTGCTCCTGGAACAGCTTCACCGGGAGCAGGATCAGGTCGTCGAAGTCCACCGCGTTGAACGCCTTGAGCGTACGCTGGTAGTGGGTGTAGACGATGGCGGCGGTCTGTTCCTTGGGGTTGCGTGCGTTTTCCAGGGCTTCGGGCGGCAGGATCAGGTCGTTTTTCCAGGCGCCGATCATGTTCTTGATCTCGTCGACGCCGTCGTCGCCCGAGTATTCCTTCTGCATGATGTCGGTCATCAGGGCCTTGACGTCGGTCTCGTCGAAGATCGAGAAGCCCGGTTTGTAGCCCAGCCGCACATGTTCCTTGCGGATGATGTTCAGGCCCAGGTTGTGGAAGGTGCACACGGTCAGCCCACGGCCCTCGCCGCCCTTGAGCAGGGTGCCGACACGCTCCTTCATCTCCCGCGCCGCCTTGTTGGTAAAGGTCATGGCCACGATGTACTGGGCGCGGATGCCGCAGTTCTGGATCAGGTGCGCGATTTTGCGGGTGATCACGCTGGTCTTGCCGGAGCCAGCACCGGCGAGCACCAAAAGAGGGCCGCCGACGTAGTTCACGGCTTCTTGCTGCCGGGGATTGAGTCGGGACATGACGGAAAAGGGAGTCTGTTGCGAAATGGGCGGGCATTTTAACAGGCTGGACAGATTCTGCTGCCTCTCTCCGACTTGTGACGCAACACGCGATCTAAATTTGCCGGTTTTGATACTTTCCCGCAGGATGCGCGCTGAATATGCGTCTAATGTTCGAGTTAGAGCGGTACAAGAAATTGCGTTTGATAATCAATATCATTTGTCATTGTTTATTCGCGCGTCATAATGCCCACCGCCAACTTCTTTTGCAGAGTCTAGGGAGCTAGCTTGTCTAAGCCTGTCGAACCCTTGCGTTTGCTGCTACTGGCCGAAGAGCCGGCATGGGCAGCGTTGTTGCGCGAGTGTCTCGCTCCGTTGGGAGACTCGGTTGTGCTGATCAGTGCCCCGACCTGGGATTCTGTCAGCCGTCTGTTCAATGACGATCGCAGCGCGGTCTTGTTGACCATTGCCTCCTTGCAACCGGCCCCCGGTCGCTGCAGTTTGCCCACCGTCCTGCTGTTGGACCACGAACCCTCGGTGACCCCGGTGGGTGTCAGTGACTGGCTGATTCGCAGCGCCCTGAACCCCGATATCCTGCGGCGTTGCCTGCGCCATGTGCGTGAGCGCGGCGTGCTGGAAACCACGCTGCAGCGCCTGGCCGAACAGGACCCGCTGACCGGTATCGCCAACCGCCAGGGGTTCCAGACCCTGCTTGCCGCGCGCCTGGTTGAAAACGAAGGACGCGGGCTCGCACTGGGGCACCTGGACCTCGACAACTTCCGGCATGCCAACGACGCCCTTGGCCACCAGGCCGGCGACCGCTTGATCCTGCAGGTGGTCTCGCGGCTCAAGAGCCAGCTTGAGGCCGGCGATCAACTGGCGCGCCTGGGCAGCGACGAGTTTGCCTTGCTGATCGATACACGCCGGGCGCCGCAGCGGGCCGAATGGATGGCCGAGCGCATTACCGAGGCCATGGCCGAGCCTTACTGGATCGACGGTGAAAGCCTGCTGATCGGCTGCAGCCTGGGCGTGGCCCATGCCCGGGCCAATGCCGGGGCGGACCCGCTGATGTGGCACGCGCACATCGCCATGCAGCAGGCCAAGAGCACCCAGGGCTGCACCTTTCATATCTTCAATGAACGCATCAATCGCAATGCCCGCAGCCTCGCCGACCTGGAAAGCGAACTGCGCCGAGCCTTGCGCCGCGACGAGCTGGAGCTGCATTACCAGCCGCGCCTGAACCTGCATGACGGACAAATCGTCGGCCTCGAGGCCCTGGTGCGCTGGCGCCACGGCGAACGCGGCCTGCTGCCGCCCAGCGAGTTCGTGCCCCTGGCCGAGCAGAGCGGGTTGATCGTGCCCTTGGGTTACTGGGTGATTTCCCGTGCCCTGCGGGACATGCAGGCCCTGCGTGAGCGCGGCCTGCCGCCGCTGCACATGGCGGTCAACCTGTCGTTCCGGCAGTTCCAGGACAGCCAGTTGCTGTCGACCCTGAGCCGGCTGATTGCCGAGCGCGGCGTCGAAGCGCAGTGGCTGGAGTTCGAACTGACTGAAACCGCAGTGATGCGCCGCAGTGACCTGGTCAAGCAGACCATGGACGCCCTGGGGCGCCTGGGCGTGCGCTTTTCCCTGGACGACTTCGGCACTGGCTTCTCGTCCTTCGTGCACCTCAACAGCCTGCCGATCGCCCTGCTCAAAATCGACAAGAGTTTTGTCGGCGGCATGGAGCTGCGCGAGGAGAACCGCAAGCTGGTTCACGCCATGATCAACCTGGCGCACAACCTCAACCTGGAAGTGGTGGCCGAGGGGGTCGAAACCCCGGAGCAACTGGCCCTGCTGCGCGGCTTCGGCTGCGACCAGGCGCAGGGGTACCTGATCAGCAAACCGCTGCCCCTGGCGGAGTTGGTGGAGTACCTGACCTTTGGCAGCAGCCAGCGATCCATGGCGGACGTGGTGAGCTAACCCGCCTGGCGAGGGGGCAATCCCGCTCGCCGGTTCAACCGATCTTTACGAATCCACCTGGGCCGAGGCATAGGCCGACGGTTGCACCTGGGGCTCCAGGCGCAACATGCGTTTCATCCGCCATTCGAAGGCCAGGGTCAGGCTGATGGCGGCGCACGCCAGGCCCAGGGCCAGGCCCCACCACACGCCGGTCGGCCCCCAGCCCAGGGTGAAGGCCATCAACCAGGCCGCCGGGGCCCCGATCAACCAGTAGCAGCCGAGGCCGACGAGGAAGGTGGTCTTGGCGTCCTTGAGCCCGCGAATCGCGCCCATGGCGATGGTTTGCGTGCCGTCGAACAGTTCGAACCAGGCCGCTACCGCCAACAGGCTCACGGCCAGGTTGATCACTTCGCGGAAGGCCGGGTCATTGTGGTCCAGGAACAGCCCGATCAACTGATTCGGCAGCAGCCAGAACACCATGGCAAAACACAGCATCGCTACCGCACCGAAGGCGATCCCCACCCGTCCCGCCAGGCGCGCGTCGAGCAATTGCCCTGCGCCGTAGTGCTGGCCGATGCGCATGGTGATCGCATAGGAAATCCCCGCCGGCACCATGAACGCCACCGAAACGATCTGCAACGCGATCTGGTGCGCTGCCAATTGGGTGCTGCCCATGGTGCCCATGCACAGCGCGGCGAAGGCAAATAATCCGACCTCGACCGCATAGGTGCCGCCGATGGGCAGGCCCAGGCGCCACAGCTCCCGCAGGTAGTGGCGGTTGAGCCGGGACAGGCCCTGGCGCAACGGATAAGCGGCGTACGCCGGGTGCTGCCGGATGTGCCAGGCCAGAGCCAGGGCCATGCAGTTGGCGACGATGGCGGTCACCAGGCCGATGCCCATCAGGCCCAGTTTCGGCAGGCCGAACATGCCGGTAATCAGTGCGTAGTTGAGCAGGAAGTTGGCCACGGTGCCGCCCAGGCTGATGACCATCACCGGCGTGGCGCGGCCGATAGCGCTGGTAAAGCCGCGCAAGGCCATGAAGCTCAGGTAGCCGGGCAGGGCGAAGGGCAGAATCAGCAGGAACTGCGCGGCGGAGTCGACGTTGGTTGCGGTCTGGCCGAACAGCAGCAGCACCGGCTTCAGGTTCCACAGCAGCAGCCCTGCCACCAGCGCCATCAGCCAGGCCAGCCAGAGCCCGGCCTGGGTCAGGCGCGTGGCGCCTTCGATGTCGCCGGCACCCTGACGAATCGCCACCAGGGTGCCGACCGCGGCAATCACCCCAATGCAGAAAATCGACACGAACGAATAGCTGGCCGCGCCCAGCCCGCCCCCGGCCAGGGCCTCTGGGCTGAGCCGGGCCATCATCAGGGTGTCGGTGAGGACCATCAACATGTGCGCCAACTGCGAGGCGATCAGCGGCCCCGCCAGCCGCAGGATGGCCCGGAGTTCGGTTCGTGCTGGATGCTGCATGGTCATCAGGCTCGGCAATGGGCAATGGGTCAAGAGCGCTGATTCTCGGCGCTTGTGGCGCATTGCACAAAAGGATAAAAACGATTGCTGGCATGATTAAAACTCATGCGAACTCGTTTCTGGTAGCGTGGCCGCACCGCCCACGGAGAGCGTTATATGTCTCGTCGTCTTCCTGCCCTGTATGCCTTGCGCGCCTTTGAGGCTGCGGCCCGGCACAGTTCGTTCACCCGCGCGGCCGAAGAGTTGTCGATTACCCAGAGCGCGGTCAGCCGGCATATCCGCACCCTGGAGGAGCACTTCGCCTGCCGGCTGTTCAAGCGCAGCGGGCGTAACCTGCAACTCACGGAAGCCGCGCGCCTGCTGTTGCCGGGCGTTCGCGAAGGCTTCAGCGCCCTGGAGCGGGCCTGCAATACCTTGCGCGCCGAGGATGACATCCTGCGGATGAAGGCGCCGTCGACCCTGACCATGCGTTGGCTGCTGGCGCGGCTCAGCCGTTTTCGCCACCTGCAGCCGGGCAACGAGGTGCAACTGACCAGCGCCTGGATGGACATCGATTCGGTGGACTTCAACCAGGAACCCTTCGATTGCGCGGTGCTGCTGAGCAACGGCCACTTTCCGGCGGACTGGGAGGCCAGCTACCTGTTTCCCGAGCTGTTGATCCCGGTCGGTGCGCCGAACCTGCTCAATGACCAGCCATGGGATGTGGCGCGCCTGGCCGTCACCGAATTGCTGCACCCGACCCCGGACCGCCGCGACTGGCGCAGCTGGCTGGAGCGCATGGGTTTGTCCGATCAGGTCTCGCTCAAGGGCGGGCAGGTCTTCGACACCCTGGAGCTGGGGATGATTGCCGCGGCCCGGGGCTACGGCGTGTCCATGGGCGATTTGCTGATGGTCGCCGAAGATGTGGCCCAGGGTCGGCTGAGCCTGCCGTGGCCGACTGCGGTGGCCAGTGGCGAGAACTATTACCTGGTCTGGCCGAAAACCCGGCCCGGAGGTGAACGTTTGCGTCGCCTCAGCGATTTTCTCCAGGGCGAGGTCCAGGCCATGCAATTGCCTGAGGTAGAGCGCCTCGGCTGAAACGATGTAGCGCCCGTGGGAGCGGCCTTGAGCGATAACCGTGCGAATTGCTCAAGTATTCATCGTTGCCGCCGAATCCTAGAAAGTGGAACTTGCGTCCTGCAGCGTTCCCCCCGTCCCCATTACTGGAAAATTTTGCCGAGCACGCGACCTGATCAGGATGATCCGGGCTCTCGGTCAGGAGCCGTCATGCCTCAACCCCGTGCCCGGATTGCCTCACAGCTGGGCCTTGCCCTGGCTGTGATCTTGGCGATCGTGATCAGCGGCAGTGCCGTTTTTGCCCTGCGTTCGCTGGATTCCGCCAACCTCGACACGCGGGAAGAGCACCTGGCCAGCGAAGCGCGGCTGCTGGCCGATCAGCTCAACACGTTCCACAGCACCCTGCGCGAAAGCACCCAGCGCCTGAGCGGGCTGTTCGAAAAACGCTTCAGCGGCGGCCTGAGCCTGCACCCCGAGCAGCCGGTGACAGTGGCCGGCACCTCCACGCCGGGCCTGCACCTGGGCGGCCAGGTGTTGAACAACAACTTCGAGGAGGTCGACGAGTTCAAGCAGATGACGGCTGGCGTGGCGACGGTGTTTGTCCGCAGCGGCGATGATTTTGTCCGCGTCAGCACCTCGCTGAGCAAACAGGACGGCAGCCGCGCCATCGGCACCTTGCTCGACCATGCCCACCCGGCCTACCAGAAGCTCATGGCGGGGCAGGGTTACGTCGGCCGCGCGCTGCTGTTCGACCGCTCCTACATGACCCAATACACGCCGGTGCGCGACAGCAGCGGCAAGGTGATTGCGGTGTTGTTCGTCGGTTTCGACTACACCGATGCGCAGAACGCCCAGTTCGACAATCTCAGGCGCTTCCGCATCGGCCAGACCGGTTCTCTGGCCTTGCTGGATGAGCAAAACAAATGGCTGGTTCCGCCTGCCGGCGTGCAGGCGCTGGATCAGGCGCTGCCGACCATGGCCGAGCTGATTCGCCAACCGGGCAAGGGCCGCTTCTGGAGTGACAAGGCCGAAGACTTCTACAGCCTGGCGGTGCCGTTCGAGGGTGGCCCCTGGGCGGTGGTGGCGAGCATGCCGAAAGCGGAAATCCGCGCGGTGACCTGGAGTGTCGGCCTGCGCCTGGTCATCGGCAGTCTGCTGGCGATGCTGCTGGCGGTAGGCGCGGCGGTCTGGCTGTTGCGCAGCAAACTGGCTCCCCTGGCAGACCTGGTGCGTCAGGCCGAGGCCCTGGGCGCCGGCGACTTGAGCGTACGGCTGAATGTGTCCAGCCAGGATGAGATCGGCCAGCTGGCGCGCAGTTTCAACCAGATGGGCGAAGCCCTGTCGACTATGGTCGAGCACATCCGCCGGGCGGCCCAGGAGGTCAACGGCCGGGCCCAGGCGTTGTCCGGATTGTCCGGTGGCGCCTACGAGGGCATGGAGCAGCAGTCCGGCGAAATCACCAGCATGGCGGGCGCCGTGGAAGAGTTCAGCGCCACCTCGCTGAACATCGCTGACAACATGGGCAACACCGAGCGCCTGGCTCAGGAAAACGCCCAGCAGACGCGCATCGGCCGCACCTCGATGGAAGAGGCTTCATCCTCCCTGGAGCAGATCGCCAGCGCCCTGAACAGCACCGCCACGGTGATCAACACCCTGGGCCAGCGCTCCCAGGAAATCGGCGGCATTGTCGGGGTGATCACCGCCATTGCCGACCAGACCAACCTGCTGGCGCTCAATGCGGCCATTGAAGCCGCCCGGGCTGGCGAGCAGGGGCGCGGATTTGCAGTGGTGGCCGATGAGGTGCGCAACCTGGCCTCGCGCACCCGTGAGGCAACCGATGAAATCTCGGTGATGATCGGCAGCATTCAGCAGGAAACCGGCAACGCCATCAGCACCATGGAGCAGGGCAACCGGTTGATGCAGGAGGGCCTGTCGCGCAACGCCAATGTGGCTTCGGCCCTGGCGCGGATCGATGAACAGAGCCGCAGTGCCGGCCAGCAGTTCGCCGCCATCACCACCGCGACCCAGGAGCAGAGCAGCACCGCGACCCTTCTCAGCAGCAACCTGCAAAGCATCGCCCAGGCCAACAGCGAGCAGCGTGAAGTGGTGTCCAACCTGGCGATCACCGCCAAGGAACTGGAAGCTCTCGCCGCCGACCTGCGCCACGAAGTCGACCGCTTCCGCTAAAGCGCGTCGCACACCTGTAGCCGCTATCGGGCCTGACTGCGCTGGCCTGATCGAACACCGGGCAGTGGCCGCGCGCTGAACGGCGCTCGGCGGCTACAGGCCGGGGTCTACCCGCTTGCCGATATCCCGCAGGCGGGCCAGTTGGTCGACCATGGTCGGCGCCTCGTCCAGGCTGCTGACAAAGGTCCACAGGTAGGTCATCACCGCATACACATGGCCGGCCTTGACCGCTGGCGACAGGGCCAACTGGCTGATGGCGACCACAAACAGCGCCGCCGCCACCGTGCCGATAAACAGGTAGGCCACCGCTTCGCGGTCCGAGAGCCGGATACGCAGGCGTGACAACACCCGGTAATGGCGCTGCAATGACGCCGCGCCGACCCGGGCGACCATGCCGATCTCTTTTTCCAGCCGGTCATTGAGCCGCTCGTGCAGTGCCTGGTTGCGCCGGGCAAAACGCGGCAACAAGGCGCAGCACAGGATCAGCGCCAGCAGGCACGCCAGGCCGATCCACGGCTCGATCAGCGCCAGCATCGCCGCTGCGCCGACAATCGAGACCAGGGCGGTGGCGATGGTCGGAATGTGTTTCTCGAAGAAATCGACGAACTCCCGCGCCAGCACCACCCGTGCCGCGGCGGTGGACGTGTCCTGATTCAGCAGGCGCTGGTTGAGGATCACCGGCACCGCGAGGTCGGTGTAGATGCGGGTGAAGGTCCGGGTGTCCACGGCGCGTCGCGCGGCACCGACCACCCAGAACGCCAGCACCACCACCGCGTACACCAGGGCGCTGCCGGTGTCGCCGCGAATGATCGAGTCCACCGCAAAGCCGGCGAACAGCGGGTAGGCCAGGAGCAGGGCATTTTCCAGGGCCACCAGGCTCAGGGTGAAAAACAGTTTGCCGGGGTACGCCCGGGCGATGGCCTTGAGGGTTTGGCCAGCGGATTGCTGACCGATCTTTTTGCTTTCATCCACAAGAATTTGCGACGTAACGGCTGACATGGGTGCACCGAAGGGAAGATAAACGCTAATATTGAGCGACTGCTCAATTATCTTTGAGCGATCGCTCAAAAAGCAAGCGCCGTCCATCCAGCGGCGTCCGGAGGCAAGCCCCATGTCGCGTATCGACCGTAAAGACCAGATCATCGCCGCCGCCCTGGAGCTGTTTCGCAGCAAGGGTTTCGCCGATGTGTCCACCCGGGATCTGGCAGAACACGCCGGTTTGTCCCGCAGCCACGTCTACCACTACTTCAGCGACTGGAATGAACTGCGCCGTGAGGCCTTCGTGCGCTTTGCCGACGAGCAGCTTGAAACTGCGCGCCAATCCCTGGCTGGTGCCGCGCCGCTGGAAGCGCTGCAAGGCTTCCTGCGCGACTGCCTGCCCGACTCGGCGGACGCCGGCTGGGCGCTCTGGCTGGACGCCTGGGACGAGGCCATGCACGACGCGCCCATGGCCGAGGCGTACCTGAAGATCAACGGCGAATGGCAGGCGATGCTGGCGCACATCATCGAGCAGGGAGTGGCCGATCAAGTGTTTTGCTGCCAGAACGCCGAACGCGCAGCGCGCCAATTGTTCGCCCTGACCATGGGCTATGCCGATGACCTGTTGTTGCAGCCCTCGCATGCGGCGGCGGCAGCGGCTTTGGACGAAGTCATGGAGGTGGCGCGGCTGGTGCTGAAGATCCGACTAGTCGACTGATGCTGGGGTTCGCCTGATCTTGTCTGCCTGATGCCGTTTTTTATGCTTGCTGAAACGTTTCTTCAGCGCTATAAAAATTGCACAACTCCAAGAAAGGCAACTTCCATGACTCCGCTTAAACTGTTTGTCACCCTGGGCGCGCTGACGGCCGCCTCCCACGCCATGGCCTGGGACTATGTACTGCTCGACACCGACAAGGCCGCGCAAAACCTGCACATCACCAGCCAACAGCTGGGGCTCAAAATCGACAAACCCTTCTCTGTCACCCTGCGCACCCTGCACGGCGGGCGCCAGGAAGGGGTGAGCATTGTCGACATCGATAACGGCGCGATGAAACTCTCGGTCGTCCCCACCCGTGGCATGAACGTCCTTCAGGCTTCCGTAGGCTCGGTGCGCCTGGGGTGGGATTCTCCGGTCAAGGAAGTGGTCAATCCGGCCTTTATCGAGCTCAACGGCCGCGGTGGCCTGGGTTGGCTCGAAGGCTTCAACGAGCTGGTCACCCGCTGCGGCTACGAATGGGTCGGCCATCCGGGGATGGATAACGGCGAGCTGCTGACCCTGCATGGCCGGGCGGCGAATATTCCGGCGAACAGAGTCACCCTGCACATCGACGAAAAGCCGCCCTATGCCATCAGCCTGCGTGGCGAGCTCAAGGAGCAGGCGTTCAAGAAGGTCGACTTCACGGTGGTCACCGAACTGCTGACTGAACCCGGCAGCGTGAGCTTTGCCCTCAACGACACCCTGACCAACAACGGCGATTACCCGAAGGAATACCAGGCGCTGTACCACAGCAACTTCAGCACACCGTTCCTTGAAGAGGGCGCACGTTTTGCCGCACCGGTGAAGCAGGTCTCGCCGTTCAACGACAAGGCCAAGGCGGACCTGGGGCAGTGGCAGACTTATCGCGGCCCAACCCGCGACTACGACGAAACCGTCTACAACGTGGTGCCTTATGCCGATGCCAAGGGCGAGACCCTGGCCGTGCTGCACAACAAGGCCGGCAACCTTGGCGTCTCCCTGGGCTTCAACACGCAACAGTTGCCAGTGTTCTCGCTGTGGAAAAATACCGACACCCAGGGCCAGGGTTATGTCACCGGCCTGGAGCCGGGCACCAGCTTCTCCTACAACCGTCGCTACCAGCGCCCGCTGAACCTGGTGCCGACCATCGGCGCCAAGGAGCAGCGGCAGTTCCAGATTCGCTACAGCCTGCTGGCGGACAAGCCGGCTGTGGATAAGTCCCTGGCCCGGATCACCCAAATCCAGGACGGACGCCAGACTGAAGTGCGGCCAACGCCCCTGGTCGACCTGTCCAAGGAGTGATCAGACACTGCTGGCGCTGGGGCGGTATTGCAGTGCTTCCGCCAGGTGCTCGCGACTGATCTGTTCGCGTTGCTCGAGGTCGGCCAGGGTCCGGGCGACATTGAGCAGGCGATGCGCGGCGCGCAGCGACAGGGTCAAACGTTCGCAGGCGTTCTCCAGCCAATGCTCGTCGGCTGTGGATAACCTGCAATGCGCGCGCAGCTTCGGCAAATCGAGAAAGGCGTTGGCGCAACCTTGGCGTTGCTGCTGGCATTCCCGGGCCTGTGCCACCAAGGCGGCGGCGTGGGCAGTGTCTGCCCCGGGCTGCGGGGTGGGGTTCAAGGCGGTGGTTTCCCGGGCGACGGTCAGGTGCAGGTCGATTCGGTCGAGCAGCGGGCCCGAGAGCTTGTTGCGATAGCGCTGGATCTGCTCCGGGGTACAGCGACAGCGGCCGCTGGGTTCGCCCAGGTAGCCGCAGGGGCAGGGGTTCATCGCCGCCACCAGCTGGAAGCGCGCCGGAAAATGCACCCGATCCCGGGCGCGGGCGATCACGATTTCGCCCGATTCCAGCGGTTCTCGCAGCACCTCCAACACCTTGCGGTCGAATTCCGGCAGCTCATCGAGAAACAGCACCCCGTGATGGGCCAGGGTGATTTCTCCGGGTTGCGGTTTCGAGCCTCCACCCACCAGTGCCGGCCCGGACGCGGAGTGGTGTGGCTGGCGAAACGGTCGTTGTGGCCAGTGGCACAAGGGGATGTGGCTGGCGACCGACTGAATCGCCGCCACTTCCAGTGCCTCCTGTTCCTGCAATGGCGGCAGCAGGCCGGGCAAGCGGCTGGCAAGCAGGGTCTTGCCGGTGCCTGGCGGGCCGCTGAACAGCAGGTTATGGGCACCTGCCGCCGCCACCAGCAGCGCCCTTTTGGCCGCCAGCTGGCCCTGGACTTCATTCAGGTCGGGGTAAGGGCGGTCCGCTTGCAGCAAACCATTGGAAACAAACGGCTCGATCGGCGCATGGCCATTGAAATGCGCCACCGCCTCCAGCAGATGGTCGACCGCGATCACTTTCAGGCCCGATGCCAGGCAGGCTTCTTCGGCATTCGCCCGCGGTACCACCAGCGTGCGTCCGGCGCTGCGCGCGGCCAGGGCCGCCGGAAGCACGCCGCGCACCGCGCGCACGGCGCCGGATAACGCCAGCTCACCCAGGCATTCGACTTCATCCAGCGCCAGGCTGGGCACCTGCACGCTGGCGGCGAGAATGCCCAGGGCAATCGCCAGATCGAAGCGTCCGCCGTCCTTTGGCAGGTCGGCCGGTGCCAGGTTGAGGGTGATGCGCCGTGCCGGAAAGTTGAAACCCGAGTTGATGATCGCGCTGCGCACCCGGTCTTTGCTTTCCTTGACCGCGGCTTCCGGTAGCCCCACCAGGGTCAGCGCGGGCAGGCCGTTGGCCAGGTGCACTTCGACGCTGACCGCCGGTGCCTGTACGCCGACTTGAGCGCGGCTGTGGATGATCGCCAGAGACATGAGCCCTTCCTTGGTGAGGCCCATGCCGCGTCCTGCGGCGGGCGTTACAAGGATAGTTGGCGTGGCGCCGGCGGCAGCCGGGCAATGCTCACAGGATGTGTCATCCCGGTGAGTGGTCGCCCCTGACCTGGGCCTGGCCGGGCCCTAGATTCCCGCGCAGCCGGTCATTCGGTTGGCGGGTTGAGCCGGGCTTCGAGTTCGCTGACCTTGGCTTCAAGGCTTTCCAGGCGGGCGCGGGTGCGGGCCAGCACCACCATTTGGCTGTCGAATTCTTCGCGGCTGACCAGGTCCAGTTTGCTGAAGCCGCTTTGCAGCAGGGCCTTGAACTGGCTTTCGATTTCATTGCGAGGCAGCGGGGTGTCGCCGCTGAACAGGCGGGAGGCGTGGCCGCTCAGGGCGTCGAGAAGGTCTTTGGGCGCGAGCATGGGAAGGTCCTGAAAACTGATGGCGCGCAGTGTATCACGCAGCATTCGCAGGCACGGACGAGGGCAGGGACGCACGTTTTTCGCGCATGGCGCTGCGCGGCGACGCACCGTTTTTGTGCGTATCTGCGGCGGTGATGGCGAGCTGATACTGGCGATCGTCGGCAAGGGGTTGAAATCAGGGGCTTTTCAGGAGCTGGCAAGGTTTCTGCTTAGGAGCTGATGACCCATGCACTGATGCAGTCGCTGTGACGAATGCAGTGCGGCAGACGTAGCGGGAAGTGTTTCGTCAGGAGCGGTTAGCTGGTGTCGGTCTGGCAGCGGAAGGCCGACGATGCGTTACAAAGCCAGGCACTGCGCTTAGACTTGAGTCGGGTTTGTTTTCCTGGGGCAAGTCCACCAATTCGGGAGAGAGTTTTCATGAAGCTAGTCACTGCCATCATCAAGCCGTTCAAGTTGGACGACGTGCGCGAGTCGCTGTCCGAGATCGGCGTGCAGGGCATTACCGTTACTGAGGTCAAAGGCTTCGGTCGGCAGAAGGGCCACACCGAGCTGTATCGCGGCGCGGAATACGTGGTCGATTTCCTGCCCAAGGTGAAGATTGATGTCGCCATTGACGACAAGGATCTTGACCGGGTTATCGAGGCGATAACCAAGGCTGCCAACACCGGCAAGATCGGTGACGGCAAGATCTTCGTGGTCAATCTGGAACAGGCTATTCGCATCCGTACCGGCGAAACCGATACCGACGCAATCTAAGCCGCCAAACCCCAACGCCCCAGGAGAAAACAATATGACTCTGCGTAAATTCGCAGGGCTAGGAGCCCTGTTGTCCCTCGTAATGCCCAGCCTGGCCATGGCGGCAGACGAAGTGGCGGCTCCAGTCCTCAACTCCGGCGACACCGCCTGGATGCTCACCTCGACGGCCCTGGTGCTGTTCATGACCATTCCCGGCCTCGCGCTGTTCTACGGCGGCATGGTGCGTTCGAAAAACATTCTGTCGGTGCTGATGCAGTGCTTCGCCATTACCGGCCTGATCAGCATCCTGTGGGTCATCTACGGCTACAGCATTGCCTTCGATACCACGGGCATGGAACAAGGCGTCGTCAACTTCAACTCGTTCTTCGGCGGCATGGGCAAGGCGTTCCTTGCCGGTGTCACTCCGTCCAGCATCACCGGGCCTGCGGCGCTGTTTCCCGAGGCGGTGTTCATCACCTTCCAGATGACCTTCGCGATCATCACTCCGGCGCTGATCGTCGGTGCTTTCGCCGAGCGCATGAAGTTCTCCGCGATGCTGATCTTCATGGGCGTCTGGTTCACCCTGGTTTATGCACCGATCGCGCACATGGTCTGGTCCGGTAACGGCGGCCTGATGTGGGACTGGGGCGTACTCGACTTCGCTGGCGGCACCGTGGTGCACATCAACGCCGGTGTGGCTGGCCTGATCGCCTGCCTGGTACTGGGCAAGCGCAAAGGCTTCCCGACCACGCCGATGGCTCCGCACAACCTGGGTTACACCCTGATGGGCGCGGCCATGCTGTGGGTCGGCTGGTTCGGCTTCAACGCCGGCTCCGCTGCCGCCGCCAACGGCACCGCCGGCATGGCGATGCTCGTGACTCAGATCGCAACCGCTGCCGCGGCCCTGGGCTGGATGTTCGCCGAGTGGCTGACCCACGGTAAGCCAAGCGCCCTGGGTATCGCTTCGGGTGTGGTTGCCGGCCTGGTGGCCATCACTCCAGCCGCTGGCACCGTGGGCCCGATGGGCGCCCTGGTGATCGGCCTGGCCGCTGGCGTCGTGTGCTTCTTCTGCGCCACCAGCCTGAAACGCAAACTGGGCTACGACGACTCCCTGGACGCCTTCGGCGTGCACGGTATCGGCGGTATCCTCGGCGCGATCCTCACCGGTGTGTTCGCTGCTCCGTCGCTGGGTGGCTTCGGCACCGTGACCGACATCGCCGCACAGGTCTGGATCCAGTGCAAAGGCGTGGGCTTCACGGTGATCTACACCGCGATCGTCACCTTCATCATTCTCAAGGTGCTGGATGCCGTCATGGGCCTGCGCGTGACCGAGGAAGAAGAAGCGGTCGGCCTCGACCTGGCGCAACACAACGAGCGCGGCTACAACTTGTAGGTTCGCGAAAAAAAATGCCCGGCTTGCCGGGCATTTTTTTGCCCGGCGTTTGTCACTAACGCAAGGCTGAAAGGTTTTTTCCCCGGCGAGTCCAGGGGTTTGCCGTCGCTATTTTTCCCTGGCCAATTGCTTACAGCGCAGGGCGAGTATTAGGCGCTTTGTTTTTTCCCAGAGCGCGCTAGAATGCGCGCCGAATGTGCGGAGAACTGTATGTGGCAACAGACTCTGATTACCCTGCGGGCAAGGCCCCGAGGCTTTCACCTGGTAACGGACGAATTGCTCGCCGGCTTGCCTGAGTTGAAGGCCTGTCGGGTCGGTCTGTTGCATCTGTGGCTGCAGCATACCTCGGCCTCGTTGACCATCAACGAGAACGCCGATCCGGCGGTTCGACGTGACTTCGAGCGTTTTTTCAACGGGCTGGTGCCGCAAGGTATGGCCGGGTATGAACATAACGACGAAGGCGCGGACGACCTCCCGGCGCACTTCAAGGCCAGCCTGCTGGGCTGCCAACTGAGCTTGCCGGTATCGGCAGGGCGCTTGGCGCTAGGCAGCTGGCAAGGTGTTTATCTGGGCGAGCATCGAGATCATGGCGGTGCCCGTAAAGTCCTTGCCACCTTGCACGGTGATAAGGCATAAGCCGCTGGTTACCAGCGGATGTTGATTTTTTTCCAGCGACCTTCGACAGTCGGCTCAGCTGGGCTATAACTAATCTGCTTTTCGCAAGTCATGAGGTAGAACATGAGCGACGATGATCTGGAAAACGACGACCTCGAAGTAGGCGACGAAGACGAAACCGAAGAAGGTCTTGAAGCGGCCGCCGATGACGTGGTCGAAGACGATGGTGGCGATGCTCCCGCGCCGACCGCCAAAGGCAAGGCCAAGGCTGCCGTATCGGTAGACGAGCTGCCGAGCGTCGAGGCCAAGAACAAAGAGCGTGATGCACTGGCGCGTGCCATGGAAGAGTTCCTGGCCCGTGGCGGTAAAGTGCAGGAAGTCGAGGCCAATGTGGTCGCTGACCCGCCCAAGAAGCCTGACAACAAGTACGGTAGCCGCCCTATCTAAGGCGCCTGCCCCGAAAAAGCCCGCCGTCGCTGCGGGTTTTTTTTGGCGCGCAAAAAAGTGGAGAGACGCAGCGAGAGGCAGCGGCAAGCTGTAAGCCGTCAGCTTGGAGCTTGGAGCTTGGAGCTTGGAGCTTGGAGCTTGGAGCTTGCGGCTTAGCCCTATCTCCAGCGGCCGAGGAGGGCGGGGAGCTCGGTCAGGCTGCGGATCTCGGCGTCGGGTGCGCGCTCGGCCTCCCAGGTTTTGCCGCCGGGATTGAACCAGATGGCCCGCAAGCCTGCCTGTTGGGCGCCGGCGATGTCGTCGCCGGGGTGGTCGCCGATATGTACGGCGCTGTCTGCTGTCGCCCCGCCCCGCTGCAGGGCCTCGTGGAACAGGCGCGCATCGGGCTTGGCGATGCCGATGTCTTCAGCGCACAAGGCGAACGTGAAGTAGTCCGCCAGGCCCAGGCGGCGCACGTCGGCATTGCCGTTGGTGACCACGCCCAGGGCGAAATGGTTGGCCAGGGCTTCCAGGGTCGGCACGACTTCGGGAAAGATCTGCAACTGGTGCCGGGCGTGCAGGAATACCTCAAAGCTCTGATCGGCCAGTTGATTGGCCTGGACCTGGTCGTACCCGGCTTCTTCCAGGGCATGAAACAGCACGCGGCGGCGCAGGGCGCTGATGCGGTGCTTGAGGCTCGGATCCTGGCCCAGCACCCGTTCGCGAATGGCCCACAGATGCTCCACCGGCACACCGCCCAGGTTGGGCGCGTGTTCGGTCAGCCACTGGCGCAGGGTGGCTTCGGCGCTGACGATCACCGGCGCGGTATCCCACAGGGTGTCGTCGAGGTCGAAGGTGATCAGCTTGATGGTCATTGCTCACCGCCTTTGGTGCGTTTGGCCCGAGGATGGGCGCTGTCGTAGACCGACGCCAGGTGCTGGAAATCCAGGTGGGTGTAGATCTGCGTGGTCTTGATGTCCGAGTGGCCCAGCAGCTCCTGCACCGCGCGCAGGTCCTGGGAAGACTCCAGCATATGGCTGGCGAACGAGTGTCGCAGCATGTGCGGGTGCAGGTTCTGCCCCAGTTCGCGCTCGCCCGCAGCCTTGACCCGTAGCTGGATCGCCCGCGGGCCAAGACGCCGGCCCTTCTGGCTGACGAACACGGCATCGTCCGCCGGATTGCTCAGGGCCCGCAGGGGCAACCACAACTGCAGCGCCTCGCGGGCCTTCTTGCCCACCGGCAGGACCCGGGTCTTGCTGCCCTTGCCATGCACCTGGACCAGGCCGTCCGCCAGGTCCAGTTGGTCCAGGTTGAGCCCGGTCAGCTCCGACAGGCGCAGGCCCGAGGAGTAGAACAGCTCCAGGATCGCCTGGTCGCGATGGGCCAGGAAATCGTCCTCCACGGCGCCGTCCAGCAGTTGCAGGGCGCGGTCGGTGTCCAAAGTCTTGGGCAGGCGGCGTTCGCCCTTGGGCGGCGCCAGGCCATTGGCCGGGTCGTGGTTGCACAGGCCTTCACGGTTCAGATAGTGGTAGAGGCCGCGCACCGCCGACAGCAGGCGCGCCAGGCTGCGGGATGATTGTCCCTGCTGATGCAGGCGGGCGACCATGCTGCGCAGGGCCTGGATGTCGAGAGTCGCCCAACTGGCGACCTGCTGCTTGGCACACAGGGCCAGCACTTTGTTCAGGTCACGGCGGTAGGCTTCCAGGGTATGGGGCGACACCTGGCGCTCACTGCGCAGGTGCTCGCAGTAGGCGTCCAACTGCCGTTCCATGCTCAGCGTACCGAGCGCAGCGAGTGGGTGAAGCGCGGCAGGAGTCGACCCAGGACTTCGGCGATATAACTCAGAAACAGCGTGCCCACCGAGCTCTTGTAGTGCTGCGGGTCACGGCTGGCGATGGCCAGTACGCCGTGCACGCCCTGATGGGCAATGGCGACCACGGCGGTGGAGCCGATCTGCTTGCGCTGTTCTTCGCCGAACAGGAAGTCCAGCTCATGCTCGCGCAGGCTGCCGCTGACGCTCTTGCCCTCGGTGAGCAGGCCGCCAATGGCGGTCTGGGCCTCGCCGGCACTGACCCAGCGACCCACCGGCATGGCGTTGTCGCCAAACAGGATCAGGCTGACAAAGGGCACCTGAAAATCCTGGCGCAGGCTGTCTTCGACACTCATCACCAGGTCTTCGAGGCTGGTGGCATCCATCAGCGCCAGAATCAGGCGGCGGGTCTTTTCGAACAGCCGGTCGTTGTCGCGCGCCACATCCATCAATTGCGAGAGGCGGTGACGCATCTCGATGTTGCGTTCGCGCAGGATCTTCATCTGCCGCTCCACTAGCGAGATGGTGTCGCCACGCTGGTGGGGAATACGCAGGGCCGGGAGCAGTTCTTCGTGTTCGACGAAGAAATCCGGATGAGCCTCAAGGTAGGCGGCAATGGCCGCTGCCTCCAGGCTTTCGGAAGGGGATTCGTCGGGCTTTTCGGCTGGAACCTGAGGCTGGTCGGTCATGGGGTTCGCTCACTCATAGACGCACTTGTCCTTCGTATACGCGTACTGCCGGGCCGGTCATCATCACCGGTTGGCCTGGGCCTGCCCATTCGATGGACAGGCGCCCGCCTGGCAGGTCGATCAATAGCGGCGAATCCATCCACCCCTGGCTGATCGCGGCCACTGCGGCTGCGCAAGCTCCGGTACCGCAAGCCTGGGTTTCCCCGGCCCCACGTTCCCAGACCCGCAGCTGCGCGCGCTGGCGGTCGATGACCTGGAGAAAACCGACATTGACCCGGGCCGGAAAGCGCGAGTGATGTTCGATTTTCGGGCCCAGCTCGTGCACCGGCGCGTTGTTGATATCGTCGACTCGCAGCACCGCGTGGGGGTTGCCCATGGACACGGCGGCCAGCTCGATCTGTTGGCCGTCGACATCAAGTGGGTAGCTCAAGGCCTGGGCCGGCGCGTCAAACGGGATCTCGGCCGGAACCAGGCGCGGGGCGCCCATGTTGACGCTGATCTGCCCGTCGTTGCGTATATCCAGCTCGATGATGCCGCTCTTGGTCTCGACCCGGATCTGGCGCTTGGTGGTCAGGCGCTTGTCCAGGACAAAGCGCGCGAAGCAGCGGGCACCGTTGCCGCACTGCTCCACTTCGGAGCCGTCGGAGTTGAAGATCCGGTAGCGGAAGTCCACATCCGGGTTGCTTGGTGCTTCGACAATCAGCAACTGGTCAAAACCGACACCGGTGTGGCGGTCGCCCCATTGCTTGGCGTGTTTGGGCAGAATGTGCGCGTGCTGGCTGACCAGGTCGAGAACCATGAAGTCATTGCCCAGGCCGTGCATCTTGGTAAAACGCAGCAGCATGGCTTACTCCGGCAGCAGGCTTTCGCCAGCAAACAACTCGGCTACCGTCTCGCGGCGACGCACTTCAACAGCCTGGTCACCATCGACCAACACTTCGGCGGCGCGGCCGCGGGTGTTGTAGTTGGAGCTCATGACGAAACCGTAGGCACCGGCGGAATGCACGGCCAGCAGGTCGCCTTCTTCCAGCGCCAACTGGCGTTCCTTGGCCAGGAAGTCCCCGGTCTCGCAGATCGGGCCGACGATGTCGTAGGTCCGTGGCTCGGCATCCCGAGGACGCACGGCCGTGACGTCCATCCAGGCCTGGTACAGCGCCGGGCGGATCAGGTCGTTCATGGCGGCATCGACGATGGCGAAGTCTTTGTGTTCGGTGTGCTTGAGGTACTCGACCTGGGTCAGCAGGACCCCGGCGTTGGCGACAATGAAGCGTCCGGGTTCGAACACCAGGGCCAGGTCGCGGCCGTCGAGACGCTCGCGCACGGCCTTGACGTAGTCGGCCGCCAGCGGAGGTTCTTCATCGCGATAACGCACGCCCAGGCCGCCACCGAGATCGATGTGGCGCAGGTAGATCCCGCAATCGCCGAGGCGATCTACCAGGTCCAGCAGGCGGTCGAGGGCGTCGATGAAGGGCGCCAGGGTCGTCAGTTGCGAACCGATATGGCAGTCGACACCCACCACTTCCAGGTTCGGCAGTTGTGCGGCGCGGACATAAACGTCTTCGGCGTCGGCGATGGCGATGCCGAACTTGTTTTCCTTGAGACCGGTGGATATGTACGGGTGGGTGCCGGCATCCACATCCGGGTTGACCCGCAACGATACCGGGGCCCGCACACCCAGCTCGGCGGCCACGACCTGCAGGCGCTCCAGCTCGTCGGTGGATTCGACGTTGAAGCAGTGCACCCCGACTTCCAGGGCGCGGCGCATGTCTTCGCGGCTTTTGCCGACACCGGAGAAGACGATTTTGTCGGCGCTGCCACCGGCGGCCAGAACCCGTTCCAGCTCGCCACGGGAAACAATGTCGAAACCGGCGCCCAGGCGAGCCAGGACGTTCAGAACACCAAGGTTGGAGTTGGCTTTTACCGCAAAGCACACCAGGTGCGGCGTGCCGGCAAGGGCATCGGCGTACGCGAGGTATTGGGCTTCGATATGCGCTCGGGAATAGACATAGGTTGGCGTGCCAAAGCGTTGGGCAATGGCGGACAACGCTACACCTTCCGCGAACAGCTCACCGTCGCGGTAGTTAAAAGCGTCCATGTTTTGCCCTTAGTAGGAGTCGTGCTTGTGCGACTGCGATTGCGACTTCGCTTGTTCTTCAGGGGACTTGCTGTCATCGGGGAGATACAGCGGACCTTTTTGACCACAGGCAGTAACGAGGCAGGCAACCGCGACGAGCGCAGCAAGGGAAGAGATCAGGCGCTTCATGGCGAAATCCTTGAGAATGCGTTAATTGCGCCCGAGTATACCGGCCACCTTGCAGCTTGCCTATGCGGCGCGGCTCCCGTCCGGCGGGCCTTTGCCCGCGGCGCCCGGGTGTCGGCGGGCGGGCACGGAAATAATTTGCATGGCCTTTGTGCCCTTGATCGGTATCCTTTGCATTCGCCTGGATGCCTCCGTATCTTGCGGCGCTTGAGCGTGAGTAGACACTTTTTGAGGTTGCCACAATGAGTTTGACTGAAGCCCGTTTCCACGACCTGGTCGATACGACCCAGCAGATGCTGGAGGATATTTTCGACGAGAGTGACCTGGACATCGATCTGGAGAGCTCGGCCGGTGTCCTCACCGTCAAGTTCGAAAACGGCAGCCAGGTGATCTTCAGTCGCCAGGAGCCTTTGCGTCAGCTGTGGCTGGCGGCGCGCTCCGGTGGGTTCCACTTCGACTACGACGAAGAAAGCGAGCGCTGGATGTGCGACAAGAGCGAAGAGCAGCTGGGCGAAATGCTCGAGCGGATCGTCGAAGAGCAGGCAGATATCAAGCTTGAGTTCGAAGGGCTCTGAGACCGTGACCCAGACCGCGCCGGTGCGTGCCCCCAAGCCGCTGTACAGCAATATCAGCCCGGCGGTGGCGTCGCCGTGCATCAGCCTGTGCCGCCTGGACGAAGAGAAAGTCTGCCGCGGCTGCTTTCGCCATGTCGAAGACATCCGCGAATGGCGCTCGGCCGATGACCAGCGGCGGCGCGATATCTGCGCCCAGGCGCTGACACGCCGAAATGCGGCAGCCGACCTCGGCTAGGGTCTGTGGCCGGCGGCTTGTTTATTTATTGTGCTGTGGTAGTGTCCGGTTACGCCTCGCCACATCGAGGTCTGTGAGAACCCCGTCTTATTTGGCGGGGTTTTGCTTTTTTGTGCAGAAAAAAGGAGTCTGCCTGGATCATGAGCACCGCACCTACCATCATCCTCACCCGCCTTGACGTGCAACGTCTGGAGCGCCTGATCGACAGCCTGGACGACTCGCTGCCTGGCGTTATCGCGCTGCAAACCGAGCTGGATCGCGCCGAAACACTGGTTGGTCACGATGAAGTCCCAGCGGGTGTCGTGACTATGAACTCGCGTGTGCATTGCCGTGAAGAAGGCAGTGGCAAGGATTACCACCTGACCCTGGTGTACCCGCAGGACGCCAATGCCGACGAAGGCAAGATTTCAATCCTGGCCCCGGTCGGCAGTGCGCTGCTGGGTTTGCAGGTGGGTCAGCACATCGACTGGCCGGCGCCGGGCGGCAAGACTCTGAAGCTGGCACTGCTGGAAGTGGAATACCAGCCTGAAGCGGCCGGCGACTTCCATCTCTGAAGCCCCCTAGACCTGCTCGAGCGCGTCGTTCAGTGCGCGCTCCAGGTCAGACTTGTAGCGCAGGTACAGATTGCTCGGGCTTTGTGCATCGCCCAGCAGGCCCGACAGATCCAGATCGGTGATGTAGCAGCGATAACGCTGCGTCTCGTGCCGCTGCTCGACGATTTCCCGGGCGACCACGCTGAACAGCTGGTCGCCATGCTCCAGTTCGGAGAACTCCCGCTGATTGCAATACAGGGTGACCTGCACCTGGCCCGGTGCAGCCTTGCCGATGATTGCCTGCACGTCATAAAACGGCTTGTCCACCGGGGTCAGCGGCGCCGGGCGCGGTTCCACGCGGCGCGCCCGGCCGCTGCCCGACGGCAGGATCTGGTAGTACCAGGCTTCCAGTGGCGCTACCGGCTGGCTGGCATCCATCGGCAACAGCGCGTCCCGGCGATACAGAATTGACTGCAGAAAGCGTTGCAACGGCACCAGCAGGCTCTGCTCGTCGTGGTAAGGCAGGCGCTGCTGCCAGAGGGCATTGAATTCATCGAGCACGTAGAGTTCGGCTTCGCTGTCGATGATCCGATAGAACACCTGGATGCACTCGGGCTGGCCCATGGGCAGGACCAGCGCCAGGTCCTGATCCTCCAGGGCCATCGGGTCCAGGTGCAGCGGGCTGTAACTCAGCTGTTCTTCGCCGAGGTAGGCTAACAGCGCCGGCAGGCTTGCCAGGGCCACATGGTTGACCTGCCCCGGCACCAGCTCCAGCACGTGGTAATGCTGCTGCACCTGGATCAGGTAGCGATGGTTGAGCTGGCTGAGCAACAGGTTCTGCGCCATGTCGAAGATTTCTTCGACGCGCTGGGCGATGAACTGGGCGCGGTTGTGGCAGAAACAACGCACCCGCAGCCGTGGCTGGGTGCCGCGCGGCAGGTTGTTGAGGTAGTCGCGCAGGCAGTCGAGCAGGGCATGGGCGCCGTCGTAGCGGCTGACCATCACCTCGTTCCAGCTATTGAGCGTGACCTGGTCGAGGGTCAGCACCAGGTTTTCCCGGACCCCGGCATAACTCAGGGAGTCGGTACGCTCGGTGGTCATCAGGATATTCAAGTCGCGGTGATGCTTGAGCGGGTCGACGCCGATATTCACCAGCACCAGCACCTCGCTGGGCACGCTGGCATGCAGCAACTGCTCTTCGCTGACCGTGGTCAGGGGCAGGGCGATGGTTTGTTGCAGGCTGCCCAGCAGGTTGAACAGCTCGAATTCGCTGAGGTCGCTGGTGCCGGGGTGCAGGGCCAGGCGTGTAGTGCTGTCGATCACGCCGTTGCGATGGCACCAGGTCAGCAGCTCCAGCAGCTCGCGGCTGCGCTTGATCGGCGCGAAATTTTCCCATTCCAGGGCGCTCAGGCTGCCGTTGTACAAACCCCAATGGGATTGCCCGGGTTCCTTGCGGTTCGGCGACTGGACCAGGGTCAGGGTGTCTTCGGCCAGGTCCGGGGCGATCCCCGGGTTGATGAATTCGATCTTCCCGGCCTTGCGCTCGAAGGCCGCGTACAGCCTGCGCCCGAGCACATTGAGGTCGCGCTTGTTGATCAGGCTGACGGTCTGCTCGGTGCGGGCGAACTGGGTCAGGAAGCGGTAGCTGTAGTTCAGTTCGTTGACCAGCGCTCGGCGCTCGGCGCTGACCTGGCGCACCTTCCACTGGCTGCGACTGTCGAGCATGGCCAGCTGGCGCTGGTCCCAGCCCCATTCATTGGCCAGGCGTTCGAGCAACAAGCGTTGCCAGCTTGGGTTGCGTGCGCCGCTGCCGCTGCTGAGCTTGCGATTGACCTTGAGGTACAGGCTGCGTCGCACCAGCTCCAGGCGTTCGGGTTCGGCGCGGGCCTTGAGGTATTCCTCGATACGCCGGTAGACCACGATGTAGGGGTCCAGCTCGTCCAGGTCCAGGCGGTTGGCGAACACCGCCTGCTTGAAACGCAGGCTCAGGCACTCGACCTTGGGGTGCTCGCTGGCATAGACCTCGGTCAGCAGCAGCTTGAGGACCGACTTGTACGGTGACTCGATGCCCTTGAACAACTGCCACAGCCCGGCGCCAATGAATTCCCCAGGGGGGATGCGCGCCAGGTGGCCGAGGTCGAGGTTCTCCTCAGCCGGCACAAAGCGCTTGGACAGCAAGGTTTGGGTGTACTGGGCGTAGCGGGTTTCCTCATACACCGGCACCAGCCACCACAACGGGGTGCGCCCGGCCAGCCAGATCGCGGTGCGATAGAACTCGTCGAGCAGCAGGTAGTGCTGGGTGGTGCCGCAGTCGTCGGAACTCAGCTGGGTATCGCGCTCGCCGCGCACGAAGCGGCTCGGATCGATCAGGAAGAAGTGCGCCTCGGCGCCCTGGCTGTCGGCCCAGGCTTCCAGCAGCTGGCATTTCTTGCGTAGCTCGGCGAGCTCGCTGTCGCTCAGGTCCGGTGCGTGGCAGACCCAGACATCCATGTCGCTCTGGTCGGCCTGGGCCAGGGTGCCCAGGCTGCCCATCAGGAACAGACCATGGATCGGTCGCGGCGGATTGCCGTGGCGTGCCTTGTAGGAAAACGAGCGGGTCAGGCGCTGGGCTTCGGCCAGGGCCTGGGCGTCGGGTTCGTAATTGGACAGCCCGGCCGGGGTGCTGCCGGAAACATAACCTGGCAGCAGCGGATGATTGACGTGGAAGAACAGCGGCAGCAGGTTGAGCACGCCCTGCTGGCGTGGCGACAACCCCTCCATGGCCCGGGCCATGCGGCCTTCATTGAGCTTGAGAAAACGCGCACGCAGTTGGCTGAGAACCTTGCGGTCGATTCCCTCGTCCAGATCGGGGCGGATTTCATGGGTGCGGGTCATTGCTAACGGCTCGCGCAGCTCGAACGTGGGAGGTATCGGTCGCTCGGCAGTTTACAGCCAGACGGGGCAGGCCTTAAGTCGAATTTTGATTTTTGACGTCAGATTTCCATCACCCGGAAGGGGTGCGCCCGCGGAATCCGACAGACGGGGATCCCGGGGGCCGGACGCGAGCGTTTAAGCGGTTTCGTTGACCGCCAGAATGGTCAGCAGGCCTTGGGCGTGCTCGGCAGCATCCCGACCCAGGCTGGTCAGGTAGCCGCCATCGGGCTGGGTAATCAGGTCTTTGTCGAATAGGCGTTGTGCGGCAGCGATAGCTTTCGGGGCAGCGGTCTGATGAATTTTCAGGCCTTCCTGGGAACTGTCCAGGTTGAAGAGTGCAAGGATTTCCAGTTCGGCAACCAGCTCAGGGGTATACGACATAAGGACTCCAGACTTTCTAGGAATTAGACGACAGCGTTCCTAAGGTGAACGCAGTTGTGCGGCCTGTCCAGTATTCGCGGTGGGCTTTTTCAGTGCGGGGCAGCGGTGTATGGCCGCAGGCGGCTTGTCGGTGCAGTGGTGGCGTCGGTCGCGCCGGGCAAATGCCGGCACGCCACCGGCGACAGGGGGGGGCGACCAGGGGGAGCGCCGGTTGCTTGGATGCAGGCAGGTCCGGCTTTCTGGGTGCAGTCTGGGTTTACTTCTTCTCTGGCGGCAGCTCGGGCAGGGCGCGCAGGGCTGTTTCATACCATTGGGTGTCGAACGCCCGGTCTTCTTCGAGGATGGCGTCGATCTCCACGGCCAGCACGTGGGCCATCAGGCTGAGGATTTCCTCGCGTTCGTAGCCGACCAGGGTCAGCTTGTTGAACGTGGCCTTGGCCGCTGGCGGGTTGTCGCTTTCGATCTGGTTTTCGATCGCTTCGATCAAGGTGTTTTCGGTGAATTCTTCTTCGTCGTGGTCGATGTCGGTCGGCTCGCTCATGGCAGGCTCCTCAAGGAAAGGTCGCCAGTTTACCTGCATTCAGAGCGCTGATGCTGCTGGCGAGAGTGGACCCCAGGATCTATAAAGAGGCGCTGCCAACCCCCTGCACGGCCCGGAGGCTATGTGATGCTCAAGCTCTATGGATTCAGTGTCAGCAACTACTACAACATGGTGAAACTGGCGTTGCTGGAGAAGGGGCTGCCCTTCGAGGAAGTTCCGTTCTACGCCGGCCAAAGCCCGGAAGCGCTGGCCATCAGCCCACGGGGCAAGGTGCCGGTGTTGCACGTGGAGCAGGGCTTTATAAACGAAACCAGCGTGATCCTCGAATACATCGAGCAGACCCAGGCTGGCCCGAAACTGCTGCCCACGGATCCTTACCTGCGAGCGCAGGTGCTGGCCCTGGCCAAGGAGATCGAGCTGTACATCGAGTTGCCGGCCCGCGCCTGCTACCCCGAGGCGTTCTTCGGCATGCCGTTGCCGGCTGTGATCAAGGAAAAATCCCATGCCGACCTGCTGCAGGGGTTCGCCGCCCTGGGCCGACACGCCAAGTTCGCGCCCTATGTGGCGGGCGACAGTCTGAGCGTGGCGGATCTGTATTTCATGTACAGCGTGAGCCTGGCCTGCGCGGTGGGCCAGAAGCTGTTCGGCGTGGATTATCTGGCGCAGATGCCGTCAGCCAAGGTGCTGCTCGAACAACTCGAGCAACGTCCCCATGCCCGGCGCGTGGCGGCTGACAAGGATGCGGCGATGCCGCAGTTCCTGGCGATGGTCGCCAGCAAGAAATAGAACCTCAGGTGGGGCGCCAGCCGGCCCGCTCCAGCGCCAATGGCTGGAACGGGCTGGTCGGCGAGCGGTTTAGCGGCTGGCCAGGAGCGCCTGGCCGCGAACCACGGCAGCCTTGACCTGGGCCGGCGCGGTGCCGCCGATGTGGTCACGGGCATTCACCGAGCCTTCCAGGGTCAGCACGGCGAACACGTCCTGCTCGATCTGATCGCTGAATTTGCGCAGCTCTTCCAGGCTCATTTCCGCCAGGTCCTTGCCGCTTTCCACACCGTACTTCACGGCGTGGCCGACGATTTCGTGGCAATCACGGAATGGCAGGCCGCGACGCACCAGGTAGTCGGCGAGGTCGGTGGCGGTGGAGAAGCCGCGCAGTGCTGCTTCGCGCATGATGGCGTGCTTGGGCTTGATGGCCGGGATCATGTCGGCGAAGGCCCGCAGCGAATCGCGCAGGGTATCGGCGGCGTCGAACAGCGGTTCCTTGTCTTCCTGGTTGTCCTTGTTGTAGGCCAGGGGCTGGCCTTTCATCAGGGTCAGCAGGCCCATCAGGGCGCCGAATACCCGGCCGCTCTTGCCGCGAACCAGCTCCGGCACGTCGGGGTTTTTCTTTTGCGGCATGATCGAGCTGCCGGTGCAGAAGCGGTCCGGAAGGTCGATGAACTGGAACTGCGCGCTGGTCCACAGCACCAACTCTTCGGAGAACCGCGACAAGTGCATCATCGCGATGCTCGCGGCGGCGCAAAATTCGATGGCGAAGTCGCGATCGGAAACGTTGTCCAGGGAGTTGCCGCCGACGGCGTCGAAACCCAGCAGCTGTGCGGTGTATTCACGGTCGATGGGGTAGGTGGTACCGGCCAGTGCGGCGCTGCCCAGGGGCATGCGGTTGGTGCGCTTGCGGCAGTCGACCAGGCGCTCGTAGTCGCGGCTGAGCATTTCGAACCAGGCCAGCATGTGGTGCCCGAAGGTCACCGGCTGCGCGGTTTGCAGGTGAGTGAAGCCGGGCATGATGCTGCCGGCTTCGCGCTCGGCCTGTTCCAGCAGACCTTTTTGCAGACGGGTGATCTCAGCCAGGATCAGGTCGATTTCGTCGCGCAGCCACAGGCGGATATCGGTGGCGACCTGGTCGTTACGGCTACGCCCGGTGTGCAGCTTCTTGCCGGTGATGCCGATGCGGTCGGTCAGGCGCGCCTCGATGTTCATGTGCACGTCTTCCAGGTCGATGCGCCAGTCGAAACTGCCCGCCTCGATTTCGCCCTGGATGGTGTTCAAGCCTTCGATGATGGTGTCGCGCTCGGCATCGGTCAGCACGCCGACCTTGGCCAGCATCGTGGCGTGGGCGATCGAGCCCATGATGTCGTGGCGATACAGGCGCTGGTCGAAAGTGACAGAGGCGGTGAAGCGGGCGACGAAGGCGTCGACGGGTTCACTGAAGCGGCCGCCCCAGGACTGATTGGTCTTGTCAGTGCTCATGAAATCGCTCGTGATCTGCTGAATGGAAATGGCGTGAAAAGTTGTCGCGGATAATAACAGGGTTGCCCGGACTGTCGTTGGCGCCGGTCGGCAGGATTTTTATTTGTCATGGGGCCGGGTTGACGGCTTGTCGCCGGCCTCGGGCGCGCAGAGACTAGGGTCGTGCCCTGCATCGCGCAGGGGACAGCAAGCGGCAATGGCTGGGCGTGGTAGCGATTATGTTGAAACGATATTTTTCGATTGAGCAATATCGTCTTAGCAACCGTCTACAGTTGGACTGTAGTACCAGCGCACTGGCGCAGACCCTTGTGGTCTCGGGCCGGGCCTGGCAATCGAATGTGGCGATCGCTCCCGGCCATGGAGCCCCCGGTACAGCGAGGGTGCACGGGCATAACCTGGGGCGACGGTAGAAGAGGGGGCAGGTATGTCGGGTATCAGCAGACCCTGCGACGGCGTCGTGCTTCCAAGGTTGTGGAGCGGTATCGGGCAGGTCCGGGCAAATATTGGTAACCGGCTTGCGGCACTTTTTGGCCTTCGCACTAGTCTTAGCGTGGATCGCCGTGACGGACGTCACTTCACCTGTCTACGCTATCCTTGTGCGAGACTCACGCAGGAATCCAGCGCTATATGAATGTCCTGATCGTTGATGACGAACCCCAAGCCCGCGAGCGTCTGAGCCGTATGGTCAGTGAACTCGAGGGATACAGTGTCCTGGAGCCCAGCGCCACCAATGGCGATGAGGCGTTGACCCTGATCGACAGCCTGAAGCCGGATATCGTCTTGCTTGATATCCGCATGCCCGGCCTGGACGGTTTGCAGGTCGCCGCCAGGTTATGCGAGCGGGAAACTCCACCCGCCGTGGTGTTTTGCGCGGCCCAGGATGAATTCGCGCTCGAAGCATTCGACGCCAGCGCCGTGGGCCATCTGGTCAAGCCGGTGCGCCCCGAATCCTTGCTCGAAGCCCTCAAGCATGCCGAACGACCCAATCGCGTGCAGCTGGCAGCCTTGACTCGTCCTGCCGCCGAAAGCGGCAATGGGCCGCGCAGTCATATCAGCGCCCGTACCCGCAAGGGGATTGAGCTGATCCCCCTGGCCCAGGTGATCTATTTTATCGCCGATCACAAATACGTGACCTTGCGCCACGAGGGCGGAGAAGTGCTGCTGGACGAGCCGCTCAAAGCGCTTGAAGACGAATTCGGCGATCGTTTTGTGCGCATCCACCGCAATGCCCTGGTGGCCCGCGAGCGCATCGAGCGTTTGCAGCGAACACCCCTGGGGCACTTCCAGTTGTTTCTCAAAGGCCTCAATGGCGACGCCCTGATCGTCAGCCGACGGCATGTCGCGGGCGTGCGCAAAATGATGCAGCAGCTTTAGGACGGCCATGGGACGTCGCCGAGCTGGGCCCCGAGGCCGGGCAGGCGGCGCTGTTTCTGATACAAGTCAAAGCGGATTTGGCTGAGCTGTTATTATCTGCCGTATCTATTCAGTACGGATTGATCCATGTCCTCTCGCGAGATCCGCATCGCTACCCGCAAAAGTGCCCTGGCCTTGTGGCAGGCCGAATATGTCAAAGCCCGTCTCGAAGAGGCCCATCCGGGTCTCGTGGTGACGCTGGTGCCCATGGTCAGTCGCGGCGACAAGCTGCTTGATTCGCCACTGTCGAAAATCGGTGGCAAGGGCCTGTTCGTCAAGGAACTGGAAACCGCGCTGCTGGAGAACCAGGCCGACATCGCCGTGCACTCGATGAAAGACGTGCCCATGGACTTCCCCGAAGGCCTGGGCCTGTTCTGCATCTGCGAACGCGAAGACCCGCGCGACGCCTTTGTTTCCAATACCTACGCCAGCCTTGAGCAATTGCCCGAGGGCAGTATCGTCGGCACCTCCAGCCTGCGTCGTCAGGCGCAGTTGCTGACCCGCCGCCCTGACCTGCAGATCCGCTTTCTGCGTGGCAACGTCAACACCCGGCTGGCCAAGCTGGATGCCGGCGAGTACGACGCGATCATCCTGGCTGCCGCCGGCCTGATCCGCCTGGGTTTTGAAGATCGCATCAGCTCCTCGATCAGTGTCGATGACAGCCTGCCGGCCGGCGGCCAGGGCGCGGTCGGCATCGAATGTCGCACCGCCGACAGCGAGATCCACAAGCTGCTCGTACCGCTGCACCACGCCGACACCGCCACCCGCGTGACCGCCGAGCGTGCCCTCAACAAACACTTGAATGGCGGCTGCCAGGTGCCGATCGCATGCTACGCCGTGCTTGAAGGCGAACAGATCTGGCTGCGTGGCCTGGTCGGCGAGCCGAGTGGGGGCCTGCTGCTCAGCGCGCAAGCCCGTGGCCCGCGTGCTGCGGCATCCGAGTTGGGAGTACAGGTGGCGGAAGACCTGCTGGCCCAGGGCGCCGACGATATTCTGCGTGCAGTCTATGGCGAGGCTGGCGAAGAGTGACCGGCTGGCGTCTGCTGCTGACCCGGCCGACAGAGGAGTCGGCGGCGTTGGCCGCGACTCTGGCAGATGCGGGTTGTTTCAGCAGCAGCCTGCCGCTGTTGGAGATCGAGCCCCTGGTGCTGGGCGAGGCGCAGCGGGCGACGTTGCTGCAACTGGAGCGCTACTGCGCCGTGATCGTGGTCAGCAAGCCGGCCGCACGCCTGGCAATTGAATTGCTCCAGGAGTTCTGGCCACATCCGCCTCGCCAGCGCTGGTTCAGCGTGGGTGCGGCCACCGCACAGATTCTCGCTGACCACGGCCTTGATGTGTTCTACCCGGAACAGGGCGATGACAGCGAAGCCTTGCTTGAGCTTCCCCAGTTGCGCGAGGCTATTGCCCGCCCCGAGCCGCGCGTCCTGATCGTGCGTGGCGAAGGCGGACGCGAGCTGCTGGCTGAGCGCTTGGGCAATCAAGGTGCTAGTGTCGAATACTTGGAACTGTATCGCCGTTGCCTGCCCGCTTATGCCGATGGCAGCCTGGTACGACGTATTCGAGCGGAACGCTTGAACGGGCTGGTGGTCAGCAGTGGACAGGGTTTTACGCACCTGCATCAAATGGCGGGCGCGGCCTGGGACGAATTGGCGCAGTTGCCGTTGTTTGTTCCAAGCCCACGGGTCGCCGAGATGGCGCGTGCTGCCGGGGCCCAAACAGTTGTGGATTGTCGTGGCGCCAGTGCCGCGGCCTTGCTAACGGCGTTACGGGAGCAACCCGTGCCCGTTCTCTAATGCAAAGGATGGATACGTGAGCGAAACGACCTTGCCTGAAGATCAAGTCCAGCCGGCGCTCAACGCCCCGACTGAACCCGCAACCCCAGTCGCCCAGCGTCGCGGTAACGGGTTGGCGATTCTGGCCCTGTTGCTGGGCGCGGCGGGTGTCGCCGCCGGTGGTTGGGGCGTGTGGCAGGTGCGCAACCTGCAAGCCCTCAACCAGCAGCAATTGGCACAACTGCAAACCCTGGGTGACCAGGCGCAGGGCCTGAAGCTCAGCGAGCAGCGGATGGGCACGCGCCTGGATCAAATGCCGCCGGCCAATGAGCTGGAAGCCAGCCGCAACCTGGTGGCGCAATTGCAGCGCGATCAACAACACCTCAGTCAACGCCTGGAGACCGTGCTCAGCGCCAGCCGTAAAGACTGGCGCCTGGCCGAGGCCGAGCATCTGCTGCGCCTGGCCAGCTTGCGCCTTTCGGCATTGCAGGACGTCAACAGCGCGCGGGCCCTGGTCCAGGGCGCCGATCAGATCCTCGGCGAGCAGGACGACTCGGGCGCCTTCGCCGCCCGCGACGCATTGGCCAAGAGCCTGGTCGACTTGCGCAGCGTCAAGCAGCCGGACCGTACCGGGTTGTTCCTGCAATTGGGCGCCTTGCGCGGCCAGGTCCTGCAGCTCACTGCTCTGGCGCCGGAGTTTCACCCAAGTACCGAATCGTCGAACCTGCCGGCTGATGGCGATGGCGCCACCCGCTGGGCACGCTGGTGGGATCAGATCTCGCGCTACATTCGCATCGACTTCGACGCCGACAAGAACATCCAGCCGCTGCTGGCCGGGCAAAGCCTGACCCAGGTGCGCCTGGCACTCAGCCTGGCATTGGAGCAGGCGCAGTGGGCGGCGCTCAATGGCGAGGCAGAGGTTTATGCCCAGGCCCTGGCCGAGGCCCGCGACGTGCTCACCAGCAATTTCAGCCTGGACAATCCGCAAAGCAAACTGATGCTGGAGCAGATAATCGAGGTCGGCAAACAACCGGTGAAGGTGGTGACGCCCGACCTGACCGAGACCCTGAACACCGTCCAGGGGTATCTGGAACGACGTAACCTGCGGGTCGACGAGTCGCTGAAGCCAGCGGCCAAACCTGCCGCCAACCCGGCGCAGGAGACCAGCCCATGAAGCGCGTGTATGTGATTGTACTGCTGGTGGTCGCGGCCATCGGTTTGCTGGGGTTGGCGATTGCCGAGCATCCGGGTTACGTACTGATCGCCTACAGCAGCTTCCGTTATCAATCGAGCTTTTGGGCTGCCCTGGCAGTGGTGGCGCTGATCTGGCTGGCCGTGTGGGGCATCAAAGTGCTGATCGAGCTGGTGACCGCCTCCAGTGGTGTGGTTAACCCCTGGTCGCGCCGCAATCGCAGCCGTCGGGTGCAGATCGCCATCGAGCAGGGCCAGATGGATCTGGCCGAAGGACGCTGGGCCAGTGCCCAGCGGCACCTACATCGGGCGGCCGAAGCCGAGCGCCAACCGCTGCTGTACTACCTTGGCGCGGCGCGGGCGGCCAATGAACTGGGTCACTATGAGGAGTGCGACAGCCTGCTGGAACGTGCCCTGGAGCGTCAGCCCCAGGCCGAGCTGGCAGTGGCCCTGAGTCACGCGCAGTTGCAGACCGACCGTGGCGACACCGACGGTGCGCTGACCACCCTGCAGGCCATGCACGAGCGGCATCCCCACAGCGTGCAAGTGCTGCGTCAATTGCAGCGTTTGCATCAGCAGCGCGGGGACTGGTCGGCGCTTATCCGCCTGCTGCCCGAGTTGCGCAAGGACAAGGTCCTGCCGCCCGCCGAGCTGGTCGAACTGGAGCGTCGGGCCTGGGGTGAGAACCTGACCCTGGCCGGGCGCCGTGAAGAAGACGGCGCGGTGGGTCTGCAGTCCCTGGACCGAGCCTGGCAGCAACTCACCTCCGCTCAGCGTCAGGAGCCGCAACTGGTGCTGGCCTATGCCGACCAACTGCGCCAGCTGGGCGCCGAGGTTCAGGCCGAGGAAGTCTTGCGCGGCGCGCTCAAACGCAAGTACGACAGCCATCTGGCACGCCTCTATGGTCTGTTGCGCGGGGCTGACCCTGCGCGTCAGCTGCAAGCGGCCGAGCACTGGCTCAAGGATCATCCGGATGACCCGAGCCTGCTGCTGACCCTGGGGCGTTTGTGCCTGCAGAACAGCCTGTGGGGCAAGGCGCGGGATTATCTGGAAAGCAGCCTGCGAGTGCAGCGCAATCCTGAAGCCTGTGCCGAGTTGGCGCGGTTGCTGGCCCAACTGGGTGATACCGAGCGCAGTAATCAGCTGTTCCAGGAAGGTCTGGGCATGCTCGACGAGCGCTTGCTGGCCGCACCCTTGCCCGTTCCTGCTCGGGTTTGACGGCCTGCCGGCCGACTCTGCGAGGAGCCGGCCGGACGCTTTCAATCAACGGTTCAATCACTTTGGGCCGATTCGCTTGGAGCTGACGCATGGCGCTTCTTGAAAGGTGCGTGCGCTTTCTCTACCGTGACTGCCTGTTTCTTGCGTAACGGATACGTCATGTCGCTGGCCGGCTCACGCTCGCTTTTTTTCCTGGTATTTGCGGTAGGCGCCTTGGCCTCCTGGGCCGGGTGGCACCTGCAATATGGGGTGGGCCTCGAGCCGTGCTCGCTGTGGAGCGTGCAACGCTTTTTCATCCTGCTGTTCACCGTCGTCAGTCTGGTTGCCGCCGTGCACGGTCCCGGGCGCCAGGGCAGTCGTGGCTACTGGTTGTTGAATCTACTGAGCAGCCTGGGCGGGGTGCTGACCGCCGGGCGGCATGTCTTGCTGCAGAATGTCGCCTCGGATCAGCTGCTGGCGTGCTTGCCGGACATACCTTTCATGCTCAGGAACATGAGCGCGGTGCGCACGCTGCAATTGGTCTTCCAGGGCACCTCGGACTGCGCTGATGTGACCTGGACCCTGGTCGACATGAGCGCGCCGGAGTGGAGCCTGCTGGTGTTCGCTGCAATGCTGGTTTTGAGCGTCTACCGCTTGCTGCGCATGGCTCGGCGGCGGCCGGTCTTGCCCTAAGTCAGGTTTTGGGTAACTGCGGCGGATTAAACACTTGTATGAACTTTATCTCCTGCGTACCTTGAAGCAGTTGTCGCGCGGGCATAATCTGGCCCGCACGTGTCAAAGCTATCTGTTGTTCGATGCCGTTCCGCCTGCTGGGGCTTGAGCTTTCAAGTCATGGGTCAGGAGCAGGGGCGGCATGACCCATAAGGGAAGAGAGATCACCATGCTCGAAAGTTGTCAGAATGCTCAGGAACGCTGGGGTGGAGTGCATCTGCTGATCGATCGCTGGTTGCAGGCACGTCACGAACTGGTTCGGGCCTATGATGCTCTCGGCGCAGAGCCCGAAGCGCTGGCTGAGAATCGCACGCTGCTGCAGGAGTTTTGCGGAATCCTGGTTGATTACGTCTCGGCCGGACACTTCGAAATCTACGAGCAACTGACCAGCGAAGCCAAGGCCTTTGGTGACAAGCGCGGGCTGGAGTTGGCCGAGACCATTTACCCACGGATTGACGTGATCACTGAAAAGCTCCTGACGTTCAATGATCTGTGTGACCAGGGCAAGTGTGTTGCCGAGAAATTCAAGGAGCTCGGCGGCCTGTTGCATGAGCGCTTCGAATTGGAAGACTGCCTGATTGAAGTGCTGCACAACGCGCACAAGGAAGAGGTTGTCGCCCAGGCTTGATTCCCGGCAAGGGCTTTAAAGAAACGGTGCGCATGGCGCGCCGTTTTTCGTTTCTGTGCCTCAGCCGCTGACGCCGAGCAATTCGATCTCGAACACCAGCGGTGTGTAAGGCTCGATCAGATCCCCGGCACCTTCGGCGCCGTAGGCCTGGGCCGAGGGGATGACCAAGCGCCATTTGGCGCCCGTCGGCATCTGCTGCAAGGCGCTGCGCCAGCCGGCAATCACGCTGTCGAGACGAAACCATTGAGGCTGGTTGCTCTGGTCGAACACCGTCCCATCGGGCAAGCGCCCGACATACTTGACCTGCACCGACCCGTTGGGCCCTGCCTTGGCGCCGCTGCCGGGGACGAGTTCGGTGAGCAGGATGCCATCTGCCAATGGGCGAACGCCTGGCTTGGCTTTTTCTTCGCTGAGAAAACGCTGTTCTTTCTCCAAGGCGATTTCGCTCTGGGGCTTGGCCGATTGCGCGCTGACCTGGGCCTCGTGCTGCGCGAGCACCTGCTCGATACGCTCATCGGTAAGGGCCAGCGGCTTGCCTTGGTAGGCTTGTTTCAAGCCGTCCACCAGGGCTTGCAGTTCAAGGTCGGGCACCTCCTGACGCAGCCGTTCGCCCAGGCTGGCGCCGAGGCTGTAGGCGAGATCGCGGGTGTCGTTTTGCGGTGCTTTTTCGCCAGCCTGGGCCAGGGGCAAGAGCAGACTCAACGATAAAAAAAGGTAACGCGACATGGGCGTTCTCCGGCCTGAGAGGGTGTGGATTATGCCAGTGTGAGGGAGGCGGCTGCAGGGCAACTTTGCAGAGGCGGAACAACATTTTCAATCGGCTGCAACGCCGGGCTTTCGATACTGTCAACATGACCTAGCGGCGGTAGCAGCAGAGGTCTAGTATGAGCCGCAACTCACGTCAGCCAGGAGGTAACCCATGTCGGCGAATAAGAAGCCTGTAAACACTCCGTTGCATTTGCTCCAACAGCTTTCGGGCAGCTTGCTCGAACATTTGGAAAACGCTTGTTCGCAAGCCTTGGCTGATGCTGAAAAACTGCTCGCCAAGCTGGAAAAGCAACGGGGCAAGGCGCAAGAAAAACTGCACAAATCGCGCACCAAATTGCAGGACGCCGCGGCGGCCGGCAAGGCCAAGGCACAGGCCAAAGCCAAGGACGCAGTGAAAGAACTTGAAGACCTGCTGGATGCGCTGAAGGCGCGTCAATCCGAAACCCGCACCTACATTCTGCAACTTAAACGCGATGCCCAGGAAAGCCTGAAACTGGCTCAGGGTGTTGGTCGTGTGAAAGAGGCCGTAGCCAAGGCGCTGACCTCGCGTGCAGCCAAACCTGCTGCTCCTGCGCAGAAACCTGCTGCCAAAGCTGCAGCCAAGGCGCCGGCCAAGGCAGCCGCCAAGCCTGCAGCAAAACCCGCGGCCAAAGCTGCGAGCAAGCCAGCAGCCAAGCCCGCCGCGAAAAAACCAGGCGCCGCCAGCGCCGCGAAACCGGCTGTTAAAACCGCAGCTGCCAAACCGGCTGCCAAGCCTGCTGCCGCTAAACCGGTTGCCGCAAAACCTGCCGCCAAGCCGGCTGCCAAAACCGCTGCTGCAAAACCTGCCGCTAAACCCGCTGCCAAGCCTGCAGCTAAACCAGTCGCCAAGACTGCCGCAGCCAAACCCGCAGCGACCAAGCCTGCAGCCAAACCAGTAGCAGCCAAGACCGCGGCCAAGCCAGCGGCTAAACCTGCTGCGGCAAAGGCACCGGCTAAACCAGCGGCCAAACCCGCTGCAGCAAAGGCACCGGCTAAACCGGCAGCCAAACCTGCTGCTTCCGCTGCTGCAAAACCCGCTGCAAAACCTGTTGCTGCCAAACCGGCCGCAGCCAAACCAGCGGCCAAGCCAGCTGCAAAACCTGCCGCGAAAAAACCGGTTGCTGCCAAGCCTGCAGCCAAGCCCGCCGCTGCAAAGCCGGCCACCGCTCCAGCGGCCGCCAAGCCTGCGACTCCGGCAACTCCAGCAGCCAAACCGGCGGCACCTGCTCCAGTAGCTGCGCCAACATCGGCAACTCCTGCCAGCGCCCCTACCGGCAGCACCACGCCAACCAGCGCCTCTTAAGCGCCGGTCACCGCGACGCGCAGCGCCTGCAGCGCATCGCGGTCAAGGTTGGCGGCTTCGGCCGCCAGACCTTGCACCCAGGGCCATAAATCTTCGGCCTCAGCCTGCGGCCAATCCCTCGCCAGTGCTTCCAGGCGCAGTAGCAACTGCCGTTCTGCTTGCAGCTCCAGGGCCTTCACTTGCTCACGCAACGCTTTCAACTCGTGGTCGTCATTGGCCGCCTGGCGCCACCCTGTGCGCAACTGGCGCAGCGGCTGCACCACCTCTTCATGCCAGGGCGCAGCCAGCGCGTGCAGCTGTGACAGGCGCGAGCTGTTGCAGGCAACCCCACGTCCACCCAGCCAGGCAGCACACAGCAGCAGGCACACGTTGGCCCCTGCCGCCTGCAATTGCAGGCAGGCCGGTTCCACACCAGGGCGGGCGTAGGTCTTGAGGGTGTAGCTCCACAGGTCAGAGGACATATTGCTACTCGCGCCAGTTGCGAGCGAAGCTGGTAGACTCCGCCGCCATTATGATTCGACTTCAGAACCTGACTTTACAGCGTGGTCCGCAACGTCTGCTAGAAGACGCCGAGCTGACCCTGCACGCCGGCCACAAAGCCGGCCTGATCGGTGCCAACGGCGCCGGCAAATCCAGCCTGTTCGCCCTGCTGCGCGGGGAGCTGCACCCGGATTCCGGTGACTGCTTCCTGCCTGCCGACTGGCGCATCGCCCATATGCGGCAGGAGGTCGACACGCTGGAGCGCCTGGCGGTCGACTACGTGCTCGATGGCGACCTGCGACTGCGCCAGGTACAGCGTGAGCTGGCCGACGCCGAGGCGGCCCATGACGGTGCCGCCCAGGCCCGCCTGCACTCCGAACTGGACAGCGCCGACGGCTACACCGCCGATGCCCGGGCGCGCAAGCTGCTGGCCGGCCTGGGGTTCACCAACGAGCAGATGGACCGCCCGGTCGGCGACTTCTCCGGGGGCTGGCGGATGCGCCTGAACCTGGCGCAGGCGCTGATGTGCCCGTCGGACCTGTTGTTGCTCGATGAGCCGACCAACCACTTGGACCTCGACGCCATTATCTGGCTCGAAGAGTGGCTCAAGAGCTACCCGGGAACCTTGCTGCTGATTTCCCACGACCGCGACTTCCTGGATGCCGTGGTCGATCACGTGGCCCACGTCGATCAGCGCAAGATCACCCTGTACCGTGGCGGTTACACCGCGTTCGAACGCGCCCGTGCCGAGCGTCTGGCCCAGCAACAGCAGGCCTACGAGAAGCAGCAGGCGCAGCGCGCGCACATGGAAAGCTACATCGCCCGGTTCAAGGCCCAGGCCACCAAGGCGCGCCAGGCCCAGAGCCGGATCAAGGCCCTGGAGCGGATGGAAGAGTTGTCTGCCGCCCACGTCGATTCGCCGTTCGACTTCGTGTTCCGCGAGTCGACGAAGATCTCCAGCCCCTTGATCGACCTGTCTGATGCTCGCCTGGGTTATGGCGACAAGACCGTGCTGGAGAAGGTCAAGCTGCAACTGACCCCGGGTGCGCGTATCGGCCTGCTGGGCCCCAACGGTGCCGGCAAGTCGACCCTGATCAAAAACCTCGCCGGTGAACTCGAGCCGCTGGCCGGGCGCCTGACCCGGGGTGAAAACACCGTGGTTGGCTATTTCGCCCAGCACCAACTGGACTCCCTCGACGCCAAGGCCAGCCCGCTGCTGCACCTGCAGCGCCTGGCGCCTACCGAGCGCGAGCAGACCCTGCGCGACTTCCTTGGCGGTTTCGACTTCCGTGGCGCGCGGATCGACGAGCCTGTGCTGAATTTCTCCGGCGGCGAAAAAGCCCGCCTGGCCCTGGCCCTGATCGCCTGGGAGCGGCCGAACCTGCTGCTGCTCGACGAACCGACCAACCACCTGGACCTGGAAATGCGCCTGGCACTGACCATGGCGTTGCAGGAGTTCAGCGGTGCGGTACTGGTGGTCTCTCACGATCGCCATCTGCTCAAGAGCACCACCGACAATTTCTACCTGGTGGCCGACGGCAAGGTCGAAGAGTTCGATGGCGACCTCGACGACTACACCCGCTGGCTGGTGGATTACCGTCAGCGCAACGCTCCGGTCAGCACGACGCCGGTCAACCCGGACAAGACCGACAAGAAGGCCCAGCGCCAGGCCGCTGCTGCGTTGCGCCAGCAACTGGCGCCGCACAAGCGTGAGGCCGACAAGCTCGAAGCCGAGTTGGGCAAGCTGCACGAGAAACTGGCGAAGATCGATGCCAGCCTCGGCGACAGCGATATCTACGAACCTGCGCGCAAGAACGACCTGCGGGACCTGCTGGCCGAACAGGCCAAACTCAAGGTGCGCGAAGCCGAGCTTGAAGAAGCCTGGATGGAAGCCCTGGAGCTGCTGGAAAGCATGCAGGCGGAGCTGGAGGCGCTGTCCTGATGGAGGCCCTTCAGTTGCCACTGCCGGCGCAGTGGGTCGGCCCCTTGTGGATTGCCCTGCAAATTGTCCTGATCCTGCTGGCCGGGTACCTGGCGCAGCGCTTCGTGGCGCGTTGCCTGACCCGCCTTGGAGAGCGCTATCCGTTTCCGCCGCAGTTGCTGATGCCGCTGCGCGGAGGCCTGCGCTGGCTGATCATGGGCAGCGCGCTGATCTTTGTCCTGGAGCGCCTGGGGGTTTCGGCGACGGTGCTGTGGACAGCCCTGTCGGGGTTTGTCGCGGTGGCGGCGGTGGCGTTCTTTGCCATGTGGAGCGTGCTCTCCAACCTGCTCTGCGCGATTCTGATTTTCACCGTCGGGCCGTTTCGCCTGGGGGATATCGTCGAGTTGGTCGATACCGTCGACAAGCCCGGGGTCAAGGGCCGGGTAGTGGCGATCAACCTGCTGTACACCACCCTGGTCGAGGCGGAAGAAGCCGGTACCGGCAGCGCCATGGTGCAGGTGCCCAACAGCCTGTTCTTCCAGCGCTCGGTGCGGCGTTGGCGCGGGAATGATGTGCTGCCTATCGGGACGGGTGGGAAGTAGGGCTCTGCAATCTGCCGAGGGTTCTTCGGTGGCGGCTGGGGCAGCGTCCAAACGCGGCCCCAGCCTGCGGCAGCGGCTACCGGACGCACACCTCATCTTCTCCTGACACCTTGCGCGCCCTAGAAAAAAACATGGTCAGCCGCGAGTCGGAGGATTAGCTTAGGCAGCCACGATTGATTCGATCCGAGGTGCGCGATGGTTCTTGAGACATGGCTGGCGTTTTTTGCCGCCTGCTGGGTGATCAGTCTTTCCCCGGGTGCCGGCGCCATTGCGTCAATGTCCTGCGGTCTGCAATACGGTTTCTGGCGTGGCTACTGGAATGCCCTGGGCCTGCAACTGGGCCTGGCGTTGCAGATTGCGATCGTCGCCGCGGGCGTGGGGGCGATCCTCGCGGCGTCCGCCACCGCCTTCTACGCCATCAAGTGGTTTGGCGTGGCGTACCTGGTGTACCTCGCGGTCAAGCAATGGCGCGCACTGCCCAGCGACATGAGCGATGACGCGGCGATCCGCCCCATCGGCAAGCCCCTGGCCCTGGTTTTTCGCGGCTTCCTGGTCAATGTCAGCAACCCCAAGGCCCTGGTGTTCATGCTGGCGGTGTTGCCGCAGTTCATCGATCCCCATGCGCCGCTGATCAAGCAATACCTGATCCTGGGCGGCACCATGATTGTGGTCGACCTGATCGTCATGGCCGGCTACACCGGCCTGGCCTCCAAAGTGCTGCGCCTGTTGCGCACGCCGACCCAGCAGCGGCGGATGAACCGCACCTTTGCCGGGCTGTTCATCGGGGCCGCAGGGCTATTGGCGACCATTCGCAAAGCCGCGATCTAAACCTGGCGGGCATAAAAAAAGGCGACCTCGAAGGTCGCCTTTTTCATTGCCCGAGGGTTTAGCGCAGGATTACCGGCTGGGTGTCAGGCGGCAGGTTGTTGCGCGTCGGCGCTTGTCCTGGCTGCTGATAACCGCCGCGGCCCAGTTGCTCGGCCATCTGCCGGGCAACGTCTTCGCCCAGGGACTTGGACACTTCGCGCACCACCCGTGGGCGGTTCAGCGAGATCCGCACATCACGGTTGTTCACCAGCTTGGTGTCCTGACCTTCACCCATGGCGGTAAAGGCCGAGGTGATTTCGAAGGTCTTGGTGTTGATCAGGCTGAAGTCGGCCACCAGGGTCAGTGCCAGCACCGCCGAGTAGCTGTCGGTGTTGGCCAGCTCGTTGATATCGCGGTTGAAGTCGATATCCGACAGGGTGCCGAACAGCACGTAGTCGGCGCCCTTGAAGTTGCCGGCCTTGATGCGCTTGATCACGTCGTACACGTTGGCGGTGGACGCGCTGGTGTGGGGCGTGCCCTGCATCAGCTGGAACATCCCGGACTTGAGGATCTCGCCCTTGATGTCACCGGTGAACTTGCGCAGCTCACCTTCCTCGATGTAGCTGGTGCTCGACTCCATCTCGTTGTAGCTCGACGAACCGCTGGCGCTGGCATAGCCCTCGCGATAGCTGTTCTGCGACGACACGATGTGGATGTATTCCTGCACACGTTCCTGGTACGCCAGGTCCATGACTGCAACTTTAGGGGCCGCCTGCGCGCCAAACGCGCAAGCCAGGGCCATGATGCCAATCCATGCACGCATTGCTTAGCGCTCCGTGGTTTTGCGGATCTCTTTCTCGTCCATCCACTCGGCCAGACCGCTCTCGACGTCGATCAATTGCAGGCTGAATTTGTAGAAGACGTCCTTGTAGTCGCTGCTGCGCTTGACGATCGAGCTGATCGAACCTTCAAGACGGTATTTGGCGGCGATCATGTTGCCGGTCTTGGCCACGGTGCCTTTCTTGTACAGGCCGCTCTGGTTCTGCAGCTTGAGCTGGTCGACCTGGCTCTGCATCGCGGTGTTGTCGCTGGCGAAGCGGGCGGTGCCGGACTTCATCAGCTGGGTCTTGATCGAGGTGGTGATCTCGCGGGTATCGATGTACTCGCTGGTCTTGTTCTTCACGTCGTAGACCTGGACCACAGGGCGACCCTGCAGGATCCCGGACTGGGCCAGGGAGCGGGTCATGGACTCGGCGATCATCTGCAGGTCGGTGGAACCGAACTCGTTGGTCACCAGTTCCACGGCCTTGCTGTCGCCGTAGCCGATGTTCTTGCCGCCCAGGACGGGGGAGTTATTGGCGCAGCCACTGGCCAGCAGGGCGGCAATGGCGAGGAAAGAAAAGCGTGCAAACATGGGTGTGCTCTCTAAATCTGATGGGGTGGCGATTTATTGGGTTTTGACTTCCATGCGAAAGTCAGTGGCCTGGGGGACCGGAGCAATGGCCGGCAGGAAGGTGGCTTGCGCTGCGTACAGGTTGAACACCTTCCAGCTTTCTTCATCAGCCACCGGGAAACCGTCGTTGCCCAGCCAGACGAAGCGGTAGTACATGGTCATGTTGGTGTGGCTGGTGTTGTTCAGCGCCACCTTGACCGTCAGGAAGCCGTTTTCACGGGCGACCCGCATTGCGCCGATGGCAATGTTGTTGAACTTGTTCATCACCACCACCTTGCTCGCGGCGCTGCCGGGAGCCGGTGGTGGAGGGGTTGCGCAGCCGCCCAGAAGGGCCAGCGCGGCGACAGCGATGATTTTGAAGCGCATGAGAGTCTCCGCTTAAGGTTGTTTGAGGCTGATCACAGCCTGGCTATTGGCGCTGGGCATTACCTGAGCGGCCAGGCCGCTGCTGAATACCTGGTTGCCGACCACGCGCAGGGTTACGACCTGATAGCGCCGGTCGATCTTGACCTGCACCTGGGAGCCGCCCTGGGCGCTAGGCAGGGTGATCTGGTGCTCGCCCTGCTTGACCCGCATGCGCGTCACCAGGGTGTTGTCCGGCAGGGTGCGCCAGGTGCGGGTGTCCGCACCTTCGGTCACGGCCGAAGCAATGCCCACGGCCAGTCCGGCCAGCGGGTTGACGTCGTTCAGTTGTTTTTGCGCCACGCCACGGGTCACGGCGCGCACGGTGGTGCGCAGGATGATCCCCGGCATGTCGTCACGCAGGGCGCGGCGGGACATGGCGGTGGTGCTGTTGAGCTGGGTCAGGGACTGTTGCTGGCCATCCACGGCGATCTGGGTGAAGGCTGGGGTCGTGGTGTCCGGCTTGATCACCGGGAACGACAGCGGGGTGATCACCAGGTTGCCGCTGATGGGCAGCGGCAGTGGAATGCGAATCGAGTCGCGGGCCGGCGCCAGGCCGCTTTGCACCACGATCAGGATGTCGCTTTCGTCAGCGGCGAGCTCGGGCTTGGCAACGGGCTTGGCCGCAGCCTTGGCCGACGACTTTTTGGATTTGCCCGATACCTTGACGGTCGGCACGGCGGCTGGCTCGTCCAGGTTCAGCAGCGCCTGTTCCAGCAGCGGGGTGTTGGGGCGCAGTTCGGCGGCCTTGCGGTAGCCCGGCGCCGCCATGTCTTTTTCACCCAGGGCTTCGTAGACGAAGCCGGCCAGGTAGTGGCTGAACGCGCTCTGGTAGCTGTTTTTCAGGCTGACCACATCGGGCGCATCAAGGGACTCGATCGGGTAACCCTTGAGGTCCTTGTACTCGGTCTTGACGCCCTGTTTTTCGGCTTCGTCCTCGCGCTTGAGGTATTCCTTGTCGCGCAGCTCGGCGATCACCGCTTCACGTTCGTGGGTTTTCTTGATTTCGGTACGGGCGCCGTCGAAATCGTTCTGAGCCAGCAGGTTCAGGGCCATCTGAGTGGTCAGCATGACTTTTTCGTAGTCGTAGCCTTCGTAGCGCCGCACCTTGTCGTTGATCAGGAAACTGCCGAATTGGGCCAGGTACTTGTCGGTGTCGAGCTTGACCGAGTCTTCCCAGTTGCCCACCACCTGGTCGGCATGGCGCCAGGCCGTCTGGCTACCGTTGAGGTCGCCCTTGGCCCGCAGCAACTCGCCTTTTTCGAAGTAATAGAGCAGGTCTTTGTCTTCGCTCTGGTTGTTCTTTTCCAGCAGGGCCAGGGCAGCATCGACGTGGCCGGCGCCCAGTTGCTGGTTGGTTTCCTGAAGCTCGTTATCGTAGCTGCGGAAGGCCGAACAGCCAGCCAGCAGGGTGGCCGCACTGAGGGCGAACAAGGTGAGGGCGCGGGAGGCCATGGGTACTTCTTCCCTGAATTGGGCAGCCTGGCGCGCGGGTAGGGCTGGACGGACCCACTGGCAGGACAACTGGCTATCCTGCCAATTCCTCATAAAAAAGAGGAGCTTAAATACCCTATCGCGATAACTAGGGCGCGGCATTATAGCGACGGATGATGGCCTTGTACTGGCTTTTTAATTTCATTTATTAAGTGGGTGCCAGTACGCGGAATCAGGGGGGAGCGGGGGGCGGATGTCTGCCTCGGGCATTTACGCCGGCGTTCGACAGCGGCTGCGATCAGCGGGCGTGGCTTTTTGGCGTCGAGGGCAAATTTGCGTAAGTCGGGCCAGTGGCCCGTAACACCCTGCCGGCAAGGCTTGCGCCCGGTTTTGCGGGGCTGATGGCGCAGGCGCGGCGTCATGGCGCTTGAGTGAAGCTCATTGGAAGTGAACAATATGTAACTTCGTATTACCAATTGAGATTGATTGATGATTGCCCCTTCCCGTTTCCTGGCGTGGCTTGTGCTGCCGCTATTGGCCCTGTGCAGCTCCAATCTGCTGGCCGATACCGTTGAAGGCGCGCCCAAGGCCCTGCATTTGCTCGATTACATCGGCGCGGATTACCCGTCCACGGTCGAGGCGGGCAAGGTCATCGACGACGCCGAGTACAGCGAACAGCTGGAATTTCTGGGGGTGCTGCAGGGGTTGATCGCCGATCTGCCGTCCAAACCGGAGAAGGCCGAGCTGGAAACCGGTGTCAGCAGCCTGCGCAGTGCCATCGGCGCCCGTGAAGACGGGGCGGCGGTCGCCCGCCAGGCCCGGCAATTGGGGGCGAAGCTGGCGGTGGCCTATGAGGTCAGCCAGGCGCCGATCATTACCCCGGACCCGACTCGCGGCGCGCCCCTGTATGCCCAGCATTGCTCGGTGTGCCATGGCGACACGGGGGCGGGCGATGGCCCGGCGGGTGTTGGCCTGACGCCGCCACCGGCCAACCTGCGCGATGCCGCGCGCCTGGATCGCCTGAGCCTGTACGCGATCTACAACACCCTGGGGCTGGGAGTCGAAGGCACCGACATGCCGTCGTTCGCCGACCAGTTGGACGACCGCCAGCGCTGGGACCTGGCGACTTACATCGCCAGCTTCAGTGCGGACCCGGCAGCGGCCAAGGGGGCCGAGGTGTTCAACCTTGCTGACCTGGCCCGGCAAACCCCCGGCGAAGTCCTTTCCGCCCAGGGCCCGGCGGCCGCCGCGACCTTCCGTGCCCAGCGCGCGCAACCGCCGCAGGTCAAGCGCGGTCCGGCGCAATTGCTGGACTACACCGCCTCGACCCTCGACAAGAGCCTGGCCGCCTACCGCGCCGGGGATCGCGAGCAGGCGTATGACCTGTCGGTGGCGGCTTACCTCGAGGGCTTCGAGCTGGTGGAAAGCTCCCTCGACAACGTCGACGCCACTGTGCGCAAAGACACCGAGAAATCCCTGATGGCTTACCGTCAGTCGCTGCAGGACGGCTTGCCGGCGGAGCAGGCCGAGCAGCGCCTGGCGGCGGCCAAGGCCAAGCTCAAGGAGTCCGCGGACCTGTTGGGTTCCGATGGCTTGAGCTGGTCCCTGAGCTACATCTCCGGGTTGCTGATCCTGCTGCGCGAGGGCCTGGAAGCGATCCTGGTGCTGGCGGCGATCCTCGCCTTCCTGCGCAACACCGGCCAGCAGTCGGCGGTGCGCAGCGTCAACGTCGGCTGGGGCCTGGCCTTGCTGGCGGGCTTGGCGACCTGGGCCCTGGCGGCCTATGTGATCGATGTCAGCGGCTCGCAGCGTGAACTGCTGGAAGGCGCCACGGCGCTGTTTGCCAGTGTGATGGTGCTGTGGCTGGGGGTGTGGATGCACGACCGGCGGCACGCGGCGGCCTGGCAGGACTACATCAAGAGCAGTCTGGTGGGCGGCGGTGGGCGGTTTGGTTTTGCGATGCTGGCGTTTTTCTCGGTCTACCGCGAACTGTTCGAAGTCATCCTGTTTTATGAAACCCTCTGGCTGCAGGCCGGCCCGGCCGGGCATAACGCGGTGCTGGCCGGTGGCGCTACCGCGCTGGTACTGCTGGTGGGCCTGGCCTGGGTGATTCTGCGGGGCTCGGCGAAACTGCCCCTGGCGCTGTTCTTCGGCATCAACGCCGCGCTGCTGTGCGCGTTGTCGGTGGTGTTCGCCGGGCACGGGGTCAAGGCATTGCAGGAGGCCGGGATTTTTGGCACCCGTCCGGTGCCGTTCTTCGACTTCGACTGGCTGGGGATCCACGCCGATGCCTACTCGCTGGCGGCCCAGGCCGTGGCGATCGTGGCGATCGTGGTGCTTTACAGCCGCAGCCGCAACGCCGAGAAGCGTCGGGTACAGGCTTCCTAGGCCTCGATAGCGGGTTTATAGCGGGCAAGCCCGCCCCTGCGGCTAAAGTGCAGGGGGCGGGTTTGCCCGCAGTGCATTCAGGAGGAAGGATTATGCGTGTCTGGGTCGATGCCGACGCTTGCCCCAAGGCGGCCAAGGATCAGTTGGTGCGCTTCGCCTTGAAGCGTCAATTCGAGGTGGTGCTGGTGGCCGGGCAAAGCCAGATCAAGCCGGCGTTTACCTGCGTCAAGCTGATCGTGGTGCCCAGCGGGCCGGATGCCGCCGACGATTATCTGGTGGAACACGCCGTACCGGGCGAGCTGGTGATCTGCAGTGATGTGCCACTGGCGGACCGGTTGGTGAAGAAAGGCGTGGCGGCCCTTGATCCTCGCGGCAAGGAGTTCGACGCGCAGAACATGGGAGAGCGCCTGGCAGTGCGCAACCTGTTCACCGACCTGCGCGAACAGGGGCAGGTCGGCGGCGGGCAGGGGCCTTACGGTGATCGCGAGAAGCAGGCGTTCGCCAACTCACTGGACCGTATCCTGACGCGGCTGGCGCGTCAGGCCTGAGCGTCGCTCCCCAGATCGCGAACAGGTGCTGAGGCAGCGAGGGCGGTCAGTCGTTTTCGTGGGTCAGTTCCAGCACTCGGTCCACCAGCTTGTTGATGCCGGATGCGGCTTCGCTGATGGACTGGGCGAGCATGTAGGCCGGGGTGCTCACCAGTTTGCGGGCTTTGTCCTCGATGATTTCACTGACTTCGCAGTCGGTGTGGGTGGCGCCCATCTTGCCCATGGCGGCGGCGGTGTCGGCATCGTTGCCGATGGTGCAGATCACCCCCGGGCCGTAGATCTTCGCCGCCAGTGCCGGCGAAATGCAGATCAGGCCCACCGGCTTGCCAGCCTCGGCAAAGGCTTCGGCCAGCGCCAGTACATCTTCCTGGACCTTGCAGCCCGCGCCTTCGACGGCAAAGTTGGAGAGGTTCTTGGCCGCGCCAAAACCTCCGGGCACGATCAGCGCATCGAAGTCTTCGGCGTTGGCTTCGCGCAGGTTCTTGACCTCGCCACGGGCAATGCGCGCCGATTCCACCAGCACGTTGCGCGACTCGTCCATGGTTTCACCGGTCAGGTGGTTGATCACGTGCATCTGCGCGATGTCAGGGGCGAAGCACTGGACCTTGGCGCCGCGTTGGTCGAGACGCAGCAAGGTGATCACACTTTCATGGATCTCGGCGCCGTCGTATACGCCACAACCGGAAAGGATCACTGCAACTTTTTTGCTCATGGGTTTTTCTCCAGATTCATGGCGCTAAATGTCCACTAAATTGTCATGGGTTGCCATAGGGTTATTTCACCGCGGGCCCTAATCTCGCGTATCGATTCCGGTCAGGTCGCGTCATGAACTTCATCCTCTATGCGGTGCCGTTTTTCTTCGTATTGATTGTTGTCGAACTGTTGGCCGATCGCTGGCGCGGGGTGAACAACTACCGCGTCGCCGATGCCGTCAACAGCATCAGCACCGGTATGCTGTCGACCACCACGGGGCTTCTGACCAAGGGTGTGGGCCTGGTGACCTATGCCTTTGCCCTGAAGCACCTGGCGCTGTTCGAGTTGCCGGCCGACAGCGTCTGGGTCTGGGTATTCGCCTTTGTGCTCTATGACTTCTGCTACTACTGGCTGCATCGCTTCGGCCATGAACGCAACATCCTCTGGGCCGCCCATTCGGTGCACCACCAGAGCGAGGACTACAACCTCTCCACGGCCCTGCGCCAGACCAGCACCGGCTTCCTGCTGAGCTGGATCTTCTACCTGCCGCTGGCCGTGGCCGGCGTGCCACTGCTGGTGTTTGTCAGCGTTGCGGCGCTGAACCTGCTCTACCAGTTTTGGGTGCATACCCGGCATATCCCCAAGCTCGGCTGGTTCGAATGGTTCTTCGTGTCGCCGTCCAATCATCGGGCCCACCATGCACAGAACGCTCTCTACATGGATCGCAACTACGGCGGCGTGTTCATTATTTGGGACCGTCTATTTGGCTCGTTCCAGGAAGAAGACGATAACGAGCCCGTGATATTTGGGGTGACCACGCCCCTGGCCAGTTGGAACCCGATCTGGGCCAACCTGCAGTTTTATGCACAGCTGTGGGAGGACGCGCGGCGTACCGAAAGCTACTGGGACAAGCTGCGGATCTGGTTCATGCGCACCGGCTGGCGCCCGGCGGATGTGCGGGCCAAGTACCCGCTGGCCAAGCCGGACCTGAGCCAGTTCCGCAAGTTCGAGGTGGAGCTGGATGTGCGCCAGCAGGTGTACGTGGTGCTGCAGTTCTCGGTGTATGTGGCGCTGGGCAGCTACCTGATGAACCTGGAGAACAGCTTGCCGACCGGTGCCTTGGTACTGGGCTGGGGCGCCATAGCATTCGGGTTGTTCGTGCTGGGCGCGGCGCTGGAGAATCGGCCGTGGGCGTTGAAGCTGGAGGCTGTGCGGCTGCTGTCGAACCTGCCGCTGGTGTGGCTGGCGCCGCTGGTCGGGCTGTGGCCGGCCAGCCCGTTGGGCTGGATCGGCCTGCTGAGCTACAGCCTGCTCAGTGTGATCGGTCTGTATTACGTCAGAGGCCGGGTTACTCGACTGGCGTCTTGATTTCGGCCTTCTTGTCCTGCTCGGCCTGGTAGATCTCCTTGGCCAGCCGCGCGTTCTTCAGGCGCCGGCGCAACCACAGGCCCAGGCCCAGGATCAGCAGGGCGCCCAGCACCCACAGCTCGTACTTCTTGATGCTGCCGAGCATGCCCTCGAGCACTGCACCGAAGTGGTAGGCGGCAGCGGCCAGGGCGGTGGCCCAGATGGCTGCGCCGATACCGTTGAGCAGCAGGTAGCGTCCCGGCGGATAGCCGGACAGGCCAATGGCCACGGGCATGACCGTGCGCAGGCCGTAGACGAAGCGGAAAGTCAGTACCCAGATATCCGGATGCTTGCGGATATGCTCCAGCGCCCGGTCACCCATCAATTGCCAGCGGGGTTTGCGCGCAAGCAATTTGCGCCCGTGCTTGCGCCCGAGGAAATACCAAAGCTGGTCGCCGGCGTAGCTGCCGAAGAAGGCCACTACCACCACCAGATTGATATCCATGTATCCGCGAAACGCGAGGAAGCCCGCGAGCACCAGAATGGTTTCGCCTTCGAAGAACGTGCCGAGAAAAAGGGCGAAGTAGCCGAAGTCATGCAGAAATTGTTGGAGCATTGTCTGGGTGCTGGCGAAATGAACGCGCAGCCTACCCCTTCGAGGACATAGAGGAAAGTATCGAAATGTGTCTCGACGTGAACAAATCCAGCAATGACAATCACTGCGACTACAGGTCACAGGGTTAAGCACAACTGTCATTCGTTCGTCATAATGGCCGCTTATAACTGTCACGCTCGCCCGCCAGCGCGGGCTCAGGAGTCTGCCGTGAGCTTTACCCCTGCCAACCGCCTGTTCCCCGCCACCCGCCTGCGCCGCAACCGTCGTGATGATTTCTCTCGCCGCCTGGTTCGTGAAAACGTCCTGAGCGTCGACGATCTGATCCTGCCGGTGTTCGTGCTCGAGGGCGAGAACCGTCGGGAAGCGGTGGCTTCGATGCCGGGGGTGGAGCGCCTGACCATTGACCTGCTGCTCGAAGAGGCAGCGACTTGGGTCGAGCTCGGGATTCCGGCGCTGGCCCTGTTTCCGGTGACTCCGGCGGCGCTCAAGTCCCTGGACGCGGCCGAAGCCTGGAACCCGGAAGGTATTGCCCAGCGCGCAACCCGCGCCTTGCGCGAGCGCTTTCCGGAGCTTGGGGTCATCACCGATGTGGCGCTGGACCCGTTCACCACCCATGGCCAGGACGGGATTCTCGACGCAGACGGTTATGTGCAGAACGACATCACCGTTGACGCCCTGGTCCGCCAGGCGTTGTCCCATGCCGCGGCCGGTGCCCAGGTGGTGGCGCCATCGGACATGATGGACGGGCGGATCCAGGCGATCCGCGAGGCCCTGGAGCTGGCCGGTCACGTCAATGTGCGGATCATGGCCTACTCGGCCAAATACGCCAGCGCCTATTACGGCCCGTTCCGCGATGCGGTGGGCTCGGCGCTGAACCTGGGCAAGGCCAACAAGGCCTCGTACCAGATGGACCCGGCCAACAGCAATGAAGCGCTGCATGAGGTGGCCGCCGACCTGGCGGAAGGCGCGGACATGGTGATGGTCAAGCCCGGCATGCCTTATCTGGACATCCTTTATAGGGTCAAGGATGAATTCAAGGTGCCGACCTTTGTCTACCAAGTCAGCGGCGAGTACGCCATGCATATGGCGGCGATTCAGAATGGATGGTTGGGTGAAGGGGTTATTCTTGAATCCCTGACCGCTTTTAAACGTGCAGGTGCCGATGGCATCCTGACTTACTTTGCCGTTCGTGCTGCTCAATTGTTACGAGAGCAAAAATAGCCCTCCCAGGAACACGCGATGAATACCGAAGGACTTACTGAAGTTGCCGTAAAAGACGCTCAGCCTGTGATTGAGCAAGTTGCCGAAACCCCGCCCGAGCTGGAGACCCCGCCTGCGGTGGTCGCGGCCGCGGTCGAGTCGCCGCAGGCGGCCCCGGCGATCGCGATTCCCAGCCTGGATGACAGCAGCCTGTACATCCACCGCGAATTGTCGCAACTGCAGTTCAACATCCGGGTCCTGGAGCAGGCGCTGGATGAGTCCTACCCTCTGCTGGAACGGCTCAAGTTCCTGCTGATCTTCTCCAGCAACCTCGACGAATTCTTCGAGATCCGCGTTGCCGGCCTGAAAAAGCAGATCACCTTCGCCCGTGAACAAGCCGGGGCCGACGGCCTGCAGCCGCACCAGGCGCTGGCGCGCATCAGCGAACTGGTGCACGGCCACGTCGACCGCCAGTACGCGATCCTCAACGACATCCTGTTGCCGGAGCTGGAGAAACATCAGGTCCGCTTTATCCGTCGCCGCAACTGGACCACCAAGCTCAAGACCTGGGTCCGCCGCTATTTCCGCGACGAAATCGCGCCGATCATCACCCCGATCGGCCTCGACCCGACGCACCCATTCCCGTTGCTGGTGAACAAGAGCCTGAACTTTATCGTCGAGCTGGAAGGGATCGATGCCTTTGGCCGTGATTCCGGCCTGGCGATCATCCCGGCGCCGCGCCTGCTGCCGCGCATCATCAAGGTGCCGGAAGAAGTCGGCGGCCCAGGCGACAACTATGTGTTCCTGTCGTCGATGATCCACGCCCATGCCGATGACCTGTTCCAGGGCATGAAGGTAAAAGGCTGCTATCAGTTCCGCCTGACCCGTAACGCCGACCTGGCCGTGGACACCGAGGACGTCGAAGACCTGGCCCGCGCCCTGCGCGGCGAGCTGTTCTCCCGTCGCTACGGCGACGCGGTGCGTCTGGAAGTGGCCGACACCTGCCCGAAACACCTGTCGGACTACCTGCTCAAGCAGTTCAACCTGCACGAGACCGAGCTGTATCAGGTCAATGGCCCGGTTAACCTGACGCGCCTGTTCAGCATCACCGGCCTGGACAGCCATCCGGAGCTGCAATACACGCCGTTCACCCCGCAGATCCCCAAGCTGCTGCAGAACAGCGAGAACATCTTCAGTGTGATCAGCAAGCAGGACATCCTGTTGCTGCACCCCTTCGAGTCCTTTACCCCGGTGGTCGACCTGCTGCGCCAGGCCGCCAAGGACCCCCACGTGCTGGCTGTCCGGCAGACCCTGTACCGCAGCGGCGCCAACTCGGAAATCGTCGATGCGCTGGTGGATGCGGCGCGTAACGGCAAGGAAGTCACGGCGGTGATCGAATTGCGCGCGCGGTTCGACGAAGAGTCCAACCTGCAGTTGGCCAGCCGCCTGCAAGCGGCCGGTGCGGTGGTGATCTACGGTGTGGTCGGCTTCAAGACCCACGCCAAGATGATGCTGATCCTGCGCCGTGAAGCCGGCGAGATCGTGCGTTACGCGCACTTGGGCACCGGCAACTATCACGCGGCCAACGCCCGTCTCTACACCGACTACAGCCTGCTGACCTCCGACGACGCCCTGTGCGAAGACGTGGGCAAGTTGTTCAGCCAGTTGATCGGCATGGGCAAGACCCTGCGCATGAAGAAGCTGCTGCACGCGCCGTTCACCCTGAAGAAGGGCATGCTCGACATGATTGCCCGGGAGACTCAGTTCGCCCTCGACGGCAAGCCGGCGCACATCATCGCCAAGTTCAACTCGCTGACCGATCCGAAGATCATCCGCGCGCTGTACAAGGCCAGCCAGTCTGGCGTGCGTATCGACCTGGTGGTGCGCGGCATGTGCTGCCTGCGTCCGGGCATCGCCGGGGTCTCGCACAACATTCATGTGCGCTCGATCATTGGCCGCTTCCTGGAGCACACCCGGGTGTTCTACTTCCTCAACGGCGGCGAGGAGCAGATGTTCCTCTCCAGTGCCGACTGGATGGAGCGCAACCTCGACAAGCGGGTCGAGACCTGCTTCCCGGTCGAGGGCAAGAAGCTGATCCTGCGGGTCAAGAAAGAGTTGGAGAGTTACCTCACCGACAACACCCACAGCTGGAGCCTGCAGTCGGACGGGCGCTACATCCGCAACACGCCGACCGGCAACCAGAACCCGCGCAGCGCCCAGGCGATTCTGCTGGAGCGCCTGAGCAATCCAGTGTTGAGCGTTCGCTAGGAGAAGTGACAGCGAAGCGGGGGGCCCCCCCGCCCCCCCCCGGGCGCCATGCCAGAAGAAGCCGGTGACGACCCCCGGCACCCCCACCCCCACCCGCGGCGCGCGGGCGGGGGTACGCGG
>NZ_JBLZOM010000002.1:1777610-1998401 GCF_049199125.1 Pseudomonas sp. QD4
CCCTCACCCGCCCGGCCCCCCCCCGCCGTCTCGCCGCCGGCCGGGGCTAACTCATTTTTGTGGTGGTTTCAGTTTTCCCCCCCCCCCCCCCCGGCGCCCCCCCCCCCCCCCCCCGCCGGGCCTCAATGCACGTTGAGGCTGATGCCGACCCGGGTCAGCCACTCCGCTTCCAGGGCGAAGTCGGCTTGAGTCAGCTGGTTTTCATCCAGCCAGTTTTCCGGGAACACCACATCCAGGCTGTCGCCCGCGGCGTGCAGTTTGACCTGGGGCATTTCCTGGGTGCCGCGGATGTGATGGAACAGAATCGCAAAGCGCAGCAACACGCACAGGCGAATCAGCTTGGTGCCTTCATCGCCGAACTCGGCGAACTTGTCCTTGGGAATATTGCGCCGGTGGCCACGCACCAGTAGCGCGAGCATTTGCTGGTCTTCGCGGGAGAAGCCGGCAAGGTCCGAGTGCTCGATCAGGTAGGCGCCGTGCTTGTGGTAGTGATAGTGGGCGATGTCCAGCCCCACTTCATGCACCTTGGCCGCCCAGCCCAGCAGCTCGCGCCACACGCCGTCTTCCAGGTCCCAGTCCTCGGCCACCTGGTCGAAGGCATGCAGCGCCTTGCGCTCGACCCGGGCAGCTTGTTCCAGGTCGACGTGGTAGCGCTCCATCAGCGAGCTGAGGGTGCGTTCGCGCACGTCTTCGTGATGATGACGGCCCAGCAGGTCGTAGAGCACGCCTTCACGCAGCGCGCCTTCACAGTGGTCCATGCGTTGCAGTTCGAGGGCATCGAAGATGGCTTCGAGAATCGCCAGGCCTGCCGGGAAAATAGTCCGGCGATCGGGCTTGATTCCTTCGAAGTCGATTTTTTCCGCATCGCCCAGCTTGAACAGCTTGCGCTTGAGCCACGCCAGACCTTCGGCGTTGACCTCGCCGGTGCCATGCCCGCCGGCCTTCAGCGCCAGGCCGATGGCGCGGATAGTGCCCGAGGAGCCGATGGCTTCATCCCAGGTCAGGCGGTGCAGGGCGTGTTCGATGCTCATGATTTCCAGGCGTGCCGCGGTGTAGGCCTGGGCATAGCGCGCCGGGGTGATCTTGCCGTCCTTGAAATAACGCTGGGTAAAGCTGACGCAGCCCATCTGCAGGCTTTCGCGCAGCAGTGGCTCGAAACGCTGGCCGATGATGAATTCGGTACTGCCGCCGCCGATGTCGGCCACCAGGCGCTTGCCCGGGGTGTCGGCGAGGGTGTGGGACACACCGAGGTAAATCAGGCGAGCTTCTTCACGGCCGGAAATGACTTCAACCGGGTGGCCGAGGATTTCTTCGGCGCGGCGGATGAATTCGCCACGGTTGCGCGCTTCGCGCAGGGCGTTGGTGCCGACGATACGCACGGCACCCAGGGGCATGCCATTGATCAGTTGGGCAAAGCGCTTCAGGCAATCGAGCCCGCGCTGCATGGACTCTTCGTTGAGCTGGCGCTCGTCGTTGATCCCGGCGGCCAGTTGAACCTTTTCACCGAGCCGCTCGAGAATGCGAATTTCACCGTTCTGGGCCTTGGCCACGACCATGTGAAAGCTGTTGGAGCCCAGGTCGATGGCGGCGATCAGGGACAGATTCTTGGCTTGGGATTGCGGCATGGTTGGGGGGATCTCGGTCGATAACCTGAACATCCTGCCACGATCAACCGCTGCCGCCAACGCGCAGTGTTTAATGCGTTGATTCAGCGCATAAAAGCGGGCGCTGGCGGCCAGAGGCTCAGCCTACGGCCTCCTGGTTGCCGATGAAGTTGGCCAGCTCCTGGGTTTGCGGGTTGGCGAACAGCACTTTGGGGTCGCCCACTTCATGCACTTTGCCCTGATGCATGAACACCAATTTGTCCCCCACCTCGCGGGCGAAGCGCATTTCATGGGTGACCATGATCAGGGTCATGCCATCCCTCGCCAGCTGGCGCACCACGCTGAGCACTTCGTTGACCAGCTCCGGGTCCAGCGCCGAGGTGATCTCGTCGCACAGCAGCACCTTGGGCGACATCGCCAGGGCCCGGGCGATCGCCACCCGCTGCTGCTGGCCGCCGGACAGGCGGTCGGGAAAGGCGTCGAACTTCTCCGCCAGGCCGACCCGTTCCAGCATCTGCCGTGCCAGCTCGGCGGCCTTGGCCTTGGGCACTTTCTGCACCACCTGGGGCGCGAGCATCACGTTCTCGCCGACGCTCAGGTGCGGGAACAGGTTGAACTGCTGGAACACCATGCCGACCTTCTGTCGCAGGCTGCGCAGGTCGGCTCGCGCCGCATCGAGGTATTCGCCATCGACCTCGATGACCCCGTCGTTGATCGATTCCAGGCCGTTGAGGGTGCGCAGCAGCGTGCTTTTGCCCGAGCCGCTGCGGCCGATGATCGCCACCACCTGGCCCTCTTCGATGCTCAGGTCGATGCCTTTGAGCACATGGTGGTCGCCGTAATATTTATGCAGGGCGGAAATTCTAAGCAGAGGCATGCAGTCTCCTTTCCAGGTAGCGCGCGCTGAGGGACAGGGGGTAGCAGAGCAGGAAATATCCGAGCGCTACCAGGCCGTAGACCATGAAGGGTTCGAAGGTGGCGTTGGCGAGCATGCCGCCGGTCTTGGTCAGTTCGGTGAAGCCGATGATCGAGGTCACCGCCGTGCCTTTGACCACCTGCACCGAGAAGCCCACGGTGGGCGCCACGGCAATGCGCAGGGCTTGCGGCAGGATCACATGGCGCAATTGCTCCAGCGGGCTCAGGGCCAGGCTCGATGACGCCTCCCACTGGCCATGGGGGATCGACTCGACGCAGCCGCGCCAGATCTCCGCCAAGTAGGCGCTGGTGAACAGGGTCAGGGCGATCGCCGCCGCCAGCCAGGCGGAGATGTCGATCCCGAGCAGGGCAATGCCGAAGAACACCAGGAACAGTTGCATCAACAGCGGCGTGCCCTGGAACAGCTCGATATAGAGGCGGGCGAAGCCCCGTGGGAAGGCCTTGGCGGAAATGCGCAGGGTCATGATCAGCAAGCCGATCAGGCCGCCACCGATAAAGGCCACCAGGGACAGGGCCAGGGTCCATTGCAGGCCGCCCAGCAGGTTGCGCAGGATGTCCCAGAAGGTGAAGTCGCTCATTGGCTGCTCCTCGCGATATAGCGCCGGCCGACCCAGTTCAGCAATTGACGGATCAGCAAGGCCATGCACAGGTAGACCAGGGTGGTCAGGGCGTAGGTCTCGAAGGCGCGGAAGTTGCGCGACTGGATAAAGTTGGCGGCAAAGCTCAGCTCCTCCGTAGCGATCTGCGAGCACACCGCCGAGCCGAGCATGACGATGATGATCTGGCTGCTCAGGGCCGGCCACACCTTGCCCAGGGCCGGTAGCAGCACCACGTGGCGGAAGGCTTCCATGCGGCTCATGGCTAGGGCCGCGGCCGCCTCCAGCTGCCCCTTGGGGATGGCCTGGATGCCGGCGCGGATGATCTCGGTGGAATAGGCGCCCAGGTTGATCACCATCGCCAGCACGGCGGCCTGCCATTCGGAAATCTGCAGCCCCAGGGACGGCAGGCCGAAGAAGATAAAGAACAACTGCACCAGGAACGGCGTGTTGCGGATCAGCTCGACGTAGACGCCGAAGATCGCCGAGAAGGGCTGGATCTTCCAGGCCCGCACCAACGCGCCGACGATCCCCAGGCTGACCCCGAGCAGGGTGCCGATGGCGGTCAGCTCAAGGGTGAACAGGGCGCCACGCAACAGCAGGCCGGTGTTTTCCAGCACCGGTAGAAAGTCGAACTGATAGGCCATGGCTAACCTCCGTCGGTGCGATCAGAGATCAGCCGGCAGTGGCTGTTTGAGCCACAGCTGTGCGTTCTTTTCCAGGCTGCCGTCGCTCTTGGCGGTGGCCAGGATCTGGTTGACTTTGTCCAGCAGCTCCGGCTGGTTCTTGTTCACGCCGACATAGACCGGAGAGTCCTTGAGCTTGACCTTCATGGCCGGGATGCGTTTCGGGTTGCGTTCGCTGATGGCCACCATTACCACGTTGCCGCTGGCGATCAGGTCGACTTGCCCGGCGAGGTAGGCGGCGATGGTCGAGTTGTTGTCCTCGAAGCGCTTGATGGTCACGCCCTGGGGTGCCACTGCGGTCAGTTCGATGTCTTCGATGGCGCCACGGGTGACGCTGATGGTCTTGCCCTTCAGGTCGTCGAGGCTGCTGATGGCGGCATCCGGCGGGCCGAACACGGCGAGGTAGAAGGGAGCGTAGGCGCGGGAGAAGTCGATGACCTTCTCGCGCTCGGGGTTCTTGCCGAGGCTGGAGATCACCAGGTCGACCTTGCCGGTGGTGAGGAACGGGATGCGGTTGGTGCTGTTGACCGGGGTCAGTTCAAGTTTGACCTTGAGTTGCTCGGCCAGCAGCTTGGCGGTGTCGATATCCAGGCCGCGGGGTTTCATGTCCGGGCCCACCGAGCCGAAGGGCGGGAAGTCCTGGGGCACGGCGACCTTGAGCGTGCCGCGGGCGACGACATCGTCCAGGCCATTGGCGTGGGCGGGGGCCTGGCTCAGCATCAGGCTGGCAAACAGGGCGCAGAGCAGGGCGCTGAAACGCTGGGTCATGGCAATTCTCCGGAGCGGCGGCGAGTGATTTCTGGGTTGCGACACAGCACAGCCCATGCCAGATCACGGCAAAAGCCTTGCAGGGCCGGGTTTTACTGGGCTTGGTCGGTCTTACTGGTCTGAACAGTTGTGCCGGTTTTCGCACCCTTATCGAGCGTCGGCCCAAACGCCCGAACCCGCTTGGGGCACGACTTGCCGGGCTCGGCGAATAGCTTTACAACTACCGCTTTCGTGGCCCGACCCAGCTGAAATCTATGAACTCGATCTCCCGCGCCGTGCCCGAAGTGGCGTTGCAAGCCATTCGTCAATTGATTACCGAACAGGGCTTCGGCCCGGGCGATGCCTTGCCCTCGCAAAGGGACCTGGCACTGCAATTGGGCGTCAGCCGGGCCTCATTACGTGAGGCGCTGTCGTCCCTGAGTGCACTGGGGGTGATCAGCGTGCAGCCGGGCAAGGGGGTGTTCGTCCAGGCGCCGGAGCCGTTGGCGAATGCCGCAGGCCTGAGCTGGCCGTTCGCGGCCCAGGCCTCGCCGGTGGATATCTTCCAGCTGCGCTATGCGCTGGAGGGGTTTGCCGCCGGCCTTGCGGCCGTGACCCTGACCGCCGACGAGCTGGATGCCCTGGAAGATAACGTCGAGGCCATGCGCCGCGAGCTGCGGGCCGGGGACTTCGAAGCGGCGGCGCGGCTGGACTTCGAGTTTCACCAGAAGATCCTCCTGGCCAGCGGCAACCAGGCGATGCTGAGCATCCTCAGTGCCAGTGCCGAGGTGTTTCTGGAGAGCCAGAAACTACCGTTCATCCGACCCGAGCGAGCCATGGAAACCTGGCAGGAGCACCGCAAGATCCTGCGCGGCCTGGCCCGGCACGCGTCCGGCGCGGCGCAGAAGGCCATGCAGGAACATGTTCGGGGTGCCGCGCTGCGCACCGGAATCGCCTTTGTGACCCCTGGCTCGTCCTGAGTTGAGCTATACCCAAACTCATGCCTCACCATAGCGAGAGTCAATCATCTCCGGCTTCCTGAACGCGGGAAGGGCGGCTATGATGGGCCACGTTTTTTTGCTTACAACCTGGAGACTTCCATGAGCAGCGATCTTATCAAACACGTTAGCGACGCTAGCTTCGAGGCCGACGTACTCAAGGCCGAAGGCGCTGTACTGGTCGACTACTGGGCTGAATGGTGCGGCCCTTGCAAAATGATCGCTCCGGTTCTGGACGAAATCGCCGAGACCTACAAAGGCAAGCTGACCGTTGCCAAGCTGAACATCGACGAGAACCAGGAAACCCCTGCCAAGCACGGCGTACGTGGTATCCCGACACTGATGCTGTTCAAGAACGGCAACGTTGAAGCCACCAAAGTAGGTGCTCTGTCGAAGTCGCAACTGGCTGCTTTCCTCGACGCCAACATCTAAGCGGCGTTGTCAGATCCGGTCAAAAAAAGCCCCGCAAATTGCGGGGCTTTTTCATGATTGAGGGCTAGACGCTCAGAAACTCAGGTGTTACATTCGGCCCCGCACTGGTTTCTCCACTGCCCCCTGCAAGCCGTCGCCGACGCTCTCCTTTCGAACAAGTACGCGATCCTGTCGCCTTCTCCGCGGCGCGGCCTCATTAAGCCAAAAGCTTAATTTCCCCCCCTCCATAAATGATTACGTCATTCCTATATGAATCTGACTGAACTCAAGCAAAAGCCGATTACCGAACTGCTCGAATTGGCCGAACAGATGGGCATAGAAAATATGGCCCGTTCGCGCAAGCAGGACGTGATTTTCTCCCTGCTGAAAAAGCACGCGAAAAGCGGCGAGGAAATCTCCGGTGATGGCGTGCTGGAGATCCTCCAGGACGGCTTCGGCTTCCTCCGTTCTTCCGACGCCTCCTACCTGGCCGGCCCAGACGATATCTACGTCTCGCCAAGCCAGATCCGTCGTTTCAACTTGCGCACCGGTGACACCATCGTTGGCAAGATCCGCCCTCCAAAGGAAGGCGAGCGTTACTTCGCGCTGCTCAAGGTCGACACGATCAACTACGATCGTCCCGAGAACGCCAAGAACAAGATTCTGTTTGAAAACCTGACTCCGCTGTTCCCGACCGTGCGCATGAAGATGGAAGCCGGCAACGGTTCCACCGAAGACTTGACCGGTCGTGTGATCGACCTCTGCGCCCCGATCGGCAAAGGCCAGCGTGGTCTGATCGTGGCACCGCCAAAAGCGGGCAAGACGATCATGTTGCAGAACATCGCAGCCAACATCACCCGTAACAACCCGGAAGTGCACCTGATCGTTCTGCTGATCGACGAGCGCCCGGAAGAAGTAACCGAAATGCAGCGCACCGTGCGCGGCGAAGTGGTTGCCTCGACCTTCGACGAGCCACCAACCCGCCACGTGCAGGTTGCCGAAATGGTCATCGAGAAGGCCAAGCGCCTGGTTGAGCACAAGAAGGACGTGGTGATCCTGCTGGACTCCATCACCCGTCTGGCCCGTGCCTATAACACCGTGATCCCGAGCTCCGGCAAAGTGCTCACCGGTGGTGTCGATGCCCACGCCCTGGAGAAACCGAAACGTTTCTTCGGCGCCGCGCGCAACATCGAAGAAGGCGGCTCGCTGACCATCATCGCTACCGCGCTGGTTGAAACCGGCTCGAAGATGGATGAAGTGATCTACGAAGAGTTCAAGGGCACCGGCAACATGGAGCTGCCTCTGGACCGTCGCATCGCTGAGAAGCGCGTGTTCCCGGCCATCAACATCAACCGTTCCGGCACCCGCCGCGAAGAGTTGCTGACCGCCGACGACGAGCTGCAGCGCATGTGGATCCTGCGCAAGCTGCTGCATCCTATGGATGAAGTCGCCGCCATCGAGTTCTTGATCGACAAGCTGAAACAGACCAAGACCAACGATGAGTTCTTCCTGTCGATGAAACGCAAGTAAGTCGAGCGGGACCGCAAAAGCCGGGGAAACCCGGCTTTTTGCTATCTGATTATTGATCAACGGGCAGTTCGCTGTTCTGAACAGCTGGGTTCGGCGCTAAACTGCCTGCCCCGAACGCCACGGCCAAAACGAGGCTCACGCATGCAGTATCGCGACTTGCGCGACTTTATCAGCGGCCTGGAACAGCGCGGTGAACTCAAGCGCATCCAGGTTCCGGTGTCCCCAGTGCTGGAAATGACCGAGGTTTGCGATCGCACCCTGCGTGCTAAAGGTCCGGCCCTGTTGTTTGAAAACCCCACGGGTTATGACATTCCGGTGCTCGGCAACCTGTTCGGCACGCCCGAGCGTGTCGCCCTGGGCATGGGCGCGGAAGCCGTCAGCGAGCTGCGGGAAATCGGCAAGCTGCTGGCTTTCCTCAAGGAGCCCGAGCCGCCCAAAGGTCTGAAAGACGCCTGGTCCAAGCTGCCGATCTTCCGCAAGATCATCGCCATGGCGCCCAAGGTGGTGAAGGACGCGGTGTGCCAGGAAGTGGTCATCGAAGGCGACGACGTCGACCTGGCGATGCTGCCGGTGCAGACCTGCTGGCCGGGCGATGTCGGCCCCCTGATCACCTGGGGCCTGACGGTCACCAAAGGCCCGAACAAGGACCGGCAGAACCTGGGCATCTATCGCCAGCAGGTGATCGGCCGCAACAAAGTGATCATGCGTTGGTTGAGCCATCGTGGCGGCGCGCTGGATTACCGCGAGTGGTGCGAGAAGAACCCGGGGCAGCCATTCCCGGTGGCCGTGGCCCTGGGCGCGGACCCTGCGACCATCCTTGGCGCCGTGACCCCGGTGCCGGACAGCCTTTCCGAGTACGCCTTCGCCGGCCTGCTGCGGGGCAACCGCACCGAGTTGGTGAAGTGCCGGGGCAATGACCTGCAAGTGCCGGCCACCGCCGAAATCATCCTTGAGGGGGTGATTCACCCGGGCGAGATGGCCGATGAAGGCCCTTACGGCGATCACACCGGTTATTACAACGAGGTCGACAGCTTCCCGGTGTTCACCGTGGAGCGCATCACCCATCGCATCAAGCCGATCTACCACAGCACTTACACCGGCCGCCCGCCGGATGAGCCGGCCATTCTCGGCGTGGCGCTCAATGAAGTGTTTGTGCCGATCCTGCAGAAGCAGTTCCCGGAAATCACCGACTTCTACCTGCCGCCCGAAGGCTGCTCGTACCGCATGGCGGTGGTGACCATGAAGAAGCAGTACCCCGGCCATGCCAAGCGCGTGATGCTGGGTGTGTGGTCGTTTTTACGACAATTCATGTACACCAAGTTCGTTATTGTCACTGACGACGATATCAACGCACGCGACTGGAACGACGTGATCTGGGCCATTACCACGCGCATGGACCCCAAGCGCGACACGGTGATGATCGATAACACGCCGATCGACTACCTGGATTTTGCCTCGCCGGTTTCCGGCCTGGGGTCGAAGATGGGGCTCGATGCCACGCATAAATGGCCCGGTGAAACCACGCGCGAGTGGGGCCGGGTGATCGTCAAGGATGAGGCGGTGACCCGCCGGATCGATGCCATCTGGAATCAGTTAGGAATAGATTGATGCGTGTAACCTTGCAGCCCTCCGGAGCCGTGCTTGAGACACTGCCCGGCGAGCGGATTCTCGATGCGGCACGACGCCTGGGCTATGAGTGCCCGCAAAGCTGCCGCAATGGCAATTGCCACGTGTGTGGCGCCTTGCTGGTCGAAGGCAGCGTCCGCCAAGCTGGCGATGTGCGTGACCATGGCGAGTTCTACACTTGCATTGCAGAGCCGCTGGAAGACTGCATTGTGTTGTGGGATGGCGTGCTTGCCCTGGGAGAGCTGCCGGTGCGCAGTCTGTCGTGTCAGGTCAGTGAGTGCGTGGAAGTCGGCGGTGATGTCTGGCGGGTGAGCTTGCGTGCGCCCGCCGGCAAGCCGCCGCGTTACCACGCTGGCCAATATCTGATGCTGGAGCGGGAAAACGGCGAGAAATCGGCTTTTTCCCTGGCTTCGGCGCCCCATTCCGGGCGTGATATCGAACTGCATGTGCTGGTCCGCGAAAGCAGTGCCCAGAGCCTGATCGAACAGCTGCAACGCAACCGCGTCGTGCGGGTGGAGCTGCCGTTTGGCGATACCCACCTGGCCGAGTTGCCCGATGGGCCGCTGGTGCTGATCGCCGCCGGTACCGGCATGGCGCAGATGCACAGTCTGATCGAGCATTGTCGGGCCAGTGGCTTCAAGCACCCGGTACACCTGTATTGGGGCGTACGCCGGCCTGAAGATTTCTACCGTATCGACGAATGGGAACAGTGGCAGCAACTGCCCAATCTCTATCTGCATCAGGTCGTCAGTGATCTGTGCGGTTGGGAAGGGCGCTGCGGCATGCTGCACGAAGCGGTCTGCGAAGATATTGCTGACCTGTCCGCGGTGTACGTCTACGCCAGCGGCTCGCCGGCGATGATTTATGCGACGCTCGATGCGCTGGTCAATGCGGGAATGGATGCGCACCAGATGCGCGCCGATGTCTTCGCCTATGCCCCGCGGCCCTGAGTCGAGCCCAGGTTGCGCAGGGCGTCGGCTCTAGAAACGCACGCCGGTGGTGATCATTGCGGCGTTGGCGCCCAACAGCACCAGTTCCGCCGCCATCGGGCCGTAGTAAGTGCCCAGCGACGGGATAATCACCGGCGCTACACCGAAGCGGTTGAGCGGGATCTTGTTCTGGTATTTGCCGCGGTAGCCCTCCAGTAATCCCCCCGTGAGTTTCAGGTACAGCGGATAGTTGGCACTTTGATAACGTTTGCCGGCGTAGGCGTAATAGGAGCGCTGGCTGAACGAGTTGCGAAAAGTTGCCGCGCCATATACCCAGCCCGACGCTTCATTGCGCTCCAGGCCCAATAAGTCCTGGTTGTTATTGTGATCCGGGTCGGGGGAATAGTGTTTGGTAAAGACACTGGTTTGCAGGTACCAGAAACCCTGGTCTGTTGCCTGAGTGTCGCCGCTTGCCAGTGCTGCACCGGCGTGGGCCAGTAATAGCAGGCCGCTGAGTCGAAGTTTTTTCATGAGGGGCCTCTTTAGGCGTGCTGTATATGCCTGGGGACGGCCAAGAGTGGCGGTACTTCAGAGAGATGAGGGCACATCCTAGTCAAACATTAGGCTTATGCATATTTCATTCTGATATTTAAGACATTTCCTAAGTAGTATTAAGCTATATGCAAGTGGCCTGCGGCACCGAGTTTGGCCATTGTTGCCAGGTAATTGAGTCATACGTCTTTAAGCACTTTTCGTTTTATTCTTATTGCGATATGTTTCAGGGCGTTAATCTTGATTGCATTTCGTAATACTTGCGGGGCCGAACATCATCCGTTATGACCGCCATTGAATCTGCTTGTTTGAATCCTGCTTATCCTCCGCGGCTCGATCTGGGGCCGCAGCTGACTCACGAACAATTACTCAGCTCAATGCAATCGACCATGGCTCGCCACAAGGGTGGCCCGGTGTGGTTGTTTGCCTATGGGTCGCTGATCTGGCGCCCGGAATGCTCTGCTGTCGAGCGCATGCGGGGCCGAGTGCACGGCTACCATCGGGGTTTGTACCTGTGGTCCCACGAGCATCGCGGCACGCCGGAATTGCCCGGGCTGGTCTTCGGCCTGGATCGCGGCGGCTCCTGCAGCGGCTTTGCTTATCGCCTGCCGCAGGAACAGCTCGACGCTTCGCTGTTTGCGCTGTGGCAGCGTGAGATGCCTTATCCGTCCTATCGCCCGCACTGGCTCAATTGCCGACTCGAAGATGGCAGTCAGGTCCAGGCCCTGGGTTTTGTGTTGGAACGGCACCTGCCCAGCTATGCCGGCAATCTGCCGGACCATGTGCTGAGCCAGGTGTTTGAGAGCGCCAGCGGGCGCTACGGCACCACGCGTGATTACGTCGAACAGACCGTGCACGCCTTGCGTAGCCACGCGATGCCGGATCGCAACCTGGAAGCGCGGCTCAAGCGCTGCAAGTCCGCAGCGCATTAAGCCCGGTTTGCTGCGCCTCAGCGTACCTGCACCACCACCTTGCCCACGGCCTTGCGCTGGCCCAGATCGTCGATCGCCCGTGCGGCCTGTGCCAGGGGGTAGACCTGGGATACCAGCGGCTTGAGCTTGCCTTCGGCGAACCAGCCGAACAGCTGCTGGAAGTTGGCCGCGTTGTCCTGGGGCTGGCGCTGGGCGAATGAGCCCCAGAACACCCCGACCACCGCCGCGCCTTTGAGCAGCGCCAGATTCACCGGCAGCTCGGGGATGCGTCCGCTGGCGAAGCCCACCACCAGCAGGCGGCCGTTCCAGGCAATGGAGCGCACGGCCTGGTCGAACAGATCGCCGCCTACCGGGTCGTAGATCACGTCGGCGCCGTTGCCGTCGGTCAGGCGCTTGATCTCGTCCTTGAGGTTGCTTTCGCTGTAGTTGATCAGCTCATCGGCTCCGGCGGCCTTGGCCACCGCGAGTTTCTCTGCGCTGCTGGCGGCGGCAATCACCCGGGCGCCCATGGCCTTGCCGATTTCCACTGCCGCCAGTCCCACGCCGCCCGAGGCGCCGAGCACCAGCAGGGTCTCGCCCGGTTGCAGGTGGCCGCGCTGCTTGAGCGCGTGCATCGACGTGCCGTAGGTCATGCTGAAGGCAGCGGCGGTATTGAAGTCCATGCTCGGCGGGATCGGCAGCACGTTGTAGCCCGGCACCGCCACCTGCTCGGCAAAGCTGCCCCAGCCGGTCAGGGCCATGACCCGGTCGCCGACCTTGAGGTGGCTGACTTTCTCCCCGACCGCGCTGACCACCCCGGCTGCCTCACCGCCCGGCGAAAACGGGAAGGGCGGCTTGAACTGGTATTTGCCCTCGATGATCAGGGTGTCCGGGAAGTTGACCCCGGCCGCGTGCACCTCAAGCAGGATTTCGTTCTTCTTCGGCACAGGACTCGCGACGTCTTCCAGCACCAGCGTTTCGGCGGGGCCGAAGGCTTTGCACAGCACGGCTTTCATCAGGGCTATTCCTTTGGGAGTGGTGGCCGATAAGTGTAGGTGTGTGAATAACGCGGTCAACGAGCATGCCCCGTCCTGATAGCCGCCCATAAGCTTTGTGCTTGGGCTCAGGCAGTGGGGCCTTTATGCTAGGCCGCAAACCGGATAAGGAGCGAACTGTGAAAGCGTGGATCATGTTGATGCTGGCCCTGACTCTGCCCATGGCAGCCATGGCCGAAGAAGCCAAAGAAGGCGAAGCACCGAAAGTCAGCTACATCAGCCTGAGCCCACCGTTCGTGGGTAACTACGGCCTCGATGGCACCCAGAAGCTCAAGGTCTACAAGGCCGACGTGGCCCTGCGGGTCACGGGCGATGAAGCGGCCAAGGCGGTCAAGGCCAATGAGCCGTTGATCCGCAACCAGTTGGTGGCGCTGTTCGCCCAGCAGACCACCGAGACCATGAACAACGTCGAAGCCAAGGAAAAACTGCGCCAGGAAGCCCTGAAGCAGACCCAGCAGGTGATGAACGACGAAACCGGCAAGCCGGTGGTGGAAGACCTGCTGTTCAACAACCTGATTATCCAGTAAGCCGCGGCTCGGCATCTCGAGCGAGGTGCCGCTCCTGCCTCCAGCGCCTGCACGTCGACCCCTTGGCATGACTCTCCAGGAATCGGCGGGCCGGCGCTGTGTCGTTTTCGGCGCCGGCTAAACCCCGGCGGCTATGAGGCCAGGCTTTTGCGAAAGCGCGCCAGGGCAATGGCGAAGAACAACAGGCCGATCCCCGCCAGGGCCAACAGGTCCGGCCACACCACGCTGACCCCGGCGTCGCGAAACAGGATCGCCGCGCTCAGGCTGACGAAATGCGTCGACGGCGAGCCCTGCATCACCCATTGCAGCCACTGCGGCATGCTGTCCAGCGGCGTGCTGCCGCCCGATAACAGCAGCATCGGGATGATTACCGGAATCGCCAGCAGGCCAAACTGCGGCGTGGAACGGGCCAGGGTCGCGAGGAAAATCCCCAGGGCGGTGCTGGCGAACAGGTACAGCGCGGTCACCAGCAAAAACAAAGTCATCGAGCCCGCCAGCGGCACCCCCAGGGCACCTTTGACGATCACCTCCAGCGAGATCCAGGTGCAGAGCACCACCACCAGCATGTTGCTCCAGATTTTTGCCAGCATGATTTCCAGTGCCGTCAGCGGCAGCACCAGCAAGTGGTCCAGGGTGCCGTGCTCGCGTTCGCGCAGCAGGGCGGTGCCGGTGAGGACGATGGCGAGAATGGTGATGTTATTGACGATCTGGATCACCGCCAGGAACCAGCCCCCTTCGAGGTTGGTGTTGAACAGCGCGCGCGTGGTCAGCAGGGCGGGCGCCTTGCTGGTCGCTTCGTTCTGGCCGCCGTAGGTCAGCAGTTCGCGCTGGAAGATCCGTCCTATATAGCCGGCGCCCATGAACGCCTGGCTCATGGCCGTGGCATCGACGTTGACCTGCACCGCGGGCTCGCGCCCGGCCAGCAGATCGCTCTGGAAGTTGGCCGGTACGTTGATCACGAAGGTGTACTGGCCACTGTCCATGACCTTGTCCAACTGATCGTAGGGCAGCGCCACCGCGCTCTGGAATTCGGGCGGTTGCAGGGCTTCGGCCAACTGCCGGGAGAGGTGGCTGTGGTCCTCGTCCACCAGGGCCACGCTGGCGTTGTGCACGCCGATGACCGAGCCGGCCGCAGGCATGTAGATCGCCACCGTGAAGGCGTACAGCAGGAACAGTAGCAGCACGCTGTCGTGGCGCAGGCTGGTGAGTTCCTTGAGGCCCAGGCGCAGGATGTGGGTGAGCTGGTGCATCAGACCTCCTGCTTTTTCAGCATGGCCAGGCTGAGCCCGGTGAAGCCGAGGAAGAACCCGAATAGCGCCAGGCACTGCGGCCACAGCTGGCGCAGGTCCAGGGCTTTGGTGAAGGTGCCGACGGCGATATCGAGGAAATAGCCGGCAGGGAACATCTGCCCCATAAAGGCCGCCGCGCCTTCAAGGGACGAGCGCGGCACGATCAGCCCGGAGAACTGGATTGTCGGCAGGCTGGTGATGATCATGGTGCCGAGGATCGCCGCGATCTGGGTCCGGGTGAATGCCGAGATCAGCAAGCCCATGCTGGTGGTGGCCAGCACATAAAGCATGCCGCCGAAGGCCAGGGTCAGGCCGCTGCCCTTGAAGGGCACGCCAAACAGCCAGCGATTCATCGCCACCAGCAGGCCGAGGTTGATCAGGCTGACCGCCAGGTACGGCGCCTGCTTGCCCAGGAGAAACTCCAGGCGCGTCAGGGGTGTGGCGTAGAAGTTGGTGATCGAGCCCAGTTCCTTCTCGCGGACAATCCCCAGCGCCGTCAGCATTGCCGGGATAAACGCCAGGATCAGCGCCATCACCCCGGGGCCGATGGCATTCACGCTGACCACGTCCTGGTTGTAGCGAAAGCGTGTTTCCAGCCGGGCCGCAGGGCGCGGGTTGTAGGCCGGGCTGCTTTGTTCGGCCAGTTGCTCCAGGTTGGCCTGGTGCACGGCCTCGACATAGTTGCGACTGGTTTCGGCGCGAAACGGCATACCGCCATCCAGCCAGGCCGCCACCGCAGGTTGGCGCCCGGCGTACAGATCGCGGCCGAAACCGGGGGGAATTTCCAGTGCCAGCTTGATTTCCGAGCGCTGCAGGCGTCGGTGCAGTTCGGCCGAATCGCGGATCGGCGGCTGTTCCTGAAAGTACCGCGAGCTGCGAAACGCCTCCAGGTAGGCGCGGCTTTGCGGCGTCTGGTCCTGGTCGTAGACGGCGAAAGCCAGCTTCTCCACATCCAGGGAAATGCCGTAGCCGAAGATCACCATCATGAAAATCGCCCCCAGCAGGGCAAAGCCCAGGCGCACCTTGTCGCGCAGCAATTCCTTGCCCTCGCGGGTGGCCACGGCCAGCAGGCGGGCCAGGCTGAAACCGGGTTTGCTTGGCGGTACGCTGCTCGGGGCCTGGGTGGTTTCTGCCGCAGGGGCTGGCGTCGGTGCGGCGTCGGCGGCGCCTTGGGCCTGCTCCAGGCAGGTCACGAAGGCGGCTTCCAGGGTATCGCCGGCGAACTGCTGTTGCAGCGCGGCGGGGGTGTCGCAGGCCAGTACCTTGCCGGCGTGCATCAGGGAAATGCGGTCGCAGCGTTGGGCTTCGTTCATGAAGTGGGTGGACAGGAAAATCGTCACCCCCTGCTCGCGCGACAACTCGATCAGCAGGCGCCAGAAGTCATCGCGTGCCGCCGGGTCGACGCCCGAGGTCGGTTCATCGAGGATCAGCACTTCCGGACGATGCAGCACTGCCACCGCGAGCGACAGGCGTTGGCGCAGGCCCAGGGGCAGGGCGCCGGACTGCTGCTCGGCGATGGCGCCGAGGTCGAAACGCTGGATCAGTTCTTCGATACGCGGCGCGCTTTCACTAGCCGGTAGGTCGAATAGCCGGGCGTGCAGCACCAGGTTCTGGCGCACGCTGAGTTCGCCGTACAGCGAGAAGCTCTGGGACATGAAACCCACGCGTTTGCGGGTTGCCAGGTCCTTGGCGTTGACCGGGTTGCCCAGCAGTTTGGCGCTGCCTTCAGTGGCCGGCATCAGCCCGGTCAGGACTTTCATGGTGGTGGTCTTGCCACAGCCATTGGAGCCCAGGAAGCCAAAAATCTCGCCGCGGCCGATGGCGAAGCTGACTTTGTTCACCGCCGTGAAATCGCCGAAACGCAGGGTCAGCTCGTGGGCTTCGATGGCGATGTCGTGGTTGTCGCCGGCGCGCGGCGGGATCACCAGCGGCTCATTGTTATGGCCACTGTCACCCTGGAAATGGGTAAAGGCTTCGTCGAGCTTACCGCTGGGGGTTGCCGCCGCCAGCTCGCGGCTCAGGCCCTGGGCGATCAGCTTGCCGCGATCGAGCATCAGGCAGTGTTCGAACTGTTCGGCTTCTTCCATATACGCCGTGGCGACCAGCAGGGTCAGCTGCGGGCGCTGGCTGCGCACGTCTTCCACCAACTCCCAGAAGCGCCGGCGGGACAGGGGGTCGACGCCGGTGGTCGGCTCATCGAGGATCAGCAGGTCCGGCTCGTGGATCAGGGCGCAGCACAGTCCGAGCTTCTGCTTCATGCCGCCGGACAACTTGCCCGCCGGCCGCTCGGCGAAGCGCAGCAGGTCGGTGGCCAGCAGCAGGCCATGCATGCGCTGCTCGCATTCGGCTTTCGACAGGCCGAACAGGGTGGCAAAGAAGCGGATGTTTTCGCTGATCGACAGTTCGGGGTACAGGTTGCCGCCCAGGCCCTGGGGCATGAAGGCAATGCGGGGATACAGGCTGTTGCGGTGCCGGCGCTGCTCGATGGGGCCGCCCAGTACTTCGAGCTGGCCCTGTTGCAGCTTTTTGACCCCGGCGATCAGGCCCAGCAGGCTCGACTTGCCGGCCCCATCCGGGCCGATCAGCCCGCAGCGGGTGCCCGCCGGCAGGCTGAAGGCAATGTCGATCAGGGCCTGCTGTTGCCCATAGCGATGGTTGATCCCCGTGGCTTGCAGCGCCAGGGCGGTCATTGCAGGTTAGCCGGCCAGTCCACGGTCGCGGTGCGCACATAGCCGGCGCCGGGCATGCCCGGTTTGGCCTGGGGCACGGCACTCGGCTCGGTCAGCCGCAGTTTTACCCGGAACACCAGCTTCTGCCGCTCGTCACGGGTCTCGACTTCTTTCGGGGTGAACTGGGACTTGGCCGCGACAAAGGTGATTTTTGCCGGCAGCGGCTGATCGGGCAGGGCGTCGAGCAGGATCCGCGCGTCCGAGCCAACGGTCAGGCGACCGGTGACCGAGGCGGGCAGGTAGAGGTTCATGTACTGGTCATTGGGGTCAATCAGCAGCAGGACCCGGCCGCCGGCACCCAGGACTTCGCCTGGCTCGGCCAGGCGCAGCTGGATAATGCCGTCGATAGGCGCACGCAGGCTGCTGTCGTCGATCTCGCTGGTGAGCTGGGCAACCTGGGCCTGGGCGGCGCCGATGGCGGCCTGGACCGCCGCGACCTGGGACCTGGCGGCCAGCACGGCCGCGTTCCCGGTGTTCAGGCGGGCCTGTTGCTGGTCGATGATCTGCTGGCTGGCGAAGCCGCGCTTGAACAGCTCCTGGGAGCGCTTGAATTCCTGGTTGGCCAGCAACAACTCGCTCTGGCGCAGCTGCACGTTGGCTTCGGCGGCCGCGAAGTTTTCCCGCGCCCGCAGCACTTCCGCTTCCGCCTGGGTGCGCTGGGCCTCCAGGGTGCGGGTGTCCATGCGCGCGAGGAGTTGGCCTTGCAGGACTTTGTCACCTTCGTTGACCCGCACTTCCGCCAGGCGCCCGGGGATCTTGCTGGCGATCTGCACTTCTGTGGCTTCGAGCCGACCGTTGCCCATGCTCAGGCCTTCGGGCAGGCGATCGCTGAGCGACTTCCAATAACCGAAGCCGCCGGCAGCGAGCAGCAGGACCAATAAAGAAATGGCGAAAAGGCGGGAAGAACGATGGTTCGTCGACATAGGTGCATCCTGCGGCTTATAGCGTCCAAGTCTGACGGTAGACGCCGTTAGGCGACTTGATACCCGTCAAATGAAAGCCGTAAGCCTAACCCTATTGGCCAGACGATGCATGGTTGTGCGCGATGACTGCCGGGTTCTCGAGATAAAAGCCGTGGGCGCGTGCCGCGAGCGGTGCGCGGCACGGCTTGCCGTGGATCAGCGCAGGGCCAGTACCGCGGCCCATTGCTCGGCGGTCACCGGCATCACCGAGAGGCGGCTGCCTTTTTGTACCAGCGGCATTTCGTCGAGGGCGGCCTGTTGTTTCAAATAGTCCAGGCGCAACACCTGGGAGAAAGTCTCGACATGGGCAACGGTGATTGCACTCCAGGCATTTTTTTCCGGCGTGGCCTTGGCGTCGAAGTAGGGACTTTGCGGGTCCAGGGCCGTTGGGTCCGGATAGGCGGCTTCGATGATCTGCCCGATGCCGGCGATCCCGGGCTCCGGGCAACTGGAGTGATAGAAGAAGAATAGGTCGCCCACCGCCATGGCCCGCAGGAAGTTGCGTGCCTGGTAATTGCGCACCCCGTCCCAACGGGCTTCGCCGAGCTTTTCCAGGCCCTTGATCGAGAGTTCTTCGGGCTCGGACTTCATCAGCCAATAGGCCATTTTTTGCGCTCCTCGAGGGCTGTGGGCAAGTTGTCTGGCAATTTTATGACAAACCGACAGTCGGTTGACGTCAGCATTTGCGTGTCGGTTCACGTTATCGCAGAATGCCGGGATTTTAAGCTTGACGCTGCTGCACGGACTATTACGCAAGCCGTTGCTGTCATCGTGTGTGATAGGCCTTAGGGGGGCAATCGATGAAACGCAAACCGGATTTACTATGGATTTTGGTTATTTTGTTCGGTTTGGGTGTGGTGACCACTGGCTATGCGCAGAGCCTGTGGGCCAGTAAAGCCGATGCCCCGATCGAGCTCGCGCAACAGCAGCAACCCTTCAAGCGTTGATCCCGTCTCAGGCGCCGCTGCCTTCAAGTGGCGCCTGCTCTGCAAAATACCACCGCCCGTCTGTCACCGTAGCCTGCAACGGTACATCCCAGCTCGCCTGATCCAGTCGCTCGACCTTCTGACACTCATGGGCCAGGCCCAATAGCGTCGGCTTGCGCCAATTCTGGCGCCGGGCCAGGTACGCCAGGCTGCGGTCATAGAAGCCGCCGCCCATCCCCAGGCGCCCCCCCACATCGTCGAAACCGACCAACGGCAATAGCACCAGGTCCAGGGCCCAGACCTTGCGCTGGCGCGCGACATTCACCCGTGGTTCAAGAATCCGGAAACGATTGGGCCGCAGCTTCTCTCCCGGACGTACCCGCTGGAACACCATCTTGGTCCTGGGCCAGGCGCTGAGCACCGGCAGGTAGGTGGCCTTGCCCCGGCGCTGGGCGGCGCGCAGCAGCAGGCGCGGGTCGATTTCACCGTCGGTGGGCAGGTACAGGGAGATATGCCGCGCCCGGCGGAACAGCGGGTTTTGCGCCAGCTGTCGATACAGCCCGCGTGCGGCCTGGCGCTGCTCGCTGGGGCTGAGGGCACGCCGCGCGCGGCGTAGCAGGCGACGAAGTTGCGGGCGGGAGAGGGGGGCGTCGGTCATGGGGGCAGGCCGTGGGAGCTGGGTTCGGATGGCCCAGCCTACCGCTAAACGGCCGGCGCCAGAAACAACAATGCCAGCACGATGGCTGGCATTGGTTTGCAATTCAGGCTCCCCGGATGAACCGCTGTCGACTTAGCCCTTGAACCCGAAAGTTCAAGGTGGAAGATGCAGTAGGCTTTAAGGCTTTCCGTCTAGCGGACATGCACACCAGCCCAACGTGCAACCTCCAGGGTAGTGCGAATCGGCTCAGGGACATCGTCAACTGGCAAGCACCCCAGGGAGTGGCGGGAGTATACCGCAACCGCCTTCAGGAATCAGCTTTGGGTTGTTCCGGATCGGTCGCCAGGACCAGATCGACGCGCTCCAGCAGGTCGCGTACTTGCTCGCGGGTCGAACCGCTGGCCTGTATGGCGGGGCGCTCCTGCTTGTGCAGCAAATCGTGGGTAATGTTGAGGGCGGCCATGACGGCGATGCGATCGGCGCCTATGACTTTGCCGCTGCTGCGAATCTCGCGCATCTTGCCGTCCAGGTAACGGGCGGCGCTCACCAGGTTGCTGCGCTCTTCCTGGGGGCAGATGATCGAATACTCTTTGTCGAGGATCTGCACGGTTACGCTATTGCTTGAACTCATGAGTCTTGCTCCAGGGCCTTGAGGCGCGAAATCATCGATTCGACCTTACGCCGGGCGATTTCATTTTTTTCAATGAGGTGCGCGCGTTCCTCGCGCCAGGTTTTTTCCTGAGCTAATAAGAGTGCGTTTTGACTCTTTAGTTGCTCGACCCTGGTAATTAGCAATTCGAGTCTGGCCATCAGCGCTTGCAGGTCGGTGTCTTCCATTGGATCCCACTGGATTTGTCTGATGAGTGGCAACAGGCTGGGCAAACGAGTTGACGGCCTTGATGGTCTTGGCGCGTCCGCCGATGCTACGATACAAGGCCTCCATTCTAGACATTGCGCCGCTTGGCGCCTAGCTGCCCATGCCCATTCAGAATTCTCCGTACAACGCCTTCGCCACCCTGCTCACCAGCAGCGGTCACCCTGTCTCGCCAGCCGAATTGCACGGCCTGTTGCTCGGTCGCAGTTGCGCCGGCGCCGGCTTTGATGTCGACGGCTGGTTGATCGACGCCGCCGAACTGCTCGAAGGCGAACCACAAGACAACGTGCGCAACGCCTTGATCGGCCTGCAGGAAATGGTCAAGGGCGAGCTGACCAGCGATGACATGACCGTGGTTCTGCTGTTGCCCAGCGACGATGCGCCCCTGACCGAACGTGCTGCGGCACTGGGCCAGTGGTGCCAGGGTTTCCTCAGCGGTTTCGGCTTGAACTCCCGCGACAGCAGCGCCCTGAGCACCGAAGCCACCGAAGTGTTGCAAGACCTTGCCGCGATCGCCCAGGTGCAAGATGCCCTGGAAGAATCCGATGACGGCGAAAGCGACTATATGGAAGTGATGGAGTACCTGCGGGTCGCCCCCTTGCTGTTGTTCACCGAGACCAACAAGAAAGTTGAACCGGCTGCGAAGCCGTCTTTGCACTAACTGCTTGATAGGGAAGTCCGTCTGCCCATGATCCATATCCCGAAATCGGAATACACCCGTCGCCGCAAGGCGCTCATGGCGCAGATGGAACCCAACAGCATCGCGATTCTGCCGGCCGCCGCCGTGGCGATCCGCAATCGCGATGTCGAGCACGTGTACCGCCAGGACAGCGACTTCCAATACCTCAGCGGTTTCCCCGAGCCTCAGGCGGTCATCGTCCTGATGCCGGGCCGCGAGCATGGCGAGTACGTGCTGTTCTGCCGTGAGCGCAACGCCGAGCGTGAACTCTGGGACGGCTTGCGGGCTGGCCAGGAAGGCGCGATGCGCGACTACGGCGCTGACGATGCCTTCCCCATCACCGACATCGACGACATCCTGCCGGGCCTGATCGAAGGGCGTGACCGGGTCTATTCGGCCATGGGCAGCAATCCGGAATTCGACCGGCACCTGATGGACTGGATCAACGTCATCCGCTCTAAAGCGCACCTCGGCGCCCAGCCGCCGAACGAATTCGTTGCCCTGGATCATCTGCTGCACGACATGCGCCTGTATAAATCGGCGGCAGAAGTGAAGGTCATGCGTGAAGCCGCGCGAATTTCCGCCCAGGCCCATATCCGCGCCATGCAGGCCAGCCGAGCCGGTCTGCATGAGTTCAGTCTGGAAGCTGAGCTGGACTACGAGTTCCGCAAGGGCGGGGCGAAGATGCCGGCCTACGGTTCCATCGTCGCCGCCGGGCGCAACAGCTGCATCCTGCATTACCAGCAGAATGACGCGCTGCTCAAGGACGGTGACCTGGTGCTGATCGATGCCGGTTGCGAGATCGATTGCTACGCCAGCGACATCACCCGTACCTGGCCGGTCAACGGTCGGTTTTCGCCGGAGCAGAAGGCGATCTACGAATTGGTCCTGGCTTCCCAGGAAGCGGCATTTGCCGAGATTGCACCGAACAAGCACTGGAACCAGGCCCATGAGGCCACGGTGCAAGTGATCACCCAGGGCCTGGTGCAGTTGGGTTTGCTCGAAGGCGATGTCGACGAACTGATCGCCAGTGAAGCCTACAAGGCGTTTTACATGCACCGCGCCGGACACTGGCTGGGCATGGATGTGCACGACGTCGGCGAGTACAAGGTCGGCGGCGAATGGCGGGTGCTGGAGGTCGGCATGGCGCTGACGGTGGAGCCGGGGATTTACATTGCCCCGGACAATCAGAACGTGGCGAAGAAGTGGCGCGGCATTGGCGTGCGCATCGAGGATGACGTGGTAGTGACCAAGCAAGGTTGTGAGATTCTCACCGGTGGCGTGCCGAAGACGGTCGCCGAGATCGAAGCACTGATGGCCGCCGCACGGGCCCAGGTCGCATGACCCGGGTCAATCTGGCGATCATCGGTGGCGGCCTGGTCGGCGCCAGCCTGGCGTTGGCGTTGCAGGCCGGGGCCAAGGCCCGGGGCTGGAAGATCGTGCTGATCGAACCCTTCGCCCCCGGCGACAGTTACCAGCCCAGCTATGACGCCCGCTCCTCGGCGCTGTCCTTTGGCGCGCGACAGATTTATCAGCGGCTGGGTGTGTGGCAGGAAATTTCCCGTCGCGCCGAGCCGATCAAGCAGATTCATGTCTCCGACCGTGGGCGGTTTTCCACCGCGCGCCTGTCGGCCATGGAGGAGGGGGTTCCGGCCCTCGGTTATGTGGTGGAGAACGCCTGGCTTGGCCAGTGCCTGTGGCAGGCCCTGGACAAGGACGTGATCAATTGGCGCTGCCCGGCTGAAGTCACGCGCATGGAGCCGTTGCCGGACTGCTACCGCCTGACCCTGAATGACGAGACCACCCTGGAATGCGAGCTGGCGGTATTGGCCGATGGCGGCCGCTCCGGGTTGCGCGAGCAACTGGGGATCGGGGTCAAGAATCGCCCATACAACCAGAGCGCGCTGATCGCCAACATCACCCCCAGCGAAGCCCACAACGGCATGGCCTTCGAGCGTTTTACCGATGACGGCCCGATGGCCTTGCTGCCCCTGCCGGAAAATCGCTGCGCCCTGGTCTGGACCCGCCTGGGGATGGATGCGCAGCGCCTTGCCAGCCTGGATGACCGCAGCTTCCTCAGCGAGCTGCAGGGCGTCTTCGGTTATCGCCTGGGCACCCTCAAGCAAGTGGGCGCGCGGCATCTTTATCCGCTGTCACTGGTGGAGGCCGAAGAACAGGTGCGCCCGCACCTGGCCGTCCTCGGCAACGCCGCCCACAGCCTGCATCCCATTGCCGGCCAGGGCTTCAACCTGTCTCTGCGCGATGCCCAGGCCCTGGCCGATGCGTTGCTGGCCAGCCAGGATTCGCCAGGGGATTTCGCCACCTTGCAGGCTTATCGCGAACGCCAGCGCCAGGATCAGACCCTGACCGTGGGCTTCTCCGACCAGGTCACCCGCCTGTTTGGCAGCAAGCAGCCGCTGGTGTCCCTGGGGCGCAATATCGGCCTGCTGGGGCTGGATCTCTTGCCCCCGGCCAAGCGCTGGTTTGCCCGTCAGGCCATGGGCCTGGGTACGCGCCCGGATGCTTAAGTGGCTGAACCAGCGCCTGGGCAAGGCGCGCCTGCTGCGCTGGATCATGTGCCTGTATCCGCCGTACCTCGGTGCCGGGGTGCGGGTCCGCCACATCAGCGCGGATTTTCGTGAGGTCCGGGTGTCCATGGGCCTGGGCTGGTACAACCGCAACTATGTCGGCACCCAGTTCGGCGGCAGCCTGTACGCCATGGTCGACCCGTTTTTCATGTTGATGCTGATGGAAAACCTCGGCCGCGAGTACATCGTCTGGGACAAGGCCGCCACCATTGATTTCATCGCCCCGGGCAAAGGCCCGGTGTTCGCCCGGTTCACGATCGACCAGGCCCTGCTCGACCAGATCCGTCAGCACACCGCCAGTGGCGAGAAGTACCTGCCGTTGTTGCAGGTGGATATCCACGACGGCGACGGCACCTTGGTGGCGCGGGTCGATAAAACCCTTTACGTGCGGCTCAAGCCGCAAGCGAGACAGGCTTAAAGCATGGAAATGCGCGCAGATCTGCTGATTGTCGGTGCCGGAATGGTCGGTAGCGCCCTGGCGCTGGCCTTGCAGGACAGTGGGCTGGAAGTCCTGCTGCTCGATGGCAGCCCGCTGACGGTCAAACCCTTCGCTGCCGAGGCGCCCTTCGAGCCGCGGGTGAGTGCCTTGTCGGCGGCCAGCCAGCGGATCCTGCAACGCCTGGGCGTCTGGGAGGGGATTGCCCGACGCCGCACCAGCCCTTACGCGCAGATGCAGGTCTGGGATGGCAGTGGCACCGGGCAGATCCACTTTTCGGCGGCCAGCGTGCATGCCGAGGTGCTGGGGCATATCGTTGAGAACCGCGTGGTCCAGGACGCCTTGCTCGAGCGTTTGCACGAATGCGACCTGGGCCTGCTGGCCAATGCGCGCCTGGAGCAGATGCGGCGCTCCGGGGATGACTGGCTGCTGACCCTGGCCGATGGCCGGGTGCTGCGCGCGCCCCTGGTGATCGCGGCCGATGGCGCCAACTCGGCGGTGCGGCGCCTGACCGGTTGCGCCACCCGCGAGTGGGATTACCTGCACCACGCCATCGTCACCAGCGTGCGCAGCAGCCAGCCGCACCAACTGACCGCCTGGCAGCGTTTCACCGACAACGGCCCCTTGGCGTTTCTGCCACTGGAGCGCGATGGGCAGCAGGATTGGTGCTCGATTGTCTGGTCGACCACGCCAGGCGAGGCCGAGCGCCTCATGGCGCTGGACGACGAGGTGTTCTGCCGCGAGCTGGAGCGCGCCTTCGAGGGTCGCCTGGGCACGGTGCTGAGCGCCGACCCACGGCTCTGCGTGCCGCTGCGCCAGCGCCATGCCAAGCGCTACGTGGCCGAGGGCCTGGCGCTGATCGGCGACGCCGCGCACACCATCCACCCGCTGGCCGGGCAAGGCGTCAACCTGGGCTTTCTCGATGCGGCGGTGCTGGCCGAAGAACTGCTGCGCGCGCACAGCCGTGGCGAGCGCCTGGCCGATGTGAAGGTGCTCAGCCGTTTCGAACGCCGGCGCATGCCGCACAACCTGGCGTTGATGGCGGCGATGGAAGGCTTTGAACGTTTGTTCCAGGCAGACCCGCTGCCGTTGCGCTGGCTGCGCAACACCGGGTTGAAAATCGTCGACCAGATGCCCGAAGCCAAGGCGCTGTTTGTGCGTCAGGCGCTGGGGTTGAGCGGCGATCTGCCGGCATTGGCCAAGGCCTGAACCCCTCGGCTCTGCGCCTATTGCGTTCGGTGCAACATCTGGTAACGCCTCAAGGGCACGTTCGGTTTGAGAAGGTAAATGTGAGTCCTTATCATTTGGCCTCACTTTGATATCGAGAGACCGCTCCCATGTTGGCACCGAAGCGTCTACTGACTGCCCTGGCACTCACCCTTATCGGCGGAACCGCCCAGGCGGCCGATGAGGTGGTGGTCTACTCCTCGCGTATCGACGAGCTGATCAAGCCGGTGTTTGATGCCTACACCAAAAAAACCGGGGTCCAGGTCAAGTTCATCACTGACAAGGAAGCGCCCCTGATGCAGCGGATCAAGGCCGAGGGTGAAAACGCCACCGCCGACCTGCTGCTCACCGTGGATGCCGGCAACCTCTGGCAAGCCGAGCAGATGGGCATTCTGCAACCGTTCACCTCCAAGGTGATCGACGCCAATATCCCCCTGCAATACCGCTCCTCGGCCCACGCCTGGACGGGCCTGAGCCTGCGCGCGCGGACCCTCGCCTACTCCACCGACCGCGTTAAACCGGGTGACTTGACCACTTACGAAGCCCTGGCCGGCAAGCAATGGGAAGGCCGACTGTGCCTACGCACGGCGAAAAAGGTCTACAACCAGTCGCTGACGGCCACGCTGATCGAAACCCATGGCGCGGAGAAAACCGAAGAGATCGTCAAGGGCTGGGTCAACAACCTGTCCACCGATGTGTTCTCTGACGACATCGCGGTGCTGGAAGCGATCAACGCCGGGCAATGCGACGTCGGTATCGTCAACACCTACTACTACGGCCGCCTGCACAAGCAGAAGCCGGATCTGGCGGTGAAGCTGTTCTGGCCGAACCAGGGCGACCGTGGGGTGCACGTCAACCTGTCGGGCATCGGCCTGACCAAGCATGCGCCGCACCCGGAAGCCGCCAAGGCCCTGGTGGAGTGGATGACCACCCCGGAAGCGCAGAAGATCTTCGCCGACGTGAACCAGGAATTTCCGGCCAACCCGGCAGTGCAGCCGTCGGCTGAAGTGGCCAGTTGGGGCAAGTTCGTCGCCGATACCCTGCCGGTGGAAGTGGCCGGCAAGCGCCAGGCCGAAGCCATTCGCTTGATGGACCGCGCTGGCTGGAACTGAGCCTGCCGTTATACTGCGCCCCGCCTATGCGGGGCGTTTGCTTTAAAGGGGCGGCGATACCGCCGAGTGCGAGCACGCTCCTCGCCCCGGCGATCCGCAAGCCTTTTTGCCTGTCCCACCTGCCCGAGAGTTTTTTGTGGCCCATCCCGCCCAACGCCGCTGGTATCCCCTGGTCTTCGCCATTGCCGCACTGGTCCTACTGCCGCTGAGCGTCCTGCTGCTGTCCTGGCAGGTGGTCGACCAGCAGATCTGGTCGCACCTGTGGCAAACCCAGATGCCGAGGCTGCTGGGCAACACCTTGGTCCTGGTGTTGGGGGTGGGTGTCGGCGTGACCCTGCTCGGGGTCAGCCTGGCGTGGTTGACCAGCCTCTGTGAGTTTCCCGGTCGGCGCTGGCTGGATTGGGCGCTGATGCTGCCGTTCGCGATTCCGGCTTATGTGCTGGCCTTTGTCTTTGTCGGCCTGCTGGATTTTTCCGGCCCGGTGCAAAGCCTGCTGCGTGAGTGGTTCGGCAGCGGGTTGCGCCTGCCCCGGGTGCGTTCCACCGGCGGGGTGATCCTGGTGCTGGTGCTGGTGTTCTACCCCTATGTCTACCTGCTGGCGCGCACCGCATTCCTGGCCCAGGGCAAGGGCCTGATGGAGGCCGCGCGGGTATTGGGCCAGTCGCCGTGGCAGGCGTTCTGGCGCGTGGCACTGCCCATGGCGCGCCCGGCCATCGGCGCTGGCGTGGCCTTGGCATTGATGGAGACCCTGGCCGATTTCGGCGCGGTCGCCGTGTTCAATTTCGACACCTTCACCACCGCTATCTACAAGACCTGGTATGGCTTCTTCAGCCTGTCCAGCGCCGCGCAACTGGCCAGTCTGTTGCTGCTGGCGGTGATGCTGGTGCTGTACGGCGAGCGTCGCGCCCGTGGCGCCAGCCGTGCAGGCAATGAGCGGCCGCGGGGCAAGGCGTTGTACCACCTGCGCGGGCTCAAGGCCCTGGCAGCCAGCAGTTGGTGCCTGCTGGTCTTCGCCTGCGCCTTCGTGATTCCGCTGCTGCAACTGGTGGTGTGGTTCTGGCAGCGTGGACGCTTCGACCTCGACGAGCGCTATGCCGGGTTGATCGTGCACACCCTTTACCTGGGGGCCATGGCGGCGCTGATCACGGTGAGCGTGGCCCTGCTGCTGGCGTTTGCCCGGCGCCTCGCGCCGACCCGGGCGATCCGTACCGGGGTCAGCCTGGCCAACCTCGGCTATGCGCTGCCGGGCTCGGTGCTGGCGGTGTCAATCATGCTGGCGTTCAGTTACCTGGACCGCGAGCTGGTGATCCCGCTGTCGAGCTGGCTCGGCGGCGCCGGCAAGCCGCTGCTGCTGGGCAGCCTCTGTGCGCTGTTGCTGGCGTATCTGGTGCGCTTCATCGCGGTGGCCTATGGGCCGCTGGAAAACAGCCTGGCGCGGATCCGTCCGTCCTTGCCGGAAGCTGCCCGCAGCCTGGGGGTCAGCGGGCCACGACTGTTTTGCAAGGTGTATCTGCCGTTGCTGCTGCCCGGAACCCTCAGCGCCGCGTTGCTGGTGTTCGTCGATGTGCTCAAGGAAATGCCCGCCACCCTGCTGATGCGCCCGTTCGGCTGGGACACGCTGGCGGTACGGATCTTCGAGATGACCAGCGAAGGGGAGTGGGCGCGTGCTTCGCTGCCGGCCTTGACCCTGGTTCTGGTCGGGTTGTTGCCGGTCATTGGCTTGATCCGCCGCTCGGCTCATCGAATCAGTTAGGTGCCAGTCCTCAACCTTGCGGCTACAATGCGCGGCATTCGGTGCGGTCCATCTTCGGATCTGCTGGCTGGAATCGGCTGAAAGCCATCTATTTCAAGGCTTTCACTCGTGCAGCGGCGGTCCGCACCTTCGCCACGCCCGGAAGGAGAAACCCATGGGACAGCGCACGCCTCTGTATGACTTTCACCTCGCCCTTGGCGCGAAGATGGTCGATTTTGGCGGTTGGGACATGCCTCTGCATTACGGCTCGCAAGTCGAGGAGCACCATGAGGTGCGCCGTGACTGCGGTGTTTTCGATGTATCCCATATGACCGTGATCGACATCAGCGGCCCCCAGGCCAAGGCCTGGCTCCAGTATCTGCTGGCCAATGATGTCGAGCGCCTGCAAAGCCCCGGGCAGGCTTTGTACAGCACCATGCTCAACGAACGTGGCGGCATCGTCGACGATATGCTGGTCTACCGCACCGAAGACGGTTACCGGCTGGTGGTCAACGCCGCCACTCGCGACCAGGACATCGCCTGGATGCAGGCGCAGCTGGGGGCGTTCCAGGTGCAGTTGCGCGAACGCTCGGACCTGGCGTTGCTCGCCATCCAGGGGCCCCAGGCGCGGCACAAGATCGCCGAACTGGTGACCCAGGCCCGTGGCGCGTTGATCCACCAGCTCAAGCCATTCGAAGGCCGTTTCGACGGTGACTGGTTTATCGCCCGTACCGGCTATACCGGCGAGGATGGCCTGGAAATCATGTTTCCGGCCGATCAGGCCCCGGCATTCTTCAACGACCTGGTGGGCGCAGGCATTTCCCCTATCGGCCTTGGCGCCCGCGATACCTTGCGTCTCGAAGCCGGGATGAACCTGTACGGCCAGGACATTCACCAGGACGTGTCGCCCCTGGCGGCCAACATGGCCTGGAGCATTGCCTGGGAGCCGGCCTCACGCAAATTCATCGGTCGCACCGCACTGGAAGCCGAGCGGGCGAGCGGAGTGAAGCAGAAGCTGGTGGGCCTGGTCCTGGAAGAACGCGGTGTTTTGCGAGCGCATCAGGTGGTTCGCATCACAGATGTTGGCGAAGGTGAGATCACCAGTGGTAGTTTCTCCCCTACGCTGAGCAAATCGATCGCACTGGCGCGGGTGCCGATGGCCACCGCCGACCGTGCAGAAGTGGAAATCCGTGGCAAGTGGTACCCGGTTCGAGTGGTCAAGCCGACCTTCGTGCGCCATGGCAAAACCCTGATCTAACTTTTTCCGGCGGGCAGTCAGCCGCTGACATTTCTTCTTGAGGACACAGAATATGAGCGATATCCCTGCCGACCTGCGTTTTGCCGAAAGTCATGAATGGGCCCGTGTGGAAGCCGATGGCAGCGTGACCGTGGGTATTAGCGACCACGCTCAGGAAGCCTTGGGCGACGTGGTATTCGTCGAGCTGACCGAAGTCGGCACCGTGTTCGGTGCAGGGGATCAGGCGGGCGTGGTGGAGTCGGTCAAGGCGGCTTCCGATATCTACGCACCGGTGGCGGGCGAAGTGATTGCCATCAACGAAGAGCTGAGCGCCAGCCCCGAGCTGCTCAACAGCGACCCGTATGGCGCCTGGATCTTCAAGCTCAAGCCAAGCAATGCCGCAGATCTGGATAAGCTGCTGGACGCTGCCGGCTACAAGGCCGCCATCGGCGAGTAAGCCCTTGGAAAGAAAAAGCCTCGATCATTCGAGGCTTTTTTATGGGCGCCGTATCAGGCGTCTTTCAGCACGGCCTTGACCGCCGCCACCGAGCGCTCGACGTCGCTTTTGCTCATGCTGGTGAACATCGGCAGCGAAACGATCAGGCGCCCGACCCGTTCCGCCACCGGGAACATGCCCTCCTTGAAGCCGAGTTTGCGGTACAGGCTCAGCAGGTGGATGGGCGGGTAGTGATAGCCGATCCCGATGCCGCGTTCCTGCATCTGCTCCATAAAACTGGCGCGGGCGGGCTTGCCGTCCCGGCGTTCAGGCAGCACCAGCTGGAACAGGTGCCAGTTGCTGTTGCTGAAGTCCGCCGGCGGCAGTTGGGCGCCGTAGGTGGCCTCGAAATCGCTGCCGAAGCAGTCGAAGTAGTAGCGGGCCAGTTCACGGCGATGGGTGGTGATGTGTTCGATATGGGCGAACTGCCCCAGGCCGATGGCGGCGGCGACGTCGGTCATATTGAACTTGCCGCCCAGGACATCCACATCCAGCCCGTCGAAACCGTTGCGGGTGACGCCTTGCAGGCGGTACTTCTCGGCCAGGCGCACTTCTTCGGGAGTGTTCAGCACCAGGCAGCCGCCCTCGGACGAGGTGACGTTTTTGTTGGCCTGGAAGCTGAATGACACAAAGTCACCGCTGGCGCCGATGCGCTGGCCGTCCCAGCTCGAACCCAGGGCCTGGGCGGCGTCTTCCACCACCCGCAGGCCGTGCTTGCGCGCCAGGGCGTAGAGGCGCGTCATGTCCACCGGCAACCCGGCCAGATACACCGGGATGATGGCTTTGGTGCGGGGGGTGATCGCCGCCTCCACCTGGGCCAGGTCGAGGTTGCGGGTGATCGGGTCGATATCGGCAAATACCGGAGTGGCGCCGACTTCCAGAATCACGTTGGCCGTGGCCACCCAGGAGATCGGGGTGGTGATGACTTCGTCGCCGGGGCCGATGCCGGCGATGCGCAGGGCGATCTCCATGGTGCAGGTGCCGGAGTTGAAGGTGCGCACCGGGCGTCCGCCGAAGAACTCCGAGAGTTGGGCTTCGAACGCCTGGACCTTGGGCCCGCTGGTGATCCAGCCCGAGCGCAGGACGTCGCCGACAGCGGCGATGGTGGCTTCATCGATGGTGGGTTTGGAAAACGGCAGGAAAGGCAGTTGGCTCATGACGAGGGTGCACCCGGTAAGCAGAGGGTAGAAACAGGCAGGGTGCGCGCCGAGGCTGGCGCGCTGACGCCCAGCATAATGGTACCGATTCGGCGACGGCGCCAGCGTGTCGACGCCCGAAAGCGGCTGCTATGCTGGCTTGACCGTGTTGCATCGACGTTGAGCGCCACTTAAGAGAGAGCCCGTCATGTCCCAGTTGCCGTCCTTGAGCCAATTGCGCGATCCGAACGCTTTTTTACGCCGCCACCTGGGGCCCGATGCCGCCGAGCAGCAGGCGATGCTCGACAGCCTGGGGCTGGGCAGCCGGACCGAGCTGATCGAGCAGACAGTGCCGCCGGGGATTCGCTTCAAGGGAGCGCTGGCACTGCCGCCAGCCCTGGACGAAGAGGCGGCCCTGGCCAAGTTGCGTGGCTACGCCGAGCAGAACCAGGTCTGGACCAGCCTGATCGGCATGGGCTACCACGCCACTCTGACCCCGGGGGTGATTCTGCGTAACGTGCTGGAGAACCCCGGCTGGTACACCGCTTACACCCCCTACCAACCGGAAATCGCCCAGGGCCGGCTCGAGGCCCTGCTCAATTTTCAGCAACTGACCATCGACCTGACCGGCCTGGAGCTGGCCAATGCCTCGCTGCTGGATGAAGCCACTGCGGCGGCCGAAGCCATGGCCCTGGCCCGGCGGGTCGCCAAATCCACCAGCAACCGCTTCTTTGTCGACCATAACTGCCACCCACAGACGATTTCCGTGGTTCGCACCCGGGCCGAAGGGTTTGGCTTCGAGCTGGTGGTCGACGCTGTGGATAACTTGCCAGGGCAGCAGGTGTTCGGGGCCTTGCTGCAATACCCGGACACCCATGGCGAGATACGCGACCTGCGTCCGCTGATCGACCACCTGCATGGGCAGCATGCCCTGGCCTGTGTCGCCACCGACCTGCTCAGCCTGCTGCTGTTGACGCCGCCGGGCGAGCAGGGGGCCGACGTGGTGCTCGGCTCATCCCAGCGCTTTGGCGTGCCTATGGGTTACGGCGGTCCCCATGCGGCCTTTTTTGCCTGCCGTGACGAGTACAAGCGAGCCATGCCGGGCCGGATCATCGGCGTGTCGCGGGACGCCCGGGGCAATGTGGCCCTGCGCATGGCCCTGCAAACCCGCGAGCAACATATCCGTCGGGAGAAGGCCAATTCCAATATCTGCACGGCCCAGGTGCTGCTGGCCAATATCGCCGGTTTCTACGCGGTGTATCACGGGCCCGAGGGCCTCAAGCGCATTGCCCAACGGGTGCACCGGCTGACCTGCATCCTGGCCGCCGGGCTGGAGCGCCATGGCATCACCCGGCTCAATCGGCATTTTTTCGACACCCTGACCCTGGAGGTGGGCGGGAGCCAGACGGCGATCATCGAAAGCGCCAAGGCGGCGCAGATCAACCTGCGGATTCTCGGGCGCGGACAATTGGGCCTGAGCCTGGATGAGGGCTGCGACGAAAGCACCGTGGCCCGCTTGTTCGACCTGTTCCTGGGGGCCGACCACGGGTTGCAGGTGGCCGAACTCGATGCCCAGGCGCTGCCCGGTGGAATCCCCCCCGAGCTGCTGCGCAGCAGCCGCTACCTGACCCACCCGGTGTTTAACGCGCACCACAGCGAAACCCGGATGTTGCGCTACCTCAAGCAGCTGGAAAACAAGGACCTGGCGCTCAACCAATCGATGATCCCGCTCGGCTCCTGCACCATGAAGCTCAACGCCAGCAGCGAGATGATCCCCATCACCTGGCCGCAATTTGCCAACCTGCATCCCTTTGCTCCCCTGGAGCAGGCGGTGGGCTATGGGCTGATGATCGACGAATTGCAGCGCTGGCTGTGTGCGATCACCGGTTTCGATGCGATCTGCATGCAACCCAACTCCGGGGCCCAGGGCGAGTACGCCGGGTTGCTGGCGATCAGTAAGTACCACGCCAGCCGGCAGCAGGCGGGGCGTGATATCTGCCTGATTCCAGCCTCGGCCCACGGCACCAACCCGGCTTCGGCGCAGATGGCCGGGATGCAGGTGGTGATTGTCGAATGCGACGCTGCGGGCAACGTCGACCTTGAAGACCTCAAGGCCAAGGCCCAGGCCGCCGGCGAGCAACTGGCCTGCCTGATGGCGACCTATCCATCGACCCATGGCGTGTACGAGGAGGGCATGCGCGAAATCTGCGAAGTTATCCACAGCCATGGCGGCCAGGTGTACATGGACGGTGCCAACCTCAATGCCCAGGTCGGCCTGGCCCGGCCGGCGGATATCGGCGCCGATGTCTCCCACATGAATCTGCACAAGACCTTTTGCATTCCCCATGGCGGCGGTGGCCCGGGCATGGGGCCGATCGGCGTGCGGGCGCACTTGGCGCCGTTTGTCGCCAATCATCCGGTGGTGCCGCTGGAGGGGCCGTTGCCAGGCAACGATGCGGTCAGCGCGGCGCCCTGGGGCAGCGCGAGCATCTTGCCCATCAGTTGGATGTACATCGCGATGATGGGCCCGCAATTGGTGGATGCCAGCGAGGTGGCGATCCTGGCGGCCAATTACCTGGCGGAGCAGTTGAGCGGGGCCTTTGCGGTGCTCTACAGCGGGCGCAATGGGCGGGTGGCCCATGAATGCATCCTCGACCTGCGACCGCTCAAGGCCCAGACCGGAATCAGCGAGGAGGACGTGGCCAAGCGCCTGATGGATTACGGCTTTCATGCGCCGACCATGTCCTTTCCGGTGCCGGGAACCCTGATGGTCGAACCCACGGAGAGCGAGTCCAAGGCCGAGCTGGATCGGTTTATCGAGGCGATGCTGAGTATTCGCGCGGAGATCGCCCAGGTCCAGGACGGCCACTGGCCAGCCGACGACAACCCGCTCAAGGGTGCGCCCCATACCCTGGCCGATATCACCGGAGTCTGGGAGCGGTCCTACAGCATTCAACAGGCGGTGCTGCCCAGCGCCCATACCCGCAGCCACAAGTACTGGCCGACAGTGAATCGGGTCGATAACGTCTATGGCGATCGCAACCTGTTTTGCGCTTGCGTGCCGGTGGATGCCTATCGCTGAGGGCGGACTGATCAAAAAACAGGCAAAAAAATGCCGCTCATGGGAGCGGCATTTTTTATCTCACAACTTTTATCTCACAAGCGCGATCACTCTTGCGCGACCGCGTTTTTGGCCAGGATGGCGTTTGCCAGTTCCATGTCCGTCGCCTGCAGGCCCGGGTTATCGGCCCGGACTTTCTGCATGGCGGCTTCCAGGTACGGGCCACGGATCCCGCCGTCGCTGGCAACGAAACTGCCCGCGTCGTCCTGCGCCGCAACGATCAGTTTGTGATCCTTGAAGGTCAGGTAGGTGGAACCGGTGGTGGCACCGGAGGAAATGACGTTACGCCAGAAGCTGTCGGCCATTGCCGAACCGACAGGAAGGGAGAGCAAGGCAAGTGTCGCGACAGCTATTTTTAGACGCATGGTGGGTGACTCCGACTGGGGGTATCTGAACAATTTGATTACAGACGACCTGAAGGAGTTCCGTGGCATGGGAAGAAGGTTTTCGACCTGTGGTGGGTGTTTGGCCGGCGAGTGCGTGTTTCAACTGCCCGGCGTGTGATCCAGCGGTATGCCCGCCGGGGAAAATTTGGCACGATGCGCGGCTTCTGCCAGAGCACGGATGTTCACCTTTGATTTTCGGCCCCAGCCCCATCGCGTTCATGTACCTGTACCTGTTGCTGATCCTCTGCGGCGCCAGCGCGGCAGGGTTGGTGTCCCTGGTCATGGCGCTGCGCCACCCGGAAAAACGCCAGCGACTGCGCAAGCGCCTGTGGCTGCACGTGCCCCTGACCCTGGCGATGCTGTTTTTCGTCGGCCTGGGGCTCAAGTTTGTGTGGGGTATGGTGGCCCTTTCCGTCGCGCAACAAGAGCGGACCCAGGCGCTGAACCCGCGGTTGCAAGCGGATCTGCAACTGGACGAACTGCACTTCCCGGCCGGGACCCTGGTCAAGCTCGATACCCTGGACCCGGTGGACTGGAAGGGGGAGTCGCAGCTGTCGGGCCTGCAAAGCGTCGCTTATGCGACGTTCAAGACGCCGCAGTCGGTGCTGGGCCTGCAGGTCAGCGACATAGACATGCCGCCGCATTACTACTTTTCAAAACTGTTGCTGGTGGGCGACCAACAGATCGCCGGCTGGCCCTGCAAGGGTGGCGGCTGGGTCAGCTTTGACCGCACCGTCGAAGACCGGACCTTTCCCAGCCGCTGGCGCTTCGATGAATGCCACATGAGCCCGGATGCCCGCTTGGCCGATGTCACCTGGCCCGCGGGCAGCCAGGTGTTCCACGAGTCCTCCGGCTTTATCGTGCGCACCGACGGCGAGGTGCCGCGTCCCGTGGCCTACCAGGGCATGCAGTTCCTGTCGCTGACCCTGGACCTGGATGAAAACCAACAGTTACGCCAATGGTCGGGTGTCCTGGCCCAGCCGGTGCAGCTCGGGGAATGGCATTACCCGGCAGGCATGCGGGTGCGCCAGGAAGCGCCGGACCGCCTGCTGTTCAGCCCGACCCGCGAGTCCACCGCGGTGAACCATCAGACCCGCAAGAAGCTGTCCGTGGGGCGTTCCATTCTGCAGCAGCGTGCCGATGGCGCGGTGCTGGATATCCAGCCCAATGACAAGGTCGGGGTCATCGACTGGGAGGAATTCGGGGGCTAGGGCTGCTCGCTTTGCGGCGTGACGCGCAACACCTCCTCCAGGGTGGTCAGGCCGGCAGCGACCTTCTGCGCGCCCGATAGACGCAAGCTGCGCATGCCGTCCCTGGCCGCCTGGCGGCGCAAGGCCAGGAGGTCGGTGTCGCGGCTGATCAGGGCCTTGAGGCTGTCGCTCATCTGCATGATCTCGTACACCCCGGCCCGCCCGTGGTAGCCGGTGTCCCGGCATTCCGCACAGCCAACGGCGCGGCAGGCATGTTCGGGCAGGGGCAATTGCCGGGGGTGGGTCAGGGCCTGCCAGTCATCTGCGCCCAGCTTCTGGGGCGCCTTGCAGTGCGGGCACAGGGTGCGTACCAGGCGTTGGGCCATGACCCCCAACACCGTGGCCTTGATCAGGTAATGGGGAACGCCGAGTTCCAGCAGCCGGTTGATGGCGCCAGGGGCATCGTTGGTGTGTGCCGTGGACAGCACCAGGTGCCCGGTGAGCGCGGCCTGGATCGCCATTTCCGCTGTTTCCAGATCGCGAATTTCGCCAATCATGATGATGTCCGGGTCCTGGCGCATCAGGGCGCGCACGCCGCTGGCAAAGGTCAGGTCGATATTGTGCTGGACCTGCATCTGGTTGAACGCCGGCTCGACCATCTCGATCGGGTCCTCGATGGTGCACAGGTTGACCTCGGGCGTCGCCAGTTGCTTGAGGGTGGTGTACAGGGTGGTGGTCTTGCCCGAGCCGGTGGGGCCGGTGACCAGGATGATGCCGTTGGGTTGGCGGGTCATGTCCTGCCAGCGCAGCAGGTCCTCGGCGCCGAAGCCGAGCTGGTCGAAGTCCTTGAGCAACACCTGCGGGTCGAAGATGCGCATCACCATTTTTTCGCCAAACGCGGTGGGCAGGGTCGACAGGCGCAGTTCCACTTCAGCGCCATCCGGGGTCTTGGTCTTGACCCGGCCATCCTGGGGTTTGCGTTTTTCCGCGACGTTCATTCGCCCCAGGCTCTTCAGGCGGCTGACGATGGCCACGGTGACGTGGGGCGGGAACTGGTAGACGTTGTGCAGTATCCCGTCGATGCGAAAGCGTACCGTGCCCTGCTCGCGGCGGGGCTCGATATGGATATCGCTGGCGCGCTGCTGGAAGGCGTACTGGAACAGCCAGTCGACAATATTGACGATATGGGCGTCGTTGGCGTCGGGCTGCTGGTCACTAGCGCCGAGGTTGAGCAGTTGTTCGAAGTTGCCCAGGCTGTGCATCTTGCGTTCGGTGTTGGCGCCGCTGACCGACTTGGCCAGGCGGTAGAACTCCTGGGTGAATCGCTGGATATCCGCCGGGTTGGCCACGACACGCTTGATGGGCAGTTTCAGGACATGGGCCAGGTCGGCTTCCCAGGCGTTCACATCAGGCTGTGCGCTGGCCACGGTGACCCCATGGGGGTCGATGGCCACCGCGAGAATCTGGTGGCGCTGGGCAAAGGCGTAGGACATCAGCGGCGTGATGCTGGCGACATCGATTTTCAGCGGGTCGATTCGCAGGTAGGGCTGGCCCGCGCGTTGTGCCAGCCACAGGGTCAGGCTTTCCAGGTCCAGGCTGCGTCCGGGGCGACGCTGATCATCGAGTTGCTGGCCGGCCAGAAATTCCAGAGGGTGCAGCTGGCTGTTGGCGGCGTTGCGCCGGCTGCTCAGTGCGCGTTCGGCCGAGTCCTGGTTGAGCAGGCCCTGGCTGAGCAGGTCGCGCAGCACATCATTGAGGTCCAGCCAGCGGTCCTGGGTAACGCGGGAAACAGGCATTCGGGCTCCTTGGGGGTATTCGGGCACCAAGCGGTTTCAAGGTGTGCGCCTCTGACCGCGAATTGCCAAGAATAGTCCCGGGTAACCGACGGCCCGTCGTCCAAGGGTTGCAGGATTTTGCCGGCAGCCTGTCAGCCCGCCGCGTGCAGGCGGGAAAGCTCGATGGGCTCGAGCGTTACCGATTCCACGCTGATCAGGTTACGAAGTTTTTCCGCGATCACTCCGGCCCGGTGCCAGCTCAGACCGTCGAGCGCCACCTCGATGTGTAACTGGCCATCCCGTTGCAGCACTGCAACCTGCTGCGGCACCAGGCTCTGCAAGGCGAAATGGTTGAGCACCCGGCACAGCACGTCGGCTTCGGCTTCCGCGCTCATTTGATAGCGCACCTGGCAGTGGCTGTTGGCGCGGCTCCACACATCTGCACGGCAAGGTTCACGGTTTACGGCTTCGAGGTGGGGCATGGCGTTCTCCAGATCAGTGGAGAAATTTTTACATGGGGTCCCGGGTATTTCTTATCTAAGATGAGCGTGATTGCGCGAATAATGAATTGTTCATTTCTTGTATATGGCTATTTAAGGAATATCTATGCACAGCGAGCTTGACGCTTATGACCGCCGGATTCTCGCCTTGCTGCAGGAGGACGCCTCGCTGTCCAGCGCGCAGATCGCCGAGCAGGTCGGGCTGTCCCAGTCGCCATGCTGGCGCAGGATTCAGCGGATGAAAGAGGAGGGGGTGATTCGCGCCCAGGTGACCTTGCTCGATCGCAAGAAAATCGGCCTCAACACGCAGATCTTCGCCGAGGTCAAACTCAACGCCCACGGGCGCTCCAACTTTACGGAGTTCACCGAGGCGATTCGCGGCTTTCCCGAAGTGCTGGAGTGTTATGTGCTGATGGGGGCGGTGGATTTCCTGCTGCGCATCGTCACCGCCGATATTGAAGCCTATGAGCGGTTTTTCTTCGAGAAGCTGTCGATGGTGCCGGGAATCCAGGAGGTGAACTCGATCGTCGCCTTGTCCGAAATCAAGTCGACGACGAGTTTGCCGGTGCTGCGCTGAAACTCTAGGGCGGTGCGCTCACCGACAGGCCCGCAGGCTTGCCGGTGAGGAGCAGGTTACAGGCGCAGCAGGGTTTTCCAGGCACGGCTCTGGAACACAGTGATGGCTTGCTGTTTGCGCGCGTCGAGCACTTCATCGCTGATGGGCTCGTTGGCCAGTTGCACCAGCTTGTTCAGTTCGCCGTACAGGCGGTCCAGCTCCGGGATGTCCAGGACGTTGCGGGCGTGGTGCAGCCAGGCCTGGATCCGTTCGATACGCGGCAACTGTTCAGCCAGGTCTTCAGGCTGTTGCTGATAGCGCGGCAGTTGCAGGGCCACGGCCTCGTCGGCCAGCAGGCGCGGCAGCCAGTTGCCCAGTTGCGCGGCGCCCTGGCGGTTGCCACGGGTGTTGCGCTCGGTGGTCCAACTGCGGGCCAGCAACCAGCGCGAAGTGTTCAGCGAGAACAGGCCCCAGCGCACGTCTTCCAGTTCTTCGATGAACTGCTCCGGCGCTGCCTTGCGCACGTCTTCGTCTTCCAGGCCGGCTTGCACCAGTGGGCGCCAGTCTTCAAGCAGGGCGTCGAGGGCGCTGCGCAGTTCGGCGGTGGACTGGCGCGGTGCGGCCTGGCCCAGGCTGCTGAGCAGGGCGCGCAGTTCGGCGAGGTTTTCCACCCAGTCCTGCAGCAGGCGCCAGTGGCCGTTGAAGCGATACTGTTCGGCCAGGCGCTGGCTGCTGCCCAGCAGGTGCCAGGTCAGGGCGGCAAAGGCGTCATCCAGTGCGGTTTCGGCGCTGAACTCCGGTGCCGGCAGGCTCAGTGTGTAGCTGTTGGCATCGAACAGGCGATAGCCGCGCTCGGCCTTGCTGATATCGCACGGCATCAGGGCCAGGGTCGCCGCCAGTTCTGCGGCCAGCTCCAGCAGCGCGGCCGGTTCACCTTCGCGCAGTTCCAGTTCCAGCTCGCAGATTTCTTCCTTCTGCTTGCCAGCAACCACGTGGCCCAGGTCCAGGGCGGCCTCGATCACTACTTTGGCCTTGCCGCGGCCCCAGGCGATTTCCGCGCGTTCGCGGACGAAGTCGGTGGTGAAGATTGGCTTGAGGGTCTTTTTGTCCAGCTCGGCCAGTTCGTCGGGCCAGCATTCGCCGTCGAGCTTTTTCACGTCGAGCTTGGGTTTGGCCAGGTGCCAGTCGTACTCATTGCGCTCGGACAGACCGGCAACGCTGTGGCCACGGGTCTTGAGGGTCTGAATCACTTCTTCGCCATCGCGACGCAGGCGCAGGGCGACCTTGGCCTGGGCCAGGTCACGCTCTGGGGTGTCGAAGTACTGGTTCATCAGCTCACGGCGTTCCCAGCCACTTTTGTTGCGTTTTTTCAGCAGCGGGTGCTCGCGCAAGGCGGCGAGGGTTTCGCGGCTGACGCGGAGTTTGATTTCAGTTTCTTTCTGCATGGCCGGAAAATCCAGAATCGGGAGCGCAGCCAGGGGAATGTGTGGCTGCCAAGGCCGTGCAGTGTACAGGACAAGGCGCCTGGAGGTGCCGCGCCGGTTTATTCCTGTCGCAAGATGGCTCTATGATGAGCCTCATCTTTGCCGTCGGGAGCCAGCGCATGCCATTGCCGTCCATGAAAGACCAGTTCGCCGCGCTGATTGCCGCACTGTCCGTCAGCTGCACCCAGGCGGCGCTGGATCAATCCAATCGTGCAGTGATCGACCTGCTTGCCGCCTGGCTCGGTGACCTGGGGTTTGCCTGTGATATCCAGCAGGTCAGCCCCGGCAAGTTCAACCTGCTGGCCAGCTTCGGCAGCGGCCCGGGCGGGCTGGTCCTGGCAGGTCATAGCGATACCGTGCCATTCGACGAAGCCTTGTGGCAGACCGACCCCTTGAAACTGACCGAAGTCGACGGGCGCTGGATCGGCCTGGGCAGCTGTGACATGAAGGGCTTTTTTGCCCTGGTGATCGAGGCGGTCCAGCCGCTGCTGGACCAGCCGTTCAAGCAACCGCTGCTGATTCTGGCCACCTGTGACGAGGAAAGCTCCATGGCCGGGGCCCGCGCCCTGGCCGAAGCCGGTCGGCCACTGGGCCGCGCTGCGGTGATCGGTGAGCCCACCGGGCTCAAGCCGATCCGCCTGCACAAGGGGGTGATGATGGAACGCATCGACATCCTCGGGCAGAGCGGGCACTCCTCTGACCCGCGCCTGGGCCACAGCGCGCTGGAGGCGATGCATGACGCCATCGGCGAGCTGCGCGGCCTGCGACTGGCGTGGCAGCGCGAATTTCGCAACCCGCAATTCAGTGTGCCGCAGCCAACCATGAACTTCGGTTGCATCCACGGCGGCGACAACCCCAATCGAATTTGCGGCCAGTGTTCCCTGGAATTCGACCTGCGGCCTTTGCCGGGCATGGACCCGCAGATGCTGCGCGCGGCCATTCGGCAGAAACTGGAACCCCTGGCCGAGCGCCATCAGGTGAAGATCGACTACGCGCCACTGTTCCCCGAAGTGCCGCCCTTTGAACAGGCGGAAGATGCCGAACTGGTGCGGGTGGCCGAACGACTGACCGGGCATCGCGCCGAAGCGGTGGCGTTTGGCACCGAAGCGCCTTATCTTCAGCGCCTTGGCTGCGAGACCCTGGTACTGGGCCCTGGTGACATCGCCTGTGCGCATCAACCGGGGGAGTACCTCGAAATGTCACGCTTGCAGCCTACCGTGCATCTATTACGTGAACTGATCGAACATTATTGCCTGACGCCGGCCCAACCCCAGTAAAGCGCCGGTGCCCAGGTCCGTACCTATAAGGAGAGTCAGCGTGTCGCCAAGCCTGTTCCGACGATAACCATCAGCCCGATGTGCGTTCTCTGTTTCACCCTTTTATAGGCTGCTTTTTATTAAGGCTCAGGTTCATGCCCGAATACGTCAATTGGCTTCGTCACGCTTCTCCTTACATCAACGCCCACCGCGATTGCACCTTCGTCGTCATGTTGCCCGGCGATGGGGTTGATCATCCCAACTTCGGCAATATCGTCCACGACCTGGTGCTGTTGCACAGCCTGGGCGTACGCCTGGTGCTGGTGCACGGTTCGCGGCCGCAGATTGAAACCCGCCTGGCTGCGCGAGGCCTGACCCCCCATTACCACCACGGCCTGCGCATTACCGATGCCGCGACCCTTGAGTGCGTGATCGATGCGGTCGGCCATCTGCGGATTGCCATCGAGGCACGCTTGTCCATGGACATGGCCTCGTCGCCGATGCAGGGCTCGCGCCTGCGGGTCGCCAGCGGCAATCTGGTGACGGCGCGGCCGATCGGCGTGCTCGAAGGCGTGGACTTCCACCACACCGGTGAAGTGCGGCGGGTCGACCGCAAGGGCATCAACCGCCTGCTGGACGAGCGCTCGATCGTGCTGCTGTCGCCCCTGGGTTACTCGCCGACCGGGGAGATCTTCAACCTCGCCTGCGAAGACGTCGCCACCCGCGCCGCCATCGACTTGGCGGCCGACAAGTTGCTGCTGTTTGGCGCCGACCGCGGGCTGATCGACGAAAACGGCAAGCTGGTGCGCGAGCTGCGGCCGCAACAGGTGCCCGCGCACTTGCAGCGCCTGGGGGCCAATTACCAGGCCGAACTGCTGGATGCCGCTGCCGAAGCCTGTCGCGGTGGCGTGGGGCGCAGCCATATCGTCAGCTACGCCGAAGATGGTGCGCTGCTGACCGAGCTTTTTACCCGCGACGGCGGCGGCACCCTGGTGGCCCAGGAGCAGTTCGAGCTGGTGCGCGAGGCAGCCATCGAGGATGTCGGCGGTTTGCTGGATCTGATCAGCCCGCTGGAAGAACAGGGGATTCTGGTGCGCCGCTCGCGGGAAGTGCTGGAGCGTGAAATCGAGCAGTTCAGCGTGGTCGAGCGCGAAGGGATGATCATTGCCTGCGCGGCGCTGTATCAGATCGCCGACTCCGATGCCGGCGAGTTGGCGTGCCTGGCGGTGAACCCCGAGTACCGCCACGGCCGTCGCGGCGATGAACTGTTGGAAAGGATTGAAACCCGGGCCCGGGCTCAAGGGCTGAAAACCCTGTTCGTACTGACCACGCGCACCGCGCACTGGTTTCGCGAGCGCGGCTTTGTGCCCAGCAGTGTCGAGCGCCTGCCATCGGCGCGGGCCTCGCTGTACAACTACCAGCGCAACTCGAAAATCTTCGAAAAAGCACTCTGAAACCCTGCTCGTCCCCGCCGTATCGGCGGGGGCGCACTCGCCGCTGTCCTGCAGCGGCATGTGTCAGGCGTATAGCGGCAATGTTGCAAAAAAAAGTCTGTTCGACACATAAACTGTAACAAATTGACGGGAGGATGAGCTCTTCGCCATGATGGCGTCGCTTTTCTGACCTGGTTTGACGTATTTACTTGCGCCAAATCAGATCGGTCTTAAGCATTTATGGGAAATACCATTAAGGAATTGGCTCGGTAGCCGATGTGGATGATTCGGCTGGCTTACGGCACGCCAAGGCATATTCCTGAATGGTATGAAAAAGAATGAAATAATTCTTTTTGGGTTTATGAGGAATTCATTACCCTGCAGGGACCAAATCAGCACGATTAGACCATGGTCGTAGACGCCGATAGTTGCGATTGACTTATCAGTCACGGTCTGGCGCTAATCGCGCATCTGTGGATCCGGGCGTACGACCCAGGGCCAAAGAACCACAAAAATTAGAAACGAGGAGCGAAACATGAATAAGTCCACCTTGGCCCTGGCTGTGGCCGTAGGGGTTTTGGCGCAGCAAGCAGGCGCCGCTGGTTTTATCGAAGACAGCAAGGCAACCTTGGGTCTGCGTAACTTCTATATCAACAACGATAACCGTGACTCCGCTGCTGGTTCGGCCGCCAACAAGGCTAATGGTGTGCAGAGCAAGGCTGAGGAATGGGGTCAGGGCTTCCAGCTCAACTTCACTTCCGGTTACACCCAAGGCACCGTGGGTTTCGGTATTGATGCCATTGGTTTGCTGGGCATAAAACTGGATTCCGGTGGCGGCACTAACGGTGCAACTGCTCGTTCCGGTACAAACTCCGGCTCCTATGGCGGTACTGTTTTCCCAAGCAAGTCCAACGGCGAAGCGGTTGATAACTACTCCAGCCTGGGCCTGACTGCCAAAGCCAAGATTTCCCAGACCGAGCTCAAACTCGGCACCCTGCAGCCAAAGCTGCCGGTTATCGTGACCAACGATGGGCGTTTGCTGCCGCAAACCTTCCAGGGCGGCCAGATCACTTCCAACGACATCAAGGACCTGACTCTGGTCGGTGGTCAGATCGAGAAAGCCAAAGGTCGTAACTCCAGCAACAATGAAAACCTGTCCATTGCGGGCGCCAACGGTGGTTCCAACTTTGGCAATGGCAAGTTCAGCAACAAGTTCTACTACGGTGGTGGTGACTACAAAATCACCAAAGACCTGACTGCCCAGTACTACTACGGCAATCTGGAAGACTTCTACAAACAGCACTTCCTGGGTCTGACCCATAACTGGGCGATCGGCCCTGGCGTATTGAAGTCCGACCTGCGTTACTTCAATAGCCGTGACGACGGTGCCAACGGCCACGAAGCGGCCTACTACACCTCCGGCAACTACTCCGGTGTGCCTAGCGGTAAAGGCAAAGTCGATAACAACCTGTACAGCGGCCTGTTCCTGTACTCGGTCGCCGGTCATACCTTCGGTGGCGGTTACCAGGTCAGCAACGGCAGCAGTGACTTCCCGTTCCTGAACCAGGGTGACGGCGCTTCGGCTTACCTGACCACTGACATGCAGATCGCCAAGTTCAACCGCGCTGGCGAGCGTACCTGGCAGGCGCGTTACGCTTACGACTTCGCCAAGCTGGGTGCACCAGGCCTGACCGCCGGTGTGATCTACCTGCGTGGCGATAACATCGACACCGTAGCGGCGAACCGTTCCGTTGCAGGCTCCGGCCGCTCCGAATGGGAACGCGACCTGACCGTTGCCTACGTTATTCCGGAAGGCCCGTTGAAAAACCTGGGTCTGACCTGGAAAAACGCCATGTGGCGCAACGATGTACCGGGCCAGCGCGACCAGGACGAAAACCGTCTGATCGTCAGTTACTCGCTGCCGCTGTTGTAATACCGCGTTAAAACCACGCCCGGCGCAATGCCGGGCGTGGTGCTGTTTCAAGTCGGGCCCACCCCCGCGAGCCCTTCCCGAATCCCCTCTTTGCAACCACTCAAGGCCTTCTCGAACCCTGATGAGAATGGTGGTCTTCGCCTGCTCGTGGGTCCAGTGAATAGATTTTTAATATTCCTTTATGATCTGAATAAATCGATATTTATTCTTTTTAAATAAGCTCCAGTGCAGGCAGAGTAGCTGCATACCGCACTCACAGGAGCAGCACCCATGAGCCTAAGACTGGGCGACATCGCCCCCGATTTCGAGCAGGATTCCAGCGCCGGCAAGATCCGTTTTCACGAATGGCTCGGCGACAGCTGGGGCGTGCTGTTTTCCCACCCGGCGGACTTCACCCCGGTGTGCACCACGGAGCTGGGCTTTACCGCCAAGCTCAAGGACGAATTCGCCCAACGTGGGGTCAAGGCCATTGCCCTGTCGGTGGACCCGGTGGACTCGCACCACAAGTGGATCGAGGACATCAACGAAACCCAGAACACTATCGTCAACTTCCCGATCCTGGCCGACGCCGATCGCAAGGTGTCCGACCTCTACGACCTGATCCACCCCAATGCCAACGACACCCTGACCGTGCGTTCGCTGTTCGTGATCGATCCGAACAAGAAAATCCGCCTGACCATCACCTACCCGGCCAGCACCGGGCGCAATTTCCACGAGATCCTGCGGGTGATCGACTCGCTGCAGCTCACCGACAACTACAAGGTGGCGACTCCCGCCAACTGGCAGGACGGTGATGAAGTGGTGATCGTGCCGTCCCTCAAGGACGAAGACGAAATCAAGAAACGCTTCCCTAAAGGTTACCGCGCAGTGAAGCCCTACCTGCGCCTGACGCCACAGCCCAATCGTTAATCGCGCCTGGGGGAGCCGCGGCGCCGGCCACCGACTATGGGCTGCCATGCCCGCTCCCCCTGGGCTTTGCAGAATCATGAAGCAGGGGTTTAAGGCCGTCTTGACGGCCTATTTTTTTGCCTGGAAGATTTTGCTTCTTATATTCTTTTTAAGAATAAACAAATGAAAAAATAAGATTTATAGATATATAAATTGACTGTTAAGGTCTGTCCCATTCAGCGAGATCGCAAACCGCGAATCGCTTTCAGCCCTCAAGGAAACCTCTGCATGCTGGTCGTCTCACTCGGTGGAAGTCCCAGCCAACGCTCCCGTTCCGGGGTGCTGCTGGATCACTCCAGGCGCTGGTTGCAGCAGCACGGTGTGGAAGTTGTCAGCTATCAGGTACGGGACTTCCCGGCCGAAGATCTGCTGCACGCCCGCTTCGACAGCCCGAAAGTGATCGACCTGTTGCAACAGATCGACCAGGCCGACGGCTTGCTGATTGCCACGCCGGTGTACAAGGCGTCGTTCTCCGGCGCGTTGAAGACCGTGCTCGATCTGCTGCCCGAACGCGCCCTGAGTCACAAGGTGGTATTGCCAATGGCCACGGGTGGCAGCATCGCCCACATGCTGGCAGTGGATTACGCGCTCAAGCCGGTGCTGTCGGCGCTCAAGGCCCAGGAAATGCTGCACGGCATTTTTGCCGAGGACAGCCAGATCGCCTACGGCGAAGGCAGTGCCCAGGCGCAACTGGCTCCGGCTCTGGAGCAGCGTCTGAGTGAGGCCCTGGAGCAGTTCCACAGCGCCATGGCACGCCGTCCCAAGCCGCTGGATCCGCATATCTTGAATGAACGTTTGTTGAGTGCTCGCTGGAGCATTTGAGCCGCAACCGCCTAACCCGAATTTTGCAGTACTCACCTTACTCAGCCGCTAACGGCCAAGCAGGTGCAGCCAAAAACCCCACAGCAAAAGGAGAGCGCCATGCGCCCTGTAGTTTTGCGTCGCGGTCTGGTCGCTCTGTTTATTGCGGCTGTGTCCTTCGGCGCCATCACCCAAGCCCAGGCTGAAAGCCTGCGTATCGGTTATCAGAAATACGGCACCCTGGTGCTGCTCAAGGCCAAAGGCTCCCTGGAGAAACGCCTGGCGGCGCAAGGCGTCGACGTGCAGTGGACCGAGTTCCCCGGTGGCCCGCAGCTGCTTGAAGGGCTCAATGTCGGTTCGATCGACTTCGGTGTGACCGGTGAAACCCCGCCGGTGTTCGCCCAGGCCGCCGGTGCCGATCTGCTCTACGTGGCTTACGAGCCGCCGGCACCGACCAGCGAAGCGATCCTGGTGCCCAAGGGCTCGCCGATCAAGTCGGTGCAGGACCTCAAGGGCAAGAAGGTGGTGCTCAACAAAGGCTCCAACGTGCATTACCTGCTGGTGCGGGCCCTGGAAGATGCAGGTCTGAAATACAGCGATATCCAGACCATTTTCCTGCCACCCGCCGATGCCCGTGCCGCTTTCGAGCGCGGCAGTGTCGATGCCTGGGTGATCTGGGACCCGTACCAGGCCGCCGCCGAGCAACAGTTGCAAGCGCGCACCCTGCGCGATGGCAGCGGCATCGTCGACAACCACCAGTTCTACTTGGCAACCAAGCCCTACGCCGAGCAACACCCTGAGGTGATCAAGGCCCTGGTGGAAGAAGTGCGCGCAGTCGGTGAATGGTCCAAGGCCAACCCCGAGGAGGTGACCAAACAGGTGTCGCCGCTGCTGGGCCTGCCCGCCGACATCACCCTGACGTCGGTCAAGCGCCAGGGCTACGGCGCGCTGTTCCTGACCCCCGAGGTGGTGGTCGCGCAGCAGAAAATCGCCGACAGCTTCTACCAGCTCAAGCTGATTCCCAAGCCGTTGAGCATCAAGGATGTGATCTGGACCCCACCTGCCGCCGTTGCCAAAGCGCCGTAACTCGAACCCCTTAGGAGACAACTCCATGAGCCTCAATATTTTCTGGTTCCTGCCTACCCACGGTGACGGCCATTACCTTGGCACCGCCGAAGGCGCACGGGCCGTCGATCACGGTTACCTGCAGCAGATTGCCCAGGCCGCCGATCGTCTTGGCTTTGGCGGGGTGCTGATCCCTACCGGACGTTCCTGCGAGGACTCCTGGCTGGTGGCCGCCTCGTTGATCCCCGTGACCCAGCGCCTGAAATTCCTGGTAGCCCTGCGCCCCGGGATCATTTCCCCGACGGTGGCGGCGCGTCAGGCAGCGACCCTGGATCGCCTGTCCGGTGGCCGGGCGTTGTTCAACCTGGTGACGGGTGGCGATCCGGATGAATTGGCCGGCGATGGGTTGTTCCTGAGCCATGAAGAGCGTTACCAGGCTTCCGTGGAGTTCACCCGCATCTGGCGCCGGGTACTGGAAGGTGAAACCGTCGACTACGACGGCCAGCACATCAGTGTGAAGGGCGCCAAGCTGCTGTACCCGCCCATCCAGCAACCGCGCCCGCCGCTGTACTTTGGCGGTTCGTCGGAAGCGGCCCAGGATCTCGCGGCCGAGCAGGTGGAGATGGTCCTGACCTGGGGCGAGCCCCCGGCGGCGGTGGCCGAGAAGATCGAACAGGTGCGGGCCAAGGCGGCCAAGCTGGGGCGCACCGTGCGCTTTGGTATTCGCCTGCATGTGATCGTGCGTGAAACCAACGACGAAGCCTGGCAAGCCGCCGAGCGCCTGATTTCCCACCTGGACGACGACACCATCGCCCGGGCCCAGGCCTCGCTGGCGCGCTTTGATTCGGTTGGCCAGCAGCGCATGGCAGCCTTGCATGGCGGCAACCGCGACCAGCTGGAAGTCAGCCCCAACCTCTGGGCCGGCGTCGGCCTGGTGCGCGGTGGTGCCGGCACCGCCCTGGTCGGCGACGGGCCGACGGTGGCAGCGCGCATGCAGGAGTACGCGGACCTGGGTATCGACACCTTTATCTTCTCCGGTTACCCACACCTGGAAGAGGCTTATCGGGTTGCCGAACTGCTGTTCCCGCACCTGGATATCGAGCGTCCCGAATTGCCCAAAAGCAGCGGTTACGTGAGCCCGTTCGGCGAGATGGTGGCCAACGACATCCTTCCCAAAGCTGTGTCCCAGAGCTGAGCGCGGCCATGAACAGTCAAAACGTATTCCATCGGCTGGCGCCGTGGGCCTTGCCGGTATTGCTGCTGGCGGTGTGGCAGCTGTCGGTGTCGGCGGGCTGGTTATCGACGCGGATCCTGCCGGCACCGAGCGCCGTGATTGAAGCCGGGGTCAGCCTGATTCGCAGCGGCGAAATCTGGACCCACCTGGCCATCAGCGGCTGGCGCGCGGCGATCGGCTTCCTGATCGGCGGCGGCATCGGCCTGGCCCTGGGCTTTATCACTGGCCTGTCGAAGTGGGGCGAGCGCCTGCTGGACAGCTCGGTGCAGATGATTCGCAACGTGCCGCACCTGGCGCTGATCCCGCTGGTGATCCTGTGGTTCGGCATTGATGAGTCGGCAAAAATCTTCCTGGTGGCCTTGGGGACGTTGTTCCCGATCTACCTCAACACCTATCACGGCATCCGCAACGTCGATCCGGCGCTGGTGGAAATGGCCCGCAGCTACGGCCTGTCCGGCTTCAGCCTGTTCCGCCAGGTGATCCTGCCGGGTGCGCTGCCATCGATTCTGGTGGGGGTGAGGTTTGCCCTGGGCTTTATGTGGCTGACCCTGATCGTGGCGGAAACCATCTCTGCCAGCTCCGGCATCGGTTACCTGGCAATGAACGCCCGGGAATTCCTGCAGACCGACGTGGTGGTACTGGCGATCGTCCTGTACGCCGTGCTCGGCAAGCTGGCCGACCTGGCCGCCCGCGGCCTGGAACGTGTCTGGTTGCGTTGGCATCCGGCCTATCAAGTGGCTAAAGGCGGTGCGCAATGACGGCTCAACAACCTCCACGCCTGCTGCGCGGCATTCCGCTGGCAGTGCGCAAGCTGCAAAAGACTTTTGGCTCGCGCCAGGTGTTGCGCGAGGTCGACCTGCATATTCCGGCCGGGCAGTTCGTGGCCGTGGTCGGTCGCAGCGGCTGCGGCAAGAGCACCTTGCTGCGCCTGCTGGCCGGTCTCGACAAGCCCACGGCCGGCGAGCTGCTGGCGGGGTCGGCAGCGCTCAGCGAGGCGATTGAAGACACCCGGCTGATGTTCCAGGAGGCGCGCCTGCTGCCTTGGAAAAAGGTCATCGACAACGTCGGCCTTGGCCTCAAGGGCAACTGGCGTCCGCAGGCGTTGCAGGCCCTGGAGGCGGTCGGCCTGGCGGATCGGGCTCAGGAATGGCCGGCGGCGCTTTCCGGCGGGCAGAAACAGCGCGTGGCCCTGGCCCGCGCCTTGATCCACCAGCCGCGCCTGCTGTTGCTGGATGAGCCCCTGGGTGCCCTGGACGCCTTGACCCGGATCGAGATGCAGCAGCTGATCGAAGGCCTGTGGCAAAAACATGGCTTCACGGTGTTGCTGGTCACCCATGACGTCAGCGAAGCGGTGGCCATTGCCGACCGCGTGATCCTGATCGAAGACGGTGAAGTCGGCCTCGACCTGCTGGTGGACCTGCCGCGCCCTCGGGCCCGTGGTTCGCATCGCCTGGCGGCGCTGGAAACCGAAGTCCTGAATCGTGTGCTGTCGCTGCCCGGGTCACCCCCGGAGCCGGAACCTGTTTCACCCTTGCCCACGCAATTACGCTGGGCACAGTAAGAGCCGCTGCACGTTGCAAGCGTCCAGCGGCAAGCAAGAGCACGGCGCTTTTACTTGCTGCTTGAAGCTCGCCACTTGCCGCTTATTTTCGACCCTAGGAGAAATCGCATGACTATCAAAGCCATCAACGTCCGTAACCAGTTCAAAGGCACCATCAAGGAAATCGTCGAAGGCGACGTGCTGTCGGAAATCGACGTGCAGACGGCCTCCGGCATCGTCACGTCGGTGATCACCACCCGTTCGGTCAAGGAGCTGGAGCTGGTGATCGGCAGCGAAGTGATCGCGTTCGTGAAATCCACCGAGGTGTCGATCGCCAAGTTGTGATCGCGGTGTTGAGACAGCCTCGACGGGTGTGAGCCCTTCGGGGCTTTTTTATGGGCGCCCGGGCAAGCGGCGGGTCACGCCTCGCGTTTGGCCAGGTACGGCGGCAGGTACAGCCCCAGGTAGGCGTCGAACACCCGCATGCCTTCCTCAGCCATGCGCGGGGTGATTTGGCCGTGCTGTTGCACCGAGCGCGCATAGACCCGATCGCCCAGCTCCATGGCCAGGGCGAACACGTCGACATCGGTCGGCAGCGCCGGCAACTGGAAATGCCGATCGAATAGAGTGTGCATCAGGTCGCCCAGCTCAAGGTCGTGCTGGCGGTCGGCCTGGGTGACTTCGGTCAGGCCGTGCTGGGCGAGGATCAACTGGCGGGCCGCGGCATCCTCGCTGTAGATGGCGAGCATGCGTTGCTCCACCAGGCGCGAGAGATCGCGCCAGCTGTGCAGGCGGGTGGTTTCGATGGGTTCTTGCAGACAGGCGCGAAAGGCGGCGTGGACATCGGCGGTGAGAGCCTCCAGCAACGCCGGGACGCTGGCGAAGAAGTGGTAGACCGACGACGGCGGGATCTGCGCCCGTTCCGCCACGCTGTAGATCGACAGGCTGGCCACGCCCTCGGCGGCCAGCAGGGTGCGGGCGGCATCGAGGATCGAGTCGATGCGGGCCTGGCTGCGAGCGCGGGGTTTGCGAAGGGGGGCGGGGCGGGTCATCGAAGTCTCCTCACTGGGCAGCGGGCATTGTACGAGCAGGGTGGAGTGTTGTCTGCCAGGACACCGTCGCGCACCGCCGCTGATAAAAGCGCCCGGTGGCGACCCATAAAAAAACGCCGCAGGCGCTGAAGCCTGCGGCGTTGTTTTTATCGCAACCGTTTACACGGTATGCAGGTACCAGTTGTATTCGAGGTCGGAGATGGAGTGTTCGAACTCCTCCAGCTCGCTCTCTTTACAGGCGACAAAGATATCGATGTATTTCGGGTCGATGTACTTGGCCATGACTTCGCTGTCGTCCAACTCGCGCAGGGCATCGCGCAGGTTGTTCGGCAGGCTTTGCTCGTTCTGCTCGTAGGAGTTGCCTTCAACCGGCGCCCCCGGCTCGATCTTGTTGGTCAGGCCGTGGTGCACGCCTGCGAGGACCGAAGCCATCAGCAGGTACGGGTTGGCGTCGGCGCCGGCTACGCGGTGTTCGATGCGCACGGCATCGGACGAACCGGTCGGGACGCGGATCGCCACGGTGCGGTTGTCCAGGCCCCAGCACGGCGAGTTCGGCACGTAGAACTGAGCGCCGAAACGACGGTACGAGTTGACGTTCGGGCAGAGGAAAGCCATCTGCGCCGGTAGGGTCTCGAGCACACCGCCGATCGCGTGACGCAATGCGGCGTTCTGCTCGGGATCCTCACTGGCAAAAATATTCTTGCCGTCTTTGTCCAGAATCGAAATGTGCACGTGCAGACCGTTGCCCGCCTGGCCCGGGTAAGGCTTGGCCATGAAGGTGGTGTCCATCTCATGGTCGTAGGCGATGTTCTTGATCAGGCGCTTGAGCAGTACTGCGTAGTCGCAGGCCTTGATCGGGTCGGCGACGTGGTGCAGGTTCACTTCGAACTGCGCCGGGGCACTTTCCTTGACGATGGCGTCAGCCGGGATGCCTTGCTCTTTCGCACCTTCCAGAATGTCCTGGAGGCAGTCGACGTATTCGTCGAGGTCGTCGATCAGGTAGACCTGTGTCGAGTGCGGGCGTTTGCCGGAGATCGGCGAGCGCGGCGGTTGCGGGCGGCCATTCACGTTCTCCTGGTCGATCAGGTAGAACTCCAGCTCGAACGCGGCGCAGATGGTCAGGCCCAGGTCATCGAATTTTGTAACGACTTGGCGCAACACTTCACGCGGGTCGGCGAAGAAAGGTTCGCCTTCGAGTTCGTGCATGGTCATTAACAGTTGCGCGGTGGGGCGCTTCTGCCACGGCTCATTGCACAGGGTATCGGGGATCGGATAACAGATTCGGTCAGCATCACCGATGTCCAGACCCAGGCCGGTGCTTTCCACCGTCGAGCCATTGATATCCAGAGCAAATAGAGAGGCCGGCAGGTTGATGCCTTTCTCGTAAACCTTGTGGAGGCTGGTGCGTTCGATGCGCTTGCCGCGCACCACACCATTCATATCCGCAATCAGAAGGTCAACGTACAGAACCTCAGGATGTTCCTTAAGGAACGCGTTCGCTTCGTTAAGCTGAACGGCACGCGGGGGTACCGACATGATGCAACACCTTTGTTGTTAAAAATATCAATCATTGATCTTTTCTGGTTTCAGTCAACCCGAACGGCATGCCGAAGTCAAGTGAGGCCTTTTACGCCCTAATAAAGCGCTTGCACGGCACTTTCGCGGCAAAACAGGGCGTTTTTCCGTCTTCAGCTGCCTCCGGTACCGCAGGCTTGAGCGGGCCGTGTTGTATTTTTTACGGGGGTGTTGTGTAAAAAAATGAACAAGGCTAAGCTCGATTCAAACCCATAACAGCAATAATACCGGGGTGCTTCATGTCTCGCCTGCCGTTAATCGGCGTCACCGCCTGCACCAAGCAGGTCGGTCTGCATGCTTATCATATCAGTGGCGATAAGTACGTCCGCGCAGTTGCTGTTGCTGCCAAGGGCTTGCCATTGATTCTGCCAGCCCTGGCAGAGCTGCTCGACCCGAACGATATTATTGACGGTCTGGACGGCATTCTCTTTACCGGCTCCCCTTCCAATATCGAACCTTTTCATTACCAGGGCCAGGCCAGTGCGCCGGGTACTGCTCATGATTCTGCACGCGACGCCACCACCCTCCCGTTGATTCGTGCTGCTGTTGCGGCCGGAATTCCAGTGCTCGGCATCTGCCGCGGCTTTCAGGAAATGAACGTCGCCTTCGGCGGCAGCCTGCATCAGAACGTTCATCTGGTCGGCCCCTATATGGACCACCGCGAAGATCCCAGCCAGCCGCTGGAGGTGCAGTATGCCCCGGCCCATGCCGTGCACATCCAGGCCGGCGGCGTACTGGCCGGCCTGGGCTTGCCGAGCGAGATCCAGGTCAACTCGATCCACGCCCAGGGCGTCGATCGCCCGGCCCCCGGCCTGCGGGTCGAGGCGGTAGCGCCCGACGGCTTGATCGAGGCGATTTCCGTGACGGCGGGCAAGGCTTTTGCTTTAGGCGTGCAATGGCATCCCGAATGGCAGGTAAGCTCCAACCCTCACTATCTGGCCATTTTCCAGGCCTTTGGTGAGGCCTGCCACAAGCGGGCAACACAACGCGACGCCGATGCGTCACAAAACGCCTGACTTATAAGAGTCAGGAAACTCAGCCTAGAGGCATTTATGAGTAACAACCTCGACCAGCTCACCGATTGGTTGAAAGACCACAAGATCACAGAAGTCGAATGCATGATTGGCGATCTGACCGGTATCACCCGGGGCAAGATCTCGCCGACCAACAAGTTCATCGCCGAAAAAGGCATGCGCCTGCCCGAGAGCGTGCTGTTGCAGACGGTCACCGGCGACTATGTCGAAGACGACATCTATTACGAGCTGCTCGATCCTGCCGACATCGACATGATCTGCCGACCTGACCAGAACGCCGTATTCCTCGTGCCCTGGGCCATCGAGCCCACGGCGCAGGTGATCCACGACACCTACGACAAGCAAGGCAACCCGATCGAGCTGTCGCCGCGCAACGTCTTGAAGAAAGTCCTGAAGCTCTACTCCGATCGCGGCTGGCAGCCCATTGTCGCGCCGGAGATGGAGTTCTACCTGACCAAGCGCTGCGAAGACCCGGACTTCCCGTTGCAGCCGCCCATCGGCCGCTCCGGTCGCCCGGAAACCGGCCGCCAGTCGTTCTCCATTGAAGCCGCCAACGAATTCGACCCGTTGTTCGAAGACGTCTACGACTGGTGCGAGCTGCAGGAACTGGACCTCGATACCCTGATTCACGAAGACGGCACGGCGCAGATGGAAATCAACTTCCGTCACGGCGATGCCCTGTCCCTGGCCGACCAGATCCTGGTGTTCAAACGCACCATGCGCGAGGCCGCGCTCAAGCACAATGTAGCGGCGACCTTCATGGCCAAGCCCATGACCGGCGAACCCGGCAGCGCCATGCACCTGCACCAGAGCATCATCGACATCGAGACCGGCAAGAACGTCTTCTCCAATGAAGACGGGACCATGAGCCAGCTGTTCCTGCACCACATCGGTGGTTTGCAGAAGCTGATTCCCGAGCTGTTGCCGCTGTTCGCACCGAACGTCAATTCGTTCCGCCGCTTCCTGCCCGATACGTCGGCGCCGGTGAACGTGGAGTGGGGCGAAGAGAACCGCACCGTCGGCCTGCGCGTACCGGATGCCGGCCCGCAGAACCGTCGTGTGGAAAACCGCCTGCCGGGGGCTGACGCCAACCCTTACCTGGCGATTGCCGCGAGCCTGCTCTGCGGTTTTATCGGCATGGTCGAGGGGATCAATCCAAGCGCGCCGGTGGTCGGTCGTGGTTACGAGCGCCGCAACCTGCGCCTGCCGCTGACCATCGAAGACGCGCTGGAGCGTATGGAAAACAGCGCCACCGTCGAAAAATACCTGGGTAAAAAATTCATCACTGGCTACGTCGCGGTCAAGCGGGCCGAGCATGAAAACTTCAAGCGCGTGATCAGCTCATGGGAGCGGGAATTCCTGCTGTTCGCCGTCTGACACACCGGGCGCCGCGGCCGCAAGCGGCGCCCAACTGACTCTAGGAGAGCCGTATGACCAGCAACAACCCGCAAACCCGTGAATGGCAAGCCCTCAGCAACGATCACCACCTGGCCCCCTTCAGCGATTTCAAGCAGCTGAAAGAGAAAGGCCCGCGGATCATCACCACCGCCAAGGGCGTGTACCTGTGGGACAGCGAAGGCAACAAGATCCTCGACGGCATGGCCGGCCTGTGGTGCGTGGCCATCGGTTACGGTCGCGATGAACTGGCGGATGCTGCCGCCAAGCAGATGAAAGAACTGCCGTACTACAACCTGTTCTTCCAGACCGCCCACCCGCCGGTGCTGGAGCTGTCCAAGGCCATCGCCGACATTGCCCCTGAAGGCATGAACCATGTGTTCTTCACCGGTTCCGGCTCCGAAGGCAACGACACCATGCTGCGTATGGTCCGCCACTACTGGGCGATCAAGGGCCAGCCGAACAAGAAAACCATCATCAGCCGGGTCAACGGCTATCACGGTTCCACCGTGGCCGGCGCCAGCCTGGGCGGCATGACTTACATGCACGAACAGGGCGACCTGCCGATCCCGGGCATTGTCCACATCCCCCAACCCTACTGGTTCGGCGAGGGTGGCGACATGAGCCCCGAAGAGTTCGGGGTCTGGGCCGCCAACCAGTTGGAAGAAAAGATTCTGGAAATCGGCGTGGATAACGTCGGTGCCTTTATTGCCGAGCCGATCCAGGGCGCCGGTGGCGTGATCGTTCCGCCGGAAAGCTACTGGCCGCGCATCAAGGAAATCCTCGCCAAGTACGACATCCTGTTCGTCGCCGACGAGGTGATCTGCGGTTTCGGGCGTACCGGCGAATGGTTCGGCAGCGACTTCTACGACCTCAAGCCGGACATGATGACCATCGCCAAGGGCCTGACCTCGGGCTACATCCCGATGGGTGGCCTGATCGTGCGCGACGAAGTGGTCGCGGTGTTGAATGAAGGCGGTGATTTCAACCACGGGTTCACCTATTCCGGGCACCCGGTGGCGGCGGCCGTGGCCCTGGAAAACATCCGCATCATGCGCGATGAAAAAATTATCGAACGCGTTCATGCAGAAACGGCACCCTATTTGCAGAAACGTCTGCGCGAACTCAACGATCACCCCCTGGTGGGCGAAGTTCGTGGAGTGGGTCTGCTGGGCGCCATCGAGCTGGTTCAGGACAAGGCGACACGGGCGCGGTATGTGGGCAAGGGCGTCGGCATGATCTGCCGTCAGTTCTGCTTCGACAATGGCCTGATCATGCGCGCCGTGGGCGACACCATGATCATCGCTCCACCGCTGGTGATCAGCCACGCGGAGATCGATGAACTGGTGGCCAAGGCACGCAAGTGCCTGGATCTGACCTTGAGTGCGCTGCAAGGCTAAGTGCTAGGCTCTGGGCGGAGTATCTCGCGGTACTTTCGCCCTGAGCAGTTATAAAGGATGGGTCTTTCCTTGAAAGCCTGCCTTGGATCTTGCCAGACTACCCGCTGTTTTTAGTTGCCCGGGAATCGGCCGCCGGCTCTTGGTTAACAAGAATGTGGTTAAAAAGAATAATTGGAGCATTACGCATGAAGGCATTAGGTATGAAGATAGCTGGCAAGACCCTCCTCGCGATCTCCCTGATGGGCGCATTCGCTGGCGCAGCCCAGGCCGATGACAAGGTTCTGCACGTTTACAACTGGTCCGACTACATCGCGCCGGACACCATCAAGAAGTTTGAAACCGAATCCGGTATCAAAGTCGTGTACGACGTGTTCGACAGTAACGAAACCCTGGAAGCCAAGTTGTTGGCCGGCAAGTCCGGTTACGACATCGTGGTGCCGTCCAACAACTTCCTGGCCAAACAGATCAAGGCCGGTGTCTACCAAGAGTTGGACCGCTCCAAACTGCCTAATTGGAAAAACCTCAACGAATCCCTGCTCAAGGCCGTATCCGTCAGCGACCCGGGCAACAAACACGCATTCCCTTACATGTGGGGCTCGATCGGTATCGGCTTCAATGCCGAGAAGGTCAAGGCTGCATTGGGCGCCGATGCACCGACCAACTCCTGGGACCTGCTGTTCAAGCCTGAGAACGCAGCCAAGTTGAAATCGTGCGGCATCAGCTTCCTCGATTCGCCAACCGAGATGATTCCGGTGGCACTGCACTACCTGGGCTATCCAACCGACAGCCAGGACAAGAAACAACTGGCCGAAGCTGAAGCACTGTTCCTGAAGATCCGTCCTTCGATCGGCTACTTCCACTCTTCCAAGTACATCTCTGACCTGGCCAACGGCAACATCTGCGTCGCGGTCGGTTACTCGGGCGATATCTACCAGGCCAAGTCCCGTGCTGCCGAAGCCGGTGACAAGGTGAAAGTCAGCTACAACATTCCGAAAGAAGGTGCTGGCAGCTTCTACGACATGGTCGCCATCCCGAAAGATGCGGAAAACGTCGAAGGCGCCTACAAGTTCATGACCTTCCTGCAGAAGCCGGAAATCATGGCCGAGATCACCAACGCCGTGCGTTTCCCCAACGGTAACGCGGCTGCAACCGCCCTGGTCGATAAAGACATCACCAGCGATCCAGGCATCTACCCGCCAGCGGACGTGCAGGCCAAGTTGTATGCGATTGCCGACTTGCCAGCCGCGACCCAGCGGATCCTGACGCGCAGCTGGACCAAGATCAAATCCGGTAAATAACGCAAACCTGTAGCCGCTGCCCAAGGCCGCGATGGCCCCGAAAGGGGCCTGGCGCTGATGAAAGCAGGGTTTTCTTCGTCAGCGCTGGCAGCCTGCCAGCAGCGGCTACATCGGTTTTGCCGTAATTAAATGACAGAAAGTTTTGCTGGAACGGTTTATCGAGGGTAAGTTGCGCGCCGGTTTTGTTGCCGGGCAGCTTCGGGCTGTCATGTGACACGGGGCAACTTGGGCCCAACTATTTAGAGGACCTCCACTTGCCTATTTCTTTATTTCGCAAAGCCTTGCTGGTCGGCGCCGGGCTGACGCTGGCCGTCAGTGTCCAGGCAGCACCTACCGTGCATATTTATAACTGGTCCGACTATATCGGTCAGAGCACTCTGGCGGACTTTGAAAAAGCCACGGGCATCAAGCCGGTCTATGACGTGTTCGACTCCAATGAAACCCTGGAAGGCAAGTTGCTGGCCGGGCATACCGGCTATGACGTGGTGGTGCCGTCCAATCACTTCCTGGGCAAGCAGATCAAGGCCGGGGCTTTTCAGAAGCTCGACAAGGCGCAGTTGAGCAACTATTCCAACCTCGACCCGGTGCTGCTCAAGCGCCTGGAGAAGAACGACCCGGGCAACCAGTACGCCGTGCCTTACCTGTGGGGCACTAACGGCATCGGCTACAACGTGGAGAAGGTCAAGGCCGCGCTGGGCGTCGACAAGATCGATTCCTGGGCCATGCTGTTCGAGCCGGAAAACATCAAGAAGCTGTCCAGCTGCGGCGTGGCCTTCCTCGATTCGGCCGATGAAATGCTGCCGGCGGTGCTCAACTACATGGGCCTGTCGCCCAACAGCCAGAACCCCGAAGACTACAAGAAGGCCGAAGCCAAGTTGCTGGCCGTGCGCCCTTACGTGACGTACTTCAACTCTTCCAAGTACATCTCCGACCTGGCCAATGGCGAGATCTGCGTCGCCGCCGGTTTCTCCGGTGATGTATTCCAGGCCAAGGCCCGTGCGGCAGAGGCCGGCAAGGGCGTGGAAATCGCCTACGTGATTCCCAAGGAAGGCGGCAACCTCTGGTTCGACATGCTGGCCATCCCGCGGGATGCCGGCAACGTCAAGGAGGCCCATGCCTTTATCAATTACCTGCTCAAGCCTGAGGTCATCGCTCAGGTCAGCGACGCCGTCGGTTACGCCAACCCCAACCCCAAGGCGGGCGAGCTGATGGACCAGGCAGTACGAACCGACGAGGCGGTTTACCCAGCGCAAGCCATCGTCGACAAGCTGTACGTCAACTCCGAGTTGCCGCCCAAGATTCAACGTCTCATGACCCGTAGCTGGACCAAGGTCAAGTCGGGTAAGTAGCTTCAAAGGCTCAAACTATCCAAGGCTCGCCTGTATCGGGCGAGCTGCAAATTTTGTTGGGAGTTTCGCAAATGGCTGTTGCCTCCGGCGCCTACAAGAAAGCCCTCGAGGGCGACCAGACACCTAAGCAGGTGTTGGTCAAAATCGACCGGGTCACGAAGAAGTTCGACGAGACGATTGCCGTGGACGACGTGTCCCTGGAAATCAAGAAAGGCGAGATCTTCGCCTTGCTCGGCGGATCGGGTTCGGGCAAATCCACCTTGCTGCGCATGCTCGCAGGCTTCGAGCGGCCGACCGAGGGGCGAATCTTCCTCGATGGCGTGGACATCACCGACATGCCGCCCTACGAGCGGCCGATCAACATGATGTTCCAGTCCTATGCGTTGTTCCCGCACATGACCGTGGCCCAGAACATTGCCTTCGGCCTCAAGCAGGACAAGATCCCGGCGGCGGAAGTCGACGCCCGGGTCGCGGAAATGCTCAAGCTGGTGCAGATGAGCCAATACGCCAAGCGCAAGCCGCACCAGCTTTCCGGTGGCCAGCGCCAGCGCGTGGCCCTGGCTCGCTCCCTGGCCAAGCGTCCGAAACTGCTGCTGCTCGATGAGCCGATGGGCGCCCTGGACAAGAAACTGCGCTCGCAGATGCAACTGGAGCTGGTGGAGATCATCGAGCGCGTCGGCGTGACCTGCGTGATGGTGACCCACGACCAGGAAGAGGCCATGACCATGGCCGAACGCATCGCCATCATGCACCTGGGCTGGATCGCGCAGATCGGCAGCCCGATCGACATCTACGAAACTCCGGTCAGCCGCCTGGTCTGCGAGTTCATCGGCAACGTCAACATCTTCGAAGGCGAAGTGATCGACGACGCCGAAGGCCACGCAACCATCACCTGCAAAGACCTGGATCGCCAGATCTACGTCGGCCACGGCATCAGCACTTCGGTGCAGGACAAGTCGGTGACCTACGCGATTCGCCCGGAAAAACTGCTGGTCACTGCCGAAATGCCGACCTGCGAATACAACTGGTCCAGCGGCAAGGTGCACGACATCGCCTACCTGGGCGGACACTCGGTGTTCTACGTCGAACTGCCGAGCGGCAAGCTGGTGCAGTCGTTCGTGGCCAACGCCGAACGCCGCGGCGCCCGTCCGACCTGGGGTGACCAGGTTTACGTCTGGTGGGAAGACGACAGCGGCGTGGTACTTCGCTCATGAACATGCGAAAGCTCAAGCGCCGACTCAATCGAATAATTCCCGGTGGCCGTCAATTGGTCATCGGGGTCCCGTTCATCTGGCTGTTCCTGTTTTTCATGCTGCCGTTCTTCATCGTCCTGAAGATCAGCTTCGCTGAAGCCGATGTGGCCATCCCGCCGTACACCGAGATCTACAGCTACGTCGACCAGAAGGTGCAGCTGCTGCTGAACCTGGGCAACTACTCGATGCTGGGCGACGACGAGTTGTACATCGCCGCCTACCTCGGCTCGCTGAAGATGGCGTTTTTCAGCACCATCCTCTGCCTGCTGATTGGCTACCCGATGGCCTACGGCATCGCCACAGCACGCAAAGAGATCCAGACCGTGCTGGTGCTGCTGATCATGATGCCGACCTGGACCGCGATCCTGATCCGCGTCTATGCCTGGATGGGCATCCTCAGCAACAACGGCCTGCTCAACGGCATCCTGATGGGCATGGGTTGGATCAACGAACCGCTGCAGATCCTCAACACCAACATCGCGGTGTACATCGGCGTGGTCTATTCCTACCTGCCGTTCATGATCCTGCCGTTGTACGCGAACCTGGTGAAGCACGACCACAGCCTGCTGGAAGCCGCGTCGGACCTCGGTTCAAGCACCTTCAACAGCTTCTGGAAGATCACCATCCCACTGTCCAAGAACGGCATCATCGCCGGCTGCATGCTGGTGTTCATCCCGGTGGTGGGCGAGTTTGTGATCCCGGAACTGCTGGGCGGCCCGGAAACCCTGATGATCGGTAAAGTGCTCTGGCAAGAGTTCTTCAACAACCGTGACTGGCCGGTGGCGTCGGCCCTGGCGGTGGTGATGCTGGCGATCCTGATTGTGCCGATCATCCTCTTCAACCGTAGTCAGGCCAAAGAGATGGAGGGCAAAGAATGAAGCGCTTCAGTTTTTCTACCCTGATGCTGGTGCTCGGCTTGCTGTTCATTTACCTGCCGATGCTGATCCTGGTGATCTACTCGTTCAACGCCTCGAAGCTGGTGACGGTCTGGGGCGGCTGGTCGATCAAGTGGTACGTCGGCCTGCTGGACAACACCCAACTGATGGGCTCGGTCCTGCGCTCCCTGGAGATCGCCTGCTACACGGCGATCGCTGCGGTGGCACTGGGGACCCTGGCGGCGTTCGTGCTGACCCGGATCACCCACTTCAAGGGTCGCACGCTGTTCGGCGGCCTGGTGACCGCGCCGCTGGTGATGCCCGAAGTGATCACCGGTCTGTCGCTGTTACTGCTGTTCGTGGCCATGGCACAGATGATCGGCTGGCCCCAGGAACGTGGCCTGGTGACCATCTGGATCGCCCACACCACCTTCTGCTCGGCCTATGTGGCGGTGGTGGTGTCGGCGCGCCTGCGGGAGCTGGACCTGTCCATCGAAGAGGCGGCCATGGACCTCGGGGCACGGCCGTGGAAGGTGTTCTTCCTGATCACCATCCCGATGATCGCGCCCTCGCTGGCAGCCGGCGGCATGATGTCGTTCGCCCTGTCCCTGGATGACCTGGTACTGGCCAGCTTCGTTTCCGGCCCGGGTTCCACCACCTTGCCGATGGAAGTGTTCTCGGCGGTGCGCCTGGGGGTCAAACCGGAAATCAACGCCGTGGCCAGCCTGATTCTGCTGGCGGTGTCCCTGGTGACCTTCCTGGTCTGGTTCTTCAGCCGCCGCGCCGAAGAAGCGCGCAAACGTGCGATCCAGCAGGCCATCGAAGAAAGCGCGGCCGATTCCTGGAAACAGCCTGACGTCCGTCGGGCCCAGGCGCCGGAAGCCGTTTAAGCCCCAGCGATGCACTAAACGCCCCTGTCGAAGGGGCGTTTTTGTTTCTGCCGTTGGCCCCTGCTCAAGAGCTCCAGGGCGATTGGCGGATCACCTCGACAAAATTCAGCGGCTTGAAACCGGGCTCGCTGTCCACCAACACATCGGCGTTCACCGTGCCGAAGGTGGTCAAGGGCTTGTGTTTGAAGCCCCCGGCGAACGCACAGAGGATGCATTCCTTGAAGCCTTCGCCCCGTGGGTGCGCGTGAACCACGGCCTCGCGTTGCGCGGCAGGAAAGGCCGCGTAGTCGATGCCCAGCACGTCCATCTCCACACCGGCGGTGACCAGCGCCACGTTCGGCCGCAAATGCTGGGTGACCCCTGGCGTGGTGTGCAGGGCGATGGACAGCCAGACCTGCTCGAGATCATCGTCGTTCAGGCCGTAAGGCTGGAGGAAGGCCTTGGCTGCATTGGCGCCGTCCACTTCAAAACGTTGGTCGGCACTGCGCTGGCCCTGGACCAGGCCCAGGTCGTGGAACATCGCGCCGACGTACAGCAACTCCGGGTTGTAGGCCAGTTGTCGGCGTTCGCCACTCAGGGCGCCGAACAGGAACACCCGCCGCGAGTGGTGGTACAGCAGGTCGGGCTCGAGGTCGCGAATGTATTCGGTGGTGGCCCGGGCCAGGGCGCTGTCGGGGATCGGGATGCCGGCGATGCGGTTGCTCATGGGGTGGTCCTCGGGGGCGGGCGCCGGTGTGGCGCTGATCGATCCAGTCTGTTCCCGAGCCCCAGGGCCGACAATCGAGCCATGGCTGCGATCCCGGCCAATCGGCGTGCATTTCGTGCCAGCTCGCTTACTGGCCGGTGATTCGCTAGGGTTATGCCCCTTCGCCCCAGGCTGGCATCCAGCCTCTGGTCCGCCCTTCAACTCCCGGCAGGTGATCGATCCCATGGGCAAAAGCGTTGCCATCATCGTATTTCCCGGGGTGCAGTCCCTGGACGTCACCGGCCCCATGGATGTGTTTGCCGAGGCCAATCGTTTCCTGGCCCCCGAGGCCCACTACCGGTTGCAGGTCATCGGCGTCGAGCGCGGTCTGCTGGCTTGTTCCAATGGGTTGACGCTGCAGGCGCACCGGCATTTCAGCGAAGCCGACGCCCACTACGACCTGCTGCTGGCGGCAGGCGGGCCGCAGTTGCCGTTTCTGGATTTCGGCCCGCAGTTCGATGCCTGGCTGCGGCAGGCGAGCCTGGGCGCCGGCGGCTTTGGCTCGATCTGCAATGGCGCGTTCATGCTGGCCCGGGCCGGTCTGCTGGAGGGGCGCACGGTCACCACCCACTGGAACGATGCCACGGCCCTGGCGGCGCTCTGTCCCTCGGCCCGGGTCGAGGCCGATCGGCTGTATGTGCAGGACGGCGAGCTGTTCACCTCGGCCGGGGTGACGGCCGGGATCGATTTGTCGCTGTACCTGCTGGCCCGTGATCACGGCCCCGAAGTGGCCCTGAGCGTGGCCAAGCGCCTGGTGGTGTTCACCCAGCGCGCGGGCGGGCAGTCGCAGTTCAGTCCGTTCCTCACGCCCCATGCCGAAGCGACCTCGGCGGTGGCGCTGGTGCAGCACTACGTGCTGGCCAACCTCAATGGCGACCTGAACATCGCCGACCTGGCGCGAGCGGCCAACATGAGCGCGCGCAACTTTTCCCGAGTCTTTGCCCGGGAGGCCAAGGTCACTCCGGCGGAGTTCGTCGAGCGCGCACGGCTGGACGCGGCACGGGTGATGCTCGAAAGCACCCGCGCGCCGCTCAAGACCGTGGCCTATCAGTGCGGCTTCCGCGATGCCCAGCACATGCGCAGCGTTTTCAATCGCCGCCTGGGGGTAACGCCGCAGCAGTTTCGCCTGAACTTCGCCGCGCCGGCCTGAGTGACCGGCGCCGGGCTTCAGTGTGCCGGACGTGCTGGCAGCAGTTTCAGGGTGCTGCGGGTATTGGCGACGACTTCTTCCTCGCTGAAGTGCGCCTGCTGGTAGACCCCTTCGATATAGGCTTCGGCCTGGTCCTGGTAGTGCTTGTCGAAGGGCACGCCGCTTTGCCCGACCGGGTTGATGGTCAGGCTGTGGGCCGCGTCGGCGAAGTCGATGATGCGGCGGGTCGACGGGCCGTAAGTCACCGGCCAGGGCGCCGGGCCAATTTTCGAGGTCTGGTTGTTCGGCACTTCGTGGGCACCGGGAGCGGCAAACGGGCCGACATCGAGCACCCGCTCCAGGGGCTTCTGCGTGCCCAGCGGGTGGCCGTGGGTCAAGGTGTGGGCATCGCCCCAGCGCCATTGCGCCGGATCGTCGCCCAGGGTGCGCTTGAGGTGGTCGATGCTGGCGCGCCAGGCCAGCTTGAGGGTGTCGGCGCGGGTTTCCCGTTGCGGCGTCAGGCGGTTGTCCCACCACGGCGAGTTGGCGTCGGCGGTCAGGCGCGGCAGGGCGGCATCGATGACGCGGGTGGTGAGCAGGGTGTCGAACAGCGAGTCACCCAATTTTTCATGGAAGACCGCATCGGTCAGCTCGAACAGCAACTGGTTGAACAGGGTGGCGCTGGTGGACTGCAGCGGGTAGTCGCCCGGCCATTGCGCCAGTTGCTCCACCAGTTTCAGTTCCTGGGGATCGCTGACCAGGCTGCGCAGCTCCGGCAGCAGCGGAGCCAGTAAACGCGGACCGTAGGCGGTGGTGGTGCCCAGTTGCAGCTTCTGGCTGGCGTCGATGTCCCACTTCACGGTTTTGTCACTGAGTTGCCGATCCAGCTGCTGGCCACGGTCGGACAGGTTGTAGTACCCGGGGATCTCCATCCCGCTGGGCGACACCGGCTGGAAGTTGGCCGACACAATGTAGCCGCGTGCCGGGTTCTCCTCCTGGGGGTTGGCGCTGAACGGGTAGAAGCCGTCCTTGTCGGCCTGCACGCTGCTGCCGTCGAGGATAAAGCCCGGGGTGGCCCCCAGCGGACGCTTGGGCAGCAGGGCCGCGGCCCACCAGCCGATATCGCCACGGGCGTTGGCCCAGACGATATTCAGGCCGGGCGCCTGGACCTTGCTCGCGGCGTTGCGGGCCTTGGCCAGGGTGTCGGCGCGGTTGAGCTGGTAGAAACCTTCGAGGATCGGGTTGGGGGTTTCCAGAAACGCCCACCACATGGCGATCGGTGTCTGGCCGGCGTTGGCGCCAAGGGCGTCGTTGACGATCGGACCATGGGGCGACTGGCGCAGCACCAGGGTCACCGGGGCCTGGCCCTTGACCGCGATCTGTTGCTCGCTGCTGATGAGGTCGACCCACTGGTCGTGGTAGCGCACCTGGTTGGGGTTGTCCGGGTTGACCTTCTCCGCGATCAGATCGAGGTCGTCGTTCTGGAACATGGTCAGGCTCCAGCCGAAATCCAGGTTGTGCCCGAGGAACGCGAAGGGCACCAGGGCCTGGTGGTGGCCGTAGAGCTCGAAGCCCGGCGCCGAAAGCTGCGCCTCATACCACACCGCAGGCACCGAGAAGCGGATGTGCGGGTCTCCGGCGAGCAATGGCTTGCCGCTTTTGGTGCGGCTGCCGGCGATCGCCCAGGCATTGCTGCCCTCGAACTGCGGCAGGCCGGCCTCTTCCAGGGCCTGGCGGCTGAGTTGGGCGAGGGCGCCCAGGCCTTGCCAGTCGCGGGCGGAAAGGGCCGGGGCCGGTGGGTTCTTGTGGCTTGCCAGCACGCCTTTGGGCTGCCAGTCGAGGTCGAAGACTTTCAGGTAGTCAATGCCCAGTTGATCGCGCACATAGGTCAGCACCGGCTCGGTGCGAAAGGCTGCGGCAAAGCTGTAGGCCATGTAGCCGGCGACGCTGATGGTGTCTTCGGCGGTGAAGGGCCGCTTGGGGATGCCCAGCACGTCGAACTCGATCGGGCTGGCGTGGCTGTCCTGATAGTGGTTGATGCCGTCCAGATAGGCTTGCAGCGCCTTCCAGGCCGGCGACTCCCGATCCAGCGCCGCCACATAGCTGGCTGCCCGTTCGCGAATGCGCAGGCTGCGAAACAGTTTGTCGGTGTCCAGCAGCTTGGGCCCGAGCACCTCGGCCAGTTCGCCGCGGGCCAGGCGGCGCATGGCTTCCATCTGGAACAGGCGGTCCTGGGCGTGGACATAGCCGAGGGCGCGGTACAGGTCGGTTTCGTTCTCGGCGCGGATATGCGGTATGCCGCGCTCGTCATAGCGCACGGTGACCGAGCCCTGGAGGCCGGCCAGTTCGACCTGGCCCTGGCGTGAAGGCTGCTTGCTGTACAGGTACCCGCCGGCCCCGGCGGCAAGGGCGAGGATCAACACGGCGAGTACGCGCAAGCTGCGTTTCATGGAGGCTCCTGGTTCGATCTTCGAATGCCGTCCGGCTGGACCGCAGACATTTAGCACGGCCCGTCGACGGCTGGGCAGCCCTGTCCTTGAAAAGTCGGGAATGCCCTAGTTCAGAGGGTTCACCGGCCATGGACAATAGCAGCCCACCGCCAGGGTGTGGGTCGCGTCGACCGCGCGTCCTTGATGCAGGGCCTGCAGGATGGGTTCGATAAAGCTGTTGCTGGAGTTGCAGGTCAGGCCTTCGCTGTAGGGGCCGAAGTACGCCAGCTTGCCGTTGCGGTCCCAGATCGCCACGGCCGGGCTGGCGGGGATCTGCTCGGCGCCGGGCAGCGCGGCGATGGGCTTGAGTGCGCTCAGGGTGGTGGGGAGCTGGCCATGGCTGCCGGGCTTTTGCACGGCGTAGAACTCCACGCCCAGGGGGCCGAAGTGTTCGATCAATTCGCCCAGGTGCTGCTGGTTGCCGACATTGCACGGGCAGGCCGGGTCCCAGAAGTGCACCAGGCGGATCGCGCCGGGGCCGGCCAGTTCGGCGGGCAGTTGCAGCGGGTCGCCGGAAAACACTGCGGTGTGTTCGCTGAAGGCGCGCAGGTAGCGGCCCTGGAACCAGTCGTAGGCTGCCCACAGCACCCCGGCGCAGATGAGTGCAAGCAGGCTGGCAAGGAGTGTCGTGCGGTAAGGCTTGGGCATGCGGATCGGTCCTCGAGGTCGCGTAGCTTGCCATGCTTGCCGCGACAGATGAATATCGCAGGCCCATAAAGCCTGTTTTGCGCTTCGCGCCACCTTTGGAAAGCCCTATGCCTGCGACGTTCGACCCCGATCAATTGCGTGCCAGCCTGCAACCGTTGGCTGCCGCGCAGCCACTGTCGGCGCAGGCGCGGGCCTATCAGCGCTTCTACGGGCTGGATTTTGCCCAGCGTGCGACGCCGTTCCGTTGCCGCTTGGGACGGTTTGAAGTGCCGGGGTTTGAAGTGGTCAGCCAGGTCTGGTGGCCGGAAAATCCGGTGGCGACCCTATTTCTGTACCACGGCTATTACGACCACATGGGCCTTTACCGGCACGTGATCGAGTGGGCCCTGGAGCATCAGTTCGTGGTGATTGCCTGCGATTTGCCGGGGCACGGGCTGTCCAGCGGCGAGCGCGCCAGCATCGATGATTTCGCGGTGTACCAGGCGGTGGTGCAGGGCTTGTTTGCCGAGGCGCGGTCCCTGGATTTGCCCCAACCCTGGCATCTGTTCGGGCAGAGTACCGGTGGCGCAATCGTGGTTGATCATTTGCTCCATCAGGGCGAGCAGAGTCCTGCCCAGGGCCGGGTGATCCTACTGTCACCCTTGGTGCGGCCGCGCTCCTGGGGTTGGTCGATGCTCAGCTATTACCTGCTCAAACCCTTCGTCAGCGGGATTGCCCGGCGCTTCAGCGAGAACACCAACGATCCCGATTTCATGCCGTTCCTGCAGGCCGACCCCTTGCAGCCGCAGCGCCTGCCAACGGCCTGGGTCGGCGCCTTGTCGCGCTGGATCAAACGCCTCGAAGCCGCGCCCCGCAGCCCCCGGCGCCCGTTGATCGTGCAGGGCGAACAGGACATGACGGTGGATTGGCGACACAACCTGCAGGTGATCTGCGGCAAATTCGATCAGCCCCAGGTACTGATGCTGCCGCGTGCGCGACATCACCTGGCCAATGAAACCCCTGAATTTCGCGAGCAGTATTTCGCCTTCCTCGACCAGCACCTGTAAGCGCTGCGGCAGGTCCTTTGGGGCGAGGCAGTTTCAGTGGGGGAAATTTGCGGCGTCTGTGCGGGACAACGTAGCCTGTCGGCAGCGGCTACACATCCGCGCTGTAGCCGCTGCCGCAGGCCCTGTGAAGCGATGCACCTGTAACGGATGTATTTCGGCAGGGCGGCGACAGGGCTATGGGGCGAGGCTGGAGCTGCTTTGGCCGACGGCCAGACCGGCGCGGATGGCGGCGAGGGCGGCCTGGTAGTAGGCCTTGCCTTCGGTGGATTCGGCGAAGGTCGCGAACTCTTCCAGTTCGGTATCCGACAGGTCGCGATAGACGTACAGCAAGGTGTTGTTCAAATCGGCGCCGATCTGCTCCATCAGCCGCTGGCGCTGGCCGTTGAGCATGCCCTGGGCCTGGCCACCGCCCAACAGCCCGGGAATCATCTGGCTCAGGCTGTCGGCGGCCACCCCGGCAATCGCCAGGCTGACTTCGGCACCGGCCTCGCGGGCGGGCAGGGCCTGGGCCAGGTGGCCGATGATCAATTGACGATTGTCACTGGCCTGCATCTTCGGCAGACCCTGAGCGTTCTTGGCCAATTGGTCGCGACGCGTCGCCAGCAGTTCGGCGGCGGTGATCTTGCGTCCCAGGGGCGACTGGAAAAACGCCAGCGCCGGCTGCGGGTCGGCGAGGTTCTGCCTCAGCTGCGCCTGGGCGCGCCGATCCATCGCCTGGGGGGCGAAGCGTTGGTTGCTGTTGTTCACCAACGCCTGGTAGACCGCCGGTGGCAGGCTGTTCTGGTAGCGTTGCTGAGCCGCGGTGAGGGCATCGTTGAAATGCGCGCGTTGTTCTGGCCAGCCGGCGACCTTGTACAGCTGGTCGAGGCTGTCTGCCCACGCGGGCAAAACGCAGAACATCAACAGTGAAAAAAGCAAACGGCGCATAAGGACTCCTGTCAGCAGCCCACTATTCTCCGGGGCGAGGCGATGGTTGTCGAGAATTCGTATCAGGATCAGGGTGCAAAGTGTCCGATACCGGTGCGTTGAATTTTTGCGCGGTCCTCCGCTACACGGCTCTGTCAGATTCATCTGAGGCTGGATACTATGCGCGCCATGCAAATACCCTCTGATCACCCATTGTTGTTACGTATCGTCGACGACTTGGCCGCCTGTGGCTGGTCGCAGCAGAATATCTTTCTGCCAGAGGCTCTGACCCTGGAGTTGGCGGCTGAGTGCCGTAAACGTGCAGCCGAAGGTGAACTGGCTCCGGCGGCAGTAGGGCGCGGGCCATTCCAGGAGATCCGCGAGGGGATCCGGGGGGATCATATCCAGTGGCTCGAACCCGGCCAGGCCGAGCCTTGCGACACTTATCTGGGGCTGATGGACAGCCTGCGCGTGGCGCTCAATCGCGGCCTGTACCTGGGGCTGGAGGATTTCGAAAGCCATTTCGCCCTGTACCCGCCGGGAGCGTTCTACCTGAAGCACCTCGACCGTTTTCGCGACGATGATCGGCGCATGGTGTCGGCGGTGATCTACCTCAACCCGGGGTGGCTGCCTGAATACGGTGGTCAGCTGCGGATGTATCTGAAGGGCGACGTCGAATACGATGTGGTCCCCACGGGAGGCCGGCTGGTGGTGTTTCTATCCGGCGAGGTGCCTCATGAAGTCATGCCCGCAACCCGCGATCGCCTGTCGTTGACCGGCTGGTTCCGGCGGCGCGGTAACGAGCCGTTCTGATCATGCACAAGATTCTGGTAAGCCGCTGCCTGTTGGGCCACCGCGTACGTTATGACGGGGGAGCCAGCGGGCCATTCGATCAATTGGCCCATTGGCAGGCCGAGGGGCGGGTGGTTGCCTTGTGCCCGGAAGTGGCCGGCGGCTTGCCGACACCGCGAGCGGCGGCCGAGATTCCTGGCGGGCAGGGGAGCGAGGTGCTCGATGGTCGTGCGCAGGTACTGACCAGCGACGGTGAAGACGTCAGTGGCGAGTTTCTGGACGGCGCCCGGCAGGCCCTGGCGCTGGTGCAGCGCCATGGCATTCGCATCGCGGTGCTCAAGGCCCACAGCCCGTCCTGCGGCAATGTGCTGACGTACGATGGCTCGTTCAGCGGGGTCAAGGTCCAGGGCGCGGGCGTCACCGCCGCGCTGTTGACGCGCCACGGGGTGCAGGTGTTCAGCGAGTTGCAGTTGCCCGAAGCGGCCGCCGCCCTGGCCAGCCTCGCAGAATAAGACAGCACACCCGTAAGCCGTAGCCGCTGCCGAGCGGGCGAGGCTGCGCTGGCCCTCTGCAACACTGCAAAGACACCAGACAGCCACCGCTTCGGCTAGAACGCAGCCCAGCCGCTACAGGCTCAAGGCTTTGGCGGCTTGCTCGCATCCATGCCGAACCATTTCTCCGACAGCGCCATCAGGCGCCCGTCACTCTTGATGCGCTGCAGGGCGCCATCCAGGCTGGCCTGAAAGGCCGGGTTACCTTTCTGAAACGGAATCGCCAGGCTCAGCGTGGGGCCGACCTTGGCGCCTTCCTTGACCGGCAGGCGGCTGTCGCGAATGGCATAGGGAATCAGCAGGCGGTCGCTGATGGCGGCGTCGATCTGCTTGTCCGCCACGTCCTTGAGGGGCTGTTGCGCGTCCGGGTAGCTGCGCAGGTTGATGCCTTCGACGGTCCGCGCCTGGTCCACGAACTGGCTGCCCTGGGCCACGCCCAAAGCCTGGCCTTGCAGGGCCTGCAGCGTACCCAGCGGGCGCTGTTCTTCCTGGCGCACGATCAATTGTGCGCTGGAGTAGCTGTAGGGCTCGCTGAAATCGAAACGATCCTTGAGTTCCGGGGTCACTGCTATGTGGTTGATGGCCACATCGTATTTGCCGCTTTCGACGCCTGGCAGCAAGTCGGCGGCATCGGTGACCACGAAGTCGGCGCGCACATCAAGCTCGCCGGCCAGCAGTTGGCCCAGTTCAACCTCGAACCCGCTGAGTTTGCCGTCGTCCTTGAAGTTGAAGGGCGGGCTGTTGGCCTCGAGGGCAATGCGCAGCTCCCCACGATCATTGATGTCATCAATCAGTTCGGCTTGAGCGTAAGTGCTCACAAGGGGTAGCAAAAGTATCAGGCCAGGCAGAAAGCGCATGGTCACTCCTTGAATTTATAGGTGCGGTTCGCCGTTCAGGCTCGCTTTGCTATGGTGTTGAGTGCCTTCGACAACGAATCGCTCCGAAGTTGTCACAAACGTAAAGATTTTGCCGAAAAACTGGAGAAAATAATGAAAAGCTTCATCTCTCGTACTGCACTGGCCAGCCTGTTGCTGGGTGCTTCGATGTTCGCCGGTGCCGCGGAAATTCCTCGTACGCCAGCGCCTGCCGGTGCCCAGGTGAGCATCGTATCCCCTGAAGACGGGGCAACCGTGGACAAGACCTTCAAGGTCAAATTCGGTGTCGAAGGCATGGCCCTGGCACCTGCCGGCGATCAGACCCCGAACACCGGCCACCATCACCTGTTGATCGATGTCGACCAACTGCCGGCGGAAAACCTGCCGATTCCGATGGACGCCAACCACCTGCATTTCGGCAAGGCCCAGACTGAAACCGAAGTCACCCTGGCGCCGGGCAAGCACACCTTGCAACTGGAGCTTGCGGACAAGAACCACGTGCCGTTCAAGCCAGTGATTGTGTCGAAGAAGATCACAGTGACGGTGAAATAATCGTTATTCCCAGCTTTGGGTAATGACAATTGAAACGGGGGAGGCCAATGTGCCTTCCTTTTTTTGTGGACCGGTTGAAGAGGGCAGGGATGCGTAGAAAGCTTGCAAGGATCGGCTCCAGGCTGTTCTGGTGGTGTGCGCTGTGTACGGTCCTGTCGCTCGTATCGATCATCGTCGGCGCAATTATGTTCGGCACGGCACCCGAGGTGTTTTCGGCGCCCATGTATCTGGTCAGGCCGCTGTTCTTCCTGAGCCTGTTCGCCAACCTGGCCGTGGTGTTCTGGCCCAGGGAAAAGTCCCCGAAACAGGCCCCATAAAAAAGGAGCCCCGAAGGGCTCCTTTTTAGTCCGGCGCTGAACGCTTAGAACAACACGCGGCAACGGATGGTGCCGTTGATGTGTTGCAGCTTCTCTTGCGCCAGGTCCGAGTACTCGGCGTCGACGTCGATTACCACGTAACCGACTTTCTCGTTGGTCTGCAGGAACTGACCGGAGATGTTGATGCCGTTTTCGGCGAAGACCTTGTTGATCTCGCTCATCACACCCGGGATGTTCTCGTGGATGTGCAGCAGGCGGTGCTTGCCCGGGTGAGCCGGCAGGGCCACTTCCGGGAAGTTGACCGAGGACACCGACGTACCGTTGTCGCTGTACTTGACCAGTTTCTCTGCCACTTCCAGGCCAATGTTGGCCTGGGCTTCAGCAGTGGAACCACCGATGTGCGGGGTCAGGATCACGTTGTCCAGGCCACGCAGCGGGCTTTCGAACTCTTCATCGTTGGAGCGCGGCTCCACCGGGAATACGTCGATGGCGGCGCCGATCAGGTGCTTGTCCTTGATCGCGGCGGCCAGGTGGTCCAGTTCGACCACGGTGCCGCGTGCTGCGTTGATCAGGATCCCGCCCTTCTTGATGGCGCGGATTTCCTTCTCGCCGATCATCCACTGGGTCGCAGCGGTTTCCGGAACGTGCAGGGTCACGATGTCGGACATGGCCAGCAGGTCGTGCAGCTTGCCAACCTGGGTCGCGTTACCCAGCGGCAGCTTGGTCACGGTGTCGTAGAAGAACACCTGCATGCCCAGGCCTTCGGCCAGGACCGACAACTGCGTACCGATCGAACCGTAGCCGACGATGCCCAGCTTCTTGCCGCGGATCTCGAACGAGTTGGCAGCGCTTTTGATCCAGCCACCACGGTGGCAGGAAGCGTTCTTCTCCGGGATGCCGCGCAGCAGCAGGATCGCCTCGGCCAATACCAGCTCGGCAACCGAACGGGTGTTGGAGTACGGCGCGTTGAACACCGCAATCCCGCGCTCGCGAGCGGCGTTGAGGTCAACCTGGTTGGTGCCGATGCAGAAACAGCCGACCGCGACCAGTTTCTTCGCGTGGTCGAAGATCTCTTCAGTCAGTTGCGTGCGGGAACGGATGCCGATGAAGTGAGCGTCAGCGATCTTTTCCTTGAGCTGGGCTTCCGGCAAGGAGCCCGTGAGGTACTCGATGCTGGTGTAGCCGGCGGCCTTGAGGACGTCGACAGCGGATTGGTGGACGCCTTCGAGAAGAAGGAACTTGATCTTGCTCTTATCGAGAGAAGTCTTGCTCATCTGCGTAAACCTGTGTCCCGGAGAAAAATGGCAGGGAATCGGACAGCGATAGCTGACCCGGACGGCAGGAAAGCCGTCACCGCAGAGCGCCTTTGGGCACTACCCTGCGGGGGCGGTATGCTAGCATACGCACCCCGCTAAACACTCATTCCTGCGACGTGAAGCGTTCTCAGGATGACCATGAATTGTTCGAGAGTTCTGTCGATGACCAATCCTGCCCTGATTGATGAGCTGAAGACCCTGGTTGAGCCTGGCAAGGTGCTGACCGATGCCGACTCCCTGAATGCTTATGGCAAGGATTGGACCAAGCATTTCGCTCCGGCCCCCACGGCCATTGTGTTTCCCAAGACCACCGAGCAGGTCCAGGCCATCGTGCGCTGGGCCAATCAGCACAAGATCGCGCTGGTGCCGTCGGGCGGACGCACCGGGCTTTCCGCCGCTGCGGTGGCGGCAAATGGTGAAGTGGTGGTGTCCTTCGACTACATGAACCAGATCCTCGACGTGAACCTCACCGACCGTACGGCAGTCTGCCAGCCCGGCGTGGTCACCGAACAGTTGCAGAACCTGGCCAGCGACAAGGGCCTGTACTACCCCGTGGACTTCGCTTCTGCCGGTTCCAGCCAGATTGGCGGCAATATCGGCACCAATGCCGGCGGGATCAAGGTTATTCGCTACGGCATGACCCGTAACTGGGTTGCCGGCATGAAAGTCGTCACCGGCAAGGGCGACCTGCTGGAGCTGAACAAGGACCTGATCAAGAACGCCACGGGCTACGACCTGCGTCAGCTGTTCATCGGCGCTGAAGGCACCCTGGGTTTTGTGGTCGAGGCCACCATGCGCCTGGATCGTGCGCCGAAGAACCTCACCGCGATGGTGCTGGGCACCGCCGATTTCGACTCGATCATGCCGGTGCTGCACGCCTTCCAGAGCAAGCTCGATCTGACCGCGTTCGAGTTCTTCTCCGACAAGGCCCTGGCCAAGGTCATGGCCCGGGGTGATGTACCGGCGCCGTTCGAATCCGACTGCCCCTTCTACGCCCTGCTGGAATTCGAAGCGACCACTGAAGAAGTGGCCAACCACGCCCTGGAAACCTTCGAGCACTGCGTTGAGCAGGGCTGGGTGCTGGATGGCGTGATGAGCCAGAGCGAAACCCAGCTGCACAACCTGTGGAAGCTGCGTGAGTACATCTCCGAGACCATTTCCCACTGGACCCCGTACAAAAACGACATATCGGTCACTGTGTCGAAAGTGCCGGCTTTCCTGAAGGAAATCGACGCGATCGTCGGCGAACACTACCCGGACTTCGAAATCGTCTGGTTTGGCCATATCGGCGACGGCAACCTGCACTTGAACATCCTCAAGCCGGACAACTTGAGCAAGGACGAGTTTTTCGCCAAGTGCGCCACGGTCAACAAGTGGGTGTTCGAAACCGTCGAGAAGTACAACGGTTCGATTTCCGCCGAACACGGCGTGGGCATGACCAAGCGCGATTACCTGACCTACAGCCGCTCTGCGGTCGAGATCGAGTACATGAAGGCAGTCAAGGCCGTGTTCGATCCGAACGGGATCATGAACCCGGGCAAGATTTTTGCCGTTTGAAGCCGCAGTCCCTGAAGAATCCAACGAGCAGGAGTCGGTAATGAGCTATCAGCACCAATATGTCGACGGTACAAAAATCCACTTCCCGGTAGGCAAGGTGGTATGTATCGGCCGCAACTACGCCGAGCACGCCAAGGAACTGGACAACCCGGTGCCCACCGAACCGCTGCTGTTTATCAAGCCGGGCAGTTGTGTAGTGGCGCTGGAAGGCGGGTTCAGCATTCCGACCGAGCGTGGCTCGGTGCACTACGAGGCGGAAATCGCCGTGTTGATCGGCAAGCCGCTGTCGACCAAGCCCAGCCGCGAAGAGGTGCTGGATGCGATTTCCGGTTTCGCCCCGGCCCTGGACCTGACCCTGCGTGACAAGCAGTCCGAGCTCAAGGCCAAGGGCCTGCCCTGGGAAATCGCCAAGTCGTTCGACGGCGCGGCGGTCCTGGCACCGTTCGTGGTCAGCAGCACCTTCGCCGACCTGACCGACATCGGCATCCGCCTGACCATCAACGGTGAAGTTCGCCAGGACGGTAACAGCAGCGCGATGCTCAACCCCATCGTGCCGATGATCCAGCACATGGCCGGTTGCTTCTCGCTGCAGGCCGGCGATGTGATCCTGACCGGCACGCCGGTGGGCGTCGGTCCGCTGAATGTCGGTGACGAGTTGGTCCTGGAGCTTCCGGGTGCCAGCTCCTTCAGCAGCAGCGTTCGCTGAGCCTTCGCTGCCAATCGTCCGGGCTGGCCGATCCTGATCGGGTCGCGCCAGCCTGCAAGCACTCGCCCTGGGTGTTTGGCATTTTTTTCACATCTTGTCTGGATAAATGCCGGCTCAAAGTGCGCGAATCGTTATTGCGTGTGCTATTACAAATGGCTGATTTTCTGGAATGTCATTGATGGCCGTGCATCCCCTTCCCAAACTCAAAACCGCTCACCGCTCGCGCTTCGTCATGCGCTGGTATTCCTGGTTGCTGCTGGTAGGCGTGATCGTCTACGGCCTGGCGTACGCCATGCATTGGGATGATCGCGGCTGGTTGTGGGTCCAGGAGGGGTTTGAAACGCCGGTGGAGCGCCAGGAAAGCGTGTGGCTGCCCGACTACCGTGCGGTGATCGATGCCAAGGTGCTGCCGGGTATGGAGAAGGACGAGGCCTCCGACCTGACCTATAACCCGCAGACCAAGACCCTGTTTTCGGTGATGGGCAAGAACCCGTTCCTGGTGGAGTTGAGCCTGCAGGGCGATGTGCTGCGCAAGATGCCGCTGGTGGGCTGGGGCAATCCGGAAGGCGTGGCGGCGTTGGAAAACGGGCTGTTGGCCATCGTCGACGAACGCCAGCACCTGCTGACCATCGTCAAGGTCGACGCCAGCACCCGCGAACTGAACATCGCTGACTTCCCCAAATACGACCTGGGCCCTTCGAAAGACCAGAACAAAGCCTTTGAAGCCATCGCCTGGAACCCGCGCAAGCAGCAGCTGCTGCTGGGCGAGGAGCGGCCGCCGGCGCTGTTCACCTGGAGCAGCGACGGCAGCCAGGTGCTCAAGGGGGACAAGCAGAAGCTGGCCAGTGATGAGCTGGACCTGCGCAACCTGTCGGCCCTGGGCATCGATCCGCGCACCGGTCACACCCTGGTCCTGTCCGCCGATTCCCATCTGTTGCTGGAGCTGGACGAAGCCGGTGAGCAGGTCAGCTTCATGACCCTGCTGGGCGGTTTCAACGGTTTGAAGAGCACCATTCCCCGCGCCGAGGGCGTGGCCATGGACGACGCCGGTGTGTTGTACATGGTCAGCGAGCCCGACCTTTTTTACCGCTTCGAGAAGCGCTGAGTCACACGGCTGCGCCCTGCGGTGATGGCAAGGCGGGCCAGACACCCCGGGCAATTAAGTTTAAATTCAGTCAGGCGTGATATTTCATCCGTCCGTCCTGATCCCGAGCTTGCCTGAATGCGCCGACTTGCCCGCCCCAAAGCCCTTTCCCTGATGCTGTGCCTGGTCGCTCTGTTGCTGGTCGGTGTCGCCGCCCAGCAGTACCGATTGTTCGAGCGCGCCTGGTTCAATGTGCAAGGCCTGTGGCAACCGGCCGATGCCCGTTCCATCGGCCTGGGCGATTACCGGGTGGAGATCGAGGCGCAACAGATTCCGGGCCTGGACGACGACGTGTCGGCACTGACCTACGACCCGGTGCGCAAGAGCCTGTTTACCGTCACCAACAAGAATGCCGAACTGATCGAGCTGTCGCTCGAGGGGCAGATCCTGCGCCGGGTGGCCCTGGTCGGCTTTGGCGATCCGGAGGCGGTGGAGTTCATCAGCGCCGACACTTACGTGCTGACGGACGAGCGCCGGCAGCGCCTGATCAAGATCCACCTTGAGGACGATACGCAGTTTCTCGATGCGGCCGATGCCGAGCAAATGACCCTGGGTGTGCACATGAGCAGCAACAAGGGGTTTGAAGGGTTGGCGTACGACTCGGTGGGCAAGCGCCTGTTCGTCGCCAAGGAACGTGATCCGATGTTGATCTATGAGGTGCAGGGCTTTCCTCACTACAACCCGGAAAAGTCCTACGCGGTGCACGTGGTCAACAACCCCAAGCGCGATGCCGGGATGTTTGTCCGTGACCTGTCCAGCCTGCAGTACGACGAACGCACCGGGCATTTGCTGGCGCTGTCGGATGAGTCGCGGTTGGTGCTGGAGCTGGATGTCGACGGGCGACCGCTGAGCACCCTGTCCCTGACCAAGGGCCAGCAGGGGTTGCGGGCGACAGTGCCGCAGGCGGAAGGGATCGCCATGGATGACGATGGCAGCCTGTACCTGGTGAGCGAGCCGAACCTGTTCTACGTGTTCAAGAAACCCGCATTGTAAGGCGAGCCTGCCGACGCGGGTCCCATTCAAGGATCAGCGCCGGCAGGCGACTGCGGGATCAGGCCTTGAGGGTTTTCACGCCTTCGCTGGTGCCCAGCAGCAGTACGTCGGCCGGGCGCGCGGCGAACAGACCGTTGGTGACCACGCCGACGATGGCGTTGATCTGGCGCTCCAGCTCCACCGGGTTGGTGATCTGCATGTTGAACACGTCGAGGATGATGTTGCCGTTATCGGTCAGCACACCCTCGCGGTACACCGGGTCGCCGCCGAGCTTGACCAGCTCGCGGGCCACGTGGCTGCGGGCCATGGGGATCACTTCCACCGGCAGCGGGAAGGCGCCCAGCACCGAGACCAGCTTGCTGGCGTCGGCGATGCAGATGAAAGTCTTGGCCACGGCGGCCACGATCTTCTCGCGCGTCAGGGCCGCGCCACCGCCCTTGATCAGGTTCAGGTGCGCGTCGCTTTCGTCGGCGCCGTCGACGTAGAACTCCAGGTCGCTGACGGTGTTGAGCTCATACACCGGAATCCCGTGGCCCTTGAGGCGCACGGCGGTGGCTTCGGAGCTGGCGACCGCGCCGTCGAAGGCGCCTTTGTGCTGGGCCAGGGCATCGATAAAGCAGTTGGCGGTGGAGCCGGTGCCGACCCCGACGATGCTTTTGTCATCGAGTTTCGGAAGGATTAAATCGACGGCGGCCTGGGCCACTGCCTGTTTGAGTTGATCCTGGGTCATGCGGGCTCCGGAGCGGGCGGGGAGTAAAGAGGGGCGCGAGTATAACCCAACAAAACCTCTGTTTTCGTGTGGTCGCCCGCCCAAACGCTGGGTTAGACTCCCTGGCCCTGCCCAACCCGCTCAGTGATGCTTTCCGATGCTTGAACAGTACGTCAAAAAGATCCTCACCTCGCGCGTTTACGACGTTGCCGTAGAAACCCCCCTTCAGACCGCCCGCCAGCTTTCCGAGCGGCTGGGCAACCAGGTCTGGCTCAAGCGTGAAGACTTGCAGCCGGTGTTCTCGTTCAAGATTCGCGGCGCCTACAACAAGCTCACCCAGCTCAGCGAGGCAGAGCGCGCGCGGGGCGTGGTCACGGCTTCTGCGGGTAACCACGCCCAGGGCCTGGCCCTGGCGGCCAAGGTTCTGGGGGTCAAGGCGACCATCGTGATGCCCAAGACCACCCCGGAGATCAAGGTCGAAGGTGTGCGTTCGCGCGGTGGCAAGGTGGTGCTGCACGGTGACTCCTTCCCGGAAGCCCTGGCCTACTCGCTGAAGCTGGTCGACGAAAAAGGCTACGTCTACATCCACCCCTACGATGATCCGCACACCATTGCCGGGCAGGGCACGGTGGCGATGGAAATCCTGCGCCAGCACCCCGGGCGCCTGGATGCGATCTTTGTTCCGGTGGGCGGCGGCGGCCTGATCGCCGGCATCGCGGCGTACGTGAAGTACCTGCGCCCGGAAATCAAGATCATCGGCGTCGAGCCGGACGACTCCAACTGCCTGCAAGCGGCCATGGCCGCCGGTGAGCGAGTGGTGCTGCCGACCGTGGGCATCTTTGCCGATGGCGTGGCGGTGGCGCAGATCGGCCAGCACACCTTCGATATCTGCAAAGACTACGTCGACGAAGTCATCACCGTCAGCACCGATGAGATCTGTGCGGCAATCAAGGATATCTACGACGATACCCGCTCGATCACCGAACCTGCCGGCGCCCTGGGCGTGGCCGGGATCAAGAAGTACGTCGAGCAGCGCGGCATCACCGGCCAGACCCTGGTGGCCATCGATTCCGGCGCCAACGTCAACTTCGACCGCCTGCGCCACGTCGCCGAGCGCGCCGAGCTGGGCGAGGGCCGTGAAGCCATCATCGCCGTGACCATTCCCGAGAAGCCGGGCAGCTTCAAGGCGTTCTGCGAAGCCATCGGCAAGCGCCAGATCACCGAATTCAACTACCGCTACAACACCGGCAGCGAAGCGCACATTTTCGTCGGGGTGCAGACTCACCCGGAAAACGACCCGCGCAGCGCCTTGATCGCCAGCCTGACCGAGCAGGGCTTCCCGGTCATCGACCTGACCGACAACGAGCTGGCCAAGCTGCATATCCGCTACATGGTCGGTGGCCATGCGGAAAAGGTCAGTGACGAAGTGGTGTTTCGCTTCGAGTTTCCGGAGCGCCCGGGCGCCTTGTTCAACTTCCTGCACAAGCTGGGCGGGCGCTGGAATATCTCGATGTTCCACTACCGCAACCACGGCGCAGCCGATGGCCGGGTGGTTGCCGGCCTGCAAGTCCCGGCTGCCGAGCGTCATCTGGTGCCGGCGGCACTGGCGCAAATCGGCTACCCGTACTGGGATGAAAGCGACAACCCGGCGTATCAGCTGTTCCTGGGCTGAACGGCTACGCTGATGGGCACGGCCTAAGGAATAGATGACATGGAAATATTGACCACGCTGAAGTTGCTGCATGTGCTGGCCACGGTGCTGCTGTTGGGCAGCGCCCTGGGCCTGGCGGTCTGGGTCTGGCGCAACCGGGGTGACGCCACCTTTTACAGCCGGGTGCTGCGTCGGCCGGGGCTGTTCGGCTGGTTGCTGATGGCGCTGGGCGTCCTGAGCCTGCCCTTCAGCGGCTGGTGGATGGTGCACCTGGTGGGCTGGCCGCTGGGCCAGACCTGGATCCTCGCCTCCAGCGTGCTCTACACCCTGGGCGCGCTGGCCTGGTTGTGGTTGCTGGTGCGGCTCAACCGCCTGCGGCTGGCCAAGGCGGCCAGCGGCCTGAAATTCACCCTGGCGTTGGCGATATTCAGCTTTGTGTGTTTTTTCGCCATCGCCGGGTTGATGGGCGCCAAGCCGGTCTGAGCCGCACTGGGGAATCTGATGAAAATCCTTCTGGTGGGGGCCACGGGGTTTATCGGTCGCCATCTGCTGACGGCGCTGCACGCCGCTGGCCATCAATTGATCGCCACCAGTCGCCAGCCCCAGGCGCCTGGGCTGCCCGGGGTTGAGTGGCGCTGCCTGGACCTCGACCTGCTGGCCCGGGACCCGACTTATTTTGCTTTTCCCGAGCAGGTCGACCTGCTGATCAACGCAGCCGGGCTGCTGACTACCGACACCACGGCGCTGGCGCTGACCCAGGATTGGGGCGCCCGCGCGCTGTTTGATCTGGCGGCCCAGCGAGGCATGCGGGTATTGCAGATCTCGGCCCTCGGCGCGGCGGCGCAATCGGACGTGGCCTTTCTCGCCAGCAAGGGCGCGGCGGATGACTATCTGCTGCAACTGGGTATCGACGCGGTGGTGCTGCGCCCTTCGCTGGTGCTGGGGCAGGGCGGCGCCAGCAGTGGCTGGCTGGCCCGGCTCTCGCCTTGGCCGCTGATTGCCCTGCTCGACCTGAAGGCGCAGTCGCAGCCATTGCATGTGGACGACCTGAGTGGCGCGGTCCTGGCATTGCTGCGCCAATGGCCGGCGCAGGCCATGGTCTTGCCGCTGGTGGGCCCGCAGTGCCTGACTTTGGCCCAGGTCCTGGACCAGTTGCGCGTGGCCCAGGGTTGGGCGCCGGGGCGCTACATCAAAGTGCCGTCCGGGCTGCTGGCGGTTGGCGCCTGGCTGGGGGAGCGCCTGGGCTGGCGTGCCCTGAATCGACAAAGCCTGCGCATGGCGCAGCGCGACAACCTGGCCGATCCGCAGGTGCTGGAGTCGGTCTGCGGCTACCGTGCGGCGCCGTTGCCGACGCGTTTGCACGACTGGCCGACGGCGAGCCAGAGCAGCCAGCTGGCGCTGCGCCCGCTGATGCTGGCAGTGATGGTGTTGATTTGGCTGGGCACGGCAGCCGTGTGCATCGGCCCCGGTTACGACTGGGGGCTGCGGATCATGGGCGAGGCCGGGGTCCACGGCGTCATGGCCATGCTGGCGGTGGTCGGCGGCTCGCTGTGCGATGCGCTGTTGGGCGTCGGGCTGCTGCTCAAGCGCTGGCAGCGACGAACCCTGCAGGTGCAGCTGCTGTTGATGCTGGGTTACACCCTGTTTATCAGCCTGGTGCTGCCGCACTACTGGTTTGACCCTTATGCCGCCGTTGCCAAGAACCTGGTGCTGATGGTGGCGACCCTTTGGCTTCTCTGGACCGAACCGCGTCGATGAGTGTTTACCTGCTGCTTAAAACCCTGCACATCCTGTCTTCGACCATTCTGTTCGGGCTGGGCGCCGGCTCGGCCTATTACGCCCTGCGTGCCTGGCGCAGCGGCAAGGTCGAAGTGATCGCTGTGACCTTCAAGCACCTGGTGTTCGCCGACTGGGCGTTTACCGCGACCACGGCGGTGTTCCAGCCGCTGAGTGGCCTGGGGCTGATTCACCTGGCGGGTTGGTCGATCGGGCAGAGCTGGCTGATGTGGAGCCTGGGTTTGTATGTGCTGGCGGGTATTTGCTGGTTGCCGGTGGTCTGGTTGCAGATCCGGGTCCACCGCATGGCCGAGCAGGCGTTGCGCGACGGCACGCCGATGCCGCTCAAGGCCGCCACCTACATGCGCTGGTGGTTTGCCCTGGGCTGGCCGGCGTTCCTGGCGTTCATGGCGATTTTCTATTTGATGGTGGCCAAGCCGGCGTAATGGCTGGCATGGCCTGGGCCCCGGCCCGCTTGCCCACGCGGACCGGGCAGCGGCATCAGCCTCGCAGGCTGAGCACGGGCCAGCCACGTTTCTGGGCTTCGGCCAGCAGGTTCGGGTCGGGGTCGACCGCCACCGGGTTCGCCACCTGCTCCAGCAGCGGCAGGTCGTTCATCGAGTCGCTGTAGAAGTAGCTGTCGTCCAGGGTGTGGCCGGTTTCTTCCAGCCAGCGGTTCAGGCGTGTCACTTTGCCTTCACGGAAGCAGGGTACATCGGTGCTGCGCCCGCTGTAGCGGCCGTCGACCATCTCGCATTCGGTGGCGATCAGGTGTTCCACGCCCAGGCGCTCGGCGATCGGCGCGGTGACGAAGCGGTTGGTGGCGGTGATGATCACCAGCTTGTCGCCGGCCTCGCGGTGCTTGGCCAGCAGCGCCAGGGCCTTGGGCAACAGGATCGGCTCGATGCAGTCGCGCATATAGTCGCGGTGCCATTGATCGAGCACGCTCATCTCGGTGCGGCCGAGAATTTCCAGGCAGAAGTTCAGGTAGGCGGCGTTATCGAGCTTGCCCGCCAGGTAATCCTGGTAGAACTCGTCGTTGCGGGCCTTGTAGGTGACGGCGTCGAGGAAGCCTCTTTCGCACAGGTAATCGCCCCAGGCGTGATCGCTGTCACCGCCCAGAAGCGTGTTGTCCAAGTCGAATAAAGCCAGGCGCATTGCAGTTACTCGCTCACAGAAGGCTGAAAAAGGCGTCCAGAATACGGTCTTTTCACAAGAGTGCACATAAGGTAAGCCGCCTCGTTGCTGCTTTAACAACCTTTGTGGAACAATGCGGCGACATGCGTTTGCGAGGTTGTTGCCGTGATCGACCCCGATGGTTTCCGCCCCAATGTCGGGATTATTCTGACGAATGATGCCGGCCAGGTGCTATGGGCTCGCCGTATCAATCAAGATGCCTGGCAGTTTCCTCAAGGGGGGATCAACCCCGAGGAGACTCCGGAAGACGCCTTGTACCGCGAGTTGAACGAAGAAGTGGGCCTGGAGCGCGAAGATGTGCAAATTCTCGCCTGCACCCGGGGCTGGTTGCGCTATCGTTTGCCGCAACGTCTGGTCAGGACACACAGCCAACCGCTGTGCATAGGCCAGAAACAGAAATGGTTTCTCCTGCGCCTGATCTCCAACGAGCAGCGGGTGCGGATGGATTTGACCGGTAAACCGGAATTCGATGGCTGGCGCTGGGTCAGTTATTGGTATCCGTTGGGCCAGGTGGTGACATTCAAGCGCGAGGTTTATCGCCGCGCTCTCAAAGAGCTTGCCCCGCGCCTATTAGCGCGCGACTGACGACGGAGTTCGACCCCGAGCCATGCTCAATACGCTGCGCAAGATCGTCCAGGAAGTTAACTCCGCCAAGGATCTCAAGGCGGCGTTAGGGATTATTGTATTGCGCGTCAAAGAGGCCATGGGCAGTCAGGTCTGCTCGGTCTATCTGCTGGACCCTGAGACCAACCGTTTTGTCCTGATGGCCACCGAGGGCTTGAACAAGCGCTCGATCGGCAAGGTCAGCATGGCACCCAATGAAGGTCTGGTCGGCCTGGTCGGCACGCGCGAAGAACCGCTCAACCTCGAAAATGCCGCCGATCACCCGCGCTATCGCTACTTCGCCGAAACCGGCGAGGAGCGTTACGCCTCTTTCCTCGGCGCACCGATCATCCACCACCGCCGGGTCGTGGGCGTGCTGGTCATCCAGCAAAAGGAGCGTCGCCAGTTCGACGAGGGCGAAGAAGCCTTCCTGGTGACCATGAGCGCGCAGCTGGCGGGGGTTATCGCCCACGCCGAAGCCACCGGCTCGATCCGCGGCCTGGGGCGCCAGGGCAAGGGGATTCAGGAAGCCAAGTTCGTCGGCGTCCCGGGTTCGCCGGGTGCCGCAGTGGGTACGGCGGTGGTCATGCTGCCGCCGGCCGACCTGGACGTGGTGCCGGATAAAACCATCAGCGATATCGATGCCGAGCTCGGGCTGTTCAAGACCGCCATTGAAGGCGTGCGTGCCGATATGCGCGCACTGTCGGCAAAACTCGCGACCCAGCTGCGCCCGGAAGAGCGCGCCCTGTTCGACGTCTACCTGATGATGCTCGACGATGCCTCGCTGGGCAGTGAAGTCACCACCATTATCAAGACCGGTCAGTGGGCCCAGGGCGCACTGCGTCAGGTGGTCACCGATCACGTCAACCGCTTTGAGCTGATGGACGACGCCTACCTGCGCGAGCGGGCGTCCGACGTCAAGGACCTGGGCCGCCGACTGCTGGCCTACCTGCAGGAAGAGCGCCAGCAAACCCTGGTCTACCCCGACAACACCATCCTGATCAGCGAAGAGCTGACGCCGGCCATGCTCGGCGAGGTGCCGGAAGGCAAGCTGGTCGGCCTGGTGTCGGTATTGGGTTCGGGCAACTCCCACGTTGCGATCCTGGCGCGAGCCATGGGGATTCCAACGGTGATGGGCCTGGTCGACCTGCCTTACTCCAAGGTCGACGGCATCCAGATGATCGTCGATGGCTACCACGGCGAGGTCTACACCAACCCCAGCGATGTGCTGCGCAAGCAGTTCGCCGAGGTGGTCGAGGAAGAGCGGCAACTGGCCCAGGGCCTGGATGCGCTGCGCGACCTGCCGTGCGTGACCCTGGATGGCCACCGCATGCCGCTGTGGGTCAACACCGGCCTGCTTGCCGATGTGGCGCGGGCGCAGAAGCGTGGCGCCGAAGGTGTGGGCCTGTACCGCACCGAAGTGCCGTTCATGATCAATCAGCGTTTCCCGAGTGAAAAGGAGCAGCTGGCGATTTATCGCGAGCAACTGGCGGCCTTCCATCCGCAGCCGGTGACGATGCGCAGCCTGGACATCGGCGGCGACAAGTCACTGTCTTATTTCCCGATCAAGGAAGACAACCCCTTCCTCGGCTGGCGCGGCATTCGCGTCACCCTCGACCACCCGGAAATCTTCCTGGTCCAGACCCGGGCCATGCTCAAGGCCAGCGAAGGCCTGAACAACCTGCGCATTCTGCTGCCGATGATCTCCGGCACCCACGAACTGGAAGAAGCCCTGCACCTGATCCACCGTGCATGGGGTGAAGTGCGTGACGAAGGCACTGATGTGCCGATGCCGCCGATTGGGGTCATGATCGAAATTCCGGCTGCGGTCTACCAGACCAAGGAGCTGGCACGCCAGGTGGACTTCCTGTCGGTCGGCTCCAACGACCTGACCCAATACCTGCTGGCCGTGGACCGCAACAACCCGCGGGTTGCCGATCTCTACGACTACTTGCACCCGGCGGTGCTGCAAGCCCTGCAAAACGTAGTGCGCGACGCCCATGCCGAAGGCAAGCCGGTGAGCATTTGTGGTGAGATGGCCGGTGATCCGGCGGCAGCGGTGCTGCTGATGGCGATGGGGTTCGACAGCCTGTCGATGAACGCCACCAACCTGCCGAAAGTGAAGTGGATGCTGCGTCAGATCAACCTGACCAAGGCCAAGGAACTGCTGGCCGAGCTGATGACCATCGACAACCCGCAAGTTATCCACAGCTCGCTGCAACTGGCGCTGAAAAAGCTCGGCCTGGCGCGGATGATCAATCCGGCTTCGGCCAAGACGCTTTAAACCGCGCGGTTCTACTCACCACCCGGCCGGATCCTGCTCTGCAGCATCCGGCCTGGGCGTTTTAAACCTTCAGCTCGACCTCTCCCAAATGCCCGCCATAGGGCCCGAAACTGCGCTCCACCAGGTGCCGGGTGCCATCGGCGTGGACGATCAGCGCGGTGCTGGCGCGGGTGCCGTAGCTGGGGCTGGCGATAAACACGCTGGACAGCAGACTCTCGGTGGCCAGGCCGACGCCGGTGTCCGGCAAGTCGGCAAAGGGCGCGGTCTGCGGATCACTGAGCAAGGCCAGCAGCGCCTGGGGCTGCGGATCGTCCAGCAGTTCACCGAGGGCGGCACGGGCCTTGAGCAGTTTCGGCCAGGGCGTATCCAGGCCGGCGTTGGACAAGCCATACACGCCGCTGCCCAGGCGTTGGGGTTGCAGGTCATTGGCGTTGTAATGCCACAGCGCTTCGGCGGTGCCGAGCAGCAGGTTAAAGCCGGCATATTCCACCGATCGGCCGACAACGTCGGTCAAATAGTCATCCAGCGGGATTTTTCCGGCGAGAAAGCGTGCCACCAGTTCGCCCCGGGAACGGCGCGCCGGCGGTTGATGAGGGTCGCGGATATTGGTCAGTGCGGCAAAGCGGCCATCGGCGCCGACCCCCAGCCAGGTGCCGCCGGCTTCCAGGTCGCGTCCGGCGTGAATTTCCGGGGTTTCAGGCCACTGGGCGAGGGGCAGGCTGGGGCGGGCATAGAATTCGTCGCGGTTGGCCGCGACGATCAGCGGCTGGGCGTGGCCCGGCCGCCAAGCGAAAACGATCAAGCACATCGGGCTTATCCCTTTTGTGTTTTTGCCCACTCTACGCACAGATGAAGCGGGTATCCATCGCCATCCAGTGGAGCCGAGGGCCGTGCATCCGTTACCATGCCGGTCTTATTTTGGGGTGCACCCATGGAATTTCTGCTCTATCTGCTGTTGGGCGCCTGTGCGGGCGTGCTGGCCGGGCTGTTTGGCGTGGGTGGCGGGATCATCATCGTTCCGGTGCTGGTGTTCAGTTTCAAGGCGCAAGGCTTCGACCCGCTGGTGTTGACCCACCTGGCGGTGGGCACCTCGCTGGCCACCATCATCTTCACTTCGGTCAATGCGATTCGCGAGCATCAGCGCAGGGGCGCGGTGCGCTGGCCGATCTTTGTCTGGATGACCGTAGGGATTCTGATCGGCGCCGGCTTTGGTGCGCTGACGGCGGAGGCGATTTCCGGTCCCCACCTGCAAAAGATCATTGGTGTATTCGCCCTGGTGATCGCCCTGCAGATGGTCCTTGAACTCAAGCCCAAGGCCAGCCGAACGGTTCCCGGCAAAGTGGGTCTGACCCTGGCCGGTAGCGTGATTGGCTGGGCTTCGGCGATTTTCGGCATCGGTGGCGGCTCGCTCACCGTGCCGTTCCTGACCTGGCGCAGCGTGCCCATGCAACAGGCGGTGGCCACGTCATCGGCCTGCGGCCTGCCGATTGCCCTGGCCAGTGCCTTAAGTTTCATGATTCTGGGCTGGCATGATCCGTTGCTGCCGGCCCATAGTCTGGGTTTTGTGTATTTGCCGGCGCTGCTGGGCATTGCGCTGACCAGCATGGTATTCGCCCGCTTTGGCGCGCGCCTGGCCCACAGCCTGTCGCCGCGCCTGCTCAAGCGTCTGTTTGCCGCGCTGCTGTTTGGTGTAGGGCTGAGTTTCCTGCTCTGAAAGGGGCCGCAATCCTGGCTTAATCCCGGCGTGCCACTGTCACGCCCGCAATCTTGAGTTTTCTACTCTTACGAGGAGTCGCAATGCTGCCTTACCCGCAGATCGATCCGGTGGCCCTGGCCATCGGTCCGCTGAAAATCCACTGGTACGGGCTGATGTACCTGATCGGCATCGGCGGTGCCTGGCTGCTGGCATCGCGCCGGCTGAACCGTTTCGACCCGACCTGGAACAAGGAGAAGCTCTCCGACATGGTGTTCTGGATGTCGATGGGGGTCATTGTCGGTGGCCGTCTGGGGTATGTGCTGTTCTACGACCTGAACGCGTACCTGGCCAACCCGACCCTGATCTTCGAGGTGTGGAAGGGCGGCATGTCGTTCCATGGCGGCTTTATCGGGGTGATGCTGGCGGCCTTGTGGTTTGGCAAGCGCAACAACAAGTCGTTCTTCGAACTGATGGATTTCGTCGCGCCGATGGTGCCGATCGGCCTGGGCGCCGGGCGGATCGGCAACTTCATCAACGCCGAATTGTGGGGCAAGCCGACTGACCTGCCCTGGGCAATGATTTTCCCGCCGTTCAGTGACCCTTCGCAGTTGCCGCGGCATCCGTCGCAGCTGTACCAGTTCGCGTTGGAAGGCGTGGCGCTGTTCGTGATCCTGTGGCTGTTCTCGCGCAAGCCGCGGCCGACCATGGCGGTCTCCGGCATGTTTGCCCTGTTCTACGGGATTTTCCGGTTTATCGTCGAGTTCGTCCGGGTGCCGGATGCCCAGCTCGGCTACCTGGCGTGGAACTGGCTGACCATGGGCCAGGTACTGTGCCTGCCGATGATCATCGGTGGCCTGTTCCTGATCTGGCTGGCTTATCACCGCGCTCCGGCGAACACGAGCGCCGCGCTTTAAATTCGAATACCGGGGCCCTGGCCCCGGGTTCAAGGATGCAGGTAATTCATGAAGCAATATCTCGATCTGGTCGCCCACGTCATCAACAACGGCACCAAGCAGGCCAACCGCACCGGTGTGAACACCATCAGTTTTCCCGGTGCCATGCTGCGCTATGACCTCAAGGAAGGCTTTCCGGCCATCACCACCCGCAAGATGGCCTTCAAGTCGGCCATCGGCGAGATGTGCGGTTTTCTGCGTGGGGTGAACAACGCCGCCGAGTTCCGTGCCCTGGGCTGCAAGGTCTGGGACCAGAACGCCAACGAAAACGTGCAATGGCTGGCCAACCCGTTCCGCCAGGGCGAAGACGACCTGGGTGAAATCTATGGCGTGCAATGGCGCAAATGGCCGGCCTACAAGCAGATCGCCCTGAGCAACCCGGCCGCCATCGAGCAGACCCTGGCCCAGGGCTATCGGCAGATCGCCGAAGGCGAGGAAAACGGTCAGGCCTATGTGGTGCTGTACAAGGCCATCGACCAGATCCGCCAGTGTGTCGACACCATCATCAAGGACCCGGGCAGCCGCCGGATCCTGTTCCACGGCTGGAACTGCGCTCAGCTCGATGAAATGGCCTTGCCGCCGTGCCATCTGCTGTATCAGTTCCACCCGAATGTCGAGACCCGGGAAATCTCCCTGACCCTCTATATCCGTTCCAATGACCTGGGCCTGGGCACGCCGTTCAACCTCACCGAAGGCGCCGCCTTGCTGAGCCTGATCGGGCGCCTCACCGGCTACACCCCACGCTGGTTCACCTATTTCATTGGTGATGCCCACGTCTACGAAAACCACCTGGACATGCTCAATGAACAGCTCAAGCGCGAGCCATTCCCGATGCCTAAGCTGGTGATCAGTGATCGGGTGCCGGAGTTTGCCAAGACCGGTGTCTACCAGCCGGAGTGGCTGGAGCTGATCGAGCCGAGCGACTTCTCCCTCGACGGCTACCAGCACCATGCGCCAATGACCGCGCCGATGGCGGTTTAGGCCTTTACCCGGGGGCCGTGGGGCTGACACCGCGCGGCCCTTGTCGCTTCATCCATGACCTTTATCGACCTGTGCCCGGGAACCCTCCCGGGCATTGCTGTACCTGGCGGGCGGCTACGCTCTCAGGAGCAGCCTCGGTTCGTTCGGGGTGCAGTCCTTCTGATATTGAATGCGAGCCCTTGAATGGAAGAACTCAACCGCAGCCTGTTCCTGGCCATCAATGCCAGCGCCGAAGCATCGTTGCCGATGCGCGAACTGGCGGTGTTCCTGGCGCAATGGCTGGTCCTGAGCGTGCCGCTGCTGCTCCTGGTGTTGTGGGTGTTTGGCGGGCGGCGGCAACGAATGATCGTGCTGATCGCGACCTTGAGCATTGTTTTCGCCCTGGCCTGCAACCTGCTGATTCGCGATCTGTGGTTTCACCCACGGCCGTTCATGCTGGGCCTGGGGCAGAACTTCCTGGCCCACGCGCCTGGGGCGTCCTTTCCCAGCGATCATGCCAGCGGCATGTTTGCCATGGCGTTCGCTCTGATCCTGGTGTCCCTGTACCGAACCGGGCTGGTGATGCTGGCGCTGGCGCTGTTGGTGAGCTGGGCCAGGGTCTACCTGGGGGTGCATTTCCCGTTCGATATCCTTGGCGGCTGCCTGGTCGGGTTGCTCAGCGCCTGCCTGGTGCGCCAGGGCCTGGCCTGGCGCGATCTGGATCAACGGCTGCTGACGCTGCTTGAGGGGATCTACCAGCGGCTGATACCTCTGGGCCGCCACGGCTCCTGAAAACATGGCGCCCGGCCCACGGGCCTAGTGCCCGTGGCTGCGGCCGACATGGGAGTGCTCGGCGTCGCTGGGCGCGACCGAACCGCTGACCTCCAGGCGCTGCAAGATCCCGCATTGATCCAGGTCCGGCCCTTCGCAGCAGCGTTGGCGCAGGTCGAGCAGTTGTTCCTGCAGCGCCAGCAAGCCGTCGATGCGCAATTTGACGTGGTGGATGTGTTCGTCGATCAGGGCGTTGACGTTCTCGCACTGTCCTTGCGGGCTGTCGCGCAGGCCCAGCAGGCTGCGGATCTCCTCGAGGGTCATGTCGAGGCTGCGGCAATTGCGGATAAACGTCAGGCGTTCGGTGTGGGCCTGGGTGTAAAGACGGTAGTTGCCTTCGCTGCGAGCCGGTTCCGGCAGCAGCCCTTCACGTTCGTAATAGCGGATGGTTTCGACCTGACAGTCGGTCAGTTTCGCCAATTCACCAATTTTCATGGGGGCCGTCTCGTTTTGGGTGCTTGACCCTATAGTGGCTACAGGGTGTTCACTTGGCAACAGGCACCTTTCATGGACGTCACCACAATGAACAATTCGCTCCACACTTCCGGCAAGCCCCACGCTGATCACGATCACGATCACGATCACGATCACGATCACGATCACGGCCAGGAGCCGAAGCTGCAGGCCATCCCCAAGCATGACCACGGCAGCCATGGCGATTCCTGCTGTTCGTCCAAAGTCGCGCCGGCGCAGGTCCAGTTGAGCGCGACCATCAGCGCCAGCGCCCGCTTGAGCAGTTTTCGTATCGAAGCCATGGACTGTCCGACCGAGCAGACGCTGATCCAGAACAAACTGGGCAAGCTGGCCGGTGTGCAGCAATTGCAGTTCAACCTGATCAACCGGGTCCTGGGGGTCACCCACGACTTGCCGAGCACCGCGCCGATCATCGAGGCCATCAAGTCCCTGGGCATGCAGGCCGAGCCGATCGAGCAGGGCGCCGACGCCGGGCCGGCAGCGCCGCCGGTGAAGAAACACTGGTGGCCGCTGGCCCTGTCCGGCGTGGGGGCATTGGCGGCAGAAGTGATCCACTTCACCGACAGTGCGCCGTCGTGGGTGATTGCCCTGGTGGCGCTGGTGTCGATTCTCAGCGGTGGCCTGGGCACCTATAAAAAGGGCTGGATTGCCCTGAAGAACCTCAACCTCAACATCAACGCGCTGATGAGTATCGCGGTGACCGGCGCGGTGCTGATCGGCCAGTGGCCGGAAGCGGCGATGGTGATGTTCCTGTTCACCGTGGCCGAGCTGATTGAAGCGCGTTCCCTGGACCGGGCGCGCAACGCTATCGGTGGCCTGATGCAGATGACCCCGGAACAGGTCACGGTGCAGTTGCCGGACGGAACCTGGGTCGAACGTGAAGCCAAGAGCATCGAACTCGGAGCCTTGGTCCGGGTACGCCCCGGTGAGCGCATCGGCCTCGATGGCGAGGTGGTCTCGGGCAGTTCGACCATTGACCAGGCGCCGATTACCGGTGAAAGCCTGCCGATTGAAAAGACCGTGGGCGACAAGGTCTTCGCCGGCACCATCAACCAGGCCGGCTCCCTGGAATATAAAGTCACCGCCGCGGCCAACAACTCGACCCTGGCGCGAATCATCCACGCCGTGGAGCAGGCGCAGGGCGCACGGGCGCCGACCCAGCGCTTTGTCGACAAGTTCTCCACCATTTACACCCCGGTAGTCTTTGTTTTTGCCCTGGCCGTGGCCGTGATTCCGCCGCTGTTCATGGGCGCGGCCTGGTTCGACTGGATCTACCGCGCCCTGGTGCTGCTGGTGGTGGCGTGCCCGTGTGCACTGGTGATCTCCACCCCGGTCACCATCGTCAGCGGCCTGGCCGCCGCCGCGCGCAAAGGGATCCTGGTCAAGGGCGGGGTGTACCTGGAGGGCGGTTACAAGCTCGACTACCTGGCCCTGGACAAGACCGGCACCATTACCCACGGCAAGCCGGTGCAGACCGACTTCCTGCCCCTCGACCCCCTGGCCGAAAACACCGCGCCGGCATTGGCCGCCAGCCTGGCCGGGCGTTCGGACCACCCGGTGTCGCTGGCCATCGCCAATGCGGCTGTGGATAAAAAACTGGCGCTGCACGCTGTGGATAACTTCCAGGCCCTGGCCGGGCGCGGCGTGAGTGGCGAGATCAACGGTGAGCTGTACCACCTGGGCAACCACCGCTTGGTGGAAGAACTGGGCCTGTGCTCGCCCGCCCTCGAGGAAAAACTCTTCGCCCTGGAAAAACAAGGCAAGACCGTGGTCCTGCTCCTCGACCGCTCCGGGCCGCTGGCGCTGTTTGCCGTGGCCGATACGGTCAAGGACACCAGCCGCGAAGCCATTGCCCAGCTACATGAGCTGGGGGTCAAGACCCTGATGCTGACCGGTGACAACCCGCACACCGCCCAGGCCATTGCGGCCCAGGTGGGCATCGACCAGGCGCGAGGTGACCTGCTGCCCACCGACAAGCTGCAAGCGATTGAAGCGCTGTATGCCCAGGGGCACCGCGTGGGTATGGTCGGCGACGGCATCAACGACGCTCCGGCCCTGGCCCGGGCCGAAATCGGTTTCGCCATGGCCGCCGCTGGCACCGACACCGCGATTGAAACTGCCGATGTCGCCCTGATGGACGACGATCTGCGCAAGATTCCGGCGTTTATCCGCCTGTCGCGTCAGACCTCAAATATCCTGGTGCAAAATATCGCCCTGGCGCTGGTGATCAAGGCGATCTTTCTTGGAGTAACCTTTGCCGGCCTGGCCACGATGTGGATGGCAGTCTTTGCCGACATGGGGGTCAGCCTGTTGGTGGTGTTCAATGGTTTGCGCCTGTTGCGCAAATAACGACGAGAGTGCGCAGTGCTGAGTGCCGAGCTGAAGGCTTTTTACATGGTCGCCCGCCTGGGCAGCATTACCCTGGCGGCGAAAAAGCTCGGCCTTAGCCAGCCGACGGTCACCACCCAGATTCGCCACCTGGAAAGCCAGTACGCGGTTGAGCTGTTCTACCGTGGCGGTCGCCGCCTGAGTCTGAGCGACGAGGGTGCGCGGCTGCTGCCGATGGTCAAGCAACTGTTGCAGCAGGAGGCGGACATCGAGTTCTTCCTGCGCAACAGCGGCCAGATGCAGGGCAGCCTGCGCATCGCCGCCACCGCGCCGTATTACATCCTCGACCTGGTCAAGACCTTCCGCGAGCGCTTGCCCCAGGTCCAGGTGGCCGTGGAAATCGGCAATTCGCAGCAGGTGCTGGAGGCGCTGGAAGAGTACCGAGTGGACATCGCCGCCTCGTCGCAACTGCTCGAAGACCCACGCTTGATCCGCCGGGTGCTGGGCACCGACCCACTGGTGCTGGCGGTGCATCGCAACCATCCGCTGGCGGCGCTGGATCACGTGCCCCTGAGTGCATTGGCCGGGCATACCCTGTTGATGCGCGAAGCCGGCTCGACCACCCGCAGCCTGACCGAAGAACTGCTCAACAGTGCCCAGGTCAGCTTCGGCCCGCTGCTGGAGATCGGCAGCCGTGAGTCCATCCGCGAAGCCGTGCTGCGCAACATCGGCATCAGTATCATCGCCCGCCAGGAAGTGCCCCACGACCCGCAATTGCGCGTGCTGACCTTCGAAAACGCCCCACAGATCGCCGAGTACCTGTACTGCCTCAAGGAGCGTAAAAACGCGCGTCTGCCGGCGGCCTTCCTCGGGCTGGCCCAGGAAATGGCCGGCTGCTGAACCTGCTGTGCAGGGTTGCCTGGCCCCGGGCCAACCCAAATCTACCAATACCACTATCGGCAACTTTTGCCTCGCTGCCACAGTAACTACGCATTCGTTCCCTAGGATGGCCTGCATCTGCTTGATGAGGCCCCTCCATGAACAACTCGATTGCCACTGCCCTGAGCAACCCCGGTGCACCGATGAAGGTGCGCGGTCTGCAGAAACGCTTTGGCGCCTTTGCGGCGCTGGATAACGTGTCCCTGGACGTGGCGGCCGGCGAGCTGGTGTGCCTGCTCGGCCCGTCTGGCTGCGGCAAGACCACGCTGCTGCGCTGCATCGCCGGCCTTGAGCGCCAGGACCAGGGCGAGTTGTACCTGGGTGAGCGCGATGTGTCGCGCCTGGCGCCCCAGGCCCGGGACTACGGGATCCTGTTCCAGTCCTACGCGTTGTTCCCCAACCTCAGCGTCGAGGCCAACATCGCCTACGGCCTGGCCGGCAGCGGGCGCGACGAGGTGCGCCAGCGGGTAGGGCAGATGCTTGAGCTGGTGGGCCTGACCGGCAGCGAAAAGAAGTACCCCGGCCAGCTGTCCGGCGGCCAGCAGCAGCGGGTGGCCCTGGCCCGTGCCCTGGCACCGGCGCCTTCCCTGCTGTTGCTCGACGAGCCGATGTCGGCCCTGGATGCCCGGGTTCGCGAGCACTTGTGCACCGAGCTGCGCCAATTGCAGCGGCGCCTGGGCGTGACCACCTTGATGGTGACCCACAACCAGGACGAGGCGATGTTGATGGCCGACCGCATCGCGGTGATGAACAACGGCAAGGTCGAGCAGTACGCCACACCCCAGGAAATCTACGACCGGCCGGCGACGCCTTTCGTCGCCGAGTTCGTCGGCCAGGGCAACTGGCTGCCCTTCAGCCGTAACAGCGAGAGCCATGCCCAGGTCGGCGGAATGAGCATGCGCCTGGCCGACAACAGCGGCAAAGCCGCGTCGGGCCGGCTGTTCTGCCGCCCGGAGGCGATCAGCGTCAACCCGCTGGTGCACGAGGAAAACCTGTTTCCGGCCAAGGTCCGTGAAATCACCTTCCTCGGTAACCGCTGCCGCATGAGTTTTGAGCTGGAGCATTTGCCCGGCCATGCGCTGCTCGCCGAACTGGCGCCCGAAGCCATGCCGCGCCTGGGGGCGCAGAACATCATGGTCGCCCTGCCGCCGCGCAGCCTGCAGGTGTTTGCCTGATGGGCGCGCAGATCGCCCTGCCGCTGCCGGGCAAGCAGGTACGCCAGGCCTCCCGCGCCGAGCTGGGTGATCGGCTGTTCGTGGTCGGCGGCAAGGTCCTGCTCCTGTGTCTGCTGGGGGTTGCTGTGCTGATGCCGTTGCTGGCGATCTTCTGGCGCGGCTTCAGCAGTGAAGCCGGGCAGGGCGGTGGGCTGGTGGCGGCGCGGGAACTGCTGCGCAGCGAAAACTTCCACTGGCTGCTGGGCAACAGCCTGAAAGTCTCCCTCAGCGTGGCGGCCATCGTGGTGCCGCTGGCTTATCTGTTCGCCTACGCCCTGCAACGCACCCTGATCCCGGGCAAGGCTGTCTGGCGCGGCCTGTCGCTGCTGCCGCTGATGGCGCCCTCGATGCTGCCGGGCATCGCCCTGGTGTATCTGTTCGGCAACCAGGGCATGCTGCGCGGGCTGCTGTCGGACAACATCTACGGCTTCTGGGGGATTGTCCTGGGGGAGGTGATCTACACCTTTCCCCATGCCTTGATGATTTTGCTCTCGGCGCTGTCCCTGGCCGATGCGCGGCTGTTCGACGCAGCGTCGAGCATGGGCGCGAGCCCGGCCAAGGCCTTTCGCAGCATCACCTGGCCTGCGACCCGGCAGGCGGTGTTCGCCGCGTTCTGCCTGGTGTTCACCCTGACCATCACCGACTTCGGCGTGCCCGTGGTAGTCGGCGGCGACTATCAGGTGCTGGCACTGGAGGCCTACAAGGCGGTGGTCGGTCAGCAACAGTTCGGGCGCGGTGCCCTGATCGGCATGGTGTTGCTGCTGCCGGCGCTGTTCAGCTTCGCGGTCGATGCCTGGTTGCGCCGGCGCCATGGCGACTCCATGAGCGGCCGGGCCCAGGTCTTCAAGCCGCTGCCGAGTCGCGCCCGGGATGGCTGCTACCTGGCCATCGTGCTGCTGATCTGCGCGGCGTTGCTGCTGGTGTTCGGCATGGCGGTGTTCTCGTCCCTGGTCAAATTCTGGCCGTACAACCTGTCGCTATCGCTCAATCACTACCAGTTCAGCGACACCGCCGGCGGTGGCTGGCTGGCCTATCGCAACAGCCTGACCATGGCCCTGTGCACCGCCCTGATCGGCAGCGGGCTGATTTTCACCGGCGCCTACCTGATGGAGAAGACCCAGGGGCAGCGCGGCCTGAACCTGCTGCTGCGCATGCTGAGCTTTGTACCGATGGCAGTGCCGGGCCTGGTTCTGGGCCTGGGCTACGTGTTCTTTTTCAACCTCAACGGCAACCCGCTGCATGTGTTCTACGGAACCATGAGCCTGCTGGTGGTGTGCACCATCGCTCACTATTTGACCACCGCGCAGATGACCGCCACCACCGCCCTGCGCCAACTCGACGCCGAATTCGAAGCTGCCGCGCTGTCGCTCAAGGCGCCGCTGTACCGGCACTACTGGCGGGTCACGCTGCCGATCTGCCTGCCGGCACTGCTGGACATCGTGCGCTACCTGTTCGTCTCGGCCATGACCACGGTGTCGGCGGCGATTTTCCTCTACAGCCCGGACACCATTCTCGCCGCCGTCGCCGTGCTGAACATGGACGACGCCGGCAACGTCGGCGGCGCGGCGGCCATGTCGACCCTGATCCTCTTCACCTCGGCCGGCGTTTCGCTGCTGCTGGCCTGGGCCTCGCGCGGTTTGCTGCGCCGCTCCCAGGCTTGGCGCCAGACCGCGCCGGGCCACTGATTCCGCCCCTCCACCCACACTCATTAAAAGGAACCGCACCATGTTCAAGCCCCTGGCTCTTGCCGCTGCTGTCCTCACCGCCTTCAGCCTGAATGCCTTTGCCGCCAAGACCGAGTTGACGGTGTACACCGCCCTCGAAGCCGAGCAGCTGAAGTCCTACAAGCAAGCCTTCGAAAAGGCCAACCCGGACGTCGAGATCAAGTGGGTGCGCGATTCCACCGGGATCATCACCGCCAAGCTGCTGGCGGAAAAAGCCCGGCCACAGGCCGATGCGGTCTGGGGCCTGGCGGCGTCGAGCCTGGCGATCCTCGATCAACAGGGCATGCTGCAAAGCTACGCCCCCAAGGACCTGGGCCAGATCGGACCCAACTACCGCGACGCCGCCAACCCGCCCGCCTGGGTCGGGATGGACGTGTGGGCCGCGACCATCTGCTTCAACACCGTGGAAGCGGAGAAGCAGGGCCTGACCAAGCCGGTCAGCTGGCAGGACCTGACCAAGCCCGAGTACAAGGGCAAGATCGTGATGCCCAACCCGGCGTCCTCCGGCACGGGCTTCCTCGATGTCAGCGCCTGGTTGCAGACCTTCGGCGAGAAACAGGGCTGGCAGTACATGGATGAGCTGCACCAGAACATTGGCCAGTACGTCCACTCCGGCTCCAAGCCGTGCAAGCTGGCCGCTGCCGGCGAATTCCCGATCGGCATTTCCTTTGAGTACCCGGCGGTGCAGCTCAAGCGCCAGGGCGCGCCGCTGGATATCGTGCTGCCCAAAGAGGGCTTGGGCTGGGAAATCGAAGCCACTGCGGTGATCAAGGGCACCCCTCATGAAGAGGCGGCGAAGAAGCTCGCCGACTTCTCCGCCAGCCCTGCGGCGATGGAGCTGTACAAGGAAAACTTCGCGGTGCTGGCCCAGCCGGGTATCGCCAAGCCGCAGACCGAACTGCCGGCCGACTATGAGCAGCGCCTGATCAAGAACGACTTCGCCTGGGCCTCGAAGAACCGCGACCAGATCCTCGCCGAATGGCGCAAGCGCTACGACGGCAAGTCGGAAAAAGTGGCGGCGCAGTAAGCGCCAGGGACGCTCCCTGCGGGCCAAGGGCCTGTCAGGGGAGGACGAGTGGCTTTTTGTGGCGAGGGAGCTTGCTCCCGCTGGAGTGAACAGCACTCCTGACAGCAGAGTTTGCGGTGTGCTTGAAACGCCGCAGTACCCGGGGTTGGGACCGCTGAGCGGTCCAGCGGGAGCAAGCTCCCTCGCCACGCCCGCCTAATCTTTTCAGGACACGTACATGACTCGACACAGCGATATGCTGATTATCGGCGCCGGCATCCTGGGCCTGTCCCATGCCTATGCGGCCGCCAAGCGCGGCCTGCGGGTGCGGGTATTCGAGCGCAGTGCCACACCCCTGGGCGCATCGGTGCGCAACTTCGGCCAGGCCCTGGTCACCGGCCAGCCGCCGGGCATCATGCTTGAGCTGGCCCGGGCCAGCCGGGAGATATGGGGTGACTGGGCGCAGTTGGCGGGGTTGCAACTCAAGCGCAATGGCTCCTACCTGTTTGCCCGCACCGAGGCCGAAGAGCATCTGCTGCAAGCCTTTTGCAATGGGCGTGCAGTGGAGCACGGTTATCGGGTCGAGCTGCTGCGAGGCGCAGCCCTGAATGACCTGTACGGCGGCCAGTTTCGTCATCATCGCGCGGCGCTCCACGGCCTGGACGACCAGCAGTTGTATTCCCGCGAAGCGATTCCGACGCTGATCGAGTACCTGCGCCGCGACCTGGGGGTGGAGTTCCATTTTTCGACCCTGGTCCGCGACATCGAACCCGGGCAGTTGCACAGCACCGCCGGGACCTTTCGTGGCGCGCAGATCGTGCTCTGTTCCGGCCACGACTATCAGACCCTGCTCGCTGAACCCCTGGCCCGGCTCGAGCCGCAAATCTGCCGTCTGCAAATGCTCCGCGCCCGGCCCCAGGTCGACCTGAAGCTGCAGCACGCGCTGCTCACCGGCCTGAGTTGCGTGCACTACGGTGCGTTTTCCGACTTGCCGCAAGCGGCGGCGGTCCAGGCGCAAATCCTGGCCCAGGCGCCCCATCTGCATGAGCATGGCATTCACCTGCTGATCAGCCCGACCCCTTACGGTGAGTTGATCATCGGCGATTCCCACGATTACGGTCGCGATCCTTCGCCATTCAATGCCGAACAAGTGGACGACTGGATGATCGAGCTGGCCGAGCAGACCCTGGGTTGCAAGGTTCAGGTGCTGGAGCGCTGGCAGGGCGTGTACGGCGCGCGCGGGCCGCAGCCGTTTTCGTTCCTGCAGGCGGCGCCGGGGGTGCATGCGTCACTGATGCACACCGGAGTGGGGATGAGTGTTGGTCCGGCGATGGCGGAAAACAATATCGCCCGCCTGCTGGGAGAAAGCTGATGGAGCATCAGGCCCGGGCGGTTGCCGAGGTGTTTGCGCTGTACGAGCGCTTTGGCGACCACGACTACATTGGCGAGCCGGTGTCGCAGATCGAGCACATGTCCCAGGCGGCGCAACTGGCCATGGCCGAAGGCTTTGACGATGAAGTGGTGTTGGCGGCGTTCTTTCACGACATAGGGCACATTTGCGCCGAAGATGCGGCAACCATGGATGGTTTCGGCGTGGTCAGCCATGAGCGGCTCGGTGCCGACTACCTGCGTCGGATCGGCTTCAGCGAGCGCCTGGCGCGGCTGGTGGAGTATCACGTGCAGGCCAAGCGCTACTTGACCCTCAAGGAGCCGGGTTATTACCAGCGCCTCAGCGAAGCCAGCCGCCGGACCCTGGAGTTTCAGGGCGGGGTGATGAGTGCACAGGAGGCGATAGCTTTCGAGCAAGACCCGCTATGGGCCATCAGCCTGCGCTTGCGGCACTGGGACGAACAGGCCAAGGAGCTGTGGGTGCCGGTGATTGATATGCAGATCCTCAAGGACAAGGCGCTGGCCCTGCTGGCGCCGCTGCCGCTGGGCGGTTCGGACGCCGAGGTTATGCCGGGGGAACCCCGTCGTCAGTGATGGCCGGCGCAGCCTCGTACCTCGGCAGCGGCTACAGGTTGGTTATAACGACTGGGCCAGTAGCTCCACCTGTTCCTGGCGTTCTGCCTGATTCAGCCGCGGCTGAGGGTTGAGCGACGACCACTGAGGGTGGGCCCGGGCCTTGTGCAGGGCGTCGGGCAGCTTGCCTTCGCGCCAGCTTTTGTCCTCCGGCGTCGCCACCTGGATGCTGTCCATGGCCGCATGCCCGCGCTGGTTCAGGGCCTGCACCAACTGCCGTTGGCGCAAGGCCAGCAGGCGCAGCACGCTGTCATCCACCGTCAGTTCGCGCTGGCCCTTGATCTTGCCCAGCAGGCGGCTGCCATAGCTGCGGGCGGTTTGCAGGGCACCGCCGGCAATTGCACCGGCCAGCGCCGCCGCGCCCAGGGTCAGGCCGCCCACCAGCAGGTCGACGCCAGCCCCGGCGGCGGCCCCGGCCGCGATTCCGCTACCGACCCGAACCCCCAGTTGCTTGAGGGTTTCCGGGTTGAACAGGTCATCGCCCCAGCGTCCGTCCAGCAGCGGCAGGTCGCTGGCGGCGGCGTCTCCGGTGCGAAAGGCATAGAGCTTGAGCAGGGCTTCGACACAACGCTGCTCCCGTTGGCGGATGGCGCTGCGCAGTTCGCCGATGGCCTGTTGTTCCAGCGCCGCATCGCTGGCCACGCTGCGGCGGCAGGCCGCGCAATCAATCAGCAATTCGGCGATCAGCCGCTTCGCGCTCTGCTCGCGGGCCTGGCGTTGCGCCTGTTGGTCCGCAACCAACCGTTCCAGCTGCGGGCGCGAGCTTTCCAGGAGCAGGGCCAGGCTTTCATACAGCCTGCGCTCGCCGTCTTCCGGTGGCGCCACGCTGTCAAAACGCACCAGGGCGTGCAGCCCGAGTCGTGCCAGGGCTTCGCGCCAGTCAGGTTCGCGGTGGTTGGCGCTGCTGACAAAATTCAGCACCGGCAGCAGCGGCTTGCCGCAGCTGGCCAGTACTTGCAGCTCATCGCGGTACTTGGCCAGCACCGGTTCGCGGGCGTCGATCACATACAGCCCGGCGTCCGAGGCCAGCAACTGGCGCAGAACCTTGGCCTCCTGCTCGAAGCGCTGGCGAGCTTCGCTGCCTTCAAGAAACCGCGCCAGCCGCGCCGGGCCATCCAGGCGTTCGCCCGGGCGCTCCAGGCGTTCGAGGTAGTCGAGCAGGGCGATGGCGTCTTCCAGGCCAGGTGTGTCGTACAACTCCAGCAGGGCTTCGCCGTCCACCGACAAGCGCGCGCCCTCGACATGCCGGGTGGTGCTCGGCCGGTGGGAGACTTCGCCGAAGCCGACATCCCGGGTCAGGGTGCGCAGCAGCGAGGTCTTGCCGACATTGGTGTGGCCGACCACCGCCAGTTTCAGGGGCGGTTTGCGGGTATCAGTCATGACCGGTCTCCAGCCAACTCAAGGGGGCGCCATCGCTGAAGGGCAATTCCAACTGCTGCAGCGCAGCGTGCCAGTCGCCCAGGCGTTCGGCATCCAGGGCCTGGCCGGGCGGCGCCGGCAGCAACCAGGCGCGGCTGGCACCGGCATTGCGCGCCAGTTCGGCGATCAGCGCCAGGCTGCCGCGATCCGGCGAGCGCCGGGGGTCACAGGCGATGGCCAGGCGCGCCGGGGGGAAGCGGGTCATCTGTTCGAGGAGTTTTTGGCGCGACTCGCGGCTGTCGAGGATGCCGGCGTCTTTCACGCCGTGAGGCAATTGCGGCGGCCAGGGGTATTGGTCGTCGAGTTCGATGGCCACCAGCAGGGCGCCGTCGCTGTTCAGGGTGCCGGTCGCGCCTTCGACGCGATGCAACTGCTGTGGGGCGGCATCCTTGACCCCCAGGCGTTCGCTGCTCGGCATCAGCGCTTCGCGCAGTTGACTGTAGCCCGGCAGGTTGAGGTCCAGGCTCAGGGCCGCGCGGCCACGCTTCCAGCGCCACAGGCACAGCAGGGCCAGCAGCAGGCGCGGCAGCAGGCCGTAAACCAGCACCACGCCAACCAGCCATGCGGCCCAGGCCTGGCGGGCGTTTTCGATATTCAGGGCGCTGTCGCCACTGGCGCGGATCATGGCCTCGCTGGGGAGGCTGAAGCCGATCAGCGCGGGCAGGGCGCCCAGGGCCTGGGTCAGGGCGACGAAGGTGTCGCTGCGCAGTATGGTGGTTTCCCAGACAAAGCCGTAGCGCCGGGTGGCCATCAGCGTCAGCAACAGCACCAGGGCGCTGAGCATCGCCAGCAGCCACAGGCCATGCACCAGCAGGCCGATGGCCCAGCGATTGAGCTTTTTGCGTTGCAGCAACAGCAGCAGGGCCGGCGCCAGCTGCGCGGCCTTGGCGTCGCGCGCGAGTTTCTCGCTGAGCCACAGCCACAAACGGCCAAGGCTGGCGCCGTGTTCGCCAGCGAACAGCAGCCCCAGGGCCCAGCTCAGGAGCAGGATCAGGTTCAGGCCGAGCAGGCTGCCCAGGGCCCAGAACACATTGACCGGGAGCTGACCGTCACCCAGGGCGGCGAACGCCAGGCCGGCGCCGCTGATGATCGCCAGCAGCGCCATGGCCAGCAGCGCCAGGCGCGCGCCTTGCAGCCAATGGCCCAGGGCCTCGCTCAGGCCATCGCGGTCGGCCAGCCAGCGGGCGCGGGCGTGGACCCGGGTTGCCAGGTCGCCGCCGGCGTGGCGGGCCAGGCGATTGGCTTCCTGATCCTCGAGTGGGCCGGCGTGTTCCTCGCGCAGGCGCACGGTTTCGGTGAGCCAGAGTTGTTGCAGGGGCGTCAGGTCTGTCACGCGGTGGTCCGTTGCTCAAATGTGCGCTGAGCATAACCGCTGTCACGCTGATCGGGGTACGTGGCGAGGGCGCGAGCCTCTGGTATCCTCGCCGCCATGAAAAAAACTCTCCCCCTCAGCCTGATCGCAGCCCTCGGTGAAAACCGTGTGATCGGCATCGACAACAGCATGCCCTGGCACTTGCCGGGGGATTTCAAATACTTCAAGGCCACCACCCTGGGCAAGCCGATCATCATGGGGCGCAAGACCTGGGACTCCCTGGGTCGGCCGCTGCCGGGTCGCTTGAATATTGTGGTCAGCCGTCAGGCGCAGCTGCAGCTCGAAGGTGCCGAGGTCTTTCCATCGCTGGAGGCCGCCGTGGCCCGGGCCGAGGAATGGGCGCTGGAGCAGGGCGCCAGCGAGCTGATGCTGATTGGCGGGGCGCAGTTGTACAGCCAAGGGCTGGCGCACGCCGACCGCCTGTACCTGACCCGCGTGGCGTTGAGCCCGGAGGGGGACGCGTGGTTCCCCGAGTTCGATCAGCAGCAGTGGCAGTTGGTGTCGGACCTGCCGACCCCGGCCGAAGGCGACAAGCCCGCCTATAGTTTTGAGGTCTGGGAGCGGCGGTAGCCGCTGCCGCGAGGCTCGGGCCGCGTTTGGACGCTGGCCCTGAGCAGCTACATCCCTGTACCTGACACTCCCACGTCGCCCATTCTGGCCAGCGCAGCTTCGCGCCGCTCGGCAGCGACTACGGGTCAGGCTTGGGCCAGTTCTTCGTGTTCGTCGGCGTTGAGCAGGGTTTTGTCGGTTTGAGCCATGACTTGGCTGGTGATGGCGCCGGCGGTGATCGAGCCGCTGACGTTGAGGGCGGTGCGGCCCATGTCGATCAGCGGTTCCACCGAAATCAGCAGCGCCACCAGGGACACCGGCAAGCCCATGGCCGGCAGCACGATCAGCGCGGCAAAGGTCGCGCCGCCACCCACCCCGGCCACGCCGGCCGAACTCAGGGTCACGATGGCTACCAGGGTCGCGATCCACAGCGGGTCCAGCGGGTTGATGCCCACGGTCGGAGCCACCATCACCGCCAGCATCGCCGGGTACAGGCCGGCGCAGCCGTTCTGGCCGATGGTGGCGCCAAACGAGGCGGCAAAGCTGGCGATGGACTGCGGGATACCCAGGCGCCGGGTCTGGGCTTCGATGCTCAGCGGGATGCTCGCGGCACTGGAGCGGCTGGTGAAGGCGAAGGTCAGCACCGGCCAGATCTTGCGGAAGAAGCGCAGCGGGTTGATCCCGGCCAGGGACACCAGCACACCGTGGACCACAAACATCAGGCCCAGGCCGAGGTAGGACACCACCACGAAACTGCCGAGCTTGATGATGTCCTGCAGGTTGGAGCCGGCCACGACCTTGGTCATCAGCGCCAGCACACCGTAGGGCGTCAGCTTCATCACCAGGCGCACCAGGCGGGTGACCCAGGCTTGCAGGGTGTCGATGGCGTTGACCACTTTCTGGCCTTTCTCGACATCGTCCTTGAGCAGTTGCAGGGCGGCCACGCCGAGGAAGGCGGCGAAGATCACCACGCTGATGATCGAGGTCGGCTTGGCCCGGGCCAGGTCGGCGAAGGGGTTCTGCGGAATGAACGACAGCAGCAACTGCGGCACATTGAGGTCGGCGACCTTGCCCGCGTAATCGCTCTGGATCACCTGCAGGCGGGCCATCTCCTGGGTGCCGGCCACCAGGCCTTCGGCGGTGAGGCCGAACAGATTGGTCAGGCCGATACCGATCAGTGCGGCAATTGCGGTGGTGAACAGCAGGGTGCCGATGGTCAGGAAGCTGATCTTGCCCAGGGACGAGGCGTTATGCAGACGGGCCACGGCGCTGAGGATCGACGCGAACACCAGCGGGATCACGATCATTTGCAGCAACTGCACGTAGCCGTTGCCGACCAGGTCGAACCAGCCGATCGAGGCCTTGAGCACCGGGTTGCCCGCGCCATAGATGCTGTGCAGGGCGACCCCGAACAGCACGCCGAGGACCAGTGCCAGCAGCACTTTCTTGGCCAGGCTCCAGGAGCTGTGGCGGGTTTGCGCCAGGCCCAGCAGCAAGGCGAGGAATACCAGCAGATTGAGGATCAGCGGCAGATTCATTGAAGCTCCGAAAAGATAGGTGCCAATCGCGTGTGGCTGCGATTGCGAACCGGAAATCCTAACAGCTTGATAACTAAAAGATTTAATACCAAAAAAGCAGGTTGACTGTCGTTTTTGGAATAAGCGGCTGGCGCGCAGACGAATGTCGGTGGCGGAATCAGGACGCAGGCGGTCGCGTCGAGACGAGGATCGTCACACTTATTTGTTAGCGTCGATCTCTTTGAATCAGGGAGAACCGCCGATGAAACTTGCTCCGAAATTTCTGGCTGTCGCACTCTGCCTGGGCCTGGCTGGCCAGGCCCTTGCCGCTACCGAACTCAAGCACTGGCCGGCGGCGCAGGCCAAGCAGCTGGACGCGATGATTGCGGCCAACGCCAACAAGGGTAACTACGCGGTGTTCGACATGGACAACACCAGTTACCGCTACGACCTGGAAGAATCCCTGCTGCCCTTTATGGAGAACAAGGGCCTGATTACCCGCGAGACCCTCGACCCGTCACTGAAACTGATGCCGTTCAAGGACACCGCCGAGCACAAGGAAAGCCTGTTCAGCTACTACTACCGCCTGTGTGAAGTCGACGACACGGTCTGCTACCCCTGGGTCGCGCAAGTGTTCTCGGGTTTCACCCTCAAGGAACTCAAGGGCTACGTCGACGAGCTGATGGCGTCCGGCAAGCCGGTGCCGAGCACCTATTACGACGGCGACGTGGTCAAGACCATCGAGGTCAACCCGCCCAAGGTCTTCACCGGCCAGGCCGAGCTGTACAACAAGCTGATGGAGAACGGTATCGAGGTCTACGTGATGACCGCCGCTTCCGAAGAGCTGGTGCGCATGGTCGCCGCCGATCCCAAGTACGGCTACAACGTCAAGCCGCAGAACGTGATCGGCGTGACCACCCTGCTCAAGGATCGCAAGACCGGCGCCCTGACCACCGCGCGCAAGCAGATCAGCGACGGCAAATATGACGAGAAGGCCAACCTCGGCCTGGAGCTGACCCCCTACCTGTGGACCCCGGCCACCTGGATGGCAGGCAAGCACGCGGCGATCCTGACCTACATCGACGAGTGGAAGAAACCGGTGCTGGTGGGCGGCGACACCCCGACCAGCGATGGCTACATGCTGTTTCACGATGTGGACGTGGCCAAGGGCGGCATCCACCTGTGGATCAATCGCAAGGACAAGTACATGACCCAACTCAACGGCATGATGGCAAAGCACGCCGCCGCCCAGGCCAAGGAAGGGCTGCCGGTGACTGCCGACAAGAACTGGGTGATCGTCAAGCCCGAGGACATTCAGTAACCCGGTGACCGACGCCGGATCCTGCAGCCTCCGGTTGCAGGTGCCGGCTCGGGGTTGTGGATAAGATCGTTGCAGAGTGTTTCAACTTGTGACAAATAAAGGCCCTCTGCCATAATCGCCGCCGCTTAACGCCGCGGCTTGTTCCTTGCGTGCTGGGCTCCCTTCCGTCTGCGCGTAATGGAATACGTTGTGAGCTATCTCTCGATCGAATTCGGCTTCTGCTTCATCCTGTTTTTCGTCCTGTACTGGTGCCTGTGCGCGAGCCCGCGTCTACAGAACGTGCTGCTATTGGGCGCGAGCTACGCGATCCTCGCCAGCTTCAGCCTGAACTTCCTGTACATCCTGCTCGGCTATACCAGCCTGGTGTACCTGCTGGGGCTGTTGAGCCATCGGTATCCGGGGCGTGGCTGGGTCAATGGCTTGATGCTGTTGCTGGTGCTCGGCACCTTCTACCTGTTCAAGTATCAGGACTTCTTTACCAGCAGCCTGCAAAGCGCCCTGGCCCAGTTCGGCTTGGAAGTGTCGGTGCCGCTGCTGGAAGTGCTGCTGCCGGTGGGGCTGTCGTTCTATACCTTTCATTCGGTCAGCTACCTGGTGTCGATCAACCGGCGCGAAATGAACCCGGCATCGCCCTTCGACCTGGCGCTGTACCTGGCATTTTTCCCGAGCCTGATCGCCGGCCCGGTGAACCGTGCCAGCCACATGCTGCCGCAGATCCGCCCGCAAACCGTGCGCCAGGTGCTGGAGCCGCAGCGTGCCTTGGGCCTGATAGCCCTGGCGGTGGTCAAACTGTTTTTCCTCAGCTCGTGGCTGGCCAATGAATGGGTCGACCCGGTGTTCGAGAGCCCGGTGAGCTTTTCCGCCGAGCAGATTCTGCGCAGCGTCTACGGCTACTCGTTCCTGATTTACTTCAACTTCAGCGGTTACACCGACCTGGTGACCGGCATCGCGCTACTCCTGGGCTTCCGTCTGCCGGAGAACTTCAACTTTCCCTACGCGGCACGCAACCTCAAGGAATTCTGGGGCCGCTGGCACATCAGCCTGTCGACCTTTATCCGCGACTACGTGTACATCCCCCTGGGCGGTAACCGTCGGGGCGTGTGGCGCGGCAACCTGAACATGCTGCTGGCGATGCTGATTTCCGGGCTGTGGCACGGCGCCAGCGCCAACTTCATTATCTGGGGTGCCCTGCACGGCATCGGCCTGGCGCTGTACAAGCTCTTCAGCCAGTGGCTGCCGCAGCGCCCGACCTGGATCGGCGCCGACCTGCTGGCCCGTTTGCTGACCTTCCACTATGTGGCGTTTGCCTGGATTTTCTTCCGCTGTGCGTCCTTCAGCGATGCCATGGACATGTTCGCCGGCCTTGGCAACCTGTCGCTGGCCGGCTTGACCAGCCAGGGCGCCTCGCTCCTGGCGTGCCTGCTGTTTGTCGCCCTTTACCCGCAGATCGTGGCGCTGTTGCGCCGCCTGTTCGATGCCAGTACCCGGTTGCCGTGGCTGCTGTATCCGCTGCCGTTGGGGTTGTTCATTTGCTTGGTCATCTTTGCCTCGCCGTCGGGCGTACCGGGGTTTATCTATGCCAGTTTCTAACAGGTCGCCGTGGTTGAGCAGCCAGGGTGCTGCCGCCAAAGTGCTGTACGCCGTGCTGGTCATCAGCCTGATGCTGGTGTGGTTCAACCAGAACTCGATCCGCCTGTACTGCCAGCAGAAGTACCACGAGGGCTGCGAGATTCCCGGGCTGGCGCAGAACCCGCAGTGGCGTTGGGGCGCGCAGTTGAACCAGACGCTGGAGGATGGCCGGCAACGGCTGGTCAGCCAGTTCACCGGGCACGACGGGCTTGACCTGGTGGCCCAGGCCGAAGCCTCGGAAGACGAGCCGCTGGCGCCATTGCCGACCCTCGCCCCGACCTCTGTCGAGCCGGTGGTCCTGGCACCCGCAGCGCCGGCCGCGCACTCGGCCAGCCATCCGGTGGCGGTCCAGGCGCCGGTGCACGAACCGGCCCAGCCGGCCGTGCACGAGCCGGTGCATGAACCTGCAGTGGCCGTAGCGGTCGAACCCTCGACCCAGGCCAGCCCCACCCCTGGTGACAGTGCCCAGGTCACGCCGTTGATGGCGTCCCTGGCCTTGGGCGATGAAGTGTTTTTTGTCGGTGACTCGCTGATGCAAGGCGTGGCGCCGCACATGGCCAATACCTTGCGCAAACGCTACAACGTCAAAAGCGTGAACCTCAGCCGGCAGAGCACGGGGTTGGCCTACCCGAACTTTTTCAACTGGCCCAAGACCGTGGAAAGCACCCTGGCCGCCAATCCGAACATCCGCCTGATGGTGATTTTCCTCGGGCCCAACGACCCGTGGGACATGCCCGATGGCAAAGGCAAACCCTTCCTGCGCTTCAAGGCGCCGGACTGGGAAGTGGCTTACCGCCAGCGCATCGATTCGATCCTCGACGCCGCGCGCGAGCACAACGTGCAGGTGATCTGGGTCGGTCCGCCGAATATGGAGAAAGCCAAGCTGTCGGCGGCCATGGCCTACCTCAACGTGCTGTATAAAAGCCAGATCGAGCAGTACCACCAGCACTTTGTCTCGGCCAACGAGATCCTGGGCTATCAGAACGACCAGTTCTCCTATTACCTGACGGACGCCAACCAGAAGAAGGTCAAGACCCGGGTCGATGACGGCATCCACTTCACCCCTACCGGGCAACGGCTGATCGCCGAACGCGTGATCTCCATGATCAACTTTCCAACCCAACAAATAACGGAGCACTGACATGCGGCGACTGCACGGCATTGCGCTGTTGTTGAGCATTACCCTGCTGAGCAGTTGTAGTCCTACCTCCCAGGTCCAAGCCACTCCCGCGGCGGGCGCCGGTAAACCGGGTGTGGCCTCTAAGAAAATCCTCCCGGTGCCGGGCAGCGACCCGAACCTTGCCTTGCTGGCGCGCAAGTTCAGCACCTCGGATCGCACCCCGATCAGCATCGTGCAACTGGGCGACTCGCACACTGCGGCCGACCTGTTCAGCGGTGAAATGCGCCGTTTGTTACAGGCTCAGTACGGTGACGGCGGTATCGGCTTTATCGCCGCCACGCCGGTGCCGGGGACCCGCTATGAGCGGGTGATCCTCAACGTGGCCAAGCGTCAGTGGTCGCTGGTTTCGGCGCGTAATCAGCAGAGCACTCAGTTTCCCCTGGGCGGTTATCTGTCGTTGCCCCAGACCCCGGGGGCCAAGGTACAGATCCGCGAGCGCGAGCCCAGCCGCCAGCAGTACCGGGTGTCGGCGCTGTACCAAGCCACTACCAACGGCACCCTCAAGGCCCAGTCCAACCTGACCCAGGCTACCCGCATGCTGGCCGCCACGGGTGGGCAATGGCGCTTCAGCCCGCCGTTCAACAACCTGAGCATGCCCATGGAGCTGAGCGTCGCCAACAACACGGGCCTGGCCCTGGGCGGCTGGAATATCCTCGGGCAGAAGAGCGCCGGAGTGATCTATTCGTCGCTGGGCATCAACGGCGCGCGCCTGGATGTGGTGGATAAATGGCAGCCGGGTTGGGCCGATGCGCTCAAGGCCCTGCGTCCGGACATGGTGATCCTGGCCTACGGCACCAACGAGGCGTTCGATGATGACCTGGAGCTGGACAAGTACCGCGCCCAGTTGCAGGACAAAATCACCCTGTTGCGCAAAACCCTGCCCAAGGCGGTGATTCTGCTGGTCGGTCCACCGGACTCGATCAAGCGCCGTGGTGCTGGTTCCTGCGCCGCCGCGCAGCCGCAGCCCCTGCGCCAACTGGTGCGGATCCAGAAGGACCTGGCGCAGCGTAACCGCACCCTGTTCTGGGACTGGCAGGCCTTTATGGGCGGCCCGTGCTCCATCAGCCAATGGCAATCCAACGAACTGGCGCGCAACGACCTGGTGCACCTGACGGCCGATGGCTACCGCAAGAGCGCCGATGGCCTGTACCGTTTCCTGCGTGAGCAATTGGGCCAGCCTGTGCCCTAGGCGTGACCTGGCCCCGAATCGCTCGGCGGCCTGGGTAACGGACAAAAAAATGCCCCGCACTTGGCGGGGCATTTTTATTCAACGGTCAGTATCACAGCCCGTCGAGCATGGCCTTGTTGCGGACCGCGCCCTTGTCGGCGCTGGTGGCGAGCAGGGCATAGGCTTTCAGGGCGGTGGTCACTTTACGTGGCCGCACTTCGACCGGTTTCCAGCCTTTCTTGTCCTGTTCGGCGCGGCGTGCTGCCAGTTCCTCGTCGCTGACCAGCAGGTTGATCGAGCGGTTGGGGATGTCGATCAGCACTTTGTCGCCGTCCTGCACCAGGCCAATGGCGCCGCCGGCTGCCGCTTCGGGCGAAGCGTGGCCGATGGACAGGCCCGAGGTGCCGCCGGAGAAGCGGCCGTCGGTCAGCAGGGCGCAGGCTTTGCCCAGGCCCTTGGACTTCAGGTACGACGTCGGGTAGAGCATTTCCTGCATGCCCGGGCCGCCTTTCGGGCCTTCGTAACGGATGATCACGATGTCGCCGGCTTTTACTTCGTCGGCGAGGATGCCGCGCACGGCGCTGTCCTGGCTTTCGAAGATCTTGGCATTGCCTTCGAACACGTGGATCGACTCGTCGACGCCGGCGGTTTTCACCACGCAGCCGTCCAGGGCGATGTTGCCGTAGAGCACGGCCAGGCCGCCTTCTTGCGAGTAGGCGTGTTCGACACTGCGGATGCAGCCGTTTTCACGGTCGTCGTCCAGGGTTTCCCAACGGGTCGACTGGCTGAACGCGGTCTGGGTCGGGATGCCTGCGGGGCCGGCCTTGAAGAAGTGATGCACGGCTTCGTCGCTGGTCTGGGTGATGTCCCACTTGGCGATGCCTTCGGCCATGGAGGCGCTGTGCACGGTCGGCAGGTCGGTGTGCAGCAGGCCGCCACGGGCCAGGGAGCCGAGGATCGAGAAGATCCCGCCGGCGCGGTGCACGTCTTCCATGTGGTACTTCTGGATGTTCGGCGCGACTTTGCACAGTTGCGGCACGTGGCGCGAAAGGCGGTCGATGTCGCGCAGGTCGAAATCGATCTCGGCTTCCTGGGCCGCGGCCAGCAAGTGCAGGATGGTGTTGGTGGAACCGCCCATGGCGATGTCCAGGGTCATGGCGTTTTCAAACGCCTTGAAGTTGGCGATGTTGCGCGGCAGCACCGACACATCGTTGTCGCCGTAGTAGCGCTTGCACAGCTCGACGATGGTACGGCCGGCCTGCAGGAACAGCTGCTCGCGGTCACTGTGGGTGGCCAGTGTCGAGCCGTTGCCCGGCAAGGCAAGACCCAAGGCTTCCACCAGGCAGTTCATCGAGTTGGCGGTGAACATGCCGGAGCACGAACCGCAGGTCGGGCAGGCGCTGCGCTCGTATTCCGCGACCTTCTCGTCAGAAGCGCTGGAATCGGCGGCGATCACCATGGCGTCGACCAGGTCGAGGCCGTGGCTGGCAAGCTTGGTCTTGCCGGCTTCCATCGGGCCGCCGGAGACGAAGATCACCGGAATGTTCAGGCGCAAGGCGGCCATCAGCATGCCGGGGGTGATCTTGTCGCAGTTGGAGATGCAGACGATGGCGTCGGCGCAGTGGGCGTTGACCATGTATTCCACGGAGTCGGCGATGATCTCGCGGCTCGGCAGGGAATACAGCATGCCGTCATGGCCCATGGCGATGCCGTCGTCCACGGCGATGGTGTTGAATTCCTTGGCCACGCCGCCGGCACGTTCGATCTCGCGGGCAACCAGTTGGCCCAGGTCCTTCAGGTGCACGTGGCCCGGGACGAACTGGGTGAAGGAGTTGGCAATGGCGATGATCGGCTTCTTGAAGTCGTCATCTTTCATCCCCGTGGCGCGCCACAGTGCGCGGGCGCCGGCCATGTTGCGGCCGTGGGTGGATGTTTTCGAGCGGTAATCAGGCATGGAGCACTCCGGGCGGCTAATCAGGTATCAAAAGGGGAGTGAGCTTCTATTGACCTTGGGAACACTCAGAAATGGCCGTGTGTCCTAAAGCTGCCGATGACACTGCGGGATCGCCGCGCGCCTCAGCCTGAGCTCATAAACCCGCCGGGGGATGACTGGCGATGAATCTGGCGATTCTACACCGCTGGCGTCAGGAAGGAACGTTGTGGCCGCTCTGCGGCGTGCGATTGCCTGCTGCCGGGCGATAGGGCGCTGGGTTAGACTGCGCGCCCTTCGATCACTCTCCAATGGAACTGGAATGTCTGCGACCCTTCGAACCTTGAGATTTTACCTGGCGGTGGGGCTGGTGCAGGGCCTGCTGTTGATGGGTATCTGGCTCTCCAACACCGTATCCGGCGAGGTCATGATCGCCAGCAGCGCGGGGCTGTTGATGGGCGGCAGCCTGTTGCAACTGCTGCCGGAACGTCGCGGGCAAGGGCTGACCTGGCTGGCGACGGCGGTCCTGGGTCTGGTGGTGACGGGCCTGGTCCTGGCGTGTCGCGAGCTGCCGTTGACCTCACTGGTGCTCAACAGCGTGGCGGCGGTGCTGGTCCTGCTGACCCTGATCAGTGCTGCCGTGTTACCGGGGCTGGCGCACTTCTGGCGGCGCTTCTTCGGTCATGGGCTAGAGGTGGCGCTGGCCTTGCCGTTGCCCTGGATCGCCCAGGCCCTGTTCAAAGCCTGGACCAGCAGCCATTACCGCGACCCGTTCAAGGGCGGTTGGGAGGCGCTGGTGTTCTTTGCCGGGCCGACCCTGGCGTTCTCCCTGGGCCTGTTCCTGATTGGCCTGTGCATAAAGGCTCTGCTACGCCGCACCACCATCGCGGCGGCCTGCTAGCGCTGCCTGTCTCCACAAAAGGATGTGCAATGCCCGTGTTGAATCGCTCGTTGTTGTTCTATATCGCCATCGCTCTGGTCCAGGGACTGCTGCTCAGCGCCAGCCTGTTCTATCACCAGGCTGAGCTCTACACCTTCGCCCGCACCCTGGCGGTGGTGGCCGGGATCAACCTGCAACTGCTTGGCCGTGACGTGCGCGAGCGTGGCACCTGGGTACTGGTGGTTGGCTTGAGCCTGTTGCTGGCCGGGATGTCCAGCTGGGTACTGATGCGCGATGCCTACGGCTGGATGTGGAGTCTGTGGCCGTTCACGGGCCTGGTGCTGGCCTATATCGGCACCGCGTTCGTCCTCAGTTGGCCGACTCGCGAAGGCAGTCGCCCGCGCTATCAAGACCTGTTCCGCCACGCCTGGAATAACGGGTTCATTGTGCTCCTGGCCTTGCTGGTGACCCTGGCCTTCAGCCTGCTGCTGTGGCTGTGCGGTCGTCTGTTCAGCATTCTCGGCATGCCCCAGCTCGGCGACCTGTTCACCTCGTCGTACTTCCTCTGCTTCAGCCTGCCGCTGTTTTTCTCCCTGGGTATGCGCATGGGCCGGGAAAACGAAAAGGTCATCGGCCTGCTGCGCGGCATCTTGCTGACCGTGTGTCGCTACCTGCTGCCCTTGTGTGCGCTGATCACCGTGGTCTTCACCTTGGCCCTGGTGTTCACCGGTCTGCAGCCGATCTGGAGCACCGGCTACTCGACGCACATTTTGCTGAGCCTGGTGGCGTGCACTCTGTTTTTGCTCAATGGCGTGTTCCAGGACGGGCAGCAGGATGCCGGCTACGCCAAGGCGCTGAAAATCCTGATCAACGCCAGCCTGTGCTGTCTGCCGTTGCTGGTGGCGATGGGGGGCTACTCGAGCTGGTTGCGGATCGATCAATACGGCCTGACCCCATGGCGTTTTCTGGCGATGCTGCTGGTGGCCGTGGCCCTGGTCCACAGCCTCGCGGCGTTGTGGGCAGTGTTTGCCCGGCACTCGGTGTGGCTCGGCAGCCTGAGCCGCAGCAACCCCTGGATCGCCCTGTTGAGCTTTGTGGTGCTGTTGTTGATGTTCACCCCGCTGCTCGACCCGCAGGCCTTCAGTGCCCGTAACCAGGTGCAGCGTCTATTGGATGGGCGTACGCCGGTGGCCGAGTTCGATGCCAGGAGCCTGCGCCAGAAGCTGGGCGCACCGGGTCGCGAGCAGTTCGACGGGTTGCTGGCGCAGGTGCGCCAGGGGCAGATCCTGGATGAGCCGGGCAGGGCGCAGTTGCTGGAGATGCTGGAGTCGGTCTCGATCAAGGACCAGCCGCACGATTACCTGACGCCGAAACTCTATTGGTTGGGCCCGGTGCCCGAAGGCAGCCAGCAACTGATCGAGCTGCTGACCACCCATAACGACTGCAATCCACCCGGCTGCGCAGCCTGGGCAGTGGATCTGGATGACGATGGCGTCGACGAAGTGCTGCTGATCCAAAAGCAGAGTTGGGCGTCGTCGGCGGCGATGTACACCCGTGAGGATCAGGGCAAGGGCGAATGGCGGCATGCGGGAGTGCTCTCTGGCATCACCGATGCGCCGCAGCTGATCCGGCAGATTCGCGAGGGCAAGGTCAAACCGGTGCGCCAGCGCTACAAGACCCTGCGGATCGACGGCGTGGAACTGGACTGGCGGCAGATTCCCGGCCGTTGATGGGCCGACGGTGAACGCTCTATCTGTGGCGAGGGAGCTTGCTCCCGATGGGGGCGTCCGGCGTCCCGGGGCTCCGGCTATAAAGCCTGATTCCGCGATCTGTCTGAGCGTTCGCGGTGGCGGATTCTGGGGCCGCTTCGCGGCCCAGCGGGAGCAAGCTCCCTCGCCACAGGGCGGGTTCAGGCCTGAATAAAAAATCCCGGCACATGGCCGGGATTTTTGTCTTCACTGCACTCAGCTGTTAGGCAGCAGGCGGCAGGTGATGCTCTTGATGTAGCGGGTTTCGGCGATGGCTGGGTGCACCGGGTGGTCCGGGCCCTGGCCGCCGCGCTCCAGCAGCTGGATATTGCGGTCCAGGTGGCGGGCGCTGGTCAGGAGGATGTTCTGCAGGTCGTCCTCGGGCAGGTGCATCGAGCACGAGGCGCTGATCAGAATCCCGTCCTTGCTCAGCAGGCGCATGGCTTGCTCGTTCAGGCGGCGGTAGGCGCCTTCGCCGTTCTTCATGTCTTTCTTGCGTTTGATGAAGGCCGGTGGGTCGGCCACGATCACGTCGAAACGCTCTTCGCTGGCTTTCAGTTCTTTCAGGGCTTCAAAGACGTCGCCTTCGATGCAGGTCATTTTCTCGGCAAAGCCGTTCAGCGCGGCGTTGCGCTCGACGCCGTCGAGGGCGAAGGCCGACGCATCGACGCAGAACACTTCGCTGGCGCCAAAGGCTGCCGCCTGCACGCCCCAGCCACCGATGTAGCTGTACAGGTCGAGCACGCGCTTGCCCTTGGCATAAGGGGCCAGGCGGGCGCGGTTCATGCGGTGGTCGTAGAACCAGCCGGTTTTCTGACCCTGGATGACCGGGGCTTCGAACTTCACGCCGTTCTCTTCGAGGGCGACCCATTCCGGGACCAGGCCGAATACGGTTTCGACGTAGCGCTCCAGGCCTTCGGCGTCACGGGCCGCGGAGTCGTTCTTGAACAGAATGCCGCTGGGCTTGAGCACCTGGGTCAGGGCGGCGATCACGTCGTCCTTATGGGCTTCCATGGTGGCCGAAGCGATCTGCACCACCAGGATGTCGCCGAAACGGTCGACCACCAGGCCTGGCATCAGGTCGGAGTCGCCGTACACCAGGCGGTAGAACGGCTTGTCGAACAGGCGCTCGCGCAGCGACAGGGCGACGTTCAGGCGGTGCACCAGCAGCGACTTGTCCAGGGGCAGCTTGACGTCACGGGACAGCAGGCGCGCGCAGATCAGGTTGTTCGGGCTCATGGCGACGATGCCCAGGGCCTTGCCGCCAGCGGCTTCCAGCACCGCCTGGTCACCGGCCTTGAACCCGTGGAGCGGGGTGGCGGCTACATCGATTTCGTTGCTGTAGACCCACAGGTGGCCGGCGCGCAGGCGGCGATCGGCGTTGGCTTTGAGGCGCAGGCTTGGCAGGGACATGACGTCGCTCCGGAAAAAAGGGCGCGAGTATAACCCGTCAGCGTGCTTGCGCGGGTTTGGCTGGACCTGCGGCGTGTCACAGCTATGTAAAGATCCTGCCCAAGTGGCCAAATTCGTCTTTTTAGAGGTTAGAATCGCCGCCTAGTCCAGAGTGTGCACTCATGTCTCCAGAACTCTCCGAAGAACAGATTCAGCAGGCCCTGCAAGGCATCAGCGTGCCGCCTCAACCGCAGATCATGGTGGATCTGCAGATGGAGCAGTACATGCCCGATCCGGACCTGGAGGTGATCGCCAAGCTGATTTCCCAGGACCCGGGGTTGTCTGGCGCACTGCTGAAAATCGTCAACTCGCCGTATTACGGCCTGAGCAACAAGATCGCCTCGATCCAGCGCGCGGTGAACCTGCTGGGCAGCCGCTCGATCATCAACCTGATCAATGCGCAGTCGATCAAGGGCGAGATGAGCGATGAAACCATCGTCACCCTCAATCGCTTCTGGGACACCGCCCAGGACGTGGCGATGACCTGCCTGACCCTGGCCAAGCGCACCGGCTCGCAAGCGATCGACGAAGCCTACGCCCTGGGCCTGTTCCACGATTGCGGGGTGCCGCTGATGCTCAAGCGCTTCCCCAACTATATGGCGGTGCTCGAACAGGCTTATGCCCACGCCGGCCCCGAGAGCCGGGTGGTCGATACCGAAAACACCGCGTTCAACACCAACCACGCGGTGGTCGGCTATTACACCGCCAAGTCCTGGCGCCTGCCGGAACACGTGACCAACGCCATCGCCAATCACCACAACGCCCTGGCGATCTTCAGCGACGAGTCTTCGCGCAACAGCCAACTGAAGAACCTGCTGGCGATCCTGAAGATGGCCGAGCACATCTGTTCCTCCTATCGGGTCCTGGGCAATCAGGTCGAAGACCACGAATGGAACAGCGTCGGCCATCTGGTGCTCGATTATGTCGGCCTGTCCGACTACGACTTCGAGAGCCTCAAGGCCACCGTTCGCGAAATGGGCGCGCACTGATTTTTCATCCCGTATCGAGCACCTGAGGCGACCATGCCCGAATTACCCGAAGTCGAAACCACCCGGCGCGGTATCGCGCCGCACCTGGAAGGGCAGCGTGTCAGCCGGGTGATCGTGCGCGACCGGCGCCTGCGCTGGCCGATCCCGGAAGACCTCGATGTGCGCCTCTCGGGCCAGCGCATCGTGCTGGTGGAGCGGCGCGCCAAGTACCTGCTGATCAATGCCGAAGTCGGCACCTTGATCAGCCACCTGGGCATGTCGGGCAATTTGCGGCTGGTGGAAGTAGGCTTGCCGGCGGCCAAGCATGAGCACGTGGACATCGAACTGGAGTCCGGGCTGGCCCTGCGCTACACCGACCCGCGGCGCTTTGGCGCAATGCTCTGGAGCCAGGACCCGCTCAATCACGAACTGCTGCTGCGCCTGGGGCCCGAGCCCCTGACCGACCTGTTCGATGGTGAACGCCTGTTCCAGCTGTCGCGCTCGCGCTCGATGGCGGTCAAGCCGTTCATCATGGACAACGCGGTGGTGGTCGGCGTCGGCAACATCTACGCAACCGAAGCGCTGTTCGCCGCCGGCATCGACCCGCGCCGCGAAGCCAAGAGCATTTCCCGGGCGCGCTACCTGAAGCTGGCAATCGAGATCAAACGCATCCTGGCCGCCGCCATCGAGCGTGGCGGCACCACCTTGCGCGACTTTATCGGCGGTGACGGCCAGCCGGGGTATTTCCAGCAGGAGCTGTTCGTCTACGGGCGCGGTGGGGAAAACTGCAAGGTCTGCGGCACGGGCCTGCGCGAGATCAAGCTCGGCCAGCGGGCCAGCGTCTATTGCCCGCGTTGCCAGAGCTGAGCCATTCGGCAGCCGAGGTTTTTTGCTGTGGCGAGGGAGCTTGCTCCCGCTCGGGCGCGCAGCGGCCGTAAACCCTTAACCTGCAATCCGCCTGAAGAAAAAGGCGGGCGGTGATGGCGGGCTCAGCTCACGCCTTGCCGGTAATCTGCCGGTACTTTGCCATCAACTGTTCTTCAGTCTCGGGGTGTGCCTCGTCCAGCGGGATGCAGTCCACCGGGCACACTTGCTGGCACTGAGGCTCGTCATAGTGGCCAACGCATTGGGTGCACAGGTTGGGGTCGATCACGTAGATCTCTTCGCCCTGGGAGATGGCGGCGTTCGGGCACTCGGGTTCGCAGACGTCGCAATTGATGCAATCGTCGGTGATGATCAGGGACATGGGGCACTCCGGCCGGGGCGGCTGGCCCAGGCATTTGAAAAACCAATGGGCGCAATTGTGCCGCATTGGCGCCCGCAGTGCACGCGGGCGCGATGGGGGGCGCCGGGTTACTTCTTGAAGCGCAGGGTCAGCGCGTCGGCGACGACAGGATGGACGAACTTGGTGATATCACCGCCCAGGGCTGCGATTTCACGGACCAGCGTCGAGGAAATGAACGAATAACGCTCCGACGGCGTGAGGAACAGGCTCTCCACATCCGGCGCCAGCTGGCGATTCATGTTGGCCAGCTGGAACTCGTATTCGAAGTCCGAGACCGCCCGCAAGCCGCGCAGGAATACGTTGGCGTTCTGCTCCTTGGCGAAGTGCGCAAGCAGCGTCGAAAAACCGACGACTTCAACGTTCGGCAGATGTTTGGTGACCTCGCGGGCCAGCTCCACACGCTGTTCCAGGGGGAATAGCGGGTTCTTCTTGGGGCTGGCGGCGACGGCAATGATCACATGGTCGAACAGGCGCGAGGCGCGTTCGACCAGATCGCCATGGCCCTTGGTAATAGGGTCGAAGGTACCTGGGTACAACACTCGGTTCATCGCGTCGTCCTGGCGGGAATCCGTTGGGGAGTCGGATGGTATCGCAGCCTTTCCGGTCGGCCAAGTCGCCTGTCACGGAAGAAAGCACTATAGACGTGGCGAATAATCAGCTTTTTCACCCGGTTTTCAAGCGTTCGGCCAGGGCCGTGGCCAGTTGCGCGGTCAGCCCATAGACCGACAACTGGGGGTTGGCGCCAATGCTGGTGGGGAACAGCGAGCCATCGTGGATCGACAGATTGGCCAATTGATGATGGCGCCCGAGGCTGTCGGTGACGGCAATTTTCGGGTTTTCGCCCATGGCGCAACCACCCATCACGTGGGCGCTGCCCAGGCGCGTGCGGTACAGCGCCAGGTCCAGGCCGTCGATCTGGGCCTTGGTCTCGGCCAGGCTCTTCGCATAGCGCGCGTCACTGTGCAGCGGCATCACCGCCTTGGCACCGCCGGCGAACTGGATCTCGGCCATGCTGTGGAAGGCCCGGCGCAGTCCGTCCCAGGCATAGGGCGAGACCTGATAGTCGAGCACCGGGGTGCCGTCGCCGCGCAATTCGACGTTGCCGCCCGTGCTGTCCGGGTGAAAACCGTCACGCAGCAGCGCGAGCATGGCGTGGGTGTGGGGCAGTTGTTCCATGTTCAGCGCGCTTTGCGGGCCGAAACCGCCCAGCAGGGTGCTGGCCAGCGCCGGTTGCAGTGGCGGCACTTCGAGTTTGTAGGACATTTTGCCGGTGGTGCCGTCCAGCCACTGGAAATGGTCGGAGTAGATCGACTGCGGCGCCCCGTAGAACGGGTTGATCACCTCATCGAACAGCCCCGCGGAAAAATTCACCAGGTGCAGGAAGGTACGCTTGCCCAGGCGCGAATGGGGGTCGGGTGCATCGGAGCGCAGCAGCAAGGCCGGGCTGTTGATGCCGCCGCCGGCGAGCACGTAATGCCGGGCCTTGACCGTGATGACGCGGCCGGTAGGGGCCACGCAGCGCTCGTCCATGGCCACGCATTGCAGGCCCGTGACCTGGTCGCCCTTGATCTGCAAGCGCTCGGCGCGGGCCAGGTACAACAGCTCGCCGCCGTGCTCCAGGGTGGATGGGATGGTGGTCACCAGCATCGATTGCTTGGCGTTGGTCGGGCAGCCCAGGCCGCAGTAGCCGAGGTTCCAGCAGCCGCGCACGTTGCGCGGGATCACGTGCCAGCTATAGCCGAGCTTCTCGCAACCGTTGCGGATCACGTCATTGTTGGCGTTGGGCGGCATGGCCCAGGGCGCGACCCCCAGGCGCTGCTCCATCTTTTCGAACCAGGGCGCCATGTCGCTGGCGCTGTGGCCTTTGACTTCGTGCTCGCGGGCCCAGTGTTCCAGGGTCGGGTCCGGGGTGCGAAAGCTCGAGGTCCAGTTGATCAGGGTGGTGCCGCCCACGGCACGACCTTGAAGAATGGTGATGGCGCCGTCCTTGCTCATGCGCCCGATACCTTCCTGATAGAGGCTGGTATAGGCCTGGTCTTCGAGCATCTTGAAATCGCTGCTGGTTTTCAGCGGCCCTTCCTCGATCAGCAAGACCTTGTAGCCGGCGGCGCTGAGGATCTCTGCAGTGGTGCCGCCGCCTGCGCCGCTGCCGATGATGGCGACGTCGGCCTCCAGGGTCAGGTCCTGCTCCAGCTGTGCGCCGTTGTAGGTTTTCCAGCCGCGGGCCAGGCCTTCGCGGAACAGATCGGGTACGGGCATATCAGGCTCTCTGTCGTTTCTTATTATGGAAGGGCGCGGCGGCAGCTACGAGGGGCGATCAGACCTTGGGCGGGCCGGGGTAACCGCAGTGGGCCCAGGACTCGGCGCGGGTGTACCAGGCCATCATCACCAATTGCAGCAATGAGGCATGGCCCATGCGCAGCAGGGACAGCAGGCTGTTTTCCCAGCGCCTGAGGAAGTGGCGGATATCGTCGGCGCTGGCGTTTTCCCAACTGCCCCAGACCCCTGTCAGCGGGCCACGGGTAACGGCCATGCCCAGTACGTCGAACAATTGCTGGGTGAGCTTGAACATCTCCGGCGACAGGTGATTGAGGGCGTTGTCCAGGCTGGCCAGGGTGCCGTCGATGGCGGCAGGCATCTTGTCGGCGGCCACGGCGCCTTCGAGCATCACCGGGATCAGCGCCCGCAGGAATGGCAGGTCGTTGCTGCGCAATATCGCAAAGCCGCTGGCCGGGGTACTGGTAGAACAGCCGCTGAGGCTGGCGCCCAGACCGGCGGTGGCGAGGAAGGCACTGGCGCAGAGGCCGATTTTCAGCAAGCCGCGCCGTGACAGCGCGGGTGATTCAGACAGGCTAGGGGTCATTGTTATTGTTATCCGGCGATCGACTGGTTAGCGGACGAACATCTTCTGAATCAGTTTCTGGATCGATTTTCCGTAGGGTGGATAAATCAGCCGGGCCGCGTTCAGCCGCTGCTTGATCAGCACGCCCTTGGCCTTGCTGAAGGTCAGGAAGCCTTCATGCCCGTGGTAGTGACCCATGCCGGACGGGCCGATGCCGCCAAAGGGCAGGTCGTCCTGGGCCACATGCAGCAGGGTGTCGTTGAGGCACACGCCACCGGAATGGGTGTGTTCGAGCACGCGGTTCTGTTCGGCCTTGTTGTAGCCGAAGTAGTACAGCGCCAACGGACGCGGCCGCTGGTTGATGTAGGCAAAGGCCTGGTCGAGGGTCTGATACGGGACGATGGGCAGGATCGGGCCGAAGATTTCATCCTGCATCACGGTCATGTCGTCGCTGACATTGAGCAGCAGGCTGTGGCCCATGCGCCGCTCCTGGCCCTGGTCGAACAGCGGGATCAGCAGCGCGCCCTTGCTGGTGGCATCGCTCAGGTAGCTGTTGAGCCGCGCCACCTGGCGTTGATTGATGATTGCGGTGTAGTCGGGGTTGTCCGCCAGGGTCGGGAAGAACCCGCGCACGGCCTGGCGGTAAGCCTCGACAAAGGCGCCGATGCGCTCCTCCGGCACCAGCACGTAATCGGGGGCGACACAGGTTTGCCCGGCGTTCAGGGTCTTGCCGAAGGCGATGCGTTCAGCGGCGTCCTTGAGCGGTACGTCGCTGGAAACAATGGCCGGGGACTTGCCGCCCAGCTCCAGGGTCACCGGCGTGAGGTTTTCCGCCGCGGCGCGCATCACATGCTTGCCGATGCTGGTGGCACCGGTGAACAGCAGGTGATCGAAACGCAACTTGGAGAAGGCCATGCCCACTTCAGCCTCGCCGAGCACCACGCACACCAGGTCTTCAGGGAAAACCCGGGCCAGCAATTGCTTGAGCAACCGTCCGGTGGCCGGCGTCGATTCGCTGAGCTTGAGCATCACCCGGTTGCCGGCGGCCAGGGCGCCGACCAAGGGGCCCATGGCCAGGTACAGCGGGTAGTTCCAGGGCACGATCACCCCGATCACCCCCAGCGGTTGGTAAACCACCTTGGCCGAAGCAGGCTGGAAGGCCAGGCCGACTTTGCGCCTGGAGGGTTTCATCCAGCCCTTGAGGTGTTTACGCGCGTAATGAATGCCGTGCAGGCTCGGCATCAGCTCGGCGAGCAGGGTTTCATCGGCGCTGCGGTGGCTGAAGTCCTGGCTGATGGCCTCGATCAGTGCCTGGCGCTCGTTGCTCAGCAGCTCCAGCAGGCTCTTGAGCCATTGCTGGCGCTGGGCAGCGGGCGGCATCGGGTTGGCGGCATAAGCCTGGCGCTGGGCGCAAAACAGCTGTTGAAGCTCGTCCAGTTGCGAGTGGGATTCCTGCAGGTAGGCGATCTCGGCGGACATGAACGGCTCCGATTATTATGGGGTGGCTAGTTTTTAGAGCTTATACTCTAAATTGTCAAATGCCATCCCGGCCGGCTTTGATTTATCCCGCTTCGGATAGGTCGTAAGATGCCGGCCAGCCTTTTCAATGATTAAAGCCCAAGCCCATGGCCCCACGTATAAAAACCCGCGAACGGATTGTTCAGCACAGCCTCGACCTGTTTAACCAGAGTGGCGAGCGTAACGTCAGCACCAACCACATCGCGGCGCACATGGAGATTTCGCCGGGGAACCTGTACTACCACTTCCCGAACAAGCAGGCGATCATCGCCGTGCTCTTCGCCGAATACGAAACCCTGGTCGACAGTTTCCTGCGTCCGCCCCAGGGGCGCCCGATGACCGTTCAGGACAAGCGCTATTACTTGCAGGCACTGCTGGCCGCCATGTGGCGCTACCGCTTCCTGCACCGCGACCTCGAACACCTGCTCGACAGCGACAGCGACCTGGCTGCGCGCTATCGGCGCTTCTCCCAGCGCTGCCTGATTCAGGGCATTGCCATCTATCAGCGCTTTGTCGAAGCCGGGATCCTGCGCATGGACCGGGTGCAGATCGAGTCCCTGACCCTCAACGCCTGGATCATCCTCACGTCCTGGGTGCGTTTTCTCTGCACCACCCGGGAAAACTCCGCGCATTTGAGTGAGGAAGCCGTCAAGCGCGGGGTGTATCAGGTGCTGGTGCTGGAGGCCGGGTTTGTCACCGATCAGGCGCGGGAGGCGGTCGATGGCCTGTTCGACGAGTTTTATGTGCCACTGGCCCAGGCCTTGGAAGAAGTGCAGTAGGATCTACCACCGACTTGAATCACAGGAGCCCGCTATGCCCCTCGCGCAACTGATCAGCCCGCTTGCTCTGGACCTGCGAAAAGAGCAGCCCGGCCTGGTGATAGTGGATTGCCGTTTTGCCCTCGAAGACCCGGATTACGGGCAGCGCAGCTATGCCGAGGGGCATATTGCCGGCGCGCATTTTGCCGACCTTGAGCGTGACCTGAGCGGGCCGGTGGTCAAGGGCGTGACCGGGCGTCACCCCTTGCCGGAACCTGCGGCGTTGCAGGCGCGGTTGCAAGCCTGGGGCATCGATGCCGACAGCGACATCGTGCTCTACGACGACGGCCCTGGTTCTTATGCCGCTCGGGCCTGGTGGTTGCTGGCCTGGCTCGGCAAGCGCGAGGGCGTGTTCATTCTGGATGGTGGCCTCAAAGCCTGGCACGCCGCTGGACTGCCCCTGAGCCTGGATGCGCCGCCGAGCACCCCGGGAAGCTTTGTCGGCAGCCCCGACCACTCGTTGCTGCTCAGTGCCGAGCAGTTGCAGCAGCGCCTGGGCCAGCCCAGCCTGACCCTGCTCGATGCCCGGGCCCAGCCGCGCTTTCGCGGTGAGGTCGAACCCATCGATCCGGTGGCCGGGCATATTCCCGGCGCGCAATGCGCGGCCTTCAGCGAAAACCTGGGCAGCGACGGGCGCTTCCTGCCGGCCGAGCAACTCAAACAGCGTTTCGCCGCGCAATTGGGCAGCCGTTCTCCGACCGATCTGGTGGCGTATTGCGGCAGCGGTGTCACCGCCTGCCACAACCTGTTTGCCCTGAGCCTGGCCGGTTATCCCCTGGGCAAGCTGTACGCCGGCTCGTGGAGCGAATGGATCACCGATCCGACGCGGGCCGTTGCCAAGGGCGACTAAGCCTCAGCCGGACCGCGAATCCGCTTGTGGCGTGCGCTGCTTCAGCCCTCCAGCAGTGCACTGCGGTACGCCGCCGGCGCCACTCCATACACCTGCTTGAATTGCCGGCTGAGATGACTCTGGTCGGCAAACCCCAACTGAGTCGCCACCTCCAGCGGCAGGCAGCCCTCGCGCAACAGCGCCCGGGCCTTGGCGATACGCTGCTGCATCAGCCAGGTATGGGGTGGAATGCCGGTGGCCCGGCGGAACACCCGAGCAAAGTGGAACGGTGACAAATTCACCGCCGTCGCCAATTCTTCCAGTGACGGTGGTGCCGCCAGCTGTGAACGCAGCAGTTCCTTGGCCTGGACAATGGCCCGGTGTTCCTGCCCCGGTGCGCCGGGCGCCTTGACCCCGGCGTGGCGCTGCAACAGCAGGAGCATCATTTCCCGCCACTGGGTCTGCTGCTGCAGGGCGGTGGCCGGGCTTTCCAGCAAGTGGTGCAGGCGGGCGAAGCCGCTGACCAGGTCACTGTCGCGGTACAGGGTCGCGCCAAACGCCGGCAGGCTGCCGCTGGGCAGCTCCAGTTCGTCGAGCAGGGTCAGGATTTGGCGGTTATCCGGATAAAACGCCCGGTACAGCCAGCCGTCCTCGGCGCCCTTGGCCCCGGTGTGCAGCTCGTCGGGGTTGATCAGCACCAGGGTGCCGCTGGCCGCCAGGTGTTCGGCGCCGCGATAGCGGTAGCGCTGGGCGCCGGCCATGATCATGCCGATCACATAGCCATCGTGCACATGGGGCACGAAACGCTGCTCGATGTAGCGCGCGGCCAGCAGTTCGACCCCGGCCAATGGCGCGGTCTGCCAGAAACGGATTGATTCGCCGCCGGAGGCTGCCATGGCTATGGGCGATCCAGGGCGGTCAGCCAGCGCGGAATGCGGCGTTCGAGGTAATAGCCGGGGCGCTTCAGCGAGCCCTCGACAAACCCCACGTGCCCGCCCTTGGCTTGCAGCTCGAAATGGGTGCAAGCCGACAGCTCGGCGGCCTGCGGCAGGCTGTGGGTGAACACGAAGGGGTCGTCGGCGGCCTGGATAATCAGGGTCGGGGTGCGGATCTCGCCGAGAAAGTAGCGACTGGAGGCGCGGCGGTAATAGTCCTCGGCATCGGCAAAACCATGCAGCGGCGCGGTGACCCGGCCGTCGAACTCCCAGAAGGTGCGCATGTTCTCCAGGGAGCCCAGGCCCTCCAGGGTGGCCAGGCCTTCATGGCGCTCGTCGAGCCGGAACTGCCGCTGCTTGTGCTTGATGTAGGCCAGCATCTCGCGCATGAAGTGCGCCTGGTAGACCTTGGAGAACCCCTGGCCGATACGGTCGGCGCACTGGTCCAGGCGAAACGGCACCGACACCGCCACCGCGCCCTGCAACTGGCTGGCGCTGCCGCTTTCCCCCAGGTACTTGAGCAGCACGTTGCCACCCAGGGAGTAACCCACCGCATACAGCTGCGCCAATGGGCGCTTGGCGCGCAAGTGGGCAATGGCGGCGGCCAGGTCTTCGCTGGCGCCGGAGTGGTAGCTGCGCGGCAGCAGGTTCGGTTCGCCCGAGCAGCCGCGCCAGTTCAGCGCGGCGCTGGCCCAGCCCTGTTCGGCCAGCACTTTCTGCAGCCCGGCCACGTAAGGCGAATTGGAAGAACCGGTCAGCCCATGCAGCACCAGCACCAGCGGGGCCTGGGCGTTATGGGGGCCATGCCAGTCGAGGTCGAGGAAGTCGCCATCGTCGAGCCAGAGGCGCTCGCGTTCGCGTTCCAGGTGTGTGGTTTTGCGCCACAGCGGGCCCCACAACGTTTGCAGGTGCGGGTTGCCGAGGCCGAAGGCGGGGGTGAAGCGATCTGACGATGTAGGCACGCTGATTCTCGATGCAGCGCTGCGCAGACGGGCTGCGCAGCGTGTTCAGGCCGGTGCTTTAACCGGCGATCTCTGCCATACGGTGCCACAACGCGTAATGCACTTGCCCGGATTTTTGTTCACGGTGCAGGCGCCAACTGGCCGGCAGGCCCAGGGTCGAGGGTGCGCTTTCGCTTTCGGTGTAGATCCAGGCCTCGGCGGCCAGCCAGTTGCGCTCTTCAAGCAGGGCGCAGGCGGTCGGCAGCAGGTTCTGGTGGAACGGCGGGTCGAGGAACACCAGGTCAAAGGCGCTGGCCGGCTGGCTTTCGAGGTAGCGCAGGGCGTCGGCGGTCTGCACCTGGCCGACGCTGCAGCGCAGAGTGCCCAGGTGTTCGCGCAGGCTGGACACCGCGACATTGCTGCTGTCCAGGGCCTGGCCCATGGCGGCGCCACGGGACAGGGCCTCAAGGAACAGCGCGCCGCTGCCGGCGAACAGGTCGAGCACCTTGGCCCCGGCAACATAGGGCGCGAGCCAGTTGAACAGGGTCTCGCGCACACGGTCCGGGGTCGGGCGCAGGCCCGGCACATCGGGGAAGCTCAGGCGCCGGCTGCGCCATTCACCGCCAATGATGCGCAGGTGGCCGACGCCGTTGTGCTGGTTGTGCACGGGTTTTTTGCTGGGACGCGATGGGCTGGCCATTAATGCTCCGGAACCCCGAGCGGTTGCTCGGCGGGTTTGTCAGTGGGGGCCGGCAACGGCTTTTGCGGGACGGTCGGGCCAGCGCTGACGATCACCATCTTGTCGGCGCTCAGGTGTTTGTTCAGGGCGGTCTTGACCTGTTCCACGGTCAGGCTCTGGGACTGCTGCATAAAGTCTTCGAGGTAGCTCAGCGGCAGGTCATAGAAGCCCATGGCCCCCAGTTGCCCGACGATGTCGGCGTTGCTGGCGGTGGACAGCGGGAAGCTGCCGGCCAGTTCACGCTTGGCGTCTTCGAGCTCTTTCTCGGTCGGGCCGGTCTTCAGGTAGTCGGCCAGCACGTCCTGCACCAGTTTCAGGGTGCCCTCGCTCATTTCGGCGCGGGTTTGCAGGTTGATCATGAACGGACCGCGGGCCTGCATCGGGGTAAAGCCCGAGTAGACGCCGTAGGTCAGGCCACGTTTTTCGCGGACTTCGCTCATCAGCCGGGTGCCGAAGCCGCCGCCACCGAGGATCTGGTTACCCATGGACAGCGCGGCGTAATCCGGGTCGGCGCGGTCGATGCCCAGTTGGGCCAGCATCAGGTTGGTCTGGCTCGACGGAAACTCGATATGGCCGGTGCTCGCCTTGGGCTCGCTCGGTTGTGCGATCTTCGCCAGCGCCGGGCCTTTGGGCAGGGCGCTGGAGACTTGCGCGGCAATTGCCTCGGCGTCGCTGCGCGAAAGGTCGCCGACCAGGGCGATCACCACGTTGCCGGCGGCATAGGCCTTGGCGTGGAAAGCACGCAGTTGTTCCAGGGTGATCGGCGGGATGCTCTGGGCGTTGCCGTCGCTGGAGTGGGCGTAAGGGTGCTCGCCGTACAGGCGCTTCATCAGTTCCAGGCTCGCCAGCTTGCCGGGGTTCTGTTTCTGGTATTCGAAGCCCGCGAGCATCTGGTTCTTGATCCGTGCCAGGGAGTCGGCAGGGAAGGTCGGCTTGCCCACCACTTCGGCGAACAGCTTCAGCGCCGGTTCGCGTTTATCCACGGCGCTCAGGCTGCGCAGCGAGGCCACGGCCATGTCCTTGTAGGCGCCATTGCCGAAATCGGCCCCCAGGCTTTCAAAGCCCTGGGCAATCGCCCCCACATCCTTGCCGGCCACGCCTTCGTTGAGCATGGCATTGGTCAGCAGGGCCAGGCCCTGGGCCTTGCCATCCTGGCTGCTGCCGGCGGAGAAGATCAGGCGCATGTCGAACATCGGCAGTTCACGGGCTTCGACGAACAGCACCTTGGCGCCTTCGGCGGTGTTCCAGGTCTGCACGTTGAGGCTGCGGTGGCTGGGGGCCTTGCCGTCCAGTTCGGCCAGGGATTGCAGCTTCTGGCTCGACTTGGCCTGGTCCAGGGCCTCGCTGGCCTTGGAATCGCCTTGCGGGTACAGGTAGACGCCGGCGGCGCCGACCAGGGCAACGAGCACCAGGCCGATCAGGGCCGGGCGTGAGTTCTTGCGCTTACTCATGAGCGGACTCCTCAGGCAGTACGTGCGCAACGCTCAGACGTTCGCGGGTGAAGTAGGTACGGGCGGCTTTCTGGATATCTTCCGGGGTCACGCCCTGCAATTCGGCCAGTTCGGTGTCCATCAGCTTCCAGGACAGGCCGACGGTTTCCAGCTGGCCAATGGCGGTGGCCTGGCTGGTGATCGAGTCGCGCTCGAAGACCAGGCCGGCAATGACCTGAGCCCGCACGCGCTCCAGCTCCTCGGCGCTCGGCGGGGTGGTCTTCAACTGGTCCAGCAGGCGCCACACCCCGGCTTCAGCCTGGGCGATGGTCTTTTTCTTCTGGCTGTTGGGGGTCGCGGAGAGCATGAACAGGCTGTCGCCGCGGGTGTAGGCGTCGTAGTTCGACGAGCCGCCGGAGACCAGCTCTTCGCCGCGCTCCAGCTGGGTCGGAATGCGACCGCTGTAGCCGCCGTCGAGCAGGGCGGAGATCAGGCGCAGGGCATGCACCGAGCGTTTGTCTTCAGCGGTGGCGATGCTCGGCACGTTGAAGGCCAGCATCAGGCTCGGCAACTGGGTCTTCACGTGCAGGGTGATCTGCCGCTCGCCCGGCTCGGCCAGTTCCAGGGGGATCTTCGACGGTGGCACGTCACGCTTGGCGATCGGGCCGAAGTAACGCTGGGCCAGGGCTTTCACCTCGTCCGGAGTCACATCGCCGACCACCACCAGGGTGGCGTTGTTCGGCACATACCAGGACTGGTACCAGTGGCGCAGCTCCTCGACCTTCATCCGGTTGAGGTCGGCCATCCAGCCGATGGTCGGCGTGTGATAACCGCTGGCGGGGTAGGCCATGGCCTTGAACCGCTCGTAAGCCTTGGACATCGGCTTGTCGTCGGTGCGCAGACGGCGTTCTTCCTTGATCACTTCGATCTCGCGGCTGAACTCGTCGGGCGGCAGGCGCAGGCTGGCCATGCGGTCGGCTTCCAGCTCGAAGGCCACGCCCAGACGGTCGCGGGCCAGGACCTGGTAATAGGCGGTGAAGTCATCGCTGGTGAAGGCGTTTTCCTCGGCGCCGAGGTCCCGCAGGATCAGCGAGGCTTCGCCGGGGCCGACCTTTTCGCTGCCCTTGAACATCATGTGTTCCAGGGCGTGGGACAAACCGGTCTGGCCCGGGGTCTCGTAGCTGGAGCCGACCTTGTACCAGACCTGGGACACCACGACAGGCGCACGATGGTCTTCGCGCACGACGACCTTGAGGCCGTTGTCGAGGGTGAATTCATGGGTCGGTTGTGGATCGGCAGCCAGGGCTGAAAGGGGCAGACAAACTGTGCTGAGCAGCAGGCCTGCAGCGCGGCGGGCTAGAGCATTCATTCGTTTTTAAACCTGTTGGACTGCCCGCTTGGTCTTAGCCTGTACGGGCGAGGAGGTGCTAGGATACTGATCCGTTTTAGCGGCGGCCACGCCTATCGGGCCTTTGTGCTGGATCAGGTTGTATGGGTTTGCTGCGGAAGGTCGGTTTTTATCAGCTAAACTTCGCTTTTTCGCCGATTTTACCGTTCCAGTCCTGAGTGAAATCGTTCTTTGATGTGCGTGTGGGCACTTCAACAAAATGTTGCGCGTGAACAAGCTGGGTGAAACGCAGTCTGTTCTGCATCGAATATTTATTTACCGAGGCGCCACCTTGGCGCGTCGCTACCTTGAGATAGCCGTCCTCCATGTTTGGTTCCAACGACGACAAGAAGACCCCAGCCCCGGCTGGCGAGAAAAAAAGCCTGTTCGGATGGCTGCGCAAAAAACCGCAGGAAACCGTCGTCGAACAGCCGCAAGCCCTTCCTGAAGCCGCTCCCGAGCCGCTTGCCCAGCCCGCAGCAGAGGTTGAAGCGCCGGCGGCCGTGATCCTGCCGCTGGCCGAGCCGATTCTGCAGCCGGTGGCCGAACCTGCCCCTGAGCCTGCCCCCGCTGCCGAATTGCCGCTGACACCCGCCCCCGAGCACCAACCCTGGCTGACCCTGCCGGTGGCGGAAGAGCCGGTGGCCCTGGTGGAAGACGAGCAGGCCATTGATGTCAGCCCGCCGATCCCGGCCCCGGCGTCCAATGTTGCCCCTGCATTTGAATCAGAGCCGGTGCGGTCGGCGCCTGAAGCGGCGCTGCCGGAGCCGGTTGCACCGGTCTTCGTTGCCCCGCAACCTGCTGCACCTGCACCTGCACCTGCACCTGCACCTGCACCTGCACCTGCACCTGCACCTGCACCTGCACCTGCACCTGCACCTGCACCTGCACCTGCACCTGCACCTGTCGTTGAAGTCGTGGCCGCGCCTGTGGAAATTGCGGTTGCGGTCGAGCCCGCAGCCAGCCCGGCAGAAACCAAAGTCGGTTTCTTCGCCCGCCTTAAGCAGGGCCTGTCCAAGACCAGCGCCAGTATCGGCGAAGGCATGGCTAGCCTGTTCCTGGGCAAGAAAACCATCGATGACGAGCTGCTCGAAGACATCGAGACCCGCCTGCTGACGGCCGACGTGGGCGTTGAAGCCACTTCGGTGATCATCCAGAACCTGACCCAGAAGGTCGCGCGCAAGCAGTTGACCGACGTCGATGCGCTGTACACATCCTTGCAGGCCGAGCTGACCGCCATGCTCAAGCCGGTCGAGCAGCCGTTGCAGATCACCTCGCAGAACAAGCCGTTCGTGATCCTGGTGGTTGGCGTCAACGGCGCCGGCAAGACCACCACCATTGGCAAGCTGGCGAAGAAGCTGCAGCTGGAAGGCAAGAAGGTCATGCTGGCCGCCGGCGATACCTTCCGCGCCGCTGCCGTCGAGCAATTGCAGGTCTGGGGCGAGCGCAACAAGATCCCGGTGATTGCCCAGCACACCGGCGCCGATTCGGCTTCGGTGATCTTCGACGCCGTCCAGGCCGCCAAGGCCCGGGGCATCGACGTGCTGATCGCCGACACCGCCGGCCGCCTGCACACCAAAGACAACCTGATGGAAGAGCTGAAGAAAGTGCGCCGGGTCATCGGCAAGCTGGACGCAGACGCGCCCCATGAAGTGCTGCTGGTGCTTGACGCCGGCACCGGGCAGAACGCCATCAGCCAGGCCAAGCAGTTCCACCAGACCGTGGAATTGACCGGCCTGGCCCTGACCAAGCTCGATGGCACTGCCAAAGGCGGGGTGATCTTCGCCCTGGCCAAGCAGTTCAACCTGCCGATCCGTTATATCGGGGTCGGTGAAGGCATCGATGATTTGCGTACCTTTGAAGCAGAACCCTTTGTCCAGGCACTGTTTGCCGAGCGGGAGCGTTCATGATTCGTTTCGAACAGGTCGGTAAACGCTACCCGAACGGTCACGTCGGCTTGCATGAGCTGAGCTTTCGAGTGCGACGTGGCGAGTTTCTGTTTGTCACCGGCCACTCCGGGGCCGGTAAAAGTACCTTGCTGCGCCTGCTGCTGGCCATGGAGCGCCCGACCACCGGCAAATTGCTGCTGGCCGGACAGGACCTGGGCACCATCAGCAATGCACAGATTCCTTACCTGCGCCGGCAGATCGGCGTGGTGTTCCAGAATCACCAGTTATTGTTCGATCGCACGGTGTTCAACAACGTGGCCCTGCCGCTGCAGATCCTCGGGCTGTCCAAGGCCGAGATCGCCAAGCGTGTGGATTCTGCCCTGGAGCGCGTGGCGCTGTCGGACAAGACCGATCTGTACCCCGGCGACCTCTCCACCGGTCAGCAGCAACGCGTCGGTATTGCCCGCGCCATCGTCCATCGCCCGGCCTTGCTGCTGGCGGACGAACCCACCGGTAACCTCGACCCGCGTCTGGCCGCTGAAATCATGGGTGTGTTCGAAGACATCAACCGCCTGGGCACCAGCGTGCTGATCGCCAGTCACGACCTGGCGCTGATCGCCCGCATGCGCCATCGCATGTTGACCCTGCAACGTGGCCGATTGATCGGCGACGGGGAGGCCGGGGTATGAGTGCCACTCGCAGTCCGAAAGTTGCCGAGCGTGTGGCGCCTAAAGCCTCCGATCCGCAACCCTCGAAGAAAAAGCGCGATGAAGACGACGGCCCGGATTTCGGCACTCAGCTGCATGCCTGGATCGAAAACCACCGCGCCAGCCTGCTCGATAGCCTGCGACGCCTGGGCAAGCAGCCAATCGGCAGCTTTTTTACCTGCCTGGTGATGGCGGTGGCCCTGAGCTTGCCTATGGGTCTGTCGCTGCTGCTGAACAACGTCGAGCGCCTCGGTGGCTCGTGGCAGCGGGCGGCGCAGATTTCCCTGTACCTGCAACTCGACGCCAGCGCCACCGAAGGCGAGAAGCTCAGCGAGCAGATCAAGGGCTTGCCGGGCGTGGCGGATGCCGAGTTCATCAGCAAGGACCGCGCCCTGGAAGAGTTCCAGCAGCAGTCTGGGCTGGGCGATGCGCTCAAGGAGTTGCCGCAGAACCCGTTGCCGGGCGTGGTCCTGGTGACGCCGAATGAAGTCGACAAGGCCACCCTGGAAGCCCTGCGTCAGCGCCTGGCGGATATGCCCAAGGTGCAATTGGCGCAACTGGATCTGGTGTGGGTCGAGCGTCTGGCGGCGATCCTCAAGCTGGGCGACCGGTTTGTCTTCGGCCTGACGGTGCTGCTGGTTTCCGCATTACTTTTGGTGATAGGCAATACCATTCGTCTTCATATTGAAAACCGCCGCACAGAGATAGAAGTGATTAAACTCGTCGGCGGCACTGACAGCTATGTACGGCGTCCCTTCCTTTATATGGGCGCGTTGTATGGCTTCGGTGCGGGGCTTCTGTCCTGGGGGGTGCTGGCGTTTGGCCTTGATTGGCTGAACGATGCAGTAGTCGGGCTTGCCGGTTTGTACGGCAGTGATTTTGCCCTGGCGGGTGTACCGCCCGCCGACGGTCTGTCTCTCTTGCTTGGCGCGGTGCTGTTAGGGTATATCGGTGCATGGATTGCGGTCGCTCGACACCTCAGGGAACTGGCGCCGAAGTAGTGTCTTTTTGCTTGTATTGACCTTTCAGCATTTATGGGAACTTGTTCTTCGGTTTCTGGTCAATTTTCGCAGTGCTGAACTGCACGAGTTATGTAAGTCGGAGGTTTTTTCGTATGACCACTTCTTTGCAACCTGCTTATGCCCTAGTCCCAGGCGCAAACCTGGAAGCCTATGTGCACACCGTGAACAGCATTCCATTGCTGACACCGGAGCAGGAGCGTGAACTGGCCGAGAGTCTCTACTATGAGCAGGATCTTGGGGCGGCTCGGCAGATGGTGCTCGCCCACCTGCGTTTTGTTGTACATATCGCCCGTAGCTATTCCGGCTACGGTCTGGCCCAGGCTGACCTGATTCAGGAAGGCAATGTGGGCCTGATGAAAGCGGTCAAACGCTTCAACCCGGAAATGGGTGTGCGCCTGGTGTCCTTTGCCGTGCACTGGATCAAGGCGGAAATTCACGAGTTCATCCTGCGCAACTGGCGCATCGTGAAAGTCGCGACCACCAAGGCCCAGCGCAAGCTGTTCTTCAATCTGCGCAGCCAGAAGAAACGTCTGGCCTGGCTGAACAATGAAGAAGTGCATCGTGTAGCGGAAAGCCTCGGCGTCGAGCCGCGGGAAGTGCGGGAGATGGAAAGTCGCCTGACTGGCCAGGACATGGCGTTCGACCCAGCCGCCGAAGCGGATGACGACAGCGCGTTCCAGTCGCCAGCCAACTACCTGGAAGACCACCGCTACGACCCGGCGCGGCAACTGGAGGATGCGGATTGGAGCGACAACTCCAACCACAACCTGCACGAAGCCCTGGAAGTGCTGGACGACCGCAGCCGCGACATCCTCTACCAGCGCTGGCTGGCAGAAGAGAAAGCCACGCTGCACGACCTGGCGCAGAAGTACAACGTGTCGGCCGAGCGGATTCGTCAGCTTGAGAAAAGCGCGATGAACAAGCTGAAGCTGTCGATTGCGGCGTAAGCCCTGGCGCAATAAAAAACGCCCCGGTCATTGATCGGGGCGTTTTTGTTTGTGGGCGAGGGTCATCCTCATGGCCTTGGGTTACTGCTCCCAGGGCGCCTTGCGCGTGGTGTTGAGGCCGTTGAGGTAATCGACGCCGCCCAGTTGGCTCATCTGCCGGCGAATCCAGCCTGCGCGCTGCGACACATAAGTGGTCGGGTGACTGGCGCTCCAGACTCGCGGGTTGGGCAGCACAGCGGCCAGCAGGCTGGCCTGCTGGCGTGACAGCGAACCTGCGCCGATGCCGAAGTGATGACGCGCCGCGGCTTCAGCGCCGAACACACCTTCATCCCACTCCACGCTATTGAGGTACACCTCGAGAATGCGCTGCTTGGGCCAGAAAATCTCGATCAGCCCGGTAAACCAGGCTTCCAGCCCCTTGCGCAGCCAGCTGCGCCCGGACCACAGAAACAGGTTCTTCGACACCTGCTGGCTCAAGGTGCTGGCACCGCGAATCGAGCCGCCCCGTTCGTTATGGGCGAACGCCGCCTGAATGGCGCCGATATCGAAACCCCAGTGCTCGGAGAACTTCTGGTCCTCACCGGCAATGACCGCCACCTTGAGGTCGTCGGAGATCTCGGCCCAGGGTTTCCAGGTGCGTTGCAGGTCGATGGGCTCGCCGTCGACCCAGGATTCGATCTTGCGCTCGATCATCAGCGCCGTGCCGGGGGGCGGCACCACGCGAAATACCAGCACCAGCAGAACGCTGCCGCCTGCGAACCAGAGCAGGGCTTTTGTGACGCGACGGAAAAGTAAACGCAGCATAGAGATGGCTTGGCCGAACCCGTTGAGCGGGCCATTATACAGACCCTGCCCGATGATTCTGACTGGAGTTCCTCATGCTGCGTGGCTTCCTGATGCTGGCTGCCTTTTTCGGCTTTACCGGGGTCGCCCTTGGCGCCTTTGCCGCCCACGGCCTGAAAAACCGCCTGAGTGCCGACTACCTGGCGATTTTCCACACCGGCGTCACTTACCAACTGGTGCATACCCTGGCCCTGTTCGGCGTGGCCCTGCTGGCCGCGCATATTCCCGGGCGCCTGGTGAGCTGGGCCGGAATCTCGTTCGTGGTCGGCATTTTGCTGTTCTCCGGCAGCCTGTATCTGCTGACCCTGACCGGCGTCAGCAAGCTGGGAATCATTACCCCGTTTGGCGGCCTGGCCTTCCTGCTGGGCTGGTTTTTCCTCGGCCTTGCCGCCTGGCGCATGCAGCTTGCCGTCTGACGCTTGTAGCTGACCTTTGGGGCTCGATCGGGCTAGAATGCTGGCCCCTAAAAATGATGGCGGCCTTGAGCATGCGCATTCAGTTGAACGGTGAGCCCTTTGAATTGCCCGACGGTGCAACCGTCGCGGCCCTGCTGACCCGTCTGGACCTGACCGGACGCCGGATTGCGGTCGAACTCAACCAGGACATCGTTCCGCGCAGCCAGCACGCCGAGACCTCCCTCAATGAAGGCGATCAGGTCGAAGTGGTGCACGCCATTGGCGGCGGCTAGCCGTTAAGGTCCGACCCGCGCACCCCAGAATTCTGCAAGAACCTCACCCCAACAGAGGATTTCCGATGAGCAATGTTCGCAGTGACAAGCCCTTCGTCCTGGCCGGTCGTACCTACCAGTCGCGACTGCTGGTAGGCACCGGCAAGTACCGTGACATGGAAGAAACCCGCCTGGCCATCGAGGCCTCGGGCGCCGAGATCGTCACCGTTGCCGTGCGTCGTACCAACATCGGGCAAAATCCGGGTGAGCCGAACCTGCTGGATATCCTGCCGCCGGATCGCTACACCATCCTGCCCAATACCGCCGGTTGCTATGACGCGGTTGAAGCGGTGCGCACCTGCCGTCTGGCCCGTGAGCTGCTCGACGGCCACAACCTGGTGAAGCTCGAAGTCCTGGCCGACCAGAAGACCCTGTTCCCCAACGTCCTGGAAACCCTCAAGGCCGCCGAAGTGCTGGTCAAGGAAGGGTTCGACGTGATGGTCTACACCAGCGATGACCCGATCATCGCCCGCCAGCTGGCGGAAATGGGCTGCATCGCGGTCATGCCGCTGGCGGGCCTGATCGGCACCGGCCTGGGGATCTGCAACCCGTACAACCTGCAGATCATCCTCGAAGAAGCCAAGGTTCCGGTGCTGGTGGATGCCGGCGTCGGCACCGCTTCCGACGCCACCATCGCCATGGAACTGGGCTGCGAGGCGGTGCTGATGAACTCGGCCATCGCCCACGCGCAACAGCCGATCCTGATGGCCGAAGCCATGAAACACGCGATTGTCGCGGGCCGCCTGGCGTACCTCGCCGGTCGCATGCCGAAGAAACTCTATGCCAGCGCCTCCTCGCCGCTGGATGGTCTGATCAAGTAAGAGCCATTGATGACTGAATCAAACGACACGCCTATCCAGCCGCAAGAAGGCGAAGAACGCCAACACCGCCGCATCAAGAGCTTCGTGATGCGCGCCGGGCGCATGACCGAAGGCCAGCAGAAAGGCCTGGAACAGGGCACGCCGCTGTTTGTGCTGCCCCTGGCCGATGCGCCGGTGGACTTCGACCAGGTGTTCGGCCGCTCCGCGCCGCGCTCCCTGGAAATCGGCTTCGGCATGGGCCACTCGCTGCTGGAAATGGCTGCCGCCTCGCCAGAGCAGGACTTCATTGGCGTCGAGGTGCACCGTCCGGGTGTCGGTGCGTTGCTCAATGGCGTGCTGACTCAAGGCTTGACCAACCTGCGGGTCTACGATTGCGACGCGATCGAAGTGCTCAACCGCTGCATCGCCGACAACAGCCTCGATCGCCTGATGCTGTTTTTCCCAGATCCGTGGCACAAGAGCCGCCATCACAAGCGGCGCATCGTCCAGGCCTCGTTCGCGGAGCTGGTGCGCAGCAAGCTCAAGGTGGGCGGCATCCTGCACATGGCCACCGACTGGGAACCCTACGCCGAGTACATGCTGGAAGTGATGGACGTCGCGCCGGGCTACCGCAATCTGGCCGAAGACGGCAAATGCGTGCCGCGCCCGGCCGAACGCCCGATCACCAAGTTCGAACGCCGCGGCGAGCGCCTGGGGCATGGGGTGTGGGATCTGAAGTTTGAAAAGCTGAACTGAACAGCTTGAGTGGATCAGGCTCCCTTGCCACAAGGGAGCCGCTTTCCTACAGGGGTTTGATAAAGCTCACCGGCACCTGCTCGGTCAGCCACACCCCATTCTCCGCCTGATAGAACGTGAAGCCCTGGGCCTGCATGTCTTGCGCGGCAATCTGCAAAATCACCACCTTGCCGTAACGCTGGCCCACTGCGCTGGCGGTTTCCAGATCCTGAGACAGGTGCACGTGATGACGTGAACCCGGGATCAGCCCCTTCTCATTGATCGACTCCATGAACCGCGTGGCAGTGCCGTGGTAGAGGATCGCGGGTGGCTGTCTGGCTTCGAGCTGCAGATGCACGTCTTTGTTGGAGTGGCCTTGGACGGCGCGGATGCGCTGGCCATCGGCCGACAGGGAAAAGCGCTTCTTGTCGTTGCTGTCGACCACCTGCGCGATCAGTTCCCGGCTCAGTTGCCGCCCGTCCCGGGCCGCGCCGCTGATCAGTGCGTCGATATCGCCCCAGCCTTCAGTGTCCAGTTCAAGTCCTATGGCCTGGGGCTCATGGCGCAGCACGTAGCTGAGAAACTTGCTGGTTTCATCGATGACTTTCTTGCTCATATTCATCCTTGTTTGCGAACCCGGCTCAGCGGCGATCCGCCACCACCCCGATCAGCACCAGCACCACCAGCAGCACCGGCGCCAGGCTGTAATTGTTGAATTGACTCAGGCCGCGAATGATCCAGGGCGTGGCGTAGATCAGCGCCAGGCCGCTGCCGATCATGCACAGCAGGGCCATCAATGGCACACGCAGGGCGCCGGCCAGGCCGCCCAGGCGTTGCTCGACCCAGCCCTTGATGTCGGCGCCAAACAGCACCAGCAGGCAGCCCACCAGTGCCAGGGCGATTTCCGAGAGGTTGCTGCGACTCCAGCGGGACACCGTGGCGAGCAGATCGAGTACCAGATCCATGGGGTTTCCTTAAGTCAGAAAGTATTGCAGCAAGTCATTGAGGAAGAGTTGTCCGCGGGCGGTTGCCGCCAGGCGTGACGGTTCGACCTGCAACAAGCCACTTTGTTCTGCCTGGCGCCGGGCGTCGGCGAGGCTTTCCAGGCTGAGCCCGGTGCGCTGCGCATAGAGCGCTGCATCGACGCCCTGGGTCAGGCGCAGGGCATTCATCAAGAACTCGAACGGCAGCTCCTCGTTGGCCAGGAGTTTGTCGCCGGCCTTGAACTGTTTGGCCGGGTTCAGGTAGTCCTTGGGCAGGCGGGTTTTCCAGGTGCGCACGATGCGCCCGTCCGGGTGGCTGAGCTTGCCGTGGGCGCCGGCGCCGATGCCGATGAAGTCGCCGAAGCTCCAGTAGTTCAGGTTATGCCGCGCTGCGCGGCCCGGCTGGGCGTAGGCCGAGACTTCGTACTGGGCGTAGCCATGCTCGGCGAGCAAGGCCTGGCCGGCTTCCTGGATATCCCACAGGGTGTCGTCTTCTGGCAGCACGGGTGGCTGGTTCCAGAATACGGTGTTGGGTTCCAGGGTCAGCTGGTACCAGGACAGGTGGGTCGGCTGCATGGCGATGGCCTGGCGCAGGTCGCCCAGGGCATCGTCCAGGGACTGATCGGGCAAGCCGTGCATCAGGTCCAGGTTGAAGTTGTCGAAGCCGGCCAGGCGTGCCATATCGGCGGCGCGGATCGCTTCGGCGCCGTTGTGGATCCGTCCCAGGGCCTTGAGCTTGGCCTCCTCGAAGCTCTGGATGCCGATCGACAGCCGATTGATGCCCAGGGCGCGGTAGGCGATGAACTTGTCCTGCTCGAAGGTCCCGGGGTTGGCTTCCAGGGTGATTTCGATATCGGCGGCAAAGCGGATGCGCTGCTCCACCCCCTTGAGCAAGCGGCCCAGGGCTGCGGCGCTGAACAGGCTCGGCGTGCCGCCGCCAAAGAAGATCGAACTCAGCTCGCGGCCGTAGACGGCGTGCAGGTCCTGGTCGAGGTCGGCCAGCAGGGCGTCGACGTACTCTTCTTCCGGCAGCACGGGGCTGGCGGTGTGGGAGTTGAAGTCGCAATACGGGCATTTGCGTACACACCACGGGATGTGGATGTACAGCGCCAGGGGCGGCAACAGGGGAAGGGCCGCCCGAGGCGTGGGCGCAGTGCCGAGAATCAGCGGCTGCGCGGGTGTCTGTGGGGTCATTTCAGGCCCAGACGCTGGCGCAGCAGATCCATTGCACGGGCGCGGTGGCTGATCTGGTTCTTGTCGCCCGGGCTCAGTTCGGCGCTGGAGCACTTGCGCTCCGGGACCCAGAACAGCGGATCGTAGCCAAAACCGTGCTCGCCGCTGGCCGCATGCAGGATGCTCCCGTGCCACAGGCCTTCGCAGAGGATCGGCAGCGGGTCGTCGGCATGCCGCACCAGCGCCAGGACGCAGACGAACTGCGCGCCGCGCTGTTCCTCGGGGACATCCTTGAGAGCCTCGAGCAGCTTGGCGTTGTTCGCCGCGTCGCCTTGGCCATCGGCATAGCGCGCCGAGTAGATGCCCGGTGCGCCGCCGAGGAAGTCCACCGCCAGGCCCGAATCGTCGGCCAGGGCCGGCAGGCCGGAAATACGCGCGGCATTGCGTGCCTTGAGAATGGCGTTCTCGACGAACGACAAACCGGTTTCTTCCGGCTCGATGCTGCTGAACTCGCCGATCGAGCGCAATTGCACCGATGCGCCGAGCATGGCCTGCAGTTCCTTGAGTTTGCCGGCGTTATGGCTGGCCAGTACGAGTTGCGTGAGGTTCATTATTCGCCCGGGAAAAGCTCTTGGTTAAAACTGAAGCTGTTGCTGTCGCCGCCAGTTTGAACGTTGATGGTGAAGGTTCGGGTTTCCTGCTGCTCGACCGGGAACTGGGCGATGTAGTAGATCGCGCCTTGTTCGGTGATTTGCTTGAAGCTCAGCGGGATGCTCTTGCTGGTCAGGTCCTTGACCGTGCCACTGACCTGGGCGACCAGCGGTTTGCCGGCCTTGATCACGGAAACGTTGATCACGCCCTGGTTCTTGCTGCGGATCAGCTCCGCGCTTTTGGCGATGTCCGGTTGCAGGTAGGTCGAGTTGAACGTGTTGTAGTGCACGGTGACGTCACCGAAGACTTCCTTGCGCTCGCCCTTGATGGCCTCGGCGCCCACGGCGGTGAAGCTCAGGCAGGCGGCCAATAGAAAAGTAACCAAGCGACCCATGATCGTTCTCCTTGCTGTGACGTGGATTAAACCGCGACCTTGTGGTCCGCAAGCCCCGGACTGCTGACGCGGTAGATGCCGATCTCTCCTAAGAGATTAGGCCATAGCTTACTGGCCCACCCATGGCGGTGTTGTTGATCGACGGCAAGCCGATCGATGACCCGGGCTTCGCGTTCACGGCACAGCTCTTCGAAATCCTCGAAGGTGCAGAAGTGAATGTTCGGCGTGTTGTACCAGGTGTAGGGCAGGAACTCGGACACCGGCATCCGGCCTTTGCTCGCCAGGTACCAGCGGCAGCGCCAGTGGCCGAAGTTGGGGAAGGTGATGATGCACTGGCGGCCGACCCTGAGCATTTCGTCGAGGATCCGGTCCGGGTAGTGCACGGCCTGCAGGGCCTGGGTCATGACCACTACGTCGAAGCTGTTGCTGGCGAAGTTGCCCAGGCCCTTGTCCAGGTCCTGCTCGATGACGTTGATGCCCTTGGCCACGCACTGGGCAATGTTGTCCGGGTCGTTTTCCAGGCCGTAGCCGGTGACTTGCTTGTGGTCGCGCAGCCAGGTCAGCAGTTCGCCGTCGCCGCAGCCGAGGTCGAGCACGCGGCTGCCGGCGGGGATCCATTCCTGGATGATTTCCAGATCGGCTCTCATGCCGTCCTCCCCAAGTGATAGCGGCTCATATAAGCGCAATCCGATTCATGTAGTTGCTGAAGGCCTGCAAGTAACGCGGGATCGGGATCAAGAAGGCGTCGTGGCCCTGGGGCGCATCGATTTCCAGGTAGCAGACGTCTTTTTTCGCCGCCATCAACGCGTCCACCAATTCCCGGGAGCGGGCCGGGGAGAAGCGCCAGTCGGTGGTGAAGGACATCACGCAGAACTTGGCGGTGGCGTTGGCGAAGGTTTTCGCCAGGTTATCGTCGAAGTTCGCCGCAGGATCGAAGTAGTCCAGCGCCTTGGTCATCAACAGATAGGTGTTGGCGTCGAAGCGTCCGGAGAACTCCTCGCCCTGGTAGCGCAGGTAGCTTTCGACCTGGAACTCGACACTGTGGAAGTCGTAGTTGAGCTTTTCGCTCTTCAGGCCACGGCCGAATTTTTCGCCCATGGAGTCGTCGGACAGGTAAGTGATGTGCCCGACCATGCGCGCCAGCATCAGGCCGCGCTTGGGGATCACCCCGTGTTCCTGGAACGATCCGCCGTGGAATTCGGGGTCGGTGAGGATCGCCTGGCGCGCCACTTCGTTGAAGGCAATATTCTGCGCCGACAACTTGGGCGCCGAGGCGATCGCCAGGCAGTGGCGTACCCGATCCGGGTAGGTGATGGTCCATTGCAGGGCCTGCATGCCGCCCAGGCTGCCGCCGATCACGGCGGCCCATTGCTGGATGCCGAGACGGTCGGCCAGCCGGGCCTGGCTGTGTACCCAGTCTTCCACGGTCAGTACCGGGAAGTCGGCACCGAAGGGCTTGCCGGTTTCCGGGTTGATGCTGCTGGGGCCGGTGGAGCCGTTGCAGCCGCCGAGGTTGTTCAGGCTGACCACGAAGAACTTGTTGGTGTCGATGGGCTTGCCGGGGCCGATGCAGCTGTCCCACCAGCCCGGCTTACGGTCTTCGGCGCTGTGAAAGCCAGCAGCGTGATGATGGCCGGACAGGGCATGGCAGATCAGCACGGCATTGCTGGCCGTGGCGTTCAGTTCGCCATAGGTTTCGAAGATCAGGTCATAAGCCGGCAGCGAGCGACCGCAGGCCAGGGCCAGGGGATCGCTGAAGTGCGCCAGTTGCGGCGTGATCAGACCAACGGAATCGGGGGGAAAGGCAGTTGGCATCGACCCTGCTCTCATTTAAATGAGGCGTAAGTCTAAAGACCGCTGCCCCCAGCGGCAAGCAAAGGCCGGGCCTGATTATTTCGTGCGTTGTAGCCCCTGCCGAAGGCTCGGGCCGGGATCGGGCGCTGGCTGTAACTGGTGTCGCGGGTGTGTCTGGCAAATTGAGGGTGTTGGTGCGGGCCAGCGCAGTCTCGCGGGCTTGGCAACGGCTACAGGTGTGGACGCCGGAATCGAGGGTGCTGCGCAGAAACCGTACAGATCAGGTCGGGCGGGTCAGGTCGGGCAGGTCCGGGAGCTTTTTGGGGGCGTTGATCCGGACCCGCTTTTGCCGGTTCAGCTCGCCGCTGATCAGGCTGACCTGGCTTTTCGAGACGCCGAACGCCTTGGCTAGGAACGCCATCAGGTAGGCGTTGGCCTTGCCCTCGACGGGCGGCGCGGTCAGGCGGATTTTCAGCCGGTCACCATGCAGCCCGGCGAAGTCATCGCTGCGGGCCGCAGGTTGCAAGTGGCACTCCAGAATCAGGTCGTCACCGTCCCAGCGAAAGTAGCTCACCGGGTCAGATCAGCAGGCGCAGGATGTCCGGCATCATGGTCATCGCCGCCAGGTTGTTGATCACCAGCATGTCCAGCAGCTTGAGCACCATGAACGCCAGGATCGGCGAGATATCCAGGCCGCCCATGCTCGGCAGGATCTTGCGGAACGGCGCCAGGGCCGGCTCGCAGATCTGGTTCACCAGTTCAGCACCCGGGTTATGGCTGCCCGGAGCGACCCACGACAGGATCACGCTGATGATCAGGGCGAAGAAGAAGATCTTCAAAAACAGCGCGGTCACGCCAATGATCGACCAGATCAGCAGTTGCAGCGGGTTGCCAGTGGTGCCGTAGGTCAGCAGCAGGGTCAGCGCCATCAGTGCCAGTTGCACGATGATCGCCAGTACCAGCGACGACATGTCCAGCCCAAACAGGCTCGGGATGATCCGGCGCAGCGGCTTGAGCAACGGCTGGGTGGCGCGCACGATGAACTGGCACAACGGGTTGTAGAAGTTGGCGCGGACCAGTTGCAGCACAAAACGCAGCAGCACGACCAGCAGGTACAGGCTGCCAAGGGTTTGCAGCACATACACCGCTGCAGTATTCAATCCAATCATCAGTGGCTCCTTTATTGGCCCAGTTGTTCGGCCATTTCGGCCGAGCGGTGCGCGGCGGCACCCAGTGCTTTTTCCACCAGGGCTTCGAAGCCCCCGGCCTGGAACGATTTGATGGCGGCTTCAGTGGTGCCGGCCGGCGAGGTGACACGGCGGCGCAGCTCGGCGGCATCGACCTCGCTGGAGACGGCCATGTGCGCGGCGCCCAGGGCGGTTTGCAGGGTCAGCTTGGCGGCAATTTCCCGAGGCAGGCCGAGCTTCTCGCCGGCGGCGGTCATGGCTTCGATCAGCAGGAAGAAGTACGCCGGCCCACTGCCGGACACCGCGGTCACCGCGTCCAGTTGCTGTTCTTCATCAAGCCACAGGGCAATGCCGACGGCCGACAGCAGCTCTTGGGCCTGCTGGCGCTGTTCGGCGCTCACCTGGGCGGTGGCGAACAGGCCGCTGACGCCCTGGCGCAGCAGCGCCGGCGTGTTGGGCATACAGCGCACGATGGGCTGGGCGCCGAGCCAGTTGTTCATGCTGGCGCAGGTGATGCCGGCGGCGATTGAAACCACCAGTTGCGAAGCGTGAAGGCTTGGGCGCAAGGCCTCGCATACGGCCTTCATGGCCTGGGGCTTGACCGCCAGGACGATGACGTCGGCGCCCTGGATGGCCTCGGCGTTGTCGGCGAACACCTCAATGCCGTGTTCAGCCTGGACCCGGGCCCGGGTTTCGGCCCCCGGGTCGCTGGCGCGGATCTGCGCGGCGTCCAGGCCCTTGGCGCGCAGGCCCCCAATCAAGCTGGCAGCCATGTTGCCGGCGCCGATAAAGGCGATACGAGTCTTGCTCATGTCAGGTCCTTATAGAGAGGTAAGTCAGCCACGTCAGGGCTGGCCATAGTCGCGGGCACCAAACAGCGCGGTACCGATCCGCACCCAGGTGGCGCCTTGGGCGATGGCCGCTTCGAGGTCGTGGCTCATGCCCATGGAAAGTGTGTCGAGCGGCAGATTCAAACGCTGTTGCAGGTTGTTGTTCAGTGCCTGCACGGCAGCAAAGGCAGCATCCTGGGCGGCACGATCTTCGGTCGGCTCGGGTATCGCCATCAGCCCGCGCAGTTGCAGGCGCGGCAGGGCGCTGATGGCGCTGGCCAGGGCCGGCAGATCGGCTGGGGTGCAACCGGACTTGCTGGCCTCGCCGCTGACGTTGACCTGAATGCAGATATTCAACGGCGGCAGGTGTTCAGGGCGTTGCTCGGACAGGCGTTGTGCGATTTTCAGGCGATCCACGGAGTGCACCCAGTCGAAATGTTCAGCGATAGGTCGCGTCTTGTTCGATTGAATGGGGCCGATGAAGTGCCAACACAAGGGCAGGTCGGCCAGTTCGAGCTGTTTGCCCAGGGCTTCCTGCAGGTAGTTCTCGCCGAAGTCGCGCAAGCCGGCAGCGTGGGCTTCACGCAGGGCAGCGGCGGGTTTGGTCTTGCTCACGGCGAGCAGGTGAATGCTGTTTACATCTCGTTGCGAAGCCTGCGCCGCAGCGCGGATCCGCGCGCCGACCAGTGCGATGTTGTCTGCTATCGTGGACATTCAATGTGCGCCAGCGGGTCTTGGGGTTGCGGCATTCTACTGGAATTGGGAAGCACTATGGACATCCCTGAGTTGCTGGCCTTGTGCGTTGCACAGGGCGCGTCGGACTTGCACCTTAGCGCAGGTTTGCCGCCGATGCTGCGGGTTGATGGCGAGATTGTCCGCAGCGAGATGGCGGTGCTTGAGCCGCAGCAGGTGCAGGCCGCGCTCCAGGGGCTGATGAGCGAGGCGCAGCGGGCGGAATTCGCGGCAACCCTTGACCTGGATTTTTCCTACGAACTGCCGGGAATCGGGCGTTTTCGGGTGAATGCCTTCCATCAAAGCCGCGGCGCTGCCGGGGTCTTGCGCGCCATTCCCGCGCAGGTGCCGAGTATGGAGCAGTTGGGGATGGGCGAAGTGTTTCGCCAGATTACCGCCGTACCCCATGGCCTGGTGCTGGTAACGGGGCCAACCGGGTCCGGCAAGTCCACCACCCTGGCAGCGATGATCGACCACCTCAATCAACACCGCCAACAACACATTCTCACCATCGAAGACCCCATCGAGTTCATCCATTCGCCCAGGCAGTGCCTGATCAACCAGCGCGAAGTCCTGCGTGATACCCGAAGTTTTGCCGCGGCGTTGCGCGCGGCCCTGCGCGAAGACCCGGATGTGATCCTGGTGGGCGAGCTGCGGGACCTGGAAACCATTCGCCTGGCATTGACCGCCGCAGAGACCGGGCACCTGGTGTTCGGCACCCTGCACGCCACCTCGGCGGCGAAAAGCATTGATCGGCTGGTGGACGTGTTTCCGGCTCAGGAGAAGGCCCTGGTGCGTTCGATGTTGGCCGAGTCGCTGCAGGCGGTGATCGCCCAGGTGCTGGTCAAGCGCATCGGCGGTGGGCGGGTGGCAGCGCACGAAATCATGCTCGGCAGCCCGGCGATCCGTAACCTGATCCGCGAAGACAAGGTGGCGCAGATGTATTCGGCGATCCAGACCGGCGGCGCGGTGGGCATGCGCACCCTGGACATGAGCTTGAAGGCGCTGCTGAGTGCGGGGCTGATCAGCCCGGAACATGCTCGGGAGAAGGCCCGGACGCCGCAGGGGCTGTGAGCGAGGGATTTTGTGCGGCGCCAGAAACGCCATCGCCGGCAAGGCGACCCCGACAAGGCCATGAGACCTGTAGGGGCCGGCTTGCCGGCGATAGAGGTGTTGCGTTCGGGCTGGCGGTCAGCGCTGAACCACACGCAGTGCATTCTGCTCTTTAGGCAGGACGCGCTTGGCAACCACGTAGTGGTTATCCCAGTACGGCTTTTTCAGGGTGTCGATCGACACGGCCTTGCCACGGCGCGGGGCGTGGATAAAGCGGTCATTGCCCAGGTAGATGGCAACGTGGTTGACCTTGCGGCTCTTGATGTTGAAAAACAGCAGGTCGCCCGGCTTGAGGTCCTTGCGCTCGACCTTCTGCCCGTGGCCGCTGGCCATGGCATTGGACGTGCGAGGCAGATCCACCGCTGCCACATCATTAAACGCGTATTTCACCAGCCCGCTGCAATCGAAGCCTTTACTTGGGCTGCTGCCGCCCCAACGATAGGGAGTACCCAGGACGTTGACGGCGCGACTCAGTACGTTGCTGCTCTGCTTGGTCGCCATTTGCGGGACCAGCTTGCTGTCGGCCTTGCTCAGGTGAGTCGGGCCCTTGATGCTTTGCTTGTTCTTGGCGGTTACCGGCGAAACATGGGATTTCGGGGTGTAACCGTTAATGTTGGGAAGACGTTGCTCACGGTTGGTGGCGTGGGCGGCCAGTGGCATTAATAGGCAAATGGTTAGCCATGTCTTGAAAAATGGACGCATTAGGCAAGGCTCTTATGGGTTAGCGCGCAACTTTATAACAGCTTTTTTGTCTGTTCCGAGGCCGTTTGTCGATTCAACCTGGAGGTCAACTTCTGCAAAGTAGCGGCAAATTGACGCAATTGTCCGTCAGAACTCAGGCGGTACGGGGCTTTGGCGGGAGGGACTTTAACATTTCCCATACGTCGGCAGCCTGTAAAAAAGTCACAAAGAATTAAAGAATATTTATCTATTGCGTGGAATGAGGTCATCAATGAACACCTATCGTCAGGATGTTTCACCGCAGGACACCCACAGCAAGGTGATTGGTTATCTGTTGTGGATTTTCGGTTTTACCGGTGCGCACCGCTTTTATTACGGCAAGCCGGTGACCGGTACGATCTGGTTTTTCACCTTGGGCTTATTGGGGATTGGCTGGCTGATCGACCTGTTCCTGATTCCGGCCATGGACCGTGAAGCGGACCTGCGGTTTACCGCCGGCCCGGTCGAATACAGCGTGGCCTGGGTGCTGCTGACCTTTCTCGGGGTGTTTGGCGTGCACCGCATGTACCAGGGCAAATGGATCAGTGGCCTGTTGTACCTGCTGACAGGCGGGCTGTTCTTCCTGGGTGTGCTCTACGACTTCTGGACCCTGAACGATCAGGTCTCCCTGGAAAACGCCAAGCGGCGTTAACCTGACTCAAACAGCGGCTACAACCTGTAGCCGCTGTCGAGTCGTGCGAGGCTGCGCTGGCCCTCTGCATCAACCAGCACCCACCTGCCACACCACCGCGCCTACAGTCACGCCTGGTAGCTGATGCGCCCATCCACCAGGGTGTAGCGCACCATGCCGGGCAGGCTGTGGCCGAGGAACGGGCAGTTTTCGCCTTTGGACAGCCAGTGTTCACCGGCCACGGTGGAGCTGGTCGGGTCGAACAGCACCAGGTCGGCCGGGGCGCCTACCGCGAGCTTGCCGGCAGGCAGGCGCAGGGCATCGGCCGGGCCGGCACTGAGGCGGGCGAGCAGGGTTGGCAGGTCCAGCAAGCCATCTTCCACCAGGGTCAGAGCCAGTGGCAGCAATAGCTCGACGCTGCTGATGCCCGGCTCGGTGGCGCCGAACGGCGCCAGCTTGGCGTCGCGCTCGTGGGGTTGGTGGTGGCTGGAAATGGCCTGGACCACCCCGGATTTCACCGCCTCACGCAGCCCGTCGCGGTCCGCCCGCGAACGCAGGGGCGGCTGTACGTGATACAGGCTGGAGAAGTCGATCAAGGCTTCATCCGTCAGGATCAGCTGATACAGCGCCACATCGGCAGTCACCGGCAGGCCGCGAGCCTGGGCCTGGGCGATCAGCGCCACACCCCGGGCGCTGGTCAGCTGGCTGAAGTGCGCGCGCACGCCGCTTTGCTCCACCAACAGCAGGTCCCGGGCCAGGGCCACGGTTTCTGCGGTCTCCGGAATCCCCGGCAAGCCGAGGAAGCTGGCGGTGGCGCCTTCGTGGGCCAGGCCGCCTTCGGCCAGGTCGCGGTCCTGGGAGTGGAAAATCACGGTCAGGTCGAAGGTTGCAGCATATTCCAGGGCACGGCACAGGGTGCGGGTGCTGCGAAAGCTCTCCAAACCATTGCCGAACGCCACGCAGCCGGCGTCGCGCAACGCGATGAGTTCTGCAAGCTGCTCGCCTTCCAGGCCTTTGCTCAGGGCGCCGATGGGGAACACCTTGGTATTGCCGGCTTCGCGAGCACGGTCGAGGATCAGCTCGGTCACCGCCGAGGTGTCCAGCACCGGTTTGGTGTGCGGTGGGCAGCACAGGCTGGTGACGCCACCGGCAGCAGCAGCCCGGGTTTCGCTGGCGATGCTGCCTTTGCGGCTGTAGCCCGGTTCGCGCAGGGCGACACTCAGGTCCACCAGCCCGGGGGCGGCCACCAGGCCTTTGGCGTCGATGCGTTGGGTGGCGTTGAAATCGGCCGGGGCAGCGCCAATGGCGACGATCTTGCCGGCTTCCAGGTGCAAATCAGTGACTTGATCCAGCCCGCTGCTTGGATCGATGACGCGGGCGCCGAGAATGCTGAGCTTCACTGGGCGTTCTCCTGCTCGAATTGTCGCTGGGCGGTCTGCCCGCTCATGGCCATGGACAGTACGGCCATGCGTACCGCGATGCCGTAGGTCACCTGGTTGAGAATCACCGAATGCGGGCCGTCGGCCACCGCCGATTCGATCTCCACGCCGCGGTTGATCGGGCCCGGGTGCATGACGATGGCGTCCGGCTTGGCTCCGGCCAGGCGCGCGGTGGTCAGGCCGAACAGGCGGTAGAACTCGCCTTCGCTGGGCAGCAGGCCACCCTGCATGCGCTCGCGTTGCAGGCGCAGCATGATCACCACGTCGACATCCTTCAGGCCTTCGGTCATGTCGGTGTAGACCTTGACCCCGTACTGCTCGATGCCGATCGGCAGCAGGGTCTTGGGCGCGATCACCCGGATGTCGGGGCAGCCGAGGGTTTTCAGCGCCAGCATGTTCGAACGGGCCACCCGCGAATGCAGGATGTCGCCGACGATGGCCACCGACAGGTTCTCGAAGCCGCCCTTGTGCCGGCGGATGGTCAGCATGTCGAGCATGCCCTGGGTCGGGTGCGCGTGCCGGCCGTCGCCGCCGTTGATGATCGCCACTTGCGGGCACACGTGTTCGGCGATGAAGTGCGCGGCGCCGGAGTCGCCGTGGCGCACCACGAACATGTCGGCGGCCATGGCTTCCAGGTTGCGCAGGGTGTCGAGCAGGGTTTCACCCTTGCTCGCCGAGGAGGTGGACACGTTCAGGGTGATCACGTCCGCCGACAGGCGCTGGGCCGCCAGTTCGAAGGTGGTGCGGGTGCGGGTGGAGTTTTCGAAGAACACGTTGCACACGGTCTTGCCGCGCAGCAACGGGACTTTTTTCACCGCCCGGGCGCCGACTTCAAGGAACGAGTCGGCAGTGTCGAGGATTTCTGTCAGCAGCTCGCGGCGCAGGCCGTCGAGCGACAGGAAGTGGCGCAGCTGGCCCTGATCATTGAGCTGCAGCGGGCGCTTGGCGTCTGGAGGCGTCATCGCAATGGACTCTTTAAAGGGGCGTGTCAAAGGGCGAGGTCTTGCAGTTCGAGTTGCAGTGGAGCGGGGCCGGACAATTTTACCCGCTCGTGGGCGGCCAGCGACAAGGTCGCACCCACCACATTCGGGCGGATCGGCAGTTCGCCGGCGTCCAGGTCCAGCAGGCAGACCAGGGTCACGCTGGCCGGGCGGCCGTAATCGAACAGTTCGTTGAGGGCGGCGCGAATGGTCCGGCCGCTCATCAACACGTCATCGATCAGTACCAGGTGCTGGCCTTCAATCTCGAACGGCAGCTCCGAAGGCCGCACTTGCGGGTGCAGGCCGTTCTGGCTGAAGTCATCGCGATAGAACGACACATCCAGCGTGCCCAACGGTGAGTCGCTGCCCAGCGCTTCCAGCAGGGCCTGGGCGACCCAGACACCACCGGTGCGAATGCCGATATAGCGCGGCTCGCTGATCTTGCGCTTGGCCAGGTGGGCGTTGAGATCAGCGGCCATCTGGCTGATCAGTTCGACGGGATTGGGCAGGCTCATGGTTGCTCCTTCGTGGGCCCGCGCCCGGCTGCGTGGAGCCGGGTGCGGAGTCTTACGGCTGGTGTTGTGGCCAGGAGGCGTGTGGCTGGGGCAGCCACGCATCTTCAGGATCGGGCGGTTCAGTGTTCGAGCAAGGCTGCGTTTTCGTCGAGCCAGCCTTGCAGCAGCAGGGCGGCGGCGATGGCGTCGACCGGGTTGTCGCGGTAGCTGCCCTTTTGCCCACCCCGGGTCAGGCGTTCGCCCTTGGCCTCGAAGGTGGTCAGGCGTTCATCGTGGGTATAGAAGGGCAGGTTGTAGCGGCCGTTGAGGCGCCGGGCGAACTTTTCGGCGCGCACACACATGTCGCTGGGGCTGCCGTCCATATTCAGCGGCAGGCCGACGACTACGGCGTCGGGCTTCCATTCCTTGATCAGGGCTTCGACCTGGTTCCAGTCGGGAATGCCGTTTTGCGCCTTCAGCGTGCACAGCTCGCGGGCCTGGGCGGTGATCGCCTGGCCGACGGCGACGCCGATCTGTTTGGTGCCGTAGTCGAAACCGAGGATCAGTCGCAAGGCCATCAGGCGTGCCCCGCCTGGCTGGTGAGCAGGTTGAGGTTGATCCCCAGGTGCCGCGCGGCCGCTTCCAGGCGCATTTCGCTGCTGGTGTTGAACAGGATGTCGGCATCGAACGGGCAGGTCAGCCAGGCGTTGTCGGCCAGTTCGGCCTCCAGTTGCCCGGCTTCCCAGCCGGCGTAGCCCAGGGCGATCAGGCTTTTCTGCGGGCCTTCACCGTCGGCGATGGCGAACAGCACGTCCTGGGAGGTGGACAGCGCCAGGCCTTCGAGCTCGACCGTGGCCTGGAAGGTCAGGCCGCTAGGGTGCAGGACAAAACCGCGATCGGTCTGCACCGGGCCGCCGCTGAAAATCGGCACGTGCTCGCACAGCAGTGGCGTTTCAACATCGGGGCGCAGTTGCTCGAGGATGTCGGCAAGGCTCAGTTCCTGCGGGCGATTGACTACCAGCCCCATGGCGCCATTGGCGTTGTGCTCGACGATGTAAGTCAAGGTGTGCGCAAAGTTCGGGTCGGCCATATGGGGCATGGCGATCAGGAAGTGATGCTTGAGGTAACTGGGGCTGACGTTTTTCATGTGCGCTAGTGTGGCGTTGGAGGGGCAAACTGACAAGCTGGTGATCATTGCGGTTGGCCCGGTGGCATGGGGCCAGCTGCTGCCTTCGGTCCGAAGTGCCGGGTCGATCGCGAGCAGGCTCCCTGGCCACGGACAGGGCGTCAGTTGCTGGAAAGCTTGTCGCCCCGGGCAAACTTCCAGGTGCGAATGATTTCCAGGCGGTCGATATCCGACAGGTCACCGGTAAAAGGGGCAAAAGGTGCGGCCAGGCGCACGATGCGTTGCGCCGCCTGGTCCAGCAGCGGCTGGCCGGACGACTCCAGCACCAGCACTTCATATAGCGAGCCGTCGCGGTTGATCGAGACCATCAGTCGCAGGTTGCCGTAAATCTGCTTGCGTCGGGCTTCCTCGGGGTAATTGAGGTTGCCGATGCGCTCGACCTTCTTGCGCCATTCGTCCTTATACCAGGCGCCCTTGTCGCGCATGGTCGAGGCCGCGCTCAGGCGGTGGATGCGCGGGCGCTTGGCATACAGCTGCTGCTCATTGGCCAGTTCGGCTTCGAGGCTGGAGATCTCGCTGGACAGCTGCGAGCTGTCGAAGGTCGGCGCCGCAGGCTTGGGCGCGGCTTCGGCCTTGACCTCTTCGCGCTTGGTGACGGTCTTTTTCGGTTTTGGCGCGGTGGTGGCGACGGCGGCCTTGGGCGCGGCTTCCTTGACCTCGGGCTTGGCGGCGGGCGGCGGCGTGACCTTGTTCACCTGGTTGTCCTGGAACGGCGCAACCTCGGTGGTCTTGGGGATCGCCTTCTTGTCCAGGGTGCCGCTGCCCTGCTGGTTGTCCTGGGCCAGGAAATCGGCCTTCTTCGGCTTGGTCTCGCTTTTGAAGGTGGCGAGGGTGATTTCCAGGGTCTTGGTGATCTGCTTGGGTTCGGCGAAGGAGAAGCCCAGGCCGAGAATCAGTGCCAGGTGCAGGAGGGCGGCGAGAAACAGTGTGAAACCGAGACGATCAGCCGCACGCACACCGCTATGCGCGAGCTCGGGAGGGAGGTCGAGGGGCAGGTCGGACGGGAGTGTCATCGGTTCAACATCACAGGAGGCATCACAAAACCAACATCGCGCGTTTCACAGGCGGCGCATGATAACGCAATGTTGGTTTCAAGCTGCGAGCTTCAAGCGACAAGCGACAGGCTGTACATGATCCACATCAAGCTTGTGGCTTGCGGCTTGCCACTTGCAGCTTGGCCTCGATGGCATCCATCAGCAGCGCACCGATGTTGGTGCCAAACGCATTGTCGATTTCGCGGATGCAGGTCGGGCTGGTGACGTTGATTTCCGTCAGGTGCTCGCCGATCACATCCAGGCCGACGAACAGCAGGCCTTTCTCCCGCAGGATCGGGCCGACCTGAGCGGCAATCCAGCGGTCCTTGTCGGTCAGCGGGCGGGCTTCGCCGCGTCCGCCGGCGGCAAGGTTGCCCCGGGTTTCACCGGCGGCCGGGATTCGCGCCAGGCAATAAGGCACCGGCTCGCCGTCGATCATCAGGATGCGCTTGTCGCCATCCTTGATCGCCGGCAGGTAGGCCTGGCCCATGATCTGCTGGGCGCCCAGGGCGGTCAGGGTTTCCAGGATCACCGACAGGTTCGGGTCGCCGGCGCGGTGGCGGAAGATCGAGGTGCCGCCCATGCCGTCCAGAGGCTTGAGGATCACGTCGCCATGTTGTGCGGCAAATTCACGCAGCACGTCCGCGCGGCGGCTGACCACGGTCGGCGGCGTGCACTGCGGGAACAGCGTGGCGAACAGCTTCTCGTTGCAGTCGCGCAGGCTCTGCGGCTTGTTGACCACCAGCACTCCGGCGCGCTCGGCCTGCTCCAGCAGGTAGGTGGAGTAGACGAACTCCATGTCGAACGGCGGGTCCTTGCGCATCAGGATCACGTCCAGATCGCTCAGCGGGCTGTCGATTTCGTCTTGCAGCTCGAACCATTTTTCCGGGTTGGCAAAGACTTGCAGCGGACGCATGCGTGCCCGTGCCTCGCCCGCGCCCTGGTAGAGGTCGCGCTGTTCCATGTAGAACAGGGTCCAGCCGCGGGCCTGGGCGGCCAGCAGCATGGCCAGCGAGCTGTCCTTTTTATAGGAGATGCTGGCGATAGGGTCCATGACAATCCCGACGCGAACGCTCATGGGCTGTTTCCTCGAAAATTTAGTGGGCGCAATGGCTTGAAAAAGTGGCGTCAGAGTGGCGCTCGGGCGGTTCCCGGTCAAGGAAAAACCGCCTTGCCGGTCGGCCGATAGATTGCATTCTGAGAGTATGCTAAAAAGGCTCGCATGCCGCGCCCAGGCCTTGAACATCAAGGGTTTGGGGCTTTACCAGGCGGTACCGGCATTAAATCGATTCGCTGTGGCGATGGTAGAGCAGAATATGGAACAGCATTCCAGCGCCTTGAAGGTGATGGTGATCGATGACTCGAAGACGATTCGCCGCACGGCTGAAACGCTGCTCAAGAACGTGGGCTGTGAAGTCATCACTGCGGTTGACGGTTTCGAGGCCCTGGCCAAGATTGCCGATCATCACCCCGGGATCATTTTTGTCGACATCATGATGCCGCGCCTCGATGGCTATCAGACCTGCGCCCTGATCAAGAACAACAGTGCCTTCAAGTCCACGCCGGTGATTATGCTGTCCTCCAAGGACGGTCTGTTCGACAAGGCCAAGGGCCGCATCGTCGGTTCCGACCAGTTTTTGACCAAGCCCTTTAGCAAGGAAGAACTGCTGAACGCGATCAAGGCCCATGTCCCGGGCTTCGCCGCAGTAGAACAAGCACATTGACGTTCAGCCAAGGGGCCGAACGCCTATTCGTATGGGGAAGACCATGGCACGTATTCTGATCGTCGATGATTCGCCGACTGAAATGTACAAACTGACCGGCATGCTGGAAAAGCACGGTCATGAAGTCCTCAAGGCCGAAAACGGCGCGGACGGCGTCGCCCTGGCCCGCCAGGAAAAACCCGACGCGGTGCTGATGGATATCGTCATGCCAGGCCTCAATGGCTTCCAGGCGACCCGCCAGCTGACCAAGGACGCCGAAACCAGCCATATCCCGGTGATTATCATCACCACCAAGGATCAGGAGACCGACAAGGTCTGGGGTACCCGCCAGGGCGCCAAGGACTACCTGACCAAGCCGGTGGATGAAGAAACCCTGATCAAGACCCTGAACAACGTTCTGGCCGGCTGACGGCCAGCGCCATGGCCGAGTCGCAAACCGCGTTCGAGCTGCTGCTCGATATCGATCGGCGCTGCCGCCTGCTGGCGGCGGACCTGCCGTCCCAGGAAACCCGCCAGCACAGCTGGAGCGGGATCGGCTTTCGCATCGGTGAGCAGTGGTACGTGGCGCCCATGGGCGAAGTCAGCGAAGTCCTGCATGAACCGCGCTACACCGTCCTGCCCGGGGTGAAATCCTGGGTCAAGGGCGTGGCCAATCTGCGGGGGCGGCTGCTGCCGGTCATGGACCTGTGCGGTTTCCTCGGCCATGAGCTCTCGGCACTTCGCAAGCAACGCCGGGTGCTGGTGGTCGAGCACAAAGAGGTGTTTGCCGGGCTGATGGTGGATGAAGTCGTCGGCATGCAGCATTTTGCCCAGGACAGCCTGCAAGCCAGCGTGACCGAGCCGGCCCAGGGGGCGATCGCGCCCTACCTGCAAGGCCGTTTCGAACGCGACCAGGTGTGGCAGGTGTTCAGCCCCTTTGCCCTGGCCGGTTCCTCGGGATTTATGGATGTAGCGCTGTGAACCGCCAGGCATCGCCGCCGCGGGGCCCGTCATGAGCGCTGTGCACTTACAACGCGGGCATGCTCGCTCGCCACAGGCCTGATCGATGATAAAAGCCAAAACCGCCAAGCCCGTGGAAGGTTCGCGCAGCCGCTCGCAGATCATCGTGCTGTTTATCGCGCTGATCATTTTCATCATGCTGCTGTTCGCCAACTTCGCTTACCTCAACACCCAGGCCACCTACGACAAGCAGTACATCGGCCACGCCGGCGAGCTGCGGGTGCTGTCCCAGCGCATTGCCAAGAACGCCACCGAAGCCGCCGCCGGCAAGGCTGCCGCGTTCAAGCTGCTGAGTGATGCGCGCAACGATTTTGCCCAGCGCTGGGGTTACCTGAAAAAAGGCGACCCGGCCACCGGCCTGCCCGGCGCGCCGCTGGCCGTGCGCGATGAAATGCACGCCGTGCAGCAGGACTGGGAAAAACTGCTGAAGAACACCGACGCCATTCTTGCCAGCGAACAGACCGTGCTGTCCTTGCATCAAGTGGCCGCGACCCTCGCCGAAACCGTGCCGCAACTGCAGGTGGAGTACGAGAAGGTGGTCGAAATCCTCCTCCAGCGTGGCGCGCCGGCGGCCCAGGTGGCCGTGGCTCAGCGTCAGTCGCTGCTGGCGGAGCGGATCCTGGGCGCGGTGAACACCGTGCTCGCCGGGGATGAGAATGCGGTCCAGGCCGCCGATGCCTTCGGGCGCGATGCGGCACGCTTTGGCCAGGTGCTGAACGGCATGTTGCAGGGCAATCCGGCGCTGAAGATCAGCCAGGTCGAAGACCGTGATGCCCGCGCCCGGCTGGCCGAGATCTCCGAGCTGTTCGAGTTCGTCTCGGGCTCGGTGGATGAAATCCTCGAAACCTCTCCCGAGCTGTTCCAGGTTCGCGAGTCCGCGAGCAATATCTTCAGCCTTTCGCAAACCCTGCTCGATGAAGCCTCGCGCCTGGCCAACGGTTTCGAGAACCTGGCCGGTGGCCGCTCCCTGGACACCATTGGTGGTTATGTCCTGGGGTTGCTGGCGCTGATGTCGATCATCCTGATCGGCCTGGTGATGGTGCGCGAGACCAATCGCCAACTGCGCGAGACCGCTGAAAAGAACGAGCGCAACCAGAACGCGATCATGCGCCTGCTGGATGAAATCGAAGACCTGGCCGACGGCGACCTGACGGTGACGGCCTCAGTCACCGAAGACTTCACCGGAACCATCGCCGATTCGATCAACTATTCCGTCGACCAACTGCGCGACCTGGTGGCCACCATCAACCTCACCGCCGGCCAGGTGGCCGGTGCCGTGCAGGAAACCCAGGCCACCGCCATGCAACTGGCCGAAGCCTCGGAGCATCAGGCGCAGCAGATTTCCGAAGCCTCCACCGCGATCAACGACATGGCCCAGTCCATCGACCAGGTCTCGGCCAACGCCGCCGAGTCGTCGGCGGTGGCCGAGCGTTCGGTGGAGATCGCCAACAAGGGCAATGAGGTGGTGCACAACACCATCCACGGCATGGACAATATCCGCGAGCAGATCCAGGACACCGCCAAGCGCATCAAGCGTCTGGGTGAGTCTTCCCAGGAGATCGGCGACATTGTCAGTCTGATCGACGACATCGCCGACCAGACCAACATCCTCGCCCTGAACGCGGCGATCCAGGCCTCCATGGCCGGGGACGCCGGGCGCGGTTTTGCAGTGGTGGCCGATGAGGTGCAGCGTCTGGCCGAGCGCTCTTCGGCGGCCACGCGGCAGATCGAGACCCTGGTGCGGGCGATCCAGACCGACACCAACGAAGCGGTGATCTCCATGGAGCAGACCACCTCCGAAGTGGTGCGCGGTGCGCGCCTGGCCCAGGACGCCGGGGTGGCCCTGGAAGAAATCGAAGGCGTGTCCAAGACCCTGGCGGCGCTGATCCAGAGCATTTCCAATGCGGCGCAGCAGCAGACCTCATCGGCCGGGCAGATTTCCCTGACCATGAACGTGATCCAGCAGATCACCTCACAAACTTCGTCCGGTTCCACCGCGACGGCTGAAAGCATTGGCAACCTGGCGAAAATGGCCAGCCAACTGCGGCGTTCGGTGTCCGGCTTCACCTTGCCGGCCTCTCGGGAACTCGCCCCGGGTGACAAACGCTAAGGCAGACGAAGACTTTGACTGGAGTGGTTATGGTTGATCGGCACGACTATGTGGCCCTCGAATGGGTCAAGGGCGAAATTGCCGAGACCCTGAAGCAGGCCTATCAGGCGCTGGAGCATCTGCTCGATGAGCCGTTGGCGGCCGACGCCATCGGCCAGTGCCTGGAGGGCATCCATCAGGTCCATGGCAGCCTGCAGATGGTCGAGTTCTATGGCGCGGCGCTGCTGGCCGAAGAGATGGAGCAACTGGCCCTGGCCTTGCAGCAGCACCGCGTGTCCCAGCGTGACGAAGCCATCCGCCTGTTGTTGCAGGCCATCACTCAACTGCCGCAATACCTGGACCGGGTGCAAAGTGCGCGGCGCGACCTGCCGCTGGTGGTGTTGCCGCTGCTCAACGACCTGCGCAGTGCCCGTGGCGAGAGTCTGCTCTCGGAAACCAGCCTGTTCAGCCCCCTGCTGCCCAGCCTCGCGCCGCTCGACGCGGCGGCCCTGGCCGAGCTGGATCCGGGGCAATGGCAGGTCTTGTTGCGCAAACTGCGGCATATGTTGCAAACCGCGCTGGTGGACCTGCTGCGGGAACAGGATGTGGAAAACAGCCTGTCCTATATGACCCGCGTGTTCGAGCGCCTTGAAGCCTTGTGCCAGAACGCGCCGCTGGGGCCGTTGTGGCAGATTTCCCTGGCCCTGGTGGACGGCATGCGCCATGAGGTGGTGGCCAACAGCCCGGCGGTGCGCAGCCTGCTCAAGGATGTCGACCGCCAGCTCAAGCGCCTGTTCGAGGAAGGCATCGCCGGGGTCAACCAGCCGGCGCCGGACGAATTGCTCAAGAGCCTGCTGTTTTACATCGCCAAGGCCCGTCATCCCACCCCGCAGATGCAGATCATGAAAGAACGCTACGCCCTGGACGACGCGCTGCCCGACAGCGCCCTGGTCGATGAGGAGCGCGCACGCATGGCGGGCCCCGACCGCGACGCCATGCGCTCGGTCCTGGCCGCGCTTTGCGAGGAGCTGGTACGGGTCAAGGAGCGCCTGGATCTGTTCGTGCGCAGCGACCGGCAGCACGCCGATGACCTGGACAGCCTGCTGGCGCCATTGCGGCAGATCGCCGACACCCTCGCGGTGCTGGGTTTTGGCCAGCCGCGCAAGGTGATCATCGACCAGTTGGCGGTGGTCCAGAGCCTGGCCCAGGGCCAGCGCGAACCCAATGACGCGGTGCTGATGGATGTGGCCGGCGCCTTGCTGTATGTCGAGGCGACCCTGGCCGGCATGGTCGGCACCGTGGAGCCTGAAAGCCGCGAAGAAAGCCGCCTGCCCACCACCGACCTGACTCAGATCCACCAATTGGTGATCAAGGAAGCGCGGCTGTGCCTGCAACAGGCCAAGGACCTGATCGTCGAATACATCGACGCCGATTGGGACCGCGAGCACCTGTTGTCCTTGCCCGAGCTGCTGACCCAGGTGCGCGGGGCGCTGGCGATGATTCCCCTGAGCCGCGCCGCGAGCCTGCTCGAAGCCTGCAACAGCTTTATCCGTGAACACCTGCTGCCCGACCCGGTCCGCCCCGAGTGGCAGCAACTGGACAGCCTGGCCGACGTGATCACCAGCATCGAGTATTACCTGGAGCGCCTGAGCGAAGACCCCGAGGCCCCCGGAGAGAAAATCCTCGATGTGGCCGAGCAGGGCCTGGCCGTGCTGGGTTATGTGCCGGTCGAACAGGTGCCACTTCTCGACGATGTGCTCAGCCCCGGCGAAGCCCTGGTGATGCAGGACCTGCAGGAACTCGACGACCCGCAGGTGGTGCAGTCCCTGGCTGATGTGCTGGCCAGCCCGGTGTCGGCCCTCAACCCGCCGGCGCTCAACACCCCGGGCAGCCTGCTGCCGCCGCCGCGGGACGAAGCACCGGTGGACGATGAGCTGCGGGAAGTGTTCCTCGAGGAAACCGACGAGGTGCTGGAGGTGCTGCGCGAGTACCTGCCGCGCTGGTCGGCCGATCCCGCGAGCAAGGCCGCGCTGAGTGAGCTGCGCCGCGCCTTCCATACCCTCAAGGGCAGTGGGCGCATGGTGCGCGCGCTGGTCCTGGGGGAGCTGGCCTGGGCCGTCGAGAACCTGCTCAACCGGGTGCTGGAGCGCAGCGTCGAGCCCGGGCCCCAGGTCTGGCAACTGCTGGGCGAGGTGGTGCAGCTGCTGCCGGAGCTGATCGCCGAATTCGCCGCCCAGGCCCAGCGTCAGCGTGACGATGTCGACCAACTGGCGGCCCGTGCCCATGCCCTGGCCAAGGGCGATGACGCCGAGCCGGTGGAGCACACGGCGAGCTGTGCTCTCGATCCGCAGTTGCTGGAGATTTTCCGCAATGAAGCGCAAACCCACCTCGACAGCATCAATCGCTTTCTCGACCACGCCGCCGAGCACCTGCCGTTGCAGGCCAGCGACGAGTTGCAACGGGCCCTGCACACCCTGAAGGGCAGTGCCTCGATGGCCGGGGTCTTGCCGATTGCCGAGCTGGCGGCGCCTCTTGACCAGTTGGCCCGGGAGTATCGCGCGCACCTGATCGCCCTCGACCTGGATGAAGTCGAGCTGCTGCTGGAGGCCGAGGGCCTGTTTCGCCGTGGCCTGAAGCAGTTGGGCAACGATCCCCAGGCGCCCATCAACGGGGCACGGTCATTGATCGACCGCACCCAGGCCCTGCTGGGCGAACGCCTGGAAAAACTCCTCAATTCCCCTACCAGCGGGCTGCGCATCAAGCGTGACCCGCAACTGATCAACAACTTCCTGGCCCAGGGCATGGACATCCTGCTGGACGCCGAAAACCTGTTGCGCCGCTGGCAGCAGCACCCCGGCGCGCGTCAGGAACTGAGCGCGCTGCTGGATGAGCTGACGACCCTGGGCGAGGGCGCGCACCTGGCCGACCTGCAACCGATGGATGAGTTGTGCGAAGCCTTGCTCGACCTGTATGGGGCGGTGGAGGAAAGCAGCCTGGCGGTCAGCGAGCGCTTCTTTCACGAGGCCGAAAGCGCCCATGAAGCGCTGATCAATATGCTCGACGAGCTGGCCGCCGGGCAGGTGGTCAGCCCGCAACCGGCGCGGGTCAGGGCCTTGCGCGAGTTGCTCGAGGAAGGCCTGGACCCGACGGCCACCGGGCTGATCCGCAGCGACGGCAGCCGCACCCTGAGCATCAGTGAACTGGGGGCTGCCACCGCCGAGCTGGGGCAGGCTGCGGACTTGCCGGAGCAGGACGATGAAATTGTCGCGATCTTCCTCGAAGAGGCAGTCGATATCCTGGAAAGTGCGGGCCAGGCCCTGCAACGCTGGTTGTCCGACCCGGACAACGGCGCGCCGCTGTTGTCCTTGCAGCGCGACCTGCACACCCTCAAGGGTGGCGCACGCATGGCCGCCGTCGGGCCGGTGGGCGACCTGGCCCATGAGCTGGAAAACCTGTACCAGGGCCTGGTGGACCGCCGTTACCAGCACAGCTCGGAACTGGCGCAGCTGCTGCAGCACAGCCACGATCAACTGGCAGTACTGCTGGAGCAGTTGCAGCGACAACAGCCGTTGGATGAACCGCAGGAACTGATCGAGGCCATCAGCCGTTTCCGCCAGCGGGCGAGTGTCGCCCCCGAGGTCGTGGAGCCATTGGCCGACAGTGATTCGGCCGCCCATGACCCGGAGCTGCTGGAGATCTTCCTCGAGGAAGGTTTCGACATCATCGACAGCTCTGCTGCGGCGCTGGTCCGCTGGCAGGCCGAGCCCCAGGGGCGGCAGGAGGTGGAAACCCTGCTGCGTGACCTGCACACCCTCAAGGGTGGGGCGCGGATGGTGGAAATCGCCCCGATCGGCGACCTGGCCCATGAGCTGGAGTTTCTCTTCGAAGGCCTGTCCTCCGGGCTGCTGCACGCCACCCCCGCGTTGTTCAGCCTGCTGCAAAGCAGCCACGACCGGCTGGCGCAGATGCTCGATGCGGCCCGCGCGGGGCAGCCGATCAAGCCCGCCGACAGCCTGATCGAAGCGATCCGGGCGTTTACCCATCCTTCTGTCGAGCCCAGCCCGCCGCCAGCGCTGCTCAGCCTGCCGCCGCCGAGCAAGCCTGAGACGCCTGTGCCGGTGGTCGAGGCTCCGGCCGGGGACATGGTCAAGGTGTCGGCTGAACTGCTGGATGACCTGGTCAACCTGGCCGGGGAAACCTCGATCTTTCGCGGGCGTATCGAACAGCAGGTCAACGATGCGCGGGTGGCCCTGAGCGAGATGGAGACCACCATCGAGCGCATGCGCGACCAACTGCGCCGGCTCGACACCGAAACCCAGGGCCGCATCCTCAGCCGCCAGCAGGTGGAGGCCGAGCGCCTGGGCTATGAAGAATTCGACCCGCTGGAAATGGACCGCCATTCCCAGTTGCAGCAGCTGTCGCGGGCCCTGTTCGAGTCGGCCTCCGACCTGCTCGACCTCAAGGAAACCCTCGACCGCCGCAATCACGACGCACACAACCTGCTGCAGCAGCAGGGGCGAATCAACACCGAATTGCAGGAAGGCTTGATGCGCACGCGCATGGTGCCGTTCGAACGCATGGTGCCGCGCCTCAAGCGCATCGTGCGCCAGGTCGCCAGCGAACTGGGCAAGGAGGTCGAGTTCGTCGTCGGCAATGCCGAGGGCGAGATGGACCGCAACGTGCTGGAGCGCATGGTGGCGCCCCTGGAACACATGCTGCGCAACGCCGTCGACCATGGCCTGGAATCGGCCGAGGCGCGGTTGGCGGTGGGCAAGCCGGCCCAGGGCCGGATCACCCTGGACCTGGCACACGAAGGTGGCGACATCGTTTTCGACATGCGTGACGACGGTGCCGGGGTGCCGCTGGAGGCGGTGCGCAGCAAGGCGATCAAGCGCGGGCTGCTGGACCCGAACCTCGAAATCAGCGACCGCGACGTGCTGCAATTCATCATGCAGCCGGGGTTCTCCACGGCGGAAAAAATCACCCAGATTTCCGGGCGCGGCGTGGGCATGGACGTGGTGCATGAAGAGGTGCGGCAGTTGGGCGGCACCATGAGCATCGACTCGATCCCGGGGCAGGGCGTGCACTTTCGGATTCGCCTGCCGTTTACCGTGTCGGTCAATCGGGCACTGATGGTGCAGTGTGCCGACGAGCAATACGCGATCCCGCTGAACACCATCGAAGGCATCGTCCGCGTACTGCCGGTGGAGCTCGACAGCTATTACCAGCTCGATCCGCCGCGTTATGAATACGCCGGTCAGCGCTACGACCTGTGCTACCTCGGCGAACTGCTGCACACCGTCGGCCGCCCGAAACTGCTGGGCCAGAGCCTGCCGCTGCCGGTGCTGCTGGTGCATTACAACGAGCACCGGATCGCGGTGCAGGTCGATGCCATGGCCGGTAGCCGGGAGATCGTGGTCAAGAGCCTTGGCCCGCAGTTCTCGGCGGTACAGGGGCTGTCGGGCGCGACCATCCTCGGCGATGGCCGGGTGGTGCTGATTCTCGATTTGCTGGCCCATATCCGCGTCCAGCAGAGCTGGTTGCCGCGCCAGCAGGTGGCGGGCAACGAGGAAGGGCCGGTAGAGGCCGAGCCGCAACGGCCGATGCTGGTCATGGTGGTGGACGATTCGGTCACGGTGCGCAAGGTCACCAGCCGCCTGCTGGAGCGTCACGGCATGAACGTGCTGACCGCCAAGGATGGGGTGGACGCCATGCTCCTGCTCGACGAGCACCTGCCGGACCTGATGCTGCTGGACATCGAAATGCCGCGCATGGACGGCTTTGAAGTGGCGATGCAGGTGCGCAGCGATCCGCGCCTGCAGCACCTGCCGATCATCATGATCACCTCGCGCACCGGGCAGAAGCACCGCGACCGGGCCATGGCCATCGGTGTCAACGACTACCTGGGCAAGCCCTACCAAGAGTCGGTATTGCTCGAAAGCATCGCCCTGTGGAGCAAACCCCATGCTTGACCACCGCGCCAGCAACCTGACCGGGTTGCTGTTGCCCCTGGCCGACCGGACCCTGGTCCTGCCCAATGTCGCGATCGCCGAACTGATCGATTACCAGCCCGGCTCGTTCGACCTGGATTCGCCGCCCTGGTACCTGGGCCTGGTGAGCTGGCGCGACCGGCAGATCCCGCTGCTCAGCTTCGAATCGGCCTGTGGCGGCAAGACCGTGATTGGCGACCGGGCGCGGATCGTCGTGCTCAACGCCCTGGGCGGGCGGCCGAACCTGGCGTTCATCGCCTTGCTGGTCCAGGGCATCCCGCGCTCGCACAAACTCGACAGCCAATTGAGCTACGTCGATGTGCCCTTGTGCGCCCTGGAAAAAGCCGCGGTACAAGTGGCCGAACAAGTGGCCAAGGTCCCCGACCTGCTGGGGCTCGAAGCCTTGCTGGTGGCGTCGGGGCTGGTGCCGGGAGAGGGCTGAGCCTGCTTAGCCGGCAAGCAGGGCGCTGCGCACTTCCATCAGGGCAAACCCCAGCAGATTGAGCCCGCGCCATTTCTCCGGCTGCGAGGCTTTCTTGTCCTCGGCGGCCAGGCCGATGCCCCAGATGCGGTCCACCGGGCTGGCTTCCACCAGCACCTGCTCGCCAGTGGCCAGCAGGAACTCAGCCAGTGCCGGGTGCTGGCTGAACTTGGCCAGGTTGCCGCGCACCACGATATCGAAGCACGCCGCGTCCCACTGTGCCCCGTCAAACCCCTGCACCTGACGCCCCAATTGCTTGGCATCGGCCGGGGTTGCCGCGACGAGGATCCGCTCCAGGGTCTGGGCGTCATCGAACAGACGGGCCTTGCCCGCCATCATGTAATGCTCGGCGCTGGCGTAACTCACCCCGTCGACCTCGAACGGCGTGGAGAACCACTGGCTGAAGCAGCTGTGGGTGACACGGCCATCCCGCGCCGGCTGGTGGCCCCAGAACATCAGGTACTCGGGCTTGAAGCCCTGCTGGAGTTGCCCCAGCAACTGCTCGACCGAGCGCACAGGAGGGAATGCGGTTTTTGCCATGAGAGTTCTCGTCACGTCGATGCCGGCCATTCATCGGCCGGGTGATTCGGGATGCAACTGTGGTGGGGTGGCAGGGTACTCCAACATCGGCGGTGCAGGCACTGCCTTCATGGCTGCGGCTTGAATCATTACTCTGAGCGTAACGATCCGCCGCTGGGCTTGATTGATGCCCCGAGCATTGCCTCCTAAGGTGGCTCCACGACAGCGAACCCGTGGAGTGAGCATGACAACAATAATATCCCCCGACTCGCGCTGGACGCGGCGGCGCAGCGAAAAGCAGCGGCGCCTCGAACAGGTGCGGGCCCTGGCCGATGGTGTGGTGTTGCCCACCGACAAGATCGTGGCGGCCCTGGAGGCGTTGATCCTGCCCGGGGACCGGGTGGTGCTGGAGGGCAACAACCAGAAGCAGGCGGATTTCCTGTCGCGCTCACTGGCCAAGGCCGACCCGGCCAAGCTCCACGACTTGCACATGATCATGCCCAGCGTCGGCCGTTCCGAGCACCTGGACCTGTTCGAGCGCGGCATCGCGCGCAAGCTGGACTTTTCCTTTGCCGGTACCCAGAGCCTGCGCATCAGCCAGTTGCTCGAAGACGGGCTGCTGGAAGTCGGCGCGATCCATACCTACATCGAGCTTTATGCACGGCTGGTGGTGGACCTGATTCCCAACGTGGTGCTCTCGGCCGGCTTCATGGCCGACCGCGCCGGCAATATCTACACCGGCCCGAGCACCGAGGACACCCCGGCGCTGATCGAGCCGGCAGCCTTCAGCGACGGTATCGTGATCGTCCAGGTCAACCAGTTGGTGGATGACGTCAGCGAGTTGCCGCGAGTGGACATCCCGGCGTCCTGGGTGGATTTCGTGGTGGTGGCCGACAAGCCGTTCTACATCGAGCCGCTGTTTACCCGCGACCCACGGCATATCAAGCCGGTGCACGTGCTGATGGCGATGATGGCGATCCGCGGCATCTACGAAAAACACAATGTGCAGTCGCTGAACCACGGCATCGGTTTCAACACCGCGGCCATCGAGCTGATCCTGCCCACCTACGGTGAATCCCTGGGGCTCAAGGGCAAGATCTGCCGCAACTGGACCCTCAACCCCCATCCGACCCTGATCCCGGCCATTGAAAGCGGCTGGGTGGAAAGCGTGCACTGTTTCGGCACCGAATTGGGCATGGAGCACTACATCGCCGCGCGCCCGGACGTGTTCTTCACCGGCCGCGATGGCTCCCTGCGCTCCAACCGGATGTTCTGCCAACTGGCCGGGCAGTACGCGGTGGACCTGTTTATCGGCGCCACCTTGCAGGTGGACGGCGACGGCCATTCTTCCACCGTGACCCGCGGGCGCCTGGCCGGTTTCGGCGGGGCCCCGAACATGGGCCACGACCCCCGCGGCCGACGCCACGGCACCCCGGCCTGGCTGGATATGCGCGTCGATCAGAGCGACGCGCCCCAGGCCATGCTCGAACGCGGCAAGAAGCTGGTGGTGCAGATGGTCGAGACCTTCCAGGAAGGCGGCAAACCGACCTTCGTCGAGACCCTGGACGCGGTGGAAGTGGCGCGCAAGAGCGGCATGCCCCTGGCGCCGATCATGATCTACGGCGACGACGTCACCCACCTGCTGACCGAGGAAGGCATCGCCTACCTGTACAAGGCCCGCTCTCTGGAAGAGCGCCAGGCCATGATCGCCGCCGTGGCCGGGGTCACCGTCATCGGCCTGCGACACAACCCCAAAGACACCGCGCGCATGCGCCGTGAAGGCTTGATCGCCTTGCCCGAAGACCTCGGCATTCGCCGTACCGATGCCAGTCGCGAGTTGCTCGCGGCGAAAAGCGTCGCCGATCTGGTGGAGTGGTCGGGTGGCCTGTACCACCCGCCCGCCAAGTTCAGGAGCTGGTAATGCACGCATTCAATCTGCACGCGAAACCCCTGAGCCTGGCCGAGCGCCTGGCGGACCTGGCGGTCGACGCACTGATCGACGAGGCCGACCTGTCGCCCAAGCCGGCGTTGGTGGATCGTCGTGGCAACGGTGCCCACAGCGACCTGCACCTGGGGCTGATGCACGCCTCGGCCCTGTCCCTGTGGCCGGCGTTCAAGGCCATGGCCGACGCCGCCATTGAACTCGGCGCGATCGGTTTGCCATTGCGCGAAGCCCTGGGCCGCATCGGCCGTGAAGGCGAAGCGGCGATGCTGGTCACCACCGGCGGGGTCAATACCCATCGTGGGGCTATATGGGCCCTGGGCCTGCTGGTGGCGGCTGCGGCGCTGGAGCCTCAGGCCAACCGCGCCGGCAGCCTGGCCGTTCGCGCCGCACGCCTGGCGTTGCTCGATGATCGCCATGCCCCGCGTGCCCTCAGCCATGGCGCCCAGGTGGCGCAGCGCTACGGTGCACTCGGTGCCCGCGAACAGGCGCAGTTGGGGTTCCCAGCGGTGCTGCAACATGGCTTGCCGCAGCTTCAGCGCAGTCGCGCCCAGGGCCATGGCGAGCAGAACGCCCGGCTCGATGCCTTGCTCGCCATCATGACCACCCTGGTCGACACCTGCGTGCTGTACCGCGCCGGCGAGCAGGGCTTGCAGGCCATGCAGCGGGGCGCGCGGGCGGTGCTCGAGGCCGGTGGCAGTGCGAGCCTGGCCGGGCGTCGCCGCCTGCATGAGCTGGACCAACAGTTATTGGCCTTGAATGCCTCGCCCGGCGGCGCTGCGGACCTCCTCGCAGCCTGCCTGTTGCTCGACCGGATCGAGTCCGGCGACGCCTTTATCCAGGGAGCAGTGTGATGGAAACCTTGTCTTTTGAATTTCCCGCAGGGCCACCGGCTCGCGGTCGGGCGCTGGTGGGCTGTGTCGGCTCGGGCGACCTGGAAGTGCTGCTCGAACCCGGTCCGGCCGGCAAGCTGACGATCCAGGTGCAGACCTCGGTGAATGGCAGCGGGGCGCGCTGGCAGCATCTGTTCGAGCGTCTCTTCGACGGCCAGGTGCCGCCGGCGCTGGCCATCGATATTCATGATTTCGGCGCCACGCCGGGTGTGGTGCGCCTGCGCCTGGAACAGGGCTTCGAGGAGATCGGCCATGACTGACAGCGACCGCCTGTTGCACAAGCACAGCTTCGTCGAACTCGGCGCTCGCCAGCGGGCCAGGGCCTTGCTCGATGCCGGCAGCTTTCGCGAGTTGCTCGACCCTTTCCAGCGGGTCATGTCGCCCTGGCTCGTCCGCCAGGGCGTGGTGCCCCAGGCCGACGACGGGGTGGTGATCGCCAAGGGCAGCATCAACGGCCTGCCGGTGGTGATTGCCGCCATCGAAGGCACGTTCCAGGGCGGCAGCCTGGGTGAAGTGGGCGGGGCGAAGATCGCCGGCGCCCTGGAACTGGCCGCCGAGGACAACCGCAACGGCATTGCCACTCGCGCCGTCTTGCTCCTGGAAACCGGCGGCGTGCGCCTGCAGGAAGCCAACCTGGGGCTGGCGGCGATTGCCGATATCCACGCGGCGATTGTCGATCTGCGCCAGTACCAGCCGGTGATCGGCGTGGTGGCCGGCAGCGTTGGCTGTTTTGGCGGGATGTCGATTGCCGCCGGCCTGTGCAGTTACCTGCTGGTGACCCAGGAAGCGCGGCTCGGGCTCAACGGCCCGCAAGTGATCGAGCAGGAAGCCGGCCTTGAGGAGTACGACTCCCGCGACCGGCCGTTTATCTGGAGCCTGACCGGCGGCGAACAGCGCTTTGCCAGTGGCCTGGTGGATCGGTATGTGGCCGACGATGTGGCGCAGATCCAGCAGCAGGTCGGTGAACTGTTGGCCCTGGGGTTGCCGGCGCAGCAGCGCAGCCGCCAGGCCGAACACTACCTGGGCTGCCTGGCGCGGCTGGATACCGCGCCGCAAATCGAACCGGCGACGGTTCGCGACCTGTATCAAGGAGACCGCTCATGAGTGCTTATTCCCTGCGCGGCTGGCACTGGTTTCAGGCCCTGAGTGCCGGCGCCACGCCCGTCACTGATGTGCCGGCATCGTTGAGCGTCGCGGACGGCCACCTGGCCGGGCAAGCGGTGCGTTTTATCGCCGTGGTGGCCGATCCGGACAACCGTTTCCCCCGGGCCCGCAACGGCGAAGTCGGGTTGCTGGAAGGTTGGGGCCTGGCTCGGGTGGTGGATGACGTGATCGCGGCCGATGCCGCGCACACCGAAAAACGCCCCCTGATCGCCATCGTCGATGTGCCGAGCCAGGCCTACGGTCGGCGTGAAGAAGCACTGGGCATTCACCAGGCGCTGGCCGGGGCGGCCGACAGTTATGCCAGGGCGCGGCTGGCCGGGCACCCGGTGATTGCCCTGCTGGTGGGCAAGGCCATGTCCGGGGCTTTTCTGGCCCACGGCTACCAGGCCAACCGCCTGATCGCCCTGCGTGACCCGGGGGTGATGGTGCATGCCATGGGCAAGGCTTCGGCGGCGCGGGTGACCCTGCGCAGCGTCGAGGAACTGGAAGCCCTGGCCGCCAGCGTGCCGCCGATGGCCTATGACATCGACAGCTTTGCCAGCCTGGGCCTGCTCTGGGAAACCCTGTCGGTGACTCAGATCGAACAACCCACGGCCCATGACCTGGCGCGGGTCAACGAGTGCCTGGTGCAGGCGATAGCTGATGTGCGCGCCACCGGGCATGACCTGAGCGGGCGGTTGGGCGCGAGCAATCGGGCAGCGTCGAGCCGGGTGCGCCAGCTGTTGCGAGAACAGTGGTGAGCCGCTTGCCACCCCAGCCCCATGACCTGCTTTGGGGCCTGACGCCCGAGCAATTGCCGGGCGATGCGCCAGCCTGGGTGGTGGCGGCCATGGCCGACGGCCAGCCGGTGGTGGTGCGCCGGGCGTTGACCGCGCCGGGGCAGGTGGCGGTGGGTGTGCGCGGGCGCCTGCGCGAGCAGCGTTATCCGACCCTGATGGCGCTGGCCTCCATCAGCCGTTGCGTCACGCCCGAAGCCCTGTGCGCAGTGGAGTCGGATCAGCCCTGGCCGGCGTTGCGGGCCCTGGCCCTGTTGCGCCCGCAGTTGGACGCGTGCGGCCTGGTGTGGGGCGTCAGCGGCAGCGCCGGGTTTGAACTGGCCAGCGGTGTGGCAGCGCTGCACCAGGGCAGTGACCTGGACCTGATTGCGCGCAGCGCCGAACCTCTGCCCCGGGCCCAGACCCGGCACCTGCTGGCGTTGCTGGACAGCGCGCCATGCCCGGTGGACCTGCAATTACAGACCCCCAACGGCGCACTGGCCCTGCGCGAATGGGCTGCCGGCGCCCGGCGTGTATTGCTCAAATGCGCGACGGGTGCTCGGCTGGTCGAGAACCCGTGGCAGGCCCTGGAGCATGTGGCGTGAGCAGCCTGCTGGTGTTTCCGGGCCAGGGCGCGCAGCAGCCGGGCATGTTGCAGCGCCTGCCGCCCAACCCGCTGGTGCAGGCCTGCCTGCAAGAGGCGGCGCAGGTGCTGGGCGAGGATCCGCTGACCCTGGACTCCCCCGCCGCCCTGGCCAATACCCGGGCCGTGCAACTGTGTTTGCTGATCGCCGGCGTTGCCAGTGCCCGACTGCTGCTGGAGCAGGCACCGGCGCCGGAGTACGTGGCCGGGCTGTCCATCGGCGCCTATCCGGCGGCGGTGGTGGCCGGGGCCCTGGAATTTGCCGATGCGTTGCGCCTGGTGAGCCTGCGGGGCGAGCTGATGCAGCGTGCCTACCCCGAGGGTTATGGGATGACGGCGATCATCGGTCTGCAACTGGCCACGGTGGAGGCCTTGCTGGCCCAGGTCCACTGCGAGCAGGCACCGGTGTACCTGGCCAATATCAACGCCGACAGCCAACTGGTGATCGCCGGCAGCGACGCCGCGATGCTGCGGGTGGCCGAGCTGGCCCGCGGTTGCGGGGTGGGCGTGGCCAAGCGCCTGGCGGTCAGCGTGCCGTCCCACTGCCCGTTGCTGGCGCAACCGGCCCAGGCGCTGGCCGAGGCCTTTGCCCAGGTGCCGATGCAGGCGCCACGCCTGGGTTACCTGAGCAGCAGCCGGGCGCGGCCGCTGCGCCAGGTGGAACAACTGCGCGACGACCTGGCGTTCAACATGTGCCGGGTGGTGGATTGGCGCGGCACCGTGCAAGGCGCGTATGAGCGCGGCGTGCGGCTACAGATCGAACTGCCGCCTGGTGCGGTGTTGACCGGGCTGGCGCGCCGGGTGTTCGAACAGGGCAGCGTGATCGCCTACGACGGTGCGCGCCTGGACACCCTGCAGGCGCTGTTGCATGAGGAGGTACGCCGCGACCGATAGAGCCCCGACTCAAGCTGGCGAAGCACAAAAACAACAACTTCGACGATGCACTTTGAGGACTACAACAATGATTATTTACGGTGTGGCGTTTCTGGCCTTTTGTACCCTGGTGGGTATTTTTATCGGCGAGCTGCTGGGCAAGATGATTGGCGTGCCGGCCAACGTCGGCGGTGTCGGTATCGCGATGCTGTTATTGATCGGCCTGGGCAGCTACCTGAATCGACGCGGCTGGCTCAAGGGCAAGTCCGAGCAGGGCGTGGAGTTCTGGAGTGCGGTCTATATCCCTATCGTGGTGGCCATGGCGGCCCAGCAGAACGTGTATGGCGCGCTCAAGGGCGGGCCCATGGCGATTCTCGCGGGAACCCTGGCGGTGGTGGTTGCCTTTGCCTTGGTACCCGTATTAGTGCGGATCGGCAATAAAGATCCCGAAGTGGTCCTGCCGCCGAAGACAGTAGGGTGATCGCCATGTACGAATCGATGATGAAAGTTATTACCGGTTACGGGCTGATCAGCGGTTTTGCGATTGTCGGCATCACCATGTGGGTCTCGTACTGGATCTCCAACACCTTTACCAGGGGCCGCCTGCATGGTTCGGCCATCGCCATTCTGCTGGGCCTGCTCCTGTCCTATGTCGGCGGCGCCTTTACCGGCGGGCAAAAGGGCGTGGTGGATATTCCGTTGCTCTCGGGGATAGGTTTGCTCGGCGGCGCCATGTTGCGCGACTTTGCAATTGTCGCCACGGCCTTCGGGGTCAGTATCGAAGAGCTCAAGCGGGCAGGCTTTGTCGGGGTGCTGGCGCTGTTTGTCGGGGTCGGCTCGTCGTTTATCGCCGGGGTTGGGGTGGCCATGGCGTTTGGCTACACCGACGCGGTCAGCCTGACCACCATTGGCGCAGGGGCGGTGACCTACATTGTCGGGCCGGTAACGGGTGCGGCGATCGGCGCGAGCTCTGAAGTCATGGCGCTGTCGATTGCGGCGGGGCTGATCAAGGCAATTCTGGTCATGGTCATGACCCCCTTCGTGGCGCCAATGATCGGCCTGAACAACCCTCGCAGCGCGGTGATTTTCGGTGGCCTGATGGGCACGTCGAGCGGAGTCGCGGGCGGCCTGGCCGCGACCGACCCCAAGCTGGTGCCTTACGGTTGCCTGACGGCGGCGTTCTATACGGCCCTCGGGTGCCTGCTGGGGCCGTCGCTGTTGTACCTGATCATGCGCGGTTTGCTGGGCTAAACGCTCTTGCCGGGCCGGCTCCTACAGGGGCGCGGCCTGGCGATTGGCGTACATCCGGCACTCGGCCAGCAGCGCCAGCAGGTTCGGATCACGCTCCTTGGCCTTGAGAAACACCACGCCGATATGCTGTTGCAGGCGATAACGCGCTTGCAGCGGGATCAGCTTGACCCGGTTCTCATACACCGCGGCAATTCTTCCCGGCAGCAAGGCATAACCCACCCCTGAACTGACCATGCTCAGCAGGGTGAAGATGTCGTTGACCTGCATCGCCACCTTCGGTTCGAACCCCGCCTGCTTGAACACCCGGACCCCGTCCTGGTGCGTGGCGAAACCCTGGGTCAGGGTAATGAAGGTAGCGTCGCGCACATCGCTGAGGTCGACTTCTGCCTGCTGGGCGAAGGGCGAATCGGCGGGGGTGGCGAGAAAGATATCGTCGGAAAACAGCGGGATCTGCTCGCAGTCCGGGTCACTGATGCTGTCATCCAGGGACACCAGGATCGCGTCGACTTCCATGTTCTTGAGCTTGTACAACAGGTCGATATTCGACCCCAGGATCAGGTCGATATTGAGTTCGCTGCGGCGGATCTTCAGACCCATGATCAACTGCGGCACGGTCTTCACCGTCAGCGAATACAGGGAGCCGAGCTTGAAGCGTTCGGCGGAGAACCCGGCGGCTTCACGGGTCAGGCGCACGCTTTCGACCACGTCGCCAATCAGCTTTTGCGCCCGTTCCTCGAGGACATAGGCGCTTTCCAGCGGCGTCAGGTTACGCCCCTCATGCTTGAACAGCGGGCAGCGCAGGGCACTTTCCAGGGAATGGATGGCCCGATGCACGCTGACATTGCTGGTGTGCAACTCGGCCGCAGCCCGGGTCAGGTTGCCGGTGCGCATGAAGGCGAGAAACACTTCGAGCTTTTTCAGGGTCAACTCTTCGTCGATCAGCATGGCGGCCACTCTTGTTCGATGGGCAGGATTGTGCCCGACGAACAGGGCCTTGGCTGGAGCTTTTTTTGCCCCATCTAGTGTGGGTAATGTTGCGCTTTCAGGCTCCAGGCCTGAGCCTTGCGTCCTGTTGTAACCGCTTGAGGGAAAGTGACACATGTATCACGGGGAAAAATTCAACGCCTGGACCCATTTGCTGGGTGCGGTCGCGGCGTGTATCGGGGGCGTGTGGCTGGTGGTCCTGGCCAGCCTCGACGGCAACCCCTGGAAGATCGTCAGCGTGGCGATCTACGGGTTCACCTTGCTGGTGCTGTACAGCGTCTCCACCGTGTACCACAGCGTGCGCGGGCCGAAGAAAAGCATCATGCAGAAGCTCGATCACTTTTCGATCTACCTGCTGATCGCCGGCAGCTACACGCCGTTCTGCCTGGTGACCCTGCGCGGGCCCTGGGGCTGGACCCTGTTCGGGATTGTCTGGGGGCTGGCGCTGATCGGCATCCTGCAAGAGATCAAGCCGCGCTCCGAGGCGCGGATCCTGTCGATCGTGATCTACGCCGTGATGGGTTGGATCGTGCTGGTGGCGGTGAAGCCGTTGCTGGCGGCCCTGGGCTCGACCGGCTTCGCCTGGCTGGCCTCGGGCGGGGTGCTGTACACCGTGGGCATCATCTTCTTCGCCCTCGACAGCCGCCTGCGCCACGCCCATGGCATCTGGCACCTGTTCGTGATCGGCGGCAGCCTGCTGCATTTCGTGGCGATTCTGTTCTACGTGCTCTAGGGCTTCATTGGCCGTTAACGTGCCTAGGCGTGCTGCAACAGCCGGTTCAATTGCTCCTGGGCGCGGTGGCTGAAAATGTCCAGCAGGCTGCCCAGGGTATGGGGTTGCGGTTCGCTGGTGCGGGTCACGGCATACAGGGTGATTGGCAGCGGGGGCGTCAGGGGGCGGATCTCGGTGCTGGCGGTCGAGGCGCCGAGGGCGGTGAAGGGGTCGATCACCGCCAGCCCGGCACCGGATTCGACCATGGCCCGGGCCAGGGAATAGGTCTGCACCGCAATGCTCACCCGTGGCGCCGGCTGCACCGCCTCCAGGTAGCTGTCGAGCCGGGCCGACAACGGGTCGGCGCTGGACAGGCCGATCAACGGCGCCCCCGCCAGTTCCATCAGCGCCAATGGCGTACCCCTGGCGGCAGCCGGCCAATAGTCCCGCGGCGCCAGGGCCACCAGCACCCCCTGGGCCAGGGCCTGGGCCGCCAGCCCCGGGTGATCCGGGCGTTGCAGGGTCAGGGCGACGTCGATCTCGCGCATCAACAGGTTCTGCACCAGCTCGCGGCTGTGGGCGCTGGACAGCTCGCAGACCAACTCCGGATAGCGCCGGGTCCATTCGCTGATCGCCGGCGGCAGCAACGACAGGGCCAGGGCCGGGGTCGCGCCGATCCGCAGGCTATGGCCCGGCTTGCGGCGCAGGCTCTGCGCCAGGCGCCGCACGCCTTGCAGGCTCTCGCTGACCTTGTCCACTTCACGCTCCAGTTCCAGGGCCTCCGGCGTGGCCTGGAGCTTGCCGCGTACCCGCAGAAACAGTGGGAAACCCAGTTGCAACTCGGCGTGTTGCAGGACCTTGGTCACCGCCGGTTGCGAGACGTGGAGCAGTTGCGCGGCGCCGCTGACCGAGCCGGTCTGGCGGATGGCCTGGAAGATTTCGATGTGTCGCAGTCGCATGGCAAGTCCATAACCTTTGTTTATGGGTGGTCGATCTTTATTCATTGTTCGGCGCCTGTCACCTGCTCCTAACCTGAAGGCCGTTCAATACACAGGTTAAGGACTGATATGACGCAGCGGGTTTGCATCGTCGGCGGTGGCGTGATCGGCCTGGCCAGTGCCTATGCCCTGGTCCGCGAGGGCTTTGAGGTGACCCTGGTGGAGGCGCAGCAGTCGTTCGCCAGTCAGACCAGCTTCGCCAATGGCGGCCAGTTGTCCTACCGCTATGTGGCGCCGCTGGCCGATGCCGGGGTGCCCTGGCAAGCCCTGGGCTGGATGCTGCGCGGCGACTCGCCATTGAAGCTGCGTCCGCGCCTGGACCCGGCCCAATGGCGCTGGTTGCTGGGGTTCCTCGGCGCTTGCCGCAGCTCGGTCAACCAGCGCAACGCCGGCCACCTGCTGCGCCTGGCATTGCTCAGCCAGGCCACCTTGCAGGCCTGGCGCGACGAGGATGGGCTGGACGGCTTCGACTGGCGGCGCAATGGCAAGTTGGTGACCTTTCGCCAGCCGGGCAGCTTCGAGCACGCCCGGCGCCATCTGGCGGACAGCCGCCAACAGCAGGTGTTGTCCCACGCCGAGTGCGCACAGCTTGAGCCGACGCTGCAGGACGCACCCTTTGTCGGCGGTATCTTCACCCCGGATGAAGAAGTGGCTGACTGCCACGCCTTCTGCCAGCAACTGGTGGCGCGGCTCCAGGCCTCGGGGCGCTGCGAGTTCCTGCTGGGGCGCAGCGTGACCGGGATCCGCCACAGTGCCGGCACGGTGCAGGCCATCGAGCTGGGGCGCGAGACCCTGGCGGTCGAGCAACTGGTGCTCGCCGCCGGCCACCGCAGTGCCGAGCTGGCGCTGCCGGGCCTGAAACTGCCGCTGTACCCGCTCAAGGGCTACAGCCTCAGTGTGCCGATTGGCGAGCAGCACCAGGCGCCGCAGATCAGCATCACCGATTACAACCGCAAGATCGTCTATGCACGGATCGGCCAGCAGTTGCGGGTCGCGGCGATGGTCGACATTGTCGGCTTCGACCCGGCGCTCGACCCTAAGCGCCTGGCCCTGATGCGCCGCCAGGCAGGGGAAACCTTTGCCGACGCAGGCGATTACGCCGCGGCCATTGAATGGGCGGGCATGCGCCCGGCCACCCCCAGCGGGGTGCCGCTGATTGGGGCCACGGCCTACCGCAACCTGTGGCTCAACCTCGGCCATGGCGCGCTTGGTTTTACCCTGGCCTGTGGCAGCGGGCGCCTGTTGGGCGAGCTGCTGGGCCAGCGACCTACCGCTATCGATATGCAGGGCCTTGCACCCCGCGCTGCTTGACCCCTGACCGAAGACCCCGCACAAGGAATGCCCCATGAGTATCAACCGCATCAGCAGCAACCCGCGCCTCAGCGGCGCCGTGACCTTCGCCGACCTGGTGTTTCTGTCCGGCCAGGTGCCGAGCGCGGCGACCGAGGTCGGCGCTCAGACCCGCGAAGTGCTGGAGAAGATCGACGTCTTGCTGGCCGAGGCGGGTAGCGACAAGGATCATCTGCTCAGCGCGACCATCTACCTCAAGGACATCGGCGAGGATTTTGCCGCCATGAACGAGGCCTGGTCGGCCTGGCTGACGCCGGGCCAGGCGCCGACCCGCACCACCGTCCAGGCCGAACTGGCACGGCCCCAGGTGCGGGTGGAAATCACCGTCATCGCCGCCCGGCGCTGACCCCATGACCCACAACGGAGAATAACAATGCAAAAAATCACGTTGCTCGGCTGCACCCTGGGCCTGCTCCTCAGCACCCAGCTCCAGGCCGGCGAAGCGCCGCCCGGCGGGACCCTGGGCAAGATCGCCAACAGCGCCAGCATCACCCTGGGCTATCGCGATGCGTCAGTGCCGTTCTCCTATGTGGGGGATAACAGCGGCAAGCCGATGGGCTATTCGGTGGACCTGGCGAGCAAGATCGTCGAGCGCATCCAGCAGCAATTGGCCCTGCCGAAACTGGCGGTCAAGTACAACCTGGTGACGTCGCAGACGCGCATCCCCCTGGTGCAGAACGGCACTGTGGACCTGGAGTGCGGTTCCACCGGGGTCACCGCCGAGCGGCAGAAGCAGGTGGCGTTTTCCTATGGGTTCATCTACGTCAAAGGCCAGTTGCTGACGGCCCGGGACAGCGGCATCCAGCGCTTCGCCGACCTGCGGGGCAAGAACGTGGTGACCACCGCCGGTACCACCAATGAGCGCTTTCTCAAGAGCTATAACGTCGAGCACAAGATCGACATGTTCGTGATCAGCGCCAAGGACCACGGCGAGGCCTTCCAGATGCTGCAGACCGGCCGCGCCGCCGCTTTCTACATGGATGACGCCTTGCTCTACGGGGAACGGGCCAAGGCCCACGATCCGCACAAATGGGTGGTGGTGGGCGAAGAGCAGTCGCGGGAGATCTACAGCTGCATGGTGCGCAAGGACGATCCGCAGTTCCTGGCCCTGGTCAATGCCGCCCTGGGCGACCTGTACCGCTCGGGGGAAATCAACGGCATCTACCAGCGCTGGTTCCAGCAGCCGATTCCGCCCAAGGGCCTGAACCTGGAGTTCCCCATGACCAGCGAACTCAAGGCGATCATCGCCAAGCCGATCAGCGATCCAGTGGAGTAGCGCCAGGACGGGCCGGCCAGGGTTCTAGAAATCGCCCCACAGCTGCTGGGCCACGGCCAGGGCCACCACCGGTGCGGTTTCGGTGCGCAGGACCCTTGGCCCCAGGCGTGCCGGCAGAAAGCCTGCGCCGTGGGCCTGCTCGACCTCGGCGTCGGACAGGCCGCCTTCAGGGCCGATCAGGAATGCCAGGCTGGCCGGCTTGGCATGGCTCACCAGCGGCTCGGCCACCGGGTGCAGCACCAGCTTCAGCTCGGCCTGGGTCTGCTTGATCCAGTCCGCCAGCAGCAGCGGCGGGTGAATCACCGGCACCCGAGAACGGCCGCATTGCTCGCAGGCGCTGATTGCCACCTGGCGCCAATGCATCAGGCGTTTATCGGCGCGTTCGTCCTTGAGCCGCACTTCGCAGCGCTCGCTGAAGATCGGGGTGATTTCACTGACCCCAAGCTCGGTGGCTTTCTGGATCGCCCAGTCCATGCGCTCGCCCCGGGACAGGCCCTGGCCGAGGTGGATCTGCAACGGTGATTCAACCTGCCCGGCGAAGCTTTCATCGAGACGCACCGTCACGCGCTTCTTGCCGACTTCCAGCAAGGTGCCGCGAAACTCCATCCCCGAGCCGTCGAACACTTGCAGCGCATCGCCCTCGGCCATGCGCAGCACGCGCCCGATGTAATGGGCCTGGGCCTCGGGCAGTGGGTGTTCGCCGAGGCTCAGGGGGGCGTCGATAAAGAAGCGGGACAATCTCATGGGGGGTCTCTGTTGAAGATGAATCGGTGAACGGCGTTTCGCTGAGTGACCTGCTAGCCCGGATCGCGAAAGCCCGGATGGAAGTTTTCCGGCACCGCGACGCTCAAGGTGTCGCGGGTGGCGATATCGATGCCTTCGCTGGCCACTTCGGCGAGGAAGTCGATCTGCTCGGGGGTGATCACATAGGGCGGCAGGAAATACACCACGCTGCCCAGGGGCCGCAGCAGCGCGCCGCGCTCCAGGGCGTGCTGGAACACCTTCAGGCCACGGCGTTCCTGCCACGGGTAGGCGGTCTTGCTGGCCTTGTCCTGGACCATCTCGATAGCCAGCACCATGCCGGTCTGGCGCACCTCCGCCACATGGGGGTGATCCACCAGGTGCGCGGTGGCACTGGCCATGCGCTGGGCCAGGGCCTGGTTGTTTTCGATGACGTTGTCTTCTTCGAAGATATCCAGGGTCGCCAGGGCCGCCGCGCACGCCAGCGGGTTGCCGGTGTAACTGTGGGAATGCAGGAAGGCGCGCAGGGTCGGGTAGTCGTCGTAGAAGGCGCTGTAGACCTCGTCGGTGGTCACGCAGGCCGCCAGTGGCAGGTAGCCGCCAGTCAGGGCCTTGGACAGGCACAGGAAGTCCGGGCGGATCCCGGCTTGTTCGCAAGCGAACATGGTCCCGGTGCGGCCGAAGCCGACGGCGATTTCATCGAGGATCAGGTGCACCCCGTAGCGGTCGCAGGCCTCGCGCAACAGGGTCAGGTACACCGGGTGGTACATGCGCATGCCGCCGGCGCCCTGGATCAGCGGCTCGACGATCACCGCGGCGACGCTGGCGTGATGCTCGGCCAGGGTCTGCTCCATGGCGGCGAACATCGTGCGCGAGTGCTCCTCCCAGCTCACGCCTTCGGGGCGCAGGTAGCAATCGGGGCTCGGCACCTTGAGGGTGTCCAGCAGCAGGGCCTTGTAGGTTTCGGTGAACAGCGGCACATCGCCCACCGACATCGCGGCCATGGTTTCGCCGTGGTAGCTGTTGGTCAGGGTGACGAAGCGCTTCTTGGCCGGTGCGCCGCGGTTGAGCCAGTAGTGAAAGCTCATCTTCAGCGCCACTTCGATGCACGACGAACCGTTGTCGGCATAGAAACAGCGGGTCAGGCCTTCGGGGGTGAGCTTGATCAGGCGCTCGGACAGCTCGATCACCGGCTGATGGCTGAACCCGGCGAGAATCACGTGTTCCAGTTGATCGACCTGATCCTTGATGCGCTGGTTGATGCGCGGGTTGGCGTGGCCGAACACGTTGACCCACCAGGAACTGACCGCGTCCAGGTAACGCTTGCCTTCGAAGTCTTCGAGCCAGACGCCTTCGCCGCGCTTGATGGGAATCAACGGCAGCTGCTCGTGGTCTTTCATCTGGGTGCAGGGGTGCCACAGGACCGCGAGGTCGCGTTGCATCCACTGGTTGTTCAGGCCCATCGTTTATCTCCTCGAAGCGGTCCTGCGGCGGGCGCAGGCAAAACAGTCGCGCAAGCCTATGCAATGCCGGGCTGTGTCACAACCCATTGAGGTTCTGAAGGGCAAATTGGCAGTAAACGCAGGACGGTCTGTCACGTTTTTTGGGGATAGTCCTTAATCCATCGTTAACGTACTGTGCATACCCTTCAGATCATATTTCTCGATATTTCAAAGCGAAATTTTCCGCTTTAATTCGATAGGTAAATCGATAGTCTTGGGCAGCAGTTCTTACAGGATTCAAGTCATGCAGCTACGTAATTCCTCTTCGCGCTACGGTTGGGTAAGCATTGTTCTGCACTGGGGCGTGGCCCTGGTGGTGTTCGGCTTGTTCGCCCTGGGCCTGTGGATGGTCGGCCTCGACTACTACAGCACCTGGCGCAAAGACGCACCGGACCTGCACAAAAGCATTGGCCTGAGCCTCTTCGCCATCATGCTGCTGCGGGTGCTCTGGCGCTTTATCAGCCCACCGCCGCCGGCGCCGGCCAACCACGGGCGCCTGACTCGCCTGGGGGCCAAGTTCGGTCATGCATTCCTTTATCTCAGTCTGTTCGCTGTGATGATTGCCGGTTACCTGATTTCCACCGCAGACGGTGTCGGGATCCCGGTGTTCGGCCTGTTTGAAGTACCTGCACTGCTTTCCGGGCTACCGGACCAGGCAGATGTGGCAGGCGAGGTGCATCTGTACCTGGCCTGGATGGTCGTGATTTTCGCCGGGCTGCATGGCCTGGCCGCTCTGAAACACCACTTTATCGATCGTGATGCGACCCTGGTTCGTATGCTGGGGCGCAAAGCCTGATGTTCAACCTCGACTCAAAAGGAATAGAAGCATGTTGAAAAAGACTCTCGCCGCTCTGGCCATCGGTTCCGCCCTGCTGTCGGCCGGTCAGGTGATGGCTGCTGACTACGTGATCGACAAGGAAGGCCAGCACGCTTTCATCGACTTCAAGATCAGCCACCTGGGCTACAGCTACATCACCGGTACCTTCAAGGACCTGGACGGTAAGTTCAGCTTCGATGCCGCCAAGCCGGAAGACGCCAAGATTGAAGTCAATGTGCGTACCGCCAGCGTGTTCACCAACCACGCCGAGCGCGACAAGCACATCGCAAGCAAAGACTTCCTGGACGTGGGCAAGTTTGCCGACGCCAAGTTCGTCTCCACCAGCGTCAAGCCAACCGGCAAGAACGCCGACGGCAAGCTGACCGCAGACGTCGCGGGCGACCTGACCCTGCACGGCGTGACCAAGCCAGTCGTGGTCAAGGCCACTTTCCTGGGCGAAGGCAAGGATCCATGGGGCGGCTACCGTGCTGGCTTTGAAGGCACCACCAGCTTCAACCGCCAGGACTTCGGCAAGATGATGGACCTGGGCCCGGCGTCGAACAACGTCGAGCTGTACATCACCTTTGAAGGTGTGAAAGCGAAGTAATTTTCGCCGCGTGCCACAAAACGCCGACCTTGAGTCGGCGTTTTGCTGTGTGGCGATCTTCGATTGTCGGCCGTGCCCCTAGCGGTCCTGGCCGGTAACCGGCGCCCCATGCAAAACGCCCCCGATCTTGCGATCGGGGGCGTTTTTTTTACAGGCTCGGCTTAGCGATTACGCGTCAGCAGGGCCGGTTTTTCACCCCGTGGGCGGCTCGGCAGTTGATCGAGCTGCTCAGGTGTCGGGAAGCGATCGCTTTTCGACTCCTTGTGCATGATCTTCGGCTGAGTGCCACGTGGGTTCTGCACGGCCGGTTCCTGACGCGGCTGGTCATCGGAGCGAGCCGGGCGGCGATTGCGCGACGACTCTTCGCGACGGGCCTGGCCATCACGAGGAGCGCCGTTGCGTGGGCCGTTGCGCTTGGCCGGTGGGGTGCCGGTGGTCGCGCCGTTGCTGCTGCGCGGACCGTTCTGGCGACCTTGCGGCTGGCCGCCGCGCGGTGCTGCACCGGCGCCTGCACCTTGTGCCGGGGCGCCTGGACGGCGGCCGCGACCTTGAGCCGGCTTCTGTTGCGGGACGTAGTCGACGCGGTTACCGAAGTTATCGATATCGTCGTCCAGGAACTCGTCCGGTGCGCGGTCAGCGGCTGCACGTGGGGTTGGCTGGCGCTGTTCGCGGGCCGGGGTGCCTTCGCGAGGTTTCTGCTCGCGAGCCGGGCGGTCGCCACGAGCGGCAGGTTTGTCCTTGCCGCCCTTGTCCTTGCCCTTGTCTTTACGGCCACCGCCGCCGCCACCGCCGTTCGGGCCATCGCCACGCGGGCCACGGGCATTGCGCGGGTTGCGCACGTCCGGACGTTCACGCACTTCAGGCTTTTCGGCTTCTACGGCACTGGCGTCAAAACCCATCAGGTCGCCGTCGGCGATTTTCTGCTTGGTCATGCGCTCGATGCTTTTCAGCAGTTTCTCTTCGTCCGGGGCGACCAGGGAAATCGCTTCGCCCGAACGACCGGCACGGCCAGTACGGCCGATGCGGTGCACGTAGTCTTCGTCGACGTTCGGCAGCTCGAAGTTGACCACGTGTGGCAGTTGGTCGATATCCAGGCCGCGCGCGGCGATATCGGTGGCAACCAGGATCCGCACTTCGCCGGCCTTGAAGTCGGCCAGGGCTTTGGTGCGGGCGTTCTGGCTCTTGTTACCGTGGATCGCGACAGCGCTCAGGCCGTGTTTGTCCAGGTACTCGGCCAGGCGGTTGGCGCCATGCTTGGTACGGGTGAAGACCAGGACCTGTTCCCAGGCGCCGGCAGTAATCAGGTGCGCCAGCAGGGCACGCTTGTGGCTGGCGGCGAGGCGGAATACCCGTTGCTCGATGCGCTCGACCGTGGTGTTCGGCGGCGTGACTTCGATGCGCTCGGGGTTGTGCAGCAGCTTGCCGGCGAGGTCCGTGATGTCCTTGGAGAAGGTCGCGGAGAACAGCAGGTTCTGGCGTTTGGCTGGCAGGCGCGCGAGGACTTTCTTCACGTCGTGCACAAAGCCCATGTCGAGCATGCGGTCGGCTTCGTCCAGCACGAGGATTTCCACGTGGGACAAGTCGACGCTGCCTTGACCGCACAGGTCGAGCAGGCGGCCCGGGCAGGCAACCAGCACATCAACCCCACGGGCCATGGCTTGCACCTGTGGATTCATGCCGACGCCGCCGAAGATGCAGGCGCTGACGAACTTCAGGTCGCGGGCGTAGAGCTTGAAGCTCTCATGCACCTGGGCGGCCAGTTCGCGGGTTGGGGTCAGGACCAGGACGCGCGGTTGGCGCGGGCCGTGACGCTGGGATTTGTCCGGGTGACCGTTGGGAAACAACCGTTCCAGGATCGGAAGGGCGAAACCGCCGGTTTTACCAGTACCTGTCTGCGCCGCAACCATCAAGTCGCGACCTTGCAACACGGCGGGAATGGCCCGCTGTTGCACCGGAGTAGGCTGGGTATAGCCGGCGGCTTCGATCGCGCCGACTAAAGCCTCGGAGAGACCGAGGGAAGCAAAGGACATGAGTAATCCTGTTTTAGTTAGGGCTTGGCCCAGAGGGATAGTCTTGCCTGGCGCGAATGGCGTTTAAGAGGACGCAATCCCGTCCGGTCCAGCTTCAGTCCTGAAGACGTGCCCGAAAAAGCCCGCGCGGGCCGTATTGGCTGCGCTGTAGCGGTATCGAGATGCCTTGAACAGGAACGAGCGTCCGGGCGTGAGCCTGGCGGAAAGGCCGGAGTATAACAGAGCAATCACTGTGCGCTGCTTTCCTGCTGCTCAACGGTTTTATCGGAGGTGGAGTGCAGGGTCGCCTTCGAAGGTCCCGGGGCGCGAGCGCCGCCGTAGCGGGCATTGAGCTCGGCGTAGGCCGGTTCCTGCTTGAAGCGTTTGAGTTCGGCGGCGAAGCGCTGCACCAGCAAGTCCATGCCGGCGTTGCGGCGCACGGCCAGGAACTGCCCCTGGCGCACCAGCACCAAGGGGTTTTCGGTGATCTGGTCGCGCACTTTCAAGGTGTCGAGCAAGTACTGGCCGACCCGGCGATCGGTGATCACCAGGTCGATCCGTCCCAGCAGCAGCTTGCCGAAGTTGGCCTCCTGGGTGGGCGCGGGCTCGCGCGTGAACAGCGGTGAGTCGTTGAATTCATCGGTGTACAGGTACCCGGGGGAGGTGCCGATGGTCAGGCCGCTCAAGGTCTCCAGGCGGCTGAACGGGTGCGGGCGCTGGTTGGCGTAGAACATCACGAACTCCACTTCCGACAGCGGTTCGCTGGGGTAGAGCAGGCTTTTTTCCCGTTCTTCGCGATGAAAGATATCCAGCACCGCGTCGGCCTGGCCCTGCTCCAGCATGGCCAGGCAGCGTTTCCACGGCAGGAACTGCCATTGCACTTCGATCCCCAGGCGCTGGAAGACAATGGCCGTGGCCTCGTAGTCCAGGCCCATGGCCTTGCCGTTTTCCTCGTAGGCGTAGGGCGGCCAGGGATCAGTGACAATGCGCAGCTTCTCGCCATGGGCCGCAAGGCTCAGGCAAGTACAGAGGAGGGCGGTCAGCAACCGGAAGATGACAAACATGGCGCGAGATTACGCCGTGACCCGCTGAAATAGCTAGAGGCAGTGCAGACCGCTCTAGCTCAAGGACCCGGCATGAAAAAGGGCCCTGGTTTCGCCAGGGCCCTTGGGTGTTCAACCTGCGTCGATCAGCGTGGTAGCTTCAGGTTGTTCCACACTGCCAGGCTCGGCTCGGCCTGGTTCAGGGTATAGAAGTGCAACCCTGGCGCGTCGCCTTGCAGCAGGCGTTCGCACATTTCGCTGATCACCTGCTCGCCGAAACCCTGAATGCTCTGGGTGTCGTCGCCGTACGCTTCCAGCTGCTTGCGGATCCAGCGTGGGATCTCGGCGCCGCAGGCGTCGGAGAAGCGCGCCAGCTTGCTGTAGTTGGTGATCGGCATGATGCCCGGCACGATCGGAATGTTCACACCCAGCTTGCGCACGCGCTCAACGAAGTAGAAGTAGCTGTCGGCGTTGAAGAAGTATTGGGTGATCGCACTGTCGGCACCGGCGTTGGCCTTGCGCACGAAGTTGTTGAGATCGTCTTCGAAATTGCGCGCTTGCGGGTGCATTTCCGGGTAGGCAGCGACTTCGATATGGAAGTGGTCACCGGTTTCCTGGCGAATGAACTCCACCAGGTCGTTGGCGTGGCGCAGCTCACCGCTGGCCATGCCCATGCCGGAAGGCAGGTCGCCGCGCAGGGCGACGATGCGCTTGATCCCGGCAGCCTGGTACTGGTTGAGCAGGCCGCGCAGATCGTCCTTGCTGTCGCCGACGCAGGACAGGTGCGGTGCAGCGGGGACTTTTACTTCGCTCTCAAGCTGCAGCACGGTGTTGATCGTGCGATCGCGAGTCGAGCCACCGGCACCGTAGGTGCAGGAGAAGAAATCGGGGTTGTACGTGGCCAGCTGACGGGCAGTGGCGAGCAGTTTTTCATGCCCAGCATCGGTCTTGGTCGGGAAGAACTCGAAGCTGTAGCGACGGTCTTGGGACATGGAGGGGGCCTCCAGCCGCAAGCCTCAAGCTGCAAACTGCAAGCAGGCGGTGTGCCTGTTCTTGTAGCTTGCAGCTTGAAGCTCACAACTGCTTAAAGAGAGCAATGAAGGAGCAAGCCCCTCACCACAAGCCGCAAGTCAGCCAACCGCTCTAACTTGCTGCTTGCAGCTCGAAGCTCGGCGCTGCTTAGTACCGGTAAGCGTGCGGCTTGAACGGACCTTCGACGGTCACGCCGATGTAGTCGGCCTGGGTCTTGGTCAGTTGAGTCACGACGCCGCCGAAGCCGCGAACCATTTCCAGGGCCACTTCTTCGTCGAGTTTCTTCGGCAGTACTTCAACGGTCAGGCGCTCGGCTTTCTGGGCTGGCGACAGGTCGGCGTACTTCTGGCCGAACAGGAAGATCTGCGCCAGAACCTGGTTGGCGAACGAGCCATCCATGATGCGGCTTGGGTGACCGGTAGCGTTACCCAGGTTCACCAGGCGGCCTTCGGCCAGCAGGATCAGGTAGTCGTCGTTCTGGGCGTCGAACGCGCCAGGGCCGGTACGGTGGATCTTGTGTACCTGAGGCTTCACTTCTTCCCATGCCCAGTTCTTGCGCATGAAAGCGGTGTCGATTTCGTTGTCGAAGTGGCCGATGTTGCAGACAACAGCGCGCTTCTTCAGGGCTTTGAGCATGTTCGAGTCGCAAACATTGACGTTGCCGGTGGTGGTCACGATCAGGTCGATCTTGCCCAGCAGTGCTGCGTCGATGCAGGCGGAGGTGCCGGTGTTGATACCGTCGATGAACGGCGAAACCAGTTCGAAACCGTCCATGCAGGCTTGCATGGCGCAGATCGGGTCAACTTCGGAAACCTTGACGATCATGCCTTCCTGACGCAGGGACTGGGCCGAGCCCTTGCCCACGTCACCGTAGCCGATGACCAGCGCTTGCTTGCCGGACAGCAGGTGGTCGGTACCGCGCTTGATCGCATCGTTCAGGCTGTGACGGCAGCCGTACTTGTTGTCGTTCTTGCTCTTGGTCACCGAGTCGTTGACGTTGATGGCCGGGATTTTCAGCTCGCCCTTGGCCAGCATGTCCAGCAGGCGGTGCACGCCGGTGGTGGTTTCTTCGGTAACGCCGTGGACGCGGTCCAGGATCGCCGGGTATTTCTTGTGCAGCAGCTCGGTCAGGTCGCCGCCGTCGTCGAGGATCATGTTGGCATCCCACGGCGCGCCATCCTTGAGGATGGTTTGCTCCAGGCACCACTCGTACTCTTCTTCAGTCTCGCCTTTCCAGGCGAAAACCGGGATGCCGGCAGCGGCGATGGCAGCAGCGGCCTGGTCCTGAGTCGAGAAAATGTTGCAGGACGACCAACGCACTTCGGCACCCAGGGCAACCAGGGTTTCGATCAGCACGGCGGTCTGAATGGTCATGTGGATGCAGCCAAGAATCTTCGCGCCCTTGAGCGGCTGCTCGGCGGAGTACTTGCGGCGCAGACCCATCAGGGCCGGCATTTCCGATTCGGCGATGATGGTTTCGCGACGGCCCCAGGCAGCCAGGGACATGTCGGCGACTTTGTAATCGTTAAAATCTGCAGGCGTGATAACAGCGCTCATGAAGAGCCTCCATTCGTAGTTATGCGAATGGGCGCCGTTGTGCGTTTGGTATCTGGCCGACTGTGGCCAGCAACGCCCCATCCGAGCCTGACAGGTAAACCTGCTGCAGCGCCCCTCGGACAGGTGGCGGGAAAACGGTATCCGATACAGATGACCGTTTTGAAACGGTGGCGATTATAGCTGGGTTTGAGCGCCAAGTGGCAAGCTGCAAGTCAGCGCGGACCGGCTTTTAACTTGCAGCTTTGAGCTTGAAGCTAGAAGCTGGGGCCCATCCACAGTCATCACTAACCCCCCCTCCCAACCCCGGAGCCCCCCCATGAACTTCCACACCCGCAAATGGGTAAAGCCCGAAGACCTCAACCCCAACGGCACGCTGTTCGGCGGCAGCCTGTTGCGCTGGATCGACGAAGAGGCGGCCATCTACGCCATCGTCCAGCTGGGCAATCAGCGCGTGGTCACCAAGTACATCTCGGAAATCAACTTTGTCAGCGCCTCGCGCCAGGGCGACATCATCGAGCTGGGAATTACCGCCACCGAGTTCGGTCGCACCTCGATTACCCTGACCTGCGAAGTGCGCAACAAGATCACCCGCAAGAGCATTCTCACGGTCGAGAAGATGGTGTTCGTCAACCTCGGCGAAGACGGCTTGCCGGCCCCCCACGGGCGCACCGAAATCAAGTACGTGAAAGACCAGTTCCAGGACGACGCCGCCGTCGAGTGAAGCCTTTGCGACAAAACACCTGGTGCCACTGAACAGCCCTGAACCGCGCAGGTCGTAGCTAAATGACCCGCCTGGTTCAGGAGCCTTATGGACACCCAAAAAGACGGCAAGACCCCCGGCCTGTCGGCCGAAGAGCAGCACGACGTCGACCGCAACCAACCGCCTCGCGCGGCGGTCCTGCATGAAATCATCCGCACCCAGGGCGACCAGGAACTGGAGCGCAGCGTCGCCGCGCTGTGGTGGTCGGCCCTGGCTGCCGGCTTGACCATGGGCCTGTCATTGATGGGCATGGGCCTGCTCAATTCGCGCCTGCCCGACACCGAGGGCTTCAAGGTGATCGCCAGCTTCGGTTACTGCGCGGGCTTTCTTGCGGTGATCCTGGCGCGCCAGCAACTGTTTACCGAAAACACCCTGACCGCGGTGCTGCCGGTGATGAGCAAGCCGACCCTGAACAACTTCGGGCGCCTGCTGCGGCTGTGGAGTGTGGTGCTGGTGGGTAACCTGTGCGGCACCCTGCTGGTGGCCTACGTGATGCTGCACCTGCCGATTTTTGACAGCAAGACCGATATGGCCTTCCTCGATATCGGGCGCAAGGTCATGGAAAACGACAGCAGCCAGATGTTCGCCAAAGGCATTATTTCCGGCTGGATGATTGCCACCATGGTCTGGATGATCCCGTCCATGGAGAGCGCCAAGATCTGGATCATCGTCCTGATCACCTACCTGATGGCCCTGGGTGACTTCACCCATATCGTGGTCGGTTCGGCCGAGGTCTCGTACCTGGTGTTTGCCGGCGAGTTGCCGTGGAAGGATTTCTGGCTGGTGTTCGCCGGACCGACCCTGGCGGGCAATATCATCGGCGGCAGCTGCATCTTTGCCCTGATCAGCCATGCTCAGGTGCGCAGCGAGAGTGGCAAGCCCAATAAAACCGCGGACCAGGCGCCAGCGCCCGATCCGCGAGAGATCAAAAAATGATCAGTGAGCGTCTGCCTTGCTGGCGGGCGCCGGTGCATCGTTGGTCACGTGGCGTACCAGTTTGCCGATGCTCAGGCCCTGCAACAGGATCGACGACAGCACCACGATGTAGGTGATGCTCAGCAACAGGTCGCGTTCCGGGCCCAGGGGCAGGGCCAGCGCCAGTGCCACCGAAACCCCGCCGCGCAGGCCACCCCAGGTCAGGACCCGGATGGTGCCGCGCGGCACTGTGCGCCAGCGGCGCAGCAGGAGGATGGCCGGGGCCACGGTAAGCAGGCGCGAGAGCAGGATCGCCAGCGCCAGCAGGCTCGCCGCCAGCAGGTGCAGCCAGGAGAACGGCAACAGCAGCAGCTCCATGCCGATCAGGGCGAACAGCAGGGCGTTGAGCATGTCGTCGAGCAATTCCCAGAAACCGTCGAGGTAGCGCCGGGTCATGTCGTTCATCGCCAGGTTGCGCCCCAGGTTGCCGATGATCAGCCCCGCCACCACCATCGCGATCGGTGCCGATACGTGCAGTTCGGCGGCCATCGCCGAGCCACCGATGACCAGAGCCAGGGTCAGCATGACTTCGATCTGGTGCTGCTCGATGCTCTTGATCATCAGGTACACCAGGTAGCCGATCAGCCCGCCGAACACCACGCCGCCAATGGCCTCGTGGGCGAACAGCATGGCCGTAGCGCCAATCGTCGGGGTTTCACCCAGCTGGGCGATGCCGAGCAGCACGGTGAACACCACCACGGCGGTGCCGTCGTTGAACAGCGACTCGCCGACGATGGTGGTCTTCAGCGGTTTGGACGCGTTGGCGGTACGCAGCACGCCGAGCACCGCAATCGGGTCGGTGGGTGAAATCAGCGCGCCGAACAGCAGGCAGTAGAGGAAGCTCACATGCCAGCCGAACAGGCCGAAGATCCAGTAGGCCAGGCTGCCGATCACCACTGTGGCGACCAGAACGCCGACCGTGGCCAGCAGGCCGATGGGCCAGCGGTAACTGCGCAGGTCGCCGAGGTTGACGTGCAGGGCGCCGGCGAACAGCAGGAACGACAGCATCCAGTTCATCAGCAGGTCGCCGAAGTCGATCTGACCGATCAGTTGCTGCACGTGCTCTTCAAGCCCGGGGTAGCCAAGAAAGCTCAGGCCTTGCAGCAGCAGGGAAAACAGCAGTGCAGTCACCATCACGCCGATGGTCGGCGGCAGGCCGATAAAGCGGAAATTAACGTAGGTGAGCAGGGTGGTCAGGCAAATAAATGCAGCGACAAGTTCAAGCATCCGGACTCCTTTGGATGAACAGCGAGGGTGACAGGGGGCGGCAGCAAGCTTCGGGCCTCAAGCTGCAAGTTTCAAGCTTGAGGCTCACCGCTTGCCACTTGCAGCTGCTATTAGTCTGTAGTCTTGACGCGCTGATCAGGCATGCGCATGCCGGTTCCCGTCCCCGGAGGGTCGAGCGGCGGCAGGAATTATTGGAATAGGTATCTGCGCAACTGAGTGCGGCGTGGTCGGCGCCAGTATAAACAGCCGAAAGGGCTAGGTGAAACGTTTCTCCTCTATCAAGCAGGGAGTCTGAAGTGCTGGCGACAAGTCTGGTTCTGGTGGCGGCACTGCTGCACGCGGCCTGGAACACCCTGATCAAATTCAGTGCCGAGCGGTTGCTGGTGGTGGCGTGCATGGACAGTGTGGCGCTGCTGTTCGTGGCCTTGATGCTGGGCTTCGTCGAGCTGCCGCCTGCCGCGATCTGGCCATGGATCCTGGCCTCCGCCGCCTTTGAACTGCTGTATCGCTACCTGTTGATCCAGGCCTACCGGGTGGGCGACCTGGGGCTGGTTTACCCCTTGATGCGGGGGCTGTCGCCCCTGGTGGTGCTGGCCCTGACCCTGGTGTTTGCCGGAGAAGTGCTGAGCACCCAGCAGATCCTCGGCATTCTGCTGATCCCCTTCGGCATGCTTTGCCTGTTGTGGCAGGGCGGTGGCGGCGAGCGCCTGCCGTGGTCGATGCTGCCGGTGGTGGCGCTGATTGGCCTGTGCATCGGCTGCTACACCTTTATCGACGGCCAGGCCCTGCGGCGCTGGTCGCACCCTCTGGATTACCTGGTCTGGGTCACGCTGCTCAGTGCCTGGCCCTTTCCCTTGCTGGCGCTGGTCCGCAGGCGCCCGGCATTCGCCCTGTTCTGGCGTGAACAGTGGCGGTTGGGGCTGTGCGTCGGATTTTGCGTATTGTTCAGCTACGCTTTGGTGCTTTGGGCCATGCAGCTTGGCTCGATTGCCGAAGCCGCGGCGTTGCGCGAGGTCAGCGTGATCCTGGTGGTGTTGTTCGGCATGCGCTACTTGAAAGAACCTTTCGGGCGGCCACGGCTCTTAGCCTGTGGGCTGGTCCTGATCGGCATGCTGGTGATGAAGTTCTGATCCGTCCCCCCTAACTTTAAAAAAGGACCCTGCCATGACCGTTGCCTTCTGGTGTGTATTTATCGCCATCCTCCTGCCGTACCTGTGCACCGGTATCGCCAAGTTCAGTGGTGGCAAGTTCGGGCCACGGCAGAACCACGACCCGCGTGCGTTCCTGGCGACCCTTGAAGGCTTCGCCAAGCGTGCCCATTCCGCCCAGCTCAACAGCTTCGAAGTGACCCCGGCCTTTGCGGCGGCGGTGATCATTGCCCATGTCGCCAACGTGGCGCAGCTGGTGACCATCGACGTGCTGGCGGTGCTGTTTATCACCAGTCGCCTGCTGTACATCATCTGCTACCTGGCGGACTGGGCCATGCTGCGCTCGGTGGTGTGGTTCGTGGGCATGGCACTGATTGCCAGCTTCTTTTTCGTTTCGATCTGATCGCTGTTCCGCGACCCTGGGCTGCTTTCCCCGAGGGTCGCCGCCTGCGAAGTTGTGGGCGGCGTGGAGCTGAGTGGCGAGGTTATTTGCTGTCGGCCACTTCCGGAACGGCCGGCAGCGCCGCGCCCTTGGGCCAGAGCATCCAGATCTGTCCTTGCTGTTTCATGTCGCCGGCCAGTTGCCCGGCTGCATCCCCCGTACCCCAGAACAGATCCGCACGGACCTCGCCGGTGATGGCGCCGCCGGTGTCCTGGGCGGCCACCGGGCGCACCAGACTGCTGCCATCCGGGCGGGTGGTGGACAGCCACAACAGGCTGCCCAGGGGAATCACTTTGCGATCCACCGCCACGCTGTAGCCTGAGGTCAGGGGCACATTCAGCGACCCACGCGGACCTTCGTTACTGTCCGGGTTGCGGTTGAAGAACACATAACTGGGGTTGCTCCCCAGCAGCTCGGGAATACGTGCCGGGTGGGCCTTGGCCCATGCCGCGATGGCACCCATGGTGACTTCTTCCTTTTTCAGCTCGCCCTGATCCACCAGCCAGCGCCCAATCGGCCGATAAGGATGGCCGTTCTGGTCGGCATAACCGATGCGCAGTTGGCGACCATCGGCCAGCTGGATCCGTCCCGAGCCCTGGATCTGCAGGAATTGCAGGTCCATCGGGTCGGTCAGCCAGGCAATCACCGGCGCCTTGACGCCCTTGGTCTCGATGCTGGCAGCGTCGTCGTAGGGCTTGAGCACCCGGCCTTCAAGCCGGCCGCGCAGGCGCTTGCCCTTGAGTTCGGGGTAGAGGCTGTCCAGGGCGACGATGATCATGTCATCCGGCACGCCGTACACCGGCACATTGGCGGTCTTGGTCGCGGTCAGGCTGCCGGGGTAGACCGGTTCGTAGTAACCGGTGATCAGGCCATTGCTGCTGCCATTGGCCGAGCGCAGGCCGAAGACCTGAAGGTGTTCTTCAAGAAAGCCGCGAATGGCGGCGGGCGTCTGCGGCACAGTGGCCGCTGCGGCGCAGGTTGGTCCCCAGATCGTATCGGCCTTGAGTCGGGTGCAGGCACTGCGCCAGGAGCCGAAGCCGGCCAGCAGGTCATTGTCGGCGACCTGCGGAAGGGCTTCCCAGGGTGCGCTGACGTAGGTGGCGAGGGCGTGGGTCTGGGGCGTTTCGGTGTCGCTGCCATTGCACCCGGCCAGCAGGGCCAGGGTCGGCAGGGTCCAGGCCAGGTGACGGCGCCAGGCGCTGAAACTGAGATTCATGCGGTACTTCCTTTGACGATTGCGCGAGCCGTGCAGGTGCTCGGGCAACCCTTGTTTTTAATAGGGCTATTGGTCTTTGCCGGGCAGGCGAGGATACTGGCCGCCGTTTTCCCGAACCTTGAGCCACCATGATTCTTAAAAGACTTACTGTTGTATTGCTGGCCTGCCTGACGCTTTCTGCCTGCGGTGGAGTCGATCCGAACTCGCCCCTGGGGCAGCGCAAGGCGATCTTCAAACAGATGCTCAAGACCGGTGAAGACCTGGGCGGCATGCTTCGCGGACGGATCGCCTTCGACGGTGCGCGTTTCGCCGAGGGCGCGGTCAAACTCGACAGCCTGTCCCATGAGCCGTGGAAGCACTTTCCCCAGGTCAAGGAAGAGGAACATACCAGCGCCACCGACGATGTCTGGCGCAAGCAGGCGCGCTTCCAGGAGCTGGCGCGCAACCTTGAGGCGGCCACCGGTGAATTGGTGATCGCGAGTCAGGTCCAGCCCTACAAGGCCGCCAATCTCGGCCCGGCGGTGCAGAAGGTCGAAGATGCGTGCAGTGCTTGCCATAAAGAGTTTCGTGATCACTGATCCTGCTTTAAATCGGGCGACCTGGGCAGGACCGGGACGTCTGTCGCGACGGCAGTTGCCACCCCTGGGGCTTGAGGCGGTGCCTGCTGCGCTGGCAAGCGGGAGCAAGCTCCCTCGCCACAGACAGTCCTGAGTCAAGGTTTGGCGTGAAAGCCCATCAGCGGCTTATTTATCCAGCTCGTCCAGGGCTTGCTGCAGTTCCTTGCGGGATTCGGCGAGCTTGTCCTTGCGCTTGTTGATCTTCTCCGAATCGCCTTTTTTCATGGCTTTATCCAGGTCGGCCTGACGGCGGCTGACTTCGTGCTTGGCATCCAGTACCTTGTTTTCCCGTTCCTTCTTCAGCGAGGCGTCGGTGCAGTTGGCAGTGACTTCGCTCAGGGCTTTTTCCAGGCCAGCCTGCTGTTCGCTGTTGCCGTGAGCCTTGGCTTGCTCGATCTGGACGCTGATGGCCTGGCGCTTGGCGGCGCAGCCGGTGAGTTCCGGGGCCTGCTCTGTGGCCAGCACCGGGGCGGCCACCAGGCTGCAAAGGGTCAAAAGCGCGAGCGGTGAAAACAGTTTCATAAAGGCTCCGTAAGGTCGCTATCAGGTGGGCAGACGGTTGGGCTCTTGGAGCGTAGTCGTGCCCTTGGGGTTCAACACCACGGATCGATCAGTCTTCAAAACCCTTCGACCCCGGCGGCTCTCAATTCCTCTGTGACAGCCCGCATCTGCGGGCTCTGCAAAAACGCGCTCAACTGTGCGGCGCGCTTGGGGCCGATGTTGCCCTCGGCCTGCCATTGTTCGGTACTTTTGCTCGCCAGGACCTGCCACGGGCCTTGCAGGCTGGCCGTGCCACTGGGCGGCAAGCCCAGGGCCTTCAGCCAGCGTGCGAAAGGTCGTTGCCGGGCGCCTTGCAGGCTGTCGAGCAGGCGTGCGCTGCTGCGTTCGCCAAAGCCGGCAATGTTAGCAAGCTCTGCGTGGTCGAGGGTCAACCAATCGACCAAGCCTGTGATGCGACCTGTTTCAATCAGTTTCTCCCAGGTGCCGCTAGCGACATGGGGCAGGTCCAGCCCCTGCTTGCCGCTGAGCCAGGTCAGGCGTGCCAGGAACTGGCTTTCGCAACCGGGCAGCGGCTGCCAGCAGCTCAGGTAATCAAAGGCCCCGGGGTCGGGCACCGTGATTGGTGCCCGTTGCGCCGCACGCAGCACCACGCTGTCCAGGCGTGGCACCGTCAGCCCGGCCAGGCTGATGGCCACCTGGTCGCCTGGGCGGATATCCAGCGCTTGCCAGCGCTGTAGCGAGCCGCTGCTGACCCGGCGGATCTGTCGGTCATCCAGGCGCACCGGCTCCAGTTCCAGCAGTGGGGTGATGCGCCCGGTGCGGCCGATCTTGAATTGCACCTTGCGTACCGTGGCCAGGGCCTGCCGGTAGGGGTACTTCCAGGCCACCAGCCAGTACGGCGCCTTGACCTGCCAGCGCTGTGCGGGCGGGCGCAGGCTTTGGCGCAACACAATGCCGTCGCTGGCAAAGGGCAGGGGCGCGCGATACCAGTGGTCGCGCCAGCGCCGTGCGCCGTCGAGGTCGGTGACGGGGTGGCTGTACTCGCGGCTTTCAGGGAACCCCAGGCGGCTCAACTGCGCCAGGCGCTCGGGCAGGGTGTTCGGGCCCTGTGGCCAGTCCCAGACAAACAGGCCGATCTGCCGTGCCTCTTGCGCCCGCAGCTGTTTGCGTGCCATCAGCCCGGCGATCTGGCTGCGGGCATTGCGGCTGCCGGCCTCCGCCTGAACGTGGGCTTCCAGGCGCCAGTACAGCTCGCCTTGCAGCAGCAGGTCCACCGGCTGGGGCAATCGCTTGGGAATGGCCTCGATCAACTGCGCAGCGGCGCTCCAGTCCTGGCCACGCAGGCCGTCGCCACGGCTGATGGCCTGCTGGAACAGGCCGCGACGGTAGATCAGGGTCACCGCCACGCCGTCGACCTTCGGCTGCACCCAGACCTGGCGGCGGCCTTGCAGCCAGGCCTGCACGGCCTGGTCGTCGGCGAGTTTCTCGAGGCCGGTATGGGGGATCGGGTGGGCCACGTCGCCGGCAGCGCTGCGCAGCGGCTGGTCAGCAGTGGACGCGACGCCGAAGCACTGGCGCCAGGTGATCAGGCGTTGCCGTGCCTGGTCATACAGCTCGTCGGCCACTGCGGACTGGCCCTGTCGGTGATAGCCCTCGTCCCAGGCCCGCAGTTGCCGATGCAGGGCGCTGATTTCTTCAGTGGCGCGGGCGGTGGGCCAATCCGGGCAGGCGGCCATGGCCGGCAGGACGAGAAGTGCCAGGGCGAAACTGATCAACCATTGCAGTCTGGGCAACATGGGGAGCGTCCTTGCTCGGGCGTGATGTCGACCAAGGTTAGGCCGCTCCGCGAGGCGCGGGGCACTCGGCTGGTTGCCGGTTGTTTCGGGGTACGGGAGGCAGCCGGTAAGCCCCGGGCCAGAGGCCGGCAGGGAAACCTTCGGCTACAAAAAAGCCCCGCAGGACGAACCGTGCGGGGCTTTGGATGTTGCCAGGTGAAGCTTACAGACCGGCAGCGGCGCGCAGGGCCTCGGCGCGGTCGGTTTTTTCCCAGGTGAAGGTGGTGAAGGTGTCTTCGCCCACGGTCTTGGTTTGCGGGGTACGACCGAAGTGGCCGTAAGCAGCGGTTTCCTGGTACATCGGGTGCAGCAGGTCGAGCATGGTGGTGATGGCGTATGGACGCAGGTCGAACACGTCACGTACCAGCTTGACGATCTTGTCATCGCTGATCTTGCCGGTGCCGAAGGTGTTCAACGAGATCGAAGTCGGTTGAGCGACGCCGATAGCGTAGGAAACCTGAATCTCGCAGCGCTCGGCCAGGCCGGCAGCGACGATGTTCTTGGCCACATAGCGACCGGCGTAGGCGGCCGAACGGTCAACCTTGGATGGATCCTTGCCGGAGAACGCGCCGCCGCCGTGACGGGCCATGCCGCCGTAGCTGTCGACGATGATCTTGCGACCGGTCAGGCCGCAGTCGCCCACCGGGCCGCCAATGATGAACTGGCCAGTCGGGTTGATGTGGAACTGGGTGTCCTTGGTCAGCAGGTCGGCCGGCAGCACGTGCTTGACGATCAGCTCCATCACGCCTTCGCGCAGGTCTTTGTACGACACGTCAGGGTTGTGCTGGGTCGACAATACGACGGCGTCGATCGCCACCACCTTGCCGCCTTCGTAACGGCAGGTCACTTGCGACTTGGCGTCGGGACGCAGCCAAGGCAGCAGGCCGGATTTGCGGGCCTCGGCCTGGCGCTGCACCAGTTGGTGCGAGAAGGTGATCGGTGCCGGCATCAGCACGTCGGTTTCGTTGCTGGCGTAGCCGAACATCAGGCCCTGGTCGCCGGCGCCCTGATCTTCAGGCTTGGCACGGTCTACACCCTGGTTGATGTCGGGGGACTGCTTGCCGATGATGTTCATCACGCCGCAGGTCGCGCCGTCGAAGCCGACGTCGGAGCTGTTGTAGCCGATGTCCAGGATGACGTTACGGACGATTTCTTCCAGATCGACCCAGGCCGATGTGGTGACTTCGCCGGCGATGATCGCCACGCCGGTTTTCACCAGAGTCTCGCAAGCCACGCGGGCGAACTTGTCTTGGGTAATGATGGCGTCCAGCACCGCGTCAGAAATCTGGTCGGCGATTTTGTCCGGATGCCCTTCAGACACGGACTCGGAGGTGAAAAGGGAGTATTCGCTCATCTCGACGGTTTCCTAAATTTACCGATGGTGAGTGTCGCCAGCCGGTCGCTGAAAATGGCGGACCTGAATCTGGAAACCATTACGTAAGCCTACATACAGGCTTTCCCCGGGAACCAGTCCCGCAGCGGTGGCCCAACGGGCCAGATCTTCCTGTTCAAAGCCCAGCCAGAGATCACCGCAGGCCTCCCTGGCCCAACTCTGGTTGTGGCTGCACAACTCTGTCACTAACAGGCTACCGCCTGGTTGCAGCAGGCCGGCCATGTGTTTCATGGCTTCGGCGGGCGCTGCGAAATGGTGCAAGACCATGTTCAATACGACGCAGTTGGCGCTCAGGCCTACGCCATTCAGTGCATCGGCCAGCTGCAGGCTGACGTTAGCCAGCGCTTCGCGTTCACACAGCTGACGCGCCAGATCCAGCATCGCCGGGCTGTTGTCCAGCGCGGTGACCTGATGAAAGCGGCGGGCCAGATCCGGCAGAAAGCCACCGTCGCCCGGGCCGACTTCTATGGCCGTGGCGGTGCTGCCGAAATTCAGCTGATCCAGCAACGAAAGCAAGCTCTCGCGGTACTGGGGCAGTCCTGCGATCAGGTCCTGCTGGGCGCGAAACTTCTCCGCGACCCGGGAAAAAAAGTCCTGGCTGGCCGTCGCCCGTTGTCGATGCACCAGGCCGATCCGCGCCTGTACGTCAAAGGGCAGGGCCAGTTGGTCGACTTCATCGAGCAGGGCTGCATGCAATCTGCCACCCAATTGCTCGGTGTTGGGCAGGGCACGGCGATAGAAAATCGCATTGCCCTCGCGGCGGGTCGCCACCAGTTCGGCCTGGGCCAGAACCTTGAGGTGGTGGCTCATGCCGGACTGGCCGATGGCAAAGATCTGCGCCAGCTCCAGTACACCGAACGAGTCGTTGGTCAGCGCGCGCAATACATTCAATCGCAGCGGATCGCCGCCGGCCTTGCACAAGGCCGCCAGTTCATCGCAGTCGTCATGGCGAATGGAAGGCACACGTAAATTCATAGTGGCGCAGTCTAGTGACGCCCATAAAACCCCGCAAGACCAATATCAAAAAGTTTTGATATTGGTAGATAAGTGGCACTTGAAGCAGCCTTTGCTCTCTAAAGACGAAATGCAGAAAGGTTTCATCAGGCGATAAGCGCTTTATCCACAGGAAAAACGTGCCAGAACGACTATCTGTCATTGCCCCCGCCTACGGGCTGAGGGAAAATGCGCGTCTTTTTTCCGTTTCGTTTTATTCAAACCCTAGGAGATCAGCGATGCCCAGCCGTCGTGAGCGTGCCAACGCCATTCGTGCCCTCAGCATGGATGCCGTGCAAAAAGCCAACAGCGGCCATCCCGGTGCCCCGATGGGTATGGCGGATATCGCCGAGGTACTTTGGCGTGACTACCTGAAGCACAACCCGAGTAATCCGGCTTTCGCCGACCGTGACCGCTTCGTGCTGTCCAACGGCCACGGCTCGATGTTGATCTACTCGCTGCTGCACCTGACCGGCTATGACCTGTCGATCGAAGATCTGAAAAACTTCCGCCAACTGCACAGCCGCACCCCGGGTCACCCGGAATTCGGCTACACCCCGGGTGTTGAAACCACCACCGGTCCGTTGGGCCAGGGCCTGGCCAACGCCGTGGGTTTCGCCCTCGCAGAGAAAGTCCTGGCGGCGCAGTTCAACCGCCCGGGGCACAACGTTGTCGATCACCACACCTACGTGTTCCTGGGTGATGGCTGCATGATGGAAGGTATTTCCCACGAAGTGGGCTCCCTGGCCGGTACCCTGGGCCTGGGCAAGCTGATTGCCTTCTACGATGACAACGGCATCTCCATCGACGGCGAAGTCGAAGGCTGGTTTACCGATGACACCCCTAAGCGTTTCGAAGCCTACAACTGGCAGGTGATCCGCAACGTCGACGGTCATGATCCTGAAGAACTGAAGATCGCCATCGAGACCGCGCGCAAAAGCGAGCAGCCGACCCTGATCTGCTGCAAGACCACCATCGGTTTCGGCTCGCCGAACAAGCAAGGCAAGGAAGACTGCCACGGCGCCCCATTGGGTGACGCGGAAATCGCCCTGACCCGCAAGGCGCTGAACTGGAACTACGCTCCGTTCGAAATCCCGGCCGATATCTACGCCGAGTGGGACGCCAAGGAAGCCGGCCGCGCGGTCGAAGCCGAGTGGGATCAGCGCTTCGCGGCCTACTCCGCTGCCTTCCCTGAGCTGGCCAACGAGCTGGTCCGTCGCCTGGCCGGTGAATTGCCTGCCGATTTCGCCGAAAAGGCCTCGGCCTATATCGCCGAAGTCGCGGCCAAGGGCGAAACCATCGCCAGCCGCAAGGCCAGCCAGAACGCCCTGAATGCCTACGGCCCACTGCTGCCTGAACTGCTGGGCGGCTCCGCTGACCTGGCCGGTTCCAACCTGACTCTGTGGAAAGGCTGCAAAGGCGTGTCGGCGGAAGATGCCAGCGGCAACTACATGTACTACGGCGTTCGCGAGTTCGGCATGAGCGCGATCATGAACGGCGTGTCCCTGCACGGCGGCCTGGTGCCTTACGGCGCGACCTTCCTGATGTTCATGGAATACGCCCGCAACGCGGTGCGCATGGCGTCCTTGATGAAGAAACGCGTGGTGTTCGTCTACACCCACGACTCCATCGGCCTGGGCGAAGACGGCCCGACTCACCAGCCGGTCGAGCAATTGACCAGCCTGCGCAGCACCCCGAACCTCGACACCTGGCGTCCAGCCGATGCCGTGGAATCGGCCGTCTGCTGGAAGCTGGCCATCGAGCGCAAGGACGGCCCTTCGGCGCTGATCTTCTCCCGTCAGAACCTGCAGCACCAAACCCGCGATGCCGGCCAGATCGCTGATATCGCCCGTGGCGGCTACGTGTTGAAGGACTGCGCAGGCGAGCCTGAGCTGATCCTGATCTCCACCGGTTCGGAAGTGGGCCTGGCGGTTCAGGCGTTCGACAAGCTGACCGAGCAGGGCCGCAAGGTGCGTGTGGTTTCCATGCCGTGCACCAGCGTGTTCGATGCCCAGGACGCCGGCTACAAGCAATCGGTCCTGCCGTTGCAGGTCAGTGCCCGTATCGCCATCGAGGCCGCTCACGCGGACTACTGGTACAAGTACGTGGGCCTGGAAGGCCGCGTGATCGGCATGACCACCTACGGCGAGTCGGCGCCTGCGCCAGCCTTGTTCGAAGAGTTCGGCTTCACCCTGGAAAACATCCTGGGTCAGGCTGAAGAACTGCTGGAAGACTAAAACGCACCGCTCCTCTGTGTAGGAGCGAGCTTGTAGTGGCGAGGGAGCTTGCTCCCGCAGGGCTGCGAAGCGGCCCCAAACCGACCTGTCGAGAGGTATCAGATACACCTCGGCAACCGGTCTGGGAGCGCTGCGCGCTCCAGCGGGAGCAAGCTCCCTCGCCACACAAGCCTGCTCCTACAAGGGTTTGCGTATAACCCGTGTGTCTACCTGTACCTGATTGAGAACCCCATGCCTCAACCGCGTCCCTACAAAGTTGCACTCAACGGCTACGGCCGGATTGGTCGTTGCGTCTTGCGTGCTCTGTTCGAGCGAGGGGCCGCGGCCGGGTTCGAAATTGTTGCAATCAACGACCTGGCCGACATGGCCAGCATCGAATACCTGACACGCTTCGACTCCACCCATGGCCGGTTCCCCGGCGAGGTGAAGATCGATGGCGATTGTCTGCATATTAATGGCAACTGCGTGAAGGTCTTGCGCAGTGCTACCCCCGAAGGTATCGATTGGGCGTCCCTGGGCGTCGATCTGGTGCTGGAGTGCTCCGGCGCTTACCACACCCGGGCCGATGGCCAGCGCTTCCTCGATGCCGGTGCGCCGCGGGTGCTGTTTTCCCAGCCGATGGCCAGTGAGTCGGATGTCGACGCCACCATCGTCTACGGCGTCAACCAGGATTGCCTGACCGGCCGCGAGCTGCTGGTATCCAACGCCTCCTGCACCACCAACTGCGGCGTTCCGCTGTTGCGCTTGCTGGATCAGGCGATCGGCCTGGAGTACGTATCGATCACCACCATTCACTCGGCGATGAACGATCAGCCGGTGATCGACGCCTATCACCACGAAGACCTGCGCCGTACCCGTTCGGCGTTCCAGTCGGTGATCCCGGTGTCCACCGGTCTGGCCCGAGGCATCGAACGGCTGCTGCCGGAACTTGCCGGGCGAATTCAGGCCAAAGCAGTGCGCGTGCCGACGGTGAACGTGTCGTGCCTCGATATCACCCTGCAAACCGTGAGTGATACCGATGCCGGCGAGGTCAACCGGATCCTGCGCGAGGCCGCCACCAGCGGCCCGCTCAAGGGTTTGCTGGCCTACACCGAGCTGCCGCACGCCAGCTGTGATTTCAACCATGACCCGCATTCGGCGATCGTCGACGCCAGTCAGACCCGTGTTTCCGGCCCCCGGCTGGTGAACATCCTGGCCTGGTTCGACAACGAATGGGGGTTTGCCAACCGAATGCTGGACGTTGCAGGACATTATCTGCAAACAGCTGCTCCACTTTCTGCCCCTCTACTCCCTGCTTCTCAACAGCAGTAACCCAGGAATTGCGACCCATGACCGTGTTGAAGATGACCGACCTCGATCTGCAAGGTAAGCGCGTACTGATCCGTGAAGACCTCAACGTCCCAGTCAAGGACGGTGTTGTCACCAGCGATGCGCGAATCCTGGCCTCGCTGCCGACCATCAAGCTGGCCCTGGAAAAAGGCGCGGCAGTGATGGTCTGCTCGCACCTGGGCCGTCCGACCGAAGGCGAGTTCTCGGCCGAGAACAGCCTCAAGCCCGTCGCCGACTACCTGAGCAAGGCCCTGGGCCGTGAGGTGCCGCTGGTGGCCGATTACCTGAACGGTGTCGAGGTCAAGGCCGGAGACATCGTGTTGTTCGAAAACGTGCGCTTCAACAAGGGCGAGAAAAAGAACGCCGACGAACTGGCCCAGCAATACGCTGCGCTGTGCGACGTGTTCGTGATGGACGCCTTCGGCACCGCCCACCGTGCCGAGGGCTCGACCCATGGCGTGGCCAAGTTCGCCAAGGTCGCGGCGGCCGGTCCGTTGCTGGCCGCTGAGCTGGATGCACTGGGCAAGGCCCTGGGCGCCCCGGCACAACCGATGGCGGCCATCGTTGCCGGTTCCAAGGTGTCGACCAAGCTCGACGTGCTCAACAGCCTGAGCCAGATCTGCAATCAACTGATCGTCGGCGGCGGTATTGCCAACACTTTCCTCGCGGCTGCCGGTCACCCGGTCGGCAAGTCGCTGTACGAGCCGGACCTGTTGGACACCGCCCGTGACATCGCGGCCAAGGTCAGCGTCCCGCTGCCGGTCGACGTGGTGGTGGCCAAGGAATTCGCCGAAAGCGCCGAAGCCACGGTCAAGCTGATCGCCGATGTGGCGGCCGACGACATGATCCTCGACATTGGCCCGCAAACCGCCGCGCATTTCGCCGAGCTGCTGAAGTCGTCCAAGACCATCCTCTGGAACGGTCCGGTCGGCGTGTTCGAGTTCGACCAGTTCGGTAACGGCACCAAGGTGCTGGCCCAGGCCATCGCTGACAGCTCGGCATTCTCCATTGCCGGTGGTGGCGACACCCTGGCGGCCATCGATAAATATGGTGTGGCCGAGCAAATCTCCTACATTTCTACCGGCGGCGGCGCGTTCCTCGAGTTCGTCGAAGGCAAGGTGCTACCAGCCGTGGAAGTCCTGGAAGCACGGGCCAAGGGCTGAAGCCCCATTGGCCAGGCAAAGGAGTGTTCACATGGTCAAGACGTTAATGCTGTTGATCGGCGTCGGGTTGCTGGTGGGGTGTTCCAGCACCCCCGAGGCCAAACCTGCGGTCGAGCCAGGGGCGCCGGACAACGGCTGCTACCAGGCCGATTGGCAGGCCGAGACGGCGCCGGTGATTAACAAGCGTCTGGGCCCTGATGGCCTGGACAAATACGAAACCCCGTCCCGGACCAAGGAACATGGTTGTCCTTGACGGGTCTCATTGATTACGCGCTGTGCCGGCGGCCTGCTGCCGCCTGCCGAGGAACACCGATGAAAGGCTTTATCGCCGTGGCGGCGCTGGCATTGCTGGCAGGTTGCGCCAACCTGGATCTGTTCAAGTCACCACCCGCCGACACCTGGACCACCTGGGTCTGCGACAGCCAGGCACACGTGGTCTGGCGCTACACCGACAGCAGCCGCAAGGAAGTCGATGTGCGCCTGGGCGGGGCCGATCAGGTCTACCGCCTGAAGCTGGAGCCGGGCGGCTCGGGCGCGCTGTACAGCAATGAGATGCTGGCGTTTCACGAAAAAGGTGAGGAAGGCCTGGTTTACTGGGTCGCCACCAACGATCTGATCGGCCGCGGCTGCAAGGCTCAATAAAACCGGCCCCGGTGGCGACGGCCGAGCCGACAGGCTCGCTCGCTACAGGGGTTGGCAGGACACGAAACAGCGTTTTACTTGAATCAGGCAGGGCGGGCTGACCCCCGATCTGCAATAACTTGAATAGCAGCCGCCGCTACGGCAGGCTTGCACGATTAACGACCCTCGATCGGGAGAGACACACACAATGGCACTCATCAGCATGCGCCAGATGCTGGACCACGCAGCCGAATTCGGCTACGGCGTTCCAGCTTTCAACGTCAACAACCTTGAGCAGATGCGCGCCATCATGGAAGCCGCTGACAAGACTGACTCCCCGGTGATCGTCCAGGCTTCGGCCGGTGCCCGCAAATACGCCGGTGCGCCTTTCCTGCGCCACCTGATCCTCGCCGCGATCGAAGAATTCCCGCACATCCCGGTGTGCATGCACCAGGACCACGGCACCAGCCCTGACGTCTGCCAGCGCTCCATCCAGCTGGGCTTCAGCTCGGTCATGATGGACGGCTCCCTGGGCGAAGACGGCAAGACCCCGACCGACTACGACTACAACGTGCGCGTGACCCAGCAAACCGTGGCCATGGCTCACGCCTGCGGCGTGTCGGTCGAAGGCGAGCTGGGCTGCCTGGGTTCCCTGGAAACCGGCATGGCCGGTGAAGAAGACGGTATCGGCGCTGAAGGCGTGCTGGATCACAGCCAGATGCTGACCGACCCGGAAGAAGCCGCCGACTTCGTCAAGCGCACCCAGGTCGATGCCCTGGCCATCGCCATCGGCACCAGCCACGGCGCCTACAAGTTCACCAAGCCGCCTACCGGCGACGTGCTGGCCATCGACCGCATCAAAGAGATCCACAAGCGCATTCCCAACACTCACCTGGTGATGCACGGTTCGTCTTCGGTACCGCAAGAGTGGCTGGCGATCATCAACCAGTACGGCGGCGACATCAAAGAAACCTACGGCGTGCCGGTTGAAGAAATCGTTGAAGGCATCAAGCACGGCGTGCGCAAGGTCAACATCGACACCGACCTGCGCCTGGCGTCCACCGGTGCGATGCGTCGCCTGATGGCCACCAACCCGAGCGAGTTCGACCCGCGCAAATTCTTCGGCGCTACCGTGACCGCCATGCGCGACGTGTGCATCGCCCGTTACGAAGCCTTCGGCACCGCCGGCAATGCTTCGAAGATCAAGCCGGTTTCCCTGGAAGCCATGTTCCAGCGTTACCTCAAGGGTGAGCTGAACGCCAAGGTCAACTAAGCCCCCGGCGTTGTACCGAAAAAGCCCGCAGCGATGCGGGCTTTTTTGTGGGGCGGTTTCAGCCTTTGTTGTGGTCGATGTCCAGCTTGTAGAAGGTCACCTTGCCGCCTTCGCTGGTGTAGCCGGTGTTGTCCTGCACATAGACCCCGGCCTTGAAGTACAGCGGCTTGTCGCGCCAGGTGGCGCTGATCTTGTTGTCCCACTGGTAGCCGGCGGCGCTGATGCTCAGCGTGCCGCTGCGACTGAGGTGGATCAGGTAGGAGAACTCGCGGTCCAGCTTGACGTTCTCGGCGATGGTGATGACCCGGCCTTCCTTGTCGTCCGGACGCATGCGCACCTTGGCCACGATATTGCCGCTCAGCTTGCTGGTCTTGTACTGGTACTCGACCTTCACCAGCGGCTTGGTGCTGTTGTAGGCGTGGATCTGGCCGATGACGATCTTGCCCGAGGACGGCACCTGGTTCACCGCCAGGGTCGCGTACAGCAGGTTGTCGGCGTCGGGGTAGGTCCAGTTGCGCAGGGTGCCGTTGGAATAGGTCTCGCGCAGTTCGGTGCGCGGGTAGATGGCGTTCTCGGTCTTGGAGCCGGTCACGGGGGACCAGAAGAACAGGGTGCCGGTGTTGGAGTGGAAGTACTGATCCTTGAAACCACTCACCAGTCGTGGTGTGTCGATGGTGGCCGGCGGGTTGCCGACGGGAACGCTGAGGTTCCAGGTTGCCAGGTCGATCATGGTCGGGGGTTTCCTCGGTTGAGGCAGGGGCAGGCACGCAAGGCTTTAGCCTGCGGTTTTTCAGGGGTGGTCTTTATAGCGTAGAAGGCATCGCGGTTAACGCCCGTCTGGCGGATGCTTGACGTCAAGCCTTTGTCCTGCGGCGTTTTTTCCCTTGATACGGGGCTTTCGCGGGTGACCGTTAGTCGGGTGCCCGCTGCTTTGGCACGGTGATGTCCTTTTGACAGCTTCTGCTTTGCCGGATCCGGGTCTAGAGTGAAGACTCAGTTTTTGTCCGGTTTTCTTCGGTTTCCGGCCTTACGCACACAAGAGAAGCAGCATGGAATGCGCGCAACCCAAGCCAGGTGACGGCAGCTCAGTCCTTTTGATCGTTGATGACTACCCCGAGAATCTGATCAGCATGCGGGCGCTGCTGCAGCGCCAGGACTGGCAGGTCATGACGGCCGCATCCGGTATCGAGGCCCTCAACCTGCTGCTTGAACACGAAGTCGACCTGGTGCTGCTGGATGTGCAGATGCCCGGGATGGACGGCTTCGAAGTTGCGCGACTGATGCGTGGCAGCCAGCGGACACGTCTGACCCCGATCATCTTCCTGACCGCCAACGAACAATCCCAAGACGCGGTGATCAAGGGCTACGCCAGCGGCGCCGTGGATTACCTGTTCAAGCCTTTCGATCCGCAGATCCTCAAGCCCAAGGTGCAGACCCTGCTGGAACAGCAGCGCAATCGCCGTGCCTTGCAGCGCCTGAGCCATGAGCTGGAAGCCGCCCGGGCGTTCAACGCCTCGGTGTTGGCCAATGCCGCCGAAGGCATCCTGGTGGTGGGCGAGGGCGGGCTTATCGAGTTTGCCAACCCGGCGATTTCGCGTTTGCTCGAGTTCCAGGACAACAGCCTGGAAGGCAATGCGCTGCTCAGTTTTGTGCAAAAGCCGCAGATGCCGGTCTGGCGCGACTCCGAGTTCTACGCCAGCTATGCCCGGGGCGAAACCTATCGCCTGCATGACGCCACGCTCTGTACCCGCACGGGGCAGCAGGTCTCGGTGGCCCTGTCCTGCGCGCCGCTGTCCACCGAGCAGAGGGCCATGGTGGTCACGGTGCTGGACATGTCCGAGGTGCGCCATCTGCACCAGCAACTGGAATACCAGGCCGTGACCGATCCCTTGACCGGCCTGCTCAACCGCCGGGGGTTTTACCAGACGGTGGAGAACCTGCTGCTGCGCCAGGAGCGCCCGGAAAAGTCCCTGGTGCTGCTGTACCTGGACCTGGACGGCTTCAAGCGAGTCAACGATTCCCTGGGGCACGATGCCGGTGACCGGGTCCTGCGCTGGGTCTCGGAGCAGTTGCGAGCCTGCTTGCGCTCGTTCGATATCCTGGCGCGCATGGGGGGGGATGAATTCACCGCGTTGCTGGACCTGGAGCAGCCAGAGCAGGCAGCAAAGATCGCGGAAAAACTCATCGAACGGGTGTCGATCTGTCAGCAGATCGATGGCCTGGATATCGTCCTCGGCGTCAGCATCGGCATTGCCACGTACCCCGATTGCGGTGCCGATCTCGATGGCCTGCTGCGTGCCTCCGACATCGCCATGTACGAGGCCAAGCGCGCCGGACGCCAGCAGTATCGCTACTACGATCATGAAATGAACGGCCGGGCGCGCTCGCGGCTGATGCTTGAGGACAGCGTGCGCAACGCCATCAAGCACAAGGAATTCAACCTGGTGTATCAACCCCAGGTGGCGATTGCCGATGGCCGCCTGCGTGGCTTCGAGGCGTTGTTGCGCTGGCAGCACCCGAGTGTCGGCGACGTCCCGCCGGGGCTGTTTCTGCCGTTGCTGGAAGAGGCGCGGCTGATCAGCCGCCTGGGCAGCTGGATCTACCACCGCGGCGCCGCTCAGCGCCGGCGCTGGCAGGGCCTGTTCAGCGAGGACATGGTGCTGGCCATCAGCTTGAGCAACACGCAGTTCGGCTTGCCCAACCTGGTCACCGAATTGCGCCGGGTCCTTGAGCGTCACGGCCTGCAGCCCCGGCAGCTGGAGGTCGAAGTCACCGAGGAGGCCCTGCTCCAAAACCCTGACGAGACGCGCAAACAGTTGCGCCTGCTGCGTCACCTTGGGGTGCGGGTGGCGCTGGATGACTTTGGCTCGGGCGTCTGTTCCCTGGCCCATCTGCGCGACCTGGAACTCGATACCCTCAAGCTCGACCGGCACCTGATCGCGCGCTTGCCGGATTCGCCGCGCGACGCGGCGATAGCCCGCAGCACCATCGATTTGTGCAAGCAATTCGGGCTGCTGGTGATTGCCGAGGGCGTGGAAACCCTCGAGCAATATCAATGGCTGCAAGCCAATGGCTGCCAGTACGTGCAGGGCTTCCTGGTGGCACGGCCACTGATGGCCAGCGACGCCCGGCGCTTTGCCCAGCCCTTCGACTGGAGCGCGTTACCGGGCTGAATTCGCTACACTGGCGACCTTTCGTGACTCTGTTGCCGCCCCATGACCGCCTTGAAATACCTCCAGGCCTACCCGGCCGCTCTTCAAGAACAAATCCGCCAATTGATCGCCCAGGGGCGCTTGGGCGACTACCTGAGCCAGCGTTATCCGCAAAAGCATGGGGTGCAGAGCGACAAGGCGCTGTACGGCTATGTGCTGGAACTCAAGCAGGAATACCTGCGCAACGCGCCGGCCGTGGACAAGGTGCTGTTCGATAATCGCCTGGACCTGACCCACCGCGCCCTGGGCCTGCACACGGCGATCTCCCGGGTGCAGGGCGGCAAGCTCAAGGCCAAGAAGGAAATCCGCATTGCTTCGCTGTTCAAGGAGGCCGCCCCGGAGTTTCTGCGCATGATCGTGGTCCACGAACTGGCGCACTTCAAGGAATCGGACCATAACAAGGCGTTCTACAAGCTCTGCGAGCACATGCTGCCGGGCTATCACCAGCTGGAATTCGACCTGCGGGTCTACCTCACCTGGCGTGATCTGCAGGGCAAGGCGGACGTGGTGGGATAACCCAAGCAACAAGGAGTAGGCGATGGATGTGAGCAAGACCAAAAGCAGCTTTTACCGGCGCTTGTACGTGGCGTACCTGATCGACAGCGGGCTGGCCAGCAGTGTACCGGCGCTGACCGAGGCCACGGGCATGCCCCGGCGCACCGCCCAGGACACCATCGCCGCCCTGGCGGACTTGGACATCGTCTGCGAGTTCGAGCAGCAGGATGGCGCGCGCAACCACGCCGGGCGCTACCAGGTCCAGGACTGGGGCGCGATCGACAAGGGCTGGATCGCCAGCCACCTGCCGCAGATCAAGGCGGTGCTGGGCTACCCCTGAACACCGCCGAAGCCGCGTCGGCTCAAGCCTTGCGCATGCCGATGTGGGGGATGCCGTCCTCGACGTACTCCTCGCCCGCCACGCTGAAGCCGTAGCGGCCGTAGTAGCCCTGCAAATGTGCCTGGGCCGAGAGGTAGATCGGCGTGTCGGGCCAGTACTTCTCGGCCTGCACCAGGGCGTGCTCCATCAGCGTGTGGCCCAGGCCCTGGCTGCGTGCCTCGGGCGCGATGACCACGCGGCCGATCACCACATCGCCGCCCTGGGACGTCGGGTCGAGCAGGCGCAGGTAGGCCACCAGGCGGTCGTTGTGCCAGGCCATCAGGTGGCAGGTGTCGCCGTCCAGATCCTGGCCATCGACTTCCTGATAGGCGCATTTCTGCTCGACCACGAACACCTCGGTGCGCAGCTGCAGAATGGCGTACAACTGTTCCTTGCCCAGGTCAGTGTGGTGTTTGCAGACCCAATCGATTGTCATGTTCACGTCCTGTCAAAAACTGTGCAGCGATACTAAGCGTCCCTCTCCAGGATGTCTTGCGCGGGGCGGTGGGGGCGAGGATTTATGTGAGGTGGATCAAAATGCCATCATTGTCTTGGATGGGGTCTGTCTTCTTTGTGTAATCTGTAATCGAGCGCTTTGCATTGGCTCCCATGAGCTAATGTTAGGTCCGGGTTGTGGTCACGCAGTGACCAGCAGGACCTCGGGTTCCGCCGAAATCACGCAGGGCTCCGCGCCCGCTAAGGATCTTTGAGCATGCCGCGATTGCATCGAGCGTTTGCTTTGATTGGATTGCTGTTGCTGGGCCAGAGCGCGTCCGCGGAAAAATTGCGCCTGGTGGCCGACGTCTGGCCGCCGTTTACCGATGCCACGCTGGTCAATGGCGGGCTGGCCACGGATATCGTCAGCACCGCCCTGGCCCGTGCCGGGTACCCCAGCGAGTTCGAACAGGTGCCCTGGGCCCGGGCGCTGATGGGGGTGGGCGAGGGCCGCTACGACGTGCTGGTCAACGCCTGGTACAACGATGCGCGAACCCAGTTGGGGCAGTTTTCCGCCGAGTACCTGCTGAACCGGGTGCGCTTTATCAAGCGCAAGGACGCTCCGCTGGAATACCAGGACCTCAAGCAGTTGCACGAATACCCGATTGCCGTGGTTCGCGGTTATGCCTACGCCCCCGAATTCGACAACGACCCGCTGTTGCAGAAAGTCCCGGTGCACAACTTCGCCATGGCGGTGCGCATGCTGGCGGCCGACCGGGTTCAACTGACCCTGGAAGACGAGTACGTCGCCCGCTATTACCTGGCCCGGGAATCACCCCGAGTGCGCAATGCCGTGGAGTTCGTGCCCAAGCCCCTGAGCGAAAACAGCCTGCATATCCTGGTCAGCCTGAAAAACCCGGACCACGCCAAGATCGTCGCCGGCTTCGACCGCGAAATCGCCAAGATGAAAGCCGATGGCAGTTATGACCGGCTCTTGCGCGAACACGGTATGTAGGAGAGGGACAGCGGCAAGCGGGAAGCAGTCCGCGGACCACTTGCAGCTCGCAGCTTGCCGCTGCGTCACTCTGCTCTTATGAGGTGGACTGCCAGGGTTCGCAGGGGCCCCAGCTGCCGGCATATGAGCGCCAGTTGGCTTTGCACCAGGCGCTGGCCTTCGTCGATTTCATCCGGCATCTGTTCCAGCTCATTGGCCAGGGCTTCTTCGGCATCGCTCTGGATGGCGATCGGGGTTTTGCTGGCCAGGCCCTGGGCGATTTCGTCGATGCTGGCTGCCAGGCTGACCCCGGCGCCTTCGATCAGGTGTTCCCGGACTTCGGCCGGCAGCTGGGTCTCGCGGTGGGCACCGAGGCCCGAGAGGTAGCTGAGCAAGGTGTGGGACAGCACCAGGAAGCGGAAGCCCACGTCCGCTTCCTTACGAAAGTGCCCGGGCTCCATCAGCATATTGGCCAGGGTAGTGGACAGCGCCGCATCGGCGTTGTGGGCGTTGCGTCGGGCCAGGCGGTAGGCCAGGTCGTCGCTTTTGCCGGCGGCGTACTGCTGCATGATCTGGCGCAAGTAGATGCTGTTGCAGGTCAGGGTGTTGGCCAGCACTTTGTTCAGGCGTCGGCCCTGCCAGTCGGGCAGGAATAGAAATACCGCGAGGCCGGCGATCAGGCTGCCCAGCAGGGTATCGAACAGGCGCGGCAGGAATAGCCCATAACCGTCGCCGACCTGGTTGAAGCAGAACAGCACCATCAGGGTGATGGCCGCCGTCGCCAGGGTGTAGCGCGTGGTGCGGTTGATAAAGAACACCACGCCGGCTGCGATCGCGAACAACGACTGCACCAGCGGGCTCGGGAACAGATCGAACAGGGCCCAGGCCACGGTGAGGCCGATGGCGGTGCCGATGATCCGCTGGCCGAGCTTGCGTCGCGTGGCGCCGTAGTTCGGTTGGCACACGAAAAGCGTGGTGAGGATGATCCAGTAGCCCTGGGAGGGGTGAATCAAATGCACCATGCCGTAGCCGATGGTCAGCGCCAGCGGCAGGCGCAGGGCATGGCGAAACAGCAGCGACGTCGGCGTCAGCTGGGTGCGCAGGCGCAGCCAGACATCCTTCAGGTTGCGCGGTGAACGGTCCAGCAGGCTGCTGTCGGTGGCGTCGGCCAGGGCGTCGGGGTTGCTGGCATCGCTGAGCAAGCGGTCCAGGGTCCCGAGGTTCGCCGCCAGCGCCCGCAGCGAGCGCAGCAACCCGCGCCAGGCCGGGTTGCTCTGGATCCGCAGATGCTCCAGGGAGGCGTGCAGGTCGTTCAGGGCTTCGGCAAAGCTGGCGTCGTAGACGAACGGCTGGCGCAGCTGGATCGACTCGGCCAAGGCCCGGCAGGCCTTGCCTTGCTGGCGCAGCAGGCGCTGGCAGCGGAACAATACGTCGCTGTGGAAGAACGCATCGGCCAGGGCGTTGTACGGGTAGTGCGAGGAGCTGGCCCGCTCGTGGATGTCCTGGGCCAGGAAGTACAGCTTCAGGTAGCGACTGACCTTGGACCCCGGCCGGCCATTGCCGACCCGGTGCAGGATTATTTCCTTGGCTGCATTGAGCGCCGCCACCACCTTGCCGTTCTGTTGCGCCAGTTCCAGGCGCCGGGCTTCGACGTCCAGCTGGCGGATCGGCTCGAACAGCGACGATTTGAGCTTCAGGTAATACCCCAGCTCGCGAAACAGCCGGGCCAGGCTCTGTTGCACCGGCTGGTTGGAGAACAGCGCCTGCCACAGCACCGAGAGCAGGCCGTACCAGGCGGCGCCGGCCACCAGCAGCACCGGTTCGTGCCAGAAGTCGGTGACCGCGCCGCCGCGCTGATCCACGCCGATCATGGTATAGACCGACAGAATCAGGGTCGCCGAGGCAATCGCGCCGTAACGTTCGCCGAGGGCACCGAGCATGGTCAGGCCGAAGCTGGCCAACGCCAGGGCGATGACGAATATCCAGGGGTAGGGGAACAGCAATTCGACCGAGAAGGCCGCGACACTGAAGCACACCAGGGTCACGGCCAGGGCGTTGAGGCGACCCTGCCAGCTGTCGTCGGTCTCGGCCAGGGCGCTGGCGATAATCCCCAGGAACAGCGGGATCAGCAAGCCCATCTCGTCCTGGTACCAGCACAGCGCCATGCTGCCGGTCAGGGCGATAAACACCCGCACGCTGTAGCTGAATTTATCCAGTGCCCAAAGACGGCGCAGGGAGTGGCGAAAAGAGGTCGAGGACATGAAGTGGGGAGGGCCTTCCGGGGCGATCTGGGTAAATTGAGCCAGTATTGACGGCGGCGCAATGGCGTCGTCACATCCTGGAGCAAAATCTGTTCCTTCCTTGTACCGCTCACACCTCCCGAGGCAAGCGTCGCCGCCTCAGACGTACTGCGCGGCAGCGTAACCCGAAGCCCAGGCCCACTGGAAATTGAAGCCGCCGAGGTGGCCGGTCACGTCCAGTACTTCGCCGATAAAGTACAGCCCCGGGCTTTTCAGCGATTCCATGGTCTTGGACGACACTTCGCGGGTGTCGACGCCGCCCAGGGTCACTTCAGCGGTGCGGTAGCCTTCGGTGCCCGCCGGTACCAGTTTCCAGCTCGCCAGTTTCTCGGCGATCTCGGCGATTTCGGCGTGGGTGTATTGCTTCATCGGTTTGGAGACGAACCAGTTGTCCGCCAGCAGGTTGGCCATCTTCTTGGTGAAGATCTCGCCGAGCAGGGTTTTCAATTCGCTGTTGGGGCGTTCGGCCTGCTGTTGATTCAGCCAGTCGAGGGCATCGTGGTCCGGCAGCAGGTTGATTTCCACGGTGTCGCCCGGTTCCCAGAAGGACGAAATCTGCAGGATCGCCGGGCCGCTGAGGCCACGGTGGGTGAACAGGATGTTCTCGCGAAAGCTCTGTTCGTTGCAGCTCACCAGGCAATCCACCGAGGTCCCGGACAGCTCGCCGCACAGCTCCTTGAGCTGGTCGGTGATGGTGAACGGCACCAGCCCGGCGCGGGTCGGCAGCAGCTCGTGGCCGAACTGCCGGGCCACCTGGTAACCAAAGCCGGTGGCACCCAGGGTCGGGATCGACAGGCCGCCGGTGGCGATCACCAGGGACGTGCACTGCAACGGGCCGAGGGTGGTTTGCAGCAGGTAGCCGTGTTCGAGCTTTTCGATCTGCTCGATGGAGGTGTCCAGGTGCAGCGTGACCCCGGCCTGGTCGCACTCGTCGAGCAGCATGCCGAGGATGTCGCTGGACTTGTTATCGCAGAACAACTGGCCGAGTTTTTTCTCGTGATACGGCACGCCGTGCTTGGCCACCATGGCGATGAAATCCCACTGGGTGTAGCGGGCCAGGGCGGATTTGCAGAAGTGCGCGTTCTGCGAGAGAAAATTGCCCGGTTCGGTGTACATGTTGGTGAAATTGCAGCGGCCACCGCCGGACATCAGGATTTTCTTGCCCGCCTTGTTGGCGTGGTCGAGCAACATCACCTGGCGTCCACGACCGGCAGCGGTCAGGGCGCACATCAGGCCTGCGGCGCCAGCGCCAATGATCACGACTTCGGTAGAGCGCAAAACGGTGTCCTCTGAAATTCTGGGGTCGAGCAGTACAGCGTGTGTGTGGCGCGGGAGCTTGCTTGGGCAGCGCGGCGGGTCAGTCAAACTGTGGCCGCGGGTTTTGCGAGCGCTGCGCGCTCGAGCGGGAGCAAGCTCCCTCGCCACAGCAAGCTCCCATCTTGAGGCCCCCTATACAGGAGGGCCGCGATCAGAGAATCCGTACCCGCAGCGAACGGCCCTTGATCTTGCCGTCGTTCAGGCGTTGCAGGGCCTGTTTGGCGATCGTGCGGTCGACCGCCACATACGCCTGGAAGTCGAAGATCGCGATCTTGCCGACCTGGGCACCGGGGATCCCGGCATCGCCGGTCAGGGCACCGAGGATGTCGCCCGGGCGCACTTTGTCCTTGCGCCCGGCGCCGATGCACAGGGTGCTCATGGCTGGCAGCAGCGGACCGCCGCCCTGGGAAGGCAGGTTGTCCAGCTGGTCCCAGTTCAACGGGGACTTCTGCAACTGTTCGATGGCCTGGGCGCGATGGGCCTCGGACGGTGCGACCAGGCTGATGGCAATGCCTTTCTCGCCAGCCCGACCGGTACGGCCGACGCGGTGGATATGGATTTCCGAATCCCGCGCCAGTTCGACGTTGATCACCATGTCCAGGGCATCGATGTCCAGGCCGCGCGCGGCGACGTCGGTGGCCACCAGTACCGAAGTACTGCGGTTGGCGAACATCGCCAGTACCTGGTCACGGTCGCGCTGTTCCAGGTCGCCATGCAGGCCCACGGCGGACATGCCCTTGGACGTCAGGTGGTCGACGGTTTCCTGTACTTGCTGCTTGGTGAAGCAGAAGGCCACGCAGGACTGCGGGCGGAAGTGGTTGAGCACCTTGACCACAGCGTCCATGCGTTCTTCCGGGGAAATCTCGAAGAAGCGCTGTTCGATCTGGCTGTCGGCATGGAAGGCTTCGGCCTTCACTTGCTGCGGGTCGCGCATGAACTTGGAGGCCAGTTGCTTGATGCCCACCGGGTAGGTGGCGGAGAACAGCAGGGTCTGCCGGCGCTCGGGGGTGTGGGCGATGATTTCTTCGATCGGGTCGTAGAAGCCCATGTCCAGCATGCGGTCGGCTTCGTCGAGGATCAGGGTGTTGAGGCCGTCGAGTTTCAGCGAGCCCTTGCGCAAGTGCTGGGAGATGCGACCCGGGGTGCCGACGATGATGTGCGCGCCGTGCTCCAGGGACGCAATCTGCGGGCCGAGGGACACGCCGCCGCACAGGGTCAGGACCTTGATGTTGTCTTCGGAGCGGGCCAGGCGGCGGATCTCCTTGGCCACCTGGTCGGCCAGTTCACGGGTCGGGCACAGCACCAGGGCCTGGCAACCGAAGTAACGCGGGTTGATCGGGTTCAACAGGCCGATACCGAAGGCTGCGGTTTTACCGCTGCCGGTCTTGGCCTGGGCGATCAGATCCATCCCCTTGAGGATCACCGGCAAGCTTTGCGCCTGGATCGGCGTCATCTGGGCATAACCGAGGGAGTCGAGGTTAGCCAGCATGGCGGCGGACAGCGGCAAAGTATTAAAAGCGGTGGCGATGGTGGTCACGGGACTGGCCTGCAAAACAAAATGTCGCGCAGTGTAGCAGCCTCGCCCGCCGAACCTGCAAATTCTGGACGAGCAGCCATTGACGTTGCCGCTGTCGCCAAGCTGCGTGCCGGTGTACATCAGGAAGTATCGCGTTGTCAGCGAGGGCCAGCGCAGCCTCGCGCTACTCGGCAGCGGCTACGGGCTGTAGCCGCTGCCGAAGGCTGCGCTGGCCGGTATGGGCGCCGGTGTACGTCGGGCATATCGCGTCGAGTGCAGCGGGTCGCCTGTTCGCCGATCAATGCTCGATATGTTCTTCCACCGGTTTGCTGCGCTTGCCGTCCTTGGGCGATAGCTGCAGGAAGATGGCCGCGGCCAGCATCGCCATGATGCCCACGGTGAGGAACGTCAGCTGGAAGGCGCCGAGCACGGTATCCACCCCGTCGTTGCCGACTTCGGCGGTAAAGCCGCCGAGCAGGGCACCGGCACAGGCCACGCCCAGGCTCAGGGACAACTGCGCGACCACCGACAGCAGGCTGTTGCCGCTGCTGGCCGAGGCGTCGTCGAGGTCGATCAGGGTCACGGTGTTCATCGCGGTGAATTGCAGCGAGTTGATCGCCCCCAGCACCGCCAGCATCCCCAGCAGCAGCGGATAAGGCGTGTGCTCGGTGACCAGGCCCATGCTTGCCAGCATCAGCCCCAGGGCCAGGGTATTGCCGGTGAGGACCACGCGGTAGCCCAGGCGCTCGATCAACGGTCGGGCCACGGACTTGGCGAGCATGGCTGCGGCGGCCAGGGGCAACATGCTCATCCCGGCCTGGGACGGCGAGTAACCCAGGGCCACCTGCAACAGCAACGGCACCAGGAACGGCAAGGCGCCGCTGCCCAGGCGCGCGAACAGGTTACCGAGAATGCCCACGGCAAAAGTCCGCACCTTGAACAGCGAAGGCGCAAACAGCGGGTTATCGATATGCCCGGCGCGCAGCCAGTACGCGGCCAGGCAGGCCAGGCCGGCAAACAGCAGCAGCATCACCCGCAGGTGCGGCAGGTGCAGTTCGCCCAGGCCTTCCATGGCAATGGTGATCAGCACCATCGCCGCGCCAAACAGCAGGAAGCCCAGGCCGTCGAAGCGCGTGCGTTCGCTGCCGCGCAGGTCGGGGATAAACCGCCACACCGCGTAGCAGCCGATGGCACCCACCGGCAGGTTGATCAGGAAGATCCAGTGCCACGTCATGTACTGCACCATCCAGCCGCCCATGGTCGGGCCGATCAGCGGGCCGAGCAGGCCGGGGATGGTGATAAACCCCATGATCCGCACCAGCTCCGAACGCGGGTAGGCGCGCAGCACCACCAGCCTGCCCACCGGCAGCATCAGGGCGCCGCCCAGGCCCTGGATCACCCGGGCGCCGATCAGTTGGCTCAGGGTGTTGGACATGGCGCAGAGCAGGGAGCCGATGCTGAACAGCAGGATGGCGCCGAAGAAAATCTTCTTGGTGCCGAAGCGGTCGGCGATCCAGCCGGAAGCCGGAATCAGCAGCGCCACCGTGAGCATGTAGGCAATGACCACGCCCTGCATGCGCAACGGGTTTTCCGCCAGGTCCCGGGCCATGGCCGGCAGGGCGGTATTGAGGATGGTCCCGTCGAGGGACTGCATGAAAAACGCGATGGCCACCACCCAAGGCAGCCAGCGGGCGGTGGTGGCATCTAGAACCGGGCGTTCGGGCATAGGACCTCTAAAGGAGCAGCGCCAAGCTTTGAGCTACACGCTTGAAGCTTAGCGCTTGCAGCTGTTTTTCAAAGAGTGAGGGTCAGGCGATTGATCAGCGCTCCGGGCAGGTGCGTCGAGGCGGTCTGGCGCTGGCCGTAGGTACTGGGCGACAGCAGCAGCTCGCGCTCCTGGGTCAGGGCTTCGAGCTGCGTGCCCAGCAGACTGTAGACACTGTCATCGAAACGCATGGTGCTGACCGGGGCCTGGATCTCGCCGTTTTCCACCCAGAAGGTGGCGAAGCGGGTCATGCCCGTCAGGCGCGCGGCGGGCTGGTCCGAGTAGTTCAGGTACCACAGGTTACTGATGTACAGGCCGGTGCCGAGTTGCTTGAGAATCTCCTGCTGCGGCAATTGCCCGCCGCGCATGCTCAATGCGCCGGGGTATTCGCCGCCGCTGGCGCCGTTGGTGGTCAGGCCGTATTCGGCGGCGCTGCGCGAGCTGGTCAGTTGGCCGCTGGCGGCGCCCGCGGCGATCAGCGTCACGTCTTCGCTCGGGTAGCCCTCGTCTGAGAAGGCCGGGCTCAAGGAGCCGCTGACCTGTTCATCGAGCCACACCAGCGGGCTCAGGCTGGCCTCATTGGCGTAGAGCTTCTGCAGCGGGCTGTGCTTGCTGGCGATGGCCTGGGCCGAGAAACCGCCCCAGCTGAGCATGCCGACGATTTCTTCCAGGGCCGCTGGCGCCAGGTACGCGCGATATTGCCCGGGGGCCAGGGTGCGCAGCGGCCGCCCGAGAAACGCCAGTTGCTCCCGTGCCTGCTCGAAGCGCCTGGCGAAGTCGGCGCTGTTCCACAGATCGCCGGCGTAGCTGGCCTTTACCGCCTGGCCGTTGTCGTGGAACAGGCTGAAGTCGAAGTTGAAACTATTGGCCTGGTGCCAGCCAAAGGCCCCGGCCGAACTGGCAAAACCTCGACTGACGGGGCCTGCGGCGTAGAACCCCACCAGGTCCAGGCCCGTTGCGGCGCGGCCGATTTCCGCCACCACCTGCTCGGTGTCGGGCAGTGGGCGCTCCTGCACGTTCTGGCTGTGCCAGCCGTTGTGGTTGAGCAGCAGGTACGGGTCTGCGGGCAATAACGGCAGGGTTTCCCGCAGTTGTTGCAGGCCTTCGGCCAGGCGTTGCAGATCCACCTGCGGGTCGCCGGCGAGGGTGATGCTGAGGTCGGCGTGGCGGCCCTGGTCGATCAACTTGAACTCCAGGCTGGCCTGCTGCACGTGCCCGGCCTGGCGTACCCGGGCGTGGTTGAAACGAATGAACGCCGAGGACTCGGCGGCGTAGCTCAGGCTGAACTGCTCCGGCTCGCGCAGGGCGTTGCGCAGCCAGTCGACCAGGGCCTTGAACTGTTCGGCCTGACTCATATCGGTGCTCATCAGGCATCTCCCCCAAACACATCAATGTTGCTAAAGACACAGGCCGGCGAAGCATGGCCGACGCGGATCACCTGGTTCGGCTCGCCCTTGCCGCAATTGGGCGTGCCCAGCACCTTGAAGGTACTGCGGTCGCCAACGGCACTCAGGTTGCGCCAGAACTGCGCGGAGATCCCCCGGTAGTTGGGGTTCTTCACCACGCCCTTGAGCTGGCCGTTCTCGATCAACTGCGCCCATTCGCAGCCGAACTGGAATTTGTTGCGCGCATCGTCAATCGACCAGGAGCGGTTGGTGGACATCAGGATGCCGTGCTCGATCCCACCGATCAGTTGTTCCAGGGATTGCTCGCCCGGCTCGATATTGAGGTTGGCCATGCGGTCAATCGGTGCCCGGTTCCAGCCACAGGCACGGCTGTTGGCGACACCCTTCAGGCCGGCGCGAAATTGCGACAGCGCACCGCCCAGGGGCCGCAGCAGCAAGCCTTCGCGGATCAGAAACTGCTTGCTGGCGGCACTGCCGTCATCGTCGTGGCTGTAGCTGGCGAGCTCTTCGGGGATTTCCGGGTCGAAGGTCACGTTGAGCAGCGGCGAACCGTATTGCAGGCTGCCGAAGTCCTGGGCTTTGACGAAGCTGGTGCCGGCGTAGTTGCGTTCGTCGCCGAGGATCCGGTCCAGCTCCAGCGGGTGGCCGATGGACTCGTGGATCTGCAGCATCATCTGGTCCGGCATCAGCAGCAGGTCTCGCGGGCCCTGGGGGGTATTGGGCGCCAGCAGCAATTGCAGCGCCTGGTCGGCGACCTGTGCCCCGGCGCCCAGCAGGCCGCAGCGGCTGATGACATCGGCGCCGCCCTGCTGGCCAAAGTTGTCGCGGCCCAGGGTCCGGGTCTGGCTGTCGCTGCCGTCGTAGGCGGTCACATCCAGGCCTGGGTAGACGAAGCGCTGGGCCTGGCGCAACTCGGCGCCGGCGCTGTTGAGGTAGATCTGCTCGACCTGGGTGATGCCGATGCTCACCTGCCAGTTGACCAGGCGCTCGTCTTTGGGCACGGCCGCGGACTCTTCGCCGAGCATCTGGTAGCAATCGCTCAGGGAAGGGAAGGGCTGGTCGAGGTTGGGCGAAAAGTAGTCGCCGCGGTCACTGGACACCGCCTGCTCGCGCAAGTCGAGCAGGGCATGCCCGGCGATCAGTCGCGCTTGCTGTTCGGCCCGTTGCAGTGCGGCTTGCAGGCCGGCCTGGGACAGGTCGTTGGTGGCGGCATAGGCTTCGACGCCGTTGACCCGCACGGTGAGCATGGCGCCTTCATCACGGCTCAGGCTGGGCGGTTCGGCCACGTTCTTGCGCACCGACAGGTGCTGGCCGGATTCACGTACATACCGCAGCGAGAAAAATTCGCCGCCCGTGCGCAAGGCAGCGAAGCGCTGCTTGAGCTGGGGGTGAAAGTCGAACATGGGTGACCTCCTGGTGAAGCGCGGCGCGCTGCGGGCCCTATCGCCAGCAAACCGGCCGCGCTAGCTACAGGCGACGGTGGGCTCGGGATAATGTCCGCGGTGCGATGGGGATGGGCGAGACAGGTGCAGAACTGTAGCCGCTGCCCAAGGCTGCGATCAAGGACGCAGTCGGTGCAATGGGCTGGATGGGGTGTGGCGAGGGAAGCGGGGAGACCGCGATGGGGGGCGCCCCGGGGGGGGGGGGCCCCCGGGGTTTTTTGGGGGGGGGGGGGCGCCCCCCGCGGGGGGGGGCGCGCCGGGCCCCCAATCGCGGCAACCCCGTTTCTCCAGGCAAATCGCGAACTCTGGTTTACGG
>NZ_JBLZOM010000020.1:0-510 GCF_049199125.1 Pseudomonas sp. QD4
TTTTCAGGGTGTCGTAGAGCTTGCCCAGATCATCGCCCGCCAGCGCTGTTTTCAATTGGTCGAACAGTGCCTGGTCCTTGGCCAGCAAGGCCTGATAAAGCAGGCTCTGGCGGTCTTCGAGCAGGTTTTTCCAGAGGCGCTGGGTCGCACCCAGGGTCTCGGTATCTGGATGAATGACTTCGCTGGGGCCGCCCACCAGGCACAGGCTCATCATGCGAATAAAACCTTCCACGGAGCGCGTGGAGGTCACGCTGTAGTCATACCGGGCGGCGAGCTGGAAAGGCGCGGCCTGGTATTCCCGGGCGTACAGCTCGCCCTCGCGGTCGATGGCCTGCTGCCAGACCTTTTGCTCGGCCAGGTAGGCCCGCTCGAAACTCGCCCGCTGGGCTTCGTCGTACCGCTCTTCGAGCCGCTCGCGGGCCTCGGTCTGCTTGAGTCGGGTCCCGCGTTGGGTTTCGGCCTCGACATCGATGGGCGGCAGCGGTGCCCTGAGCCCTGCCGCGCTGTTGT
>NZ_JBLZOM010000021.1:0-473 GCF_049199125.1 Pseudomonas sp. QD4
GTAAAAGACTGGATGCTTTTGAAGCAAGTTCGTCTCGCAGCCCTTTTGGACACACCAACGGCGTTTGGTGTGAGCTACCAGACTGCCGCCCTATACAGTGATGCACAATGGAAAGACAGAGCCTCGTCGGCCGGAACTGAATTCTGGCTGGCCGTGAAGGACGATAAACCGGTTGGCATGATCGGTGCGGCGGTCAGTGGCGCGAATCGCTATAACCTGATCGGGATGTGGGTTGATCCTACTGCGCGGGGCTCTGGTGTGGCAGCTCAGCTGGTTGAGGCAGTGAAATCTCGCGCGATAGAGAAAGGCCATGATCGTGTTTTTCTGGACGTCTCTCCCGACAATGCCAGAGCCTCAAACTTCTATCTGAACCAGGGGTTTTCATTCATAGATGAATGGGAACCTTTAGAAAGTCATCCCCATATCATGGTTCAGACAATGCTCTGGACTATTCAAAGCTAACTGGCAAGCTC
>NZ_JBLZOM010000022.1:0-408 GCF_049199125.1 Pseudomonas sp. QD4
TCGGGAGGACGGTTACCACGGTGTGATTCATGACTGGGGTGAAGTCGTAACAAGGTAGCCGTAGGGGAACCTGCGGCTGGATCACCTCCTTAATCGACGACATCAGCTGCTCCATAAGCACCCACACGAATTGCTTGATTCATTGAAGAAGACGATAGAAACAGCCCGAAATTGGGTCTGTAGCTCAGTTGGTTAGAGCGCACCCCTGATAAGGGTGAGGTCGGCAGTTCGAATCTGCCCAGACCCACCAATTTTGTGTGGGAAAAGCCTGTAGCGATACGGGGCCATAGCTCAGCTGGGAGAGCGCCTGCCTTGCACGCAGGAGGTCAACGGTTCGATCCCGTTTGGCTCCACCACTTACTGCTTAACGCTGTTTCTGTGATAAAGCTTAGAAATGAGCATTCCATC
>NZ_JBLZOM010000023.1:0-404 GCF_049199125.1 Pseudomonas sp. QD4
CGAAAACCTGCCGAAACAGCACTGGACCCTGGTGCGGCTGCGCCAGGGCGACCCGATCAAAGCCGAACCCAGAGACGATGCCCCCTCGGTCATCGACCTGGCGACAGACTGGACCACGGGCATCACCACCGTGCAGCAGGATGACCACCAGCAGAGCTGGGTCAACGTCCAAGTCCTGGCAGCAGACGGCTCCATCGTCCACGGCTGGGCCAAAGACACCGACCGCCGCCTGACCCCCTGGCATTGGCCCGGCTTCGACGTCGTCGACGCCGCCAGTAACCAAGCCGGAACCTGGTGGGACGGCACCGCCAGCGCCTTCGTCGACTTCCTCAGAGGCGGCCAGCGACCCGAAGAAACCCCATTCTTCAAACACATCCGCCAACTCATGGGCTTGAACAACCAGG
>NZ_JBLZOM010000024.1:0-258 GCF_049199125.1 Pseudomonas sp. QD4
GGGCCATAGCTCAGCTGGGAGAGCGCCTGCCTTGCACGCAGGAGGTCAACGGTTCGATCCCGTTTGGCTCCACCACTTACTGCTTAACGCTGTTTCTGTGATAAAGCTTAGAAATGAGCATTCCATCGAGTTGATGGTGAATGTTGATTTCTAGTCTTTGACTAGATCGTTCTTTAAAAATTTGGGTATGTGATAGAAAGATAGACTGAACGTTACTTTCACTGGTAACGGATCAGGCTAAGGTAAAATTTGTGAGTT
>NZ_JBLZOM010000025.1:0-258 GCF_049199125.1 Pseudomonas sp. QD4
AACTCACAAATTTTACCTTAGCCTGATCCGTTACCAGTGAAAGTAACGTTCAGTCTATCTTTCTATCACATACCCAAATTTTTAAAGAACGATCTAGTCAAAGACTAGAAATCAACATTCACCATCACCTTGATGGAATGCTCATTTCTAAGCTTTATCACAGAAACAGCGTTAAGCAGTAAGTGGTGGAGCCAAACGGGATCGAACCGTTGACCTCCTGCGTGCAAGGCAGGCGCTCTCCCAGCTGAGCTATGGCCC
>NZ_JBLZOM010000026.1:0-255 GCF_049199125.1 Pseudomonas sp. QD4
GTGTGGGTGCTTATGGAGCAGCTGATGTCGTCGATTAAGGAGGTGATCCAGCCGCAGGTTCCCCTACGGCTACCTTGTTACGACTTCACCCCAGTCATGAATCACACCGTGGTAACCGTCCTCCCGAAGGTTAGACTAGCTACTTCTGGTGCAACCCACTCCCATGGTGTGACGGGCGGTGTGTACAAGGCCCGGGAACGTATTCACCGCGACATTCTGATTCGCGATTACTAGCGATTCCGACTTCACGCAGTC
>NZ_JBLZOM010000027.1:0-255 GCF_049199125.1 Pseudomonas sp. QD4
GACTGCGTGAAGTCGGAATCGCTAGTAATCGCGAATCAGAATGTCGCGGTGAATACGTTCCCGGGCCTTGTACACACCGCCCGTCACACCATGGGAGTGGGTTGCACCAGAAGTAGCTAGTCTAACCCTCGGGAGGACGGTTACCACGGTGTGATTCATGACTGGGGTGAAGTCGTAACAAGGTAGCCGTAGGGGAACCTGCGGCTGGATCACCTCCTTAATCGACGACATCAGCTGCTCCATAAGCACCCACAC
>NZ_JBLZOM010000028.1:0-255 GCF_049199125.1 Pseudomonas sp. QD4
GGGGGGGGGGGGGGGGGGGGGGGGGGGGGGGGGGGGGGGGGGGGGGGGGGGGGGGGGGGGGGGGGGGGGGGGGGGGGGGGGGGGGGGGGGGGGGGGGGGGGGGGGGGGGGGGGGGGGGGGGGGGGGGCGGGGGGGGGGGGGGGGGGGGGGGGGGGGGGGGGGGGGGGGGGGGGGGGGGGGGGGGGGGGGGGGGGGGGGGGGGGGGGGGGGGGGGGGGGGGGGGGGGGGGGGGGGGGGGGGGGGGGGGGGGGGGGG
>NZ_JBLZOM010000029.1:0-204 GCF_049199125.1 Pseudomonas sp. QD4
TGGTAAACAAAGAGTTACGCGGTTTTCGACAGTGAGCTGCTTCAGGTCATCGAAGCCCAGAAGGAGTTGATAGAGCGGTGTTGTTTGGCTCTATTAACGGTTCGATCTTCTCGGTCGAAAGCGGTGAAAAGAAGGTGTTGACAACAGCGAGTAACGCTGTAGAATTCGCCTCCCGCTAACGAGAGATCGGAAGCGCAAGTGGTT